>JBLIRR010000015.1:0-132087 GCA_049472395.1 bacterium | reverse complement strand
AGAGCTTTTAGACAAACGTTATAATAAATTTCGTGCAATTGGTGAATATGGCATTGAAGAGAAAAAATGAAATTTAATAGGACGCCTGTTTTGCATCCTTAATGATCTTGAGCAACTCAAACGTATTATACGGCTTCTTAAGGAAATGTAAGTTCTTTTCACAAATCACATCCCATTTCGACTTCTGATCTGAATAACCGCTTGTGAGAATAACAGCGAGATTAGGCTTTTTCGCAACCAGTTGCCCAACGAGTTGAACTCCATTTAAATCTGGCAACACGACATCACTTACTACGACATCGAAGTTCCCTTTTTTTCTCTCAAAAAGAGAGAGCGCCTTCTGCGCATTGGCAGCTTCAAAAACTACAAAACCATTTTTGCTCAGTGTTTTTTTGGCAAATCTGCGCACACCATCTTCATCCTCTACAATCAAAATAGTCTCGCCCTTTCCCTGGACACATTCTAATTGAAGAGAATCTATGGATTCATCGACTTTTTTATTATATAAAGCAGGCAGATAAATAGTGAACTTAGTCCCATAGCCTGGCTCACTATATACTGTAATCCACCCTTCATGCTGTTTGACAATGCCATAGACAGTTGATAGGCCTAATCCCGTCCCTTCTCCCGGCCCCTTTGTACTAAAAAAAGGGTCAAATATCCGATTAAGGATTGTCTTATCCATGCCTATTCCCGTATCCTCAAATGAGAGCATGACAAATCTTCCCGCGCGACCTTCCGGGACGATCTTACAATAATCTTCATCGAGGATTACATTTCTTGTCTTTATGGTAAAGTCACCTCCCTGAGGCATTGCATCCCGTGCATTAACAGCAAGGTTCATAATAATCTGCTCAATTTGTCCAGGATCAGCTTTGGTGAGAGCAAGATCAGGTCCCAACGTAGTGATAAGGTTAATATCCTCCCCAATAAGACGCCGAAGCATCTTTTCCGTATCAGATACAATAGTATTAAGGTCAAGAACTTTTGGTTTAAGCATCTGCTTTCTGCTAAATGCTAAAAGTTGCCGTGTCAATAAAGTTGCTCGATTCCCCGCCTTATAGATCTCCATAATATCACTTCGAAGCTGATTATTTTCTTTAAGATCATCTAGAACGAGTCCGCTATTTCCCATAATGATAGTAAGCAAATTATTAAAGTCATGAGCAACTCCTCCCGCCAGTCTGCCTATTGCTTCCATCTTCTGGGCTTGAAGAAAACGTTCCTCACTTTTTATTAAGGCCTCCTCTGCCCCTTTACGATCTGTAATGTCATATATGATACCTTGAATTAATATTGGTCTTCCAAAATGATCGCATGTGTTGTGAATAATTTCTTCAACCCATCTCATTTCCCCATCTTTACGAACGATACAATATTCCCGTTCACATGAAAAGTTAGGAATTCTTCGTAATCGCTTGGAGGTTTCGTAAATTTTTGGTAAATCATTATGATGAATAATCTCGTCCCATCGAGGCTTGCCGGTTATGAATTCCTCCTCTGTATAGCCGGTTATTGTTTCGACTGCGCCATGGAAGAAAATAGGTGAAAAATCTATTGAGCTTTGAAACGCAATACCCTTGAAATTTTTCACAAACGATCGATATCTTTCTTCACTTTCCCGAAGGGCTTTTTGTGCTAGCATACGGTCAGTAATATCTTTAAGATCTTCAACAATTCCGATCAATGAACCGTCGGGTCTTCGAAGAGGAATCGCCGATAGAATGCAATATCTCTTAGTACCATCACTAAGCTCTTTTTCAATGTCGCTTTCGACATGCTCCCGTCCCCTGAGAATTTGCCTGAGTGTACAACCGGATGTATGGCACAATGGACCTCGAAGCACCTCATAACACTTCTTTCCCACGACGTCTTCTTTTTTTATCCCTAGTAAAGAAAGGAAACCGTCATTAAAATGAATCATATTAAAATGCTTATCAATAACCCTTAAACCGCTCCCTGTAATATTAAATATTTGATTTATTTTCTCATACGCTATTTTAATCTCCTCTTCTGCTATTTCAATCTCTTTTCGCAATTCAATGACTAATAAGGGAATGATAAGAAACATGATTACTCGGGAAATATCCTGGCTGACTAAGGTATATCCTCTGATAATATAATCACTGATAAGTAAATTTCCCCCCAACAAGAAAGATACAAGCAATCCTTTTCTTTCCCACCAAATACTCGTCAAAATAATAGGTATATAAAAAAAATGTGTAAATAGGATAGAGGATTGACGGCTAGAGTGGAAATAATATGTGAGCAACAACGCGATACTGACAAGGGTAATTATTATTATAATTTTAATCTTTTTATCTTTTTCTTCAGATCTAATTCTCATTTTAGTATATGTGTTCCTGAACTCTTCACGCTGTTTTAATGCGAGAAAAAAATTGTATATTTAAATCGTTTAAATTATTAGCAAAATATATGCCAACATTAAAAAAAATTATTGAATTAGGATAACTAATTATAATATAAGGATATATTTAAAATAGTGCAGTATTGTTACAGTATTATATACTATTTTATCAAAAATGTGGTGGCAATATTCTTTACACACTGTAAAGAAATAAGGAGTTCCCCCTTGTATTAAGTCTTTACTCCTCCTTCTTAATAAAGGAATAAATTTAAAAAGAGGATTCAATCATTTTTGATTAAAGGTTCGATTTTTATTTTATATTTTTCTATTTTAGCCTGAAGTGTTGGTCGTGAAATATTAAGAAGTTTGGCGGCATGCGTACGGTTACCACCTGTGAGAGCAAGGGTTTCGCTCACAACAATACCCCCGAAATAATTCATAATATAGTCAAATGTAGTGTCATGCGCATTTGAGGTGAGTGTCTCGCGAATCCATTGTCGAAAGGTTTCGTGGGGAGAGTAATTGGCTTTATATTTTTTTATACTTCCACCATAAATGGCCTGCCTAATCTCATCAGGCCCGATAGGCCCGCCGGGGTTAAATATTAACGCCTTTTGTATGACATTAGCCAACTCACGAATATTACCAGGCCAATGATATTGTTCCAGTATATTTTTCGCCTCAGCGGTAATGCCTGAATTTTGAATTTTCATCTCTCTTACAAAACGGGTGAGAAAATAGTCTGAGAGCATACTCACATCGCTTAAGTGGTCACGAAGGGGAGGGATCCAAATAGTGACAACCTTAAGCCGATAGTAAAGATCTTCTCGAAAGTACCCTTTTGAAAGAGATTCCTCTAAATCCCTGTTAGTTGCCGTGATAATGCGGACATCCACCGGAATAAGTTCTCTGCCTCCCAATCGTTCGACATGCCTTTCCTGGAGCAATCGAAGAATTTTAGCCTGAAGACTCACCGGCATATCGCCAATTTCATCAAGAAACATAGTACCGCCATTTACCTGTTCAACTTTTCCCAATCGACGGCTAAAAGCCCCCGTGAATGCACCTTTTTCATATCCGAACAACTCACTTTCAAGAAGGGTTTCAGGAATTGCCACACAATTAACAACAAGAAAGGGCTTATTGACACGGCGACTATGCTGATAAATAGCACGAGCTACTAATTCTTTGCCTGTCCCTGATTCGCCACGGATTAAGACCGTAGCGTCGGTTGGGGCCACTCGACCAATTGATTTGTACAACTCATGCATGCATTTGTGTTGTCCAATAATTGCATCTGATTCTGTTTTATCAGGGACTTTATTAATCTCCACCTTTGATCGTATGAATTTTCCTACATCTAAAGCCCGTTTTATGAGAGACAGCATTTCGAGGACCTCGAAAGGTTTGAGAACATAGTCAAACGCTCCTAATTTAATAGCCTTTATGGCTGTCTCAGTTGTCCCGAAGGCGGTTAATATGATTACCTGTATTTTTGAATCAATTTGACGCATGGCCTGGAAGGTTTCCAAACCGTTCATTCCTGGTAAACATATATCTAAAAGGACAACTTCCGGAAGATGTTCTTTTAATATCGTAATACCTGTTTCGCCTGAGGATGTCGTATATACGGTATACCCTTCCTCAATCAATATCTTCTTGAAACTCTCCCTGAGCTGAAAATCGTCATCAACTATTAAAATAGTGTTCATATTACTCCTTGTGTAATGGAAGGCTAATGACGAATGTCGCCCCTTTTCCCTCACTTGATTCTAAACCTAGCCATCCTCCGTGATCACTGATAATTCTTTCAGCAATTGTTAATCCAAGCCCTGTCCCCTCCTCTTTAGATGTAAAAAAGGGTTGAAATATCTTCTCTTGAAGCGATGCAGGGATTCCAGGGCCATCATCGATTAAACGAATAACCAATACTTCCCCCTTGTTGCCATCTAATTGTGCTTCTTCCTCTATGATAATTGTACCGCCCTTTTTCATTGCCTCACATGCATTGATTATTAAATTAACAAAAACCTCTCGCAGTTGGTCAGGATCGAGTAATATTTTGGGAAACCGGCTTCGCCGCCTCACCTTAATCTCAACTTTGTATGATTCAAGACGATGCTTAAGGAGCCGAATGGATGCATCTACAACATCTGAAATACTTTCTTCTTGTTTTTTCAGGGCAGGAGGGCGGACAAATTCAAGAAAATTTGTAATAACCTCGTTAATATGCCGTATTTCCCCTGAAATTACATCGAGATCCTCTTGTTGACTTGATGAGAGAGGCATACTCTTCATTGAAAATAGTCTCATTTTCACAGCGGTAAGAGGATTTCGAATACTGTGAGCTGCTTCTGCCGCAAGCCTTCCGACGATAGCAAATTTTCCCATATCTTTGATTAAATTACGAACCCTATATTTGAGCATTACTACTTCATCCTCTGTTTTCTCAAAATATTTGGGCTGATCTATCTCTAATGCCAAACGACGAACCGGCCTTAGGATCTGGACTATTAATATAATTGCTAATATAACGCTTAAAAGGGTGGCAAGTAACATGGCTGATACTGAAATAATCCTTAATCGCAAAGCCTGGTTGTGCCGTATTGTACGACTCTGGGTTATGTTCTGAAGAAAACTGTTTTTATACTCTTCACATATCTTTAAAATAATTAAAAAATGATTGCGTATATGCTGTATAACCTTAATGTTGATTTTTATATCTCCTTTTTTATAGTACTCAATAACTTGGTCCTTATCTTTAATATATTCTTCATATTCAAATTTTATTTTCTTAATAATTTTTTTATCTGATTCAGTGGGAGAATAGCCTTTTACTTGTTCAAGATATCCTCTCACACTCTGATCGTATTCCTCCAATTCCAGAAGCCATTCTGCATTCCCATCCATAACATAATAACTGAGCAATCCTTTCTGATTCAATAAGGCAGTGACTAAATTATCTATTATAAGCAGCTTCGTCATATCCTGCTCAATGAGGTTAAATTGGGATTCGAGCTGATAAGTATACCATATCATAATTAATCCCCCCCCCAATATTAATATTAACAAGGCGCACCATATTGATATGATTCTTGTACGAAGGCTTATGCGCTCCCACATATGAATATTCCTTATTTTTATATTGTATGATCAGAACAGGGAACATATTGCATAAGAATTAGAGAAAATCAAAGGGATAAACCGTATACTTTTAAGATTCGTACTACAATTTTTGAATTGGGAAATCTCTTTAGGTTATAATTATTTTATCACTAATTATGATATTGTCAAGTTTTTTGTAACAATTTTAATTTTGGGCACACCCTCTTAATTCTGCTCGCATGACTTTGAGAGATAGTAATATAAAAAAAGACCACTGAGAATCATAGTCATACTAATTAAATGGGTGACTGTAAAAGGACCATATAATGCGACAGTACGCTTATCAGCGCGAAAATATTCATTAATGATTCGTCCAATAGGATAAAGACACAGGTATACACTCAGGATCTGTCCATGAAATCGCTTTTTTCGATTCACTAAAGCGAGTATAATGAATATCAATAAATTTGTAGAAGAAGAATACAGCTGTGTTGGGTGAATTGCTCTGTTTAAGGGTGCAAGGCTTGCTTTATTTGTGAAGATAACTGCCCATGGCCACGCGCAACTTTTCCCATAGCAGCAACCAGCCATAAAACAGCCGATCCTGCCGATAGCATGGGCTAAGGGGCCCGGAAGAATTATAATATCAATGACAGGCCAAACAGGAAGATTATAATGATGTATCAACCAAAGACAAACCGGTGCTCCCCCTAAAAGACCTCCATAAAAAACCAAGCCTCCTTCCCATAATAAAAAAATCTTCCATATATGTGGCCAATAATCTCCCATATTAAATAACACATAGAGGATTCTGGAGCCAATAAGGCCGGCAAGAAGTGAATAAAAAAATACATCCATTACCTTACCGTGATCTATCCCGGCTTTCTTGGCTTCTCGTATAATAATTAACCCGCTTAATAAGAAAGCAAGGGCGAGGGCAAATCCATACGTATAAATAGTAATCGGTCCAATGCGAAATAAAATAGGGTACATGTTAATTCATTCCTTATTCTTTGCACACTCTATATGGTTAATTTTTGAAACACATCCAATGTCATTTTGATCTCTTCATTGCCAGGGTCAAGTTCAAGAGATCTTTTAAGAATCTGAATACATCTGTCAATCTTTCCTATTTGATAATAGACTTCTATTAATCTTTTTACAAAGTTAAAATCATGTGGGTGTTCCCTGTAAAATCTTTCCCAATACAGAAGGCAATCTCTCTGTTTGTCCATGTATAAACATATAAAACCCAGTAGGTAATCAATTGAAAGATCATGAGGTCTTAAACGTTTCGCTTCTAAAAGCTTATCTTTCGCCTCCTTCAGTCTATTTTGTCCTTTGTAGAATTCGGCTGTTAATAAACAGGTTTTCACATTTCCGGGCTCAAGCTCCCGAGCTTTTTGTAAGAATTCCAGCGCCTTATCATATAAATTAACATGCATGTAGCAAAAAGCAAGGTTATGGGCCACTCCCCACGTGAGCTCGCCATATTCTCTGGCCTTTTCAAAATACGTGAGGGCCTCCCGAATATCTTTGTTCATGAGAATTCTCCCCATAATAAAGTGACTTCGGGGATCATGAGGCCCATGTTTGAGCGCTTCTTTTATATAATATTCAGCCTCCGAGAAATTTTCTTGTTGAAAATATATATCAGCAAGACTTTGAAGAGCGGGAACGTAATCTTCTTTCATCTCAATACACTGATTCAGATAATTAACTGCCTTAAGCCACCTGCCGAGCTGCAACTCCCTATGTGCTTTAAACCAAAGACCTTTTGCTCTGTTTAATGTGCTATTTTTATTGTTTCCTTTTACAATATGCACGGGTCGTTCTTCACCTTTTGAAAATATCTACGTAATTTATTACATTATTAATCGCTTTTTTCTCTCACCTTCCGACGATAATCACTCCACAATTCCAGTAAAAAAAGGCCCATACCTATGGAAATAGCTGTATCGGCCACATTAAATGCAGGCCAATGAAAAGAGCGCCAATAAAAATCCAGGAAGTCTACAACCATCCGCCATCTAATACGGTCGATAATATTTCCTATAGCCCCACTTAATAATAAGACTATCCCGATACGTGTGAGAATCCCATATGAGGGATCAAAATAGATAATTATAAGGATGACAATAGCGAGAAGACCAATTATAAAGAAAAAAAAAGCCCTAAAATAATGTGATTTGTCAGCCCAAAAACCAAAAGCACCACCTGGATTCATTACATATACCAAATTAAAATACCCCGGTATAATACAGATACTCTGACCAATATACATATAAGTCCGCACTAAATATTTTGTCACCTGATCGATAGCTATGAGACCTATAATTACAAGAAAAGAATACACATGGTAAATACCGCTTAAACGATTTTCGTGGCGCATCTGTCACATAATGAAATATGATCTTTATTCTGACCAACAGTAGTGCTATATTTCCAACAACGTTCACATTTCTGACCTTGTGCTTTTTCTACCTTGATCCATAGATTCTCATATGTAGCACTTTGTTCCCACTCTTGAAAGGCTGTCTTTCCTGAGAGTATCTCCAAATCAGAAATGATTAATATAGTTTTCAGTTCTTCTTGATAAGGATTTAAAAACTCGAATAACTCCTTATTTTCACCAAGGCAAAGAGAAACCTTTGCGTCCAAGGGGTGCCCAATAATTTTTTTTGACCGGGCACTCTCTAAACTCTTGGCAATATCAGCTCTAATTCCAAGAAGCTTTTCCCACCGTTCATTTAATACATCATTTTGAAAGGTCTCGTTTACTTCCGGGAACGAACATAAATGAATACTTTGAATACCTTGTCGCGACTCAGATGGAATATGGTCCCAAATCTCTTCTGCCGTAAAAGACATAATAGGGGCCATTAAACGAACAAGGGCATGTAAAATGTCATTCATTGTGGACTGGGCTGATTTTCTTGTTTTTTCGTGTGGTTTTGAGGTATAGAGGCGATCCTTAGAGGCATCTAAATAGAGTGCGCTTAATGTCACCGCGCAAAAGTTATGAAGCCAATAAAATACTAAATGAAACTGATAGTCTTGATATGCTTTCAAGATAGTGCTCTTAAGCTTTTGAAGTTGATGAAGAACCCATTGATCGAGCTCATCTCTTTCTTCATAAGGAATAGTGTCTTCATTCGAGTTAAAATCATTGAGGTTGCCCAGGATAAACCGACATGTGTTTCGAATCCTGCGATATGACTCAGCAAGTCGTTTCAATATTTCTTCACATACTCGCATATCCTCTCTGTAATCCTGTGCTGCCACCCAGATCCTTATTATCTCAGCGCCATATTTTGTGATGACTTCTTGGGGAGAAATAACATTGCCCGCTGATTTAGACATCTTCTTCCCCTCGCCATCAACGACAAAACCATGAGTTAATATACCTTTATAGGGGGCGCTTCCTCTATTATTAACAGCGGTTAATAGTGAGCTATGAAACCATCCACGATGTTGATCGCTTCCCTCCAAATACAAATCCGCAGGCCACCGCATATCTTCATAATGCTCTAATACTGCCGCATGGCTCACACCCGATTCAAACCATACGTCAATAATATCCATCTCTTTTGCAAATTCTCCATTACCACATTCGGGACAACGTATCCCTGCGGGAAGAAGCTCTTCTGAAGATTTTTGAAACCAAATATCCATGCCATTGTCAGCAACCTGTTGAGCAATATGTTCTATTACGTCAGCATCCATGAGTGTATATCGACATGCACTGCAATAAAATATTATCAATGGGACACCCCAGAATCTTTGACGCGATATACACCAATCCGGTCTATCTTGTATCATTCCGGTGATTCTATTTTCTCCCCAGGCAGGGATCCACATTGTCTTTTTTATCTCCTCAAGCGCCTTTTTTCTTAAATGATTTTTTTCCATGGAAATAAACCATTGTTCTGTCGCCCTGAAAATAATCGGTTTCTTGCATCGCCAGCAATGAGGATAAGAATGAGTCATTAATTCTTTCTTTATTAATGAAGCATTTTCCTCCATACGCTTGATAATCACGTCATTTGCTTTAAAAACATTTAATCCTTCAAGGTCTCCGGCCTCCGCAGTAAATTTACCTTCTCCATCCACAGGTGTAAATACTTCCAATCCATATTTTAATCCGATTTCATAATCTTCCTGCCCATGACCAGGAGCTATATGAACACAGCCTGATCCTTGCTCCAGGGTCACAAAAGGAGCACAAATGACCTGAGAATTTCTTTCAATAAATGGGTGGCGAAAACTTAATCCTTCTATTTTAACGCCTGTAAAGACATATTGTGGAGAGGAGAAGGGGTACTCTAACACACTACTCACGTTTTCCGCCATTTTTGTTGCCATAATATAATAAGCGTCCTCATACTGAAATATACCGTATTCAATATCTGGATGAACGGCAACAGCGAGATTCGCCGGGAGAGTCCAAGGTGTTGTGGTCCATATGAGGATATATATGGATTTCCCAATTAAATCCGGCCAAAGATCATTATAGTCTGAGGAGATTTTAAAACGTACATAAATGGAAAATGACCTATGATCTTCATATTCTACTTCCGCTTCAGCAAGGGCTGTCTGGCAGGAGGCGCACCAATGGACTGGTTTATATCCTTTATACACAGATTCTGTTTTAATAAACTTGGCAAACTCCCGAATTATTGTTGCTTCATACCGAGGATCTGCAGTTAAATAAGGCCTGTCCCACTCCCCAAAAACACCGAGGCGTTTAAATTCTCTCTTTTGGATTTCTACATATTTTAACGCATACTCCCTGCATTTGGCCCTTACCTCATGAACAGTAATAGATGCTTTTTTTTCCGTCAGTTCCTGTTCGACCTTATGCTCAATCGGAAGCCCATGACAATCCCATCCAGGGATATAATGAGCCTGATGTCCGGACATGGTTTTTGATTTTATAATAAGATCTTTTAGTATCTTATTCAAAGCATGCCCCATATGAATATTACCATTTGGATAGGGAGGGCCATCATGCAATATGAATTGTGGGTCTTCTTCAGATTTTTGTTTTATTTTATTATAAATATCCATCTTATCCCATTTTGCCAAAAATAAAGGCTCTCTCTGACTCAAATTGGCTTTCATGGGAAAATCCGTTTTTGGTAAATTTAATGTTGTTTTATAATCCATATAATTATGCCTCAATGCACTTAATCTTTCAAAATATAATAGTGCTTAACTATACCATTAATAAGCAATACATGTCAAATAGCGCCAGCAATTCTGTTATGGTTCTTTCATAGAAGTACCAGGGATTTCTGCTATTTGTGAAGCGATGGAGTGAGGTCTTCTATAGAACTTGTTGGCAACAAGGAGCGATAAAAAATTGTAAACGATTCTCTTAGTGGTCAACCCAATGAAAACAGTGCTTAGGGGAATCTCCCTCTTCTATTATTTTGAGTAATGGCCATACGAGATGAGGATCAAATTGAACACCGGCTTTTGAAATGATTTCCTGTTTTATCTTTTGAAGAGAATAGGCCTTGCGATAAGGTCGTAAAGCCATCATAGCCACAAAGGCATCTGCTAAGCATACTATTCGGGCTCCTAATGGTATATCCTCTCCTTTTAAATTATATGGGTATCCTGTTCCATTATAATATTCATGATGATGCAGTATGTTGTAATATTCACTCTGTAAATGTTTGAAAGGGCGAATCATTTCAGCCCCCAATTTAGGATGTTTTTTTACTATATCAAATTCACTATCAGTGAGTCGCTCTGGCTTATTCAATAAATTCGGATTAATTCCTAGTCTGCCGACATCATGTAATAGGCCAGAATAAGCGATTGTCTCAATTTGATCCTTACTTAAGGAGATAAATTCCGCAATGCGAGCGGCATAATAGGAAACCAATGCAGAATGGTTCTTTCTGTATTTATCACTCTCTTCAACAGTAAAAATCAAATTCTTTGTTGTAGCAATATAGGTTCTTTTTACTTCTCTCAAAATATCCCTGATTTTAAAGCTAAAATCATTGAGCTTTTCCTTCCCTACCTCTATATCTTTATCGTGATTCACTATTTCATGATAAAGGCATAACATATTTCGCCCTTTTCTTTTGGCAAAATATAATGCATGATCCGCCATGTGCACAAGATCGTTTTTCTTTTTTACCTGGTCTTCCGGGAAGGACGCAAGGCCAATGCTTACTGTAATATCCATAGAGATACTATCCTTCTTAAAAGAATATAATTGGATCTTTTCCTTTATTTTATTTGATATTATACGGGCACCATTATAGTCCGTAGATGGCAAAATTACCGCAAACTCCTCCCCCCCGTATCGGGCTGCAACATCAATAGACCTCAGCGCTGAAGATATTAAGTTGCCAATCTGTTTCAACACATAATCGCCAAATGCATGGCTTCCCAAATCATTAACAGTTTTAAAAAAATCTATATCTAACATAATACACGAGAGTGAGGTATGGTAACGGCTTGCTCGTTTAAATTCTAAATCAAGGGATTCCCAAAAATAACGATGATTGTATAATCCGGTTAGTTCATCTTTTATTGAAAGTCCTTCTAATCTTTTATTGGCAGCCAAAAGACGATCATTAACCCGTTTTAGTTCCTTATTAGCTTTTATTAATCTTTCATAATACTCTTCCATTTTTTCTTGATTACTCTCATTTACTTTACGAAAGGTTATGAGACGATAGACAGTATCCTCTTTATATTTAATTGATGACTTTAAAATAGTAAAGGTCTGTTTTGTAGTAGGGGAACTTAATTGCTCCCTGCATATTGTTTTTTCAAGATCAACAGAAGGGCACTCATTACATCTACACTTCCTATTATAAAATACGCTATAGCACCATTGATCTACTATATCGCCAAATTGCTCTTTCACTGTGCCATTTATATACCAAATCCTATCCTCTTTTATAATGCAAATCCCCTCTGATATATCATCAAAAATTGATTTAAAAAATTTTTTAGCCATGCCTCTATAGTCTCTCTTCTCTCGCACTTCCAATCTTGAAAAGTTGCTCTCTCTTTTCCTTTATAGTATTATTTATCGCCACTATTATATAAAATGTTCTATTTACTTTGAAATTATATATTATTATGCTGAACTTGAGTTATTATGGATTTTTTTCACAAGCAATGGAGCAAAGCAAAATTTAATTCTCTGAGTAAGAAAAAAAGACTTCTCGTGATAGCCGCGCATTTAAGAGACCTGGAACAGACGTTATTGTGTAAAAGCACTCTATCAGAGGTTCAAAAAAAATATAAAAAAGCTTCTTTATATTTAGACTATCTTGAGGTTACTCTCCCTTCATCCTCGCAAATTCTCTTAGAAGAAATAAAAGAGGGAGTAAAACATATTGATATTAATACTAAAAATACCCGCCACATCATTAGAAAACTAAATGATTATTATTTTCAGCTTCTCTCAATTGCTGGTATAACGATATCTGATTATGAATTTCTTGAACACAATTTTGACAATGCAGCAAGGGCATTAAAATCAAGCCCCTGGCCCATTTATATTATTTTGGACAACCTCAGGTCCCCTTTTAATATCGGCTCAATTTTTCGTACCGCGGATGCTGTGCGTGTCTCACAAATACTATTATGCGGATTCTCAGTGTGCCCGCCGCATAGAAAATTAGAACGCGCTTCTATGGGCGCCACACATTATGTAAGCTGGAAATATTTTGACAAGACAGAAGACGCCATTGCGTATGTAAAACAAAAGCATATTCCGGTTATTGGGCTTGAAACCATCTCTCACGCGCCCTATTACTTCAACTTTCGCTATCCTACGCGGGCAGCTCTTATTATAGGAAATGAAGAACTGGGAATTGCGGGCACTATCTTAGATCAATGCGATTATTATATACAAATTCCCCGGTATGGGTATAAAAATTCAATAAATGTATCCTCTGCAACTTCAATTGTCCTCTATGAGATGGTACGACAATATTTAGCATGCGAAGAATAATGATAAATATTATTTCCCCTTAAAATGATCAAATCCTTTATAGAGTGCTCCGCAATATTGCCCTCTCTTATCTTCAATTTTAATTTCATTTAATGCAGAAGGGATTATATACCCAATATCTGTTATTTTGTTCCCTGTTTTTTCAAATATAAAGCGTTGCACAAAGCTTTTCTTCTCTTCTGTCACGGTAAAGAGAAGCTCATAATCCTCACCTCCACGCAATGCCGCATCGTAAGGATCTTCTCCGCTTACATCCCCCAAGGTGATGACATCAGGATCCACGGGAACATCATTTTTTTTTATTACCGCCCCTACATGAGAGAGCCTGCACATATGTCCAAGATCTTGAATTAATCCATCGCTTACATCTATCATTGCAGTTGCCAATTCATTCTCGGCAAGTAATGTACCAATATCAACCCTTGGAGTTGGGGCATAATGCCTTTGAATTAACCGGTTTTTTACCTCCCTCATCATACTGTCTTTCTCTTTATGCTCCTCGTGTTTCTTCATCTCCTGTAATAGGCTTAACCCGATCCTTGCCCCTCCGAGAATACCGGATACCATTATACGGTCTCCCTCCTGTGCCCCGCTTCGATATATTATCTTATTTGTGCTCATAAGACCTACTATTGTAATTGAAAGCACAATCGGACCAGGGGATGAACTTGTATCTCCCCCTATAATTTTTAGACCATAAAATGCGCATACTTCCATAAACGCATCATATAGATCTGTGATAAAGGATAATGACGTATCACCAGGTCCGGCAAATCCGATGAGAACCCAGCCAGGCTTGCCCCCCATGGCAGCAATATCGCTTATATTTACAGCAAGTGCCTTTTGAGCAAGCTGTTTCGGAATAATATTTTCCTTCAAAAAATGAATACGCTCTATGAGAAGGTCTTTAGAGATGAGAAGACTTGTAGTATCTGAAATCTTTAAGACTGCTGCATCATCACCACTCGCTTTCACAAGAGTCAACATTTCACGGCCAGAACACTGCGTGCCGATCTCAATCTTTTTATTTATTAGTTCTACAAGCTCTAGCTCGCCAAGATCTCTGAGCTTTTTCACTCCCTAACCTGTCCGCTTCCTAAGACAATGTATTTTTTACACGTAAGATCAGCAAGTCCCATAGGTCCGCGCACATGCAATTTATCAGTACTTATGCCCAGTTCTGCTCCCATACCAAACTCAAATCCATCACTAAATCGCGTCGAGGCATTAACAAATACGCACGCAGAGTCAACTTCCTGCAGAAATCTCATGGCTCTTTCATAATTTTCAGTAATGATAGCATCTGTATGTGAAGAACCGTACCTGTTGATATGGCTTATAGCTTCGTCAAGATTATCAACAATCTTTATGGAAAGAATAAGATCAAGATATTCGGTAGTCCAGTCTTTTTCTGCAGCAGGAATCAATTCCGGCACAATCTTTCGTGCCCTGTCACATCCCCGAAGCTCTACTTTCTTCTCCTTTAACGCATTTGATAGTGTGAAAAGTATCTTATCGGCAATCTTTATATCAATGAGCAGTGTTTCTAAAGCATTGCACACTCCGGGTCTTTGAACTTTCGCATTGATTACAATAGAGGTGGCCATATCCATATTTGCAGATTGATCAATAAATATATGACAAATCCCATCATAATGCTTGATTACCGGAACAGTTGCATGTACGGTGACGTTTTCAATTAATGCTCTGCCTCCCCGCGGGACAATAATATCCAGATATTTATTTAATTGAACTAAAAGGGTAACAGCTTTATGGTCCATTGAGTGTAAAATTTGAACCGCATGTGGTGGCAAACCTGCCTTTTTGATACTTTGCTGAATGAGGTTAGTAAGACAAATATTTGAATTAATTGCCTCAGAGCCTCCCCTTAAAATAATAGCACATCCTGCCTTTAAACATAAAGCGGCTGCATCTATTGTGACATTGGGACGTGATTCATAAATAAATCCCACAACTCCTAATGGGACCCTCATCTGTCCTATTCTTAAGCCATTCGGCCTCACTCTCATATGAGAGATTTCTCCTACAGGATCTGGGAGGGCGATAATCTGTTCAATAGAGGCTATCATCTGATCCACGCGCTTCTCATTTAAAGTAAGCCGGTCCAGCATCGCAGAAGAAAGGCCTTTCGCCTTGGCTTTTTCAAGATCTTTTTCGTTTTCCTCAATAATATCCGATAGTTGAGAATGAAGGTTACATGCAATTATCTCCAAAGCGTGATTCTTTTCCTTTGTCGTTGCTCGTGCAAGTCGAAATGATGTTTCTTTTGCCTTTATTCCCAGATCCTCAATTAATTGCGGTAAAGACTCTGTCATCTCCCTGAACCACTCCCCTCTCTATACATTTAAGTAGTGCGCTCACCACTCTTTCATCAATGTTACTAAATCGCATACTGTATAGCATAAATATTATTTTTTTTCAAGACCTACCTCGATCCCGGCAAATTCTGTATGGTGACCTCTTTGAAGCACAGGGGATTCCTGCTATATGCTGAGCAATCAAGCGAGATCCTTTTGAACTTTTTAGCGACGTAGAGCGGTAAAAAGCAGGGGAATCTGCTCCGATTTTCTTCTTTTCATTAGACCGATAATAGAGGTATAGGGAAAGGGATAAATGCATCAAGATGAGCGTAGAGGTTAAAAATCAAGAAGGCACCATCAATACAAATTATTATTATTTAGAGGATACCCTTTCTTCTATTTTAGGCCCTCAGATTCCAGATAAGATTAAAAAATGCGAAATAGAAGCACTAGAACAAAAAAGACAAAACAATTTTAAAGACGCCGCACGTATGTTTTCTAATTTGGCTAACTGGTATGAAAGCCAAAATATGAACATATACAGGAAGAAATGGGAGATTGCAGCACATTACCATTATATAGCGGGAGAGTGCTTTTCCCTTTGCATGAAAGAGGATGATCATGATCCGAATTGGCATGAATTAGCATGTCTTGAATTCACACGATGCGTGGAATGCAATCTTAATAATCCAGAAGATAGTTTCTTTTATAAAGAAGCATTTGATATGGCTATTGCCCAATGCAAATTAATCTCTCAAAGCAAAGGCTTACCATATCATAAGACCCAAGAGGCCGAATCTTTAAGCACGCATTATATTAATATTATATATAAGAAAATTATACGAATGCTTGATGAACAGGATTTCCTCGGAGAGTGTGATCAATTATGCATAGAATATAGTAAATGGAAAGCCTACACGAGTAAGTATACCTTTGTCAAAGTATGGACATGGTTCTGGGGACTCACGAGCAACTATGGCACAAGTGTGATACGATGGGTCTGTTGGTGTTTTTTTGTAATTATTATATACGCTTCTTTCTATTATTTTACAGCCCTGCAAAGTGAACGTGGACTGGTAGGACTTGAGAGATTCATAGAAAGGCTCTATTTTAGTGTTGTTACATTCACTACCCTCGGATTTGGAGATATTCTGCCTTCATCATCATTCGGGATGTGCCTGGTCATCTCTGAAGTTGTGTTTGGATATCTTATGTTTTGGGTATTAATGACCATTCTGGCAAAAAAGCTTTTCAGATAATTCATTTCATAATAACAATAATAAATTATCTATTAATATAATCAGAATAGGTTTCAAAGTCATAAACAGAATTGCTGATACGGGCCCTTTAATCTTGACAAAAAATTAAAATAATGCTACTCTTAGGGGTTAGAAATATAGACAAATTTATTTTAAATAAGGGAGTATAAAAAATGGGTATTATGCAACAAAAAGGAAATGGTCTTAAGGGATTTACATTAATTGAGATAATGGTAGTGATAATCATGATAGGCATTTTAGCCTCCATAGCCTTCCCAATGTATCTTAATCATGCGAAGAAAGCTAAAATGACTGATGTGATTATGACAGTAAAAGCCATTGCAAATTATCTCTCAGAGCAACAAATGTCAGGGAAAAATATTGCAAATCTCGATGCTGATGATGTCATGGAAAAGCTCGGACTCAAAGACCGCTTTTTTAATATTTCTCTAGAAAATAATGGAAATAAAATTGTTGCAACGGCGAAAGAAGAATTCTCTTCTTCTGAAAGAGGATATGAGTTTAGTTATACATATAGTTCATCAAATCCTGATGATATTAAATTTGAAGATGAAAGAGGTAATTTATTGGAGCAATACGCAGATTATATTCCTCAAGATTGACAATCCTGATTTTATTACTATCATTGTTTAACAATTTAAAAAATTATAAAAAAAATAATTTAAACAGCATCTGCGCATCACCCGGATTTACCCTCATTGAAGTAATAGCGGTAATTTTAGTAGCGGGGATAAGCATTTATTCTATTTATACGGCATTAATAATATTACACGACAGAAATAAAATTCTTAATCAACAACAATATATACGGAGTCATGCTCAATTATTTATTGAAGAGGTAATAAGTCATATTGATACGAGAATAGATGACCGTAATTTCGAGTATTTGAAAAAGAGACTTGAAAGTGCAAATCCGCGCTCCCTTTGGTGGACAGAGGATGACCCTGTACGCTTATTTAAAATAGGGCTTCAAAAATTTGATAAAAACGATGAACTGATTTCCATTAGAATAAAAATTTCTCCTGATAGTGGTGATAAACCTAGTATTTCATTAGAAAGTGATTATTATCAAGAAAAAAAATATTAATAAAAAAAACGGTTTTACACTTTTCGAAACCCTTGTAGTAATTGTTATTAGCGGTATAATTATTTTCGTTATATATGGATTTATCACAGATATTAGTTACAATAACAGGAATAGTAGAATAAGGTGGCAGATGAAGAATGATCTTCTTCATGCCATGGAAAGAATCATCTATGGGAAATATGGAAAAGGGGGGACAAGAGAGGATGGAATCATAAGCGCAGAGGGATTTGAGTTCACGAAGGGTAGTAATAATAAGGCTCATGAATTAACTCTTATCTTTGATAAAGACAACTATCGCAAAATAAGTGAAGTCAAGGACAAGAAGGGAGGGAAATCCAGGGAAATACAAATAACGGATAGTGACGGGAAAAATCCTGAAATTATCCTATCAAAAGCTACAAGCAGTTATTCTAATTTGATTTATGAGCCCACAATAACCTTTGAGAAATCATGGGTCTATTTTAGACCTGATGAGAAATGCTTAAAAATTACTTTACAACTCAAAGCATACTTTAATGAAGGAAGAGAGGAATTGGAAGAATCTCTCGACACTGAAATAACATTACGGAATTATTACGAAGAAAACTAAATGGATATAGTAAGAACGCAAGAACAAAGAGGGGTAGTACTTATATTTACTGTCACATGTATTATATTATTTATAACCTTAACCGTTATGACTTTTTTTATGCTCCACAAAAACCGCCTATTATTGGAGGAAAGAAAGAGAATTGAGCTGCAAGCTTTTTATCTTGCTGAAAAGGGATTAAATCATGGGAAAAAATTTATGTATAATAAGCTTGATAATCGTGGTGAGTTTCTATCAAAGGGGGCATGGCCGATTGAACTCTTTGAGTGTACGAATGACCCATACTATTTTGATCCTCCCATAGATGCCAATTATTCTTACGGATATCACTTTACCTTCCCAGAAGATAAAGATGCTGGCGAGTGGGAAAGCTATATTAATGGAAATATTATTATCACAATTATTGGGGAATGCAAAATTGAAGGAACAATTCCTGGTTACGTGGGTCCTCATAATGAAATAAGAAAAAAAATCTCTCAGCAATATGAAAGCAGACCTTTCTATACAACGACACTTAAAAAAAGAAACAACGCATTTTTTAATATTTCTGAACTTATATATAAACCTAATCCAGAAGGTTTCCTGACTGGAGGATTTACTACCTATGACGATACCAGCTTCCATTTTAAAGGTATAAAAGAAACTAGTAGAAAAATAAATCCTTTTAAGGAAAATAGTATGTTTACCTACTGGGTTGTCGGTGATCAAAAATCTGAACTAGATATTAATAGGGCACCTAGAATTGATTCTAATCCAGCTAAAACCGATCCTATGCCGCAATTTAGCCCTGAATCAAATAGCAATTATCTTTTAAAAAGATCTTCAAACAGTTATAATTTTACTAAAAATAATGATTTTACTCTTCTTAAATCAAAGATATATACTCTTCCTGCGGATAAAAACGGGCCCACCAGATATTACTTTAATAATTTCACCATGATAAAAGGATCGACCTTGATTATAGAAGATCCAGAGACCATTATTTATGTAGAAAAAAAAGTCTCTATCCAAGCCAATTGTAAAATAGCTCCAAGGGGATCTGCTTTATTAGATTCTATTCCCCCTGACTCGCTCAATGAGCATCTTAAAGCTCCACTTACTTTTGCAAAACATAACTCTAATAAATTTTGGATTGAGATAAAAGAAGTTCCCTTTAATCCATTTGATCCCTCCTATAATACTCCTAATGTGATAATTGAATCAGGTTCAATTATAGGGGCAAATATCTATGCACCAGGAGGGTATATTAAAATTGGCAGTGATCCTGCCTACTTTCCAGGTATGGGGGAAATGACATGGGATCCTACATTTATATCATCTGGGGAAATTCATGCAAGAACATTGGAACTGAGAACGACTTCGCAGACCTATTCCAAATGGCCGTCGCCTCTTCCTGAAGATCCTCGTAAAGGAAATTATTATTTTTACCATTATTATGGAACACATTATGATAAATTCTCAGTGTCGGAACTTCGCATAAAGAGAGTCCGGGGATCATGGAAAGAAAGGAATCCCTGGGAGGATGAAATAAATTAACTATGGAATATTTCGAGATTTTTGGATTAAAAAAGGAGCCTTTTTCTCTCTCACCTGATCCAGATTTCTTTTATCATTCAATTCATTATAGGGAGTGTTTACAGAGAATTGAGATTTCCATTAGATTACGCAGGGGATTGAACCTCATCTTAGGAAATATGGGCACGGGGAAGACAACAATTAGTAGAGTGCTCATTAATTTATTTAAAAATGAAAAAGAACGATTCCTATTTTTTCTCATATTAGATCCCTCTTTCCGGACAGAATATCAATTCTTAACTGCTTTAATACAAATCTTTGGTATTTCCCCTGAGGGCAAATCAACGTTTATTTATAAAGAGGCAATTCAAAATTTTCTTTTTAAAAAAGGAGTAGAAGAGAATAAAATTATCATACTTTTGATAGACGAGGGTCAAAAACTCACTTCACCACAAATTGAAATATTACGGAATTTATTAAATTTTGAAACCAATAAATATAAATTACTCCAGTTGATTATTCTGGCGCAGCTTGAATTCTTAGATATCATCGGGGAACACAAAAATTTCATAGACAGAGTGAATTTTAGCTACACCATTAAACCGTTAACCCTTAATGAGGCTAAATCTGTTATTTTATATCGGCTTAAAAAAGCAGGATTGCCTCCTGAGCAAAACTTTTTTACTGATGAGGCTATCCGTCTTATTCACATACTCTCCGGAGGTTACCCCAGAAAAATTATTAATCTTTGTCATCATTCTCTCATTTCAATGCATGCTCGAGGCAAAGAATATGTAGATCTTGATATTGTTCAGGCACTTCAGAAGGAACAATTAGCCATAGATAATGATCTTATTCAACTAAGAAGAAACCTTAAAATGATTGGTAAAAGGAAACTTATTAAAATAAATCGATAGATTTAAAATGAATGAATTCAACAATGATAATAAAAAAAAGGAAGAGTGGTTAGTCGCGACGAACAAACTATTAGATATTATTCGGGATGGGAAAAAATCTAATTTTTCATCTCCTGAAAATGTTGAAATCGAGTCTATAAAAGAGGATACTCCACCAGTCTCCGATATTCAATCCTCAAAAGAGCTATTTTTAACCCCTCAACCTCTCTTTTCTCGTGTTGGTTTTCTAAAAAATAGAGGCAAGATGATTATAGGGCTCGATATCGGCTCTCATTTTATTAAATTTGTGCAACTGCGAAAAAATTTCCGCTCATATAGTTTAGTGGATTATGGCATTAAGGAGTTACGGCATAATCACCACAATGACAATAGATTTCAGGATATACGGGATCTTCTTAAACATATTGATCTTTCAAAAGTGACCATAGTTACCTCCTTAGGCGGATCTTCGGTAATAGTAAGACATATACAATTCCCTCCCATGACGGAAGAGGAATTGGCACAATCCCTTAAATGGGAAGCCAAGACATATATTCCTTTCCCTTTAGACGAAGTAAATTTAGATTATCAGGTATTAGGGTATACCTCTAAGACTAAAAAACTAAATGTTCTTTTAGTAGCAGTGACTAAAAAGCTTCTTCAATCTCATCTTAATCTGATGAATAAATGCGCTATTACCCCGAAAATTGTTGATATTAATTCTCTTGCTTTAATAAATTCTTATTTGACTAAAGATAGTCTCAAACAAAACTTAGCTGTTGCTTTAATAGATATTGGAGCTCATTCTACTATCCTTGCGGTGTATCGCCCCGGAGGACTCTATTTCACCAAAGATATTCATATAAGCGGACAATCTTTTACAAAACAAATAGAATCTCATTTAAATATCTCCTCTGAAGAAGCAGAAGAGTTTAAACGAAGGGGGGGGGATAAAAATGTAAATCTTTATGGTATAATAAAACCAGTATTGGATGAATTTATTACTGAATTAAGACGATGCCTTATTTATTATGATAATCAAACAGGAAGAAAGGGCTTTACAAAACTCATTTTCACAGGGGGTGGATCCAAATTAAAAGACATAGATAAACATGTGAGTAAAGAGCTTGGTATTCCTGTTGAACATTTGAATCCATTTAATCATATTTATGTTGATGGTAAAATTTTCTCTCACGAAATTTTATCACAACATGTATCCAGCATGGGTTTGTGTGTCGGCCTTGCGATGAGAGGATGATACAGGGGATTGTATACAATGAACTCTAATCTTTTTAATATCAATATTAATAAACCTAAACTTAAGAAAGAGCTCGTTTCCCCTTCTCAACCTCACTATGTGGCATATGTCATAATAGCAATTATAGTCCTCTGCGCGACTATTATAGCTCTGCGATATGGGGTATATATCCCGCAAAAACAACGTATTAAGGAAAAAAGTGAGCAGAGACTCTTTTTTAAAAATCAATTGGAAGAAATTAAAACAATATCTCATGAATTAGAGGAAAAGAAAAGCTGTTATATCCAATTAAAAGACGAGGCTATCGCCTGGTACGATAAATTATTGGAGATAAGCCAGACAATTTCAAAAAAAACCTGGCTCAGTGTAATTTCATTTGATAATAATGTGAAAAAAACAGAAAATACAAAAGAAATAACCATAAAAGGATATATTTACTCAACTGTCAAGAAAGAATACTACGCTGAGATTGGCGAGTTAGTGATGGCCTTAAATAATTCAGCTTCCATGGAAAAAGATTTTAATCCCTTACGTATTTTATATTTAAAAAAGTCACAGAAAGGGCCTCAAAAGGATATAGAGTTTGAGATTATCGGAGAAATAAAAAAATTTAAATGAAAAAAAAAGCTGTCTTTATTATCATTTTAATACTCATGAGTGGGTTTATCTCATTATATTATTATTTATTCTTTCACTCCCCACAAAAACGGCAACTTGTCACTATTGAACAAGAGATAAAAAAACTGGAATATGATTTAAAAAAATATGAAGATTCGATAGCCTATTTAAAAAAGGAGATAGCCGAGCTTCCCCTCGAACATGTAAATTTAAATTATTTTAACCGTCAAAAGCTTAAAGAAGCAGACCGCGCTCCCTTCTTTCTTCAACTAATAAATAATCTGGCTAATTCATTGGGGCTTAAACTTCTGGAAATTAGTCCGGGTAAATCTGAAAACAAGGAGCACTATATCAAAACTAGTTTTGATATGATGTTACAGGGGGATTATTTCAAATTAATGCGTTTTATTTGGAAAATTGAAAATGATCATAAACTTAATATTGATACACTGATTATATCTGAGGCAGAAATAAAATATAATAATTTAGCCCCTGTGAATGCTTTATTACGTATTAATTCAATTGATATGATAAAATTTGAAGAAACTGAGATCAAAACCCTCGATGAGCTAAGACAGCATTACGCATCGGATCATTACATATCATTCGATACAGAGGAGAATAATAACAAAGGGCCTGGCAGAATATACCGTAATCCTTTTTTAGAGCCAAGCGAGGCTCGATATGCAAAAGAACAGCAACGTAGGCTTGAGGAACGCTTAAAAGAACTGTCTGTTTTGGGAATAATGGATTTTAAGGGTAAAAAAAGGGCTTTGATCGGAAATCAATTATTTAAAGAGGGCGATCTTCTTTTTGATCAAATTCAGGTTCTGAAAATCAAAGAGGATACCGTTATCTTGGGAATACATAGTGATGAATATACTTTACATATTGAAAAAAATCCTGTCTCTTTGAGACAAAATGCGAGGAGAAGGCTTTATGAACAAGAAATTGATTAATGTCTTCATTTTTTTATTTATATTTTATTGTGGGACATACTCATCTGAATCAAGTCTTAGAAGACGTTATCATGGAGCAGATCTTGACTTACCAGAGACAGAATGTAGTATGCAAATCAAGGGTGCAGAAATTAGTGATGTCTTGCGAGCATTCGGTCAAGAATATAATCTCAATCTCGTGATAAGCAGTGATATTACCGGGAAAATCGATCTTATGTTAAGTAATATTAGCATAAAAGATGCGTTCCTAAGCATTTTAAAAAATAATGATCTTGGGTATATCAAGGAAGGTGATGTGTATTGTATATTACCTATGGCCACAATAAGGGAGCAAAAAACTTTACAGACCGAAAGTATCCCCATGGATACAAGGATCTTTCGATTGAAAAATATTAGTGTTCAGCGCGTAGAGTCAGCAGTAAAGGGCCTAGGATCAAAGCGAGAAGGCACATGTGTAGAAATTGAAAAGCAAACTAATTCTGTTATTGTGAAAGACACTCCCAATGTTCTAGAGGATATGAGTAATCTTTTAGTGCAATTGGATATAAAAGAGGTAAGCCACATTCAACCTCTTCAAACAAGTATTATAGAAACAAAATTCATAAAAGCTGAAGATATTGGGAAAAATATTCGAGAGATATTATCGAGCGAGGGGAAATTAGAGATTAATTCACAAACAAATAGTCTTATCATATCTGATGTACCAGCAAATATAAATCATATTACCTCATTGATACATCAACTGGATACCCCGAGACATCAAATTGTCATAGAAGCAAGAATAGTGGAGACAACAAAAAATTTTAGCCAAGAACTCGGGATCCAATGGGGAGGGCATTATGTTGACGGCCCCCCCTCTAATAAAGCCTTTCCTCAAGTGACCGTTACCGGGAATTCTGGCCCTAATTCAGAGAGCGGATATGCGGTTAATCTGCCTGCGGGTATCAACCTTGACTACTATGGAGGAATTGGAGTAAGCCTTGGTCATTTAAAAAACAAATTTTTATTAGATGTAAAGTTAAGTGCTATGGAATATAATGGAGAAGGAAAAATTTTAAGCACCCCAAAGGTTGTCACAATGGACAATATAATGGCGGTCATTGAAGGAGGCTCTCGGATTCCCTATCTTACCTATGATATTACAGATGGAGAACGAGAAATGACCGTAGAATATCAAGATGTGTTAACCCGTCTTGAGGTTACACCTCATGTTATTAATCTCAATGAGAAAAAAAAGAAAATAAAGATGGAGATTTCAGCTATAAAGGAAAATGCTGATTTTACCACGACAGTGCAAGGATATCCCATTATTGATAAAAGCAGCGCTGAAACTGAATTGATTGTCGAAGATGGTGAAACAGCGGTTATTGGAGGGCTTTATTCCACTGAGGTGAATGAGAGCAAAAGGGGACTTCCTTGGTTTGCCAATCTACCTTTTATTGGATGGTTATTTAGGAGCAAATATAATCGCTCTGCGTATGATGAATTGTTGATTTTTATTACTCCACATATTATTAAGAACAATGATATTGCCCAACAATAAAGGCTCTTTAAAGTATGTTTTTAAATCAAA
Source organism: bacterium (assembly GCA_049472395.1). GTDB lineage: Bacteria > SZUA-182 > SZUA-182 > DTGQ01 > JBLIRR01 > JBLIRR01. Next base: position 106,525 of record JBLIRR010000015.1, on the reverse strand, counting down.
TGAAATATCGTTCAAGCTACAAGCAGATAGGAGAATTATTATTAAGAAAAGATAAAATCACAAAGTCTCAATTGGAAGAAGCCTATAAAACTCAAAAACATACCCATGAGAAAATAGGTGTTATTCTCGTAAATATGGGCTTGATTTCCGAGGAAATTTTAATAAAAACCCTTGCTCAACAGCTAGATAGCCCTTATCTAAAAGAAGAAGACCTTACTAATATAAATACTAATCTTGGGCGCTATATACCTCAATATATTTGCAGAAAAAATTTATGTGCTCCTGTGCGAAAAATCGGAAATACATTGACCGTTGCGATGGCTGATCCCTTTGATATTTTGGCAATCGACAACATTGAGCGCATCTCCGGACTTGAGATTCTTCCCGCCATCGCTTCCCCACGACATATTGAAAATGCCATTAATCATATATACGATTCACAAGGAGGATCTGATAATGCTGTTGATGTGCTTAAAGATTATGAAGATTTCCATCTTGAAATAAAACAAAAGGAAGAGGAAGAAGGGCTTGATCTTGCGAAGGTTAAAAAAGAAATTGAACAAACACCTGTTGTTCGCCTTGTTGACTATATTATAACAAATGCTATCGAAAAACGGGCGAGTGATATTCATATTGAGCCACAAGGAGATAAATTAATTATCCGCTATAGAATTGATGGCGTGTTATATGATTTTTTTTCTCCTCCTTCCCAAACAGCTATTATTTCGAGAATTAAGATACTTTCAAATATGGATATCGCAGAACGAAGAATGCCCCAAGATGGAAGATTTACCGTTCGTGTTAGCTCACGGGAGATTGATCTCAGGGTCTCTACAATTCTCACCACCTCAGGAGAAAAAGTCGTAATGCGTCTTCTTGAAAAGCAAAATTATGATTTACAGATGGAAGACCTCGGGCTTGATTCAAAACAAATTGAAATTTTTAAACAATGCGTGTATCAACCCGCAGGAATGATTCTTTTAACTGGACCTACAGGGAGCGGTAAATCAACGACTCTCTATTCCGTGCTTTCCCGCATTCATACGTCAGAGAAAAATTTTATCACAATCGAAGATCCGGTTGAATATAAGATTAGAGGAATCAATCAAATTCAAACTAATGAAAAAGCAGGGCTTACTTTTGCAAAGCTGCTTAGATCAATTTTGCGTCAAGACCCTGATACAATAATGGTTGGCGAAATAAGGGATCAAGAAACAGCTGAAATTGCAATGAGAGCCGCCTTAACCGGTCATATGGTTTTCTCAACACTTCATACAAATGATGCCATAGGGACTATACCTCGATTAATAGATATGGGGATACCCCCTTTCTTAGTCTGTAATTCATTAATTCTTTCAGTTGCGCAAAGGTTAGTTCGTCGCATATGTGTTCAATGTAGGAAAGAATATAAACCGAGCAGCACTACCTTGGACTCTCTCGGACTGACGGCATCAAATGAAGAACAAATATTTTTCTACCGGGGCAGAGGATGCGAACAATGTAACAATACAGGGTATTATGGCCGTACAGGCATATTTGAGCTGTTAGTCATCGATCAGGAGATAAAAAATTTAATCTTACAAAATGCCTTACCATATACTCTCAGAATCAAGGCTCTTGAAAACGGTATGTCTTCTTTGAGAGAGAGTGGTCTTCATAAAGTAATACAGGGAATTACTACTCTTGAAGAGGTTTTAAATACGTGCATCGAAGAAACATAAATTATGCCACTTTTTCACTATAAAGCAAAAAATATTAATGGCCACGCAATAGAAGATTTTATGGAAGCTGAGAATGAAGATGCCTTGATGGAAAAGATACATCGTCAAGATGCAATTTGTATCTGGGTAAAAAGAGTTGAATCACCCCCCAAGAAGACCTCACGAAATTTACCCTCTTTTCATTTTGTAAACAAAACTGATTTGCATTTATTTACGCATCAATTGGCCGCAATGTTCGCAGCGGGGGTACCTTTACCAAAAAGCCTTGATACACTTGCCAGGGATACAAAAAATAAAAAATTCAGGGAAATAATCACCACGATTAATAGGCGTATTGAAATAGGAGACTCTCTCTCTGAAGCTATGGGAAAATATCCGTGGTTATTTGATAAACTATATACCAATTTGATACGTTCTGGAGAAGAAAGCGGTACTCTGGCAATAATACTCCCCTTGATAGCAACATATATTGAACGAGTTAAGGAAATAAGATCGAAAATTGTTGCAGCAACTATTTATCCCCTTCTCATAATCTTTGTTGCTTTTCTCTGCTTACTTATCATTGCATTTATGGTTTTACCACAATTTGCCAAAATTTATAAAGAATACAAAGTTACTCTGCCCGTATCTACACGGCTATTGTTTTTTATTACTACCAGTTTAAAAGAGAATATTTTTTTGTTTTTGATCCTTATTCTGTTATGTGTAGGCAGCATAATTTTATTGATGCGAATACGAGCCATTCGATTATGGTGGGATAATTGGAAACTTCGACTCCCAATTATCGGGCCTATTTTATTAAACGGCATTCTTTCAAAATTCACCACTACATTGGGAATACTTTTAAAGAGTGGTTTACCTATTATTCAGTCTATCGAATTGGTGTCAGAATCAGTGACCAATGAATATCTAAATTCGATCTTTAAAATGTGCTCCGTTAAAATTCAGGAAGGGGCCTCTATTGCTGAAGCCTTTTCTGAACATTCTATTTTCTCAAATATTTTAATTCAATTTGTATCATCCGGGGAAGAATCAGGAACACTAAGCCAAATGCTTTCAAAAGCAGGAGATTTTTATCAACGAAATGTCAATGATTCTATTGCTATGCTTACACCAATAATAGAGCCTATTTTAATTATGCTCATTGCTGCCTTTGTAATATTCATGGTTATTTCTATATTTCTTCCTATTTTTCGTATTGGAAGCATTAATTTGTAATATAGAGGGCATAATGGTTGAAATAAAAAAATATTCCAGTAAAAGACAAAAGGACATATATAAAGTGACGTTATTCCTTTTAGATGACATTAAAATTATAGGCAATATCCATATTCCCGTAGGGGCCAGGCTCACTGATTATCTTAATCAGGGCAATGTCGCCACAAAAGGTGAATCCTTTTTGCCATTAACCGAGGCTTGTATTTATAAACGATCTGAGGGATCTGAGGACACACTGCTTACTCACACTCCATTTATTTGTATAAACAAAGACCATATAAGTTTTATTTTTCCTTTAGATCCTTAATAATAGATTCTTGACAAGTAATAAAATAAAGTTAATAATTTCAGAATCATGTAAACGAAAAACTTGATTCAAAGGCATTAGTTTATACCTTATAAAAAGAAATGGCTAAAGGGAGTTTTTAAATGCGAAATATTAAAAATATAATAATAATATTAATATGTATTCTTAGTGGCTGCATGGGAGGCAGAAAAGCAAAAATTCAGCGAGACTTAGATGATCTGCAAAATCAAATTTTTGATATTCAACAAGATTATGTTTTTATTAAAAATAGATTATTACGGCAGTCAGATGATATAAAAGATTTACAGGAAGAAATTAATTTATTTAAAAACCAAGGAAATGATTTGGTTGTCAAACCGATAAAGAAAGAAGATAAAAAAGTTACCGTAGAACAAAAAATGAGTACGAATCAAATTGATTTATATAAGATGTCTAAAGACTTTTTTTTCAAGGGAGAGATTGAAAAGGCTATTGCTTCCTTTACTGAATACCTCGAATTATATCCCGATACTTCTTATACGGACAATGCCCAGTACTGGATAGGTGAGTGCTATTACAAATACAAAAATTTTAAGCGAGCAGCTGAAGAATTTAATAAAGTAATTACTCAATATCCTGCTGGCAATAAGGTTCCGGCCGCTTTATTAAAGGCTGGTTATTGCTACTATGAACTTAAGGATTATGAAAAAAGCCTGGAGGTGTTACAGAAGCTCATCACAAAAAAAACAGATAAAAGAATTTATACAAAGGCTCAAAAAAAGATAGACCAAATATTATCAGTGAGGTGAAATTGTGCCAAAATTAATAAAATTTCGAATAATTTTTATTTTTTTAATTTTTATTTTATTTATCAGTAGTGCTACAACATATTCTCAAACTGAAGATCATCTTGATAACACAAAGATGCCTATTGAAGAGGAATTTGTATATACTGAAGATCTTCCTGAAGACACAGGGATGCCTTCTGCTGAGCAAGAATCCTTAAATCCTGAAGATCATCCTGAAAATATAGAGAGGCCTTCTGTATATACTGTGAAACAAGGCGATACGCTTTGGAGTATTTCTGAAAAATTTTTACTTGACCCCTCTTCTTGGCCAGAACTATGGGAATTGAACAGTTTTGTTGAAGATCCACATTGGATTTATCCAGGCCAGCCTATTATACTTCCAACAAAACAAATTATACTTCCAACAAAACAAAAAGAATTTATACCTTTTACGCCTCCACCCGTTGTTTTTGAACCATCGCCGATTGAACATCCCATAGAAGAAGTTAAAATCAAGGAAGAAGCTGTAGTTATTGAAGAAAAAAACCCAGTTGCTGATTTAAATACAATGGATTCTTGTGGTTATATATTGTCAAAGAAAAACTATGAAAGTAGGAAAGCAGAGGAAAAGTGGGGCAGAATAATTGGTTCTAAAGATGACAAGACAAATTTATCAAAATTCGATCTAATCTATTTAAATCAAGGAAGCGAAGATAATATCGAGAAAGGTCGGTCCTTTACTATTTTCAGATCTAACAAGAAAGTATATCTTATAAATAGAAGTAAGGAACTAGGATATCTTATTCAAATATTGGGAATTGCCTCTGTCACTCAAGTAAATAAATCAACGAGTATTGCCATGATTACACAATCCTTTTTTGAAATTCATCACGATGATCAATTTATGCCTCATGAAAAAATGCCGATTCCGATAAGGTCGAAGCCAGAGAACGCAAACATAGAGGGATGCATTATTGAAAGTAAACAAACGAAACTTAATATGTCTGTCTATGATATTGTGTATTTAGATATCGGATCGGCCGATAATATCAAACCGGGTAATTATTTCTATACCTTTAGACGGGAAACGCTTGTCGATCAGAGCACATCTAAAGCTGCTCCTGATGTGATATATCACAAAACTGGAGAACTATCTATTTTACGCACAGAACCGCATACTTCGACCGCTCTCATTACAAAAAGCTATGCACCTATTCCTATTGGTATGCGAATCAAATACTTTGAATAATTCTTAGTGAATCCTCTCTATTTTCTCGCCAAGGTTCGCCACAAGCGAAGATTTCTTTTTGACAGGTTTATAAAGATAATTAAATATTGATCTGCTCGCAGGAAGGTAATATAAATCTGAGCAGACAGTAGACGAAACAATATTACGTCCATTAATTTTTCCAAAATATAAGGCCTTATCTGCATATTCTAATAATGAATGGCGGCATTGCGCATCATCAGGAAAAGTAGCTATACCTATAGTTGCGGTAAGATGAGGTTGAAGTCCTTCATTTGAAAAAGGAAAAACGTGAGCAATCTTTTGTCTAATTCTTTCTGCAAGTATTTTGCACCCCGTTTTGTCAGTCTCAGGAAGAAGCATTAAAAATTCATCACCCCCAAATCTTCCTACTATATCAGCTTCCCGTGCATGAGAATGTAATATCCTCGCTACAACCTTCAAGGCATAATCTCCCTTTAAATGCCCGTAATAATCATTAAAATGCTTGAAATGATCAATATCTAACATAAGTAATGATATTTTTCGACAGTACCTTTTGGCACGTTTTATTTCCTGATAGGCGACTTCAAAAAAGTATCTCCGGTTAAATAGCTGTGTTAAATCATCAATATTTGATAAATTTTTTGCTTCTTGAAAGAGAGTGGCTTTTACAATAGAATTGCTAATATAATCAGCTACCAACATATAATACTCTCTATTTGATTCTGAAAAAGCATTTGTTGCCAACTTATGAAGGTTAATAATTCCTATCAATTGATTATCCTTTAATAAAGGAAGCCCCATAAAAGAACCGTTTATAATCTTATAATCAAAACTTTCTATAAATTTTTTGTTCGTGCTTACGTCTTTAATTATTTTTGCTTGCTTTGTTATTGTAATTTCATCAATTATTTTATTATCGCCAGGAAGCTTTATATTTTTTATTAGATTTTGGGGAAAGCCTACACTTACTCGTGGGATCAATATATTATTCTTCTGATTTAATAATAAAATTGAAAGCATATCCATATGAAGCGTAGTCTTCATATAATCAGCAACTTTTCCTAAAATTTCTTCAGGATCATGGCTTTTACTCACTAATTTGATCATATAGAGTAAAGCATATAATTCATCAACCCTCTCCTGCAAATTTCTATTCTGTTTTTCTAAATTTATAATACCGGGTGCTAAATTGCTCATTTTTTATTAGTTTGTTATGTTAATAGCAGATGATAGTATAAAAGATATACCTATATAGTACAAACAAGAATATTTTTTGCTTCTTACCAATTGGCGTTAAAATATATAAATTACTTACGGATTAATCTTTTTCCACTACAAGCCTCTTTTATCTTCTTATTCAAAGCTCTCAGTCCAGTATTCCGATTATAAAATAAAAATTCATCACGTCCATTATATTTTTGGAATTAATAACGGTTATGAGTTTTACCAAAAAAAATATTGTACAAGAAGATTTGAGGCTTGTTAGGGAATATTTGGAGACACAGTGTGGAATATATATAGAGGACAATAAAGATTACCTTATAGAAAATCGCCTTATGGTTTTAGCGATGAAGAATAACTGTAGCAGCTTAAAAGAGCTCATATTTCAAGCAAAACATGATCCTCAAAGCAGGCTTGGAGATAAAATCATTGATGCGATGACTACAAATGAGACATTATGGTTTCGTGATTATAAACCATGGATCATTCTAAAAGAAATTTTGCTCCCTCAATTAATATCAGCCCTTATTCAAAAACGAAAACAAAAAATTAGGGTGTGGTCTGCGGCATGCTCAACCGGACAAGAGCCATATTCTCTCGCAATATTGATTGATGAGGCAATAAGGGAAAATAGAGAGGTTAATTGGGATCATTTTGAAATCCTGGGAACAGATATCTCCCCAACTGCACTATCTGTTGCAAGGTCGGGCAGCTATGATAAGATCGCAATTTCGAGGGGTATGATTAATGGATATAGACAAAATTATTTTTTACAACAGGGCACTAAATGGATATTAAATGATGAAATTCGCGGACAGGTAAGGTTCAAGACTCTCAATCTAAAACACAATTTTTCTCACTTGGGCAAATTTGACGTGATCTTATGCCGTAATGTTACCATATACTTTTCTCACACTTTTAAAAAGCAGGTAATTGAGCGGCTTGCAAATAATCTCCAGGTCGATGGTACTCTTTTTATTGGCTCTACTGAATCTCTTATAGGCATTACCGATAGGTTCACGCCGGTCCATTATGAGGGAGTGACATATTATAAGATAAAAATTTAAAAACATACAGCGCAAAGGAGAGATAACAATTGACAGATACCGTTATACATGTTATTAATTACTACTAGACTTTTTTTATTATATTTTGATTAAAAGATAAGGAGAATAGCGATGGGAGACGATTCAAATGTAGCTAAAGTATTACACCGATTAATTGCAGCCGGTTTAGGTTTTGTGGCATGGTCTGAGGAAAAGGCACGAGCATTTATTGATGAATTAGTAAAAAAGGGGGAGATTAGTTATACGGAGGGAGAGAGCTTATTAAAGAAAATGCTTGCAAGGATTGAATCATCGAGTAAGGAAATTGAATTAAAGGTCTCTGAACTCGTTAAAAAATATGTAAAAAGTTCGGATATTTGCAGGAAGAATAAAAATTTTGAAGAAATAAATAATCGATTAGCTAAACTTGAAGAAGCAATAAAGAAACTCACAAAAGAAAAGTAAAAACTATAAGGATTGATAGGTGGAATTGCCTCATATCGGACAGACCATAAAGAATATTAAACGATTAAGGCAAATCCTCAATGTATTAATTAAGCATGGATTTGGGCATATCATTGAACAGCTCAATCTTCAATATGTCCTGTCTACAAGTAAAAGAATATTCACTTTAAAAAAGCCCTCTGCTCAAGAAAAGGAACGAATTGGGACACCAGTTCGTCTCCGGATAGTATTCGGAGAGCTTGGCCCCACATTTATCAAATTTGCTCAACTCTTAAGCCTCAGAGCAGATTTAGTTCCGGAAGAATACGCTACTGAACTTAAAAAACTTCAAGATAAATTGCCTCCTCTTCCCTTTAACAGGATAAAAGAAGTAATTGAAAAGGAATTGGGCGGCACATTGAATAATTTTTTTCACTATGTTGATGAAAATGCATCAGGAGCTGCTTCAATTGCCCAGGCCCATAAAGGCATCCTTAAAACTGGAGAAGATGTTATTATTAAGGTTCAGCGGCCAGGAATTGAAAATATTATTTATACTGATCTAAACATTCTCTTTCATCTTAGTCATTTGATGGAAAAATATCTCCCTGAAACCCGTCCCTTTAATCTAGTCGGGATCGTGAATGAATTTTCAAAGTCAATTCGCAAGGAATTAGATTTTTCTCTTGAAGCAAACTATACTAACCGCTTTTATAATAATTTTAAAGATGATGACCGTATTATAATCCCAAAGGTCTATTCTGAATTTTCCTCTAAAAGGGTGCTCGTGCTTCAACGTCTGTCTGGTGTCCCTGTCGATGAAGTCACAACGTTTGATCGCCTCGGCTGGGATAGATTACAAATTGCTCAAAATGGCTGTAATATCTTTCTTAAACAAATCCTCGAATTTGGATTGTTTCATGGTGATCCGCACCCCGGGAACCTTTTTGTTATGAATGAAAAAGGCGCCATAGGTTTGATTGATTTTGGCATTGTCGGTCGTCTTGATGAGGATCTTATCGCAAATTGCACGAATGTCCTTTTTGCTTTTCTCAATAAAAATTATGATCAACTCATACACGAATATACAAAATTGGGATTTCTCGGTGCTGGAGTCGATATGAAAGATTTTAAGCGTGACTTCATCGATTTTATAGAAACTTACTATGATTTGTCTCTCAAGCAGATTAATATCGGAGAATTATTAAATAACACCATTCAGATATCCTTAAAACATGGGATTAGAGTGCCCACTGATTTGATGCTTTTGGGGAAAACTCTTCTTTTTATCGAAGAAGTTGGCAGACAGCTTGATCCCAATATGAGTCTCATTGAAATATCACGCCCTTATGCAAAACATCTGCTCAAGGAAAGAATGAGACCACGGACACTACTAAACATCTTAAAGAAAAATACGTACTATATCTCTGAGGTTGCTAAATCACTCCCGCAGCAGCTTTTACTTTTATTAAATAAATTAAGCAGAGGAGAGCAAAGCATTAAATTTGAGCATAAAGGGCTTGAGAATCTCATCAAAGAGATTCATCAATCAAGTGAGCGCCTTTCCTTAAGTCTTTTAATCTCATCTCTCGTTATCGGTTCTTCGATTATTATTTCTATTCGTAAAGGGCCTTCGTTTAAAGGCTATTCTCTACTAGGCATTATCGGCTTCTCTTTCGCTGGGCTTATGGGTTTATGGCTGCTTATCAGAAAATTTTAAAATAAATCCTTCTGAAATTGCAATAATAAAGTTAATAATATAATATATCAGAAACAAATAAGATCAACAAAGCTTTTACAGCGGATGAAAAAAAGTGAATCTGAGGAGAAAAGGATGGAGAAGGTATCTAGATTCGGCGTATCCATGAATAGCGAACTTTTACAAAAATTTGATCTATATATTCATAAAAAAGGTTATGTAAATCGTTCTGAAGCAATCAGGGATATTATCAGAGAGAATCTTGTATCACAAGAATGGAAGGATAGCAATCACGAAACTATGGGGACAATAACACTTGTTTACGACCATGATGCAGGAGATATTAGTGATCGATTAGTGGAATGCCAGCATAAATATTGTAATTCCATCATATCAAGCCTTCATGTGCATATTGACGAACATAATTGTCTCGAGGTTCTTGTGGTCAGGGGGCTCTCAGCAAAAATACAGGAAATTGCCAATAGTCTTATTAAAAACAGAGGAGTCAAGCATGGGAAATTGACGATGACTACTACAGGACGAGAGTTAGTATAAACTATGTGCACTACAAAGTATAACATGCGGTATTAAGGCAAGTGAATTAAGTGATAGGCGGAAGCTCTGTATCAAAATTATTGATCTTGCCAAGGGCTTAAGGAGATAAAAGGGGGGTGGTAAGAAAGCAGGACACAATTTGTTAAAGCAGGTAATTTAAAAACATTTTAATTGAGGAAAAAAAATATGAAAAAAAAATTTTTTGATGTGGTATTTATTTTGGGGCTATGTTTTCTTTTTATTCTTTCCCTAGCAGCTACACGCTCAGAGGCGGCTCTTGAGATAAGCGGTCTTGTCGAGACAGAATTTGGATATGTAAGTGAAGAAGAAAGTGGCACTAAGAGATCAGTATCCGATGTGACACTTGCAACCGTCGAGATTGGATTGGACGCTGATATATGTGAAAGTGTGAAAGGAAATGTTGTTCTTTTATGGGAAGAGGATGAAACAGAGGAAGTGGTTGTGGATAGCGGTACTATTACAATTGCGAATGAAGAAAAATGCCCCTTTTCTCTCACTATAGGACGGATGTTTGTCCCATTTGGCAATTTTGCCACTCATTTCATTAGTGATCCATTTACTCTCGAGCTTGGAGAAACATCAGAATCAGCTTTGCTTTTCGGGTATACAAAGGGGCTCACGAGTTTTTCTCTTGGCTTCTGTAACGGGGATATTTCAGAGACAGATAGCAGCGATGATGATATGATTAATACATTTGTAATGAATCTGACATTCGATATCCAATCTGACAACATGCCCATAACCTTTGGTGTAGGTTATATCACTAATATTGCAGACACTGATGCAATGCAAAGCATTGCAACTGATGATGATACAGGTACAAATTATCCTTACGTTGACTCCTCTGTTGGCGGATTAAATGTCTTTTTAACCTCAAAAAGCGGGCCTTTTACACTGGAGGCGGAATATATACAAGCAATGAGCGAATTTGAATCAGGGGACCTTGGATTAGGCACATTAGATGGCAAAAAACCCGGAGCGTGGAATGTGGAACTTGCATATGAGGTTTCTGAAAGACTTGAGATTGCGGGGAAATATGAACAGACTATGGATCAAGAGGACATACCTGATGCTTTTGAGTCTCGTTTCGGTGTTGCTGCATCTTATGGGTTATATGACGCAACAACGCTGGGAGTTGAGATCCTCAATAGTACTGGTTATGAACCTGCCGGTGGTGGAGATGAAGATACGGCAACGTCAATTACAGCACAGCTTGCTATCGAATTTTAATTTATGCACCGTTCATGTAAGGGGGAGATGCAAAGAAAATGCATTTCCCCCTTTTTTTAGGGAGTAATTATCTTTGCACACAAGTGGAAATTTTTTTTTATTTTTCGTTATTATACCCATTATACTCTGTCCCTCGTTACATGAAATATGCGCACAGGAGCCTTTATCTGCTTTTTCCCTTGGCGGCTCAATAGAAATTGAGGCCAGTTATAGTGACATAGACCCTAATCTGAACACCTCCATTCTTGATATGAGCCTCGCGACAGTCGAATTAACATTTACACGGAGCATGGGCAGGTATACATCAGTACATCTGGCATTTTTAAAGGAAGATGATTCAGTAAATAAAAATTTCCTTGTTGATGAAGCAGCGGTGACTATCGTAGATCCCTTCTTTTACCTTCCTCTTTATTTTACAATAGGAAAAACATATCTCCCATTCGGTAAATTCACTTCGAGTTTTATATCTGATCCTTATACAAAAAGAATTGGAGAGATCAAAGAAGCAGGAGGAGTAATGGTATATAGTTATGGACGAATAAATCTTGGATTAAGTGCATTTAAAGAAAATGAACTTGATCTTATTGAATCTGAAGAACGAATAGCTGATTATATCATCAATATCAACATTGAGAGATCCGATTTTTCCCCCTTCGCCTTTGGCTTATCCTATCTTTCTCATATCTCTGATACTAATGGCTTACAACATTATTTTAAGGACAAAACCTTATGGAATCATATAGGTGGAATAAATATTTACATCAAAGCAGAACAAGGCCCTTTTTCATTTAATTTTGAGTTTGTAGGGGCTCTTGATTTTATAAATTACACTGATCACACTACCTTAATGATGACTCAAATAGAACCATATGCGTTGAATTCAGAGCTGGGATTTCTTGGCCTCGCCGACCGCTTTTTATCTGCAATTAAATTCGAGCACTGCAAATATGCGAAGGATTTATTATTAATCAAAGAATACAGGTATGGTGCAATTCTTTCCTATGCTCTTTTTGAAAAAACATTCCTATGCCTTGAATATTTATATGAAAAAAGATCATTTACAGATTCACTTGTTGACGATGATCATATTACCCATAAAGTCACAGCCCAGCTTTCTCTCACATTTTAATATAACTACTAAAAATCCAAACGTACTTTGAGTAAAATTTTTAATTTACCACGCAATTGTAATAAAGCACCCTACTCCTGAATCATCTTTACCACCCTTCGAAGGATAACGAATCGTGACTGTATTTGAATAGCTCGTTCCACCTGAACGTGTAAGTGCCTGCACTCTATACATATATTCAATACCAATTTCAATATTTGAATCCGTACACTCTGTTATATTTGGATCATCGAGAGTAATCGTAAGCGGATTTATAAAATTCCCCCCTGTATTGATGCTGCGCTGCACTCTAAATCCTGTCTCATTCATTGCATTGTCTTCCCACACAAGATGTATTTCTCCGTCAGGTTTGATTTCAGCGTCTAAATTAGTTGGAATTATTGAAAAACCTGCAAAAGTACTCAAATGATTTGTCTTAAAAGCAATAGTCCTATTATTAATTTTCTGTAATTTAGGATTAATATTACTTGTTTTCCATTCAATGTCTGCAGAATCTTCATAATAGCGAATTTCCACATCAGGGAGATGGCCATTCCAACGATTAGGATCTATTTGCATAGAAATTGTGAGATATTCATCTTCATCAAATAACAGAGCAGCAGAATCCGGCAGATCATTATCCCCCAGGATATCAATAGTATATTCATAACTCACCTGTCTCGTATCTCTCCGAGCTCCTCTTTTTATGCGAGCCATTTTTCCTCCCTCTGAAAGTACTCCAGGGGGGATATAAATATAGGTACTATCGAAATACTGGCCGAGTGTCTTCGGATCAAATCCAGCTGTCCCCCCCAGGTCTGGATCAATGCTATTCTGAGTGGTAAGCCATATAAGAGGCTCATTTGTCGATACCTCATCTTCTGCTGGGGTCTTCTCGGGGTGGATATCAAAGGCATACATCACTGAAGGCACATAGATATATTTATCTTTAGCCGGAATCTCTAACGTAATTCTCACTGTACCCGTTGCTTCTCCCGCATAATCATTGTAAATAATCTGATAATGAGGGACAGCATAATCATCTTCAGGGAGCTGCTTACTATTAGGATCAATTACGCCAATTATCTCGGCCGTTTCATTATAATCATAATCGATCTCGGCAATATCAGGTTCAATCACTCCTTCTTGAGCAATGATGATCTTGGTCTCATTTATGACGATATTAGGATCTTCACTTACATTGACCTCATATGAGGTTATTCTCCAGTCAACTTTTGTCTCCAAGGTAATTCCAAGTTCACTATATTGCGAAGGATTTGGATAGGTATTAGGAAAATCAGGATTATAATTATGATTCACTTCAAATCCCACACCACCATTAGTGACATTAATTGTCTTATAATCCTCTCCGGATACAATCAGGTTATAGTCTCCATTCGGAAGATAGAGATTAAAATATGCTTTATTATCTGCGTCCGGTTCCAGACAATATACGCCCCTCCTGTAATTTTGGCCTATCCTTACAGCTGTTACTCTTACTTTTGCAAAGACCATATCTCTCTCCTCGAGATCTTGGACCCAGCCAGAAATCAATCCTACATAAGGATTTAAAAGAATAGGCGCTATAAGTTCACTATCTTGTCCGGCATCAATCGTTATTGGTGAAGTAATCTTCATCTCAAATTCTGGTTTCGATACTATTAATTTATAGGTCCCTTCATTTACCGTAAGCCTAAAATTGCCATTGGGATCACTTATTGCCTTTATCATATTTGGATCAACAATAATATCAGTTTGATTGGGATCAATAACTGCTATTTCTGCTCCCTCTATTGGCACAGTTTCATCTCCCAATTCAACTAGCTTCCCGCTGAGCGACCCTATTATATCAGAAACACTATAGGTCACTATCTCGATATCCTCTTCTCCATATTGATCCACAACCTTGATCCACAACCTATGTCCCTCCCCTACATCATCACTTGTAAAGGTGAGAAGATTATTCGCAGATACCCATTGTGATTCTGAGAGATACGAAACCTTAAGCTCATCCCCATACTCAACATCCGGATCAGTAGTAGCCTCTAAAACTAATTTTTTAATATTTACATATTCTCCTACTTTAAAAATAACATCATCCAATTTATCACTATCAATCGAGGGTCTATGATTATTAAGCACAAAAGAATGGAAATATGTTGGTGTCCCATGAGCTATATTATGATAATCACTGAATAGGAATCTATATTTAATAATCTTAAATATGCCGGAAGCTATATAATTATTCAATCTCACCGGCTCTAAGGTATAAAAATCTTTTCCCTCGCTATAGTCATTCGCCGTCGATGCCTCGACTAAATTGCGACTAAATGTCGGGTCGGTATTTGCATCTAAGTACACTAAGACTTGAGCACTCTGAGGTTCTTCATCATCAGCGTCACTATAAGTAACTCTAAAATTAAATGCATCCTCACTTTCCCCTATTTCCGGATCCACACCCTTTGGATAATCTTCTGATGTAAAAGAAAGGAGAGGTATACTCCCAAAAGAAGTAAGTAGTTGATCTTCTGTTGGATCCCCATTATCTGGGGTCTTTGTTATTGCAGTTCTATTATTCGGACTCAAAAAATAAAATTTATACTTGATTGGCTTTTCACTATCATAGAGTATCTGATTTTTTACTATTTTATAAGAATAATAAGAAACTCTGATATTTGAATTCACATCCTTACTCGTTCTATAAAGATTCATATCATATTTCTCATCATCTTCATATTCATCGTTCCCATTAATATCAATCCATACCTGTCGAACATCCGCAACTACTCCACCTCTATCCTCATATTTTATACGAAACTCAAAATTTTCAACCTGATTCTGCTCCCAATCTATTGATTCTATTCCATCTACTTTGAATCCAGATTCTCCAGTCCAAGTAAGGGTTGGTATTATCAAATCAAAATAGGTATCTTCACTTGGAGCACCTGCTGCTATATTGTGGCCATCATGAAATAAAAATCTATAGGTTAATGGTCCGTTTCCTGAATACTCAATGTCTTTAATAAAGATCTTGCCCAGTACCAGGTCAGTATCAACGGGATCTATTTCCTCCATTTCAAATATCTCCTTATTTGGATCATACACTCCGTCATTATCAAGATCAACCAGCAAGCTTCTTTGGGGAATAAGCTCTTCAATACTCTTATTTGGATCTAACGCATCAGCATCACTATAGGTTATCTGAAAATTATAAAGGTTTGCAGTATATGGATCCTTCTTAATAGCTTGGTTTTCTTCAAATTCCTCATTCTCAGGCCAAAATAACTCCGGCACCTCATAATAAGGAGGGAGGTAAAAAGAACCTAATAATTCACTCTCATGATAACCATCATAAAAATGAATTCTATACGTATGGTTGCCATTATTTTCCGGATTATATAGAAGCTGTACCTGATAACAAGTATATATCTTGCCATCTTCATAATTGTCATCATCCTCATAACGTGCAAAAAGTGCTAGTGATTGACTAATCGGCGTGTTCGCATCAAGAATAATATACGCAGCAGCATTTGGATCAGGCGGATGATTATCCGCATCCGCATAGATAACATTTAATGTATAGAGCCCACTTTCTTCACGTGGCATATAGGCAAAATTTGGATCAATTACATTGAAATTGGGATCAACAAGAACAGCATTAGGATCATCGACAGCTAAATTTGGATTAACGGTATATGTGGCAGAATCCTGGTTAAATCGTAGTATTGGAGGCCTGTTTATATAAAATTGGCTGTCCTCTGCAGGGCCACTAATTTTACCCTCTGAATCAACATAGGTGGGATTGCTGACTGCGTCTTTATAGCCATCATTAAATATAAAACGATAGTTCACCCATCCTCCTTCGTGCTGAGGTGTTACCCATGTTTTCTCATATTCTATCGGTATGGAATTTGGATCAATCATATTCATATCAATATATACATCAATTTCCAAATCTCCATCATCATCCGGATCCGACCAGACCCATACCTGCTTAGTAACAGGAAGATCATTGCTTTCAGTTTCATAAGAGACCTTAAAGGTTACTGTACTCCCACTTCGCGCTAATTCAGGATACACTCCTTTATCAACAAAATTTGGATCAGCCTGGGACCAGGATAATGTTGGCTCCTTGAATGCAAAAGCTCTTTCTGTAGCCTCCCCCTGGGCAAAATTATTCTGATTTGCAAATTTAAACTGATAAGAAAGGTTTGCTCCGCTAAAGCCCTCTGAAACTAAAGTATCTAAGTTAACACAATATATATACACGGTGTTACTATCCCACTCAAGACTCATCTGTCTTTTTTCATCATCCTCATAAAAGTCATTCTGGTTTATATCTAACCATATCTCTGAGACAAATGGAACCACAACATGTGCCTCATCACCATCCTGATATTCTACACTAAAACATACATTATTGGTTTCTCTATTGAAATTAAGCCCTTTTACTGTGTCCTCACCCCAGGAAATCTGAGGAATGATACCCCCTGGGCTAACAGAAAATAGTTTCTCAGCAGCAGCAACTCCCACGGCAGAATACTCTCTATCGGAAAAATGAAATTTATATTTTAAATTTTGAGTACCATTGTAAAAAATTGGCATTTGAACCCCATAAATAACTCCTAATCTGTAATTAGGATCTTCATTGACATCCCCTTCTCTGAACATGGAATATTTTTCATCAGGTTCAAATGCAGCATCACCATCCAAATCGATCCAAACATGCTTATCTTGAGGGGCCATCCCCTCGGAACTTGCATATTGTACTCGAAAAGTAGCAGGCCCTCCCGCTTGAACGGTGTCAGGATCAACGCCGTCTGATTCAAAGCCTTCCTCGCCAACCCAGGACAGCTCTGGTTTTGATTTTTCTATATTTACCTTTATATAAGGATCATTATTATCCACATGAACAACAGGCAGGGCAACAGTATCAACATTCTGTGCCATATTTGCCCCATCATTAAAGTAGAAACGGTAATGAAAGGTATTTGCCTTAGACTCATCAATCGCTGAAATCCATATTATATAATAATAACTTCTCCATTCGGTAAAAGTGCTCTGTGTTGAACTTGGGACCATAGCATATCGTTCACTACTATCATATAATCCATTATTATTAGTATCTATCCACAGTTGGGAAAACAGAGGCGCCTGATTATCTGGATCTTTGTAATTGATTTTGAATTTAAAAAATCCATTGAGACCATCAATCAGATTAGGATGCACGCCATCGTTTTCAAATCCTGTCTCACCCCACCACCCAAGGTTAGGTGTAGTGCCAACCTTTTTAACTGTAATTGTAAAATTATCTCCACTTGCATCCTCTGCCAGATTATACTTGTCCTCAAAATGATAGCTATAATTGATTACATCCTCATTAGGCTCAACCCCACAGTAATAGAATCTCTTCTCCACTGTATAATCCTTGCCGTTCATATAGTCATAATCATTGGGGTCTACCGCCTGCATTTCAATACGGTCTATATTTTGTAAATCCCCATCCCCATAGCCATACAACCATAGTTCTCTTACAAGAGGGGGATTGTTCTCTTTATCCTTATAGTTTACTGTAAAATGAACTAATTGACCCCCATTTACAATTAAGTGTGTGCCAGTATGAGTAAGTGTCGGCGCATCATTGATAAACTGAAAGGTATTATCTTCATTGGGCGGTCCCGAGGCGATGTTTTTACCATCATGAAAAAGAAAACGGAAAGAATAATTTTCTCCCTTCACAATGGCATTCGGATCAAAACTGGTAGAATAAATATACGCAACACCCGGGCCATCAGTACCATCAAAGTCATCATTGTTGGGATCTTTCACCATTGTGCGACGTTCCCCTTTCGTATAGTCGCCATCTTTGTTTATATCAATGTAGAGAGATGTCTCTAAAGGTGCGACATTATCCTCGTCCTTATAGATAATTGTAAAGCTATAATCTCCACTCTCAGGATCAATACTTACGCATTTATTCACATCATCCTGAGGCCAACTAATCTCTGGTTGATACCCCGCTTTGTCCATATCAAAATCATTTTCAGCCGGATCTGTTGGATCACCGTCATAATCCGGATCATCTATAGCAACCGTCCCGTCTTGATTTTCAAAATAGAATCTGAAAGAGATATCATCATCGTCTGTCGGAGTATTTCTTGCATAATATATCGTTTTCGTAGCTTGATAGTGAAATTCGCCCTCACTGTCATTTGTGCCAATAATTTGCATATTATATTTTTCATATGAATCATATTTTTCGTTATTATCAATATCTATCCACACTTGGGCTTTGCCAGGGGATTCTTTGAGTTCCGCATCTTGATAGGTCACCTTAAAGGTAAATTGTGTGCCACCATCTCCCCCTTCTCCATCCTCACCAGGCTGAACACCATCATTTTGATAACCTGTTGCCCTATAAAAATAAAGGGTAGGTTTGGCGGTGCCTGGTTGCTCTGGCTCGCCGGTAACAGTAAATGTATTATTCGTTTCATCCGTTGGGTCACCCACAATATCTTCCGCCCCTATCGCTATCGTTCCATTATAATCATCCTCAAAATAAAAACGGTAGGCAATAGTATGCTCCTCATCATCATCAAATGTAATTCCCTCTCCATGAATATACTCAAATATCCTCCCTTCATCATAGGAAGCCTCATTAAAACTATCCATGGTAAATTTCTCATCACTCTCATAGCCGCCATCATCATCTATATCAATCCACACCTCTGCTCTGAATGGAGTCATATCATCCTGAAAAGTGTTATGAATATAGGTAATATGAAAGATATACCTCATATTTTCTCTATGCACACCATCATTCTCAAAATTTGTTTCACCCGTCCATGTGAGCCTCGGATAATTATCGCCCGGAGAGACTGAAATATATTTTTCTTGAGAATACGCAGACGACCCTGAAGTACTTTTAAAATAAAATGTATAAGGAACACTTAAGCTGCCTTTATAATTAATGATAGTAAGATACTGATATATCTTTCCCTCTGGCTCACTATATGTTTTATCGTTTGTATCATACTCAGCCATGGTATGGCGCTCATTTGTATCATTATAATCCCCGTCACCATTCCTGTCTATCCAAAGCTGCGCTATAGAGGGCGCGGCGTTGTCAAGAGCAACATACTTTATGCGAAAGTCAAATTGGTCACCATCAATGCCACTATCCGGATTAACTCCATCGGTATAATAATTTTGATTTTGCAAATCCACTCCTACCCAATCCAGAACAACTGAACCAGCAGGGAAAACAGGATTTATTTTCAATTCGATTAATATGAGCAGCACCACTGTAAAAATAATAATCAATTTCTTCATGTTATTTATCTCCTTAATCTTCCTTTTGAAGAATAGCTGTTTACCTCATAAGTAGGCATAATCTTCATAAATCAATTAGATATAATATATTACTAAAAATTTCTTGCAGCTCTCTTAGCATATACTTGTCATATAATATATGCAATAATTATTCCGTATACTTTTCTAAAAAATATCAACAGCAAAAATTATCAATAATATTCAGTTATAAAACATCGAATGCTAAGACATAAAATATATACGGCTTCTCAATAGTTTTATATTTATTTATTGGTCGCATAGATAGATTTTAAAATATACATAGTCTTATAAAAAATATACTAGATATTGCAATTATATGTCAAGAAAAGGGCTTATTTATTATTTATTCGTTTTGGCATAGGGTATGCAAAAAACGACAATAACGAAAACTATTAATTACACTATATAAATAGTTTATCATACATATAAAGCGTCTAGTTTTAGACAATTTAATTAGAGAGGAGAAAAGACTGAAAATTAATGCTTATTGACTGGTTAGGAGGTGATACACTTATTAGGATGTAATTAAACAACATTATAAAATGGGTAGGACATTATTATGACTAATTTTCAAAAAACATTTACAATATGTTTTGTGATAGGATTAATTGTAGGATTTGGATCATATATTTGTTATGCGCAATTCCCTTTTGCTCCTTATTTTAACAATACTATTAGCAGTTATTTTCCTACAACTTCATATGTGAACACTCTTGTACCTTCATCAATCCTCACTACCTCTTTTTATGTACCTAATTCCGCCCCATTAACTCAGACTATCCCCAGTGTTCCTTATTATTCAACTGATGCACCCTCAACTATTTCGTATAACACTAATTCATTTTATTTGCCTTCAACAGCTTCGACCGCCAGTATTACGGGAAGTTATTTGCCTTTCACGAACTTTAACCCCACGGCGACAACGAGCGGATATTATTATCCTTCTATTACTGCTAATCCCGCATATTCATCAGCCGCAACCAATTACTACTTACCGAGTCTTACATCGGTTCCTTTTGCAGCTGCTCCTGTTACTAATCCTTTACCAATAACGAATCCATACAGGCCTAATGTAACGACCTATTCTGCTGCTGCTGTCATACTCGATATTGAAGGAGACTATACGGGTGATTGGGAAAGCACGCTTCGTAACGACGACGGTGATATTAAAAAATGTGAAATTGATCAGGAAGGTATTGTCCTTGAGGGTGGTATAAAATTTAAAGATTTTCTTATTCAAGGCCAAGGCCTTTCCGACTTTACCGGTACCATAACTGGCAACGGTGTTTTTATAGAAGTTTTAATTGATGACGATTGTAATATTTTGCTTAATGGAGAAGTTTTAATCGATGCTTTAGGAGAGATAACCATAGCCGGATCATATACCGCTACGGCTTTATATAATGGGGCTCTTTTGGATCAAGGTATATTTGAACTGAAGCCAGACTAGGTTGTGGAACGATTATTATGGTTAATTGCTTTGTCGGCGAGGAGAAATCCCTTGTACTTCTTAGAGTGCGGCATAATAAGCATTAGTGGGTAGTCTTTAATAATTGCATTGTGCTCTTTCTTATGATATTATGAAGTTACTGAATTGTGAGGAGGTGTTTCCTGTTATAGTGCACACTTTAATTATGAAGCAATTATTTTATGAATATAACCTCATAATATGAATCCTTGGATTTCATATTCAAAAATCGAGATAGCCAATTTTGCCGTCGCGCCAGCAGGTGCCTAGTATTATTTTATGGATCCTGAATTATGTTTTGAACAATCATTAACACGCTCTCAATTAGAGGCTGTTACACATATACACGGTCCTTTATTAGTTCTTGCTGGCGCTGGGTCTGGGAAAACACGTGTAATTACCTACCGAATAACCTATCTTGTGAAGGTTATGGGTATGAATCCTTGGAATATACTCGCCGTTACTTTTACTAATAAGGCTGCTGAAACCATGCAAACTCGCCTTTCAGAATTATTAGGTGATAAGGCACAAAAAATCTTCATCAGCACCATTCACGCTGCATGTGTGAGAATCCTGAGAAATCATAGCGAAAAACTAGATCGATCAGGGCACTTTCTCATATTTGATAAGTCGGATCAGATTTCTCTTATGAAGAAATGTATTGAAGAAGCAAATTTACCAGAAAAAGGGCTTACATCCTCCTCTGTTCTTGCTGAAATAAATCGAGTAAAAAATAATCTGATCTCTTGCAGGGAGTATGAAGAACAAGCTCAAAATTTTTTTCAAAAAAAGGTTGCGCTTTTATATTCAATGTATGAAGACTATCTTAAAAAAAATGACGGTTTGGACTTTGCAGATTTAATCATACAATGTGTAGATCTTTTCAGAGCGTTTCCAGACGTCCTTGAGTATTATCACGAGAAGCTACCCTATATTTTGGTAGATGAATATCAAGATACAAATTATGCTCAATCTACTTTTTTGGACTTGCTTGCTCAAAAATATAAAAACATTTGCGTTGTTGGGGATGATGATCAATCCATTTACAAATGGCGTGGGGCTGAGATTAAAAATGTGTTGAATTTTGAAAATCGCTATCCGGGGACAAAAATAGTATACCTCGAACAAAATTATCGTTCTACACACACAATTTTAGCAGCAGCAGAAGCTTTAGTTTCCAATAATGAAACACGGAAGAAAAAAAAGCTATGGACAAAGAATGAAATTGGGGAAAAGATCTATTGTTTTTCCGCTTGTAACGGCCATGAAGAAGCTAATTTTATCTGTGGCTCAATTAAGCATAATTATGCCTCATCATTTCCTCACTATGGAAATTTTGTTGTTTTATATCGTACAAATGCCCAATCACGTATTATTGAAGAGGCTTTAAGAAATGCGGGAATTCCTTACTTAATAGTAGGCGGGCTCCGCTTTTATGAACGAAAGGAGATAAAAGACCTTATTGCCTATCTAAGAGTAATCAATAATCCTAAGGATGATATCAGTCTCAGCAGAATTATTAATGTTCCACCTCGAGGTATAGGGGGAATTACTCTTGAACGGTTAAATTCTTATGCACAAGAGCATAAATTATCGCTTTTTGAATCAATTGAAGTGATTAGCAAATCAGATGAGACTTCCATTATCAATTCTGCAATTCGTAGCCGTTTACAAAAATTTTTTCTTCTGCTTATGAATCAAATTAATAATCCCTCTGCCTCTGGTAAAATAACACCATTCCTGAAAAATATATTAGAAAAGAGTGATTATAAAACATATCTTGAAAAGGAAAACTCAGATCTTGTTACAACCAGAATGGAAAATATAGATGAATTGGTATCAGCTACTATAGAATTTGATAAAAATAATCCTTCAGGAAATAATAATCTCGCTAAATTTTTAGATCAAGTAGCCCTGGTAAGCGAGACGGACGAGTATAAAGATACAGTAATGGGAAGAGTAACATTAATGACTATTCATAGCGCAAAGGGCATGGAGTTTCCTGTCGTCTTTATAGCTGGCATGGAGGAAGGCCTTTTTCCCTACAGGCGTTCTTTAAACACGACAGCTGAACTTGAAGAAGAAAGGAGGCTATGTTATGTTGGAATGACAAGGGCCAAAAAAAAGCTTCTTTTGTCCTGGGCTGCGAGAAGAAATATTTTTGGTACTTTGCAATATAATAAAAGATCACGTTTTCTGGATGAAATTCCCAACCATTACATCTATTCAGTCCAACATCCACTTGGGACAAATCGCGAGAGCAGAGATAAAAATACTTCTACTGATGAATTATACTCAATCGGCTCTGCTGTATATCATTCAAAATTTGGTCGTGGAATAATAAGAAAAACAGACGGAAAGAAGGACAAAATGCAATTAATAGTCGATTTTAACGGACATTATAAACGCCTTTTGGCCAAATATGCTAAGTTGAAAATCTTAACGCAAAACCGACAAGAATTGCGGGATAACACACTGGCGTTTTAAAAAATTATTGTATATAATAGGAGTTACAAAAGTTACAAATTATTAAGTAGAGAGAGGAAAATAAATGATAAATATTTTGGCAAGTGTGGGTATAGGCTTAGGTATATTTTATTTTGCCTCTTCAATGGGACTTCCTCTCTACGTGAGCCTTATCATCGCTTTACTATGCACCGGTATTTCATTTGTTATTTTTGCAAAAATTATATTAAAAAAAATAACATCTATATTAGAATTTTCTCAAAAAGAATTAAGCAAAAACCGGATGGATCAGGCTATTTCTATGATCAAAACAGGTTACAAATATAAACATTATCATCCTTTTATTTCATCTCAACTTAATTCCCACCTTGGACAGATTTATTATTGTAAGCGGGATATAAAAAATGCTGAAAGCTACCTAAAAAAAGGGATATCAACTGAATATCTTTCGCAATGCATGCTTGGCTTTATCTATTCTAAAAGGGGTGAATATGAAAAAATGAATAAAACATTTAAAACAACCCTTCGTACTAATGCCAAAGAAAGCTTTGTATGGTCAATATATGCCTACTGCCTTGACAGAGCAGGAAAAAGAGATGAAGCAATTGTTTTATTAAATAAAGCTCAAAAGAAACTTCCTCAAGATGAGAGAATTAAGAAAAATCTTCGTGCTTTACAGAACAACCAAAAACTCAAGATGAAAGCATATAAAGATTTATGGACATTAATAATGCAAGAGAAAATCGTAGTAAAACAACGAATAAGAAATCCATCCCGTGTGCGGTTTCAAAGAGTTGTTCAATAACATTTACCACTAAATGGAGGGACCAATGATATGGGGCATAATATTATCACTATTACAGATAGCAATTTTGAAGATGAAGTTATAAAAGCCCAATTGCCGGTTTTAGTCGATTTTTGGGCACCATGGTGTGGACCATGCAAGATGATCGCCCCACTCTTGGAAGAAATGAGCCAAGAATACGCTGGTAAAGTAAAAATAGGGAAAATTAATGTGGATGAGAATCATGAAAAATCCATTCAATATAGTATTCGTTCTATTCCAAAACTTATATTGTTCAATAATGGCCAAATAATTAATGAAATGGTCGGTGCCCAGAGTAAAGAAAGCTTACAAAATATGCTGAATACTGCTATATCCCAATAGGATTATAATTTTCTGAATATCTTTTTTCCTAAAATAGTTATCATCACAAAAAACATCAGATTTCCGAGAATAACTTCTGTTATCACTGTGCACATTCCAAAGCAGTGTTTAGGAAGAATATCTCCAAATCCTAATGTAGTAAAGGTAACCACACTAAAATAAATTCGCTCTATTAATTTGTCTATTCCTATGAGATGAACTTCAGTTTCAAGATTGCTAAAATAATAAATAGCTGCATATGATGCGATCACCATAATACAAGAAAAAATCCATCGGACAACATTCGTTCCATACCCGCTTGTTAATCCCCAAAACCAATATAATATTTTGCGAATTAGACTTGTGGAATTATTTGCTGTCCACTCATAATACTCTTTTGTTAGCAAATCGCATTCATTGATCATATTCTTTTCTTCAAGTTTTTTAATAATTCTCTTATAGTGAATCTGAATAAGATGCTGGCTCATTTTCTCAGCCTCAAGAACTCTATTAAACATGAGGCGCCCCTCTTTGGGAAGTTGTTGAAGTTCACGGATCATCAAATGAAAAGCTTTCTTATGAAAAAAAAGATCTTCTTCATATTTTAAATGGGATTCAACTGATTTAAGAAATTGCAGGCTCGCTAATTCATGCCAATTTGGTCCGGGAATATCATTTTGACTGCATAACATAAAACACTCCCCTGCTTTGAAATAAAAATCACCAGCTAATTTCTGACTATTTCTCAAAATTTTCTCATTTTGTCTTTCATACCAGTTTGCTAGTTTTGCATTATTAAATCCTGCTTCTTTATAATTTTGGTTAATTCTTTGGCATATCGCGATCTTCTCTAATTCTTTTATCTCCTTTGGGATTATTGGCTCAAGATGCGAGGTAAACCTTATTTCACAAGATGCGAAATTTTTTACCATTCTATTTCCTTTATCTTTCGATTACCCTATGGTATTATCTTCTTGTAATTGTATAGATATTCTTTGTGTGCTATCAAATATTGTAGTTTGATTAAGGTGCAAATCTTATACCAACTTATAATGAAAGGAAACAATGAATAAAAACCTTGAAAAAAATAATGCTCTTATATGGGATTTGATTGACAACAAACGTATACAAGAGATTTTTAAGTTTAGCGCTCTTTATATTAATTTTTTAAATCGTGCAAAAACTGAACGAGAGACTATCAATGAGATACTTTCAGTTATCAAGAACAAAGGATTTGCAAATATCACCGATATAAAAGCTCGTAATAAATTTTATTTTACTAATAAGAACAAAAATTTGGCCCTCGCTCTATTAGGGAAAAGGGATTTGATCGAGGGATTGAGAGTTATTGTAGCACATATTGACACTCCACGACTTGATCTTAAGCCAAATCCCTTGTATGAGGATCAGGATTTAGCTTTATTTAAGACACATTATTATGGAGGAATCAAAAAATATCATTGGGTGGGGATACCTCTGTCACTGCATGGTATAATTATAAAATCAGATGGTTCATCCTTTGAGATATCTATTGGGGAAAAAGCCGATGATCCTGTTTTTACAATAGCTGACCTTCTCCCACACCTTTCCAAAAAAATACTTGATAATAAAAAAGTAAGCGAGGCGTTCCTTGGGGAAAAGCTCACTGTTATTGTTGGCAATAGGCCACTGCCTGAAAAAAAAATAAAAAACAGAATAAAATTAGGCGTCCTTGAGTTTTTAAATAGAAATTATGGTGTAATAGAGGAGGATCTTGTGAGCGCCGAGTTAGAGATTGTTCCTTCATTTAAGGCAAGAGAGCTAGGGTTTGATCGCAGTCTTATAGGTGCGTATGGGCAAGATGATCGAATATGCGCTTATGCATCTTTGCAGGCTCTCTTATCACAAAAAGACCCTGAATATACTAATTTTATTCTTTTTTTGGATAAGGAAGAAATTGGGAGTGAGGGTAATACGGGTGCTCAATCACGATTCTTTGAGAGATGCGTACATCAACTATTTCTTAAAACCGGGCGAGAACCAAAGGATTATCAACTTCAAGAAGTTTTTTTTAATTCTAAAGCGCTATCAGCGGACGTGCATCCAGCTATAAATCCTAATTACCAGGATGTCCATGACAAGCAAAACGCGACTAAATTGGGATACGGAGTTACTATTTGCAAGTATAACGGTTCTGGTGGTAAATATAATTCAAGTGATGCTCATGCTGAATATGTAGGAGAGATCAGGAATTTATTTAATAAACATGGGATTGTGTGGCAAACAGGTGAATTGGGAAAAATAGATGAAGGTGGGGGAGGTACAATTGCCAAATATCTTGCTATTTATGGTATGGATATTGTTGATTGTGGGGTGTCACTTTTAGGTATGCACTCTCCCTATGAAGTATCAAGTAAAGCTGATTTATACGAAGCATATAGAGCATACAGTTGTTTCTTACATAAACTATAATTTTCAGTTATTTCTTCCACTGTCTTGCGTTACTTTTTATCCGATGCATACAGAGGGTTTTCCCGATTCTATAATAAAAGGTGTAATAGATACACATACCTGATCCCTAACAGTTTCAAATGAAAATTTGACGAAGGTTCTTTCTTTATATAGAATATTTAAATATAAAGGATTCAAAACATTGATAATAAAGAGTCTAAAAATAGCATATAATTTATGATAAAAAAAAGCTGGTGGATTGTTATTCTCATCCTTTTAACGGTAATAGCTTATTTAAGCGCTGATTTGGCAGTGTTGTATATTCAATCAAAACTAGAAAATGTGTTCAATAAGCCTATAACTATGTCAAAATTGGATCCTGTGTCAAAAAAAAAGAAAGTACCATCCTCTCGCTATTCTATTCTAAAAACCAGAGATCTTTTTCAAATCTCTCATCCTGTGGTTGAAGAAAAGCCACTTACAGTGCCTGAACCAAAACCTGAACCCAAACCAATAACAAAGCTCAAATTAAAGCTTCTTGGGACTGTCGTGGGTAATTATTTGGAACCATACGCAATCATTATGGATTTACAAAAACGGCAACAAGATATTTATAGAGAGCAAGAAAAAGTTGGTCCTGCCAAAGTGCTGCATATTTATCGAAATAAGGTTATAATCGAACATAATGGCAAGGAGGAGATGCTTATATGCTTTGAAAATACCCTTCTTCAGGATACAATAGATAAACTTACTGAGGAAGAACAAAAACCTGTTTCTGATTCCTCTGATTCACCAAAAGAGAATAAACCATTGCCAACCCACATTGGAAAAAAAATAGGGCCTGATCATTGGGAAATTGAAAAATCCGATGTTGAAAACCTTGTTGACAATGCGAGTCAGCTTCTTACTGAAATAAGAATTATACCGCATTTTAAGGATGGGAAGCTTGATAATCCGGATGGATTTCAATTGGCACATGTGAAACGTGGAAGTCTTTTTGACCGAATGGGCGTAAAAAGTGGAGATATTATACGATCAGTCAATGGCCAGGCTGTTAATAGTCCTGAAAAAGCATTTGAAGCCTATCAGACTTTCAAGAACAGCTCTGCAATAGAATTAGTAGTGACAAGAAACAGGAAGGAGATAACCCTAAAATACGATATTAATGAATAAGGGGCATTTTTGGAACAGTGAATTAATAATGAGGTTGAGAGAGTGAAGATAATGACGAGAAATAAAATAATGAAACCAGTTATTGTAATATTCATAGTGGCAATTCTTTTTATATCTCCTCTTTTCGCTGCTCAAGACGCTATAAAGGGTGCAAAAATAACTAATGATAAGGTTACAATGGATTTTGATAACGTCGACATTAGGTTAGTTATTAAATTTATAAGTGATTTAACGAATAAAAATTTTATTATTGATGATGGAGTTAAAGGCACTGTGACAATAATATCTCCTTCTCCCATACCGATTGATGAAGCATACCGTGTTTTTGAATCAATTTTAGAAATTAAGGGTTTTACCGCTGTTCCATCAGGCAATACTATTAAAATTGTGCCTGCACGTCAAGCACCAGAGAGAAATATTAAGATGCGCACAGATCCAGAGATAACTGACGGAAGGCAAAATGATGCTATTGTGACGCAGCTTATTCCTGTTGAAAACGCCAAAGCTACCCAAATTTCCAAGGTTATTCAACCTCTCATTCCAAAAGATAGCAAAATGATTATCTATGAACCGACTAATACAATAATTCTTATAGATACTATTTCAAATATAAACCGTTTAATTAAGATAATACAAGAAATTGATGTCGCTCCTGAAGAGGTGCTCTTTGCATTAATTGAACTCACACATGCACCACCTGACGCAATATCTAAAGAAATCCAAACTGTTATTAGCCAGATGAAGGCAACACAATCTCAAACAGGTAAGAAAAGAGTCTCTAAAACCAGAAGTAAAGGGGATGCAGCAATTGAGCCTAAAATTATCCCTGACACCAGAACAGGATCTTTGATACTTATTGGAATTGAAGAAGACATTGAGCTTATTAAGGATATTATTAAAAAATTAGATATTCCAACTCCAAAAAGTCAGGATAATATTAGGGTACATTTTTTAAAAAATTCCAAAGCCGAGGATATTGCCTCTACCTTAACGAAGATTGCAAGTCAACAAAAATCTCAAAAAGGAACAAAACCAGGAGATGTCGCCCCCTTGATTGAAAACACTCAAATTGTCGCTGATAAATCCACAAATTCACTTATTATTACTGCCTCCCCACAGGATTATGCCACGTTACGCCGCATTATTGATGAGCTCGATGTCATGAGACCGCAGGTTCTTGTAGAAGCGTTGATTGCTGAGGTACAATTTCGCAAAAGTCAAGATATTGGCGTTGACTGGCGTGCCATGGAAGCACCTGAAGAAGGTGGAGATTATAAAGGATTCGGAGGAACGAACTTTGGGAAAATATCCTCTGTTCAATCGACACTTGCCCCCCCACCTGGCTTTTTTTTCGGTGTCATGGAAGGTACGATTAAATACGGAGGCGTTGAGATACCCAATATAGCCGCTCTCATCCAAGCTTATCAAAGTGATAATGATGTCAATATTCTCTCCACACCTCATATTCTCACATTAGATAATGAAGAGGCACAGATATTAATCGGAGATGATGTACCTATCCAACAATCTGAAATAGTTGATAATCGGACTATTTATTCCACTACCTACAAATCTGTCGGAATAGCTCTCCAGATAACTCCCCATATAAATCCTGACGGATATATCAAACTTGAGCTTGGTCTTAAAATTGACAAGGTTAATAGAGAGGTTGAATCTGGGGTATGGACAACAAGAAGGGAAGCAAAGACTATTATCATGGTAAAGGATAAGGAAACCATCGTTATTGGCGGACTGCTCGAAGATGATAAACAAAAGGGATTTTCCCGTGTACCTTGTCTTGGTGAAATTCCTGTTCTCGGATGGTTTTTCAGAAGTATGAATAAGAGCAGTGACAAAAAAAACCTTCAGGTTTTCATTACACCTCATATTATTAGATCTCCAGAAGAGTTGAATGTTTTAACAAATCAAAGAGGATTTTCTCTTGGCATCTCTGAATTAAATAAAGACATAGTAAACAAGAATCCCCAAAACTCAGAAGAGCAATGAATCAAGTATGCACTACATTATCTGAAGCCTTTATTCAAGAGGGAATAATTAACAAAAAAGATTTGGAGTCAGTCCTTAAATCTAATGAATTAAACGGAGACTCTTTATTTAAATTTTTAGTGGAAAAAAGGCATTACCCTTTGGATAAACTTATGAGAGCTCTTAGTAACTATTTTCACCTTCCCTACCAAGAAAAAATAGAAGAAGAAATTAATCCTTCTCTTATCGCACACATTCCTTTTGGTTTTGTAAAAAGATATAAGTTAATGCCCTTGAAACAAACTGATAATACCATCTATGTTGCCATTTCTAACCCTCTTAATATCAACTATCTTGATGATATACGATTAATTACAGGCTGTCATATTGAGCCTATACTTTGTCCTGAGGCTCAGATTATGGATGCTATAAACCGGTCATATCATCATTCACCTGAATCTGCCGAGAAAATGGTTCGGGATTTGGATGAGGAGGAGGAAGAAGTAATCGCTGAGCTTGATGAAGACAATAAAGACCTTTTAGATTTGGCTAATGAAGCACCTATTATTAAATTGGTAAATCTTATTCTGGTTCAGGCTTTTAAAGATAGGGCGAGTGATATTCATATTGAGCCATTTGAAAAAGAATTGCGCGTTCGGTACCGTATTGACGGTGTCTTATATGATACCTTAACCCCTCCTAAACGATATCAAACAGCTATTTTATCACGTATCAAAATTATGTCTAAAATGAATATTGCCGAGAAAAGATTACCTCAGGACGGGCGTATTAAGATCACCGTAGGAGACCGAGAAATTGATATTCGTGTATCCACTGTTCCGACGGCCTTTGGTGAAAGGGCTGTCCTCCGGCTTTTAGACAAGTATGGTTCCTTTCTCAGGCTTGAAGAACTTGGTATGGACGGCACCACGTTAGAAAAAATGAATGCATTAATTAAAAGACCACATGGTATTATCTTAGTGACCGGTCCGACTGGAAGCGGCAAAACTACCAGTTTATATGCTGCTCTGAGTAAAATTAATATCTCAGATAAAAATATTTTAACAGTCGAAGATCCTATTGAATATCAGCTCAACGGAATTGGTCAAATACAAGTTATGCCTAAGATTAACCTTACCTTCTCCACTGGTTTACGTTCTATCTTAAGGCAAGACCCTGATGTAATAATGGTAGGAGAGATACGAGATATTGAAACTGCCGAAATGGCCATTCAAGCTTCCCTTACCGGTCATCTCGTATTTTCCACTTTACACACAAATGATTCCGCCGGTGCTATCACAAGACTTGGAGATATGGGTGTTGAACTTTATTTAATAGCCTCATCTGTTATTGCTATCCTTGCCCAACGTCTTGTGCGCGTTATCTGTCCTTATTGTAAAATAAGCTATTCGCCTGATTTAGGAATATTAAAAGAGATTGGCATCAATCCTGAGGATCTGAAAGATGGAGTGGTGTACCGAGGAACTGGTTGTCAAAAATGCCTGAACACAGGTTATCGTGGCCGGACAGGAATATATGAGCTTTTCCTTATAAATGATCCTATCAGGAAGCTTATTATGGAGCATACTGAATCGAACACTCTTAAAAAAGCCGGGCTTGATAACGGAATGGTTACCCTCAGGCAAGATGGTATTAATAAGGTAATACAAGGGCAAAGTACTATAGAAGAAGTTGTTCGTGTAACTCAGGAGGATATGTTTTAGGTAATGGCTGTTTATGAATATAAGGCCATGGATAAGAAGGGAAAAACCCTAAATGGTATTATTGATGCCACTACTATGCAAGAAGCTCGTTCAAAGCTTCGTCGAGAACATATATTTGCCTATGAAATTATCGAAGCATCGACGGATTCTTCCACTCCTGTAAAAGCAAGTCGCACAGAGAGCATACAGTATTGGATAAAGGGGAAATTCCGTCAAATCAGACAAAAAGATATCGCAAGCTTTACAAGGCAATTAGCGACCCTTTTAAAAGCTGATATGCCTCTTGATCATTCTCTTACCGCTATTATTGAACAGATTGAAAACGAATTTTTTAAAAAGACTATTATCCAGATCCGAGAAAAGGTAAAAGAAGGATTATCTCTCGGCGACGCCCTCAGTGAACATCCTTCTACGTTTTCTGATTTCTATATTCAAATGATTAAGGCCGGAGAAACGAGTGGAGCATTGGACATTATTTTAGAACGATTAGCAGTCTATCTTGAAAAAAAAAATCAACAGCAACAAAAAGTATGGTCAGCGCTTGCCTATCCTATTTTAATGATTTCTATTGGAATTATTGCACTGATATTTATCGTAATTTTTGTTGTACCGACCATAACAAATATTTTCAGTGAGATGAGTCAACAACTCCCCCTCCCGACAGAAATTGTCTTCTCAATTTCTTTATTTCTTAAAGCATATTGGTTTCCCCTTGTTATTATTCTCTTAGTGAGTATATTGGTCTTCAGACATTATATGCACACCGAATCCGGACGATTTCTTACCGATAGCATTAGCCTTAAAATTCCGCTCATTGGTGGGCTCGTGCAAAAACTTGCGGTGACCAGATTTGCTCAAACACTTGGAACTCTAATCAACGGTGGTGTTCCTATTTTAGAGGCAATGAGAATTGTGAAACATATTGTGAATAATCAAGTTATGTCCAATGCTATTGATAATGTATGTAACAGCATTAAGGAAGGAGAAGGAATTGCATCTCCCCTTAAAAGAACCGGTATATTTCCCCCAATCGTGATTCATATGATTTCTGTTGGAGAAAAAAGTGGTCAAATTGAAGAAATGTTGGAGAATATTGCCGAATCTTATGAACTTGAGGTTGAGGCTACATTAAATAGTGTTACTTCTCTTTTAGAGCCATTAATCATATTGTTTATGGGCGTTGTGGTAGCTTTTATTGTTATGGCTATTTTATTACCTATTTTTGAAATGAATCAATTAGTTGGATAAGAGGCTCTGACATTATGTTTTTTACCATGCTTAATAAAGTCAGACAAAAAGTTCAAACAACATTCATTACAGGCTTTCTCACTGTAATTCCTCTCATTATCACTATTGTACTTATTTCTTTTCTCTTTAATATTTTTGATAATTATTTAAACACTCCATTTTCTGCTCTTTTCAAATTAATAGGCCTTCCCCAGTTGATCGGTTATCATCTCCCAGGATTTATTGGGCTGCTATTTCTCATCCTTTTTACTTTTTTTATTGGTTTAATCGTAAAAAACGTTATTGGCAAAAAAATTTTTGTGGTGGTCGAGCGCATTCTGAGCAAACTTCCCCTTATTTGGAATATTTACCATTCATCCAAACAAATTCTCGAGGCAATCTCAAATTCTAACAAAACTGCTTTTAAACAAGTTGTTCTTATTGAATACCCTAGAAGAGGAATATATACGATTGGATTTCTCTCATCTGATACAAAGGGAGAAATTCAGTCTATCATAGACAAAAAGCTCGTTAATGTTTTTTTACCAACTACTCCCAATCCAACCTCTGGCTTTCTCTTAATGGTTCCGGAGGATGATATTATTCCATTATCAATGAACATAGAAGCAGGTATTAAACTGGTCGTCTCAGGTGGAATGGTAGCTCCTCCGGTTCGTAAGCACTTGGAATGACATTGCCATTATTTGACTAACTTTCTATTTTGTGGCAAAGTGATATCAATTATGTGTACTATTATATCAATCAATCCCTCTTATGAAAAATTATCATCTATAAAGAAAGTTACTGAAGAGGATGAAATTAAATCATCATATCAAGCCTACCTGAAGGATGAATCCAATTTAAATGGAGGTTATGCTGATGAACTTTATTTTCCCCGCACAGAAACTCAAATTTGTTCCATACTAAAATACCTTTCAGAAAGGGGATTTCCGCTTACTGTTTCAGGATCTCGGACGGGTATTGTCGGAAGCGCTATACCTTTTGGAGGAGCATTAATGAGCCTTGAACAGATGGATAAAATAAGCGATCTCATAGAAGAAACAGATGACACATTTTCCCTTTGGGTTGAGCCTGGCTTACGAATTCGTACATTAAATGAATATTTGTCGTCAAAATCATTTCCTTTGCCACAAAAAAAATTATCTAAATTTAAGCATGATATAAATAATTATTTTTTCCCACCAGATCCTACTGAGGACAGTGCCTCTATTGGGGGAATGGTTGCAACAAATGCATCCGGAGCACGATCTTATTTTTACGGCTCTACGAGAAATTATATTAAAGGATTAAGAATTGCTCTTACAAATGGGGAAATATTACATATAGAAAGGGGAAAATATAAGCTTTTCGATCAAAAAAAATTCACTATTATTGATTCAAAACAAAATAAAATAGTTATTACACCCCCTTCTTATATAATGCCTTCAGTAAAGAATTCTTGTGGTTTTTTTTCAAAGAAAGACATGGATCTTTTAGATCTTTTTATCGGTTCAGAAGGTACTTTAGGGGTTATATCCGCAATTAAACTTCATCTCATACAAAAACCTCATTATATTTTAGCGGGCATTTCTTTTTTCCCTTCACTACAAGATGCTCTCCACTTCGTGATTCATTGTAAAAATCTAAAGCATACCCATTCGTTACTGAGCCTGGAATTTTTCGACTCACATTGTCTTAATTTAATCAACTCAGCTCGACCACATGAATCCTTTTTACAGCGCATACCCTTATTTCCCCACATATCTGACACTGCAGTTTTTTGGGAATTTTCTTATAAAAAAGATGAGATTGAACTCCTCTATGAAGACATTGAACAATTATTAATAAAGAATAATACGTCTATGGATTATACATGGAGTGGCCTTGACAGTAATGAAAAAGAAATTTTAAAATATTTTCGGCACTCAATTCCTGAATTGGTTAATAAAATTATTTCTCAAAGAAAAAAAGATTTCCCCGATATTTCCAAAATTAGCACAGATTTTTCAGTCCCAAATCTTCAGCTTTTACCATTAATGGAAATTTATACTGCCTTTTTATCACATAGCGGTCTTGAATATGTGATCTTCGGACATATTGGCGAAAATAATCTTCATATTAATGTTTTACCTCATAATAACAATGAAATTAACAAAGCTAAAGAAATCATTTTACATTTGGCTCATGAAGTTATTTCTTTACGAGGTAGTGTAGCTGCAGAGCATGGTATTGGTAAACTAAAGCATCATTTTTTAGAAATTCAATATGGTATACAGGGAATTAAGGAGATGGTCAAAATTAAATCTATCCTTGATCCTGCTCTTATTTTAGGAAGAGGAAATATTTTTTCTGAATCATATTTTAAGCAATAAGATTTATAAAGTTTACTTGTCCTTTTAATTATAGACTTCAATAATATAGAATTTATTATTCTCTTAATAAATGTTATACTTATTAAAGGGGGCAAATAATTATAAATTATTATCTTATCTTTAAAATTTATTAAAAAATTTTACTGAAAAATTTTTATTTAAAGGAGTGTTATAATGAAAGCTGTGAGAAGGATTCTGTGTATATGTTTATTCATCCTTTCTATTTTTTCTTTTTCAATTATATCGGCCAAAGGGGCCAATATTGTGTATGATAATAGTATTTTTTCATTTAGAAATGCCAATCAGACTATTATGGATTCACTTATTGTTAATTCTGGATCTATGAATCTTTTAAATCTGGGAGGAGGGAATCTTTCCAATAGCTTAGGAAATTTTAGTCAAGGGCTTCTTCAAAATAATATAGTTCCTATAATGACTACTCCCCTTGATCCTTCATCTGGCCTTATTAATGTTCAACCTGCAGCAATTCAATTAATGGGTAGTCCTTCTGCTGCCATCCCAATATCGCCTACTCTTGCCCAAATTGGAGCCCAAGCGATTATATCACCTCCTAACTCTATGAATAATGCAATTCTTTCTCAGCCTTCTATGAATTTATTAATTCAGGATCCACTCATATCTAATAATTTAGTTTTGCCCATGGGTATAAATATAACTCCATTGGGGGCTGGATTTAACACTACACCTTTGATGAATCCAATGAATTCATTAAATATTAGCTCTTCGCTTGGTATGATCGCTGCTCCTCTTAATAACTTAACTCATTCTATCAATCCTATAAATATGTCACCCACCCTTCCTATGTTTAATGCTCCCTTAAATAACTTAGCTAATTCTATAATCCCACCTAATATGGGGCAGGGCGGAGGGTATATTTTTCAGGGAAATAATTTTGCGTTATCTTCCACTTCTTCACCTACCATGACAGTTTCCCCTATGACTAATTATGCCACCTCTCCTTCTTTTTCACATCTCCCTTCAAATACTATGCAATCGAATAATATACTTCCAATTAATCAGACAAATAATATAAATGCAAACAATTCTTCATTTGAAACGCCGCTCCCTCCGACACAGGCAGTGACTCAGTCTGAAGGAGTTACTCAGGCCTCGAATAACTTAGAACTTCCTTCCCCACCCCCTGGGGAATTTGCCATAGCAGAAAGTAATGTTTTAAGGAATATGAATTTTCAATCCCCTCTTCACAGAAATGAGATTATCGTTATGTTTCAACCTGGAACTTCTTTGGATTCAAGCAACCGCCTTCATCAGGAATGTGGCACACATTTACTTAAAATTAGTCCTTATGTTGGTTTTCATCTTGTAGCAGTTCCAAATAGTGCTGTTTTTGATAATATTATGCTTAAATATAATCAGCATCCTAATGTACTTTATGCAGAACCCAACTATATCCGCCACGCTCATTTAGTCCCCAATGATCCTTACTATCCATATCAATGGCATTTGCCACATCTTTTCACCGGATGGGCCTGGGATATTTCCACTGGTGTAGGTGCTATTGTGGCATTATTAGATTCTGGTGTTGCATACCGCACAAGTGGTGTATTTCTTCAAGCTCCTGATTTGGCCGGGACTCTTTTTACACCTGGATATGATTTTGTCAATGTAGATGCTTTTCCTGATGATGATAATTCCCATGGCACATTTATGTGCGGATGTATAGCCCAAACGACCAATAATCTTCTGGGAGTTGCGGGAGTCGCCTTTAATGCCACTATTATGCCTGTGAAAATCATGGATCCTCTCGGGGATGTAACTATTGCTAATGAAGTAGATGGAATTTATTTTGCCGTAAATAATGGTGCGGATATTATTAATTTGAGTCTTGGTGGTCCTGGAATTGTTACTACGGAGCAGGCGGCTGTTGACTTTGCCTATAATAGTGGTGTTGTTGTTTTAAGCTCCTCTGGAAACGCAGGATCGAGCACCCTTGAATATCCTGCTTCATATGATTCCTGCATTTCTGTCGGTGCAACTCAGTATGACGATACGATTGCTCCTTATTCAAATTATGGCACAGCGCTCGATATTGTTGCCCCAGGTGGAAACCTTGCCCTCGATCAAAATCTTGATGGATGGGCAGACGGCATTTTACAGCAAACCCACGATGGAACAGATTTCACCTTATTTCGTTATTATTTTCAAGAAGGCACTTCACCATCCTGTGCACTTGCTTCTGGAGTTGCTGCACTAGTGGTCAGTAAAAGCACTGTAATCCTTACTCCTTTACAAATTAAGAATATTCTTGAAGGAAGTGCAATTGATTTAGGTATAGTCGGTTGGGATCAATATTATGGCTGGGGAAAAGTGAATGCCTATTACGCTCTCTTAGATACACCATAATAGTTATATTAATTTAGATACCCATTAAAAAATTAACCATTTAAGCAGTGCTAAATGCGGATTGTAAAATTGATTATTCGGCAGTAGTAGAGATGAACTTTGATTGAGTTCACTATAATAGTAAGGAGCTTGAGTGTCGATGGAGCTTTTTTGAAAAGGATAGATAATAGCTCCATAAGAAGGGAGAAATACTTTTTGTATGGGATAAAATGGAATTAATCCGAGTGAAGAGATTGTAGCAATTTCCCCTGTTATTGCCTCTTCGACAGCTGCTATGATATTGACTACACCAGCACCATACCATATATCAAAGCCAGGGTCACCAAGATCCAGAGCCGTGTTTTGCAAAATAAATCTTACTTCCTCTGGTGTTAAATGTCTTCCTGAAGCCGACATCATTAAGGCAGTAACACCCGTTACATAGGCAGCAGCACATGATGTACCCTCTGCATAATAATACTTAAATGTGTTAAAATCGATACCATTATGTGTCTGCTGATATATTCCATCGGGATTCCCATCTCCTGTAAGGTCTACTCTAAGGTCTCCACCAGGTGCACAAATATCAACATCAGGACCATAGTTAGAATATGATTCTGCGAACGTTTGATCATATCTGGATGCAGTTACACATATAGTTGCTGGATAGGATGAAGGGTAATGTGGTTCATTCGTTGCTTCATTACCAGCCGAACATATTACTGTCACTCCCTGGGCAACTGCATAATTTATTGCCTCTTCCTCTGCTACAGAGGGGCTTGTTGTTGATCCGTAACTCATATTTATTATATGAGCGCCGTTATTTACTGCATAATAAACCGCATCAACAATATCTGTTACCTCGCCTGCTCCTGTGGAATCAAGTACTTTTACTGGCATAAGGGTGCAGCCAAAAGCCAAACCTGCACCCCCAATATTATTTTGTGTACTCTGAGAGATTATTCCCGCGATATGTGTTCCATGCCTATAATCATCATCCGGAAACGGATCTTCATTCACAAAGTCCCAACTCGGGTAAAAGATCGTCCCGCTGAGATCTGGCGCCTGCGTGTAACCATCACCTGTGCGATATGCAATTCCTGAATCAAATATTGCAACTATCACATCCTTTCCATTTGATAAATCCCATGCTTGTTGTACAGCAGGATTATTTAGGTGCCATTGATATTTATACAAAGGATCATTCGGTATATAATTAGCATATCTTATCAAATTAGGTTCCGCAAGTGCTATTAAGGGACTTTGGTTTAATACCTTTATTACATCGAGCACATTTATCCCTATCGGGACTATTACTTTTCTTGCGCCGCTATAGGGACTGGCTCCTATTTCCATTAATCCCAATTTTTCATATAATTGAACAATTTGTGCATAATTTGCCCCTATTGTATAATGGACTATTATTTCATTTGGTATTACTTGAAAAGGCACCCAAGGAATTAACTGTGCGTTGACCATAAGAGGAGATAACGCCAGAACAAGAAATATACTTATAAATTTTTTCTGCATATTACCCTCCCCTTTCAAACTTTCATTTTTTTAGTGCATATTATTTGCCAAATTACTATTTAGCCCTCAATAACATCTAAAAGGTGGTTTTTTTAATGAATCTACATACAGAAACTTGATAAAAAATTTAGAAGGTGGGTATTTAATAAAAAATATATAATAATAATTTTTTAAAAAAATTATTACAAGATGTACACTATTGAAAACGCTAATGACATCTCATCAATTATGTTTATTCGAGCATCAAAATCAATACTCTTGCTATAATGATATTGTGCTCCGAAAAATATTCCTATTGTATTAGATTGATTCACATCTAATGAGGTATCTCCCAATTTAAATGTCCCATCCAGCTTTGAGAAACGAATACCTGCATAAGGATTTGTTAATGCGAAGTCGCTATAAGTTCCTCGTGCCTCTAAGGAATAAAGACTCCAATTATAGTTAACTTTATATCCATCTGTTTTTTCTCCCTCATTTTTCCCAGTTAAAAAGCTTATTTTTCCATCAACATTCAATTTTAATTTTTTAATTGGAACTTTTGCGAAACTTAGTCCACCGCCATACGCGGGGCCTATAATTCTTTTGAAATCAACTGAGGAAGAATCCCCGTCTACTGCTTTATCAAAATCCTTACTTGTTAAGCCAAAATTTATGAATAGTGCTATTCGTTGATTTGGCAAAGCATAATAAGCATAACCATGGCCTTCTTTTGATAATAATGTATTCTCTCTATTACCTAACTCAACATCTTTTCCCATATTAATTTTCAAATTTCCCTCGAATGATAAGGGAGATTGTTTGGATTCTATAGGACTCTCCATTCTTTTTATCTTTTTAGCCGATATTCTTTTTAAATTATAATCGGCAAGCATATGTGTTTGATCAAGGGAAATAGCTTTTTTGTAGAATGATTGAGCTAAGTCTAAATCTCCTTCAAGCTCTGCTAAATAACCAAGATTATGATACGCATCTATTAATTGAGGATCAAGCTGAATTGCCTTTGTGAGCTGTTTTTTTGCCTCTACATAATGCTCAATTTTAATTTGTACTAAGCCCAAATTAAAATATAATTTAGCATCGTTTGGCAATAATTTTATTGCATTTTTATATGCTTGTATGGCCTTTTGGGGTTGGTCATCAAGATCATATACAACTCCTATATTGTATTGCGCCTCTGGAAAATAGGGTTTTAATTCCATTGCTCTGTTAAAGGCATCTATCGATTCCTTAAATTTATGCAATCTATAATGCGCTAAACCTAAGTTATAATATATCTCAGGCACATATGGATTGTCTTTTATTGCATACTGAAACTCGTTGACCGCCTCTTCATAATTTCCCTCTTTTAAATAAGTGTTTCCCTGTTCAAAATGATTTTTCACTCTCGTTTCACCATACATTTCTCCACCCCGCACACCCATGAGTATCACTATGAACATAACAATAGGATAATAAATTAAATTGCGATGTTTTCCTAATTGCATGATTTTCTCCCACTCATTAGCTATTCCTCGTTATTTTGTTATTCCCGACTCCTCGAAGATAGGCATTTATAAATATATCTATCTCTCCATTCATCACAGCGGTTATATTTCCAGTTTCTATATTTGTGCGATGATCTTTTACCAATTGATAGGGATGAAATATATATGATCTTATTTGACTACCCCATGCTATCTCTTTTTTTTCTGCTTTTAATTTTGAAATTTCTTCTTTCTTTTCCCTATGCATTTTTTCGTATAATTTTGACCTTAATATTTTCATTGCTATCTCTTTATTTTGGAATTGGGAACGCTCATTTTGGCATTGTACCACAATATTGGTTGGTAAATGTGTTATTCGTACCGCTGAATCCGTTACATTCACATGTTGCCCTCCTGCTCCACTTGAATGAAATGTGTCAATTCTTAAATCTGAATCATTTATTTCAACCTCAATGTTATCATCTATCTCAGGGCAAATGAAAATTGATGCAAATGAGGTATGCCTTCTTGAGCTTGAATCAAAAGGTGAGATTCTTACCATTCGATGAACACCTGATTCTGACCGCATATATCCATATGCATTCGGTGCTGTGACTATAAAAGATACACTTTTTATTCCTGCTTCTTGTCCAGGCTGCAAATCCACAACTTTATATTTATACTTTTGCTTATCAAGCCACCGCGTATACATTCTCAAGAGCATCTCAGCCCAATCCTGAGATTCGATTCCTCCTGCACCTGGATGAATTGCTACAATTGCATTATTTTTATCATATTCACCTGATAAATAATATTTAAGTTCAAATGAATTAAACGCCTTCTTTAATTCTTTAATCTCTTGATATGCTTCCTTTAGTGTTGGTTCATCATTTTCTTCCCTTCCAATCTCAAATAACTGTTCAGCCTCCTGCAATCTCTCTTCTAATTCCTTATAAGATTCTAAATCTCCTA
This sequence comes from bacterium, assembly GCA_049472395.1. Lineage (GTDB taxonomy): Bacteria > SZUA-182 > SZUA-182 > DTGQ01 > JBLIRR01 > JBLIRR01. The sequence goes on along the minus strand of JBLIRR010000015.1, from coordinate 64,279 downwards.
ATAATAATGATCGTTTTTGCATTATATCTTGTGCTTTTTCCGGCTCTGCCCAAAAATTTGGAGAAGCTATTTTTCTATCTAATAATTTAATTTCCTTTTCCTTTACAGCGAGGTCAAAGATGGTCCTTTAAATAATTACACTTATTTTTAAGCTCCGATAATAATAATTCAGCATCCTCGAAATACATTAAAGAACCTCCTTAATAATTTAATTCAATCTACCTAATATAAATGATAATAAAATTTTTATATAATGAAAGCTACCCTTTCTACTGTTCCATTTTATTTCATCATCCTCACAGATAGTAGAATATGAATATTTTTTCATATCTTCATGAAGATTTTTCAATTTTACCTCTCTCTGTGCTTCATCCTTTTCATTAAGAAGAATGGTATCAATTTTCTTAATCAACTCGACTGATTTTTTTATTCGTGTATCTATTTTTTGCCCAACCCCTTTCCTTATCTGTCCATATTTAACTTTTAACATATTAAGCCTCTTTGCAGCTTCATATGTACTCTCAACTATTTGATCTCTGCTCATCCATTTGGTTTCATATGATAATATATATTTCCATGAGGGCTGTAGCAGATTTTTTCTATGGTCTTCTAGTGTTTTACAAAATAAAGTATAGCCATATTTTGAAGGATTATCCCAGACTAAGGAGCATGGATCAATAAAAGGAGCAAGGGGGGATATAAAAGGCATTAATCGACTATCAAAACGTTCCATTAAAGTCTCGCAATATTCTATTGTTTTCATTACAGATTCATAATCTTGTTTTGGTATTCCTGTCATAAAATAAAGGTCAAATTTATTTGCGCCATTATCTAAAGCCCTTTGGATATTTTGTTCCATTTCTCTATTTAAATAGTTTTTTCCCCCCCATTTTCTCATTGATTCATCATGCGTTTCAGGTGACATTTCAAAATTTAAATTTTTTATTGATTCTGCTGCTCTTTTGAAAAATTCCTCAGATGTAGAATCAAATAATTCAAAAACGATTTCATTCTTTATATGAAGCTTTTTCAAGCCACTTAAAATTGTATTAGCATAATCACTGCCAGCCTGATTTATATCTCCTATAATAAAAATTGGCGCCTTGGAATACGACGAGACTTTTTTAACATCATTAATAATTTTCTCTGCTGATCTATATGACGGTTTTTGACGATTGCACAATCGATTCATCGAATATGCAGATCCACCACATATTGCACAATGTTGAGTGCACCCTCTCACTGTCATTATAGCCGTAATCGGATATCCCCACCACCCTAAAAATGGAATTTGTGACTTTATATCACAATTTTTTAATCCTATTTTAAAGAGATTTAGATAATTATTTGAATAATCATCCAATTTCTGTGCAGGCTGTTCAAGGGGAGTCGTATATATTTTCCCATTTTTTTGCCTCCATGTTAAATTTGCGATATGATCCTTTGGGAAATCATATATGATACATCTCATTAATTCTAGAACTCTCAGTTCCGTACTATCACCTCGCACAATGTAATCTACCTGTGGATACGTTTCCATTATTTCTTTATAAAAAAAGGTTGCTGAATAGCCCCCAAAAATTACCGGGATATCCGGATGATATTTTTTACAAATTTTTGCAATTTCTATCGAACCATGAGCATGACACAACCAATGAAGATCAATACCAAATGCTTTTGCATTTAAAGATTTAATGCACTGCTCAACATCAAAATCTGCGCTGGCAAGCATAAGATACGCTAAATTTATTATTTTTGTCTTTATTTTATGCCTACTTAATACCTCAGATATTGAGCTAAATCCAATCGGATACATTTCGAAAATTGTCGAGGAGGGAACTACATCTGCAATTGGTCCCCAAAATATAGGTTTTTCCCGAAAATCATAAACAGATGGGGGGTGTAATAAGATGAGATCAATACCACGAGGCATTTATGCTCTCTGAGGACTCTTAACTATTTTTGGCTGATACGTCTTATTATCTGGAATATCATTTTCAGCCAAATTTTCCGGTCTCATCTCACAATGTCCTTCGAAAATCACGCCCTCCTCTATTATTAACACAGGCGTTTTTATATTTCCAAAGACTTTGCCTGATGGATAAATCTCAATTCTTTCTGTTGCCGTTATATCACCTTTTATGGTGCCTTTGATATATATAGCACCAACCTTGATCTGGGCTGAGATCTCTGCGTGCTTACCCACTATAAGCGCATCTCTACTATTAATTTCGCCCTCTATTTTCCCATCAATATTTATTGCGCCATCAAAATTAAGAACACCCTTAAAATTTGTTCCTTCTCCAAGAAAAGATTTAATATCCATGTTTACAGATTTATTCTCCTTTTTTCTCATTGCACCCCCTGATTAAGGTTCTTTATTATTTCAATTATCCTTCCTAATTCTTCTTGCGTATGATAATTTATTTCTATTTTACCCTTTCCCCCTTTGTCCTTTACATCGACCTTTGTTCCTAAAATAATCGATAACTCATCTTCTATATCAAAATATCTATTCTCTTTCTTACTTTTATTTTCATCTTTTTCTATATGACTTTTAATTTTTCCTATTACATTTCTCACTATCTCTTCGGTCTTTCGTACAGAATATCCTTTTTGTATAATTTCTTCTGCAATTCGAATAATATCTACTTTATTATTTAGCCCCAATAGAGCACGAGCATGGCCCATTGCTAATTGTTCATTATAAATTAATTCTTTGACTTTATCTGGCAGGTTTAATAATCTTATTATATTAGAAATAGTGGATCTATCTTTACCAATTTGATTGGATAAATCTTGATGACTGTACCCACATTTTTCAATAAGCTCATTGTAGGCTTCTGCTTCTTCGAGAGGGTTTAAATCTTCTCTTTGTATATTTTCTATTAATGAAATCTCTAGCTTTTTGTTATCATCTATCTCTTTTACTATACAAGATACTCTCTCAAGACCCGCTAATTTGGCGGCGCGCCACCTTCTTTCCCCTGCGATAATTTCATAGCCATGTGCATGACGTTTAACGGATATTGGTTGAAGTATACCATAATTTTTTATAGATTGGGCTAATTCTCCAAGCCTTACGTCATTAAAATTTTGTCGAGGCTGTTCTAAACTAGGAAAAATTTTATCAATATCGACTTCCTCTATATTATTATTCGTTTCTCTTGTGTTATCTTTTGGGAATAGGGCCTCAAGTCCCTTGCCTAGAGCGTTTCTCTGCATTATTTATTACCTCTTTTGCTAATTTCAAATAAGCCTCTGCACCTTTTGATTTGATATCATAAAAAATAATTGGCTTGCCATGACTTGGGGATTCACTAAGACTTACATTTCTTGGAATCACTGTTCGAAAAACAGATTCTTTAAAATAGGATCTAATATTTTCTGCAACCTGCAAAGAAAGGTTTGTGCGGGTATCATACATAGTAAGGAGTACCCCTTCTATCTCAAGACTTTTATTATAATATTTTCTTATCAAATCAATTGTCTTTAATAATTGGCTTATTCCTTCTAATGCATAATACTCACATTGTATTGGAATAAGAACGCTATCGGCCGCTGAAAGAGAATTCACAGTTAGAAGCCCTAGAGAAGGTGGACAATCAATAATAATAAATTCATAATTATTTTTTAATTTTTGCACTTCTCTCCTTAAACAATATTCTCTATCTTTAATATTAATTAATTCGAGTTCGGCTCCAATTAATCTAATATCAGAAGGCACCAAATCAAGCCACTTGACTGATGTCTTTTTTATTACATTTCCCAAACTGACAGTGTTCAAAAGCGCATCGTACACATGATGTTCACCTTGCGTGGTTCTATATCCTAGGCCACTACTTGTATTTGCTTGTGGATCAATATCAATTAATAACGTCTTTTTCTCAGCAGCCGCCAATGTACTAGCCAAATTTACAGCCGTAGTGGTCTTTCCGACTCCGCCCTTTTGATTTGAAATTGTTATAATTCTTGCCATTAATCTTAATTATTTCTCGCATAGTGTTTCACGTGAAACACCGATATTATTTTCCAATGCAAAAATTTTTGAAAATATTATTTAATGTATCTTCCGAAATGCTGTTCCCGGTAATAAAATCTAATTTTTTTAGACCTTCTTTAATAGATTCAGATATTAATTCTAAACCGTGATTATTTTTAAGAAGGTTAATTGTCGTATAAATTGATCTTCTTACTTCTTTTAATAAAAAGTATTGTCGCTCATTTAACATAAGGGCCTCTTGGATATTTTCTTCGTCATTTTTACGATAACTAATTAATTTTTTTTTCAAATTTAAAAGTCCATAACCGGTCTTAGCAGAAATTTTTAGCCACTCTATTGATTTGAACTCAGGATATTTTTCAAATGTATTATAACAGGTGGAGAGGCTATTTTCCAAATCATATTTATTAATTATATATAATATATATTTTTTTTTGATATTTTTTAAAATTAAAAAATCAGTTTTATTAATACCCCTCTCAGTATCTATTAAATATAACACGATATCAGATTTATTAATATATTGATAGGTTTTTTTTATACTAAGCCGTTCAACAATATTTTCTGGGATTTTAATTCCAGCTGTATCACAAATAGTAAAAAAATAGCCCTTAAGTACTACCTCTTCTTTTACAATATCCCTCGTTGTTCCAGGTATGTCGCAAATAATGGAGGTGTCATTTTCACAAAGTGAGTTTAAAAGACTTGATTTTCCTACATTCGCTTTCCCAATAATGACAACTTTCATTCCATTAATAAGGCGATTTTGTTTTACACTATTACCAAGAATTATTTCTAATTCATTATGAAAATGATTCAATTTAGTACTAATATCTAACAGGGAGAACTCATTATCATCATCTTGAAAATCAAGCTTCTTTTCAACAAGAGCATAAATAGAGATTAATTTGTTCCTGAGAACTAAAATTAAATCTCTTAAATCACCTTTAATTTGTTTTAAAGAATTTCGAAGAAAATAATCATTTTTTGAACGAATAATGTCCAAAACAGCTTCGGCCTGCGTAATATCTATTCTTCCATTGAGAAAAGCCCTCTTAGTAAATTCACCAGGCATGGCTAATCTCGCCCCATACTGAAGAGCCAGATCAAGTGTTTTTCTAAGGGGTAATAATCCGCCATGACAATTGATTTCAATAATATCTTCTCTCGTATATGTTTTTGGGGCTTTCATTAGAGTTACTAATACTTCATCAATTTCAGTATGTTTATCAGGATCAATAATGAAGCCATGGTGAATAGTATGACTTTTGGAAAAAATGAGAGGGCTTTTAGAATTACTTGGGACAAAGATCTTTTTGATTATCATAAATGAATGAATACCGCTTAACCTTACAATCCCAATACCGCTTTCTCCGAAAGGCGTTGATATAGCTGCAATAGTTTCAAATGAATCCGAAATAGAACCCGTACTCATAAATAAATACCTTTATAGACAGTAGCGAATATTAAGCGCTTTTATTGCTGATTGTATTAACAATGTATTGATGCCCAATTGTTAAAATATTATTAATCATCCAATATATTACCAATCCAGAGGGGAATCCAAGAAAGAAGAAAGTGAACATCACTGGCATTAAGGTAAATAATTTTGCCTGTCTGGGGTCAATTGAAGTTGACATTGTTTTTTGTTGAAAAAACATGGTAATTCCCATAATGATAGGCGTAATTAGTAATGGATCCATTGCTGATAAATCAGTTATCCATAGCATAAAAGGAGCGCCTCTAATTTCAATGGCAACAAGTAAAGCTTCATAAAGAGCAAAAAAAACAGGGATTTGAATTAGCATAGGCAAACAACCACCCATTGGGTTAACACCGTATTCCTTGTAAAGAGCCATAACTTCTTGATTAGTTTGGACCATGTCGTTTTTATATTTTTGTTTTATTTCATTAATTTTAGGCTGGATAACCTGCATTTTTTTCATAGATTGGAAGCTCTTTTCAGTGAGGGGATAAAAAATTATTTTAGTAATAATAGTTAATATAATGATCGCCCATCCATAATTTGGCAAATATTTATATATAAGTTTTAATAAAAAAATGGTTGGCCGAGCAAGAAAGCTAAAAAATCCATAATTTATAACATATTTAAGATTATCTTGAACTTTAATAAGTTCTTCATTAAGTTTTGGCCCCATATAAATAATATATTCATCGCTTACAGAGGATCCGGGTAGTAATTCTTTTGCAGGATACTTGATCCCTATACTTAATTTTTTTAATTTGTCACTAAGTGTTTCTTTAAAAATAATGCTTTCATGATCTTTTTCAATAGGTATAATACAAGTGGTGAAGTAATTATTTTCAAGGGAAATCCATCCAATATCTAGATTATTCTTGATAGAATTTTTTATTTTACTAATTTTGAATTGTTTCTTTTTATTATTTAGAAACCAGCCTGCACCAATAAAATTTCTATGACCTTTTTCCATAGATTCATCAATAATCTTTTCCCATACAAGATAATAGTCTTTTTTCTTAACATGTTGAGTCAAATTTTTAATTTCAATAGTAAGTTTTATCCTATAATCATCATCATTAAACTCTACTAATTTGATGATTTGAAAACCCTGATTATCAATAAATTCGAATCTAACCTTGTGGTCGTTAATAACTTTCATATCATAGGTTCCAGTTCCAAAATTATCTAATTCAGAATCAACTAATTTTAAATTGTAAAATTCCTCATCATGAGCAGGAGAAATGAGATTAACATTGGGATAGTGAGAAAAATTCTTGCTTTTATTGCGAAAAAACTTCTTATATTCATTTAAGACCTGAGACCAAAAAGATGCTTTTAGTGGAGATGTTATAAAATGGGGCATTGCTTGATATTTAATAAGTTCAAATCCTCGTAACCATGCATTTTTATTGGTCAAGGAAACGCGATAGCGATCTGTTTTAATATCAATAAGCTCAACTTGCCTCTTTTTTTGAAAAGTATCAATGTGTTGAAATGATTCAATAAATTCATTCTCTTTCGTGATGTCCTGACTTTCCGATAAATCTTTTTTCGGATGTATATTATTCGAATCTGGTTGAAGAACACCATTAATTTTTTTTGGAGGCTCAATCGAAGGTTTTGGTACGAAAAAATATTGATATCCAATTATAATTAAAAGTGATAAGATTATTGCTAATAAAGTTCTTTCTTCCATGGTGTATATCGCTAGGGGATAGGATCGAAGCCACCCTTTGAAAAAGGATTACATCTAAGAATTCTCAGTATAGCCAACGTGAAACCCTTAAAAAATCCATAATTATTAAAAGCACTGTAGGCATATTCAGAGCATGAAGGATAGAATCGACACCTACGTCCAATATAGGGAGAAATCATATATTGGTAAACAGTAATAACGCATAAAATCGGAAATGTAATTTTTATTTTCATTGGATTATCATTCTCCACTAAATTTTAAATGCTCAACAAGCTTAAAAATAATTTTTTCAGTATCTGAATATGTTAATTTGAGTAAATTACCCTTTGGCATAAAAATTATATCATAAAATTCACCAAATACTTGTTTATTTTTTCTATAAATCTCACGTATTCTTCTTTTAATTTTATTTCTTTTTACAGCTCCTCCTCCGGTTTTTCTTGAAACAACAATAGCAATTCTGTTTATTTGAAGATTATTTCTTAAAAAATAAAGTCGTATGAATTCATTTTCAATTTTTTTTCCAAAAAGTATTATATTTTTAAAGTCAGCTTTTTTTGATAAAATTTCAAGTTTTTTTAATGTATTCCTTTCTTCATTTTTCATAATATTTTAAAAAATTTAAAAAATTCATTTTTTCAATTAGCAGAGATAGGCTTATACACAATAAATCTGCCAGAATTGAACCAAAAGATGGGTTATATCTATAAATTATGGTCCTATTTTTTATCCATTATAATCAGATTATTTTTTTAGTCAAGATCAATAATTACAGCATCAAATACTATTCTTGAATTTATTTTCAAATTTTGCTAGAATTACCTTCATTTAAGAATAAAAATAAAGTAGGAGTAAAATCATTGAGATATTCACAAATGTTGATCCCAACATTAAGGGAGTCCCCAGGAGAAGCAGAAATTATTAGCCACTGCCTTATGCTAAGAGCGGGCCTTATCAGAAAAGTGGCCGCTGGCGTATATAATTTTTTACCAATGGGCTGGCGAGTTATGAAAAAAATTATACATATCATAAGGGAAGAAATGGATAAAGTTGGCGCTCAAGAAGTATTTTTACCAGCATTGAATCCTGCAGAATTATGGGAGGAAACAGGTCGATGGAAGATATATGGGCCTGAATTGATGAGAATAAAAGATCGCCATGACCGTCGATTTTGTCTGGGACCTACCCATGAAGAAATAATCACTGATTTAGTCCGACGTGAAATACGTTCTTATCGCCAATTACCAATAACTCTGTACCAAATTCAAACAAAATTTCGAGATGAGATTCGTCCTCGTTTTGGCATTATGCGTGCGCGCGAATTTATGATGCAGGATGCATATAGTTTTCATCATGACGAACATTCAGCAAATCAATCATATAAAGATATGTATATATGCTATGAACGTATATTTAAAAGATGTGGATTGGAATTTAAGGTTGTTGAAGCTGATAGCGGGGCTATTGGGGGGAAATTTTCTCATGAATTTATGGTTATTGCAGATTCGGGGGAAGACGCCATAGTAAGTTGTTTTAACTGTAATTATGCCTCAAATTTGGAAAAAGCAGAGTGTACAGAAATTAAGAATAATGGTGATACAATTAAGACAAAAGGGAATAATACTTTTGAAAAATTAGAGATGATTAAAACCCCAGGACGAACTACTGTTGAAGAAGTATGCGAGTTTCTTAGTTATGCATCTGATAGATTAATTAAAACATTAATATATACTACTATTAGCAATGATACTCAAAAATCAATTGCTGTGTTGGTAAGAGGTGATCATGAGATTAATGAGGTGAAACTAAAAAATTTTTGTGCTGTTTCAGACATCTCATTAGCTGATGAAGAAACAATTTCAAAAATAACGCATGGTCCAAAAGGATTTTCTGGTCCCATTGGATTAAATAATACGGAAATTATTGCAGATCAATCTGTGAAAGGCCTCACCAACTTTGTGATTGGAGCAAATAAAAAGGATTATCATTATAAAAATGCTAATTTTAATCGTGATTTTAAGGTCGATAAATTCGGGGATCTAAGAGTAATAACACAAAAAGATATGTGTCCAAGATGTAGAGGACAAATAAGATTTAGCCGCGGTATTGAAGTTGGCCATATATTTAAATTAGGGAAAAAATATAGTAATGCAATGAAAGCTGTTTTTCTGAATGAACATGGCCATGAGAAGGAAATGATTATGGGATGTTACGGGATTGGCGTAGGACGAACAATGGCAGCAGCGGTTGAACAAAATTATGATTCTCATGGAATTATCTGGCCGCTCCCAATTGCGCCATTTGAGGCATTAGTACTTCCACTAAATATTGACAAAAAAAAAGTAGTAGAGGTTGGTAAATGGATTTATAAACAATTATTAATAAATGGTATAGAAACGATATTTGATGATAGAAATGAAAGTCCAGGAATTAAATTTAAAGATGCTGACCTCCTAGGAATACCAATTCGAATAACAATAGGAATTAAATCTTTAGACAAGGGTTTAGTAGAGCTTAAATGGCGAGATTCAAAAGAAAATATTCCTGTTAAACCGGAAGATGTTCCACCACGTGTTAAAGAAATGATCAGTCATAGGATGAGAGAAATTGAAGCATCCTAATAATAATATGCAGTTACTGTAAAGATACTATACTGCTTTTAGGGAAAGGGGGAAATCTTGAGAGAAAAAAATAATAAAGAGGTAGTAGAATCCTTAATAAAAGATCTCATTGAAACAATTGAGAATTTTGTTGATGAATCTCAAGATGTAATGAATATTGTTACTCGTTTAAACCAAAATGGATATATTGCTGATTTATCAATCGCTGTTGGACTGGCTCTTTACGAATCTGAAAATAATACCCCATTAAGATTTGAACTTACGAATAAAGATAAGGAATTTCTGGCAAAAAATCATATATTAATAAATTAATCAGTGATTCGAAGGAATATACTATAGTGCTCTATCAAAAAGATTGGAAAGAGGTTTTAAATAAATGGAAAAAAGGATTCGGCGGGCCAGATGAAAGAGGATATTTCGGTCCTTACGGAGGGAAATATGTTCCGGAAACATTGATGAGCGCTCTTGAAGAGCTTGAGTTGGCATTTCATGGAGCGATAGTAGATAATAAATTTTTAGATGAATTGGACTACTATCATCATTACTATGCAGGAAGACCAACACCTCTTTATTTTGCAAAAAGGATGACAAATCGCCTCGCAGGAGCGAAAATTTATTTCAAAAGAGAGGATTTGTGTCATACCGGCGCACATAAAATCAATAATACAATTGGACAAGTTCTCTTGGCCCGAAAGATGGGAAAAAAAAGAATAATTGCAGAAACAGGCGCTGGGCAGCATGGTGTTGCAACAGCTACAACTGCAGCGATGTTTGGGTTGCCCTGTTCTATTTATATGGGAAAAGAGGATATAAAAAGACAAGAACTAAACGTCTTTAGAATGAATCTTTTGGGTGCGGAAGTTATACCTGTATCTGCTGGGAGCAGAACTCTTAAGGACGCGATGAACGAAGCGATTCGAGATTGGGTATCAAATGTGAGGGATACCTATTATGTTATCGGATCTGTTGCTGGACCGCACCCATACCCCACAATGGTGAGGTATTTTCAATCTGTCATTGGGAGAGAAGTTAAAATGCAGCTTCCTCAACTTGAAAAAAATAGCGCAAGATTACCTGATTATTTAATTGCATGTGTTGGCGGGGGGAGCAATGCAATGGGCCTTTTCCATCCATTTGTTCTTAATAAAGAGGTTTCATTCATTGGGGTTGAAGCTGCAGGATATGGCATAGACAGTGGTCTACATGCAGCTACCTTATCTCAAGGGCAGATAGGAATATTTCATGGGAGTAAAAGTTATCTGCTCCAGGATGAAAACGGACAAGTTAAAATTGCCCATTCCATATCTGCCGGGCTTGATTACCCTGGTGTTGGCCCAGAACACAGCTTTTTTAAGGATAGTGGTAGGGCACATTATGTTTCAATAACTGATAATGAGGCACTAGATGCTTTTAAATGCTGCTCTATGGAAGAGGGGATAATACCGGCATTAGAAAGTTCTCACGCCTTAGCATATGTGAATAAATTTTCTCCTACACTAAGCAAAGATGATATTGTTGTTTTATGCTTATCTGGAAGAGGAGATAAAGACGTCAGGCAGGTGTCTACTATTATGAAAGGTATTTCTAAATAAAATAATGGATCCTATAAGTGAATTATTTAGCAGCTTAATGAATAAAGGCGGAACTGCATTTATTCCTTTTATTACTGCAGGGGATCCTCATTTAGATATAACAGGTCAATTAGTCCTGGCATTAGAAAAATGTGGAGCGAATTTAATTGAGCTTGGCGTACCATTTTCTGATCCTTTAGCAGATGGTCCAACAATACAGAGGTCTTCAGAGCGAGCTCTTGCATCCGGAACTTCCTTAGTTAAAATTATTGATTTTGTTAAAGAAATACGAAAAGAAACCAGTATACCAATAGTATTAATGAGTTATGTTAATCCAATTTTCAGATTAGGATTCAATAAGGCAATCTCTCAAGCTGTGAGCGCAGGAATAAACGGATTTATTATTCCTGATCTCCCCCCTGAGGAAGCAGATAATTTAATAGAATTTGGACAAAAAAATAAAGTGGCTATTATCTTTTTTCTCTCACCTACCAGTTCAGAAAAAAGAATACGATTAGTGGGGAAAAAAAGCACAGGATATATTTACTATGTGTCGGTTACAGGTGTAACTGGAACAAGAAAAACATTAGATAGCACGTTAAGAGATCATTTAGAATCAATCCATAAATATACAAAAAAACCAATAGCTGTGGGTTTTGGAATCTCAACACCTGCACAAGCAAAAGAAGTGTCAAAATATGCGGAAGGAGTTATTATTGGAAGTGCGATTGTTAAAATAATCGAATCTAAGGCTCAAACCCACAACCTTATTTCAAAAGTTGAGAAGTTTGCGAAAGAAATTAAAAAAGTACTTTAGATAATAGACTATTATATAGTAAACAATGAGTTATTCAAAATTTTTTACTCTATTATTGATGATCCTTTCAATGCTTTTTATCATGTCGTGCGTTAAATCACCAGAAATGCTTGATGCAGACAAAATATATGAAGAAGCTATGTCTGCTATGGAGTCAAAAAAGTACTTACAAGCAGGAGAATTATGGGAAAGACTAGAGCGAGAGCATCCAGAGAGTGATCTTATGTCGATTACCCGGCTGAATGAAGCGCATGTATTTTATGAGATGAAAGAATATGAAAAAGCTCGCGAAGCATACCAAAGATTTCTCAAATTACATCCGTTACATAAAGAAGCTCATACAGCACGCTATAGAATTGCTCTCTGTTATTTTAGTGAGATCACAACTTCTGACCGAGATCAAACGGCCACAAAACAAGCTCAGGAAGAATTTCAACGATATCTTCAAGAGTACCCAAAGGGAGCTTTATTAGATGAGGTAAAACAAAAGCTGTCTCTTACGAGATCACGATTAGCTGAACACGACCTGGATATTGCTCATTTTTATTTCAAAAAGAAGAATTATCAGGCAGCCAGAAACCGCCTTCGTAAAATAATGGCTACATACCCGAATATCCCATGGATAGATAAAGTTTTATATTTATATTTTCAGACTTATTATTATGAAGGTATGCGTGATGAAGCACAATATTTTTCATCTCTTCTTCAAAGAAAATACCCAGAAAGCATATATATTGATGAAGTAAATAAAATCAATGATTAATAAAAGGTATTCTGGGTTAAATATTTTTTTATTACTCGTAATTAGTCTGAGTTACTTTTTTGTGAATAATTGTTTCCCGTTTGATATGGGAGGAGGAAGATTACTTGTCAGCTTATCTTCACACATTAATACCTTAGATGCCCAAAAGGCAACCACCAAAGAAGAAAAATTAATTATTAATCAAATTCAGGATGGAATATTTGAATATGATGCAAACAATCAAATAATTCCTGTATTAGCAGCCTCCCTTCCGCAACAACAAGAACCTTATCACTATATAGTAAAATTGAAACAAGGAATCTATTTTCATGACGGAACCGAATTTGATGGCCAAAGCGTTCTTTATACATTAAAAAGACTAAGGAAACAGCTTAACCAGCCCCATTTAAAAACGTTATATAGTGGTATTGAATATATTAAATCTCTTAACAAATACACCTTATTATTTAAGCTCACAGAAACATCCCTGCCTCTCGAATATTTATTATCAAGGGTTGAGATGTATCCACTTTCTCAATCATCAGTAGAACAATATGGGGATTTATATGGAAAGGTTGCTTCTATAGGGACCGGCCCATTTCGTCTAATAGAATGGATAAGGGATACTGAAATAATTTTGGAAAAAAATCTAAAGTATTGGAATCCTATATACCCATATTTATATAAAATAAATTTTAAATATGTAAAAGATGATAGAGTAAGAGCCTTGAGGTGGGGAAAAGTCCATTTGCTCGCATATCCAACTCTATCAGAGGCACATACATTAGAAAATTCGAGACGTATTAAAATAATACATCACCCAGGGAGATGTCTTGGTCAGATATATTTAAATATCATGCAAGACCCCTTTAATAATATAAAGTTACGAGAGGCGATGACTTTATCAATTAATAAATTGGAACTTATTGATACAATATTTCATGGATATGCAACACCCGCGACTTCCTGTGTGCCACCCTGGTTGTACAATAATTATTCAAGTGTATTTAAAAATGAATATAATCCAGAAAGAGCACGTAAATTGATAGAAGAAATAAAAAATGAAAAAAGGATTTCAACCAGAAGGCGATTTTTTCTCGATAAAGAAGATACTATTTCATTCAATTTGATGTACACAAATGAAAATCTTTTTCACCAACAAGCAATTATCATTCAACGTCAATTGTCAGAGGTTGGCATAGAAACTACTATACAACCATTATTAAAGAAAGACCTTTTTGATTACCTGTATGGGAGAAATAATCATGATAGATCTTTGTTTCAAGCAGCGTTGGAGGATTGGGAAGATTGGGAGGGGGGGACAGATGAAAGGCAATTTATTGCAAAATTATATTATTCTGACTCACCAGAAAATAAAGTAGGATTAGATAATAAAATAATAGATCAATTAATTGAAGAAGCTATACATTCTCAAGACTTTCATAAGAGGAAAAGCCTCTTTCAATCTGCTGCAAGGAAAATCGATACTATTATGCCCTGCATTTATCTCTATTTTTCTCATGAAATTATAGCTTTTCGTTCATATGTGAAAGGAGTAGAATTGAACAATCTGGGACAAATATGGTTTGAAAAAATATATATTCAAAGATAAACTATTATATTCCGATATAAAATTATACTTAATTATTTTAACAAAAGAGGTAAGAAAGAGGAGAATTCAAGGTGCATACCCCTAAAGATATAGCAGAAGCATATTTAATAGAAAGTACCGTTGATATTGAGACAGCCAGATTAACTCAAATTAATGGTTTATATAGCAGAACTATTCAATTTTCTCAGGAATCTATTGAAAAAATCACAAAAGCTTGCTTAGCGATAAATGATATCTATACGCGTGACCATAAAACATCCACACTTTTTAAAGCAGTCTTTAGCAAAGATGTGAGTAATGCTACTCAAATTGAAGAGGCGATGCTTTCTTTGGAAAAACATGGTGCAAGAACGCGTTTTCCCTTATATCAACGATCTGATTTACCCTTATGGATACCTTCCAAAGTATATGGTGAGGAAGAGGCAAAAGAAGCTTTATCTCAAGCAGAACTTGTATATAATACCCTTAAAGATTATTTAGATAAAAAGATGGAATAGCAGTGGGCAATATATCTCAAAAAAAATTTGTAGTTATATTTTTTTATATAGTAGTTATATTTTTTTGTTTTTCACTTTCTTTTAGTCTTGATGAAAATCTAGATGAAAATAATGAAAATATATTTGATTCTAATAAGCCCCTTATTGAAAATCAAAACTATCATGATGAACATGAGGATGAAACAGAAAAGATTTTTACGCTCACTGATGCAAATTCAGTAAATACAGATAGTCAAGAAGATGCTACTACGCTCTATTTTGATTTTACTGATTCCAAATTATATCGGCTAGAAATCA
Source organism: bacterium (assembly GCA_049472395.1). Taxonomy (GTDB): domain Bacteria; phylum SZUA-182; class SZUA-182; order DTGQ01; family JBLIRR01; genus JBLIRR01. Next base: position 48,940 of record JBLIRR010000015.1, on the reverse strand, counting down.
TAGGGTCCTATGTGAATATAAGAAATGGTCCGGGAATAACCTATGCAAAAATTCATTTAGTCAATAGGGGAAGTATATTTCAGGCGATAGGAAAAAGACATTCCTGGTATTATATTCAACTATCTGAAGACCGATATGGGTGGATTATACAATCAGCAGTAAGATTATTACCTTTGCATGAAGAATTAATCAAGGGAGAACTACATAAGGTCTATGGTATGGGAAAGCCAATTGAGGTTCGAGCAGGACCAAATATCTCTTATCCTATATTGGAACAACTTAATGGCATCGAAGAATTAGGTGTATTCTTAGAAAGTAATGATAAAAGATGGTTTTTGATCTCCTCTTCTAATGGTGTTAAAGGCTGGATCCCTGCAGAAAAGGTCAAAAAGCTCAATAAAAAGATTGATCTCTATGCATTTCAGGAAAAAATTCATACTATAATAGATGAAATTAGTACTTATTATAATTATAAAAAATCTCAACAAAGCAAATTTCAAGAAATGGGGTGGTTTCCCTCAATTTCTTTAATAAACGGGACAAGAGATATTCAAATAGATATTATTGATGAAAGAATTAGGGTTTCTTTAACATTTTTCTTACGAAAAATGGACAATAGAAATTTCTTTCCCCTCCTTGAAGAGACCGATTCATTTCTTTTGCCAAATGTGAATCGGCATTTTTTCTATATTGTCGCTAAATCATTATTTCAACTAAAACCATGCTATGAAATCGAAATTAAAATAAATGGGCTAAAAATGAACGAGAAAAAAAAGAATCTGGAATGGGCTGAAATAGGGAAAACTACAATAAATAAGGATAAATTTCCCATTAAGAATATTGAAAAAATTACACAGGAAACGCTTTGGAAATATGCAAGGGGCAGAGGTGAATTAGCGTTTAGGTAATCAGCAATTCTAATTTTGGGCACATAACATGTGGCGAGGAATTTAACAATCAAAATTAGAATTGCTGTGAAGTAATAGATTAAATTGACAAAATTATTGTCAATATGCTATTTTAAATTTAATTTATTATTCAGCAGATTTTAAATTGACTTCCAAAACCAAGAGGATAGGTGTTTGATAAAAAGAAAAAAAAAAATAAAGGAAATAGTTGTTTCTAGCTCCCTTCTTTTTCTTTTTTGGATGATCATTACCTTTCCTCAAAAACCATTCTCACCTCTGGGAACAAGAAATCTGGCTGAACATACCCTGATCGGGCTTATATTTTCAATTATTATCACGCTTCTTATTCCTCATCCTCTATTCTCTACTATCGAGATTAACAAATATTTTCATGTAAAGATACTCCTAAAATTTACAATATATTTATTTAATCTTATGCTAGCTATTATCCTATCGGGAATAGATGTTGCTTACAGAGTAATGAGACCTAAAATTCTTATATCACCGGGGATTGTCGCCATTGATACCCCTTTAAAAGATGATCTCGAAATTAGCTTGAATGCTAATTCAATAACACTCACTCCAGGGACCATAACTATGGATGTTGAAAAACATGAGACGGGAAGCTGTTTTTATATCCATTGTATTAGCCAAGAATCAGTGCAAACTATACTTGCGACAGGCGGTTTTATTAAGCAAATTAGAAATATTGTGGATAACACAGAATGATAATCGATTTTATTTCTCTTCTCAAATGTAGTGTTGTTATATTATCTGTAACTATCTTTTTTTGTCTTTACAGAGCAATTCTTGGCCCCACTGTAGCAGATCAAATTATAGGAATAAACGTAGTAGGAAGCAAGTCAATAATTATTTTAGTATTACTCGCAGCAATATTCCAGAAAAATTCATACCTCGATATCGCTCTGCTATATGCAATGCTTTTATACATCAGCACCCTAGGATTTATTAAATATTTAGAAGGAAGAAATTTAGGTGATTAACAACGATGAATTATATTAATTATATTCTATTATTAATATCATCTATTTGTATTATTTGTGGCATATTTTTCTTTATCTGTGCAACAGTGGGTATTATCAGAATGCCGGATCCTTATAACCGTGCTCATACTGCTGGAAAAGCTGACAGCCCGGGATTCTTATTTTGTCTTTTTGGAATTTGGCTCTATTGGCTTACGATAAATCCTTGGCAAAGCGCAAAAATATTGTTTATTTTATTATTTCTTCTGCTGGCAAATCCTATTGCTATTCATAATATATTGCGTTTTTGTTATAAAACAAAAATTCCCCCTGTATCGGGTACTACTTTTCATACAAAAATAAAAGAAGAAAAAAATTCTGGCAATAATACTTAGCACTATGGATATTCTTTTACTTGGACACATAATTCTTCTTTTATTCCTCATCGTCACAGCCCTTGCTACAATTGTCTCCAAAGACCTATTAAAATCAGTGATTATTTTTGGGGCTTATAGTTTTACTATTGCCATAACTTACAGTTTACTAAGAGTAGTCGATGTTGCCATGACAGAAGCAGCTGTAGGGGCTGGAATATCCTGCATATTGTTTATTGCTGCCATAATGAAAACAAGAAGATGGGAAGAATAAATATGAAGCGATTTTTATCGGCTCTTCTGTTTTCTTTTTTAATAATCTTTGGTTTTATTCTAATAATCGCTCTACTGCAATTCCCTCCCATCGGAGACCCTCATATACCAAGCTATAGTGATTTTTTACCTCCTAATACTCCAGTAAAAACAATTATTAAACAAGCCCCTTCGACTGCATTACATTATAACCGGAACGCTGCCTATGATACAGGAGCATTAGATATCATTACGGCTATAATTTTTGATTATCGCGGATATGATACACTTTTTGAGACAATCCTTTTATTTGCAGCCTTAATCGGGTTGTTATCATTGCCACTTAAAGAGTCCCAAGAAAACAAAGAAGATGAAAATTATCACAGTAGCCTGCCGACTCAATATATCTGTAGGTTGATGATTCCATTTATTCTCATGTTTGCCTTATCAATAATTATTCATGGACATATTACACCAGGTGGGGGATTTCAGGGAGGTGTTGTTATCGCTGCTTCTATTATCTTACTCATAATAGTAATCAATAAAAATGAAGGAAGGAAAGTATTGTCTCAACGACAGGTCAATATCCTTCTTGTATGTGGCATCAGTGTATATATAGGGATTGGTCTCCTTGGATTATTATCCGGGTATAACTTTTTATCTAACCGTTCCATGCATTTTCCTCCTATGGGAGAGATGGGGGAGTTATTTAGTGGTGGTACTTTAATATGGATTAATGTAGGTGTTGGTCTTGCGGTAGCGGGGATGATAACTCAAATATTTTATGCTTTTTTAGAAAATTAAATCCTCATGCATCATGTTATATATTAAAATAATTATTCAAAGGATTGATTATGTTACTTCCATATTATTATTTTGTATAGGATTATATGCTGTGGTAATTAAACCAAATATCATTAAAAAAGTTATTGGTCTTAATATAATGGAGACCAGTGTCTATCTTTTTCTTATCGCTTCATCCGATATTAGACTCGGGCCATTTACGCAAAGCTGGGCCTTACCTAATGAATTAAATAACGCTATAGAGGCAGCAGAAGCTGCTGCAGGCCATGTGGCTATGGTGAATCCTATTCCCTCAGCACTTATCTTAACAGCTATTGTAGTAAGTCTCAGTATAACAGCATTTACACTTGCACTTGCTGTTGCCATCTATAATAAATACGGAACACTTGATACAAGAAAAATTTCTAAATTAAGAGGATAACTATTGCAAATTCTAATACCCGTTTTACTTGCTGCTGCTGCTATCTATACCTTCCTTTTCCATAAAATTGCTGCCCATTATCGACGAATTATAAATATTATAGTTATGGTTATAATCTTACTGCTGTCATGCCGAATTTTTTTGACGTTATATCACTCCCCTAATTCTGTGATAGAAACATATGTATCGGGCAGCTGGCAAGGTAAATACTATCATGGATCATCAGAACCTATCGGAATTATCCTACGTTCAGATATGCTAGGTTCTATATTTTTAATTGTAATTATTTCTATAGTTTTTATTGTGATACTATATTCTCATACCTATATTAAAAAAAAGCTTTCAGAGCAAAGAAGCACGTTGTATTACTGCCTCATATTCTTAATTACAGCTGGCATGAGTGGGATTGTCCTTACTGGAGATTATTTTAATTTTTACGTATTCTTTGAAATATCTTCACTTTCATCATGTGCGTTAGTGGCTATTAATAATGATATAGAATCCTTAGAGGCAGCTTTTAAATATGATATAACAATGGCGATAAGTTCAATTCTAGTAATTTTTGCTATAGGCCTTTTATTTAATTCAACAGGCACGCTTAATATACAATCCGCCTCTCATAGAGTCGCTTTAATTTTAAATGCATCTCCCCATTCGTATTATTATCACTATCGTTACATTATTTTTGCTTCAATAGGGCTATTCATAGGTGGATTTAGTATTAAAGCCGCGATAATACCCACCCATGCATGGCTGGCAGATGCACATCCTGTGGCACCTGCACCAATAAGTGCGCTTTTATCGGGATTATTGGTAAAAACCACGGGGATTTATCCTTTAATTCGTTTTCTCTTTAGTATATTTAGAATCCACATGAGCAGCTATAGAAGCATAATAAGTGTTTTTATATTATCCATTGCCTCAATCACTATTTTATGCGGCTCCTTATTTGCTATTGCGCAAAAAAAGCTCAAACGAATGCTCGCATTTTCAACAATCGCACAAATGGGATATATTTTATTAGGCATTGGCATAGTGACAAAAGCAGGCCTTGCCGGAGCCATACTTCATGTCATTAATCATGCTATTGTTAAGACCTTATTATTCCTCTGCGCTGGAGCTATTATTTATGAAACAGGTATTACTCACATTGAGGATATGGGATTACTTGGATACCAAATGCCAATAACTATGAGCTGCTTTAGCATAGGAGCATGCTCCATGGTTGGGATACCCCCTTTAATCGGTTTTATGAGTAAATGGGCACTGGCTCAGGCTGCTTTAGAGGCTAAGATGTGGTTTTTAATTATTATTTTGTTACTGAGCAGTTTTTTAAATGCTATCTATTATTTTCGAGTAATTATAATATCCTGGTTTGGGTCAAAAACAACAACTAGTCCCAGAAAAGACCCACCTTTTGAAATGATTACACCTATTATTATTCTTGGATTTTTAGTAGTTTTTTTAGGTATAATGATAAAAATCCCATACCAGAAGATGGCTTGGTGTGCGGCAGATGTCTTAATAAATTAAGGAAAATATTATGTTTACACAAAGTTACCTTCCCTTATTAGCGATTATGTTTCCCCTATTAGCGATTATACCAAGGCCTTTTATTATAAAGGATCAAAATGATGATTATTTTTATTCCGTCATCGTGTGTCTGCTTACATTTTTGATTGTTATTTCAATGTGGCCTCAAATAAAAGCCGGGAAAATTCTTGATCTTAGCGTAGATACAGGCCTTGGGATTAATTTTAGTTTTCGGGCTGATATGTTGGGGCTATTTATGGGAATATTATCATCATTTCTCTGGATGATCTCCTCTGTGTATGCTGTTGAATATATGAAATCATCTCATGCATATTCTCGATACAACACTTTTTCATTACTTTCCCTGGGGGGGATGATGGGGGTTGTCTTTACGGGTAATCTATTTAGCTTATATATATTCTTTGAACTCCTTAGCGTATCCTCTGCTATTCTTGTCTTTCATGAAGAGACCGACGAGGCAATGAAAGCGGGTCTTAAATATCTATTTCTTGGAATTACAGGAGGACTTTTTCTTCTTTTTGCCATTATCTTGACATACAGTATTGCAGGTACCGGTGATATCACCATGATAGGAATCGGACTCGATGGTTCGCCTTGGCTACCTTGGATATTTTGGGGCTATATTATCGGTTTTGGGGTAAAAGCAGGTATGTTCCCCTTACATATCTGGCTTCCTTCCGCACATCCTGTTGCACCTTCTCCCGCAAGTGCACTCCTCTCAGGAGTAATGATTAAAGCAGGTGCATACGGAATATTAAAAACAGTTTATAATATAATAGGTTATGAGAGTATAACAAAATCTTACACAGGGATTTTATTGATCTTATTGATAATCAGCCTTATTACTATCTTTCTTGGGTCAGCGTGTGCTATTAGCCAAAGAGAAATAAAAAAAATGCTCGCCTATTCAAGCATATCTCAAATTGGCTATATAATTATGGGCATTTGTCTACTCGCTCATAATGGCCTTGTCGGGGCTCTCGTCCATATTTTTGCCCATTGCTTAATGAAAGGAACCCTGTTTTTATGTGCTGGTGCAATTATTCACCAAACTGGACTTCGAAATCTGTCAGAACTCAAAGGTATTGGGAAAAAAATGCCAGTCACGAGCTTTGCGTTTACTATATCAGCATTATCAATGGTAGGAATACCCCCTTTTATTGGCTTTATCAGTAAATGGTTTTTAGCTTTGGGGACATTAGAGTGCATGCGTACGGGATCTTATTGGAGTGGGATTGGTATTATATCACTTGTTACCTTACTCATAAGCAGTCTATTAAACTTAATCTATTACGGGCCTGTGGTAATAGGTGCGTGGATGCATAACAATTCTGAAAATGAGCATATTGATTTGAGTAAAAAAGAGGCTAATTACATAATGATTATTCCTATTATTCTGTTGACTTTTGGAGTATTTATTTTCGGTATTTTCCCTAGTATTCCGCTCGCTGCAGCACGAAGAATTTCACAAGTGTTTTTTCTTAAATAAGAGATAAAAATTCAAAATCCGATACTAAATATAGCCAAGGTATAAATTACTCATAATGAGCCCGGACAAAGTATCACAGATAAGAAACTTGGAAATCTGTTGTCTGTTATAATTAGCATTATTTATAATTTTAAAATTCAAACACGGTAAATCATGGTAATTGAACTTATCTACTGGACTATACTGATTACAACGGTATTTATTTTGATACTATTTTTGGGCATTAAATCGATGGGATTATTGCGCCACACCTTTTATTCAGGTTTAGCCGTCTATTTTATTGCATGTAGTAGTATTATCTATGCCATGGAATTTACGCCTCAACTGAGCCATCAGTTCCATAAATTACCAATTCTTGGGGCATTGAGTATTGTATTTAAAATGATATTAGGATTATGTCTCACTATTTTTGCATTGACAAATCAAAAAATAGCATAAATAAAAATATTAATCATAATCCAGGAGGATTATTATTAATAGCTTTCTGTTGTATAAGCTTTGTGAGCAGTCTTTTTCTTTACACCCCAGTAATGAAGCATCACCACCTTTTTTTTATTCTTCCCTTCTTACCCAAGTTTAATATCACCTTTCATGTTGATGCCGCAAGCATGGGCCTAGTGATTATGACCTGTTTTATATGGCTTGTTGTCTCAATTTTTTCAAAATCTTACTTAAATGTGGAAAAGGATACTGCTCATAAGCTTCGCTACAATATTGCGAATGCAAGTTGTCTTGTGGCTACCACAGGGGCATTTATGGCGGGTGATTTTTTAACATTCTATATTTTTTTCGAATCTATTCTGTTTTTGTTATACCTTATGATAGTCCACAGAGAAGATCGGAAATCACTTCGCTCTTCCACGCTCTATTTATATTTTGGACTGGCAACGGGATTGTGTTTACTGTGCGGGCTTTTAATTTTGTATTCTCTATGCGGAACCTTAGAGATAAAATCCGCGACACTTCTTTTAAACGGATATAAACCATGGATACAGTACGTTGTAGCTAGCCTATTAATTATTGGCCTTGGAGGGAAGGCAGGGGTATTTTTAGAGCATATTTGGATGCCACCTTCATATGAGTGCTCTCCTTGTATGACGGCAGCTTTATCTTCCGGTATAATGATAGAAGTTGGTGCGTATGGTATATTCAGAGTAGTCAATATGGTGTTTGCCCCGTTAAGCGGAAATATATCTCTTTTCACAATTTCAACGAATTGTGGTTTTTGGCTTATATTTTTAGGAAGCATTACCATGCTTTTGGGAGCTTTAAATGCGCTTATAGCGTATAATGCGCTTAAATTATTAGCATACTCGAGCATAAGTCAAATGGGATATATTATTTTGGGAATTGGCTGTGCTGCTTATGGAGGAACTCATGGTTCTCTTGCATTTGCCGGCGCATATTATCATATCATTAATCATGCCTTATTTAAAGTGGCTCTATTTTTAGGTATAGGGGCTGTTTTCTATAAAACGAACGAGATTGATATTAGAAAACTAGGGGGGCTTGGAAAAACTCTCCCTATAGTATCCACCGTTATGTTTATAAGTCTTTGCGCTATATCGGGTGTCCCTGGCTTTAATGGATTTGCCAGCAAGAGTATGCTTCATCACGCACTTGCTGATGTCATCGCGATGCATCCTGAAAGCTTTTTTTTCCATATTGTAGAAATTATCTTTACTGTTACCGCAGGATGTACTTTTGCCTATAATGTAAAATTATTTAGTGCTATTTTTCTGGGAAAACAAAATCCAAAATATAAGCAATTGACATCCTCTCCTTTATTGATTAAGGCATCGCTTAGCATATTAGCTGCAATGATTATTTTTATGGGCATTAAGCCCCATTGGTTTTTACATAAATTTATATTACCAATACTTCCTGGATTTGGCTATACATCACTTACCACACATCATTTATTTTTCACTATTCATAATTTGATGAGCAGTAGCAGCGTCCTCCTCCTTGGAGGAGGAATTTTGATTCTAGGTCTATCATTCGGTCTTTTTCGAGTACAAATACCAAAAAAATTGCATATAAGTACATATTATCGATGGATATTCGAACAGCTCATACTATCATGCAGAGAAATATATAAGAAAGATAAGAAAATGACTTCTATTATTTTTGAATTGATGGATAATAAATCGATTTTTAGTATAATTACATCTCTAGATAATATATTTAATTCTTTAATAGATCGATTTATTTTTAACAAAATTCTGTGGGGGACTTTGTTTGAGACACATGAAGACTTGTTCGCAATGAAATTATGGCAAAAATTCAGTGTATGGGAAAATAAATATGATCTTGGTTTGGAAAGAGGAGTATCAAACATAACGAATAAAAATTCTCAATTATTTACTTTTTGTCAGAAGATATCTAGTATTCACAGTGGTGATATAAATACATATATAAGCTGGATCATCGTATATGTTACAATTATTATAATGTTTTTAGTTGGCATCCCTTATTTTAAAAGCTCGTATAAGGTACTTATAGCTGTTATTATCTTACCTGTTATTTCACTATGGCTGGTAATGTCCCTTTTTGGAAAAAAATAGAGTATATATGTCCAAAATAAGAAATATATTTTATGTAATAGTCATTAGAAGTAGTATTTTTTTAGGTATATTACTATTGCTCATAGCGAATATGACCTATATTGCAAAGTTAAACAATAAAAAAGAACTTAATAAAAAAATTAATTCAATTACAATAATTAATGAACCTTCAGTGCCAGGAAAAGAGTTTAAAGGATTTATGCAAGGTATTAAAGACGGTTTATTATCAGAAGGTCTTCATTATAATGTAGTATCTGTTGATTATACTCCGAATATCCTCCATACTGTCAAAATACTACTCACAACCAATACTGACAGGACACTAGAAATTATGAAAAAATGCCCTGACTGCCAGATTATAGGTTTTAATTTTATTGATAAAAATAGCACTAATTATACAGGAATATATGGTGGTATCCCCTGGGATGAAATTTTTCTCATATATAAAAAACTGATACCCAATTTACATCATCTCGCTGTTATTTATGATGAAACTAACTCTGAGAGCATAAAACAGCTTGAGCAGTTAACGCACTTTATTGAACAATATAATCAAAATAGGGATAAAACCATGGCCGTGTACCTTTACCCGATCCCAATTACCAGCCCAATAACAAAAATTACTCATTATGATGCTCTCTATTGTGTTGAAAGAGATAAGGCTGTCCTCAATAAATTTCAAAAAATTTTCACTCTCTGCGCACAAAAGAATATCCCACTCATTGGTGGAGGCTTTAGTGGACCTCAAATAGGAAGTGCTGCATCTATTACCTTTGCCCCTTATAAAATAGGCCGTCAAATCAGTCAGATTATCAATAAGCTCGATCACGGTCATAAACTTAACGATTGTGAAATTGTCCACTTTAACCCAGATCTGTATATAAATATATCTGCTGCTTACCGGTTGGGACTGACAATTCCACGAAGCATTAAGGAACAGGCGGAAACAATTTATACAGACTATTAAGCTGCGTAAAGTTTATCTTTTTCTGGCAAATAGGGTGAATATTCTGGAATAATTTCTTTAATTTTTTTCTTAATACTATCTATATCATACTTATTGCCCAAGGCAACTAATTCAAAAATTACTCTATTAAAATCTTCAAGTGATTTTATGCCAGAATCGTTATTCCTATTTATTCCTGATTGAAGAACCATAAGCTTTTCATGCTCTGTAGGAACAATGCCTTCTTCACTTGTAATTAATTCCTCAAAGAGCTTTTCCCCAGGCCTTAATCCGGTGAATTGAATCTTTATATCTTTATCCGGCTCAAATCCAGAAAGACGAATTAGGTCACGCGCTATATCAAGTATTTTAACAGGCTTACCCATCTTTAAAAGATAGATCCCCCCTTTTTGTCCAATAGCCCCAGCCTGCAATATTAACTGACATGCCTCGCTAATAGTCATGAAATATCGAATAACCGAGGGATGCGTAACGGTAACCGGCCCTCCGCACGAAATCTGCTTTTTAAAAAGGGGTATAACACTCCCAGCACTGCCCACGACATTGCCAAATCTCACTGCCATCGCTTTTGTCCCATTCCTCTCCTCATTTCTTTGGATGAGATATTTCTCTGTAATGCGCTTTGTTGCTCCCATAACATTTGTGGGCCTTACTGCTTTATCTGTGGAGACTAATACAAATTTCTCACTCTCTTGTTTTATTGCAGCATCTAAGACATATTTTGTCCCAATAATATTATTATAAATAGCCTCCCATGGTTGCTCTTCCATAATAGGTACATGCTTATAGGCTGCGGCATGAAATACTACATAAGGTTTATAGCATGAAAATATCCCTTCAACTCTTTTTTTACAAGTTATTGAACCTAAAATTGATATGATTTTTTGATCAGGAAAAAATTGTTTTAATTCCATCTCTATATCATATAATCTGCTCTCAGCTCTATCTAAGATAATTAGTTGTTCAGGCTTAAATCGGGCCACCTGGCGGCATAACTCAGAACCTATAGAACCACCAGCCCCAGTGACTAACACAGATTTCCCGGTTAAATAAGAGCCAATTTGTTTAAGATTTAGTCTAATGGGTTCCCTCCCGAGGAGGTCCTCATAAGAAACATCTCTTATTGCTGAAACCGTCACCCTTCCATTTATTAACTCTCCTATTCCAGGGATAGTCCGACATTTAGCCATTGTCCCCTGACAGAGATTAATTATATCTCGCATTCGCTCCCCATTAACAGAAGGGAGTGCAATAAGGATTTCATCTAAATTTTGTTGCATTTGATCAATAATAGTATTAATTTTATTAATTTCTCCGAATATCTTGACATCATGAATATATTTATTATGCTTTTTCTTATCATCATCTAAAAAGCCCAACACATTATAATTGAGATTGGCATTTTCTTTAATCTCCCGCAATATCTTCTCTCCAGCATCTCCCGCCCCAATTATAATCAAATTCTTTTTAGGTATATTCTTCATATCCTTCTTCTGGGCAAATTCTTTTGTTTTGGAAATAACAAGCCTTGTACTTAAACGAAATCCTCCAATAAAACACACAGTTAACATCGTATCGATAAAATAGACAGAGCGAGAAAATCCCTCAAAACGTTGAATTGCTAATAGGACTAATACAACACCGGCAGAGCTTACAAGGGATGCTTTTATTATACTAAGCAAATCAGCAATGCTCGTATATCTATACATTCCCTTATAAAGACCAAAATAATAAAATATAAAAATTTTAATTATTACAACTGGAAAAAGGGTAGTGCGAAAGTTTGGGTAATAAAAATGAGGTATTCTAAATTCAAAGCGAACAAGATGAGACAGCCAATAAGCCGCCATAACAAGAAAAATGTCACAGAATAATATAATCCAAAAATTTTTATTAAGCAACCTTTTCAATAGTTACTCTTACCCTTTGGCATTTTGTACTATTACCATTTCCCTGTTTTCTTAATATTAGGTTTCGGTAAATTCGCCACCGAAGCTAAAGATGTTTGAAGATCCTGCTCAGGCAATGGAAAATCTCTTAAATTTCCGGACAGAAAAGCCTCATATCCACTAAGATCCATTAACCCATGGCCACTCCAGTTGAATAAAATTACTTTCTCCTTAGCTTCTTCCTTTGCCTTTTTTGCTTCCTGAATAACCGCTGCAATAGCATGGCTTGTTTCAGGTGCACTAATAAATCCTTCTGTACGGGCCCATAATAAAGCTGCCTCATAACATTCCGTCTGATCTATTGCGCGTGGTTCTAATAGTCCTTCAATCGTCGCCTGGCTCACTAATGGGGCAACACCATGGTATCTTAATCCGCCAGCGTGAATTGGAGGAGGTATAAAACCATGTCCGAGAGAATGCATTGCTAAAAGAGGTGTGGTCATTGCTACATCACCAAAATCATACACAAAGGGCCCTCTTGTTAATGTAGGACAGGATGTGGGCTCCACGGGAATAATGGTCATTTCTGCTCCATTGATTTTATCATACACAAAAGGAAAGGATAATCCCGCAAAATTACTTCCACCACCTACACATCCAATAACAATGTCTACTTGCTTCTCCCCTGCTTTTTTTAACTGTTTTTTTGCTTCAAGCCCGATAATTGTCTGATGCAACAAAACATGATTAAGTACACTGCCGAGGGAATAGCGAGTCTTACCTGTTGTATCACTTACTGCTGCCTCAATCGCCTCACTAATAGCTATACCGAGGCTTCCGGGAGTATCCGGCGAATTTTTTAATACCTCTCTTCCGGCATTCGTTTCATTACTAGGACTGGCAATGCATTGTGCTCCCCACACCTGCATCATAGATTTACGATACGGTTTTTGATTATAACTGATTTTCACCATAAAAACTTTGCATTCAAGACCTAAAAGAGCGCAACCGAAAGACAACGCACTTCCCCACTGACCAGCGCCGGTTTCTGTAGTAATTCTTTTAATACCAAATTCCTTATTATACCATGCCTGCGCCACAGCGGTATTAGGTTTATGACTTCCTGGAGGAGAAACTCCTTCATTTTTATAATAGATTCGAGCGGGAGTTTCAAGAGCTTCTTCAAGAAACTTTGCCCTGTGCAAAGGAGAGGGTCGCCATCGATAAAGAATCTCTAAAACCTGCTCTGGGATGTCAATCCATCGTTCCTGGCTCACTTCCTGTTCAATAAGATTCATTGGAAAAACAGGGGCAAGCATATCTGGTGAAACCGGTTTTCCATCTGGGCCAAGAGGCGGTTCCATAGGAGATGGCAGGTCTGCAACCAAATTATACCATTGTCGAGGAATTTCATCTTCATCTAATAAATATTTAACTGTCATTTTTTCTCTCCTTAAAGTTATTTTATATAATCATATTATCGGAATGATGATTACATTAATCAGTGAGCCTAAGCCTGCAAAAAAATTTTTACATATAATAACTGGCATAAAATTTGAATCAATATATTTAATATTTAGTATAAAACTGTTATGATTGTAATCAAAAAATTTAAATTATATATTTGCCACCAATTTTATGGTAGAATATATTATAATAAAAATGATAGATTATCAAGATGATAAATTGAGAGAATATGGCGAAAGGGGAAAAAATGCGATTAAAGGAATTACAATCTCGTCTCTATTGCAGCCGCTGTGAAAAGAGATTTGATGATTATGAACCTATCTTATTAATTTGTGATGACGGTATTGGTTTCGATATTTGTACAAAATGTTCAAGGAATAATGATCGAATTATTGGCACAAGTATATTTGTGCTGCCCAAAGAATTAAAAGATGCCCAATCCGATTAAATAAAAGGAATTTCATATCAGCCCATAAATATCTCAAATATTCTAAAGCCTAATCAAAGACTCTTCACGAATGTGCCGATCACTAAAGGGATAGCACAATTTCTATAAATATAAAAAGCTTATTCTCTAATGATCAGCACAAAAGATATAGATGAGCTCATTTTTCTTCTTCACTCTAAGGAAGATGAAAATAAAAAAATGCAGGGCATCATTGAATATCAGAAACAACACATTCAGGACCTTACCAAAAAAATCATTGAATTAGAGCATAAAATAGGATCTCAAAAATCAGTTGATCATGGAAATGGCGTGCTTTTGCCTTTACTTGAGGCTCATGAATCAAGTACTCCAAATGAAGTAAATAGAGACAAAAATAAATCTAAATTTTATAGGTTTTTAAAGGATGCCTTTTTAAACAGCACCTCTAAGTATTATATTGCTGTCAATAATATATTGGTTGTATTAATTTTTTTTTCAGTCGTGTGTGTTATTTTCGAATCTGTGCCTTCTTTAATGACAAAGTGGGGAAGGTTCTTCTCCCTAAGTGAGTTTATAGTCATACTTTTTTTTACTGTTGAGTATATTATCAATATTTACGTTGCAGATAATAAAAAAAAATATATATTTGGCATTTGGGGAATAATTGACCTTCTGGCTATTATCCCTTCCTATTTTCATTGGATAGATCTTAGGGATATTAAATTAGCTCGAACCCTTCGTATCGTCCGTTTTTTCCGAACCATGAGGATCATGCGTATTCTCAAACTAGCCCATACTTCTCATGATACTTATCAAATGCGCACGAAGGGCACACGACTTCATAATACGCTTATTCTTGACTTACAAATATATTTTACCGCTCTCATAACAGTAATAATAATTATGAGCACACTGGTCTACTATGCTGAAGCTGGTATTCAGGGAACTGCCTTTTCCAGCATCCCAGCGGCAATGTGGTGGTGTGTAGTTACTATAACTACTGTCGGCTATGGTGATATGCACCCAGTGAGTATCGTCGGTAAAATATTTGCCTCTATTACCATGTTTATGGGATTGGCGCTTTACGGCATTCTTATGAATGTAATTGGCAAAGCGATGATGACCTCCCTCTTTGGTACAGCTAAATTAGAATAAAAAGGGATTGCCTAATTCTGAAATCTGTTTTATAATATCTTTTTAAGACAATAGTGCAAAGGTAATTCTTGGCTAACTTTTAAACTGGGTAAAGATTATTATGGAGCAAAAGATAAATTTTGAGAAATTGAGAGAAGGCATACATACTATTCCCGTATCTGAAGATAAAAAGGAAAAGGTATATAATAATATCTTGTTATGGCTTGAAGACAGCAGATTTGAAGCATATCGGCCTCAAATTGTTGATTTAATCCAAAAGGAATCTTATGATCTCTTGGTTGATTCATTTTATCAAATGATGCCCTTTGGCACGGGTGGCCGCAGAGGTCCTATAGGAATCGGTACCAATCGTCTTAATCCCTATACATTATGCGCCAGCATTCAGGGACATATAGATTATCTTAAGCACAAGTATGAGAATGAGTCCCTTTCAGTAGTAATTGCTTTTGATGTGAGAAAATTCGTTGATTTAAGGAAAATATATAATTCGCAATTGCCAAATCCTCTTCTTGGCCTTTCCTCTAAGGATTTTGCCGTCTTGGCAGTCAATGTATATAGCGCAAATGGAGTCAAAAGTTATTTATTAGATCCTAAAGGCTCTTCATTCATGTCAACTCCAGAGCTGTCATTTTTTATAAGAAGATTGAAAGCTTATGGCGGAGTAAATATCAGTGCAAGCCATAATCCACCTGACGATAATGGAGCAAAATTTTATAATCGTGAGGGAGCTCAACCCGTTCCCCCAGAGGATCAAAAAATAAGTGAATTTGTGGATAAAATAAGTCAAATTAAAATGAATACATTTGACGAGGCAAGGGCACAAGGACTTGTTGAATATATATCCCCTGCCCAAAGGGAAGAATATATCAATCTCAATTGTACTATTAGTGTGCTGTCTGAGGAAAGAGATGCGATTATTTTATACACTCCATTACATGGTACTGGCTCCACAACAGTTGAGGCAGTGTTAAGGAAGGCGGGCTTTGGGGTTAAGATTGTAGAGGACCAGTATTCCTTTGACGGCAGTTTCAAGGCCTGTCCCTTCCGTATACCTAATCCAGAAGTGCCCCAAAGCTTCGATATGGCCATAAATCAAGTTACAGAAGATATAGATCTTATTCTCTCCACTGATCCTGATGCAGACCGTATCGGACTGATGGCTCCATATAAAGGCACCTGGCAATTCATTAAAGGCAATGAAATCGCGGTGATTACTCTTCATTTTCTCTTAGCTACTATGAAGAAACAAGGTCGATTAAACCCAAATCAAATTGCAATCAAAACAGAAGTTACTACAAGCCTTTTTTCAGATATCGCTGCATCTTTTAATATTCGCGTGGTAGATAACCTCCTCGTTGGCTTTAAATATATTGCGTTTGTCATTGAAGAATTAGAAAATAAGGGAAGATATGATAGTTTTCAAGGTCGTGCAGAGGACTTTCTTATTGGAGCGGAAGAAAGCCACGGATTGTTGCTCACTTCTCATATACGAGATAAGGATGCCGCAGGGCCCTCCCTTCTTCTCTCCGAACTCGCAAGCACTCTTAAAAAAGAGGGAAAAACAATCTGTGATTATTTAAATGATATATATCTGCAATTTGGATATTATTACACCGGACTTTCAGAGATACGCATGATTGGGGCACAGGGTATGGAAAATATGCAGCATATAATGAAATCCTTACGTAGCGTTCCTTTAACAAACATAGGGGGGAGGGAAATCTTGCTCTCTTTTGATCGTTTGGATGAACATGGGCCTTGGGGCCCCATTAAATCTGACACAGATAAAAGTTCCCGCAATGTTCTTGTATATCAATTGGAAGAAGCCAGAATGATTCTGAGACCCTCTGGTACAGAGCCAAAGCTTAAAATTTATACTGAAATAAAAACTCCGGCCCTTGGCATTGAGGCATCAATCAAGGCATTAGAAGAACAAAAAAGTAGTGCAATGAAGGAGGCCATTGAATTAGACCGCAGCTTTACCAAAGAAATATTAAGGATTCTTGGTATCAGTATACCAGATTATGCATTATTAGTATCAAACTTGGTACCTCTTCCCCATAAGGTAGATTTTTGCCAAAATTTTCTTAAAGAACTCCCCAATAAAGCTCACGAAATGAGCAATGATGTGGATGCGCTGCGCACATGGATAGATAATCGATTAAATTCCTATGGGGAAGACCCAAGAAAATTAGTTCAAGAGGCTATCGCTGCCTATCTTGAATCGACAGACTCCCATCAATTAAGCCCGGAAATACGACACCTTGTAATACAAATATTTCAATAATCAAAGAAACTGTTGGGATTTGCGAAAATCCTCATCAGTATTGATATTATAAAAAGAAAGCAATTGTGGATCGTAGGGAATAATTTCATCTTTTTTTAATATATACACTGAAAGATCCCTATAAAAAGATATAATCTTTTTTTCATGAATGCTTATTTTATCCTTAATGAAAGGGATACATGATTTTGAGTAAATTGCATGCAAGGGCTCTAATTGTCCCTCCTTTAAACCAGGGACAATGATATCATATCCTTCTTTCTTTTTAATCATGTACTTAATCAAAGCAGGACTAATAAAGGGCATATCGCAGGCACATATAAAAGTATATTTATATTTACTTGCATGCAGCGCAGAATAAATGCCTACCAGTGGACCTTTTATCGGAAGCACATCATTTACAACCGGGTATCCAGTAAATTCATATTCTTCCGAAGAATTTGACACAATAAATATATCATCAAAAATAGGTATAAAAATATCAATAATCCGCTCAATGAGCGGTTTGCCTTTTATTTCAACGAACGCTTTGTTACTTCCAAAACGTTTACTATATCCCCCTGCGAGAATAGCTCCTGAAATCATGAAACATACTTTTCTTCCAGAAAATCTATTATGCCTTTGACATCATTAATCGCAAATCTGGGCACATTCGGAATGCCTTTAAATTCACAATTACTCACAAGAGCAATCAAATTCGTATCATGTGCGCATAAAAGATCTTTATGACCGGCCTCTTGCCTAAAAACCTCGATTTTTGGTTTATTCCCCTCCTTATATCCCTCTGTGAGTATAAAATCCACATCAGACAAATACGCTTTCGCAATCTGATCGATGGTAAGCTCTTTTTCTATATCCTTGATAAGTGCCAGTTTTTGAGGAGAGGAAATGACTACTGTATCAGCCCCGGCTTCTTTATGTCTATAAGAATCCTTGCCTTTTTTGTCAATCTCGAAGCCTTTTATATTATGCTTTATTGTAGCGACACTATGTCCCCTTTTTTTTAATTCCTTGACCAATTTTTCAATAAGGGTAGTCTTTCCATTATCTGATTTGCCAACAATAGATACAATGTGCATACATATCCTATTTTTTCTTGTCTGCCTCACCTGCTTTGATTATAGCATATTTGCTTCCCATCGGACCAATGATTTCATTAATGGCTACTGAGCCAAGTACAAGAGCTGTGATCAGAGAAGCGATCTGGGGGAAAATTACCGAGGTCTGCAAAACAAGGGCAATAGCAACACCAGCTTGGGGCAACATTGCAAAGCCTAAATATTTTTTGATTTTCTTTTCAACACTCGCTATTACCCCACCTACATAGATTCCCGTTATCTTACCCACCCCACGGGATAAAACATATACGAGCGCGCCAGCCCAGTTTAAAGCGAGCACCTTTATATTTAATTCTGTACCTGCTAATGTAAAGAATGAAATAAAAATCGGGAGCTCAATATCTTCTAAAAACCTAAATAATAAAGGGTTTTGACTGAAATTGGCCAACACAATACCAAATGTCATATTGAGCAGTAAAGGGGAAAGGTGCCATAATGTAGCGAGTTCACTGCCCCAAAACGCCATCCCAAGAATAATTACTACTATTTCATGCCTCTCTTTTACCCATCGAAGAAAGAAAATAGCAATAAATCCAATTATCGATCCTACCAATAAAGATCCTGAAATTTCGCACAAAGGTTCTAGCAAATGCAGCAAGGAAAAAGAATGTCCTGAACATGTAATTACTCCAACAACCGCGGTAACGAGGGAAAAAAGGACAAGACACACTGCATCATCAAATGCGACAATCGCCATCAAAATATCAGTGAGGGGTCCATGTGCTTTATATTCCCGAACTACCGCCACTGTAGCAGCAGGTGCTGTTGCAGAACTGATTGCCCCTAAAATCATGGAGGTAGGCCACGGGTAATTGAGAAGAATACGCGTAGCCAGGGCAACGAAGAAAAAATCAAAAAAAACTTCCACAATAGTAATGGTAATTGCTGCGGCACCAATTGATTTTAATTTAGAAAATTGAAGGTCCCCCCCAATGATTAATGCTATGACGCTCAGTCCCATAACCTTTATGAATTCAAGTTCCTTTACCATAGAAAGACCAATAATATTTAAAAAAGATAATCCCATAATAATTCCTATCAGAACATATCCGGTGACAGAGGGCAGATGAAAAATATTAATAAGCTTACCGCCGGCAAAGCCACCCAGTAAAAGCAGACTAATTCCAATGATCCGGTTATGTGAAAAAAAAGGAGGGATTGACCGCGTTTTAAGAAAAAAAATAAATGCTAAAAAAAAGGAGAATACAAGACATACACACCCTAGATACCATGGCCACTCTCTTTTTTTTATCATTGGTTATGACCTTTAGGTTCTCTCTAATTCTTTTTTAACGCCACGGGGACCTTGAAAAAATCTTGTAGTTTGCCCTTAAATAATCAATATAGAAGTGCTATTATTGCACGAATAGAGTTTTAAGGCAAATTTCATTACCAACAATTATCACAATAATAACACATAAAGGAAGGAACTACCATTAAACAAAAATTATTCTTTTTTTCCCTTTATCCACCAGTCACTATCTTTATTCTGAAACCACCATTCTGACGAATCCGTCAAAATAATGGTCTTTGCTAATTCTCTACCAGTGACCGTTTTCAGCCTTTTTTGCGCATTTCTCATCCAGTCATGAGCATATCTATTACCAAGATCTGCGCATTCTTTTAATCGAAGAAGGTGCTCGATCTGATCTGCATCAGCAGCTAATAAGGACTCTTCTGTTTTTCCCGCATTAAATTCTTCTATTAATTCTTTAATTTCTTGACCAAATGGAAGTGTACTGACTAAATCATCAACAGCTTTTGATTCATTTACATTCACATATTTTTTATGGACATAATTCTGATCTCCTGTTCTTGCCTCTGGCAAATCATGAAATAAACACATTTTTATAAGTTTTGCTTCATCTACATAAGGATTAAGCTTGGCCATCACATAAGCAATAAAAGTCATCCTTAAAATATGCTCGGCTACGGATTCAAATCCAGACCCGAGAAAATGATATCCCGAACGAGGCGTATTTTTTAACATTCCAACCTCAAAGAAAAAATTAATAATTGATTTCATAATGATTTCCTCTTTTTCTGACTCCCGTTTTCTTAGTCTTGCCTTCTCGCCCTCTCTTGTCCCAAAGTGTGAACAAAATTTTCATTACGCCACTCTCATTAATAGACTATACAATATCCTAATTATCTAAGATTGTAAAGATTAATTAATGGTTACTAGCAATTCTTTTTACTGATGTTTTTCCTCTAAATGTGATGCTGCCACATGTTATGTGCCCAAAAAGAATTGCTAAATGGTTACTCAGGGATAAAGAAAAGGATACTATAAATAAATTTAGTTGATAATCCGATAAGAAAAATATTGAATAGGTCAAAAAAGGAGAATTCTAATATTCAGGTAGTATAAATGCATTTATCAAAAATTTTTGCAAATACTCAAGGTGAAGAAACAGAAGATTTCTATATTGAAACCTTAACAAAATATATTGATAAGGGGAAATTAAATCTCGCCTTTAAAATAGCTGAAGAGGCATTCACTAAATATCCTGATTCTGAAAAAATACGGGAAAAATATGAGCACATAAAAAAAGAATCTATTATCAATGAATGTAGCCATTTGGAGGCTCTTATAGCTGAGAAACCCTCACCTGTGGCTTATGCAAAATTAGGCTCTTATTATTATGAGACCGGTAACATTGCTAAGGCCATAGAGGTATGTAAACAAGGCTTGAGTCTTTTCCCCGAATATGGAAGAAATAATCTTGTATTGGGCACTCTATACTATGATCAGTATCAAATATCTTTAGACTCCGAAAATGCACTCATGGCTATTCAGTACCTTGAAAAGGCAATAAAGCATGGAATAGACAATCAAAAAGCCTATTTCGATTTAATTAATCTCTACCTTGATATTGGCGCCTTTGGAAGAGCTAAGAAAAAAATATATAGGTATCAAGACTTATTTCCCGATGATGCCAAAATGAAACCTTTTTTATGGCAGGTTAATAATATCGACTGTAAGGAAGAAGACGAAGAAAAGATTAAAGAATTATGTAACAACCATGGCCAAAAAGAAAAAGGCCATGAAAGCGATCAAAATGACACGAATTCTAATGATGTAACTCATGCATTCGGAAATAACTTTCAGAACCTTATCGATAATATGCGGGTATTTGAAAATACAGACTGGGCAGCAGGCATTCTATTAATAGATGAGAATGGATTCGTACTGGCAAGCAAACTGCTCTCTGCTATTTCAGAAGATTTGTTAGGAGCATCCCTTAATAGAATTTTTCAGACAGCGGATCAATTCACGCAAAAAATATATTTTGGTGAATTTGAGAGCTGTATTATAGAAGGGGAAAATTCCGATATATATATATATAGTATCAATAAAATGTTATTTTGTTTAATTGCCCAAAACAAAGTAAAACAAGGAATTGTAAAAGCCTATATAAAAAACTATTTGGAAACAAGTTAAAATGCTCGATCAACTTACATTAGAATTAGATAAAATCAATCAACAACAGGGAGTCCTTGGGAGTTTAATCTTAACTCCCGATGGAATGGTTGTTAAATCTAGTGTTGAATCAGAATTCGATGATGAGATTATATCTGCGATGGCATCTTCCTTGACAACAACTATACGAAAATCCCTTGATAAATTATTCTGTGAATCTTTTCTTTTCTATACTTTTTCAGCGAGTAAGGGAGATATATTATTCATTAATTTAGATACGGCATTCCTCGTAATACTCGTGGCTTCCGGGGCACCATTAAGCATGATTAAAATTGAATCAATTCAAATATCTCAAGAAATAAAAAATAAACTAAATTTAAAAACATTGGATGCGTAAAAATGGCTCAGATTAATTTTGCAAGTAAACAAATTAATTGTAAGATAGTTTATTATGGCCCTGGTATGTGTGGAAAAACCACTAATCTTCTTAACATTCATGATAGACTTCCAGAGAACAAAAAAACAGAGATGACGTCTATTGCTACAGAAGGTGACAGAACACTATTTTTTGATTTTCTTCCTCTTGAGATAGGTAAGCTCAATGGTATGGATACAAAATTCCATCTCTATACAGTGCCAGGTCAGGTTTATTATAATTCAACACGAAAATTGGTATTGCAAGGAGCAGATGGAATTGTATTTGTTGCTGACTCACAGCGATCAAAAAAGGATGAAAATATTGAGTCAATTGAAAATCTTAGAGTCAATCTGGCAGAAATGGACCAGGATATTAATGAGATACCTTTAATTATACAATATAATAAAAGAGATTTGCCGGATATTATGGATATTAATGAACTGGAGGCTGAAATAAATAAATATAACGCTCCCTATTTCGAAGCCATCGCTTTTAAAGGAGAAGGAGTGTATCCAACACTTAAAGCTATATCACAGCGCGTGATAGAGTATCATAGCCAGAGAATAGTTCCTGCATCACGAAACAAAGCATATACCCCAGTTTCTGGAACAAAGCCTAAAGTCACTAGAAATAGAACTGCTGAACCTCAACAAAATACTATAACTATGGCCACTGAAACACCACGAGGATATAAAGAAGAAGGAGGACCCCAGTATAATGAACCCACTGAAATACCACGAGGATATAAAGAAGAAGGAGGACCCCAGTATAATGAACCCACTGAAATACCACGAGGATATAAAGAAGAAGGAAGACCCCAGTATAATGAACCCACTGAAACACCACGAGGATATAAAGAAGAAGGAGGACCCCAGTATAATGAACCCATTGAAATACCACGAGGATATAAAGAAGAAGGAGGACCCCAGTATAATGAACAACCTATAACTATGGAAACAAACCAAGAGATTTCATATAATGAACAACCTATAACTATGGAAACAAACCAAGAGATTTCATATAATGAACAACCTATAACTATGAAAACAAACCAAGAGATTTCATATGCAGCCCCGGATCCCCCACCGCAAAAACACAATAAAAAAATAAAAGCGGAAGAGAGAAACTTAGAGGCGGCTAGGCAATATAGGTCTCTTGTATATAATAAACCAGGGGAATATAAAAATCTCGCAATAAAAAAGTTTTCAAAAAAACAAAGTCTATTGAAAAGAATATTTAATTCATTTAAACGATAAGAAAGGTAAAACAATGACTCAAGTTAAAATAGCTCCTACAAAAGATCTTGTATTTTATGAAGAGGAAATAAAACAAATCGAAGAAATACTCGATAACTTCATCAAACAATCAGGTGCTAAATGTACTTTTCTAGTCGACCATAATGGGTATTTAATTAGTAAAAAGGGATTTACTTCTTCTTTTAATGGAGAGACAATATCTGCTCTTGTAGCGGGAAGTTTTGCAGCAACAAAGGAAGTTGCAAAACTTCTTGGAGAAAATGAATTTTCCGTTCTCTTTCATCAAGGCAAAAGGGATAGCATACAAATGTGTTTAATCGAAGATCGGGCTATTTTGGCAATCCTTTTTGACGAACGAACTACCATAGGAATGATACGCCTTTACGCTAAACAAACAGGAGAAGCATTAAATAAAATATTTCACAACTTGCACGGACGGAGCCAAACAACAATAGAGGTTGATGCTGAAGAAGAAGCAAAAATGAATTCTGAAAAGAAAGAATTTGTAAATCAAACTGGCGAGCAAATGGATAATTTATTTAATATTCCTTAAGTCTTCTTCTGTCCATGGACCATATTCGAGCCTATAAAATTGATCTGCCATTGTGGAAGAAGAGTGGTTAGATTGGATCTCAAGAAAAACTGTATTATCTGTTATACGATTCCATAATATTTTCACAAAGGAAATATTGATCGAGCTAGAGAAGATTAATAATAATATAATTAAAAGAAATAGCAAATTCTGGAATAAGCTTTCCCAATGAATATAAGGAATATAAAAATCAAACTTAAATTTGCGTCGGACTCCAGATTTTTTACGCTGCTGGCAAATAATATCTTTTTCGATAAAATTACTTAATATTAAATAGACGTCAAACTGAGAGAGTAAACTTTGCTCAATAATTTCATTTACTGTAAAATTTCCATTAATTAATCCATAAATTTTTTTCTCCTCCGGACTAAATGTATCAATTGATGTATCCTCCAATTCTTTTTTCTCTAATATGACTTCCTCATTCACAATTTGCTGTTTTGCCCTTTTCCATTCATCCAATACTCTCGCAGCATCGAAGAGCAAGGTGTCCGGATCAATCTCGATCTTAAAATCTTTATGGGGTATATTATTGGTTGCTTCAAATTGATAATATCCATCTGTCCATAAAAATACCGAATAAATATCTTCAATTATTTGATTAAAAAGAATGTTTCTTGAACTATCAAAATCAAGATAATCCATCTTTATCATTAATTCATAAATCAATTTTTTAGATTTCTTCTGTTCTCTTTGAATATTTTTTAGTTGCTCTTTTGTTAAAAAGCCTGCTTTCATTAATCTCTGCGCCATGATAAGCGCTTTATTTTCATTATCAGCAAAGAGAATTTTACCCTCAAAAAAATAAATTTTAATTTTAATATCTTGCTTATGGACAGATAGACACCCTGTTTTACGGTCCCGGGCAATAAGTTGAATAATATCTGTTATATTGATGTCTTTAAAATCACCCTTAATTGCCATAATTATCCTTATTTATTTATTTTTAGATCTTTCTTTATCGTGTGATAATAGTCTCTAATTTCTTTGCTTTATCGTTGATGATCTCTCTATCTTTGCTTAATAAAAATAAATAGAGTCCTGCAATTATGGGAATATACATAATAAGCACTACCTGCCATGTGGTAAATACCAAAAATTGCCCTGCAAGTGAAGTACGTAATTTTATATAAAAACTTATACTGAGAAAATACAATATAAGCAAAGCGCACAGCTTGGAAATCTCCTGCTTTTCAGAAAACTGGATAAAACCGGGCACACAATATGATAATATTCTCCAAAAATCATGTTGGATTTTCAAATTTTCCTCTATTTTCCTCTTCTTTGTCAATTTTATCTCTAATCCATGGTTAAAGAGCAAATAACAATTATTACATATTAATTTTTTCTCCACATTGGACTTGATTAAATTTTTTACTGACCCGCGGCAGATACCACACTGGCCAATTTGAGGACGTATTCGAAAAAAAACCATCAAAAGGATCCATAAAATAAAAATAAAAGGATTAAATATAGAATGTGAATTGTGCTTCGCAATGGGCCTGAGCAAAAGAGCTTTTACGTTTTGATTCTCTGCGGTGGTTTTAATTTCAGTCCAAATATCTCCTGCAATTTTCTTCTGGGCGCGAGCCTCTAATGTGAACAACCCGGGCAATGCCCTTTTTTTCTTTTTTCTTGCCGCATTTTCATGCAAGTGGGTTGTATGATAAATCAACACAGAAGGGAAATCATACTCCTTAAAATCCTTGTGCGAAACAATCTGAAAAGAATGCATGATAAATGGTTGCATGCATATAAGAGTGAGCAGCAAAAATAATATCAGTATTTTTTCTTTCGATTTTAAATATGGCCAAAGGATAACAGGAAAGTACAAGAAAATCCACATTATAGAAAATTGAAAAATAAAAGGAACAAATAAGAGGAATATCATAAAGAGACTTTTAAGAATCCCACCGATTGATTTTTTATATCTTTCGGTAATCTCTGTTAAATAGACTGGTAAATATTGGAAGGAAATAAAAAAAGTAATAATAAAATAAAATAACACAAAACAAAATAACATAATGAGAATGTTCTTGTAAATTTTCATAAAAAGCGTCGGATAATGCTTAATTGATTTAGTAATACCTGTTACATAATAGACAAAATAGTCGTTTACAGCTGTCCAATTTTGATACATATAAAGATAACCTTGGGCATAATAGGATAGTGGGAAGTTCGGTGCAAGTACAACCGCGTAACGAGTTAATTTCTTTGCCCTCTCATAATCCTGAGTTTTTAAAGCATCTTGGCCTTCTCTTATTAAAAGAAGGGCGAATAAAGTCATGTCATCCAATTTATATCTCTTTCTTATCTTGTTAATAGCCTCTAATTCTCTGATACCGAGCACGTCATCTTTATGAGGATTGCGATTTTTATTCAACATTTTTCTCTTTCGAGCAAACCAGTATTTATATATCTGCTTCTGAACTGTCTGATAATTTCTTTTTGTAGCAGAATAGCTTGCATTCGAAATAAGAAAAATATAACACACAATAATTAAAGCTAACACAAAGGATTTTGACATATGTTCATTATTTCATTAAAATAGGGGCATGATAGACATTCATTGTCATATTTTACCCGGTATGGATGATGGGGCTGAGAATCTGGAGGAATCAATCCAGATGTGCTCATTAGCTTCCCGTGATGGAATTAAAACCATTGTTGCAACCCCCCATACAATGAATGGTGTATATATTAATAATTGTCAACTTATTAAAAAATCAGTTAATAATTTAAACATTGTATTAAACAACAACAATATTGATGTCGTTATAATACCTGGCGCTGAGGTTCATGTCAATTATAACTTAAAGGAACTTTTGAATCAAGGTTCTGCAATGACAATAAATGATGATAATAAGTATATTTTATTAGAGCTTCCAGTATATATAGTCCCCCCTAAAATAGAAGAACAAATTTTTCAACTCAAACTTGAAGGAATAACACCCATCATTTCTCACCCTGAGAGAAACATGGCTATTCAAAATAATTTAAATCTTATTTATAAAATGATTAAGCAGGGAGCATTAATGCAATTAACAGCGTTAAGTCTCACGGGAGAATTTGGCACAGCTGCTCAAAAATGCGCTTTTGCCATGTTAAGCTTAAATTATGCTCATATTATAGCATCTGATGCCCATTCAGGTGGAATGCGTGCTCCAAGACTTTCACGAGGATTTGAAGTTGCGAGCCGGATCGTAGGAGAAGACTATGCCTGCGCTATGGTGACAAATTTTCCCCATGCTATTATCTCCGGGCACATTCTCGATATGAAGATACCGGAACCAAAAACACCCCAAAAATCATTTTTTCAAAAACTATTTTCTAAGCTGCGATGATTTCAAAATTATATAGCGCATCTTTACTAGGCATAGATGCTTATCCTATAGAAGTTGAGGTAGATTTAGCCAAAGGACTTCCCTTTTTCTCTACCGTAGGCTTACCTGATACGACAGTAAAAGAGAGCAGGGAGAGGGTCAAATCAGCATTAAATAATACAGGATACCGATTCCCTAACAATCGCATTACCATAAACCTTGCCCCTGCAGATATTCGCAAAGAAGGCACAGGATTTGATTTGCCTATATGTCTTGGCATACTAGCTGCCCAAGGAATAATTGATAAAACCTATCTTGAAAAATATTTAATAATAGGAGAAATATCATTAAATGGTCAGATTAGACCTGTACGCGGTGCTCTTTCCTTAGCCCTGGCAGCAAAAAAACTTAATCGTGACCTCATACTTCCCCAAATTAATGCTCATGAGGCAGCTCTCGTTGAGGGAATAAACGTGTATCCTATTGTTAATTTGACACAAGCCGTTGATTTTATAAATGGAAAATTGAATATTCCCTCTTATACGGTAGATTTTTCAAAAATAACGCAAAACAAAAAAATGCTATCAGATGATTTTTCTGATGTGAAGGGGCAAGAGTCAGCAAAACGCGCTATAGAGGTTGCGTGTGCGGGATCACATAACATTTTGCTGATTGGCCCCCCCGGTGCAGGCAAAAGTATGTTGGCTAAGCGAATCCCGAGTATTCTCCCATTTTTAAGCTTTGAAGAAGGAATAGAAACAATGCGAATTTACAGCACTGTTGGCCTTTTAAAAAATCATGAAACCCTTACGTTTACCCCACCATTCCGATCCCCGCATCATAGTATCACAACGGCAGCTATGATCGGAGGAGGCCCTATTCCTAAACCTGGGGAAGTTTCTTTAGCCCATAATGGAATTCTTTTCCTTGATGAGTTTGCTGAATTTAAAAAAAATGTATTAGACGTTATGAGGCAACCTATGGAAGATGGAGAAGTGATTATATCAAGGGCAAATATCTCTATTAAATACCCCTCTCAATTTATGCTCGTTGCAGCTATGAATCCCTGAAGTTGTGTTGCCCTTCTGCCATCATTTCAGCGGAAGCTGGAATATAGCAGAGGTTGATAGTAACATCCTCGGCCCCGATGATTATCTTTTCGGTGATGCATTCGATAATTTTGCGTTTCTCTTCAGTGACTAATTGCGGCCAGCGCCCATAGAGGTCTTTGGCCTCAGAGAGTATCTGATCACTTGAGAGAAACTGGATTTTGAGAAAATCAATCTCTCCCTGAAGTTCCGGAATCTCGCTTTCAAGCTGTTTCTGCCGTTCTTCAAGCGGCTTATAACGCTTCCCAAAGCCTTCTTTGGTAATTTGATCATCAATATAGAGCTGATAGGTCTTATCCATATCGCCCTCTATCCTTTGCTGTTCTTTCCCTAAAAGCTTTAACAACTCTTCCTTCTCCTTGATTATTCGGTCAGCATCATTTAGGTATTTGGCGATATCATTAGGCGAAAAAAAGAAGTTCTTGAGCTGTTCGTGGAAAACCCCTTCTAAATCAGTGACACTAATCTTATTCCGGCATTTATAGCATATGTACTTAGGGGAATTAGATGGCACATACATCTTAGTCCCACAGGCACAAAAGACGATCCCTGTAAATAAATGAATAGCTTTACGAGACGGTCGTTTGTTCTTTTGTTGCTGCTCATCAAGGATAGCATTACACTGATTCCAGAGTTCTTCCGAAATAATAGGCTCAACTTCACTTATAACCCATTCTTCTCTCGGTTTTAACTCCCACTTCTTATTACTCCCAAGACTTTTCGTATAATTAGCCCGGCGTTCGCCTTTAGCTGTAGGATCTCGAAGCAAACGAGTAATTGTTGTATCAGCGAATTTGGAGCCATTGCGGGTTCGGTATCCTGCTTCATTGAGCAGCCGCGCGACAGTCTTTTTACGTCGATGTTCTAAAAAAAGCTCATAGATGAGTTTTCTGATGGGCGCTTCCTTAGGATCTGGAATGAGTTTTTTACCTTGCCATTGATAGCCGAATGATGCCTGCCCACCAGTCGGCTTGCCTAATTTAGCCCGGATAGGAACTGAGGCAGCCACTCTTTCTGAGATTTCTTCACGTTCCCACTGTGCCATAGCAGCAATCATAGTATAAAAGAGGCGACCGGCAGGTGTAGATGTATCAATTGCCTCTTGAAGAGAAATAAGGTCAGCGTTATTTTCTCTGAAAATATCGGAGAATTCTAAGAGTTCTTTTGTATTTCTGGCTAGACGAGCTAATTTGGAAAAGATAAGACCGGTGATATACCCACTCTTTATATGATGGAGCATTCTCTTTGTTTCAGGGTGCTCCGATACAGATTTTCCACTCACTGCCTCTAAATGATAGATCTCTTTGATTTGCCAGCCCTTGGATTCGGCGTAATAGCGGGCTCTTTTTTCATGATGTTCGGGGCTTTCACCTCTGGCTTGATCTTCTGTAGAAACTCGAATCCATATTCCAACCGATTTTGCTGATATATCTTCTCTTATCCATGCATTTTTCATTTTTGAATAACTCCGTGCAAATGAAAACTAATTCAAATGCATTTATGAATTTCATTTTATCCTTTTAATATTATTCTATCTCAAATGAAAGATTTAATCATTTTATTAATTAATAGAAGCAAAAAGAGAAAGATACAGGACAGAAAAATTATTAGATCACTTAATACTCGAAAATAATAGACTATTAAGCAATCTTATATCATCAATAAGTCACACTAGCTTTCCCTTTCAAACATTTATGTTTGACCTTGGCTTTTAAAAAAACCGATAGAAAATTAGGCTACAGAGGGAATTTAAAACGAGAAAAAATGAATAACCATAAAAAAAATCGGATCGATTATTTAATTAAAAAATATATTATTTAGAGAACTTAAGTAAAAAAGCAGTAAGTGGGCACGGTTTCATCTTCATTTTTAAATTAGGCTTATATTTATCCTATTGAAAAAAATTAAAACATTAGGAATAATTTTGAAATGTATATATTTAAGTTCTGATTTCTATAGGATATGCCAAAGGGAGTCTAATAATGAAGAAAAAAGAAATTTTCATAAGCTATAGTCATAGAGATAATACCTGGAAAGATAAATTAATAACTTATTTAAAGGTTTTGGAACTAGAATGCCATTATACATTATGGGATGATAGTAAAATCGAAATAGGCCATGATTGGTTAATAGAAATTGAAGATGCTTTAAATCGAGCTTGTGTAGCTGTGATGCTCATTAGCGCAGAATTTTTAATATCAAATTTCATTCGTAGAAAAGAAATTCCAATATTATTAGAACGCCGAAAACATGAAGGTTTAACTATTTTTCCAATAATTGTTAGACCGTGTCCTTGGAAATCTGTTAAATGGCTTTCTTCAATTCAAGTTGCTCCAAATGGTGGAGAACCTTTAATAAAGGGAAGCGAGTATGAAATTGAAAATAAATTATCCCACGTTGCAAACATGATTGGTCAACTTGTCAATAGGAACAGAACAGAACATAATACTCTCTTTCCTGAACAGATAAATAATATAATCAATACTAAAAATAAATTCGATAATCAATATCCATACTTTCAAGCAAGGCCGAAAGATTTAAGCAGCTCTTTTAATAGTTATATTACCGAAAAAACAAAAAATTTTATAGGAAGACATTTTGTCTTTCATACACTAGATGCTTTTCTAAACGATCAGAATCAAAAAAATGGTTATTTTATCATCAAAGGTGAGCCCGGGATCGGTAAATCAGCACTAATTGCTTATTTAATCAAGACTCGTGGATATATACATCATTTTAACATTGGTTTGCAAAATATTAATAAGCCAAGACAGTTTCTAAATAGTGTTTGTGCTCAACTCATTTCACGGTTTGAACTCAATCACTCCAATTGGCCACCTGATGCTGATAAAAATGGCGCTTTCCTAAACCAATTATTGAATGAAGCTAGTAGTAAAATAAGAAATGATAATAAGTTAGTTATCGCTATTGATGCTATTGATGAAGTAGATATCACTGATCTACCTTTAAGAACGAATGTACTTTTTCTACCACCAAGCTTGCCTTCAAATGTTTATATTGTGGTTACTATGCGTCCCAAGCATGATATCCGTTTAGATGTCTCAAACTCGAAAATCTTGGAATTAGCGGCAGAATCCGAAGATAACTTCCTGGATGCACAAAGATATATTGAATTTCAAATTTCGGATAGGCAAATACAGCAACAAATATTGACCTGGAATGTCACCCCTGAGGAATTTATCAAAACAATACTCAAAAAAAGTGAAGGTAACTTTATGTACCTATTCCATTTGTTGCCAGCGATTAAGGCAGGTCGTTTTGCTGAGGGCAAGATAGATAAACTGCCTGATGGTCTTTTCAATTATTATCGTAACCACTGGAGACAAATGAAAATCGAGGATGAGGAGAAATTTAATGAACTTTATCTGCCTGTAATATGTGTGTTGGCAGCGGTAAAAGAGGCTGTGTCAATAGAACAAATTGCAGATTATACTGAGATTCTTCCAATTAAGATAAATAATGTTATCAAGGAATGGCGAGAATTTTTATATGAAATTATTCATGATCATCACCTTCTGTATCGACTCTATCACGAGACTTTTCGGGAGTTCCTTAGTAAGGAAGTTGATCCTGGATTAAAAACCTATCATGCGATGATCTCTCATTACTATCTAAGTTTAGCTGAAATGGAAAGCTAATGGAAAATCGTTATAAAAAATTTAATAATTATGGTTTAAAACATATAATAGGGCATTTGATCGACTCTGGGAATTGGGATAAGGTGCAGAAATTTCTGTGTGACCTGAACTTCATCGAAGCTAAATGTGCAGCAGGGATGATATATGATTTGATTTCGGATTATAATGCTACGTTAGATGGTTTACCTGAAGCTCAAGAAAGAAATACAGAAAATAAAAAACGTTACTTTGAGATAATGCGTTATACCAAAGAAATGATTGATTACGCGGAAAATTGGAATAATTCACGTAATCTTCATGAAAAGGATCCCATAAATTACCCCATGCTCCAAAAAGGAGCCATTCCATTTCCACGAATCATTCCATCTATTAAGCTGCTAAGTAATTATTCAACTAAAAAGGATTTAGAAAGTAAAAAGATTTACTCTAGACGATTGGATTGGATAGATGCCTTTGCACAATTTGTTAAGTCTGAAAGCCAATATTTGGCTAAATTTGCGCATATGCCCAGTTTCTGTTATCAACATGCATATAACTATGCTAAATCGGGGCCAATAAATGACAAAGTGGAGAGGATAATCCCCCATAAGAGAGATCCTCTTATTCTTCGTTCATCGATTTCCCGCCCTACTTTTTATATGTATCCAGCTTGTATGCAAGTACTTAAAGGTCACACTGAGCCTATAACAGCATTGAGTATCACTCCAAATGGTTATCTCACTGCTTCAGGATCTGGCAGTCTTAATCCAATAAATAGTACTGATAGCACAATCAGAATATGGGATACTATGAATGGAAAATGCCTTCAAGTGTTGAAAGGACATTCATGTATTGTTCATGATGTGAAAATCACGCCTGACAGTAAACGCGCAATTTCCGTGGGAGGTCTTTATGATAATGATCTACGTATGTGGGATATTAATGCAGGTAAATGCTTGCATACGTTAAAATGTGGAACAGGAAAAAATATTATAAAAAAATTAAGAATAACACCTGATGGTCGGCTAGCTTTTTTTGGCATTAAATACGATATACCTCAAGTATTGAATCTTGAAAGCGGTAAATGTTTATATAACCAATATTGGCCTCTAAGTCCAGATACAGATCATATACCAATTCATATAACGCCAGATGGATGTCAGGCCATCTCAAAGAAAGATAATATGCTTTATATATGGGATATAGATTCAGGCAAATGTCTACGTGTCTTAAAAGGTGTTGGTTATGGCATTAGCGTAACACCAGATGCCCGCCGAGCTATATGGATTAATTCTGAGCACAACCTTCAGGTATGGGATATGGAGTCTGACGAAGGATTGTTTGTACTGAAAGAATATTCAGCAACTACCCCTGTAAATATCACAGCAGATGGAAAACTTGCTGTGTCGAGGGGTAATGATAAGACTATTCGAATAT
Source organism: bacterium (assembly GCA_049472395.1). Taxonomy (GTDB): domain Bacteria; phylum SZUA-182; class SZUA-182; order DTGQ01; family JBLIRR01; genus JBLIRR01. The sequence goes on along the minus strand of JBLIRR010000015.1, from coordinate 15,084 downwards.
GGAATCTAGAAAGTGGTGAATGTGTTCGTATTCTGCATGGGCACTTTAAAGAAATTAGTGTTGTGGATATTACACCAGATGGTTTTTTTGCCGTATCAGGAAGTTATGATAATACTCTTCGAGTATGGAATTTAGCGAACTTTGAGTGCTCTCTATCGCCCCGTGAAAAATATTCCAGTATTGTATGTGTTGCACCGGATGGGCGGTGGGCTGTATCGGAAGAAGATAAAATACTTCAAGTATGGAATTTGGAGAGCGAAAAATGTATTAAGATGCTTCAAGGACACTCAAGCCCCATTAAATCAATTGATATAATTCTGAATAGCTTCTATATCCTTTCAGCAGATGATAAGACATTACGATTGTGGGACATAGAAGGTAACAAATGCTTGGAGAATTTTGAGGGAGATATCTATTATGATGGTCGGATTGCACATAGGACTGGCCCTTTAAGCGTCACGCTTGACGGTCGTTATGCTCTGACAATCGCTTCAAATGGTCTTCATATATGGGATTTGGACTTCGGTGTTTGTTTATCTTCTTCTAATAGTGATATAAGTGTTACAAGGGATGTGTGCATATCCCCTGATGGCATATTAGCTGTAACCGCAGGGCTGACATTTGATGGAGGATCTGGTATCTGTGAAGTATGGAATATAGAGACTAAGAAATGTCTTCTATCCTTCATAGACCATAGGGATTGTGTTAATTCTGTAGCCGTCACCGCAGATGGTCGGTTTGCGGTGTCTTGTAGTGGCGGTCGTTTTTTCTCGACTAATCAAGACTTTTCGCTTCGGATTTGGGAATTAAGGACAGGCAAATGTCTGCATCTTATGAAGGGACACTCAGGCCCTGTTAATAAAATAATTGTTACATCTGATAGCCGCTATGCATTATCTTCAAGCGATGATGGTACGATACGTTTATGGAATTTATCGAATGGTGAATGTATTGCTGTTTTGGGAACTGATACTCCACTAAGTTGTATTTCAAATTTAATATTTGATAATAAAATAGTTGCCTGCAATAAGGTTGGGGAAGTCTTTGTGGTGTATTTGAAGAATTTGTCATTGGACATACCCTTCGTAACTGCAATTAGAAGATGGATTTTTAGCTCAGGAAATCAAAAGGGACACTGGGATGATTCAATCACATCTCTTTGTCCACATTGTGGTCAACGCTTCACCGTAACTGAAAAAATTTTGGGAACTATCGATAGTATTGTACAAGAAGCAAATTTAGAACTTAGTCAATCCCCATGCTTAGAAATACCTGATGAAGCATGGAATGAATCCCGTTTGATTTCTGAATGTCCATATTGTCAAAAGCAGCTGAAGTTTAATCCTTTTCTGTTAGATAAGAAGAATAGGAAGAATAAAGATGATTTGGATGTCAAAAAAATGCTAAAAAAAGGTTGCATGATGTGTATGTTGGAGCAAAAGAATAATCCCATTACATGGCGTATACTCGATACTGTATGTTGTGATGAGCATAAACCCATTATCAGTCAATTGGTAAAGATGAAGAATCCTGCCGGTAAAGATCTACCTTGGCAAAGAGTTTAAACAAGAAAAGTTTATTTTCTGTTATCAAAAAATATTTTAATAGCGGATTGTAATCGACGACACAAACGTTACTGCTACTTCTTCAATTAGCGATATCGTTACTATCCCGGAATACGGTGATGTAATTTGCGTATTATTTCGAGGATCTTCTCAAGGCTCCCTAGAGAAGATTTTAGTAAGGATATTTAAGGCCTGCTTAATAATTTTAAGGTCTTGAGGCGGTAATTGGCGAAATATACTTTTCTCTTTTTGAAAGAACTCCCCAATATCTACATTTAACGCATTAGCAATAGCAGAAAGTGTATCAAGACTTGGATTGACCTGCCCTCTTTCAATTTCACCAATAAATTTATAGCTTATCCCTGCTTTTTCTCCCAATACTTCTTGGGTAAAATTTTTTGCTTTCCTAAGTGCTCTGATTCGTTTACCTACTTTTTCTCTAATATTCTTCATAACTTTCCTTTTAGGAATTATAAGTGACCAGACAAATGATAAAACCCAATATATGTAATATTTATTTGACGAATAGGAAATATATGTGGTAATATATGCTTAGAATTTCAATAGCTGTTTATTTTAATAACCCCTATACAAGGAGCAAAAGAGTGAAAGAGTTAGGAGAAATATATGTGTTATTTTTACTTATCACTGGAAATGAAAAAGATATTGGAGAAAACAAATGGAGAGAATATTAAAAGACAGATTGGCAATATTTTTACTGTTTTTACTAGCTCTATGCTTAAGTTCATGTGGAGGTGGGGGTGGAAGTAATAACGAGCCTTCCTCATCTGATACTGAGTTAATAGCATCTGAAGTCATCGAAACGCAGGAGGCGGGGAGACAGATATATACTGATTATCTTTCTCAAGAAGATCCAGAAGCATTACAAAAAACCGTTGACTCTCTTAAAACACAATCAAATATTGAAGACGCAGCGGTTGGAGAAGATGGAGTTTCTATCTGGATAAAATATGACACCGGTGTTGAAGGAATTATATTAACTCAATCTTTCAAGACATTGGATAATTCTTCATCTTTGAGGGCTAAGCCCCAGATAACCAATAAGAGGAATCGATTTTCAACAGGCTCAGACAGGGAAAAGGCAATTATCCTTTTACCTATTGACTCAGAACCTCTATACCAAGACACATCAGCAGAGAGCATTGAATCAGCTCTTCAACAAAGCGATTACTCAGTTGAAATCTATCGGGATGAAGCGGTGACAGTCGATTTAATGAAGAAACTTTCAGAATACCAGGTTATTTATATATCCACTCATGGTGGCATCGGTTTTATGGGAACCGGCTTAGGAGGAAATATCCAGATTATGACCGGTGAGATAGCTGATAATAGCGCCATAGCGAGATTTTGGAACCTTTTAAAAGCCGGGGCAACAAGCGGGTTAACATTATTTACTCCCTGCAATAGCGATAAAACCTATTTTGGTCTAAATAGCAATTTTTTTGATGATTATACATACCCCAATAGCCTTATATATATTAATACCTGCTCTTCCTTAAAAAATGATTCCTTAGCAGATGCTTTTTTAAATAATGGCGCAAGTGTTTATATTGGATGGGATAATATTAGTTTCCTTGCCCTTGGCAATCTGCATAATCCAGAATTCTTTGAGGAGCTTTCAAAATCAGGGAGTACATTTCAACAAGCCTATAATGACACGATAGCGCAATATTACCCATGCACTGTTTACGAGGATGATAATGACAATGGTCAATATCACGTGTCTCTTTTGAATGATCAGGATCTTGGAGATCCAGATGACCTTACCATCGATTATACCTTAAACCTTAAATATAAAGGAAATGCTGAATTTGTCCTCAATCCTATTTTATTATCAAACAATCCGCCAACTGCCACGATAACAACCCCAACTGATGGCTCAATCTTTACCGAAGGAGATGAAATTACCTTTATAGGAACAGGAATTGATCCTGAAAATGGAAATTTAACCGGAAGTTATTTAGTCTGGACTTCGGATAAGGACGGAGAAATAGGCGCCGGGGAATCGTTTACTATCGGTACCTTATCAGCAAACACTCATACAGTAACTCTGACGGTTACTGATTATTCAAATAACATCGATACGGATTCTATCACAATAGCAATTTACAGCCAAAGCCTGGTACAAAATCCTTGGCCCATGTTTGGCTATAATCCACAGCATACTGGACAGAGCACATATACAGGGACTCAAACAAATAATGTTAAATGGAAATTCACAAGCGTCCAGTACCCTGATTCGCCAGTTATTAGCTCTAATGGAACAATCTATATTGGAGGAAGGGATAAGTTTTACGCCCTAAACCCAAATGGTACTTTGAAATGGAGCTTTTCAACCAATAATAATGGTAATTTTAATCATTGTCCCGCCATCGGCCCAGATGGAACGATTTATATCTCAGAAGGAAATGTCGGCAAATTTTATGCCCTCAATCCGGAAGATGGCTCTATTAAGTGGTGTTTTGATGAAGAAGGCGGGGCCAACTGGAGTTTTTTAGATCCCACCATACACGACGGAACCATCTATGTCATATCGATTTTTGTCTACAGCAAGCTTTATGCCCTTAATCCTAACGGGACAAAAAACTGGCACCTTTCTTTTGGTGGCTCCGGATCTAATGTAAGCATAGGATCATCGCCGGCCGTTGATGCAGATGGAACCATATATATCGGTTCAAGCAAAAAGATATTTTATGCTCTTAATCCTGATGGATCTGTTAAATGGTCTTATGAGACTGGGGGACAACTCTGCTCCTTGCCACCGGCAATTGGCTCCGATGGGACTATTTATATAGGTTCAACAGATAGCAATCTCTATGCTTTTAATGCTAGCGGAACATTAAAATGGAAATGTTTTGTTCGGGGTGAAGGATCAACCTCGATTGAATCATCACCATCTATTTCTTCCAATGGCACAATATACGTGGGAACAGTTGATGGCTATATATACGCTATTAATCCTGATGGAACTATCAAATGGGAAAAGAAAATAGGAGATAGAATATATTCTTCTCCCGCTATTGGAGCTGATGAGACCATTTATTTCGGCATAGATGATGTGTGGGAGGACTACACATTCTATGCTTTAGATCCCAATGGGTCTATCACGTGGAGTTCTGATGAACCAGGTTCAATAGACCAATCTCCTGCCATCGGCCCGGATGGAACAGTCTATATCTCATCCTGGTGCCTTTATGCATTTGGGGAATAAGGTGAGGTTTAAAATGAGAAGGGAATAAATAGGGAAGCGAGTGATAGAAAAACAGATCAAATAGGGAGTTATAATTGCTAACTTATAATACTATGCTCCCTCATCATAATTATTAATATTCCAGAAAGGAGGTGAGTAACGATGGGAGAAAAAGTAACCATAAAGACAAATTCCGGTAAGACTATTACAGGGGAAGAAGTTGAAAGGGATACTAATTTCCCTAAGAGCCTTGCGGAAGCTGGGCTAAGGATCGTTTTAGGAGCTGCAACGGGCGGGCTTTCTGAAATAATTATGGCTTCTCCGGATAAAGTGACCGTCCGAGATGAAAATGGGAAATATTGGACAGGAAGAGAACAAGAATAAAAAAGTATTTAATATTTTAATCTGGCTAAGCTAAGGCAAGTCTTGGTAAGCACTTAAGGTGTAAGAGAATTCATTTTAAATTAACAGGAGGAAAAATTAATGAAGAAGAGTAAAAGGGCACTTTTTATATATCTTTTCGTTGCTCCATTGCTTTTTTCAATGATGGCATGTACTGCTGTTCTAAGCGGAAAAAGTTTTGATTATCAATCTGTTTCTAAAATTGAAAAAGGCCAAAGTACAAAACAAGATATACGAAAACTTTTTAGAGAACCGCTTACCATTAAACAAACAGAAACGGGAGAAGTTTGGAGCTATTATGTATCTGAGGTAGGCCCGCTTTTTAATCCAACCCGTTCTTTAGATATTTACTTTAACAAATCCGGGATAGTCACAGATTACACATATAATGAAGAGAAAAAAATCTTCTGATTGTTAGAAATAATGGTAAAAAGATTAACAATATCTGATCACAAATTTATCAAATACTGAAAAATGCAGGCAAGGGAGAATGTGGCAATATAAGGATACTCACAGGAAAGGGGGTGAGCATTAATGGGGGAAAGATATATAAAGGAAGAAAATGCTAAAGAGGTTGTCTATGAAGAGGGTATTTTGGGAGATATAAAAATCGGGGAGCTATACGAAAATTTAGACGGCTCCAAAGAAACAAGAAACTTCTTTGGACCTGAGGTAAAAGTAGAATTACCAAGCATTTTTTCTTTAGGAAGAAAAGGCGAAATAGATGGTCAGAAAGGAGAATTTAGAAAAGATTTACTTGATAAAAATCAAACTTTTAAGCCCGGCAGAAGCTGAAAGGAATATTTTAAACGAAACCATTCTTGAAATTTCTTTTTAGAATATATATTTTAATCAGTATGACCAAGCAACAGCTAATTGACACTATCGCACAATCACATAATTTATCTAAGGAGATGGCAAAAACAGTTGTCAAAACTGTGTTTGATAGTATTGTGGAAGCTCTATCCGCAGGGGATAAGGTTGAATTGCGGGGATTTGGAAGCTTTAAAGTAAAACAACGGGATGGTCGTTTAGCAAGAAATCCTAAAACTGGTGCGCCGATTGAAGTTCCATCAAAGAAACATCCTGTATTTAAACCAGGAAAAGAGTTGAAAAAAATGGTTGACGTTGAAGTCTAGAACTATTTTCTTCTTCTCATCGTTTTAATACTAATAAAATTTAAAAAAAAGCGTTAATGAAAACATACCTTATGAAACCAATCAGGCGGCGGCGATTCGATTCCAACCTCAACGCTCCACTCACTTAATAGCTCAGAACCATAAGCGAGAGAGAAAATAAGGTAGGGAATAATATACTTTCTCTCTCGCCCTAACAAAGGCTGGATCTATAATAAAACCCTACCCTCAATTTTAAAAGAGAGCAAGTACAAAGAAAACCTTCTTGAAATAGTTTACTTAAATAGAGAGACCACTCCCTTTGATCATCTGTAAGTTTTTCACAGCATGCGTCACATCGGAACACCAATTTCTGTATCTTTCTTGACTTTTCTCTGCCTTTTATAGATTTACTCTTCTTATTTTATTCTCTCCTCTCTTTTTTCAGTTTTTAAATTAGGATAATAGTTTGAAGAACAAAAATTTTTATAAAATAATTGTACTTTCCTCTATCTTTATGTATAATTTTGCAGAGTTAAAAAAGCAAATTCTATAAACTTTTAGCGACAATTTTAAAATTAGTCAAATAGGAGTAAATATGAATATCGAAATTTTGGCTCCGCTCCTCAGAATGGTTGAACGGTCTTTGATAGTGATAGGTGGTATTTTATCCATTTATCTGGGGTATAGGCTGTTTGTACTAGGCATCGACAAAGCCCAAGGTTCGGCGTCTGGTTTCGGAATTCAGTTAAAAAACTTCGGGCCTGGGCTATTTTTTGCTGCTTTAGGTGCTGTAGTTCTGGTTACAACGATGCGCGCAGCCATAAAGGTTGGGGGAGACACAGAAGGGGTCTCGCTCAGTGAAAGACCTGAAACAGCTCAGATGGCAGAACCGCTTTTTTTTGGTGTGGAAGACACGAAGCGTATCGACGGTCAATGGACTCCAACCGCATTTTTCCTCGACACTCGTACGCTATTGCTGCGAATGGATAAAGGGGAATCCACTGAAAGTCTCAAGGAGTTACGTGAAGGACTGAAAACTAAACTAGATTCTATCACTATGAATTCCAAACAATATCAGCGTTACCAAGTGCTAACTCAAAAAGTACCTCTAAATGAAAAGGAACAAAAAGAACTGCAAATGCTCGAAACCTTGCTTTACCCAGATGAAACAGATACTGACTAAATCAATGTATCGATTCACAGCAGTTACGATTATACTGCTGGTTACATTAGTCGGAAAAAGAGATTCAATGGCGCAAACAAATGAGAACTACACTTTTTATTTGGAACAGCCTCGACGTTTAGACAAAGCCTACCAAAAAGATCGTGCTAAATATGCAAGTGAAATCAAACAACTTCAGCATATTCTATCTGTTCGGGCGGATAAAGCGCTAAAAAAAATTTTGCGTTCAACAAAGGTGATTATCACCAATCGGGGCAGAGCAGAAGCGTTTACAAATCGTAATACTATCTATTTTGACATGGCTCTCTTGGATCTGGTTGAACATTTTGCTGAAGAGCTTTCTGCTGCTGAGGCGAAAAATGATCCCTACCATCAAATGGAATTCAATCTGGCCTATGCTGCCGCTTTAAACGATAACAAGAAACTATCTTTACTGGATGTTCGGAATACGGCAAAATACACATATGACCAAAATGTATTTCTATGGCATATCAAAGAACGAGCCAAAAAAGTAATCTTCAAAAATATTCTCGGTTTTATCTTGGCCCATGAGGCCAGCCATCTAAAACTCGACCATGAAAATATAGTTAACCGGGAGTTCCCTGCCGAAAAAGACCGCGGTATTCAAAATTTAAAATGGAATTTTAGACGAAGAGAGATGGAACTTGCTGCGGACGAGCTAGCGGCGCGAATCTGTTTAAATTCTCTAATCCAACCCGCTCAATTATTACCATGGCTAGATTTGAATCAAACCCGCCGGCGGTACTACGGCAAAGCTGCTGAGTATCCGACTCCTGCGCAAAGAATTGCAATCATTCAAAAAGCCTATGTCGATATCGTTGGTAACGATGAAATGGGTAGTAATTTGACGAAATTGAACCCGCTCCCACCTCACCGAGACGTTTTGCAGAATGACTATGGTCTTTTTCTGGAAGAATTCAGAAAAGTTCGTGCCTTTCGCCAGTCTTTCCTAATAGAAGTGGACCGGATGATAGCCTCTTTCATTAACGATAAGTTCGCAAATGACGAAATTGCGACCGCAATTTTCGTGTTTATAGAACGACAAAAAGACTTGCTAAAGGGAGCAAAAAATCAAGATGCACTCAAACAGGCGATTCAACTTGTATCTGCCGCCGGTGAGGGGAAACAACTAGACGTGAGACAGTTCAAATCATTGCTTGAAAAAGCCGAGATCGGCTCATATGAGCTGGTCTTACTGCAAGATGAGCTTGAGAAAAACCCAAACGATTTGAGTGGTATCCAAGATCAACTTAATATTCTTAAAGGTTCACCTGAGCAATTCCTTCAAGCGATCACTTACGATTATCTACTTTCAAACACTTTGTTCCGTTGGTATCCAGATCTGTTTGTAGCGATCCAGAACAAGTTGCCAGACATAGAGACAAAAGCGAAAAGATTAAAACCCTATCGGCTCGATCAGCCTCCGTACCCTCCTTTGTCGTCATATGAACAAAAATTGAAGGTGCTGAGAGAGTGGAATGGTAAATACTAACAGTTAACTTTTTTCTAAATTTTTTTGTCCTAATTCATAACTATTTCTCCCTTGGATGATTCTGCATAGGGTCAGGTGCCGATGGCCACTGTCATGGCATAGTGGAAGATTTGATTGATTACTGGGGTGATCTTCTTCAAAATAACAGAAATTCGATCTTCGGGTTTATCGGGCAGCGGTATGGTATCGATACGTCACGGTGCACTGTTTGTTGAGTTGACTCTCCGGCGTAGGCCCAGTATTAGCAAAGCTGCAACCAGGGGCAAAGTAGAAGATTTCACCTATTAAGTCGTCAGATTAGATACTTATCAAACAGGGAATCGCTCAATCATAAAATTTATCTAAGGAGATGTAAGAGATAGCTGTTAACACTATATTTGATAGTATTGTTCAAGCTCTGGCTGCAGGTGATAAAGTCGAGGTGCGGGGATTTGGAAGTTTCAAAGTAAAATAACGGGATGGACGCTTAGCAAGAAATCCTAAAACTGGTGAATCGATTGAAATTCCGTCCAAGAAACATCCAGTGTTTAAACCAGGGAAAGAGTTGAAAAAGATAGTTAACAGAGAAGCGTAGAATTATTCTTTTCTCATTGTTTTGGTATTATTAAAATTCAAAAAGCGTTGATGGTGTTAATTGTTGTTTTGTTATTTATCTTCAATTACCTGGATGGTTTTAAATTTTAATTATTTTTCCTTTATCATCCGACCATGATACCAAATATCAATGATCCCATAATGCATTATCGGTAAACCAGAATCCAATAATGAAGGATGAGGGGAACTCGATTTTCCAAAAAATTCTATTAAAAAATATCATTAATTATTTTTATTTTAATAGATCAATTGATATAATAAGCCTATTTAATAAAATAAATAGTAAAATTAAAGGAGAAAAGAGATGAGCATATATTTTAAAAAATATGTTTTAATTTGCTACATAATAATATTAACCTGCCTTTTCTATTCCAAGAAAGCCTCTGGAAATTGTCAAGGATGCTGTTCATGGCATAGTGGAGTGGTGTGTCGTAATGGAGTTACTGAATATGCTGATGGTACTCCTCTTTCTTCAACATGTGAAGCTAAAGGCTGTGATGCGTGCATTGAAGATTCGGAGTCCTCTTTGATATTTACAAATGACGACTCAGAGCCCTCTACTACACTTACAAACGATGATAAGACTAAATCAGGATTTTTATATTAGAAACTAATACAATAGATATGTAAAAATTGGCTTTTTTGCCCAAAACTTCTCATTTCGCAAAAGTTAAGGTTCACGAAATAGAGCCCATAACTTTTTTTGTGCCAAGAAAAAAAGTGTATGTTTATGATCCAGATGACCCCGTTGTTTGATGTTGGTTCTTTTTGGAAACTCATTTGATGGAAATGGAAAAAGCAATATAGGATTATTTTAAGAGATAATTCTATGGGCTATAAAGAAGTATCGCCATGCATCCATACAAGGTATGCTAGTTAGGCATTGTAGAAAAGCCCAAGGCTAATTAGCCAACACAGAAAGCCTTACACGTCTGATTTTAGGCACATTATCATTCTAACAACCAACTTTCTTTTATATTTAGCAAAAGTTAAGGTTCACGAAATAAGATAAAAATGCTCCCACTGGTCCAAAAAGAACTATATTAAACTAAGGACGCGGGGAATATTTAAACGTAAAGATAGTTAAATTCTGCAAATATTGACTAAAGGGTGGTGTCGTAAAGGGTTACGATAAGGCTTTTGACGCCAATATCGTGGATCAATCCCCTCTGCCTAAACGACACAACACAGAGTATGAATAGGAAGCTTTTGATGGGCTCTATGCTTCTTGGGAATACCAAGTGTTGAGCGATAACAATCTCATGTAAAAAAAGGCTGCCTTGGGTACTCAGGCATCCAAACTCCCACAGTTATAATTACTAAGAATAGAAATATTATTTTTTTATAATAAAATATTTTTTAAAATAATAAATATTTTATACTAATACTATAGGAATAAGAATATTAGTCTTTTATACAGAAGTTAGATAAAGGACCTACGGATAAGTAAGGGGTTGGCTGTTTCGGGAGAAGCCTTTCTGGGTAAATTAATTTTTAAAATAATATGATTAGTTAAACTTGGTGTAAGTTATAAAAAGAACGATTGTCCGTTAATTATTGAGTTTGACATAGAGAGTTATATTAATAAAAAGATAAAATGGAAATCTGGACAATTTCATATAATATATCAGATAGGAAAGAAAATAAGAATTATAGGTCAAAAGATAAAGTGTTTGAAATAATCGATAAATTGATAGAAGATCATTTTACTGGAAATCTTCAGCTAAATTTTTTTAAAGGAGGAATTACCAACTTAAATAAAAGTGAGGCCATAATATTATCAAAAGAAAGAAATATAGCTAAATAATTTAGGGATACTCGTAAAGTACGAAGCCTGCTTTAAAGACTTAGATGTCTTGAGGTGGGCTTTTTTTTTTAATACTTATGAATGGGTAAAAATTACCCATATCCTAAAAGAAAGGAGGAATTTTTTAGACATTTAAATGATTAATGAATCAATAATATTATCCATTAATGAAAAAACAATATTTATTTTTATGATGCCCAAATTAATAGGGATACTAAAAGGAGGTGATGAAATATCTAATTTATCTTAACAAGAAAAAAGGGATTTAAGTAGTTGTCATTACTTGAGTCCAAGAAGAAAGCTTATACATTTAAAATATTTAAATTTTAAAATAATATTTTTTTACTCGATGTTCAATTTTTTTAAAATGCAATTTGTGTTTTTCAATAAAATTAATCAGTTAGAGAAAAAACTTGAACATCGAGTTTTAAGGAGAATAAATGAGTGAAAAAATTGGATATAAATTATTTATGATAATATTTGCATTAATTTATGGATTTTTTCTATACAAAGGTACTATAGTTGAAGCCCAAATAACAACAACAGCTCGATATGATTTTAATCCACAAACCACAACTTCGGTTAATTCATATGTAATAACGCCATCATCGAATGAAGCATCACTATCATTGTACCAAACATTAAGTAATCATATTAAACCATCCACTACGAATTTTATTTTACCTCCTGTAGCTATAAAAGAAACTATATTGCCGTATGCGGCTGAACCTATAACAAAAATAGACACGCCTTATCTACCAAATACACCATATGGTGTTCCCGTGGAGGGGCAAGGTTATACTCCCATATGGGGGCAACAAGGTTATCCCGTGTACCAGTATCCCCAGGCTGCTCCTATGACAGAAGTGCGCAAAAAAAATATGGACGTAGCCGGATTTTTTATCGCGGCTTCTAAAGATATAAAATTCTTAGACAAATATATTGATAACTTAGCGTTATTGGAAGAAAATTATATTATTTCAGATGAAGATCTTGATACACTATATGGGTTAGACTTACAAAGAGTTAGAGAAGCTCTTATTACAAATTTACTCATCGATGGATTAATTAATGATTACGTTCCTAATATAACTTCAGATCTTTACACAGAATATTCTGAATATACAGAATATGATTCATACGCAGAATATTCTGATGATTGTGGTACTACAAAAAGCACTTTAGATGTTCGTGTAGCCATTTCAGAACAGTTGAAAACGATATATATGTTAAATAATCATAATAATTATTAAAAATCGATTTGTCCCATAATGAATTATCATCGTCCTTGATAATAAGTTTGTTATTCTAAACATTAAGGGCGATGATATCGTATTGATGCTAGATCAAAATATTTAATCTTAATAAGGATATATATATCAAAGACAATGCTTCCTTACAGATGAAAAGAATGGGGAATTGCCTCTAAAGGAAGCAAATTCTATCGCATAGATAATTGATAAAATTAGGAAAGAAAGATGAATAAATTTTGTTATCGGAATGACTGGATGCCTTTATATAGGACCCGTAAGTTCGAGGGAATGTATGTGCTTACATCTCTGTCTGGCGACTGGACTATATTATCAGAAAAAGAAATGAACTATACAAAAACAACAAGATTGCCATTGGATCTTTTTAATAAATTAGAAGAAAGGAAATTGATAATCACCCAGAATAATCATCAAAAAATATATGAGGCATATCATGAGTGGCACCAATATAAATACAATCGTTCTACCCCTTTACATATTATAAACATCACAGACAATTGTAATCTTCAGTGCACATATTGCTCGGCCTCCGTGGGCAACGATAATAAAAAATTCGAAGAAAAAAATATGACAATAGATACAGCAAAAAAAATAGTAGATTTCATATTTGATGCGGCCAATATTGAACAAGACAACGACAAGATACATATTGAATTCCAGGGTGGAGAAATTTTGCTGAATTTTCAAATTCTAAAGAGTATTGTAGAGTATGCAAAAGAAAAGAATAATCGGCAATACAAATTAATTTTTGGTACAACATCTAATTTAATAGCACTTAAGCAAAAACATTGTGATTTCTTAAAAAAAAATAAAATTTCAATCGCTACCTCTATTGATGGACCTAAATTTATTCATGACCAACAAAGAGTTTTTCCAGACCAAAGTGGCTCCTTGGGAAAACTCGCCGATTCCCTTGAACTACTTGAAAAAAATAATATCAAATTTGGACTACTTGCCGTGATTACTTCTTTATCAAAAGAATATTATAGACAAATCATAGACATGTTCGAATCATTTGGGATATATGATTTAGCACTTAACTACATAAGACCATTTGGAAATGCTAAGTTAAAATGGGATAATCTTGGATTAACAATAAATGAGCGATTAGACAATTACAAAAAATTATTGGACTACCTTGTATTAAAATGGGAAAAAGGAAATTTTATTGTGGAACGACTGTTCCGACTGACATTAGATAAAATAACTAATTCACGAGATGTGGGTTTTACAGATTATCGAAATCCATGTGGTATGATAAAGGGCCAAATTGGCTATGATATTAAGGGGAATATATATACTTGTTATCCAGGAAGAAAGTTTGAAAAATATAAAGTTGGTAATGTATTTAGAAATAATTACAAAGAAATAACTAAATCCGAGAATGCAACAAGGTTAATCTCTGAGTCGATTCCATCCTACCCAGAATGCCAAAAATGTGCTTATCAGAGTTACTGTGGAATATGCCCTGTATGGAACTATGTTGATGGAATTGATCATACAACAAGCAAAAACGACCCATCATGTCAAATATCGCAATTTCTGTTAGACTACACATTCTCATTAATAATGAAAAAAGAATATTTAATAAAAGCATATATGCTTAATAAAAATCAGGAAAAATTTAAATTAGGAAGTGAGCGAAGTACTTCGTGCTGAAATAATCCTACCCAAGATTTATCAAGCAACGTTCTTCGTTTAGGACTTAAATATTGGAGGTAATTAAACATTTTTTGGGAAAATATCCATAGGATTTTTTAATCTTATCAATAATTAAGTTCAGACTTTTCCAGGTAGATTTCAAGTCCAATAGCCACTGATGATTAGAAGTCCAAATTAAAAGTCAAACTGATTTTTAATTTCCACCTGAACGCCACGGTTTCCCCACCAAGAAACATGGTTGAGTCCTGCCATTTTACGATCTTGCAATACTTTTGCAAGATGTGCTTTAATCCCGTGACAATCTCCATCAAGATACGTCAGGAGAAGATCCCCTGATTCATGTAAACTTAACTCACAATTCTGATTACTGAATATACTGGTGCGGATGGTGCTCAAAACGCACTCCCAATCTTCAGGACTACGCCACTTTGGGATGCATAAAACTGTACGAAAATAATCAATCGTTAGTCGTGCCAACATAACACAATAATAATGTGTTTCTACTTTCTCCGGTGATGTACCAGTGGGATTGTTCAGGAAATAATTTTCTATCAGGTCCTTTATCCCTGTCTCAACTGGCCAACGGATATGATATGAGTCGAGTATTTTGACAGGGCTATAATCAATGTGAGTACTTCCGAAGCATCGTATCTCATTGGTTTCTAAATTCTGTTTGACTATAAAACGAAAAGGCTTTCCCGTTTCTGCCAAAGTAAAATCTTGGCTAGCGATACGATAATATTTACCATAGCCTTCCC
>JBLIRR010000014.1:0-141531 GCA_049472395.1 bacterium | reverse complement strand
AGCAAGTTAAGGGGGAAATCTATCTCTAAATGGTGAGACTAGAAGTGTAAGTATGAAAATTTGTATGCTCGTTTTGGGTATTTATATAAAAATCCTTTTTGTTATTCCAATATTTTCCCTTAATTTATAAAATTCTCGTATACAGAAAAAAAATTATCATTGAAAAAGGAATGCGTCGGGAATTCTTGATAAATAACTATGATTGTCTTTGTAAGGTTATTTAAACAAAACATTTGATATTACCCTAATTATTAACCTTTGAGATTTTTGAAAGTATGCTTGGTACCATCTTATGCACAAGAGAAATGAATTGGGATATCGGTTCTATATTCTGATAAAAAGCAAGAATAAGGAGCAGATATAAAAATAAAAAAATAATAATAGTTATAAATATCCTAAAGAAAATATTAAGTCTAATGAAGATATTAGAAGTTAAGCCAAAAGAATATAAAATAAACCAACATA
Source organism: bacterium (assembly GCA_049472395.1). Taxonomy (GTDB): domain Bacteria; phylum SZUA-182; class SZUA-182; order DTGQ01; family JBLIRR01; genus JBLIRR01. The sequence continues at coordinate 141,066 of JBLIRR010000014.1, read as the reverse complement.
ATAATCCAGCAATAAGTGCGGTTAAATAGTACTTCCAAATTGCAGATATAAGAGAAGATAATTTAAGATGTATTGGCCTGCCCGCATACCATAAGCCAGGAACAAATAAAATATAGAACGATATAGTATAAGTGAGAGCCACAACTAATGCACCGAATGGTAATCCTATTACAAAAGCGATAGCAGTTGTTATGAATTCTATTATACCCCAGCGAAACCATCGGTCAGCTCTGCCTAGAGAAAGATGAAGCCATCCGTGAGTGCCATATATTAACAATATTCCTATGCAGGGACCAAAAACAGAAAATATTTCTCCAGTTCTATTCCACTGCGGACCTAAGAGTAAAAGAATAAGATCTTTACCAATTAATGTCAATATTGCACTCAATATCATTCCGATAAAGGCAAGCATTGAGAGAGCCTTTAAATAGTAACGGCGGTAATCTTCAGGATTATCGCGTAACCTGCTTAAAGATGCAACAGCAACATTTGTAAGAGGATATGATAATTGCGAAACAGGCATAACAAAAAGATAGTAAGCCTTTTCATAGAATCCTAATGATTGGGAACCATGATGCCAACCAATAAGTATTTTGTCAAGATTTCTAGAGAAATAATTCATAGTGAAATTGCCATAAGTATTCATCCCAAATTTCAGCATAGACCTGACTCCTGTACCCCTCGATGGCAGCCCCGGTAACCATCGACAAAATATCCAGGCGCCTGCAGCAATTGCCGCTGGAAGAGCTGTACGCCTTGCCACTAAGGCCCAATATCCCCATCCTTGCAACGCCAATGCAATTGCTGTAATAGTACTTATAGTTGCTGCAAATATTTCAATTGTTGCGATTCTGTAAAATTGCATATTTCTGTTTAGTAAGGCCAAATGCTGTGTCGACAAAGCGCTAAAAATAAAGGAAAACGCAATTATTATAGCTATTGACTTAACCTGTGGCTCTTTATAAAACCAGGCGATAAGTGGTGACAAAATCACAAAAATAAGTGTGAGTATAAGGCATAGCGCTATATGTATCCAGAATAGTGTACTAATCTTATTATGACTTATTACCTCACTTTGAATAGTAGCCTCTGTAAAACCCCTCGTTCCAAAATTTCGCAAAAGCAAGCTAATAGAGGTAACCATAGTCATTAACCCAAAATCATTTGGCGTAAGGAGTCGTGCCAATACGATAGTCCCGATCATTTGAATTCCGTAAACCGAAATCTGTGAAAAAACTGTGGCTCCTGCGCCTTTTAAAGCTAGTTTTTTTAGATTAGATTTTATATGATCAGTATTAAAATAATGAGCATTTGATGACTTCGATTTGGAAATTCCCATTTTTTCAGACTAATTTTATATATCGTTTAGAAAAACTATCCGTTTTTTAATCATTAAGAAAAATAGGATGATTTTGGGGATCATATTCGAATCTTCTCATGCTGGCTTTTGTAAGCAACAATATCACCCTTTCTTCAAAAGAGGAAATCACCTTTCTCCAATGAGTTGCTGCTTTCTTATTAAAGCCTTTTCGTTTTTCCCCAGTTACGCTTGATGCTTGTCCTGCTTTTGGGTCGCACATTTCCGGCTCAAAATTAAGTTCAGTGAATTCACACAATTTTTTTACAACACTTTCTGGTTCCGCCAGGAGATCCTCATATCGAAATAGGGCATAATTATCAATCGCTTTATATTTACAGTGTAACTTTGATGTCCAAATATATTGCACTATAACAAAAAAAATCATTATATTCTTTATAATAGAAGATAAACGAGGATATTTTTTTATTTTTATCTGTGTACCTCCAGGGTCATTTATTCTTGATATTGCCATTGCCCTTGGATCTCGAATAATATGTATTATTTTACATTGAGGATACCATTTTCGTAATTGAGGCACATAATTAACGTAAACAGGAAATTTCATACAACATCTGCTGTAACCTTTAAAAGCGGTTATTTCCTCTATAATGATTTTAAATATACTTTCCAATGACTTATCTGATTCTCGAATTTTACTGAAAAGAACTTTTTTTAGATGATGATCTATAACTTTTTCTATATCGTAATGCCAGAAAGAACCGGTAATACCGGGAAGCTGCTTGCGGGAAAATATGAGCTCAATCATTTTTTCGATATTTCTTTCACATGATAAGTCGCCTACTTGTTTTTTGAGAAAGTATCTGAAGTCTTTCCGCCATGGCGTTAAAAAGAGCATTTCTCCCATCCTATAAATTTTAGGATTTTGAGCTAAGATATTAAGCCACAATGTACTTCCAGACCGCGGAAGCCCTACAATAAAGATTGGATTTTCCATTTTATAAGATAAATATTAAAATCCTGTGTATATTTCTATAGAAAGAAAAGATAACTTTGATCAATAGAAACCACCTATTAGCCCCAAATTGAGGTATATTTCTTTTTTTTCATATTATACAAACCAGCATACAAGTAGTATAGATTAAAGACTAAAATAAATAAGATATGAAAAGATATGTGCTCTTAGCATGATAAAGCTTCAAGCTATAAGCATAAATTAGCAATAGATAATAATAATATTCTCAAAGCATTATAAGATATTAATTATGAGAATTATATAGAACTGTCCGTCAATCATAGTAGAATTTATCTGACCATTATTAGTCTTTGTCAATTAATTTATGTGTTGCTGCATTTTACAATATTTTATTGCATACCATTTCGACCGCAAATCTATTAAACGAACTAGTAATTTTTTGGGGAGTATACCAATAACTCCATGATGTAATTTTAAATTCAAAATTATTTTCCCCTTAATAGTTAAAGGAATATAATATCTTGGAAGGAGAATCTTTTCAAAGCCGTTACGTGTGAGAAAATCAGCATGGCTACCTCTTCTCCATGCACCAAAAGTAAGATACGGAATCTCTTTCTTAGCGCAAATTTCCACTGCCTTAGAAATTAAGGCATTATTAGTATATTTGTTACGATGCTCGATCTTTGAAATATTCTCCACCTGTAGAGCTAATTTTCCTGCATAAACTAGTTTAACAAATCCGATCAGTTGATCATTGTAATAGGCCCCTATGAAGTCGCTCCTTTCTAAATCTTTTGACCATTCTCTTTTAACAGTTTCGAAGTCTTTCCCATAGTGCCAAAAAGGCTTCCCCCGCTTGATTGGTGTCTCGTTGAATATGTCTCTTATTCCTTTTACAAGTTCATCATTGAAATCAACTGGCTTAACAACAACTCCTTTTTTTGCTGATTTCCTGATTTTATTTCTATTAGCTGAGGAGATTTGTTTTTCCCACCAATTATCAAAGTTTTTAATAGGGATAGCAGAAATAGCTTCCCATTCCATGTAAAAGCTAAATTTTGGTTTGATTTCTGGGGGTCTTTGCCAAAAAGTAAAAAAATCTGGTTTAGCTTTAGCATTTTTCAATGCCCTTATTAGCAAGTCAGGATCCTCAATATTTTCAAACCATTCTTCTTTAATTTTAGCCGTTTTAATTAACTTACCTGTTATAATTATTATTTTATTATCAATCCGCATAGAACTGATCATAATGGGTCTACCTTTTACAATTATTTCTACCTTATCGATTTGCATTGAATGAATTTTCCTTTTTGGGTTTAATATTAGACTGTTATTATGCAATCTCTTAAATAGTTTATCATTTTTAGCGATTCAGTCTTAGTCTATCCGTAAGTAATTCCTTAAGTCTTTGCATTTGTTCTTTTCTATAAAATTCAATCAGTTCTCTTGATATAGGCTGTTCTACACCGGTAAGCCAAGACCAAGAATAACCTAAAAACAAAAAAAATCCGCCTATTATGTATGGCTTTTTGGTCATTTGAAAAATACTTCTTAATATCTCCCAAAGTGGGTGACTGCCTAAAAAGTAATCTTTTTTACCATAATGAAATCGAGCAGAAAATTCATTGTTGTCAGCTGTTCCAATTTTACGATGATGTATAAACATCCTATCAGCAAAAGAATGAGTTTTCCATCCTTTCATCCTTGCCGTGGTCACTGCGATCCAATCAATACCACCGCTTTTGATTGGCATGTATCCTCCTATATCATCAAAGCACTGGCGTTTGAACATCTGACAACCTCCATTAACATGATGGACATTGATATAGCTGTCTTTAAATGAATGAAACGTACCTTCAATATAATGAGTGCCTGCAACTCCAAGTTCTGCTATTTTTTCAAATTTATCGAGCAAATATTCAAAAAAATCCTCTCCGAAACTTATATCTGCATCAAGACTTCCTATAACATCAAATTTCTGAGATTTCACTTTTTCATAGCCTATATTGAAGGCTTGTACTTTCGCGGCAAAATTCCGCTCACTGTGCTTAGTTATTCGTATAAATTCCATCCAGTCTTTCCCTTCGGCATAGCTTTTCACAATCTTATCCGTACGATCGGTAGAGCCATCGCTAACAATAACCCACTTTTTAGGCAATATCGTCTGTTTAACCACAGATCTTATTGTTTTTTCTATAAAAGCCTCTTCGTTATAAGCTGGTGTAATGAGAACATAATCTAATTTCATTATTTAAGACTTTATTTATATAAGATTTAAAGTAACATAAATAGGAAAATATACGTTAACATAAATAGATTAAATAAAATAGAAAATAAGCATTTAAAAAAAACGCGATTTGGCGTCCAGCCAACGTTCTGACGATCTAAGAAAAAGATCTCTATATTGTATCTATGAAAAGTCTGTGAATCAATTCTATTGTTAATATTTTATTTATCTCGTTAAAATAGTTCCCACTCCCCTTAATGTGCTTCTCTACCATTTCCCTCAGAAATTTATTATTCAAATACGATCTATTGGCTGTTCGTTCATCCAATAGGATCTCTTGCATGTAAGCAGCTATTTCGTTACGAAACCATATTCGGTAATAATTAAAATTATAGTATCCTAAAATTAACCTTTCTAAATGCAAGGGTGCAAATATGTATTCAAGCTTTATAAGCCAATGAGGTAGTTCATAAAGGTAAATATATTCAGCTTTAAATAAAGAATAATAAAATAGCTGCAAACTTATTGAAAAAAGATAGTTGGATTTTCCACAAGTCCCCCTGTCTGTCATAATTTTTGCTAATTTAAAATTATTATCCTCTATAAGGCGAAGAGGAATTTCTCTAGAAGTGCGAACATCTGCGGTAGCTTGGTAAATTAGCTTTACAAGGCTGTTGTCCATATATGGAGTACGAAGTGTCAATTGAGACATCTCCATGGCAAGGCGACCGTATCTGTGCCAGGGCATTTCCTTGAAGACAGCGAAAGATAAATTATGCCCCTTTTTAATATTAGTAAGAGTATGCATGGCTTTCTGCATATACTTTTTGAAATCAGGATGAAAAAGCCTTTTACAAAGGCTCATGGCTTTGAATTGTGTCAGGTCTCTTAACACCTCACTGCCATACTTACCGGTCATGCGAATTGGTGCAATTCTTCTCGCAAATCTGTTAAAATAAATGTCATGTGACCCACCTACATCATGACATCCGTCTGTGATATATATCGTTTTTTCAGCATAATTTGAAAAATTAGAGAGGAAATTCCCATCAAGTGGCATTATGTAATGCTTTTGATGAGTTGTATCTGCAATCTTTCGGGCAATGCGGGCATCAAAAGTATCACGAAACATTCCGCTAAATGTATAACAGGGTAATGAACTAGTTGAATAATCTAAACATGAAATGATCATCCGAGTATCCAATCCAGAGGTTAAAGACATTGCAATCGGATCTTTTGCACAGAAATAGCGAGGCAAAATATTCTGAAACGTCTCTCTAAGCCGTTTATAGAATATCTCTTTCCCCAAAACAGGTTGATTTTCCCAGACGGATGGTGTGAAATAGTAATTTTTATTTATGCTATTGGCATTTTGAAATGTCCATACAGAACCACCAGGCAATAAAAAAATTTTTGAGAATAAGCTTCGATTTTGTAAGACGCAGTTACAGGTCATAAATTCACCCAAACTTTCTGGGTCAATTTCTCTTAGCTCCGATCGGACCTTTAGCAGCGATTTTGCTTCAGAAGAAAATAAAAATGCATCTTGGCTTTCATGATAGTAGATTCTGTGCATTCCATATCGGTCATTGAAAAGAACTAACTTTGACTTCCGAAGATCCAAAAGAATGCCGCTAAACCAGCCATTCAAATCCTCAAAAAATCCGTCTCCTTTATCTTCATATAGATGCACTAAATAGCTTGCATTAGAAGACTCAAATTCGTGACCCCGATTTTTTAGTTGATTAGTCACCTCTTTGTCAGCAAAGTTCTCTCCAGAAAAAAGCAGTACTATATCCCTTTTTTCATTGAGTATGGGCATGCAATCCGAAAATGAATCCTTGTGACATACCCACCCTGCGTAAAAACCTAGTTGAATATTTATATAAGTGCCCGAGGTATAGAAGGATTCATGCATCATGCAATTAATCATGGAATTAATATCTTTTTCATTTTCTTCCCTTGACTTTTTGCTTATAATTCCGACAATTCCTGGCATATTCAAACCTTTTTAGAGTAAGAGACTTTTTTCATTCATATCCCTGTTTTTATATCGCAATTCTTCGATTTATTTTCCAATTTAATTTGAAGCTCTTGTTTATTCAATATTTTTTATACTCCATAGGTGCATAAGCCTTACCTCCTTCTTTAATTTCGATAATTATGGATGTAATAAAATATATTTGTATTAATTTCCTTATAAAATATTCTTTCGTCAAATGATCAGTACCTCCTTATCTTATGTAGATCTTCAGCAAGTTATACCATTTGTTTTTTTAACTTTGGCCTTTATTTTATAGTCAGCTCCATATTTTCTAAAAAAATTACTTTTATAATATTTCCTCTCTATTCTTTGTAACGGATAAATTAAAAACTTAGGCAAAAAATCTATAAGAAATATATTTGACGAACTAGAATCCACTGTTTGAGCACCTAGCTTAGATAATCTTTGTTCATACCATCTATAAGACCTATAATTACCTGGTTTTAGGTTTTTTGTAAATAAGCTCTTTATCTTTTTGGCAAGATACAACGTCGATAAATAAAGTGAGAAAAGATTTTTTACATGAAATACAATTATTGCACCATCTTTTGAAATTCTGACGAGCTCTTTCAAAGCCGCTTCACATTCTTCATCATTTAAATATTGTAAAACACTCATACAAATTATTTTATCAAAAGTATTGCTCTTTAATCCGATGAGAGATATATCCCCAATTATCAATTTAACATTAAAAACTTTTTCCTTTGCGATTCTTTTTTTACAACGGGTTATCATCCCTTCTGATTGATCCATACCAATAACTGCTTCAACTCGTGAGCTTAGTTTACTTAAATTTATTCCTGTTCCACATCCTGCATCAAAAACACAATCATTTGCTGTTGGATCAACAAAATCTAAAAATTCTTTTTCAAAAAATTTTTCCATCTCTTTATCATGAATAGAACTAATTCTATCTAGATCATGATCTGAGGATATCCTGTTTGATTGCAAATTCCACCACCTTCTCCAGAAATTCGCATTAGTCTCCAATTTTTTTCCTAACATTACTCATCCCTATTTTAGATAAATCATTGTTTTAAAATTCATATCGACCTTAACCACTCTTCAAAAACCACTAAACTGAATAAAATTTTATGATTATCATTTTTCCTAGATAAGTGTTCTTTGAGAAGTCGATGTACCATTGTTGGTCTTAAGAATTGAAACATTAATGAGTTATTGTCTAACAAAATACTATCCATTTTTTTGCTAAGTGAACCATGAAACCATTCATCTACTACATTTACTGCAAAACCTCGCTTCTTTCTTTTTAAAATTGGTTTTGGAAGGAAATCATGACATACCTTACGGTGCAGCCATTTTCTCTCGCCATTTCTGACTTTAAAATGGGCTGTCAGCCTTTCCACATATTCCACGACATCTTTGTCCAGATATGGGACCCTGACCTCAAGGCTATGCGCCATTGAAAGCTTATCTCCATACATAAGTAATTCATCAGGAAGAGAAGACCGAATTTCTAGAAACTGTAATCCTCCAAGTTCATCGATATTTTCCATTAAGGATGTAAAATCCTCCCAGTATTCCAAAATCTTATCGCCTGGGAAAGGGGGCAAGATTCCCTCCTGAAAAAGATCATCAATACTCTCACCGGGTATTATAGAAAATACCTGCTGATACCTTTTCATTCTATCAGGTATATTCAAAGAATAAACACCTCTCTTAAGAGTTTCGTTCCTGGGCAAGGTATTGATTGCCGCAGTTAAGGGACCTTTTAGCCATTTTGGTAAAACGCGCCAATAAGCTCCATAACGAATCCCAAGATGTCGCCAATAACCACCAAAAAGTTCATCTGGACCTTGTCCTATTAGTGCGACCTTTACATCTTGACGGGCGCGTTCACAAACGAAATACATAGGAACAATTGATGAAGAAGCAATTGGTTCCTCTAAAAATGATATTATTTTCGGCAAATTTACTTCAAATGTTTCCCTGTCAAGCTCAATGGATACGTTTTGTGCTGAAAAAATTTTTGCAGTTTGAGAGGCATCATCGAGCTCATCATCTTTGAAACTTTTACCGTATCCTACTGTGTAAGTTGGCCAAGAGTTTCCGAACAGGTTCATTAAACCAAGCAAAAGCCCAGAGTCAATCCCTCCACTCAAAAGAAGGCCAACAGGGACATCACTGATAAGATGTCTTTCGACCGATTGCTTATAGAGTTGCAATAACTCATCTTTTGCCTCCCTGATAGATATCATAGGTGAAAATGGGACTGGTTTATACCTGTACCATCGTTTTAACCGGCTCGTGCCATTTTCAAAAATCAACATGGTTCCTGGAGCAAGTTTCTTTACGCCTTTAAACATGGTGAGCGGTGAAGGAGTATAACGATAACGCAGAAATAGGTTCAAGGAAATCGGATCGACTTCAGGGTTTTCATAATTGGCGAAAAGCACAGCTCGAATTTCTGATCCAAAATAGAGGCAATCATCTTTGAGCCTATAATAAACGAGTTTTATTCCCATTGGATCGCGCGTTAAGATCAATTTCCTTTTATTTGTATCCCAGATTGCAATGCCAAACATGCCATTGAGATGATTAAAAACTTCGGTGCCCCATTGTTTGTATCCATGAATGATAACCTCAGTATCGCATTTCGTTCGAAAAACGTGCCCTAAACCTTCCAGTTCTTTCTTTAGTTGGAGAAAGTTGTATATTTCACCATTAAAGACTATCCACACTGACTCTTCTTGATCAGACATAGGCTGATGCCCACCCTCTAAATCTATTATAGACAGACGCCTAAATCCCAAACCAAGCGATCCAGATACATAATACCCCTCGTCATCAGGCCCTCTATGCATAAGAGTTTTCGTCATCAGCTTTATATCTTCAAAATTAACAGTAGCTTGATCTTTGAATTTGTATTGTCCACAAATACCGCACATTATTTAAAAATCCTTTTCAAATGGTTTAATTATTCTTTTCTTCGTACAATAAAAAACACAAACTTCTAAATAATTGTGCCTGGGCCCAGCGATGCATTGGAACATTATCCCAACCAACAAGTAATTGACGTGAACGAAATGATCCGTCTGCTTTTTGCCACTGAGACAATAAATTCTGTAATACGATATTTAATACCTTATCTAATTTATCAAAGCGATGTTTCAATAAAACTCCAAGGTTGATGCACTCAGCATAATCATAAAGTTCTCGCCGATAGACTGTTAACCGTGGTGCCTTTGAAAAAGGCTTCGGCAATCCTTCGTTGTCAAATAATTCGTTTACATAGTATTCTATTCCTTTTTCAATTGCCTTACGGCATCCCTCATGCACTATTAGCTCGTCAATTTTTGCTAATGCCTTGAGAACAAAACAAGTGTGGAAATGGTCAACAAAATCTCTTATATTATCAATCGAATAATACCAGGAACCGTTTGATTGCTGAGATTGTAATACAAAATTTAAATTACGTTCAGCTACTCGCCAGTACTTCTCTTCTGAGAACATGATATATGCGCTTGTTAATAAAAATGCTCGATACGCGCTTGCATTGATGACCCCCCCTCGATCATGCGGTGTATAAGAACATGTACTTGCATTAGGAGAAATTTCAAAATCTTTTATTTCATGGATTGCATGTTCTGCTATAGAATGAAGAATCTTGATCCATTTATCATCTTTATCAATCTTATAAACATGTAAAAAAGCTTCATATGCATAGGGTGTTGTTGTTATTAAGGGTGTTCCCATAGGAATGGTGCCATTTCTCGTCACCCAGTTAAAGGGATATCCCCAGCAGAAATCCTGATATTTAGGGCATCGTGTCTGCTCAAGTATATTGAGGAAATGTACTGCTTTCTCATAGAAATGTTTTTCATTAGAAATTTGTGCAAGGAAGGCAAATCCCATTGCATAATGGGCATCTGCAATGGGTAAACGCTGTCTTTTATAAAAGAATATTCGTGCGGATGGCAAAAAAGCTTCACAAAATATTATAGGCGCTACAGCGATTCTTCCCAATAATGGCTTTTTATAATAAAGTTCTTTTGCTTTACCACCTATAGCACTTGCAAAAAAGCTTTGATGGTCATATGAGGTTCCACCATAACCATCAAGCCAATTAATAAAATTTCTTATAGAAAATTTTATATTATTTAATAATTGTGCTTCCATAAAATCATACACCCAATCAAGGAATATTTATTATGATTATCGCCATGAAAATTCTTTAAGGCTTTTTGCTATGTATTCTATTTGCGACTCACTTAGCTCTGGTAACCTCGGAAGGGAGAGAATCTCCCGAGAGCCTTTATTGAGTTCAGGAGAAACATCTTCCTGCTGGTTCAGATATTTGTACGCCTCTAAGTTAAGCAGGACGATTGAGTAATGGATACCTTTAAATTTAAAATAGTCTTGAAATTCTTGACGTCATCCGTTTGTAAGCCTTACAACATAAAGATAATAAACTACTTTCACATTGTTAATCTCAGTTGGTACGATCAATGGGATATCTTCACGGTATTTATTATACAAATAAGCATCTTTTCTACGCTTCTCCATCCATTCCAGAAGATGATGTAAAATTTAACTTCTAGAATCCCTGTCTGTATGCTATCCAAATAGCTTTTGATAACTTCCACTTCATGGTTATATTTATCGACTCTTCTATGACTTGCGAGCATTCTTGCTTTTGTACCAATCGCCATCATTAGTCAGAATCACCCCTGCATCTCCATAAACGCCCAAATTCTTACCTCAAGGTAAATTTCATTTGTTTCATACACAATATCATCACATCTTATAATGTTTTATAAAGCTGTATAAGACCGATTTTATGTTTTTCCCACCCATATTGATCCAAAAATGCTTTTGCTTTGTCTGCTTGCATTTTTCGCAATGATTCGTCATTATAAAGTTTCAATATGGCACATGCCATCGAGTCAACGTTTTCTGGTTCAAAATAACAAACCATGTCATTTGAAAAATAATATTCGAGGATCTTGAGTCTAGGAGCCACCACAGGTATACCAAGAGCAATATTTTCAAGCAATTTTACGGGAAGCATCATCTCTGTCGCTATATTCTCTCTGTTTCCAATAATTCCCAAGTCCATACGACACAGCTCTGAAGGTAGCCGCTCTAGGGGGAAACCCTCCTTATTGAAATAAACCCTATCTTGAATATTCAGTTCCTTAGCTAACCTAACAAAATTGCCATAATCATCGCCATATCCCCAAATATAGAATTCAAGATTGTGAATTTTTTTAGTTAAGCAGGCGACAGATCGAATGCTCAAATCTACTCCTAATCTCTCTGTAACTGTGCCATGATATACCATTTTAAATTTACCATCCTTGATTTTATTATCACTTTTAATATATTTTTTATTAAACCTCTTATTGTCAGGCATATTCATACAAATAGTAATCTTGCCTAAAGGAATCTTTCTCTGCACTAGGATATCACGTTGAATATGATTTGAACAAATAATCCTATTTGCTAAGGTGCAAGATATAAGCTCCTCAAAGCAAAAAAGTTTAAATAAGATAGATGAGGGCTTTTTAAATTTGACTATAAAGAGCTCTGGTACTAAATCATGAATATCTAAAATTACCTTTTTCCCAAGCAATCTGGGGACAATCCCTGCAAGTACCAAAAAATTGGGCATATTATGAACATGAACGATATCAATTTGTCGCAAAATGAAGAGCCAGGTACACATAACAAAGCTCAGAAGTAAAAATTTGATATATGAAAGCATATATTTAAATGTTCCCTTTCCATAATACTTAGATATGTTTATTTCCACTACCCTAACACCATCAAGATAATATCTTCGTGCCACCGTATTAGTTTTAAGGGTCAAAACAGTAACACTATACCCCGGCAAGGTAGCTAGCGCCTCTGCTTCGCGTCGGACCCTTTGATCTTTATGATAAATATTATATACTATCATACAGACATTCTTCTTCATAAAGCTTCTTACCTCCTACTATCTGGTCCCATAAGTAATGACTTGAATTTTGACAATTAAAAATGTTTACACTCATTTATTTCGTACCTCAAACACTGTTGAATTGTCAGCATCGAAGAAGCCACAGCATTTTGGAATTTTTCCTTTCGTTGTGGGCCTTTTTCATTTTGGATCATTTCTTTATCGTAGTGTATTGTGCGAAAATAATCATAGATTGAAACCTATCCGAAGAATATTTTGACTCTTTCCATTGATTTCTGTTCCAGCGACCTCTGTTGTTCCTCTGACGATGAGCACTCTTTATCTGTTGTATCAAAGGCCGTGACATTTTCATATATCGGTAGAATTTTATCATTATGGATCAATATTGCCCCATTTTTCTGAGAGGCTATAGCGATTCTATTTTCAGAATCGAAGTCGATTTTCTCACTTGCATATATGATCAAGAGCTTGACCCTTATTCGTGAAGTATAATACCCCGTGCATATAACAACATCATATGATCCATTTATTCAATAAAACTCCCAAGGAATCTTAAATAACTCAAAAAACTCCTTCACAGTTTCTTGTTCGTTTTCCTTTGAAATAATACCTATCATTAATATTTTTTTTGCAAATAAGCTGTAAATTCGCAGATCTAGCGATCCCAATCAAGCCATGTGTTTATAAACCATCGGTCCTATTCTTCCTGAAATAGAATCTGGCAGCAATTTCCAGATATTGGTTAAAATGTTATATTGCAGACTATTTTCTTCTTTTGAATTAATACCTTTAATTTTTGGGTAATAGTAATAGGGTAAATCACAACACTCTGTTGCCCACAAGCCTTTGTATCTCATTAAACCGTTATTGTCCGAAGATGTTCGGCCAAAATCAAAAAATCGGTACCCCCTCTGATATGCATCTTCAAGGGCATGCCATAACAATAAGTGATTGGGAGTAATCTTAGATAAATACTGAGGATCGTAAGCATTATATTTGTAATATATGCTTTCCTTGTATTTGAAAAATATGGCCGCTGCAATGACCTTTGAATCATAAATCGCAAGCAGAATGAAAGCACAACCTTTTAAGATCATGTGCTCAAACAATTTCTTAAAAAATATTTTAGGTTGATGGGGAACACCATGTTTTTTTCGAGTCAATATATTCAACCTGCAAAATTCCTCTATTCCCCAAAGACTATTCTCCTCTCTAGTTTCAACCCCATTTTTCTCTGCTTTTCTGATAGAGTATTGAATCGTTCTTTTTTTGAGCATCTTTCTCTCTTTAAAAAAATCTGAATTCAAATCTAGAAGAGAACTCTTATAATAATTGTAACAGATAAAGTCAGAATCCTGAACAACAGGGCTCCTTATTTCAATAAATTTGACTTTAAATCCAATTTTCTTTACAATCTCTAACAACCTTATCAATGCCTCTCTTTCCTCTCTTTTATCCTTGAAAAGTAAACTACAGTGATCAGAAAAGGGGAGAGAAATAAGTCGAGAGCCAGTAATAAAATTCTTTATATGAAAAAAGGGAAGGATACCACTAATATCCCCATCTCGATTTTTATTAACATACAGGAGAGGTTTGAACGAATATGTCTCCTGAATGGTACGTATCCAATTGGATGTATGAAAAGGAGAACCTTTTGGATGGGATTTGACAAAAGCATCCCATTGCTTCATTTCGAAATCATTATAAAGAGAAAAAGTTGTTAGCAAAAAGGGCTCCCCCCTTCTAAACTGTAATCTTAAAGCTAAACCCATTGTAAGGAGTTCGATACACAAATCATTAAAGAACACAAATAAATAATCAGAGAACGGTAACGTTAAATCTTATTTTTTTTTCGCCACCTTTTAGCCTTTAGATAGTGTGTTAAACCTGCTGCATAATAATTTTTGCTCGGACAGTTAGTTTTGTGATAGGCTTTGGCAGCCAATGTATTAAATTCTTTAAGGCATCTGATCATCAAATTTACGCCTACTTTATGTTGTTTGTATGTTATAGTTTTCACAGTATCACCTTGATCAAAATAAACTCTCTGCTGAAGCAATATGGCGCCGGTATCAATGCCTTTGTCAATAAAATGAATTGTTGTCCCAACCATTTCAGGCTCTTTATTATAAATGGGCCAAAACGATCCATAACGCCCCCTGTATTGCGGTGCAAATCCTGGATGCAGATTTATAATCCTCCCTTCGACCGATTGAATAATAATTTCCTTCAGAAGTGGCGCAGCACTCACAACAACTATTTCAGGAGCTTTTAATCGAATGAAATTAGATACTTCTTCTGTATTAATGTCGTCTACTCTCAGGATATCCAAATCCTTCTTTTCGATGTGGTCATACGGTTTTTGATTGAAGATCTGCGATAGTAATTTCTTGTCTTTCCTTTGTTCGAAAAGAATTCTGTATAAAATCAGCAAGGCTTGATTTGTCACGGTAATAAGGCCAAAACGTCGTAATCTTTTCCTTAATACATTGGCCACTCCATATTCTTTCCATCTTCTTCCGGTTGGAAGGACTATTCCTTTAATTTCGCATACATCAGCCAGCTTGTTGATAAGCCAGGTGTCTTCCGGCAGATTGGTTGTGAGAATAACTACCTTCAGCATTTTAGACATGTTCCCCTTTTAATAATTTAACTGTTTTGTCATGCCAATACTTTTTTATAACGCATGTTTTCAAAATATATTAGTACTTCGCTATTATGGAAACACCTGCCTTTAATTCCTCTCCAACATTTACTGAGATTTCAAGACCCTCCATATTCGGAAGTACAACATCAACTTGAGATCCAAACTTAATCATTCCCACTCTCTGTCCAATTTTTACAGATTCTCCTTCCCTTAGATAGCTTGTAATTCTTCTAACCAAACGGGATGCTATCTGCACTATTCCTACTGCAAATTCATCATTTTTTATTACCATTAAAACTCGTTCGTTTTGCAATAGCGACTCTTCTTTTTTTAGAGAAAAAAAGTTCCCCTTGATATGCTTAAGAATGTTTATTTTGCCGCTGATGGGAGACCTATTGACATGAACATTTAGAAAATTCATGCCGATGCCTATGAGGTAACTACCCTCGTTTAATATATCTGATTTCGTCAGATCATGTAATTTAAATCTTTTGCCTTTTTTCTGGGAATAAGGTACTTTGCCGGCCTCTATCTTTTTCACATAAAGTAACTTACCATCAGCAGGAGACAGGATAACACGCCTTTCATTGGGCGGAACTCTTTCTGGATCCCTATAGAAGCGAGATAATATTGCCAATCCGGCAAGTAAAGAAATGATAAAAATTTCCAAGGGGATTAGCTGTAGAAGACTAAGATTTCCATATATTCCTAATATTGCCCTTATAAGGGCTGCTGTTATCAGACCTATAGTCAGCGCCCCTAAAATAGAAATTTTCCCCTTTATTTCCCATTTAAATCCAAGGGGTATCAGAATTATTATTGCCAAAATTAAACTGGAAATGAAAGCAATCATTTTAAAAACCTCTCTTTCGCCATAAATATGGAATCATTATTATTTCCATAAAAAAAGGGATAGGATCCTCGAGGGAAAAAACAGCAAAGGTCTTTTTCCCTTTTAGTGAGATCACATAATCCTTAACCTTCATATGGTTTTTAATAATTTCTGAGAACACAGTGGCAATATCAGTAGTCAACCGAAACCATTTGAGATTTTCAACAGCTGGTTTTGCCTCAACTTTTTTACCTATCATGTCTTGATATAAAAGGTAAGGTAAATCAACTCCTGCTCCAATAGCTAAAGTGTGCCAACCCCAGACCCTTGGATTTACCTCGATAAATTTGAATATTCCATCTCTTGGATCTTGCATAAACTCCACTTCAGCAAGGCCATAATAATTTATTTCCTTTAAAAATTTACTGCCAATAGCCTCTAGCTCCGGAAGCTCTACCAATTCGGCAAAAGTGGTGGCATGTCCAAAATCCATTGGATGCTGCCTAGTCCGTCTGCCACTGATTCTTGCCAATACCCACCCCTCTTTAAATAGCGGACAGAAGGAAAAAAGATGTTTGGGCCCTCCCGGAATGAACTCCTGAACCAGAATCTCCGAAGGATCAATAACGGAGCGGACTTTTTGATAATATTGAATGAGCTTCTCTCTATTATTTATCCAGTATGCCTTGACTTTAGTTTTATTATAGAAGTGATCCCTAATAGCGGGCTTGATAATAACCGGAAATTCCAATTCAAGCTCTCTAATCTCTTCAAGGCTCTGGGGGTAATATGTTTTGGGAATGGGGATACCTATTTTATTGGCTAACTGGTAAGTGAGCTTTTTGTTATATACATATTTAGTTGTCTGCCATGCTGGTGTGGGGATCCTGTAATATTTCTCAAGTTGTTTCTTGTGCCTTGATAGAATAGAAACTATTTCATCACTATTTGGAAAGATCACCCACCCATCCAGACGTTCTCTTTTAGCCAGATTTATCAAGAAATCAAGGTAATGGTCCTCATCGCCGACTTGTGGTGATTTGGCAAATTTTTTATTGAACCTGGAAAATCTTCCAATGCAAAGGTCATTGTCTATGAGATATACAGGAATATTCCGTCGGGCTAAACTTCTTAGGACACCTAAGCCTTGAAAATCCCCGCCGGTAATGACAGCACCAATTTTTTTCATCTTTGGATTAAGTTATTAGAAAATTGAGATGTTATTTAGGTTTGATGCTACTCCTCTTAATGAGGATAGTGCGTAATTGAAAACCTTAAATTTATCTTATCAGAAATTTTAATATTCAAGTTTTAAAAGGCCAAATATCGTCTCACAAAATCAATGAGGGTGATGCTATCGATATCTCCGGTGATGGATAACGCGCTTTGGGCTTTATTGGGCCATCTCCAAAATCTTAGCAAAGGAGAGGGTGAATCTTCAATTATGTCTATTAATTTCTTTTCATCATCAGCATTGAAGGTATAATAAGTGTCGAGGTAAAGAGCATACTCATCTCTATCAGAACTAACCTCCGTCATAAAGCCCTCTTGCCGAAGGAAATTAATCAATCCCTGAGGGCTATGATGCGCAATTCCTATGATGGGTTTTTTATCACTTGTAATATCAAATTCTCTTTCTTTAATAAGGTTGTAATGATCAAATAAGGTCGAAGAGGAATCGCCTGTATGAGGTTTTTTAACCAGAATAGTCGCCCTGGGTGAACAATGGGCTTTTATATGATAACAACCCTTTTTTTGTGATGTTATCTGAAAATTAAATTCATCTTTTTCCTTCCACCAGGCAGCGATTTCTTTTAAAGGAACAATCCACACCTTTGGAGATAAGTCCTTTGCCTTTTTCAGGAGAGATCGTAAAGCGCTCCCATAAAAGGGCACCCTTTCATGATGGGACTGAAGTGTAAAGAGTTCTCCTCTCACATAACTTGCGTCAAGGATTTTGTGCCAGATTTGGCCAATCCCTCTTTCATCGGTTATTCCTAATCTATCAATAATGATCTCATCATCGGGCACAGACACAGGGATATCTACACAATCTTCTTCAATCTTTGGCAATGATAAGTAATTCGACGCATCTCTGGTTGTATATAAGGTATCGATGACCCTTTGAAAATTTTCCCATTTTTCCTGTGCAATCGTATTTTTGTCGAGCACATTCCAGCAAATTGCCTGGTTAGAACTCCATAAAAAACCATTTCTTCTCACCGCATTTAAACTTAGCTCATTATAACTAAGATAGGGAAACCGGAAGCCGGAAAAAGGAATGCTATAATTTTTAAATAATTCCTTGGATTTCTTAAAGTGGTCATTGATTTCTTCCTCCGACAAAGTGGTATAATCAGTATGGATATAGCCATGAATTGCCACCTCTGCGTTTCTCTGATTCAATTTCTGTAGTACCTCAGAGTGGCTGTCTAAGAGTATTGCTGTTGCACAAAGGGTTGGATTGTAGCCGAATTCATCCGTAATGTTAATAAAGGTATCTAGGCAATTGTCAATCTTTTTGCTGGTTACCCCGAAACGATTAATAATTTGGCCGAGGCGGGAAAATGCGCCAGGAAATCCCTTCGTCTTAAATATGTGTCCTGTATACCCCATTCTATTTTTACACAGCTAGCTAACTATTATTTTACGCAAACATTCTGCCACATGGAAAATCTGATCCTCGGTAAGCTCAGGAAACATAGGCAGGGATAAAAGCCTTGTGGCGCAAGACTCTGTGACGGGGAAGGCTCCCTTATCAAAAGCAAAATATGAATAAGCCTTCTGTAAATGGAGGGGAATAGGATAATGAAGGGCAGTTGATACGCCCATATCCGATAATTGCGATTGTATTCTATCGCGGTTTTCCACCAGGATAACATAAAGATGCCAGACCGGCTTGGCCCATGAGGGCACAAAAGGTAGTGTAACGCCGTTGATATTTTGTAAATATTCTGTATATTTATCCGCATTCCTCTGGCGCTGCTTTGTCCATGAGGGTAAATGCTTTAATTTAATGCGAAGTGCTGCGCATTGCAGGGCGGATAGGCGCGCATTGTAACCTTCCCTGTCATGGTAATATTTTCTGGCCTGGCCATGATCGCGCAGCATGCGCACTGTCTGAGCTAGGTCTGGATTATCTGTGGTGACTGCCCCTCCTTCGCCGCACGAGCCAAGGTTTTTTCCAGGGTAAAAAGAAAAGGCAGCAGCGTCGCCCAAAGAGCCTGCTTTTTTGTCCTTATATTCGGCCAAATGGGCTTGACAGGCATCCTCTAATACCCATAGGTTTTTATCTTTTGCGATTTGGCAAATAGGGTCCATATCACAGGGCTGCCCATACAAATGAACAGGCACAATTCCCACTGTATGTGCAGTTATGGCGGACTCAATTTTATTGACATCCATGTTATAGGTGTGGGGATCTATATCTATAAAGATAGGTTTTGCACCCGCCTGGGTAATAGCCTCTGTCGTAGCGATAAAGGTATTTGGAACGGTAATTATCTCATCTCCCGGTTTTACACCAAGGGCGAGTAATGCCAAACGAATGCCATCGGTTCCCGAATGAACAGCAACCGCATATTTTACCCCGCAGGCCCCGGCAAATTCATCTTCAAAGGCATCTACATGAGGGCCTCCCACAAAACGGGTTGTATTCAGTATCTCTTCCCAAGCTGCGAGAATCTCCTGGTTCAAAGGGGTATGTGTTTTTATCAGATCTATAAAGGGCACATGCATCAAAAAGTCTCCTTATTCTTCTTCTGTCTTAATATCTCTTAAATATTGGGCAGGATTTCCAACCCAGATTTCTTTTTCAGGAATATCTCTGGTCACTACCGCGCCAGATCCTACTATTGCTCCTGCTCCCACGGATATCCCGCACATTAACACTGCGCCGGAGCCTATGGAAGCGCGGTGATGGATGGCAGTTGGAACTACAATCCAATCATTATCGTCTTTTAGCTTTCCATCGGCTCGTGTAGCCCTGGGAAGACGGTCATTAATAAACTTCACACCATGGCCGATAAATACCTCATCCTCAAGTGTCACTCCTTCGCACAGAAAGGAATGACTGGAGATCTTACAACGCGCTCCGATTCTTACCCCTTTTTGGATTTCCACAAAGGTCCCCACCTTGGTGTTATCTCCAATGTGGCATCCATAGAGATTTATAAAACTAAATAGTTTTACTCCTCTGCCGAGTGTTACCCCATTATGGATTTCCACATGTGGGCCAATCAGACATTCATCTCCTATTATACAGTCTGAGAGAGAGGCGTTCTCATGGATATGAACTTCTTTGCCTAATTTTATCATACGCGAACTCGTGCCCCAAAACGCAACAAAGATCTATCACTTGCCGCAAGAAGCTTTACTACTCGCAATCCTGCTTCCCCGTCAGCCACCAATGTGCCGTCACCGTTTATGGCAGAGACAAAATTCTCAGCTTCTTGATTTAAGGCCTCTTTCGGAGAAATGGCCGGCGCATACATATCACCCGTGCGATAGTGTACAAGGGCCTCATATTCTTTCTCCTTGGTGATATGCTCTAAGTCAATGCCCTTGTTGTATATCCGGATTTTCTCCGAGGGTTCCATATCATCATACACCAGCATCTTTTTGCTGCCACCTATGATAATGGAGCGAATTTTGACAGGCGATAACCAATTGACATGAAAATTAGCCACAAATCCATTACCGAATTCCAGATTCAGATAGGCCACATCCGCAAGTCCTGATGGCACATGTGAAGTGCCCAAGCAAACCAGCGTGCATGCCTCCTTTCCAAGCAAATAGTCCATTATGGAAAGATCATGAGGGGCAAGGTCCCACACAACATTGATGTCGCGTTGAAAAAGACCCAAGTTTATGCGCACGCTATCATAATACCAAATTTCACCCAAGTCTCCGGAATTTATTATTTCTTTAATTTTCTGCACTGCGCCGGTGAAAAGAAAGGTATGATCGACAGCCAAAACCAGGGAGTTTTTTTTGGCAATATAGAGAAGTTCTTCTGCTTCAGCCACGGTCGCAGTCATCGGTTTTTCTATAAGACAATGCTTGCCTGATCCCAGGGCAATCTTAGCCAATTTATAATGCGTATCCACGGGAGTGGCAATGGCTACGGCATCGATCTCCTTCAAGAAATCCGAATAATTGCTAAATTGCTTTGATGAAGGATAGTGTTGGCCTATTTTACTTAGCCGTTTTTCATCCAAATCGCATAGCGCTGTGAGTTTTGCTATGCCATTAGAAGAAAAATTACGAGCAAGATTCGGTCCCCAATAGCCCAGACCGACAATGCCAACCTTTATAGGCTGACGCTTTTTTTTTGGATATTTTTTCTCTCTGCGCCTTTCCATGACTGTACTTTCCATGCTCCTATTCCTCCCTTATTATATTAAATAGGTTTACTCACTCCCCCCGTTTTCAACTCATTTTTTTAAGGTGATAAGCTTAAAGGCTTATTTTCCTTGGCAGATCTTTGTGATACTTGTGAGCGGTTAACAAGCCCCTCTAGCTGAGAAAACCGCTGTGATAGTTTTACACAAAATTATAATATCCATTAATAGAGACCAATTGTCTGCATAATGAAGATCCAAACGAACCATATCATCAAACGTAGTGCTACTTCTGCCCCTAACCTGCCATAGACCTGTGATACCCGGCTTTACATCCAAAATTCTTCTAAGGTGCCATTTTTGATATTTCTCAACCTCATAGGGGATAGGAGGCCTGGGGCCAACAAGGCTCATGTCTCCTTTTAAGACATTGTATAGCTGCGGTAATTCATCAAGGCTGCTTTTGCGAAGCACCTTCCCAAAGGCAGTAATCCGTGGGTCATTGTTCATCTTTAAAAAGGGCTCCTGCGCAGAGCCTTGATTTATTTTTTCATGATTTCCCTTAATCAGATTAGTAACATATTCACGATGGCTCGCGTCATCCACATGTTGGTGCATGGAGCGGAATTTATAAAAGGTAAAGGGTTTCCCCCTGTATCCTAAGCGGATTTGTTTGAAAAATATGGTCCCGGGCGAGGTCAGCTTAATAATGAGCCCTATAATTACCATGAAAGGCAAAAAAAATAGCAGACCAATAATAGAACCAAATATGTCCATGCATCTTTTTATAAAAAGTCGAAGACTAAATTTCTTGGGGAGCTCAAAAGGTATTGGAGAAGGAAAAGGATCATCATTTTTTCTTAATATTGAATCAGGGAACGTATGAACAGAGCAGGCTTCCGTAAAATGATTATGGGCTTCAATGCCTATTTTTTCAAGATATGCGGTGATTTTATCTTTCTGCTTGGTGTATGCAGTAAAAGCGCCTGCTTTTGGTGTATTGGGCATAAGCAGAGCCAATGTGCCGGCATCATACCATCCCTTAATGTCAGTCTTTCTGCAATTGTCATTGATAATAGTAAAGATATTGTCCGTAGTCCTCTTGGGGGAAATTCCCGTATTTTTTTGTATCAGTTCCTCTAAGTAGGAAATTTTTAAAAGAAGCATTGATAAGGGTTGATTTGTGCGCTCAACCCTGTTAATTTCTTGCTGTAAAATCCAAGGGAAATATTCTTTCTCAGGAAATTCCATTTTATTAAATTCCTGTGAAGGGATAAACATAGGTAACCATCTTATTACCAGGGATATAAAAGAAGATTTTTAGCCGATAAATCAGATTGATTTAATAATACCTATTGTAAGAGTAATTGTAATAGTAGCGACTTGAGAGGCATTTTCCCAGACCATTTAATACGATTCCAAGGAGTTTTTTCTTATTTATATCCTGGGTAATCTTTAACACTATTTTTTTATCTGTTTTATTCGCCTTAACCACCAGTATTACCCCATCCACCTGCTTAATCAAGACCATGGGATCTGTGGTAAGGTGAATAGGGGAAGAATCTATTATAATGTAGCGGTCTTTATACCTGCACTTTAATTCTTGGATAAGCTCTATCATCCTCTGTGAGGAGATGAGATCCACAGGGTTAGAGGGGGATTTTCCCACCGGCAGCAAGGTAAGCTTGGGGATACCTGTCTTTAATAATATCTCAGGAAGCTCGGCATTGCCGTTTATATAGTCAACCACTCCCTTTTCAGGGCTCAGACCAAATAAATTGTGAAGATCCGGCTTTCTAAGATCACAATCCATGAGCAACGCATGATCATTAAGCCCCTGGGCAAAGCTGATGGCCAGGTTTGTGCTTACGGTGCTTTTACCCTCGTTGGCAAAGGCGCTACAAATAAGTAATGTACGGGGCGCATTTCCATTCTCCGGATGTTGTATCCTGATCTTAATGGTTTTGAACTGCTCGGCGATAAAATGGCCCATGTATTTTTGGTTATCATCTTTGAC
The DNA here is from genome assembly GCA_049472395.1 of bacterium. Classification (GTDB taxonomy): domain Bacteria; phylum SZUA-182; class SZUA-182; order DTGQ01; family JBLIRR01; genus JBLIRR01. Next base: position 117,740 of record JBLIRR010000014.1, on the reverse strand, counting down.
TCTGGTAAAAGGCCATATTTTGCGCCTTTGCGGGGATACCTTCGAGGATTTTATCTCCGGGACTTTGGAATAAGGGATCACAACTCCCTGTCCATTATCAGAAATTCTTTCCTTTTTTTCTTTCTCAGATATGTCGCGATTCATTTTCAAATACTTTTTTTAATTGTATATATTTATAATCTATTAATCATAAGTTGGGTAATTTCTTCCTTCTTAAGCAAGGGGATGGCTCCCAATACCGGCGCATTAAGGTACTCCTCTGCCTCTTGTTCATTTCTGAATGATTTATCCACTATTTCTGCAAGATATGCCAAACCAATCCCTGCGCCTAAGCCCATAAGGAGACCAAAAGCCAAGACTTTTTTGGGATCAGGTTTATACGGTATTTTGGGCAAGGATGCCGGATCAAGAATCCTGAACTGCTCACCCTGTTGCCTTTTTTCCAGATTTTCCGCCTGCTCTGCTGATAACTTTTTACGTAACAATTCTTCATAAAAGTTTTGTGTGTTTTCAAGATCACGGGTTATATTAGCAAGTTGTAATGCTACGCGAGGCGCTTCTTCTATCCTTTTTTCATAGAGGGCAATCTGCTTTTTTATTCTTTCATCATCTTCTTTAAGTCGCATAATCTCTTTATTAGTAAGCTCTATCTGATTCTTTAAATCCTGGGCCACGCGCAATGCAGTGTGGGGCTTCTCATCAGTTATACTCCCCTCCTCTCTTTCCTTAGACAATAACTGATATTCCAATTGTTTGATCTGTTCCCGAAGCTTCCTGACCTCTATATGGTTATCTGTATATGTTGCCCTTGCTATTGACAATTGGCTCTTAGCTTCATCTAGTTGAGATTGAAGTGAATTTAAGCTTTCATCTTCCATAAATTGATACGCCTCTGAGAGTTGCTGCCGGAGTAATAACTCCTTATCCTCTGCCTTGGCTAAATAATCACTTATCATCTGTCGTTGTTCAGCAAGCTGTTTCAGCATTTCCAAATTAGAATTATTCTGTTCAGGGAGATTGCCTATATGTTGAAACTTAAAGTCGGTCGCAGCCCTTTCAAGCTCCTCTAATTTTTTTTTGGCAGACTCCAATTCCCTGGAAAGGAATATCGTGGTAACACTTGCCTGTTGCTCTCTGGTCTTTAGATTTTCCTCAATAAATAAAGAGGCCAGCTTGTTGGTTACTTTTCTCACGGTCTCTGGGTCTTTGCCTTGATAATATATCGTAAAAGAGCAGCTATCATCATTAGAGCGCCTGTTTGGTGCCTTAATATCTATCTCAATATCCTTTCGCGCCCTCGCTATAATCTGATCCATGGTTTCTTTCTTGCTTTCCTCCGCATAGAGGTTAAATTCATTTATGATGGTTTGCAGGCGTGTGCGGCTGAGCACCTCCTCGGTTATGGTTGAGAGCCTAGCCTCAACTGGGGAAGTTACGGTAGTCTGTACGTAATCTTCGGGAACTTTCTGGGGAAGAACCAGTATCAAGGTATCGGAACGATAAATCTTAGGGAGCATCTTATATACAATTCCGGTAATAATTATTGAGAGGATAAAGGGTATGATAATATGCCATTTTCTACGAATAGCACTATCAATATAATTATCTATTGGAAAGACATCCTGCTTATCCATTTGTATTACCCATCTATTTTATTTATACCCTTGTATACCATAAAAATTTAAGAAGTCAATAATCTAAGAAATCAATAATCTAAGAAATCAATAATAATATTGCTCTCTTAGGATTGATGGAAGGGAACCACAATCATATTATCACGCAAGATTCACATATAAATTGCCCTCTCAAATTACACATATAGCTTCGCCCTCTCAATTACATTTATACACTTTATAACAACAATACTTATATTTTGTCACAAAGGTGCACGGAGATTAGTTCGTACTCAAAGCCAGCGTCAAATAGATCATAATAATATAAAATAAAATATATTATATAAATAATATTACTATATAATGAGGATTATAATATCATCATAAAAATAATATTGCAAATGATATTAAGAAAAAATCTATATATAAAACTATAAAGTTAAAATAGATTAATATATATTTTTATAATTGCTCAGAATATAAAGATAAAACATTTAATTATAGGATAGAGGGTATAATTTATTTAATATAGGGGATAAGCTGATACGATGCTCAAGCCTAGCCTTGATGGAGATGGAAAAAAGATTTTACTGATATGGAAGCAAATATTATTTTTGCTATTTCATATAGCTCCGCCCCTTAAGTTACACATATATATAGACATACTTTCTTTCTACCCCCGGATTTTTTAATTATCCCTTATACTTTCAAACTGATATATGGATAATTTTTTAATTAATGCTCTTAAATAATGTCTAGGTTATTCTATTCATCTCTTATTTTAAATGCAATATATAAATTAAAAAAAATTTAATCATAAAAGTTTTTTTATATAATTGCTCTAGATATATAAATAAATTATTTAAATAATAAAATAGGGGTATAATTTACTGTAATATAAAGAATACCCCGATATAATGCTCAGGCCTAACCCTGATCTTTGCCTCTGCAAATTATCGTAAGAATAAATTTCTAGAGTCAACTTCAACCATATATAATATTAATAGGTATTTTCAATAAGCCGCGCTCTGAATAACTACGATTCTGTAAGCAACCTACATAGTATTTCATCTATAAATAATATAGTCTATATAAGCTAAATTTATTATGTGTCTAATCCTAGCATACAAGAAAAGATATTGCAAATGATCTTTATACTATTATTTAATTTTCTTTTAGAGTAAGGTAATATTTAATAATCAGTATGTTATATTAAATTATCATTTTTCCTATATTATTTTCTAATAAATAAATACAGGGGCGGTTACATTTTTTAGTATCATATAATGCTTTCCAAAAGAGGCTGAAATATGATAACATAATCATATTTGATTTATGTGTTGAGAATAGTGATAAAATTGATGTAAGGAGAGCACAATGCCGCAACGACCAATATGCTTAATTATTCGTGATGGGTGGGGGAAGGGAAAAGAAGATGAGACAAACGCTATTTTTATAGCCAGAACACCTTACACAGACCAGTTCGAAAAAGAATATCCTACCACTACCCTGAAAGCTCACGGCCTTGATGTAGGACTGCCGGAGGGAAACCAGGGGAACAGCGAGGTCGGGCATCTCAATATCGGCGCCGGCCGTATCGTATATCAAAGCCTGACAAGAATAGATAAAGCAATTAAAGAGGGAGACTTTTTCACAAATAAGGTATTTCTTGATGCCATCGGAAAAGCAAAAGCCAATAACTCGACACTTCACTTAATGGGATTGGTTCAGGAAGAGGGTGTCCATGCGGTTACCCGCCACTGTCTCGCTCTTTTGGAATTATGCACAAGAAATAATTTTAATAATGTGCTTGTCCATGCTTTTCTGGATGGAAGGGACACTCCCCCAAAGTCCGCATACAAGCATTTGACATTTCTTCAGGAAGGGATTGACCGCCTTGGCTGTGGCCGTATAGCAAGCCTTATTGGCCGTTACTATGCGATGGATAGGGATAAACGCTGGGACAGAATAAAACTTGCTTATGACGCCCTCCGCTCCGGTAAAGGCGAGATCGTAGCCAACTGGGAAGAAGGAATTAATGACGCGTATGCAGCAGGTGAAACCGATGAGTTTGTCAAACCACGGCTTATTAATTATGGAGGGATGGCCACGAATGATGTGGTGATCTTTTTTAATTTCCGCCTTGACCGCACACGGCAGCTTACCAAAGCATTTGTCGAGCCGGACTTTAATGAATTTGAAACCTGTGCCCATGCTATTCATTTTGTGGGAATGACTCATTATTATGATGATGGGCACTTTATTGAGGCATTCCCCCCTCTTGAGAATAAAAACATTCTTGGGGAAGTGATTTCACGTGCAGGCCTTACGCAGCTGCGGTGCGCTGAGACAGAAAAATACGCTCATGTGACCTTCTTTTTTAATAACCAGATAAATGATCCCTTTCCGCATCAAGACAATATCCTTGTAAACAGCCCGAAGGTGGCCACCTATGATCTTCAACCGGAGATGAGCGCCTATATTGTGCGGGACCGTTTAGTCGAGGCAATTAATGCTGATAAATATGACGTCATTATATGCAACTTTGCAAATGGCGATATGGTAGGCCACACTGGAGTGTTTAAAGCAGCGGTCAAAGCAGCAGAAGTGGTTGATGAATGCGTCCACGATGTGCTATCAGCACTGCAGAGGAGAGACGGCATTGCGCTTGTAACGGCAGATCATGGAAATGCCGAACAGATGCTTCTTGCGGATGGCTCGCCCATGACAGCGCATACGTGCAATGATGTGCCTTTTTCCCTGATTGGCGCGGGAGACGTGACCCTCCGAGATGATGGCAGACTCTGTGATATAGCGCCAACGATCCTGGTACTTCTTGGGATAAAGCAACCACAAGAGATGACAGGAAAATCTCTCATCATTTAACATTAGAGGAGAACTTAATCATGAAAATAGCCACACGCATGCAGCAGATCGATGCCTCTGGAATTCGGAAAGTTTTTCATCTTGCTGCGAATTTAAAAAATCCCATTAACTTAAGCATTGGGCAACCGCACTATGATATACCTGATCCCATTAAAAAAAGCGCTCAGGAGGCAATTGACCGAGGTCTTAATCATTACACAGTCAGCCAGGGTATTCCCGAACTCATTCAATCGGTGAATAAGCACTATGAAGATCGCTATAACTATAAGCCGGAATCTACAATTATTACTACCGGTGTCTCCGGCGCATTGTTTTTAGCCTTTAATGTGTTAGTCGAACCAGGAGATGAGCTATTGATACCCGACCCCTATTTTGTATCTTACAAACATCTTGCTAAATTATTGGGAGGGGTGCCTAAATTTATCAATACCTATCCTGATTTTAAGCTGGATGCAGCAAAGATCGAGAAACAGATTACACCCAAAAGCAAAATAATCATTATCAACAGCCCGAATAATCCCACGGGGGCTGTGTATAGTGAGGAAGAGTTAAAAATGGTGGCCCAAATCGCTCAGAAGCATAAGCTCTTTATAATCGCGGATGAAATATACGAAGATTTTGTGTATGATTCACGATGTTCCTCTATCAGTCAGTTTTCCTCCATAACGCAGGATATGCTCATCCTTAATGGATTTTCCAAATGCTATAGTATGACGGGATGGCGCCTTGGATATGCAATGGGGCCGTCTGATATCATTCAGGAGATGATTAAGCTGCAGCAATACACCTTTGTGTGCGCCCCAAGCTTTGCTCAGGTAGCCGGAGAAAAGGCCCTTACGAGCAACTTTGATGTGTCGTCCTATATTGAAGATTATGGGAAGAAGAGAGACCTTATCTATAATGGCTTAAAAGATCGCTTTCATGTTACTATGCCTGAAGGCGCTTTTTATATATTCCCGGAAGCTCCGGGAGGGGATGGGCAGGCCTTTGTCATAAAGGCAATTGAAAATAATGTATTGATTATACCGGGGAATGTATTCTCTGAAAAGAACACGCATTTTCGCATATCATTTGCCGCGCCAACGGAGACAATTGAAAAGGGTATTGAAATCTTAAATAAAATAGCATAGAAAGAAAAATGAATAAAAAAATATTGCTCGGTGTGACAGGGGGGATTGCCCTGTATAAAAGCTGTGATTTAATAAGCAAATTGCAGCGGGAGGAGGTTGCCATAAAAGTGGTGATGACGAGGGCCGCAACCCACTTTATCTCACCCCTCACATTTGCAGCCTTAAGCACCAATAGGGTCTATACCGATCTTTTCTCCGCAGGAGATGAGTATACTACAGCGCATATAAGCCTTGCCAAGTGGTGTGATATTTTCATCATCGCCCCTGCAACAGCAAATATTATAGGCAAGATTGCCAACGGGATAGCTGACGATCTTCTCTCCAGCGTGTGCCTTGCCATGCCACAGCATGTTCCTTTTCTTATCGCACCCTCAATGAATAATAATATGTGGCACAATCCAATTGTTCAAAGGAATATTGCAAGTCTTATGGCTACTAAGGAAGAAGGGATCGATCGATACCAGATAATAAAACCGCGCATCACAAGATTGGCCTGCGGGGATATTGCCGAGGGGGCCATGGCTGATATTGAGGTGATAATTGAGACAATAAAAAGTGTGTCTTAATTAACTCTCTTTAATGGTAATAATCTCAAAGGGAGTTTCAATATCAGGCTTCTTGAATTTTTTCTCAATAATAAGGGTCGATATATTCCGGGCCTCAGCAATGGAGAAAATATTATCAGCAAATGCTCCCTTGATTGTGGCGATTTCAGTGTGAATTCCCTGCTTTTCAGCCTCCTGTTTTATCTTTCGAAGTTCTCTCATGATAAGCTGCCCTCGTTCCTCTTTGATCTGCTTTTGAAGCTTCTCTATCACTGTCTGACCGAGAAAAGAGGTATCACCAAGCATTCTGCTTACCTTTTTCGATACATTCTGATCTCTGATGCTTAAAAGCACCAATTCCGCATTCTCCTCCTTTGCCTTCTGAATGGCAAATTGCGCAACCTCATAATGAATAGTTGTTGCAGAGAACGCAACCATTATCCTTTTCATACAATTTTTACTCTCTCTATGTTATAAAAAGACGAGCCCGATGAAGGGCCAATATATCATTGTCATAAGAATAAAAAATACCAGAGATAGAAGATTAATCAGTAAGCCAGGTTTCACTATGGTGGGAACCTCATAATAACCTGCAGAATACGCAATTGCATTCCCAGGGGTCCCCATCGGCAATACAAACGCAAGACCGGCATTCACTGTAACAAAATATAACATAATAACCGGATTTATAGTATATACCTTACAAATACTTAAAGCAACAGGCAACAAAATTGCCACGCAGGCAACATTACTTATTGCCTCTGTGATTATTTTTGCCAACACCGCAAAAAAGACCAGCACAACGAATGGGCTCAACTGCGTTCCCCTCAGCACGATGGTTTCAACAAGCCAGGCCGCAGCCCCGGTCTGCTCGACTGTTTTCGCTATTACAATAGCGCCCCCATACATGAGGATCACACCCCAGTTTACGTAATTATGCACATCTTCCCATTGCACACACTGCATAATAAAAAGGGACACGGATGCAAGAAGCGAAATAACAGCAATTCCAAGGCGTTGTCCAAAGAATATCCAGAGAAATAAAGTAACTATCAAGATGATAGTCATCTTTTTCTCAAGAGGGGTCACCTCTCCTATTTCAGCGATCTCCTCCTTAAGCTTTTCCTTGGCCCTGTGGATATGAGGAGCATCCATCTTGAAATAGCGGGTAATGACAAATATTGCCGCGATAAGCAGAATAAATACGAGGGGGATGACAGCCCTGGTCCATTCAAAAAAACTGACCGTCACATTGGAGTTTTCTTCCAAGATTGCAATGGCAAGGGGGGTTCGAGCGCCGCCAAGCAATGTTCCTATGCTTCCTATTGCCGACCCATAGGCCATAGCCAGGAAAATGGCCGCCCCAAAGTCTGATTCCATAGGCTTTAATCTAAGCGCATCGGTAATTGTGGCGATGAGAGGAAACATCAATGCAGCCACTGCATGTGATGGCATAATAAGGGTCATGAGGGCACTTGTGAGAAGAATACCAAAGATTAACCTTCGTGGTCCTCTGTCAAAGTGGGCGAGCATGAGAAGCGCCATACGCTTGCTTAATCCGGATTTCATGATCCCTGTTGCTATAATAAAGGCCCCGAGGATAAAGAAAATGGCTTGATTACCGAACAGCGCAAAAGTAAGGCTATGCTTCATGATCCCAAGGAGTGGTATAAGGCTGATTACCAAAATACCCGTTATTGATAAGGGAAGCGCATTTGTAGCCCACAGAATGAAGGCCATTGCAAAAACGGCAAGAGATTTTTTACCTTCAACTGTTAATCCGGCTGGCGTGGGAAGAAGAATAATCAGGAGGAGGACTATCAAAGAGGCGCTGATAAAAAAATGATTTTTCCTCATGAGCTTCATTAGTAGATAGTCATACTCTTCTTAACGTAAGTGCATGTCAGATACTGCTCAATATAATAGAGGTATTATTTATGGTTGTTCAGCTTCCTGTGAAAGCTCTGGCACCATAACTTTAATATCAGTCTTTTGCCGGAGGCCTTCTATATAATTCTTAATAACATCAACTTTTTTTCCTTTCGCAAGATCAGCCTTAATCCGCTCTTTTGATTCTTCAAAGGGGATGACGCCCGCAGGTTTCATATCAGTGACCTTAATGATATGATAGCCAAATTGCGTCTCCACAACATCACTGATCTGACCTTTCTCGAGTTTAAAAGCTGCTGCCGAGAATTCCGGGACCATCTTTTCCTTGGTAAAAAATCCCAAATCGCCACCGTGTGCACCGCTTGGGCAGTTTGAAAGTTTCTGGGCAAGCTCGGCAAAATCCTCACCAGCTTTTATTCTTGTGAGGATGTCATTTATTTTTTCTTCCGCATCCTTCCTGGTTGCTTCATCAGCATTATTATCCACCTTGATAAGAATATGGCTTGCTCTCACCATCGAATCCTTTTTAAACTGATCCTGATGCGCATCATAGTAATTTTTTAATGTTTCATCATCAATTCCCTTTGACTGAGGGTCTGATTGAGATGCGAGATGTTGCTCAATAACTTTTGAAATGACGAAATTTCGCATAATCTCCTCTTTGAAATCCTCTTGAGACACCTGGAGCTTCTCAAGCTGAGCTAGAAATTGTTCCTCATTGGGAAACTGTTTTTTAATATGCTCTATGCGTTGTGAAAGCTCTTCATCTGTAGGCATAAGGCTCAGTTCTTTGCCTTTTTGAAAGAGCAGCTCTGTCTCAATTATTTCATTGAGGATATCCTGCTTTATTTTCTGCAATTGATTGGGGGGCAGTTGATCTTTCATCCTACTCATATGCTGAATACGAAAATTAAAAGCCTTATCTAATTCAGCCTGATAAATCTTCGTCTCCCCTACAGTAGCAACAACACCCTCATCCACTTCCCCTGTTTTAGGGACAGTGGAATTGCGGCATGCGTGAAATAAAAAGAAAGACGCGAACATTACCCCTATAATACTGCACAGTTTTTTATACTTCATTGTATTCCCCTTGTTAAAATTTCTCATTTTTATTAAGGTGCCATTATTACAGGTAATGATATCATTGTCAAATAATATTTTGAAATTAAAACCGATCCCGGATATAATAAATTCATGTTTTTTAAATTATTACTTCTTTTCATCGGAATTCCTTTACTAGAGCTGGCAATATTGATTAAAATCGGAACAATAATTGGTACTCTTAACACCATACTTCTGATCTTTATTACCGGAACTATCGGCGCAGCTCTTGCCAAATGGCAGGGATTAGAAGTCATGACAAGGACGAGGGAAGAATTAGCAATGGGACACATCCCTTCAAATGAGCTTTTCGATGGAGTATGCATTCTCATTGGAGGGTTCTTATTGCTCACTCCCGGGCTCTTAACCGATATCCTCGGTTTCATTCTTCTGATCCCGCCGACGCGTGAGGTAATTAAAGGATATATCAGACATAAACTGGAGCAAAAATTCATATCATGAAAATCGGTATTGTATGTTACCCTACCTATGGAGGAAGTGGTGTCGTGGCAACCGAGCTGGGAAGGCTGCTTGCTTCGAGGGGCCATGAGATCCATTTTATCTGTTATAACCTTCCTGTGCGCTTTACATCGTGGGTAGCCGAGGGAATCGTTTTTCATCCCGTTGAGGTGGTCTCCTATCCTTTATTCAAATTCCCTCCCTATACACTGGCTCTTGCATCGAAAATTGTAGAGGTCATAGAGCGCTATGGGCTTGAAATTATTCATGTTCATTATGCAATTCCTCACACCATGGCTGCATACCTTGCTCTTAAAATGCTGCATGATTATCCGGCAAAGATTATCACGACACTTCATGGAACTGATATCAGTCTGATCGGGATGGATCCCTCATATAAAAATATTACCCGCTTTAGCCTTGATACGAGCCATGGCATTACCGCCGTTTCCCATTATCTTGCTGAAGTGGCAAAGGTTGAATTTGATTACACAAAGCCCATCCAGGTCATCCATAATTTTGTGGATTCGAATAAATTTAAAAAGGCACAAGGGGCATCGCAACGTCAGCCTTATAGCCCCTCAGGTGAAAAAATTGTCACTCACATCTCAAATTTCCGCACTGTTAAAAGAATCCCGGATGTGCTTGAATGCTTCCGACGCATTCAGCAGCATGTCCCCTCCGTCTTACTGATGGTGGGAGATGGACCAGAGGCTCCCACTGCCAAACTATTAACCCGTGAGATGGGGCTCGCCTCAAAGGTCTATTTCTTAAAATTTGTAAATTCGGTCCAGCATATTCTCAGTATCACGGATGTCTATCTGCTCCCCTCGGAAATCGAATCATTCGGCTTAACGGCACTTGAAGCGATGAGTTGCGAGGTGCCGGTGGTGGCTTACCGCGTCGGAGGATTGCCCGAAGTAATTGAAGATGAAGGGTGCGGTTTTCTGGTTGATAAGGGCGATATTGAGGCAATGGCCCGCGCTGCACTTTTGATCTTGAAAGATGGGCAGCTCAGCAATAAACTAGGTGAAAGAGGCCGCTCCCTCTCAATACATCGATTCTCCGACCAGGACAAAGTCGTTGAATATGAATCATATTACCATCACATTTGCTCTCCATGAAATTCAGCTCTTTTCATGAACTTACAGGCTTAAAGAAATATATTCTCCAATTTCGTACCTCATACGCTTTTGGCTTTTGCTGTCTTCTGCTCTCTACCCTTTTTACCATGCTTATTCCACGAATACTCAAGGAAGGAATAGATAGTATCAAAAGTGGTGCCACACCCGCGTTTCTTCTTCGCTGCGCTTTATTGATCGTGTGCTGCGCTCTTATTCAAGGCTTTTTTAAATTCCTTATGAGGAATATTCTCATAGGTATATCCAGAAAGATAGAGTATGAACTTAGAAATGATTTCTTCGCTCATCTTCAGACCCTCTCCATCTCTTTCTTTGAACGACAACGCACCGGTGATATCATGTCCCGGGCGACGAACGACTTGAATGCGGTGCGCTCTTTTCTCGGCCCAGGGATTATGTATTTTACCTATACCATCGTCCTTTTTATTATGGACCTTATTTTTATGGTGAGCATCAATTGGGCATTAACGGCTATTGTTCTTATTCCCTTTCCCCTGGTCTCCTATGTGATCATGAAACTGGCGAAAAAGCTCCATACCCGTTTTAAGGCTGTTCAGGAGCAATTTTCAACCATTAATACACAGATCCAGGAAAATTTTTCCGGCATCCGAATCACCAAGGCCTATGCCCGCGAGCAGCAGATGATCGAAAGGTTCCGAGAGGCAAATGAGCTTTATGTGGAAAAGAATATGGAACTGGTGAAGATCTGGGGGCTTTTTCATCCTATAACCGGACTTTTGGGCGGTGCCTTCCTTCTGCTCATTCTATGGATCGGCGGAATCTATGTCATCAGCGGCCGGCTGAGCCTTGGTGGTCTCGCTGCTTTTATTAGTTATGTTGGTCTTCTTGTATGGCCTGCTATGGCTCTTGGATGGGTCATCAATCTGATTCAACGGGGCGCTGTGTCTATGGGACGAATAAATGAGATAATGCACACTGCCCCTGAGATCTTCGACTTTTCCCATGCCGTTCCACGTGCTCAATTCACGGGAGATATTGAGATGCACAATGTATCTTTCAGGTCCCTTCACAACATCAGCTTGCACATCACCCATGGAGAGGCCATCGGACTGGTGGGACGCACCGGCTCCGGGAAAAGCAGTCTTGTTAATTTAATTGCCCGGTTATATGATCCGACATCCGGTGAAATAAGGGTTAGCGGGGTGCCTATCAAGGAGATCCCCTTACAACAACTTCGCTGGAATATCGGGTATGTTCCCCAGGAAACCTTTATTTTTTCCGATTCAATACGACGTAACATCGGGTTCGGCCTTCCGGAAGATTGTTTTGAGAAAATAAGAGAAGCAGCCTTTTTTTCTCACCTTGCGGATGATATTGAGGAATTCCCTGAAAAATTTGAAACGATTGTGGGAGAGCGTGGGATTACCCTCTCAGGAGGACAAAGACAGCGCCTGGCGCTCTCAAGGGCCCTGATTCGAAAATCCCCCATTCTGATATTTGATGATGTGTTCTCAAGTCTTGACCTGACAACTGAAAATAAGATCTTGGAAAAAATTGAGACTATTACGGGAGACCGCACCTCTTTCATCATCTCTCACCGTCTCTCTGCAGTTCGGCATTGTGACCGAATCTATGTCATGGAAGAGGGACGAATTATTGAACAGGGCACTCATGAGTTTCTCCTTACCCTTAATGGAACATACGCAAGAATGTATGAGAAGCAGGTATTAATCGATGAATTGGAGGTGAGAGAATAACACTGTATGCGTCATGAACCTCATACCGATGAGATCGATGGAAAAATTTACGACTGGCGACTTGTCCGCAGACTGCTCCGCTATCTTAATCCCCATCTGTCTGTTTTTTTTATTGCTCTTGTTCTCTTGCTCATGGTGTCTGCTCTCGAGCTTGTCACGCCTTATCTTGTGAAGGTCGGTATTGACAACTATATTAAACATTCGGACTACGCAGGCCTTAATAAAATATGCCTCCTCTTTCTTCTCGTGTTACTCATGAAATTTATCGCTAATTTCTTTCAAAATTATTATACACAGTTAATGGGCCAGAGGGTTATCAAAGATATCAGAATAGCCCTATTTACCCATGTTCAATCATTATCCCTTTCCTTTTTCGATCGATATCCGGTTGGGCGTTTAATGACCAGAATAGGCAACGATGTTGAAGTCCTCAATGAAATGCTCTCTGCCGGAATACTCGGAATAGTGAGCAGCACGCTCACACTCATCGGCATAATGTGTATTATGCTCTGGATAGATATCCACCTTACCCTGGTGAGTTTCTCAGTCCTTCCCTTTGTCATTTGGGGTAGTGTTCTATTTAGGAATAAGGTGAGAGAAGCATTCAGACAAATAAGGGAGAAGATTGCAAAGCTCAACTCCTTTATGCAAGAAAATATTACCGGTATCAAAGAAGTGCAACTCTTCGGACGTGAGGAAGAAAACTTCACACGCTTCTCTCATATTAACAAGCAGCACCGGGACAGCTATCTTAAGGCCGTGCTGTATTATTCCCTCTTCTTTCCCTTTATTGAAATACTCGCATCTACTTCCACTGCCCTTATCTTATGGTACGGGGGTGTGCATACCTTCCGGGGCACTCTTACCATCGGGGTACTGGTGGCCTTTATTGAGTATATGGGGAAATTTTTTCACCCCATACGTGATTTGAGCGAAAAATACAACCTGCTTCAGGCAACAATGGCTGCGTCAGAAAGAATCTTCACCTTACTCGATACACATCAGCACGTGCATATAAGTCCTCAATCAAGGCCCTTTTCCGGCCTTAAGACAGACATTGTCTTTGATCATGTCTGGTTCGCCTATGAAGGGGATAATTATATACTAAAAGACGTTTCTTTTCGCCTTAAAAAGGGGAAAAACCTTGCCATTGTCGGGGCCACGGGGGCCGGCAAGACATCTATTATCAACCTAATCGCCCGCTTCTATGATCCTCAGAGGGGCCGCATTCTCATAGATGGCGATGATATCCGGGAATATGATCTTACGCAATTACGCGCAGGTATGCCGATGGTACAGCAAGACATCTTCATCTATTCTGCCAGTATCCTGGAGAATATTACTCTTGGAAATCAAAAGATCAGTATGTCCACTATTCATGAGATTGCCGAATATATAAATGCTGCTCACTTTATTGAAAAACTCCCTTTAAAGTATGAACACATTTTGACTGAAAGGGGAAGCACGCTCTCGGTCGGTCAAAAACAGCTTCTTGCTTTTGCACGCGCATTGGCGGCAAATCCTGCCTTGCTTATTCTCGATGAAGCAACGTCCAATATCGATTCTGAAACAGAGCTTCTCGTCAAGGATGCGTTGAACAAATTAATGTGCCATCAGACCTCCATTGTTATCGCCCATAGGCTTTCGACAATTACCACTGCAGATGAAATTCTTGTCCTGCATAAGGGGAAAGTGGTAGAACAAGGGACTCATGCCCGATTATTGAAAGAAGGGGGCTATTATAAAAAATTGTATGAGTTGCTTATTAAAAGCTAAAGTACACAAGAGGGGGAACAAAAAAGCGCAAAATGCCGACATAAAAGAGTAATGCTCACAAGGAGAGGATATGGTAAAGAAAAGTATCATTTTTATTTTAATTTTCATATCTCTACTCTCTGCTTCTCTGGTATCTGCCACGCCACATTCCGAAGCTGACAGATTTTTCTTTGAGGGGAAAACACTTTATAAAGAGCAGAAGTATAAAGAGGCGATTATAAAATTCTCTCACGCAATAGAACTTGAGAAAAAACTAGGGCCGAGCAGAAAAGGAGATTTAGCGTATACCTATGCCTGGCTCGGTTTGGCGTATAAGAACTCACGGGACTATAAAAAGGCATTGGACTATTTCAATAAAGCTCTCATCATTGATAAGGAATTGGGACGGCGTGGAGATATGGCTATTAACCTAAACAATATTGGATTCGTGTATAATGCATGCGGTCAGTACACGCATGCGGTAAAATATTACTTGGGGGCACTCTCCATTGATATAGAGTTGGGCACAAAGGCTAATATTGCCACTGATCTTAACAGAATAGGTTTTACTTACAAAGAATGGGGGCACTATGACAAGGCGATTGAATATTTCAAAAAAGCATTAGCGCTTGCGGAACATCTTAATCAGAAAGATAAGATCGGGAGTGCCTTAAATAACATCGGTGCAGTCTATAAAGATTGGAAAAAGTATAGCAAGGCTGTGGACTATTTTAAAAAGGCACTGAAGATAGATAAAGAGGCGAATAATGAGGCATATATGGCCATGGATTATAATAATATTGGCATGGCCTATGGCACGGGCGGCCACTATAGACAGGCTATCGAATATTGTAAAAAAGCCTTGGAGATAGCTACAACGCTTAAGCAGAAAAATGCCATAGTCATGTATTTAGAGAATATCTCTTCTCTTTACAGTGCATCCGGTCAACGCCTTATGGCTCAGAACTATTATCAAAAAGCACAATCATACAAACTGAAATAAAAAATGAAATTTCCTCACCGTATGTTGTATGTGAAAACAGACTTCAGTTTTGGTACCGGAACCGTTCGATGATATTACGCCAGAATCGGCTTTTGTAATAAAATTTTTCAAAGAAGTCGTTGGCCACGACGTAACTCGCCAGCCAGCCGAAAGGCCCGTATTTATGGAGAATTCGCTGCACGGCCCGTTTGTGTACCTGTTTCCGTATGCCATACAGATAGCGCGTTAGCCGCATACGTTCCGCTTTGGGTAGTTCCGGTGTTTCAAAAATCGGCTCCTTTTCCCAGAACGTGGCACTATTGAGGAACTCTTCAGGGTCCCTCAGGAAATAGTCATGTTCCTTGACCCATTCGTAGAGCTCGGTGCCTGGGTAAGGAAGGACATTATTGAAATGCACTTCTTCGACTGGGTATCTCAGGGTCAACCTGACCATGTCCTCGACATCTTCGGCCGTCTCGGTAGGATTTCCGATAATGAAAAACAATTTAACGCCATATCCTAACTCACAGGCATTTCGGATAGCAGTCTCGATGTCATCCATCTTTTCACCTTTTTTAACGACCTTCAACATACGGTCGTTACCGGCATCTACCCCGAAGGCAAGATACCGAAAGCCGACTTCCCTCATCCTGGCCAGCATTTCCCGGTCCGCCCGGTCGGCGCGGATACCGTTTGAACAGCGTAGCAGCATGCCATTCAGTTGTCGCTTCTCAATTTCATCACAAATTTTATAGACCCGGTCTTTGACAAGATTAAAATTATCGTCTTCTATGTTGAATTTGCGGTAGCCTTTCCGGTACCAGTATTCCAACTCGTCACCGACATGTTCCGGACTCCTTGCCCGAAAATTGGGGGTTAGAGCGTGACGAGCGCAGAAGATACACTGGTAAGGACAACCCCGGCTAGTGTGGATACTCATTTCCCGGAAATATTTGTTCAATTCAAATTTTTCGTAACGGGGCCAGGGAATCTGGTCCAGGTCGGGAGGGAACTCTCTGTCTCCTGTGTAAACGATGCTGCCGTTTTCACGAAAGATAAGTCCCATGATGTCCTTTTCCGGCAGGTCACCACGGCACAACTCGACAAGTGTGCTTTCACCTTCCCGTGTGACGCCGTAATCGATAGCGGGACATTCTTCCAGGACCTTATGATTGAAAATAGTCACGTGAGGACCGCCGACTATAATTTTTGCTTTGGAGTGGTATTTCTTGACATCTTCCAGCATACTGTACAGCCGACGATAATCCACTGTAATCAAGCTCAGCCCAACGAGGTCAGGCTGGAAATCATCCAATTTACGTTTCAGATGTTTGAAGCCGTATCCAAGACTCATGTCCAAGATATCATAGCCGATGTTTTCCTTGTGCAGCGTTTCCGCCAGGTATCCCTGACCGATTGTCGGCGTGAGTCCCGGCCATTCGACGTGCAACCAAGGATTTACCAGTAACACTCTATTAAACTTCATACCCATCCCCTCTTCGCTCCGGTTGAACTCAACCCATATGTCTATAAACCGTCCTGCGCAAAATTTGCAGACCGATAGCAGAAATCATCCTGTTGACACCAGCATATAACCTAAATATAAGATTGATCTGATTATGGGTTATTTTATCAAAATTTGCTTTCTTGTAAAAATAGTATACGTAGATCCCTTACTTTTGTCAAGAGAAATATTTAACCCCCAGGGCAATCGCATAAAAAAGTTATCCTATGCAATTAACTTTTCCCAGCAAGGCCATAATGTAAGCTTTTTAAATTCACCACAGAGAGCACAGAGGACATGGAGATTCATACTCCCTCTGTGATCTCTGTGTCCCCTATATAGCTTAGAGATTTTTAAAAGCTGAGCGTTGAGCGAAATGAATAGCAGGAATCACTGGCCAATAAAACAATTGGCCATAATGAATTGCTGTGATCGATGGCGGAGCTTTGCTAACCTGGCGGCCACTCAAACGTTCGTCCCGCGAGAAGATGCAGATGAATATGAAATACAAGCTGTCCCCCATCACTTTTACAATTCATTACCACACGATAGCCTTTCTCGAAATAGCCTTTATCCTGAGCAATTTTCTTGGCAACATACACCATGTGCCCTATAAGCTCATTGTCTTTCTCTTCCACATCAAAAAGCGTTGATATATGTTTTTTGGGAATGATTAAGACATGAAGCGGCGCTTTGGGGGAAATATCTTCAAAGGCAATTATCCGATCATCTTCACACACTATCTTTGCGGGCAAGCTTTTCTCAACAATCTTGCAGAAGATACACTCATCCATTTATTTTCCATTCTCCTTTCCTTGATTAGTAGAGTCCTCACTCCTTTGCAATTCTCATTTTGACAGTTGTATCACTCATGTAATGTATCAAAGAATTAGAATTGCTAACTTGCTTATGTTCCTATGTGCTTAGAGAGATATTTTAACCGACGCATTGCAGGCTGTCAAGATTTCATCCCCCATTGAGTCTTCTTCCCGTAATCGCGACAGAGGAAAGGTAATGAAGAAAACAGTGCCCTCATTCTCTTTGCTTTTCACATGTATGTTGCCCTCATGAAGCTCTATGGCTTTTTTTACTATAGAAAGGCCGAGGCCGTTGCCCTCTTGCTTGTTGCGCTTTGTCTGGGAACAGCGGAAAAGCATATCAAAAATATAGGGCACCTCATCCTCTGGCATGCCAATTCCATTATCCCCTACCTGAATCTTTACATCTTCATCATTGATATCTATCTTTATCCACACATGGGTATTTGATGAATTATATTTTATAGCATTACCCACGAGATTCCTGAACACACTACTGAGAAGTTCTCTGTTACCGTGTATATTGATCTGGGGCAAATCTTCCACAATAAGGGAAAGGCCCTTCTCTTTTGCGCTATGCGTATATATATCAATCACTTCACGAATTATAGATGACAGATTAATCGTGCTCATATGTTTTGCTTCATTCTCCATTCTTGAGAAATCAAGCAGTTCTTTGACAAATTGCACCATTTCATTTACTCTGTTATCAGCCCTTTTGATCATCTCTTGTTCTTTTCCCCTATCCCCTTTTAGATATCCCTGCAAGACAACCCGCAGACAATTATTTATGGCCGCAAGAGGAGCTTTCAGATCATGAGCAACCGTCATAACCACCTCTGATTTTTTATTATCAGATTCCCGCAGTTTATTATTCGCTATCTCAAGTTTCATATTGGTATCTTGTAATTTGGTCGTGGCCAGATGAATTCTCTGCTCAAGCTCATTATTCCATTTCCGAATTTCCTCTTTAAAATTTTTGAGTTGGTCGGTCATCGAGTTAAAAGACCGCGCCAGAACTCCTATTTCATCATCGGAATCTATATCAATATGATAGTCAAAGTCATTATTCATGATATGTTGTGTGCCCTCGATCAATTTCTTAATGGGTCTATTTATTCCCACAACAATAAAGACCCCCATCCCACACGCGAGAAAAAAGAGCACCGTAATAATAATAATAATAGATTTGCGAAGATGTGCTTGCAATTGCCTGTCAACTTTATCGGTTGATAAAACGATATCGAGCACTCCTAAGACATTGGTATCTTCTTTATGGCACTCCTCGCATATCTTTTGCTTATAGATAGGATTGACGACTCCCAGATAGCCATTACCCGCCTGGTCTTTAAAAAGTCTGTGACGCAGCATAGTAAGCGGCTTTATATAATCTCCTTTATGACAATCATAACATGCTTCCTCTTTTTGATCGATCTCCATATCTATCTCGCTTTTATCAGATGAAATCTTGATTCGTCCCTGTTCAATAACTCTTACCTTAAGGACATCCTCCCGCTGCCCTATAAGCTCGAGAGTCTCTTGCAGGCTATGTTTCCGGTACTCTATCATATCAGTTAAGATTCCTCTTAAAAGAACGTCATTTAATCTATATGCCTCGAGTTTCATTTGCGCCACGATTAATTCTTTGTCCGCTTTGAAATGATGGTAAAAAACAAGTTCAACAATAGATAACGCGAATATTGCCATAAGAATAAGTCTAAAGCCTAGGCTCTTTTTTATAGTATTCACCCACCTAAATAATAAGCGCATTGCCGGGACCTCATATAAAAAATTAGTTATCTCGCACCCATTTCTTCACTAGTTCTATTAACCTGGCTGGATCAATGGGTTTATCAATAAATTCATTTACCGGAAGATACTCCTTATCCGTTTCTGGGGAAAACCTCAGTTTCGTCATCTGGTGTATGGCTGAAATCATCAATATCGGCGTATTACCGATTTCCGGATGCCGTCGAATTTTCTGGCTCACATAAAATCCTTCATCCTTTTTCTCCATGGATACATCCAGCATAATCAAATCAGGTTTCTCTTTGAGAGCAAGGTCAAATCCATCTTTACCATTATACGCACAGACAACTTCATAGGAATATGCTTCTAAAACGATCTTATTAGCTTCCACGAGATCTTCATCATCATCGATAATAAGTATTTTTTTACCTTCACTGCTCATTTTTTGATCTTCCTCCATATAATGATTAATGGTTAAAACTCTTTAGGGAATTGTTCGATCTGAGCAAAATTAAACACAGGACCATCCTTGCATACATATTTATTCCCAATATTACACCTTCCGCATTTACCCAACCCGCATTTCATCTTCATCTCCAGTGTTGTTATGATCTGCTCCGGGGAAAAACCCATAAAATTAAGCCCTTGAATAACAAACTTGATCATTATAGGGGGCCCGCATACGATACTGTAACTCGTCTCAGGTCGAAGGTCCAACTCCCGCATAACGGTCGGGACAAAGCCCACACTTCCATCCCAGTCCTCCGTTTCTCCGCCGGGATCAACAGTCTTAATAAATGTAATATCCTCTCTTCTTTCCCACTCGGCAAGTTCATCCTTATAGACCAAATCAGCGACACTCCGTGCTCCATAGAGTATTGTGATGGCCCCATATTTTTCCCTCTCATCAAGGCAATTCCAAATTAAAGACCGTAAAGGTGCAAGACCGATGCCACCACCTATGAAAATAAGATCCCGCTTATACATTTTTTCTATAGGGAAAAAATTGCCATAAGGCCCCCGGAAACCTATTATATCCCCCACACTCATCTTGTGGAGCTCTTCAGTTACTTTTCCTATTGACTTAACACTACACTCTATATAACCCCTTCTGGTCGGTGAAGAAGAAATACAGAATGTAGCTTCTCCCTCACCAAACACAGAAAATTCGCCAAACTGTCCTGCTCGGAAAGAGAAGCCTTCTCCAATTACCGGATCATCAAAGGCAAGTCTGAATGTCTTCACATCTTGAGTTTCATCCTTGACGCTCACAATTTTCATCTTATATGGTTGATAGATATTATTCATAACGCTAACCTCTCCTTATGAACCGAATCATCAGATCTATTCTCCTGCTCAATACGCCTTATTACATCGATAATGTCTATATTTACAGGGCACTTAGCCCGGCATCTTCCACACCCGACACAGGCAACTTCAGAAAATCGATCGACAAAATATTTTAATTTATGCATTATTCTCTGTCTGAATCTTTGCCATTGAAATGGCCTCGGTTGATGAGCCTGCATTTGGGTGAAATGCTCAAAAGCACAGGAGTCCCAGTTTTTTCTTCTCTCTCCCATATACGCCTGGGATTCATCCACAATATCAAAACAGTGGCACGTGGGGCACAAAAAAGTGCATGTTCCGCATCCTATACACTCGGGTGCCAAAATCTTCCATAAAGGAGAATCAAAATTATTATCCAGCCACGCCTTGATATCCTTCACAGGAAAATACTGAGTTAGTTTCCCCAACGCACGCTCGCATCTTCGTTCCCTTTCTTGAATATCATTCTGAGTGGGTTCCAGAAATTTATCTTTAAACTGTAAATAAAACTCCTCTGCAGCCTCGGTTATTATATGCGCAAAGAATTTTCCATCCCCTATATCACAAAGAAGAATATCACTTCCTTTTTCGCTAAACGGGGACAAATCCACCGATGTACAAAAGCATAAATCTTCCGGTTCATTGCATGCAAGACTTATCACAAACGTCTTTTTTCGAAAGGCCAAAAATAGGTGATCCTTATAATCACCCCCAAATACATTATCCATCAATGTCATGGCAGCTGCATCACAGGATCTTATCCCAATGAGAATACGGCTTTTATTATGATTACCGATTCCTTTTATTATGACATCATTCTTTTTACGCGTAAAAGAAAAAAGAACCTCTGATTGCGGGAAGAACAAGTGCTTTGGTGAAATAGGGCTATTGCCCTTTCCCCAATCAATCTGTTCCGGATCAGTAATGTCTTGGATAGTTTTCTCTTTTCCCTTTGGCTTTATCGGTGCAATAACAAGATGATCCTTCATAAGATGGCAAATAATCTTATTTAATTTCTTCCTTTCTATAACCTTATACATTTCCTTGATCCTCTATCTTATTTAATAAATGAATCCTCATCATCCAACCCAAACTGACTAAGCACTGGTTCCTGATCAGAATCATTGCCGGGGATATAGTCAAAAAGCTCTTTGACTTTCTGGTTCATGCCCTTATATAACACAAGCAGCGGAATGTGCATAGGGCATGCTCTCATGCATTCCCCACACCCCACACATCTGCCACTCATATGAAAGGCACGGGTGAGATGATATATAAAATTCCCTTTAAGATGAGCGCTTTTTTCAATCCATTGCGGCTGACTCATCTCTGCTACACATCGTTCACAATAACATGCCGGGCATATCAAACGGCATGCATAGCAACGAATACATTTCTTAAATTCCTCTTGCCAGAACCGCCAGCGGCTTTTCTGATCCATTCCGGCAAGCTTTTCAAGCATTTCATTTATTTTATCATTTTCACATTTCGGCACAGTTCCTTCCTGATCATGGACGATAAGATCAGCCATGCCCAAGACATTAGATTCACGATCCCTATCAGGACATGAAATACACTTAAGCGCCATTTCACCAGGATCCGTACGATCGTAGGTAACTCCTTTGCATTGTAGACCTATAATAAATAGATCCTCTCTTTTTGCTTGGTTTTCTTGAATTAAGACATTAATCGCCCTCAAATCACATGGTTTGGCCATGATTGCAACTCGTTTAGACTGCTTTGCTGGTTCTCTCGTCAGATATGTTGCCAGGTTAAAGATACAGCGAGTATTCCATACTAATTGTTCAGCCAGCTCCGGCTCTTTCAACAAAAAAGGAGAAACAACAACCTCTCTTTTTGCCCTGTACCCTATAACCAGTTTGCATTCTTTCCTTTCAAGAAGCTGTCTAATCTTCCCTGCCAATTCATTATAAGCTATTATGTCTCCCATCTTTTATAGCCTTTCAATCTTCAGGTTTTATTTTTATAGGTCAATATTCAATTCTTAAATCTACATAGGTCCATTTTTTCAATACTGTCAAATCCATTGAAAGGGCCAGCTGCTCTTACACTCTCAGTTACCTCCTCTACCACCTGCGACCATTTTTTACCCTCAGCAGCAGACACCCAAGAAAAATGGATACGCCTTTGGTCCATCCCACAAAATTCCAATAGATATTTTATTAATGCAAATTTTCTTCGTGCATAAAAATTCCCAGTCGAATAGTGGCAATCACCAGGATGGCAGCCGGATATCAATACTCCATCCGCACCGGAACAGAATGATTTCAAAATAAACAGAGGATCTATTTTCCCACTGCAAGGGACTTTGATAATCCTGATATTGGATTTATATTTAAGCCGGTTTGTTCCTGCCAGATCAGCACCGGCATAAGAGCACCAATTGCACAGAAAAGCAACTATCTTGGGTTGCCATACTGCCATTTTCTGCGTGGTATCCTCGTGCACCTTTTTATTTTGTGTATCCATCATTCATTTACTCCTTATTAATTGAAAGCTGCCTTCTCTGCCTCCAAAGATAATTCACGTTCCTCAGATGATTCAAAAATCACATTCAATTGGGCAAATATCTGTGAATCGGTAAATCCCGCCAATTGAATGCTGTTCGATCTACAGGTGGCTGCGCATGCACCACATCCCTGGCATTTGCCATTATTTATTCGTGCGACTTTTTTGATGAGATTGCCCTTCTTATCCTTGATCTCCTCCTTTTCAATAGCCAAATAAGCGCATACTTTCTCACAGGCAAAACACCCTTTGCAGGTCTGTTTATTCACAACTGCCACAATGGGCTCTCTTTCCAGTTGATCATGCCCGAACATTCCAAGGACCTTGCTTGCAGCGGCTCCTGCCTGCGCAACAGTCTCAGGAATATCCTTGGGAGCTTGACAGGCTCCGGCAAGAAACACACCAGCAGTATTCGTCTCCACCGGTCTTAATTTTGGGTGTGCTTCTGACATAAAATGGTGAAGGTCATAGGAGACACCCAATTTTTGAGCTAACTTTTCTATGTTCTTCGGAGCGATAATTGCGGTAGCCAACACCACAAGATCCGCCTCTATTTCTACCTGAGCCCCGAGTAACGTATCAGAGCCTTTTACTATAAGTTTTCCTTGTCGTTCATATATTCTCGATACCCTCCCACGGATATACACTGCTTTATCTTCCTCAATGGCCCTTCGCGTAAATTCATCATAATTTTTCCCGCCAGCCCTGATATCCATATAGAACACATACGATCTGCCATTATGTACTTTATGCCTGAAAAGCATTGTATGTTTTGCGGTATACATACAGCAAATCTTAGAGCAGTAACTTCTTCCCTGTGCTTCATCACGTGAGCCGACACATTGTATAAACACAACAGTTTCAGGAACCTTCCCATCAGAGGGTCTTTTCAGCTCACCATTGGTTGGGCCTGAGGCGCTTACTAACCGTTCAAATTGAAGGCCGGATATGATGTCAGGATACTTTCCCATGCCATATTCCGCATAGGTATCCGTATTAATAAGATCATAGCCGGTCGCAACAACAACCGCTCCCACTTGCTCCTCTATGAGCTTATCTTCCTGTTCATAATTAATGGCCCCTGCAGGACATAATTTTTGACACACCCCGCATGTGCCTTTTATAAACTTAAGGCAGTGTTCTTTATCAATAACCGGTTTATTAGGAACCGCCTGGGGAAAAGGGACATATATGGCCTTTCTCTTCCCTAAGCCCGCTTCAAATTCATTCGGAACTTTCGTAGGGCATTTCTGCTGACACAGACCGCATCCTGTGCATTTTTCAGTCTCAATATAACGGGCCTTTTGCCTTATGGTGACGTTAAAATTTCCTATATAGCCGGAGACATTTTCCACTTCTGCATAAGAATAAAGAGTGATTTTAGGATGTTGCGCAACTTCAACCATTCGTGGTGTGAGAATGCACTGGGAACAATCAAGTGTGGGGAAGGTTTCATCCAACTGGGCCATATGCCCACCTATGGATGGGGCTTTTTCAACCATAATGACCTCATGGCCCCCATTCGCAATATCAAGCGCAGCCTGAATCCCTGCAATTCCTCCTCCGATAACCAAGGCCCTTTTCATGATAGGTATCCGGATCTGATAGAGAGGGTAGTTTCTTTTTACCTTCTCAACCATAAAACGGACAAGATCTTTTGCTTTTTCCGTTGCGCACACTTTGTCATCATGTACCCATGAACAGTGCTCCCTCAGATTAACCATCTCCAAGAGATATGGATTAAATCCTATTTGACTTACACATCTGCGATAGGTGACCTCATGCATCCTGGGAGAACATGCCCCCACCACTACTCCATCAAGGTGATGTTCTTTGATAGCATCCAAAATTATTTTCTGGCCCGGATCTGAGCACATATATTTGTAGTCGAGAGAAATGACTACATTAGGCAATGTGGCTGCATACTCAGCAACAGCCCTCACATCGACTGTTTCGCCAATATTAGACCCGCACCAACAGATAAAAACGCCTATTCGGGACATATTATCGCCTCCATAACTCTGATCGTTTAATAATCCCTTTGGAAAAAAGAAGCGGATGTGGCAAAATTACGAGATGTCTCAGACCAAGTTCCGATGGAGAGAGTCCAAGGGCAAGACCTATTAATTGGGTAATATAAAATATTGGCAAAGGAGATCTTTCTCCCTGTGTCTGTCTTAAATCAAGATTCGATTGGCATAGAGGACACGCGACCACTATGCAATCAGCACCGGCTAACAATGCGGACTCAGTAATTTCGCTGACAAGACGCTTACAAATAGCAGATTGAGTTATGGCAAGGCTCGCGCCGCAACATTCGGTTTTATGGGACCACTCAACCCCTTGAGCACCTATGCTCTCAATGATTCGATCCATCTGCTCCGGATTCTCCACGTCTTCAATCTGAGTAATCTCTTTAGGCCGGGAAAAAAGACACCCATAATAACATGCCACCTTAAGCGAAGATAAATCGCGCTTTATCCTTGGCAGTAATGATTCGAGCATCTGTGTGCCGGAGAATACTTCCAGCGGACTCAGTATCTTGATGCTGCCCTGATACTCTGCGTCAATTATTATATTGACCCTCTCCAGCAGCTCCTTATCCTTTTTTACTTCAAAATTGGATATCTTAAGTCTGCTATAACAAGAAGCGCAAGGCGCTACAATAGCAAGGCCCTCTTTCTCCGCCCATAGACAATTGCTAATTGGCAAAGCCATTGATAATAAAAAATTTTTATTATGTGCTGGGGTCGAACCACAACATACCCACTCAGGGATCTCTTGAAGCTCTACTCCAAGTTCTTTGCATACAACTCTCGTTGAGATATCATATTCCTTCGCAGTGGTATGCAAAGAGCACCCGGGATAATAGGCATATTTCATTGCTCATTCTCCTTTAAATTTTCTGTCCTTTCTACGCTTTTAAAAATTTTCTCCACCTTCTCCATCCTTTTACTTTCCTGAGGAATGAAGCCAATTTTTGAACGAATCAACATGATAGGGGCTTTAAGAAAATTGGCGAATAAATTGCCGCTATTGATGTTATAATTATAGATAAGCCCGGCCTCAAAAAG
This sequence comes from bacterium, assembly GCA_049472395.1. GTDB lineage: Bacteria > SZUA-182 > SZUA-182 > DTGQ01 > JBLIRR01 > JBLIRR01. The sequence goes on along the minus strand of JBLIRR010000014.1, from coordinate 91,516 downwards.
TCTTCCGTAATACCGCACGCTCTTTAAGAAAAGCTCGCTAAAACATCGTGTATTTGATTGTATATCCATACGAAATAGATATATAAAGGCATGCTTCATTCGTTTTCCAAAACCAGCCATTAAGGCGATAAAACTTTCTTCTTCTTCCTGCTGCTCTTGTTGGGCCATTATCCTGAGCTGCTCCATTACCTTGGCAAGGTCAATTTGCTGGGGGCAACGGGTACTACATGTGAAACATGAGGCACAAAGCCATATTGTCTGACTGCTGAGGGCTTTCTCTACAAAACCCAGTTGCAGAAAACGCATCACTTGATTTGGCGCTACGTCCATCTCCGGACAAATCGGGCACCCCGCCGCGCACTTGCCGCATTGATAGCACGCCTGAATATTTTGTCCGCTCGCCTTCGCAATTTTATCTACCATCTCCTCATTGATCGTATCTTTGGTCAAGGCCCATCTCATATCCCTCTCTCCTTATTTCTTTATTAATCTCTCATCTCATTGCTTTGTTGCAAAAGCATACGACAGGCAAGAAAATCTTTCTTTATCTCCATGAGGAGGTCAATGGTATAGGAATAATTGTGAACACCATAACTGCCATCCGAGATAATAAAATCCAGATTGCTGTGAGCCTGTTCATAAATAGTGATTATTGTAAACAATACGGTGCCATAGTCCGTATTTCTATCTATATCTCGAATCTTTTGAATCTCCGGGTCTAATCTATTCTTTATGGTAATAATTTCATCTAATTTTACTTTCACCTCATCTTGCCATTCTCGAGCCATTTCAGTGTACCCGGTATCTAATCCATGACATTCATCACATACATTAAGATTCGCCTTTGTCGTGACAAAACTGAAGTCCCCTATGAGTATTTTCTGTTTTTGCTTATGACAGCCGTTACAGGAAACCCTCGCAGTAAACATGGGATCCGGCTCGCCCTTCACACCAATCCCTCCTAATCCCAGGTACATCTTCTCAGAGGTGGTATGGGCAAAGGTGTGACACTCCCCGCAATTTCCCATCATTAAATGCTTACTGTCTTTATGCCTTCCATGCTGAATATCCAGATGACATTCAAAACACTCAATTTTCCGCTCTGTAATATGCTTATTATGCAAAAGCACCGAATCGGATAAATCCGGATCTTCTTCAGCATGACATGAATAACAGCGCTCTTTTGGCACTGCACCATCTCCCTCTGTCACATCAGCATGGCAATCACTACACAACTCTGAGGGTTTTCCCTCAAGAAACGAGACATGGTCAAATTCCACTCCTTGATAACTCACTACCTCCTCAGGAATGACATGACATAATATACATTTTCCGACTGCAGGCCCTTCATCCTCACTGCCTTTGAAGTGACAGGTAAAACAAATACTCTTAGTGACAGTGAGATGGTCGCCCTGTACGATCTGTGAATGGCACGTGGTACAGCGAAGTTTCTTCCCGCGCCTCATAGTTATAAGATGACTGGTGTGATCAAAATGGATACCCCTTCCAAAGGTTAAATCCTTACTAAGGTCTTGTTTGCTATGACACCCGCTGCGCAGACAGGTATTATCGCTAATCTCTGATTTAGGTTTGTTACTGTAGGTATTGGTAAAATATTTTACCGCATGAACCATCCCCTTTATCTTCGTATCAATCATTGCATTTAAACCAGGCTCATAATGACAATCAACACAATTTACCCCATTATGGGTTGAATGTTCCCACGCTTCAGCATAGGGTTTCATATAATGGCATCTGGTGCAAAAACCTGGGTAATTGGCAATTTCAATGCTGAAAAGAAAGAAAAGCAACACAGTAAAGCCGACAATGATAAGAGAATAGAACGCGTAGGATTTCCAACTGATACTTGCAATCATATATCGTGGTCCACGATAGTTTAAAAGCCTTTTAAATAATGAAGCCCCAAAGAAGATACCTATGAATATCAAGGCATACAGAATATATACTACAAGATCTTGCGTAAACTTTTGATTTGCAATCTGAAGGAAATTATAGGCAGTCAACCCCAAACAAAGTGTTGTCAAATAAATAAAGAAATCCTTCTTAATTATTAAGGTAATAATAACAAACAAAATGGAACTCAGAATCAGAATAAATTGACAGGCATACACATATCCTCCGAATAAGGACACAAGGCTCGTTATGAGAGAGATAAAGACAATGAGATCAAATATAGCCATGCCTTTAATTTCTTTACCTTTACGGAAAAAATAATATCCTAATTCAGTGAGGGGCACCATAATAAGGGCCACTAACCGCAACTGGTCGGAAACTGCCAAACTCGGGAAATGGCTTATTGTATAATAATATAAAAGACATCCTGCTGTGGCTGCGAGAAAAGTAAAATCATACCCTTCCCTTATTAAATTGATCAAAAAATAGAGAAGAAAGTATATGGTTAGTGAAGACAATACAACGACACTATGGAGGCTTCTGTTATGCAAAAAAAGCATTAAAGTAAACACAAATGCATCTAAATGACCAATATTCTTTAAGGCCTCGAAGCTCTCCTTGCCTCTATGACTAAAAAACACATAGAGTCCGTAAGATATTATAAGAAGAGGGATAGAGAGTAGATGAGCGATGTCCCAGAAGTGCCCATACATAATAACTAAATAATACAAGACAGAGCCTGTAAGACAACTCAGATAGAGGTAGAAACTGGTCTTTCTCCTTATAAATACAATCATATAGGCTATAAATAATACCGCAAATATAATCCTTAATTGGACAAGCCCTGGGAGTGGATCCCCAAAGTAATAGTAACCAAAGCTAAATATGATCGCAATAAAAGCCAATGTAGTACCACAGGTACTCAGATAATATTTAATGGGGCTCTTTTTTATCTTTACAAAACAAGATTCAACTAAATATAAGACAGCCCACAACGCGAGCATATAGGCTGCGCTTATATGAGAAGCAATTATAGTGCACAGTGATGCGAATGTCAGGCACATCCATGAGAAATAGAATAAGTGTGATGTGCGTGAAAAAAATTTTAAAATATAGAGGAGAATGATGGGCAAGAGAAAATACAATCCTATATTACTCCCCGGGCTTATTACGCTTATGAGAAAAATATAGTAAAGGTGAGTGCCTATTATGGGAAGAGAATAGAGGTATCCCTCCCAGCGATCAAAATAGTATACCCCCATATACATCAATAGATATGCAGCATCGAGATAGAGGAGTGTCATTACGCGTGTAGTATCGAATACAGCCGGGAATAACAGGATAACTGCGAGAAGAATGAACTGCCCCCTTGAAAGAGCTCGGCATAGTCTTGGAAATTCATGGGATTTACTAATAAGGGCGAGAGAAATCCATGCACAAAGAACAATCAAGTGGAATCCGGAGGAAATGTGGGGAAGGGGTGATGCGAAATAAGAGAGTGCAAAAAATAAAATCGCTAAATAGATGAGCAAATCTGCCCTGTTGTCCCAATACAATCTGGTATTATATGCTTGTCTTAAATATGATAAAGAAAAAATAAGCCCCGATATCATCATTATAGTAGGATAATTAAAATAATAAAGAAGCGTCAGGATGAATCCGGCTATACTGCTTGCAGCAACTGTTGCAATGAATATTTTGCACAGTAAAGGGCAAGGGGTAAGGTCACCGGAGACAGGATAAATCCGTTGCTTTAAATGCCAAAAAAACAGGGTATAAAGTGCTTGTACTATTATTAAATAGGGAATGGAATTTACAAAATATAACGGGGCGCATACTAAACCCGCATAGCCTATACTATAAAATGCCCTGTCCAGGTTTTTATAGAAAGAGGAACTCTTCAATAGGCAGGACCCCATATACATCATCCCCATAAAAAACATTATTAGGCAGAAACCGATTATCAATGAAGCATGTGAAATTAAATGTATAAGAGCGAGAAACGAGAGTGAAATATTAAAGAGAGCCCAATAGGCAAAACGTACTTTTTTTGTCTGAATTGTTCTTATCCCAAGCATTGCGGAAAAGACAAGGAAGGTAATCATGGGTACCATCGGAAAAATGGTATAGAAATCCTTAACAGACCATATAATATACAAGAAAAAAAACAAAACTAATCCATAAAATACATGATACACCGCCCCCGCAAAATGACCATTATAGGAGTTCTCTGCCTTTTTGGCCACCACAAGAAATAAACCGGCAAGAGGTAGGGAGAGCAAGGGAGCGTATGCAGGAAGATTGACTATCGAAAGATTAAAGAGATAATAACTAAAAATAAACAACAGAGAAGCAGGATAAATAAAAAATTGTGATCGTGAAGAAAGACTTATCTGCACATAGAGTGCAGAAAAGAAGGCCAAAATTAAACCGCCTATGAGGGGTTTATCCATCAGAAATGTGTTGCTTGATACAAGAAGTATGATAGCTGCTGATAATGCGCAAAAATGCCCGAATAGTTTCATATTTAATTTATACATATTGATCTTCTCTCCTTACACTACTAACCTTAAATTTTCCTTTATAACCTTATTAAATCTGAAAATCTGAATAAAACATTAGTTGCTTCTCATATTTGCAGCTCTTATGCCAGGAACCTTATATTGTGCAAAGATAAGATGGAGTATTAAATTTCAATACGATAGACATTGTTTTACGAAGAGAAAGGAATAGAAATTATGAAGGGGAAAAGAGTAATTGGGTATTTATAAGGATAAGGAAGGAGTAATAAATATTATGAATACTCAATAATATTTATGGCATCACGAATTGAAATTGTAACCTCTGTGATCTCTGTATCCTCTGTGGTAAAATAATAATACCCGTGAATGACCTTTGGAGGTAGATATTGTAGACAGGATAACAGGATTGACAAGATAATTTTAAAATCCTGTGTATCCTGTTATCCTATCAAATATTTTTTACAAAATATCTAAGATTCTCACTTAACAAATCATTCATACGATTGTCCTGGGATCAGGTCTTGAATAGTTATAACGACAGTACATTATAATAGAGAGCCCCGCGCATTGAAAAGCGGGGCTTCTTACTATAGGAAAAACACTAACTTACTAAGGTTTTACTCTTACAACGTCAAACTCGATGCCGTCTAAAATAGACTCATCTTCATGGCAATTCATACAGCTAATTGCGCTTGCCTTATGAGCGTCCAGATGACAATCAACGCATTGAACATCCTCTTCTTTATGAATAGGATAAAGATCAGGAATGTCGCCTTTAATCGGGAGATGCCTCGGATGGCAAAAATCACAATTCTCCTTGCTGATATCTCTCCCTGTATGGCAGAGAAAGCAGGTATTTTCCATATCAGGCATATATTCAAGGGCTCCATGAGCCACCTCTTTATGACAGGGCATACATTGATAACGGGTTCCAATCTTGCTCATCACCTCTACATGGACCTTATGATCTAGCTGAAGAGTAGAAACTTTCTTGCTCGTCTGCGCATCGATCGTTTCCAGATTATGACACCCTTCTCTAATACACACCGTAGGCAAAGTACATACAACATGTGTATGACCACTTACATGCCATAACAGAGAAAACACACCCCCGATCTTTGCTTTGATAAAATTTAAAAATCCAGGCTGAACATGGCATGGAGTGCAATTATGAAATGCCTCATTCTTTTCAGGTGAATGGGATGAATTCATCCAACTATCGTAATATTCATTCATCTCATGACATCTATTGCAAAACCAGGCAGTACAGGTAAATTCAAGGCTTGCCACAGCGAGTCCCGCAAATACAGCGAGGATAACTATTACTAATATCACTTTACCTAACATACTCATCTTCTTTAAACGTTCTAACACTTCTCTAACCTCCATGCTTAAAGAGTTAACCTTAATAGTATATGTGTAAAAGATTTTGATACTTAATTTATATATTATTTTGTCTTATTTGTAAAGAGGAAGAAAAATTTTGTCATAAAATCGCTTCGTAAAATTCTCGATAAAATGCATAAATATTAAGACCTTTTTTTTCTAATTATCCCATAACATATTGAAAGACTAGATTTTAGATAATGGCATATATATTGCTGAAAAACATTAATGATATTTATTATGCTTAATCATCTCTTAATCAAAAAAAAGCTAAATAAATAAAAATAAAAATTTTTAATATTATTTATAGTATAAATTATAATAAGGGAGTTGAGAGCACTACAAAATAACTTACTGATTATTTATAAAGATTTAAAGAGTGAAAAAAAGCAAGGGAAGTTGGTTTGAGAGAGAGCGTTAAAAAATGGAGGTATTGGGTATAAACATTTATAAGTGAGTTTAAATATTATGAAAAGAAAATTATCCTATATACTATTATTTGTAATATTTCTCTCTATATTCTTAATGAAATCCAACTACAGCAACAGCTATCTATTTACTAATGGACTGTATGGCTCCTATGGCTTATATGGAAATTTATATGGCGGCTTATACGGCGGATATGGGCTCTATGGCTTGGGATTATACGGTCAAGGATTATACGGAGGGCTTTACGGCCTTGGTTTATATGGGGGATTATACGGTATAGGATTGTATGGTGGATACTACGGTGGATATTATGGTGGGCTTTACGGGGGACTCTATGGGGGACTTTACGGGGGACTCTATGGAGGATATGGCCTCTTTGGCGGTTTATACGGTGGATTGAATAGCATAGGTTTATATGGAGGACTTTATGGAGCGAGCATCTTACAGGATGCCACGATCCCTTTTGCGGCTGAAGCAGTATTTGCTGAAGCAGTCATTGATTGGGTATATGATGTGCTTGTGAATACTCCTATCCTTGGTGAAATATTATTGGCAGATCCTATACTTTTAGACTCACTGGCCTCAAGCACCACATTAGAACTGGTGTTGCAGCAAACCCCTGACTGGCTGCTCATACATTTGACAATTATCACGAATGATCCCTCAGCCATTGTAGTTATGATCTCTGATTGCAGTATATGTCATTAATTAATGAATAGAGATTTGATTAAAAAAGGCCTCATAATTTAAGGTCTCATCTAAAATAGGAAAGGAGGAGATAGAACAAAAAATAAAATATAGTATCAGGAAACATGATATCAATATAGATGATATCATTAAAAATGATTTAAGAGTAAGATTTTGTTAGTTAATAAAGAAAGGTTATGGGTTGATGAAAAAAGTTAGGTTTTTAGGGAACAAATATGTTGCGCTCTCACTTGCAGCAGTATCAATTTTTTGCCTAATCTGTATAGCGAATGCTCAATATGGATACTACGGCGGACTTTATGGTGGACTTTACGGCGGACTCTATGGCGGCGGACTTTACGGCGGCGGACTCTATAGCAGGCTTTACGGCGGCGGACTCTATGGAGGACTTTACGGCGGCGGATATTACGGCGGCGGATATTATGGCGGACTCTATGGAGGACTTTACGGCGGCGGATACTACGGCGGCGGATATTATGGCGGACTCTATGGAGGACTTTACGGCGGCGGATACTACGGCGGCGGATATTATGGCGGATACTACGGCGGCGGATATTATGGCGGACTTTATGGAGGATATTACGGCGGCGGATATTACCCTACTGCTTATTACCAACAGCTTGATCTTGTCCTCTTTGCAGAACAGGTTATAGCCGATCTTCAAGCTGCGCTTCTGGCAGACCCAACAATAGGTCCTATACTCGCTGCTGATCCTGTTTTATTAGAAACACTTGCCTCAGATCCAACACTGGCTGCGGTTGTGGCAAGTGTGCCCGATTGGCTATTATACCACGCATATCAAGTGGTTGCTAATCCACTGGATTTAATAGTGTTTGCAGCTGACTGTTCAGCATGTCATCCTGCATCATATTCAAGTTTAGTTGTAATTTAACAATGATGATTTAACTATGATGAATAAAAGGGGGCAGGTTTTCTTAATAGGGCCGTGCCCCCATTCTTTATATACTAGACACTATATGAGTATTTTAAAGCTTCTATTTTTAAGTATTATCACGCTCCTCTACAGTTGCCCTTTACAGATTGTGTGTGCTGAAGACCTTCCGCAACTCTATGAAAAGGCTTTTTTACTTGAAACCCAAGAAGGACAATCTGATTCGGCAATCGAAATCTATAAAAATATCATATGTGCCAAAATATCAGATAAAAACAGGGGTATTATTATAAACTCCCTTAGGCGAATGCTTACGATTTATGAAGAAACGGATAATCTCATCGTACTCGGTAAAAAAGTTGGCCCTTACAATTTTGATATGAATAAAAATCTAGTAATAAAAATACTAGGAAAACCTGATAAGATTTTTTATGGCAAGAATTCATATACCCTTCACAATATGCCCTCACGCTGCAATCTTTACTATGGAAATATTTACTTTCTTATCACAAATGATGTGGTAAAAAGAATAACAGTATTAGACCCGAAATATAGGTTTGATAACGGTGTGAGAGTCGGCATATCGGAAGATAAAGTCAAAGAGGCTTTTGGTAATAACTATACCCTCAATGAAGGGCAAAATATAGATTTTCTCATATATAAAAAGCTTGACCTGCGTTTTAAAATAGATAAAAGCACACGAACTGTCATGGAAATATACATTAGAAAAAATTAGGATCTGTCCTTCCTTAGTAAAGCTGTAATAAATCGTTGATAGAGGTATTTTATATAGAATCCAATAATTCTTTTTATTTTAGTATATCGCGATGTCTCTATGTACGGCCAATTATAACACATTTTCTTTATGGTTACTCCCTTTCTAATATCTCCCTAATGATCCTTGAAAACTCAACTATGGCAAATGGTTTCTGGATAAAACCATTACATCCTAAATTCACTATATCGCTTGTCTGGCTGTTTTCATTGTAGCCGCTTGAGAGCAGAACCTTAATATCCGGATTTATTTCCTTAAGATGATGATACACTTCTTCACAACTCATATCAGGCATAATCACATCTAATATAACCAAATCAATAGCATCCTTATGAGCTCTCAATACCTCCAAGGCTCCTCGGCCGCTGTCGGCAACCATACTGGTATACCCCAGTCTTTCCAAAATTTTCTTTCCAAACTTACGTAAGGATACATCATCATCCACTAACATCACTGTTCCGCTCCCCTTTAAAACCTCATATTCTTTATCCTGGGATTGGGAGCTGTCTTCGTGAAGGATAGACTTGTTATTTATTTTGGGTAAATAAATGGTGAAACACGTGCCGACGGATAGCTCGCTGTAAACATTGATGAAACCATTATGATTTTTGATAATTCCATAAGAAGACGCAAGACCAAGCCCGGTCCCGATTTCTTTTTTCTTTGTGGTGAAGAAGGGCTCAAATATCCTTTGCTTGGTTGCCTCATCCATACCTATGCCAGTATCTCTTACCGATATCATCACATACTCACCAGGCGCTCCATTGAATACATTCACATGATCATGACCGAGTCTTTTATTTTTTGTCTCAAGATAGAGATCTCCCCCGTTCGGCATCGCCTGATCGGCATTTATATACAAATTGAGAAGAACCTGCTCAATCTGTCCTTTGTCTGCTTCAACAAGCCAAATATCATCCTGATAGTGTTCATGGATGCGTATGTGGTTTTTCATATGATTGAATATGTGGAAACTTTCTTTCACCAATGTAGTGATATTAATCGGTTTAGGTTTATATGTGTCCCCTCTGGCAAATCCTAATAATTGTTTTGTTATTTCTGAGCCCTTTTTTATTTCGCGTTCAATTGTTTTTAAGTATTTGTAATGAGGATGTTGAGAATCAATATCTAATGACATGAGGGAGACTGCCTCCCGAATCACCATCAAGATATTATTATAGTCATGTGCACTCCCCCCTGCTAAGGTACCGATTGCTTTCATTTTTTCAGCATAAAAGAGTTGCTCCTCAAGTTTCCTTTTCTCCGCCTCTGCCTTTCTGCGCTCTATTTGCGATTTCTGCTTTTCCAAAGATTTAGAAATAACCGCATGCATGTATTTCATATCAATGGGCTTAATCAAATAACTAAAAGCTCCATCCTGCATCGCTTGAATTGCAGTATCAAGGGAAGCATGACTCGTAATGATTATGGACTCCGTATCAGAAGAGATTTCCTTGATCATTCTCATGACTTCTATACCGGGAATATCAGGCAAAAAAAGATCTATTAAGGCAATATTGTAATACTCCTCCTGACATGCGTTGACTGCTTGCTCTCCATTATGCACAGAAAATGCTCTATATCCGCGTTTTTTCAAAGAATGATTTAAGACCTGGCATATTACCGGATCATCATCAATGACGAGAATTCTTTGATTATTGGATACTCTGCTCTTCATGCCCTGACCTTTTTCCCTGCACATATATTGAGTTATATCTTTTTTATCGGCTACTTGCCCATAGAAATTGTCCTTATAACGCATTTCTTTTGCTGCAAAATGCAAGACCACATTGAATAAAATTTTTTTTTATGATATTTTAGATATATGAGTTTTAAAGGTATAGAGCACGAGGTGGCAATTCTCATTTTGGACACATACCATGTGAGAGATGGGGATTAAGTCTTGAAATATGAGAGAAGAGAAACAATATAATCAAGTATTTATATAAAACCATGATAAAATTATGAAATCAATATTCTAAGGAGGAGCTGATGATGAAAGAAAGAATAAATAAATCAGGAACAAAAATTATAATTATAACTATTTTATTCTTATTATCTTTTAGCATTAAACCTGCACATGCACAATTTGGTTATTATGGTGGGCTCTTTGGAGGCGGGCTCTATGGGATATATGGGGGAATGTTAGGAGGCATCTACGGTGGCTCATTGTATGGCGGCCTTCTTTATGGAGGCGTATATGGGCGTGGAATATATGGGGGCTTGTATGGGGGCGGGCTTTATGGAAGCCTCTATGGGGGATCGTATGGCCTTTACGGAGGTCTCTATGGAGGATCATATGGTAATGTATACGGAGGAATGTATAATCCATACGATAATAGTGTAAACGAGGCTTTAGCGGTTTATAATTATCTCCAGTACGCTATTAAGTTTTATGATGTCGCACGTGTCACCCCCGGTTTATATCAACAGGATTTTACAGCTGATTATATTGGAGCATTAATGGCGAGTTATGCACACAATCTCAATCTGACTCCTGAAGAGGCCATTGTCTATTTTGTAGGGCAAAATTATTTACAAAAATATCTCCCTTAAAAAATGCAGACTTTCCCATTGACAGAGTAGTCTCATCCACGCTATACTAAATTGAGATAAAAAATGGTATAAACCAGCTTTTCCCCAGATCTTCCATAAAGACAGAAGCTGGCAGAACATACTATTGGAGAGTTCCGATGAGAGAGCGTAATCTTTATGATCCTTTCTTATGAGCGCATCATTGCTCCTCCCATTCTATGACATAGCAATCTTCCGGCTCTACTTCTGGGGATAGTTTTGTAAATCCTTAATTTAAGGTAATACCCTGAATGAGAGTACCCTTGCATCGATGAGAGACGCATCAGATACGACAAAAGTAAAAAGTATAATTCTTCTGCTCTTTTTTTTCTCAGGGATCTCCGGATTAATTTATGCAGTGGCTTCTGTCCGCATTCTCCGTTATTCTATTACTACTATTTTTGCCATCTATTTTACAGGATTGGCCCTCGGTAGTTTTATAAGCGGGAGATTTATTGATGATCGCCCCGATCTATTTAAAACATATGGCATTCTCCAGGGGATCTTAGGCTGCTCTTGCCTCTTCTTACCCTATTTCATCCGGATCGCCACACACCAATTAAATTTCTTTGTGTGTGCATTATTACTTATGGTCCCTCTTGCTCTCATAGGCGCCTCCTGGCCTATGTTAATAAAATTTTTTGTTAAAAAAGCCAGTATTGCAGGATGGGCCATCGGCCAATATTATGGTATTCATCTTCTTGGGAGCTTCCTGGGGGCATTATTGACTGGATTTCTTTTGCTGCCCTATCTTGGGATAAATAAGAGTGTCTATTTAGCAGGGACATTGAATCTGCTCATAGGCATAACCTCGCTTTCTGTTCATACATACTATTCATTAAGCCGTGCGTCTTTACCCGAGGGTAAAACTGAGGTGAATAAAAGCCTATATCGCTTTAAAGGAATACTATTAGGAGGGTACGCGCTGTCCTCCTGTGCAACGATGCTTTTTCAGCTCAGTTGGTTAAAAACCCTTATTATTTCAATGGATTTATCGGTGTGGTCATTTTTCCTCATCGTATCAACTGTTCTCCTTGGTGTGACATTAGGCAGTATCAGTCTCTCCATTTTTATAGATAAAAAAGATAATCCTGTGATGTTCTTTGCAATTGTAGAACTCCTTCTCAGTCTCTATTGCTTTATAATAATCCCTCTCCTTGATTGGTTTTCTCTGTTCGCTGCCGAATCAGGCCCTTCCCTTCCCCTGCCGCACATAATTATATTTTTCTTTCTTCTTTTTATTGTCTCGATGCCTGCCCTTCTGACAGGTTTCTCCTTTCCGCTTGTGAGCAAGATATATATGGATACACTACAAAAAGTGGGGAAGTCTACCGCTTCTGTGTATTCGGTTTATACACTTGGATGTTTAATCGGTGTCCTCGTATGGCGCCTTCTAGCACACACTGGTATTGGTTTGGTTAGGATGAGCCTTGTAGCCATTTGCATCCACCTCATTATTGGGAGTCTATTCTTTCTCATCAGCAGCCCATTTTCACTGAAATATCGGGCTTCTCTTTCTCTGGCAGCACTAATAGTATGTTATATCTTATTCCAGCCATCCCTTATACACAATCTAACCAACAGCAACGCATTGGAGAAAGAGGAGAAGGTACTCTTTACGAAAGAAGGCGCAATGGCTTATGCAGAGGTAAAAGAATATCATGAAAAGATAAGTGTGCACATAGATGGAAAGAGTATTTCATCAAAGAGCCTGCTTGCCCATATACCAATGGTCCTTCATAGAAATCCCACACAGGTATTACTTTTAGGGCTTGGAAATGGTGTCACCTTACATTCAGTAAAAGAGTACCGCCCGGATTCGATAGATTGTGTAGAGAGTGCCAACGAACTCATAGAGGCCACCTTATATTATCAAAGGATCGAGCACCCGACGCTCAATGACCCAAAACAGCATATTATTAATAGAGATATAAGGGAATATTTAACCTTCACAAAAAATATGTATGATGTAATCATATCGCACCCCGCCTCTCGGTGGCCGGCAACTGCGCAGGAATTTCTTACCTTTGAATTTTTTCAACTTTGCTCACAAAGATTACAACCTGACGGAATAATTGTAATCAATCTGTCAACAAGGGGCATAAAAGAAGAACAATTTAAATCGATTCTTTATACATGCGCTCACGTCTTCCCCTTTCTCAGCCTATGGGAGGTAGACTTACCTCATAATTATTGTCTACTCGGTTCACTTCAAAAATTTGCATGGAATGAAACAGCCCTTCATAGTAAATCACTCGCTCATTTTTTTATGGATGAACGGGCTATAGCTTCCTTTTGCTCTGACAGCGCGCTTTTTACGGATGATTATTCTTTGGGAAGATCCTTATATAACTATAAAGATAAAGGGCACAACAAGGACACGACTCTTCTAAGGGCACTGCACACCCTTCGTGGATCTGGGATAGATGATCTTATATCCGGTGGCATGGATAATACTTTGCACAAGGAGGTCCACCACTTTATTGAGGCCAAAAAATATACTACCAAGGCTTTTATAGATCTTGTGGAGGGAAGGCCGAAAGAAAAAGCCCTTGAAAAACTCAAGCAGGCTTTGCAGCTTAATCCTGATGATGACAAAGCAAAGGAACTTTATATTGAGACTCTCTTGTCACAGGCACAGGATTACACGGCTCATCAACACTATGATTTGGCTATAGTAAACTATCTGGAAATCTTAAACGTGGATTCTCAGCAGTATGAAGCGCGCTATCAACTTGCAGAGCTCTACTATACAACCGGATTTATCGATCAGGCAATAATAGAATATGAAAAGCTTATAAGGGTAGCTCAAGAGCATGAAGAAGCTCATTGTCATCTTGGAAGGGCCTATTTGAATAAAGGGTGGCTCGACCGCTCCTCTGTGCAATTCGAGCGTGCCCTGGCAATTAATCCTGACTATCCGGAACCTTATTTTTTCTTAGGGACTGTGTATTTCAAGAAGGGACTCCTCCCTAAGTCCCTCGCAAAATATGAGGAGGCTCTCTCGTTAAAATCTGATTATGCTGATGCCCGCTATAATTTAGGACTTGTTTACTTACAGCAGGGATTAATTGATGAGGCGATCTCAGAATGGGAAAAAGTGATAAAGCTCAGGCCTGACGATGTCAATAGCCGTTATAACCTGGCAGTTGCTTACTATAATTATGGTAAGATTAAACACGCAGTTACACATCTTGAAAACATATTAAAGATTAAACCCACCATGTACCAAGCTCAATCCCTCCTTCACCTAGTGAATCAGATGAGGGATGAATGAAGAAGAAAATATGTATAGTATTAATTGCCCTGCTCCTCGGTGGGGGGCTATTTTATTTTCTCAAATCCCACAAAAAATCCTCTATAATCATTATCCTTATTGATGCTTTAAGGAAAGATCACCTGAGCTGTTACGGATACGGGAGAAACACTTCGCCAAATATTGATAAATTTGCAAGCGAGGCAATTAAATTTGATAATTGCGTGAGTACCTGTTCCTGGACCTCGCCATCCGTAGCTTCCCTTTTTACCTCTCTTTATGTTTCATCACATGGGCTTATGACCCACTCAAATAAAGATACGGATATATTACCCCTTGAACTTGTGACTCTTGCTGAGTTATTGAAAGAGAACGGGTATGCAACAGCTGCATTTGTGGCAAACAGGTGGATAAGGGAAGAATTTAATTATAATCAAGGATTTGATCTTTTTAAACAAGTAGGAACGAGCTTCCGACCCAGTGCAGCTACTGTGAGAGAAAAAGCAATTGCCTGGCTTCATAGTAAGCCCAATAAGCCCTTTTTTCTTTATTTACATTTCATGGATGTGCATGGTCCTTATCTGCCGCCATATCCTTACAACACTCTCTTTACCTCCGAGACACAAAGAGAATTGTCATTAGAGGAGTATGAAAAATTAAGGTATCTTAAGATTCAAAATCAAACAGACTTGAATTTTTATATCAATCAATATGATGGTGGTATAAAATATTGCGATTACCATATCGGTAAGATACTCAATTATCTCAGGGAGGAAGGTCTCTTTAAGGAGGCAGCCATTATTATCACATCTGACCATGGAGAGGCATTCTTTGAACATGGTGCCTGCGACCATGGATTTACCCTTTATAATGAGGAGATCAACGTTCCTCTTTTTTTAAAACTTCCTGCCTCGTGTGATGCCATAATAATGCAAAATATTAAAACCCAGCTTATAGATTTAGGTGTAACCATAGCACACCTTATTGGGGCCACCTTTCCTTATAAAGTAGATGGAATCAATCTGATCACCAAGAATACGCAAGCGGATAATGGGCAGAGACGAAAAAGATTATATTCGGAGGAATACATGAAGGGATTTCCCAAAATAGCTATGATTGAAAAAGGCATGAAATATATTTTTCATAGTGCAGAAAAAAGAATCGTTGAGGTTTTCGATCTGAACGAGGATCAAGGAGAGCTCAATAATATGATGAATGCCCATAATCATATTTCTTACGAGCATATAGAAAAAGACATAAGTGAGTGGTCCACTATGAAGAATAACTGGAAAATGAAGACCATAAAAGAACAACAAAAGGCCGTGATAGATCCGGATACGCTTGAGCACCTCAAATCTTTAGGGTATATTCATAACAGATCCCAAGACTAGAATTTAAAGTCTTATTACAGAGCAGATTTATACTACTTGTGTCCTCTGTGGTAAGATAATAATACCCGTGAGTGCCTTTCCAGGTATATTTATAGACAGGATTAACAGGATTGACAGGATAATTTTTAAATCCTGTGTATCCTGTTAATCCTGTCAAATATTTCTTTAGAAAATATCTAAAAAGTGAAATATTGAAAATCAACTTACTTCATGATATAAAGAAATAAAACATAAGGGAGAAGGACCATAAAAGCGTCTATCAAATACATCGTCTCAAGACTACGTGATAAAATTATGACCCTGACAATGCCACACAAAGACATTATTGTATCCTCTCATGGTCTTCAAATTCTGGTAAGGAATCCTCATGAATCATTCATTGGACGATGCATTTATCTTAATGGTGTATGGGAAAAAGAAGTAACAGAATTTATCTTATCACGAATAAAACCAGGTTTCATCGTTCTTGATATCGGCGCTGATATCGGATATTATACTCTTCTTTTCGCAAAACTAGTTGGGCCTTCCGGTCATGTAGTATCCTTTGAACCAATACCGAAAGCCAAATGGTATTTAGATAAAAATATTGAAATAAATAAATTTAATAATGTAACATCACACAGTTTTGCCCTTTTCGACAAAAAGGGTTATGTATGTCTCGAAGATCCATTTCACACATCAAAAATTAATCCTTCAAAACAGAACATCTCTAGTAATGATATCCGGGTAGAGATGAAGGTGTTTGATGAGTGTGCCGCAGAAATGGGAATTACTCAGGTCAATCTCGTAAAGATTGACGTTGAGGGAGCTGAGTTAAACATTTTGCGGGGCATGAGAAACACGTTACAGGAACAGCACCCGGCTCTTCTTGTGGAAGTGCATCCCCAGCAAATACAAACCTTCAATTTCTCAGCGCCCGATATTATCGATTTCCTTTCAGAACTTAATTATCAAATAGAGCCGGTTGATAAACCGGCAATAAATTTTGACCAAGGCAATATTACAATCTTCTGCCGGTAATTCTCATCTTCACGGTTACCGAACAAGGCTATGTCTGGATAATTGAGTGATATTATATGTAGATTACGATTAAGATTAGGAGTATGATAAACATTTCAAATAAATATCTTAATCTTACTCCTAATCTTAATCTTACTCATTTATGAATTGGTATCAACTTAAACTCCAGTGATTCAGGAGTTCCGAGGTTATAAAATCCCCTTAGTGGAGGGGATTCCGGTATATCCGGGATCTATTCGACTTGCTTTATGAAGTGATCTCCCAAAGGCTTTAAAAATTGCCTCAATGATATGATGGAGATTTTGACCATGGATGAGATTAATGTGCATAGTGATCAATGCGTTACTGCAGAATGCTTTAAAAAATTCTTCTACTAAATCAAGCCCGAAATCTGATGTGCAGGGTTGATTGAATAGCGCATTGAATACGAGGTAATTTCGCGAACAGATATCAATCACAATGGCTGCAAGAGCATCATCCATAGGCACGGCAGCTTCTCCAAACCGACATATACCCTTTTTATCTCCTATTGCCTCTTGAAATGCCTGACCAAGCACGATACCTACATCCTCAACTGTGTGATGATAATCAACCTGAATATCCCCTTTGGCGTGAATATCCAAATTAAAATGGCCATGCTTCGCAAATTGAGAAAGCATATGATCAAAGAAAGGAATTTCGGTATTAATTGTATACATTCCCTTCCCATCCAAATTTAATTTGATCTCTATTTTACTCTCAAAGGTTTCTCTAATAATAAAAGATTCTCGTCCTTTTTTCATAATCCGTTCTCACCAGGGGTCCACGATTTCTCTTCTTTCATATACACTACATAGGCCTCCGGCTTTTTTATCTTGAATTTATCTCCGGAAGCCCTGCCCCATAAGTAACACGTTGTCTCCCACGCACCCTCTTTATTTTCATACCTATGGACACTCCCAACCTCTTGCTGGGCGCCCAATGCATCAATCAGATCATAAGAGTCTTTTACTCCCTGATATCTATCAGGGTAAGAAATAAAATTCTGCCCTTCTTGAAGATTAAAATTTGGTGCAACGACCCTCGTGGGAGGTAGAAACTGAGGCCCTGATTCATTTTTCATATAAATCACATACCCATTCCCATTGGAAATATTTATCACCTCACCCTTTGAGTCAGGTAGTGTCCTGTACCACTTCTTAGCGAGCGCATCATACCATGTAAAAGATTCCATAGAATTGTCTAATCCCTGTCCAAATTCAGAGGTAAATATCCCACCCTCGCAAATCTCAAAGGAACTATTTAAGGCTTTGGGCGGCTCACCCGGATATCCAAAAAGATTGATTCCTGGGCTAAAAGAATAGGTATGATCTGATAAATAAAGAGTAACTCCGTCAATCTTCAACTTATCTGCGGTAAATCCAACATCAATAGTATGCCCGAGGGTTTCAAGCCGATGAATTGAAATAATCCTTTCCTCCGAGGAAGCCCAATTCCAGTTGGACCACATGATATTCTCGTAAATTTCAGGTGAATAACTATGTGTGCCGACCTTAATAAGCCCTGAGGGGGATGTCGTTATAATGTATTCTCCCTGTATCAAATTGTTTATTGTATATTTTCCCTGTGCATCGGTAATGGTCTCCGTCTGAGAATCATACATCCCATTTGCCACATCAACGTTAAGGGCTCGAATCAATACACCTGGTAAGGGCTCTTTTGTTTCATCACAATACACATATCCGGAGATACTTCCTCGAATGTCTGGTAATATGGGGTTCAGGTGAAAATCAATATTATATTCTTTTTCCGGATAAAGAGTAATCTCTTTCTTGTCTATATAGAACTTTCTTCTTTGATCAGTTGCCCATATTGCATAAGGACCTGGTCGTATTCTATCTTTCTCAGTGAATTCATAATGCCCATTATAATCTATATCTCTTGGAAAGTTACCCATTTTTATCCGAGGATCTAATGAGTGGAATTCGAGAGAAATATTCCATAAATAAAAATTAATTGTATTAGGATCAATCAAGGGATGGTTCGCTAACACAACCTCTCCTGTTATCTTTTTTACATAAGTATCGGTATGATATAAACAGGGAATCTCAATATTAATGTCAATATTCTTCCTCTCATCCATGACTATATTAATGATTCGAGCTTCAGTTGGTTCTTCAAATGTAATATATTCATAATATTCTACCTCAGAAATATTAGGGCATATGTAGTGCAAGGTATATTGCCCCTCCGGCAATCCCGTCATTATATAAGTCCCGGGAAGCGCTAAATCACCCTCTTGGCTTTGATCTGTCCCCGAGATGCTTGTTGTGTGAAACGATCCATTTATCTCATCGAGAACGAGTGTCACATTATCTTTTGGCCTTACAGATGAATCCTCACCATAATAAAACACTTGCCCCCATAAGACGCCTCCTGATAGTGTGTCAGCATTATCTCTAGTAGATGCTGTTTGAGCGTAGGTGTGCGGCACCAGAAAAAAGAAAAAAATAAGTAATAAATAAAACAGTCTCATATGATAATTACATTTTATTTTATCCATAAAGCACATAAAAAGAAACAACTACTCTCTCACATAGTATAATATGGAAGTTACAATATCCATACCATATTTTCAGCAATCAAAAAAACCTCTCATACAGTTATTTATTATATAAAATAATACCATATTTATTCACAGCATACAATTTATACACGACATATCTCTAATAATTATGATAATTCGCAGGATTTTCGGTCATACGATGATGGAAGGTGAAGCCTTGCTGAAATCAGCCTTTCACTGCGGCGATGTGAGAAGGATTTTCTCTAGTATCGGCCGTTAAAGAAATCAGCCAAAATTTGCCTATGATCAAACGCTATATCATGAGGCAATGTATCGTGTGAATAAATTTTTGCCTCTAACGCATCATCCGCTCCTACAGGTAACTTATCAGCCTCTGCAATATATATAGTGGAAATAGTATGCTGGCGAGGATCACGCTCAGGTGCCGAATAGGTGTGAAACTGACGAACCAACGTCACCTCAAGGCTTGTCTCCTCTCGGGCCTCTCTGATTGCCGCCTCTTCAAGAGATTCACCATAATCTACATACCCTCCGGGAAGTGCCCATCCGTGAGGAGGATTTCTCCTTTTTATCAATACTATACCCTTATCTTTGATCCGAATGATTATATCTACCGTGGGAACCGGATTTCGATACCTGCTTTCACTCACCGTTCTATCTCTAATGATTTAAAAAGCAATCCGTGCAGGGGAAGCAGATTCGTACGAATACTATATTGATGCTGATAGGAGCGGACATCCTCTGTAAAATAATCATTTGCCCAATTATGGCCATTACCGCCAAATTCTGAGGCATCCGTATCGAGGACTTTACAGTATTTGCCGCGAAACGGAACACCTAAACGAAAATCATGAAAATATTCTTTCGAGAAGTTTAATAAATATACCATTAATTGTGAATAATCTTTATTATACCGTATAAAAGCCACTATATTTTTTTTGTAATTCTGGCACTCAATCCATTCAAAACCATTCTCGATATTGTCTCCTTCATGCATGGCGGGGATATATTTATATACTTCATTTAAACGCTTCACAAACCATTGCATAGATTTATGTTTATGATCCCATAATGAATCCCAGGGTAATTGCGTCTCTTCCCACCATTCATTCATTTGACCAAATTCTTGGCCCATAAAAAGAAGTTTCTTATGAGGCATGCCATATTGAAAAAGGTACATTGTGCGCAAATTGGCAAATTTTTCAAAATCACTAAGATCTTCTGTTTTATTCACCATTGTTCTCTTCATGTGGACTACCTCATCGTGACATAAAGGGAGTAAAAAGTTTTCGGTATGATGATAAAGCATTGGATAGGTCAAATCTCCATACTTATCACTTCGCTTATTATAGGGCGCCCTGAAATACTTCATCATATGGCTCGTGCACCCAAGATCCCATTTATAATCAAAACCATGACCTCCATATTCAACAGGTTTTGTAACGCCACTTGCAATAGTTGAATCTTCCACTATCATCAACACTTCCGGATGTTCTTCTTTAACAGCATAATTCATTGTTTGCATAAAACGAAAACCTTCCGGGTTATGACAATTCCCATATCGTTGAATAAACGCTTTATGCCTTTCTTCGGTTTGAAACTCATAATAATGAAAGTGACCACCTGCGTCAAACCTGAAACCATCTATATAATATTCCTCAATCCAATAGAAAAGATTGGAAATGAGAAAACTTTTCACCTCGTTTCTCGCAAAATCAAAATAATAGGTATCCCAGGCAGTGAGTTTTCTCTCTGGTATGGGATTTTCAAATAAACAGTCGCTGTCATACTGGGCTAAGCCTGTGTCATCCTTTGGGAAATGCACCAACACAGTATCTATGATCACTCCTATTCCCTCTCTGTGAAATGCATCAATCAATTGTTTAAATTCCACAGGAGTGCCCATTCGTGAGGTAGGAGCATAGAATCCAATAACCTGATATCCCCATGAAGGTATATAGGGGTGCTCCATAATTCCCATAAGTTCCACATGAGTATATTCCATATATTTTACATAGGGAACCAGTTCATCTATAAGCTCAATATAACTTAAAGGCCGTCCATATTTATAACGCCATGAGAGCGGATGCACCTCAAAGATATTTAAAGGCCGGCTGTATTTATCCAAATCCTTCGGCTTGGGGTGTTGAAATTCATAATAATCCTCAGTCAATATTGGTGTTCTATCCCTTTCATTCTGAATAAAGCGGGCAAAGGGATCAGTTTTAAAATACCAGTTACCATCGGGCTTGCGGATAGCGAATTTGTAAAAAATACCCTTCCCCACTCCCGCAATATAACGCTCCCACACACCTGTTGTTCCCCTTTTGCTCATAGCATGAGCATGGATATTCCAATCATTAAAGCTTCCGACAACAGCGACCTCGAGGGCATTGGGTGCCCAGACAGCAAAACGGACACCATCCTCCACGCAGTGAGCGCCGAGAAAACGATGGATTCGTTTATGCTCTCCCATATTGAAA
The DNA here is from genome assembly GCA_049472395.1 of bacterium. GTDB lineage: Bacteria > SZUA-182 > SZUA-182 > DTGQ01 > JBLIRR01 > JBLIRR01. The sequence goes on along the minus strand of JBLIRR010000014.1, from coordinate 69,600 downwards.
TAGTAGATATCCTCTTCTGGTATATACGAAAGCTTTTCTGAATTAACGCAATGGATATTTTCTCCTGGTACAGATTCAAGCTTCAATGAATCAAGCGTCATACTTCTTCCCCTTCTTGATTTATTTTATTCTTCAACACCTAAATCTTTGTATAACGAAACCAGATCCTTTTCATAGAGTTTATCATTCGTTAAAAGCATAAGACAGCGTTTCGCAAAATTAGGATCATCTTTAATTCTCTGTATTAAGAAATCTTCCACGACACTCTTTGTAATATGTTTTTTTGAGTAAAGAGCACTGACTTCTTTTTGAATGCGGTATAACCATGGATCTTTATAATATTCATCTTCAAAAATAGTCTCACGACTCACCCATTCCCAATCAACTCGTTGCAGCCATAATTTCTCGCCTAGAAAAATTGAGTTAATATTAATACAGTAATCATCAGAAACCCAATGGTAGGTTTGCTTATCAACGTACATGGATCCTTCTACTGAATTTGGGAGGGATACATGCCAGCCTGAGAAACTCCTTATATTCACATTTGCATTTTCTGTTGTTCTGTAAGCTATAGATAAAAGAAGATACAACCCCTCTCTCTCATATTTATTTTTCTTAGGAAGTATATGACGAAAACATACCGCTGCCCCGGCATCATATATCTCAATAAGATCTTGTTCCTCATCATGATACCAATTTGGCCCATAAATTATCGCATCAGTTGCTTTTGCTGATCCCCATTGCGATAATACATCGGTTTCAGGGACCACAACGGGTCGTGGGACTGTGGTTTTTCTTACCCTCGGAAAAAATTCTCTTTTAAATTTCATATCATTACCTCTCATTGCAGCAATTCAGATTATAAAATTTATGTCGATATATTATAGAAGTTAAAAAAGAAAGTCAACCATCGGAATTGCTGTTTAAAACCAAAAAAATCTCTTTTGCTTGGTTTTTATAATATCAACGATATCCCGTGGCCTGACATTATATTTTCCCGCAATATCCCTTAATTCAGTTGTCCTATTCGCAACTATACCCTTTGCTTTTAATCTTTTTTCAGCTTTCTCTATTGGTATATTCAAAGTGCGGCATACCTCTTCTATTGTCTGCTGTCCATACCCCTTGCCCAGGCCATCCTTCTGTTTATTTTTTTTCTTTTGGAATGTTTTTGCGTCTGACTTAGAATCTATGGAAGGTTCAGAGGGATTATCCGAAGGATTATTCTTAAATGTGTCAGCGTAACGTACCATTATGTCATATATTACTTCGGGAGGCACTTCGTTATTCATTGCAACATCATTAATCAGCTGATGAGCATCCTTTACCCGCATCCCATTCCTTTTAAGAGTATTTATCATATCATCAGGATTCATATGAATGGTTTCTGCAAATTCTTGTATACTCATTCTTTCATAGCCAGCAATCTCTTTACTATCTTTGCATACGGCAGGTTTGATGAAACATAAAAGTCCGCTGATAATAAGAAAAGTTCCACAATACACTATATATTTTCTCTTTTTCATATATTTCCTTTTTTGCATGGAATTCTTAGGTTGATTAATGTATTCCCCACATATTGTAAATCCATAAAATTAAAATTTACATTTACTTTCCGACATTTTTGCCATTGATTTTATTGTCATGAAACTGCGCTGAAAATTTATTTCCTATTAAAGAGAAATATTTCTTAAAATTCTGATGCGATTTTTGTTCCAGATTCTTTTTTTTATATAATATGCCGAGAAAATTATAATTATCAGCAAACTCAGGATTATTTTGCACGGATTTTTCAAGTCTCTCTATTGCTTCATCATCACGGTTTAAATCCATGAAACATCGTCCGAGATAATGCAATGATAAAAAATCGTCATGAGCCAATTCAAGGGCAGATTGAAATTGAGGCTGCGCTTCCTTTAATCTTCCCCATCGAAATAAAAAAATCCCATAATCTCTCAATATATCAATGTCATGAGGAGAAATTTCAAGACCTTCTTTGTAAAACTTTTCCGCCTTGCTTGCATTACCTCTTTTCTCATACGTTCGTGCCAATGCATAAATCAGATTTACATTAGACTTATCTGCCTGGTATTTTGAAAGCAAATCCCCTTGCATTGTGTCTGCACTCTCAGACTCAAGCATACACCAGATTTTCAATCGTTCTATATTAATAGTAGTACCCTTTTCAGCAGACTTTTTCCCCTCTATTAAGCCCTCAAGATTAGTAATACGTTCATGAGTAAGGGGGTGTGTTGATAAATAGGCTGGAATAGAAATAAAAAGCCTTTCCAATCGTTGAAGTTTTTTCATAAATTCAATCCCACCTTGGCCATCATAGCCCGCTTGCAGCAGATAACGCATCCCATAATGATCAGCCTCAAATTCTTGTTCCCTACTATATTTTAAAGAAAAATTCTGATTCAGGCCCAGGGCAATGGCAGGGATTCCCTCTTGAAGATCCCCATCCTTGCTAGCCATAATCCCTACGATCATGGTTGCGACTGTCGCTAAGTCGAGACTACTCTTTCTTTTAACAAAATTCATAAAATGATGTCTCAATATGTGGGCTGTCTCATGAGCCAGTACAAAAGCCAACTCTTCTTCACTAGTAATATTCTCAATTAAGCGATCTGTAATGATAATATATCCATTTGGCAGGGCAAAGGCATTCATCTCATTGGATTGAATTGGGAAAAATTGAAACTCGAATTTATCAGTAGGAAGATTTTTCAATATCCTTTTTCCTAATCTCTCAATAGACTCCTTAATCAAAGGATTTTCTGAAAAATTCAAATGCGGTCGAATATTTTCAAAGACCTTGCGTCCCGTCTCAATCTCTGGGCTCACCTCTGCCTTATTTGAATAAGAGGGGGCACTAATAAACCAACTCACAATAAAAAGGATTAAGAGAACAGCTATTTGTTTGATATTATTCTGGTCCATGATAAATGTATAGCATGAATTATATTATTTTTCAACAAACACCCCAGAGCAATCACAAAGAATTTCAAAAGGTCACTCACGGGGATTATTATTTTACCATAGAGGACACAGAGATCATAGAGGGAGTATGAATCTCTGAGTCCTCTATGCTCTCTGTGGAGAATTTAAAAGAATGAACATCGAACATTAAATGGGTTGTGAATTTTTTAAGGCTTAAAATAATTTCGGCAGGTTATTATTTCAATAACCTGCCTACCTCATCCTAAAGAGAAGAAAAGAGAGAATAATAAGGCTATCAGCCGCTCCCCAGCACGCTTCATGATAGCCTTATCATTCGGGATACTTTTTATTAACTGCAATTTATTTGCCAACATGGTTATGCCTTTATAAAACAATAGCTTATAAAAATATAGAGGATAAATTAACACTACCTTTCGGGTGAGACAGGTATCAAGACGATACATATCTGTATCATCTTGATACACAAAAAATGAATTATAACATCATTCTCAATTTAATTTTGCCTTTAAATTATATTTGGAGATTTTTCTATAGACAGTTGCTCTTCCTATACCCAATATTTTTGCAGTTTTTGAGATATTCCAATCAGTTTCTTCAAGCACCTTTACTAATTCATTCACCTCAATATCTTTCAAATGCCTATCAGGAGCCTTTTCAAGGCTTGTTTTATTTTCATTTTTATCATTTTTAATTACTTCCCCACTCTTATCGTTCATTGTGGTATTCCCAGCCAATATTTCTTCCGGCAAATTCTCCCTGATAATAATCTCTCCGCCACATTTTACGCATGCGTGTTCTATTGCATTTTCCAATTGCCGAATATTTCCAGGCCAATTATAGTGCAGCAAACAATCTAAAGTTTGAGGAGAAAAAGCTTTTATCTTTTTGTTGAATATTTTCTTAAATTTTTCGAGAAAATGCCGAGCCAAAAAAGGAATATCTTCTTTTCGTTCTCTCAAAGGGGGGATATGAATAGGAACCACATTAAGACGATAATAAAGATCCTCTCTAAATTCACCCTGCTCAACCGCTTTTTTCAAATCTTTATTTGTCGCTGCTATAATACGCAAATCGACTTTTATTGGTTTCCCTCCGCCCACGGGAATAAATTCCCTTTCCTGCAATACCCTTAAAAGCTTAACTTGCACAGATGGGCTTATCTCTCCTATTTCATCTAATAAAATTGTCCCGCCATTTGCCATTTCAAATCTACCAATTTTATCTTTAATGGCCCCCGTAAATGCCCCTCGTACATGCCCAAATAATTCACTTTCCAATAAATTCTCTGATAGTACAGAACAACATAATTCAACAAAGGGTTTTTCCTTGAAAGGACTATTATAATGAATGGCTCGAGCGATCAATTCCTTACCGGTGCCGGTTTCGCCTTGCAATAAAACACTCGTTTTACTTTGCGCAACTACTTCTATTAAATCATATATTTTTTGCATGCTTGGACTCTTGCCGATAATATTCCCAAATCTATAGCGCTCCATTAACTCTTTTGCCCTAAGCTCTTCAGACTTGTGAAGACGGTCCTCCAATTCTTTGCGCTCTGTAATATCTCTGAGCACTTCAATAATTGATTGCTCACCCTTATCAGATTTAATTAATGATGCAGAGATTTCGATTAGTCCTTGATTTATATCACTCTGGATTAAATTAAAACTGCTTTTCCTTTTTTCTAGAAGTGCTGATAATTCACAAAATTGACAGGGGTTATTTGTATCTTTAAAAATTTTATAACATTTCTTTCCCACTTGATTACCAAATTTTTCGATTAATCGTGTGTTCATAAAACAAATAGTATATTTGCTGTCTATTACTCTGATTCCATCATTCATATTTTCCATAATTTTATCAAGCAGATGTTTGCTTTCTTTAATTTCAATTTCCAACCTCTTCAACTCAGTGATATTTTTTGCTGTCACTACTACTGCGTTGACCTCATTATTTATACCCATGATAGGAGATGAGCTTGAGAGAAACCAGTTCGTTTTATCCTCATATTGGATATATTCTTCTGAAAAATGAACCTTCCCATCCTCAAATGTTTTTTGTATGAAAAAAGGCTTTTGTGTTGTCTGAGCAAGCTTATAAATATCATAATAGCTCTTTCCTATTATATCACCGGACTCTTCCAATGCCAGTTTGTTTGCCCAACTTATGTGCAGCTCTCTATCTATAATGACTATTCTGTCACTGCCTATTGATTCAATAATTGCTCTTAATCTTTCCTCAGATTCTTTTATTTTATTTTCTAATTTGAGCGCTTCCTTAATATGTTTCCTTTCCTCCTCATATCTTATCCTTCTTTTGTTCATATTACTTATTACAATAGTAGCAGAAGTAAATAATATCACTACCGCAGCCAAAAGCAATAGGATATATTTATGGACAGCTTTTATCGGATCTGCAATAAGATTATAGGGAATAGCATAAAATATTTTCCATTTATAGTCTCCTACAAAGAAAGAAGACCGAACGATTTGAAACTCTTCCAAACTACCATGAATATCAAAGAAATACCGTAATTTTTTCTTACCTGTGGCAGCATATCCTTCATCCACGATTTTCATTACATCAGACACATTAAGTTTTGAATCTTTATAGGCTGATGTATGGAAAATAATCTCATTTCTCTCATTTAATATTAGTCCAAAAGATCCTTCTTCAGTATCAATGTCATTCACATAATTATGTGCAATCTGATGTATATTTATTTCAATAATAATGAGACTGTCCAGTCTCATATCTTTATAAATAGGAGCAACAGTTAAGATTATTCCTCCCCTATACTCGTAAATGTGGAACGCGGCACTATAATCCTCTCTATGATTATCAATAATCCTCTTAATTAATTCATAATCTAAAAGTTCAGCTTCTTTAGGGAATTTGAAAATTATATCGCCATTCTTATCAATTCGATAGATTGCGTTAATTATTTCTGAATATATTTGATATATATGGTCCGGCTCCTTGAGCGCCAAGTTGTCCTCATCTTCAATAAAAGCCAGCTCCGCTAACATGAGGGAACATTTCTTTATCTCTTCAAATAAAGTCCCAAGGCTCTTTGCGGTATTTTTGGCTATTGCGAGTTGTTGATCCTGAAATTGAAAAAATACATACTCTTCAAATTTCAGATGGATCAATTCGGCAAGGATAAGTATAATCAATAAAACTACTAGTGGAGAGACTATTTTTATTGTTCTTTTCAAAAACTTACGCATCTACCTTCTGCTGAGTGCTTACAATTTTAATCTAAATATTCCTCTAGGTCTTTCTAAGATTATACTTTAGTATATAATGCTTTTCAAAACCATTGCAAATTTAACACCCCCTAAGGATTTGTGCGGTATGTGAATCTCTCCAGAACGACACACACCTTGTACCTTATGATTTATCAGATTCAGGACTGGCTTGAGTATATTCTTTTAGCGCTTTTAAGAGATGGTGTCTGACTTCCTCTGATACCTGAATATAACGCACTCCCATACCTCTCTTCACGATTTTATCAGCCGGAACATTTATATTTGTCCATATGACCTCTGCATTTAATTCTATAGGATCATGGTTAGGGATAGTAAATGCAAGAGTAAAATTTTCGTTAAGAGGAAGTGGTTGTTGGCACATAATAAAGGCCCCACTTATGCTGATATCTTTTGTTTCTGCTATCATAGTCCCTTGGGAAGTCTCCATTTTAACGGGCCATGTGATCTCATATCTTTCATGCTGGCGTCTTTCCACTAAGGGCATATCCTTAAGATTTATTGTTTCATTCTTTTGGGAATGAAGATTTTGTAACACATTATTGAGCAGTTGGCGGTCTTCTTTCGATATTTTGAGAAAACGAATCCCCATCCCACGATTTACAATCATATCTTCAGAAATATTCGAATTTGACCAGACGACTTCTGCGGTCATTGATAAAGACTGATTATTAGGAATATTAATAGTCAAAGGGAATATTTCTTTTATAGGCAGCGGCTTCTGACAAATTATAAAGGCGCCGCTAAGACTAATATTTACTGTTTCTGTATTCAAGACTCCCTCTGATGTCTCCATTATAACTGGCCATGCAACATCTACTCTTTCATATTGACGCCTCTCCACACCAATTGCATCTGGCTGAATGAATACATTACGTTTCTCATCTGGACCAAACATCTGTTTTCTTATAAAGAGAATAGCTACCCACACAATAATGAGAATGGGTATACATATCGCGGCACTGAAACCAAGTTTTAAAATAATTTCCATGCTCATTGATGAATTTCCTTTCATTATTAAAATAATATGACCATGAATATTTTATCGGTTGTCATCATTCAAATATTCAAAAATTCTTTAATAATGCTCAAAAAAACTTGAAAAAAACGGAATTTTATTTACAATGAATAAAAAAAGTAGGATAAGGCTAAAAACATTTATATGGATACTGCACGATTAGTTTCTTTTACAATACGAGTGAAAGAATCTATACTCTCTATTCAAGCAAAAAGAAATTTACACAGAGAGGCGACAAAAATTCTCTTGGGAAAAAGAGAGATTATTGAACGATACATATACCGCTCCCCTTTTTTTAAAACCACGTTGAAACCGGTGAACCAGGATCAGCACGCACCGTTGATAATCCGTAAAATGATAGAAGCCGGGCAAATAATGGGGGTGGGGCCTATGGCTTCAATAGCTGGAGCTATCGCGCAAGAAGTAGGGTTATCCCTTGCTGTCTATTCAGATGAACTGATAGTTGAAAATGGGGGCGATATATTTCTAAAATCTCACACCAGGCGCTGCATTGCAATTCATGCTGCATCTTCCCCCTTCAGTGAGAAACTTGCTCTTGAAATAAAACCTACTCCCCAGGGGATAAGTATCTGTACTTCATCAGGGACCGCTGGGCATTCTTTTAGTTTTGGGAAAGCTGATGCAGCAGTAGCTATTTCAGAATCAGCGTATCTTGCTGATGCAGCAGCAACCGCAATAGGAAATGTTATACAGACAGAAGAAGATATCATGGAAGGAATCAAGATAGCACAATCAACACCAGGTATAGTAGGAGCTGTAATAATTAAAGGTGAAAAATTAAGCGTATGGGGAAAAGTCACACTGATCCCTATTTAAAATTGTGACTGCGCTCACCCCTTTAACCATAATGTTATTGAGTACTGAAGATAAATATAGCCGGAACAGCACGGATTGGAGGATTAACTAATAAGTATGCAAGAAGAAGCTTACACGGTAAGCCAGTTAACACATCACATAGCAAATTGTCTTGAAGAGAAATTTTTTGAAGTGTGGGTAAAGGGAGAAGTGAGTGATCTCCGGATTCCCTCTTCGGGGCATATGTATTTTATTCTAAAGGATAGTACTTCCCAATTAAAATCAGTTCTATTTAAAGGACAACAACGATCATTGTCTTTTATTCCCCAAGATGGGCAAATGGTACTTGTACGGGGTGGTATCAGTGTCTATGCGAAAAGAGGCGATTATCAGCTCATTATCGAGTACTTAGAACCTTTGGGTACAGGAGCGTTACAACGGGCTTTTGAAGAGCTTAAAAAGAAATTAGAGAGGGAAGGTCTTTTCTCCCTTGAAAGAAAACGCCCCCTCCCCTTTTGGCCTAAAAAGATAGGAATAGTCACCTCACCGACTGGCGCGGCAATCCAAGATATTATCAATATTATCACAAAACGTTTTACCAATATTCAAATACTTATCAATCCAGTGCGCGTTCAAGGAGAGGGAGCGGCATATGAGATTAGTGAGGCAATCAATGAACTTCAACAATATCCCGAGGTTGAGGTTATCATAGTGACGCGAGGGGGAGGATCCTTAGAGGATTTATGGGCATTTAATGAAGAAATAGTTGCTCGAGCAATATATAATAGCTCAAAGCCAATTATATCTGCCGTAGGTCATGAAATTGACTTTACAATTAGTGATTTTGTTGCTGATATGCGCGCTCCTACACCATCGGCTGCAGCAGAGCTTGTAATAAAAAATCAAACAGACATAGAGCAAAGGCTCGATAGGCTCGAGATGTCACTCGTTCGCATCTGTAAGGAGTATGTGAATAAATTAAAGCAAAAGACCGCGTACCTTGATAAAATTCTCATGCAATCAAATCCGAAAAAGAGAATATCTTTTATGAGAAATAATCTCATGAATTACACGAGAAGGCTCATTGACCTGCAAATCTATATAGTCAAAGACAAAAGACATTCTTTTTCAGCATTACAGGCACAACTTGAAAGTCTCAGTCCTCTTTCTATCCTTAAAAGGGGGTATAGCATTTGCAGAAAGGAAGTGAATAATATTATAATAAAAGATGCTCGTGAATTAGCCATTGGCGATTATGTTACACTTCAATTTTTTAAAGGCGAGACAAGATGTGAGGTAAAAAAAGACACGCATAAGAGTTAAATGAGTATGACACAAGAGAGTGAAATAACATTATCATTTGAAGAAGCATTGAATAAGTTAGAGGAAATCGTCCATTATTTGGAAAACGAAAGCCTGGATTTGGATAAGTCTCTCAAGATATTTGAAGAAGGGATGAATCTATCCAGAATATGTAATGAAAAATTAGAAAAAGCAGAGAGAAAAATTGAGATCTTATTAGGGGGAGATGGGAAAAAAGAGCCCGCTCCTTTTACAAATGAATCAAAAAAATAAGGCTCATTTTGAAGTAACACCTCGGATAATGGGATGAGTAGTAGGATTGTAATAGTATAAAAAAAATCAAAAATTGCATCTATGGAGAAGATATATGGATTTATACAGAGCAGAGAATACCCTTTGGTATGCGGTACAAACCAATAGCAGGCATGAGCAAGTAGTCTACGATCGTCTTGTGAGGAAACACTTTGAAGCATTCTTACCAAAAATAGAAGTCTGGAGCAAAAGAAAAGATAGAAAAAAAAGAATTGAGGTCCCTTTATTTAGAGGATATCTGTTTATCCATTGTCAATTACATGATGAGAACTGGTTAAATATTTTAAAGACCCCCGGGCTTGCCCGTTTAATTGGATTTTCAGAGGGGCCGGTCCCTATTGAAGATGAAGAGATAAATTCAATCAAAATCCTTCTTGAAAATGATACCGTCATCAATCCATATCCTTTCCTCAAGGTGAAACGACAGGTTCGCATTGTAAACGGACCGCTTTCCGGAGTCGAAGGTGTGCTGTTAAAAACTGATGAGAAGAAAAACAAGCTGATTGTATCGGTCACTCTCTTGCAACGATCACTCTGCGTTGAAGTAGATGCTATTGATGTGGAACCAATACTTTGAAATCTTCACCAACAATTCTTCCAGAATTCTTGGATCACCAGAGAGATAATTGCTTTGGTTTTTTTCGCACTACTCTCTTTTTAAGCATACCTCTCTGACAGATCGCAAGGGGGATTTCAGTTAAAAAAGAGGATTCCTTTTGCGGGATAACCTTTCCCCAACTACGCCGCATGGTAGCGTGCAAAAGGTAGAGAAGGGCCTTGGCTCTTGTAATACCCACATAAAAGAGACGTCGCTCTTCCTCAATATCATTCTCTTCTTTGGAATTCTTTCTTTGCCAGGGAAACAAGCCTTCTTCCATTCCACATATAAACACAACAGGAAATTCAAGGCCTTTCGCAGCATGGAGAGTCATGAGGCTCACCACTTCAGGTTGATCTCGATCAGCCTTTCCTCTCCATTCAAAATCACCCTCACGGTATAAAAAAGCCTGGTCAAGAAACGAAGACAAATCAGAGAAACCCTCAGCTAATTGGACCACTCCGTGAAGATTCGAAGCGTTAAACCCAACCTCGTCGATAAAGGAGGCAATAATGCAAGCTGGGCTCTTGTGCATAACAGCCTCACAATATTTATTGAGCAACACTGGAAGTGTTCCGGGAAGGTCTATTGATTGAAGAACGTGGTGCTCCTCGGCTAAAAAAAGTCGTCTTTTATCAGCCTCAGATATTTCAGAAAAAAGAGGAAGATGCAGCACTTGCAGAAGACTATGTATATCTGTCGGATCAAGACACAATTTTAGAAAGGCTATAAGCTCCCTTACCTCCTTATTATCCAAGATGCTTTTATGACCAACAAGACGATACGGTATTCCTGCTTTAATAAAACATTCCTCCAAAATAGATGCCTGTGTACCTGTTCTGAATAAAACAGCAAAGTCAGAAAATCCCAATTCACCAAGATCTTCTCCCTCCTCGCCCCATTCACGCTTTCCTTCTATTTCCTTCTCCTCCGAAAGCGCCTGTCCATGAGCAGAAAGCATAGTTGTTCCCCCCATCAAGATTTCAATCTCTTTTGTCACAGCAATAGCCTCTGCTTTCTCATTGGGAAGTGTAAGAATTCTTATTGCTGATCCAGAAGCCCTCTCCGCCTTTAATCCATATTCTCCCCTTGCCCTGTTATGCGAAATCACCTTATCCGCTGCAGCCAGAATGGTACCGGAAGATCGATAATTGTGAGTAAGATTATATACTTTCGCGTGAGCAAAATCCTTTTCGATCTGAAAAAATATCCTATAGTCAGCACCCCTGAATTTATATATTGATTGGTCAGGGTCCCCTATAGCAAAAAGTCCTTTACCATTACCAGCCAACAGAAGAATTAATTTATACTGGATAGGATCTATATCCTGAAATTCATCAATGAGTATGTGGTTAAATTGAGATCTAAAAGAATCCAGCAAAGAGGGAGTATGTGAGAGAATATCAACCGTCGTAATGATAAGATCATCATAATCCAGTGCATTATAAATAGAGAGTGCCTTTTTATACGCAGGGATAAGGGCATCGAAAAAGATTTTTTCTTCTTTATTTAGAAAGGGTTCATGGGCTCTGCCGGTCTTATAGAAAGAAATCTTTTGCAAGAGCTTTGATGATGAATTTGTACTTTCAGGAAATTGCCTTTTAATAAGCCTCTCTAAAAGTGCGAGACAATCGTGAGGCTGAAAAAGCCTAAAATCTTTAAAAGATCCATATTTTCTCAAAATATCCCCGCATATTTGATGAAATGTACCCAGCCAAAGCCTCCTGCACAGATCGGTGTCCTTAAAGAGAACCGTGAGTCTGTCTTTCATCTCAGAGGCAGCTTTTCGGGTGAAGGTAACTGCAATAATATTCTCTACGGACACTCCTTTACTCTGAACCAAATCTGCGATTCTGTAAATAAGAGTTCTTGTCTTACCTGTTCCCGGGCCCGCACGCACAATAACAGGGCCATCAGACTCTTCTACACATATTTTTTGCAGTGAATTGAGATTGTGAGAATATGATGAATCAGTTTTTTTTACAGACGGGTGAGATGGTCTGTGTATGTGGGCATCCTCTGCTTTTTTTTTACGCCTGATTCTCTTGGGCTCGCTTTTTTTTTCAGGAGAGAGAAGTCCCACAAAACCTTTCTTGTGCGCGAGCTCTTCCTTGGAAAAGACCTCTATGTGCCCGTATTCTCCATCAAAGCCGGGTTTGATCTTCACCTTTCCATTCCGCACTCTTATTATCCCCTCTGCTATGACTGCATTAGTATATGATTTTAATTCATCGAAGGGGCTCTGAGTAAGTATGTGCCATTCATTGCCTATATTATGCAAAAGGCGAAAATACATAGTATTAACCTTCTTTGTATTGACCCCACAGGCAAAATAATTGGCTAAAATTTCAGGCAAAGGAATCAAACGATCGTATGGCTTCGAACCCTCGGGTTGTAAACCCATTTCCCTGTCTGCAAGAGCATCAACACGATGCATTACTCCACAAGTTATCTTCTTCCCGCATTTCGGACACAGACCATCAGCTTTAATTGTCTCTTCCGGGCTCCACCTGATCCCGCAATTTCTGTGACCATCAAAGTGATATTTACCCTCCTCAGGGAAGAATTCGAATGTCCCTTTAAACTGGTCTGAGCTTTTATCTATTAATGCTGCCCTTATCCCTCTGTAGGAAGGCTCACATTTAAAATAATTCCCTTCGCGCGCGAGATTTTTCCCTGAATGCGCATCAGAATTTGATACGAGATTATATTTATCAAGTGCGGATAAACGATAGTTCATGGCCGGATCTGACGACAAGCCGGTCTCAAGCGCATATATATTATCTGATAAATCCTCAAAACAATCCTCTAATCTGTCAAATCCAGAGTAGGCGCCAAAAAGAGAAAAATGAGGAGTCCAGATATGGGCTGGAATAAAAATCACCTCTGGGCATATCTCAAGACACAGATCAAGGAGTATTTTACTATCCAAACCCAAAATCGGTCTTCCGTCAGAATGAATATTTCCAATCTCGCCCAAGGCACATGATATCTTTTTGGCTATATCAATACTGGGAACCAGGATTACATTATGAATTTTCCGTGTCTTCCCCTCTTTTTTGTATATAGAGCTCACCTCGGCTGAAAAAATAAAGCGGATATCTCTCCTGCACTTTAACGGCACTTGACGTATAATCTCCTGCTCAAGATCATTTCTTAATGCATACAATCCCTCTTCCTCTGCTGGCACTAATTTAGCATCCAGTTCCTCAAGCCAGCCCGGATGAGTAAAATCCCCCGTGCCGAGCAGGAAGATTCCCTTTAAACAAGCCCAGCGAAATAACTCTTCAGGGATACAATCTTTGCTCGTAGCCCTTGAATAATGAGAATGGATATGTAAATCGGCGATGAAATCTTTCACAATCTCAATCCCGGTCGATGTCGATGTTTCATACCTTCATATATGGTCCCCATAATGATTCCTATAAGAAGAATAGAAGCGCCCACAATCACCCATTTGAGGGCATAAGAATTGGCCATTTTCTCATATTTAGCCTTCAGATAATCCAATTCATCCTTCTGGATTTGATTGCGCTTCTCTAACTCAAGCTTGCTTTTGACCAGTTCTATATTCTCGCTTTTTAATTGGTCCAGTTGGACTGTTAAGTTTTCCTCAGAACTTTTTAATTCTGCTATTTGCATTGCCATTGGTTTTTCTTCTTTCACTAATGCCTTTAAAATCCACCCTTCTTTTTTCTCCAATTCCTCATTCTTTAAGCGAACCTTATACCAATCTTCTTGTGTCTCCAATATGACAAGCTCTTCTCCGGAATCAAGCAGATTTATTATTTTGAATTCATATCCTGGTCCCGATCGAAGGTTCACTTTCGTTTTCTCAACCACAAACACATTTTTAGCCGCTAACGATATGCTTATGGAAATAAAATAAAACAGAATAAAGAAAATAATTTTTTTATACAAATGATCCATTTTGAATAATTATCCCTCAATAATTTTCTCTCACTTAAAAGGTCACGTATAGTTAAAAAACATATACTATTTTCTTTTTATCAATAACATAAAAAAATAGGAGATGTCAATAAACGGATGGAGATAAAATACAACCTTTACAATTAACACCAATTTTCCTACACGCATTGCTGAAGAATTCTTAGGGCACTCGTATGAACGATTTCGATTTTTTCAGTGAGAATATGAGATATTGTCTAAAAAAAATTTTTGTCTCAAAAATAGAGCATAATGATAATAAATCATATTATTTTCATGCTTCGTGGTGCCCTGAAAGGGCATGAGGGTTTGACAGGATAACAGGATACACTGGATTGAAAATTATCTTGTCAATCCTGTATATCCTGTCAATATATTTGTAAACATAAGTGAATTATGATATATAATATGATATATAATAGAAAACATGCACATAAGGGAAGTATCTCTCCCATGAGTATAGTATAACATGATAAAGGTATAAAAGGCGCCTATGTTTACATTGCCGACGGGATGTCTGGCCTTCAAATTATTAAAATTAAAAGAGTAAGCCTCAGATGCGCGTCAGACTATTATTGATCAAGTAAGGAAAAAAATGAAAAAGATTCTTATTATATTCCTCTTTTGTTCCCTTATCTCATGTGTATATGTGAATGAGACTGCAATGAACCAGGCATATCTTTCTATTACGCTTAATTTCATTGCTCCTGAGGCTCAATTTGATTTTGAAATCAGCACTGTCCATCTTCTCAGTAATCATACACCCCCCCTTATGATCCCTCTTCATAGGAGTGTATCCCTTGAAAAGAGGACCAGCATCCTCATAGAAGAAATGACTATTCCGGCAGGTTACTATAAGAGCATTGACTTCGATATTATAAATATAAAAAGTGCTGATCAGACACAGAATGAAGCGGCGCTGTCTAATCTCACATTGACCACCTCAACCCGCGCCCTCCCCTTTTATATAAAAGCACACTCTCACACTCATTTTGAATTCGACGTTCATTGTTCGCTTAAAGACGGAGAGGTTTTATTCACATTAACTGATTCTTATCACAATAAACAGATAGGCCTTAAAGGCCAACTTGTGTATATTACGAATGAGGGTGATAATAATGTAGCAGTCATTGACCGGCTTTCAGGTTCACAGATTGCTTTAATACCGGTAGGAGAAAATCCAAGAGGAATTGTCCTTGACGAAAATTGCATGTATGCGTATGTTGCGAATTCTCAATCCAATTCCATTTCGGTCATCGATACAGCCACAAAAAAAATAGATACCACAATCATCCTTGGATTGGGGCTGGAGCCCGAAGGTATAGCGATTAGTCCGGATGATGAATATGTTGTCACCGCTAATCGCTCATCTGACAATGTGAGCATCATTGGCGTCAAATCGCGCAGGGTTATTCGACATATTCCGGTCAGAAGAGGGCCAAGCCGCATAGCTCTCAGCATTCAGTATACACCCTCCAAAGAGTACTGGGCTTTTATTACAAATAGATATTCCAGCGAACTCTCAATTGTGAGGTGGATTGATAGAGATGCTACCTTAGAGCAGGTAGAGCCTGATAGTGTATCTTTAAAAAAAGAACCTGTGGGCATTATTACTCTTGATGAAGACGATGCATCTGTAATCGCTCATCTAATAATAGCTAACTATGGAGCTAATCTGCTCACTGATCTGACCTTGAGCAGCAATAGCGGCAGTGTTACGGAAAATATTAGGTATGACAGCACATTCATTTCTTCTTTAATAGGGCCGATTGATATGGTCTATGACAAGAGACGGAAAAGAATGTATATATCTAATCATAAATCGAACAGTGTATCATGCGTGCTTTACTCTATGAATATAATAGAATCCACTATTCCTGTCGGGATCAACCCGATGGGGATGGCGCTTGATGAATCACGAAGGTTGCTCTATGTGGTCAATAATGGTGACAATACGGTCTCAATCATTAATCTCAGCCAAGGTAAGGTAATATCGGCTATTCCGGTTGGAGCTCGCCCTTGGGGAATTGTTATAGATAGACGAGGTATAAATTAATTTTTTTTAATGAGAAGATTAAAAATAATTATTGGATTATTAGTTTTTATAATAGGAATATTTTTTACAACAGATTCAAGGAGCCAACAATTTAATCCTCATTCACTTTCCTTAGATAATTATGATTATGTATGCGTTGGATGCCATCCAACCGATCCTTTGGATAAAGGAGTTGCATGGGCTTTGAAGGGAGGGATTAAGTCTGTCTGCATCGGATGTCATGAATGGCTTCCCAGAAGCTGTCGTCGTGCGGCTACTCCTGAGATAACAAAGATCCTTAAAAAACAATTGCCAGATTTTAATCTTTACTTATCAGGAGAAAGTTTAAGCTGCTATAGTTGTCATAAGCTGCATGGAGAAAACCAGGGGGCTATGCGGAAGACGTATTTTGAATTCCTCGAACAGGCTAAAAAAATAAATCCTCACCTGACAAACATCTTTTGTATTTTATGCCATGATAAAGAACCACGGGAAGATCAGGTTGAGCTCAATCTAAAATTTAATGGAGACCGAGTAAAAGTATGTATCCAATGCCATAACGGGAAAATAGCCCCTGCGGATAATCATCCTGTCAATGTGACACCTTCAGAAAAAAAAATGGTCAAGATCCCTCCCCTGTTTCCTTTGTCCAATAATTTATTATCCTGTGTTACGTGCCATGATATTAAATGCCAAGGAGATGAGGTAAAAATTCCAAAATTTCTCCGAGGAGGCCCTTATAAAACAAGGATCGAAACCTGTCTTATATGCCATCAAAAAGACAATTATCAAGCTGTGAATCCTCATGAAATGATAAATGAAGAAGGAAAATTCATAAAAGAAAAATGTCTATATTGTCATATGATAGAATATATCAAAGGAAACTAAGCAGGTATTTCCTTTATACAATAATCGGAATTCTTTGTATTTTTCCCCAGGTTGCAGCGCAAGGTGAGACTCCCCATAGAGAAATACAAGATACATGGTATCCACCCAGTGAGTGCACTCCCTGTCATTACGGAAAAGAAAAGAAAGGACGGGAGTCTCTGCGCTCAGGATATGAAACCGTGTGTCTCACATGTCATGAGAAGAATCTACCGGGAAGTTGCAGAGATATTATCACGCCAAGGGTCAACTATATCCTGAAAATGCAAATAAAACCTCTACCGCTGAATCTTTTCGAGGAGCGAATTAGTTGTGTCAGTTGTCATAGAATCCATACGAAGAAAGTTCTACTTGTCCCGGAATATAAGGAATTCGTGAAGAGTGCTTATACGGTTATTCCACATAAGTCTGGAGTGTTTTGCTTTATATGCCACCAAAAAGAGCCTCGATCAACTTCAAAAGAGCTATTTCTCAAGGAAGGAGGAGATAGCGTAGTACTGTGTAAGAGCTGTCATAATAATGAGAAAGCACGCGCAGACAATCATCCGGTACATATTGCTCCATCCAAAGAAAGAGGTATGGTCATTCCAAATATATTCCCCTTGAATAAGGAGGGAAAAATAACCTGCCTTACGTGTCATCAACTCAAATGCATGGGCAATGACCAAAAACCTTACCTCTTGCGAGGGGGGCCTTATCTTAATCGAATAGAGGCGTGCTTAATGTGCCATCTAAAAAAAGAACATGAAAAAAATAATCCCCATAATCAAATGACTGCTGACGGTGAAATACGAGAAGAGAGCTGTTTATTTTGTCATTCAATTGAAACAGAAACAGAAGGGCGGAAAAACCTTAACTTTAAATTCAAAGCTCCTTTTCGATATTACTGTATTGGGTGTCATCCTACAAAACTTGATAGGCATCCCTTTGGAGCAAATCATAATGAACGCTATATTGAATCAATTTGGAAGGGACTCTCAGCAACGATGAGGGAGCAACTCTCACGTGAACAGTCGTTCAAAATATCCCCAATCAGCATAGATGGCCGCTTAATGTGTACTACCTGCCATAATCCTCATGATGTGCAACCTGGCCCAAAATTAAGAATAAAAGACATTAATTTGAGTTGCTCTCAATGTCATTACAAACAATACAGTACAAAATTTGAGCAAATTCGCAGCCGATCTAATCAATTATTATTGCCCTTTCTTACAGAAACAGAGCCGGAATCCCAAGATATGAAACCCTCACAAGAGGATAGACAACCATTTGGCTATAGGGCTTCGTTAAAATTTTACTGTATTGGATGCCATGTGAATAAGGATCGAAAACATCCCTATGGAATCGATCATAATGGGAAATTTATTTCCAATTTCTGGAAGAATCTCTCCTTTGAGAAAAGAACAAAACTATCCCAGGAGGAAACATCGCAGATCCTGCCGCTCACCACAGCCGGGCAAATAGCATGTTTCACCTGTCATAATCCCCACGATACGAAAAAGGGAAATAAATTACGACTTAAGGAAATGAACCTTCTCTGCGCGCTTTGTCATCCTGATAGAAGTAGCGCAATAGAAAGGTTTAAAGCAAAAGAACTTGAAAAGAAAGACAATTTATGATTATAATATCAATAGTATGTTCACCAAAAGTAACCTTGTTCCAGACTTTCCCCGGATGTGAGGAGAATAAAAAATAAATGGATGAGAATATTTTAATAGTTGATGATGAGCCTAATTTCTTGAAGCTTCTTGCCTCAACACTTACTGATGAAGGCTATCGAGTAAAGACAACACAGGATCCCATTGAAGCCCTTGCAATGGCTGAAAAAGAATTGTTTGATCTTATTATTACTGACCTTGCAATGCATGGATTGGACGGATTGGATTTAATGGAGAAAATTAACACGTATTATCCAGGTCTTCCTGTAATTATTATTACTGGCGTGGGCACTATAGAACTCGCAGTTGAATCCATAAAAAAAGGCGCGTATGATTTTATTACAAAGCCATTTGAATTAGAAAAAATCAGCGTGACAATAAAAAAAGCCCTTGAGCATGGAGCGCTGTGTCGCGAGCTTACCAATCTTCGCAAAGAAGTCCAATCAAAATATCAATTTAACGTGATCGGACAGAGCAAACCAATGGCCCAAATATTCTCCCTTATTCAACAGGTTGCTGATACAACAGCAACGATAATCATTCAAGGTGAAAGCGGTACTGGTAAAGAGGTGTTAGCCAAAGCTATTCATTATCAAAGTTCTCGGAGAAAATATCCCTTTTCCCCCATTGACTGCGGTGCATTATCTGAGTCATTATTGGAAAGCGAATTATTCGGGCATGTAAAAGGTGCGTTTACCGGTGCATACAGGGCCAGACCCGGACTTTTCGAGGCTGCAAAAGGTGGAACCGTGTTTCTTGATGAACTTCAGGATATGCCTACCGGTACTCAAAGTAAATTGCTCAGGGTATTGCAGGAAAAAGAAGTGAGACCTGTGGGAAGCGACCAAATTAATAAAATAGATGTGCGGATTATAGCGGCGAGCAACATAGACCTCAAGGAGGCTGTTCGCAGGGGAAAATTCAGGGAGGATTTATATTACCGCCTCGCAATCGTCCCTTTCACCCTCCCGCCTCTGAGGGATCGCGTGGAAGATATACCGTTATTAGTGAGCCACTTCCTCGATAAATTTAATAAATCAACAGGCAAGAACATAAGAGGGGTGAGCAAAGAAGCATTAATCATATTGATGGAACATAGTTGGCCGGGGAATATTCGAGAACTTGAGAATGTCATAGAAAGGGCAGTGTTGATAGCTCAGGGAGACCAGATAATCCCACATAATCTTTTTATTGATAAGCCGCTCTATTCCTCAACAGCTCACCACCACCCCCTTAAGGAAGGTCAAACGTTACTCGAGACAGTGGAGCATTCTGAAAAATTACATATTCAGCAAGCCTTAAAAAAGGAAAAGGGAAATCGCTCAAAGGCGGCAAAATCACTGGGTATAAGCCGACGTACTCTTTATGATAAAATAGAAAAATACAATATAGATATCAATAATAATTAATTTTAATAATTAATTTTTCTGCGGTTTATCTGATGGATCAATGATTTCCAGTAATACTAAGGGTGCATTATCCCCTTTTCTATAACCAATCTTTACAATTCTCGTATATCCGCCATTATTAGAGTCTTTAAGTCTGCTTACTATATCATCAAATAATCGCTTTACGACGTCCTTTTTCTTTACTATGCGCGCTATCTGGCGACGAGCATGGACAGAGTTTTTCTTCGCCTTGGTAATTAATTTTTCTGCAACTCTCCTCGCTTCTTTTGCTTTTGCGTGTGTCGTGACAATCTTATCATGTTCAAATAAACTGGTCACTAAATTGCAGAACAGCGCTTTTCTCGCTCCCGTATTTCTTCCCAGTTGTCGTCCGTCTATCTTATGCCGCATTTTTTATTTCTCTCCTTACCTTCTATTCCTCATTTTCGTTAGATTCTTCATCCGGCTCTTCTAATTGGCTACTATCTGTCTCCTCCATTTGTTTCCGAACAAGAATATTTCTTTCTTTAATTATTTCCTGTGCTTTTTGAGGTAAAGTGCTTAAGTCAAATCCAAAATCAAGATCCATATCTTTTAATGCTGCTCGAATCTGATTGAATGATTTCTTGCCAAAATTTTTCATCTTCATCAGATGATCTTCTGTTTTCACAACCAACTCGGCAACTGTTGCTATATTTGCATTCCTTAGACAGTTTGAAGCTCTGACCGAAAGTTCCAGATCACTTACTTTCTTAAGGAGATTTTGATTAATGGGTATATCTTCCTCTTCTTTCTGCTCTTCTTCTTCGGATTCTACCTCTCTGACTTCTTCGTCCTCTATGCTATATTCTTTGACAAATAAAGAATAATAGTCTTTCAATATTATACATGCCTTTAATAGGGCTTCCTGAGGCGAAATGCTCCCGTTAGTTGTTATCTGGACAATCAACCTTTCATAATCCATCGATCCGCCTTTTCGCGTATTTTCGACTCGGTAATTCACCTTCACAACCGGACTAAATATTGAATCAATGGGTATCATGCCGATTATTGTTTCTTCTGTCTTATGATTTTCCGCCGGCACAAACCCAATACCCTTTCGGACTGTCATCTCAATGTCCAATATACCATCCTTATCCAACTTGGCTATATATTGATCCGGATTTACAATATCAACATTTTGTCCACATATAATATCTCGTGAATAGGCCTCTCCCGGTCCTTCTTTTTTAATGCGCACAGTCCGTTCTTTGTCCCCGTAAAGTCTAAAACCCAGTTTTTTAATATTCAGAATAATCTCTGTCAGATCTTCAACTACCCCCGAAATAGTGCTAAATTCATGATAAATGCCATCTATTTTAATAGATGTTACTGCAGTTCCTTCTAAACCGGCAAGTAAAACCCGTCTTAAAGAATTACCTATTGTTAATGCAAAACCCCTCTCAAAGGGCTCAGCAATAAACTCGCCATAAGTATTCGTTAAGGAACTTTCAATACATTCAAACTTTTCTGGCTTTTGTAGTCCTGTATAAATCATTAATTTGCACTCTCCAATTATTTTGAATATAATTCAACAATCATTTGCTCTTTCATAGGAGTCGTTATCTCCTCTCTTGATGGTAATGTTTTCACGACTCCCTTCAAATTTTTTTGATCCAACTCAAGCCACCCTGGTATTCCCTTCTGACTCGCAATTTCTATGGCTTGTTGAATCTCTGCAATCTTTTTACTTCTTTCTTTTACTTCCAGACTATCCCCTGCTTTTACTAAATAAGAAGGTATATTTGTCTTCTTCCCATTCACAAGAAAATGTCCATGAGATACTCGCAATCGGGCTTCTGTTCTAGACCTGGCAAATCCGAATCTATAGACCATATTGTCGAGACGACTCTCTAATCGCTGGATGAGATTCTCGCCAGTAATACCTTTCTGTCTTTCAGATTTATGAAAGAATATTCTGAATTGTTTCTCCAGCATACCGTAGATACGACGTACTTTCTGCTTTTCCCTCAGCTGCATTCCATAATCAGTATTTTTCATCCTTCTTTGTCCATGTTGTCCCGGTGGGTAAGCCCTTCTCTCTAATGAACACTTATCCTTCAAACAGCGCTCGCCTTTTAAAAAAAGCTTTTCGCCTTCACGTCTGCATATTCGGCACACCGCTCCTCTGTATCTTGCCACCTTATTACCTCCTCCTCATAAATTTATACCCTTCTCCTTTTGGGTGGACGACATCCATTATGGGGGATAGGGGTAACATCCTTAATAGTGCTAATCTCTAATCCTGCAGCCTGCAGTGCTCTAATTGCAGATTCACGTCCGGCACCCGGTCCCTTTACATTCACTTCAACTTTCCTGACGCCATTATCCATTGCCTTCTTAGCACAACTCTGAGCTGCCATCTGAGCAGCAAAAGGGGTGCTTTTTCTGGAGCCCTTAAATCCAATTGCTCCTGCACTTGCCCATGATATGACATCCCCTTCAATAGTTGCGATGGTTACCACGGTATTATTGAAGGTAGATTGAATATGGGCAACTGCAACAGGTATATTTTTCTTTTCCTTTTTGCTACCTCTCCTTCTAGGATTAGCCATTCAGATCCTCCTGTCTTAATATTTTTTTGCTTGTGTTATTTTCTTTTCTTAATAATTCCTTTTGCCGGGCCTTTACGGGTTCTTGCATTTGTTTTTGTTCTTTGCCCCCTTACCGGCATAGATCTTCTATGCCGCAGACCACGGTATGATCCTATATCCATTAAACGTTTGATATTCATCGATATCTCACGTCTTAAATCGCCTTCCACTTTAAATTCTTCAATGCGGGACTTAAGATTATTTATCTGGGCATCGGTTAAATCTTTTACTTTTATATCAAAATCAACATTGCTATCCCTTAATATTCTTTGAGACCTGGATCTGCCTATACCATAAATATACGTCAATCCTATCTCTATTCTCTTATTTTTTGGTAAATCTACACCCGCTATACGTGCCAAGTTGCTAACCTCCCCTTTATCCTTGCCGTTGTTTATGACGGGGATCTTTACAGATTACCCTGACAATGCCTCGTCTTTTAATTATTATGCATTTGTTACATATTTTCTTTACAGATGCTCTTACTTTCATTATTCATTCATCCTTGTTTCGATTATTTAAACCGGTAAATAATTCTCCCCTTTGTCAAATCATAGGAGGATATTTCAACCAACACTTTATCGCCGCGTAATATTCGTATAAAATTTTTTCTCATTTTCCCTGATATATGAGCAAGTATTTTATGGCCATTTTCTAATTCTACTCTAAACATTGCATTAGGTAAAGGTTCGGTAATTATTCCTTCAACCTGGATAGCCCCATCCTTTTCTTTTACCATATATCCCTTTAATTTAATAACGTTAAAATATCTGGCCCATTTTGGGTAATTGCAACAGTGTGCTCAAAATGAGCAGATAAAGTCCCATCACTTGTCTTCACTGTCCACCCATCATCCATGACCTTTACCCTGTAATCGCCTTCGTTCACCATAGGCTCAAGCGCAAATACCATCCCTATTTGCAATCTCTTCCCTCTTCCTGGTTTTCCGAAATTAGGTATCTGGGGATCCTCATGCATGGATTTGCCTATACCATGCCCTACAAAATCCCTCACGACCGTATACCCCTTCTCTTCAACAAATGATTGCACTGCATATGAAATATCTTCTAACCTATTCCCCACATGACTTTGTTCAATTGCTTTGTTTAAAGCCTCTCTCGTCACCTCTATTAATCTCGTCGCTTTTTCTGATATTCTTCCGACCGGAACCGTAATAGCACAATCACCATAATATCCATTATATGATGCACCAAAATCAAGACTTACTATATCTCCTTCCTTAAATCTTCTTGATGACGGGATTCCATGCACCACCTCATTATTGATAGATATACAAATCGATGCCGGATATTTTCTTATGCCGCCTTTCTGGCTGTATCCCTTAAAAGCCGATTTTGCTCCATGCCGTGATAAAAAACTCTCTATCTCTCTATCAATATCTTTAGTTTTTATACCTGGGGCTATCAATCTCGCAGCGTAATGAAGGCCCTTTGCAACGATTGCGCAACTTTGTCGGATCTTCTCTATTTCTTCAGGAGATTTCAAAATAATCATAGTGTCATGATGATTTTTTAAAGTGCCTTTACTATCGCTTCAAAAACCTCTTCAATTACCCCCTTTCCATCCACCTGTATTAATTTTCCCCTTTCTTTATAAAAATCTATAAGGGGTTGTGTTTGATTTCTGTATACCTTTAAACGATTGGAAATTGTTTCTTCGTTGTCATCACTCCTCTGATACACCATGCCTCCGCATTTCGTGCATGTATCTATTTCAGAATCAAGATGAACATTGAAATTTTCTCCGCACTCTTTGCACACCCTTCTGCCGCAAAGTCTTTTCACTAATTCATTCTCATCAACATTAATATTGATAACTTTATCAATCCCTGCTCCTATGTTTTCAAGAACACTGTCTAAGGTTTGTGCTTGCTCAACTGTTCTTGGAAATCCATCCAAGATAAATCCTCTCGTACAGTCACTCTCAATTAACCGGCCCTCAAGCATTTCGACAACAATTGAATCTGGAACAAGCTCGCCTCTGTCCATATATGCCTTTGCTTTTAAGCCTGCTCCTGTTTTATCGGCAACTGCTCGACGTAAAATATCACCCGTTGATATCTGTGGGATATTGTACTTCGCCATTATTTTCTTTGCCTGGGTGCCTTTTCCTCCTCCCGGAGCACCTAACAGTATTAATCGCACATCTTTTTCCTTTACATCATTCGTTTTCTTTTAATCTTCTTTTTCATAAAGCCTTCGTAATTACGCATAATGAGATGAGACTCAACCTGTCGTACCGTATCAAGACCCACCTCAATAATAATCAACAAGGCAATTCCTCCAAAATGAAATGGCACATTAAACCATTTTATCAAATAATTTGGAAGAATCGATAATGCTGATAAATAAATAGATCCTGCCAGTGTTATACGAACAAGAATTGCCTCAATATATTCTGCTGTATTTTTGCCCGGTCGTATTCCAGGAATAAAACCACCATATTTTTTCATATTAGAGGCTACATCTACCGGATTGAATATGATCGCCGTATAAAAATAACAGAAGAACACAATAAGAACAACATAAAGTATTGTATTCATCCACGCACCAGGTGAGAGACCGCTCGCAATCATTTGCATAATCGGGTGCTTTATAAAATTAGCAATCGTTGCGGGAAACATGATTATAGAAGCTGCAAATATCACGGGAATAACTCCTGCTGTATTCACCTTAAGAGGAATATAGGTACTCTGTCCTCCCACTGCTTTTCTGCCAACCATCCGTTTCGCATATTGGACAGGTATTTTACGTTCACCGGTTTCTACAAATACCACTGCAGCACACACAAGGGCCATGAACACTAAAAGTACTATCACAAGAAAAGGACTAAACTCACCAGTTCTTAATAAACGTATTGTATTAATAACCGCCGCCGGTCCCCTCACAATAATACCGCCCATAATTAACAACGAGATACCATTACCAATTCCCCTCTCAGTTATCTGTTCTCCGAGCCACATTAGAAACACAGTACCTGCGGTCAGCGTTATGACAGTGATAAGCCGGAAGGGCCACCCCCCTATAGGCACAATTGCTACCCCCGAAGGACTTTTCATCTGCTCTAATCCAAAACTTATTCCAAGGGATTGAATAACCGAAATTAATATTGTTCCATATCGAGTATACTGTGTAATCTTTTTCCGACCTTCCGATCCTTCTTTTGAGAGTTTCTCTAAATGCGGTATAACAACAGTGAGGAGCTCCAAAATAATTGCAGCATCAATATAAGGCATAATTCCAAGTGCAAAAATAGTGAGCCTTGATAAGGCCCCTCCAGAAAACATATCGAAAAATCCAAGCAGCGTGCCCTTTGCCTGTGCAAAAAAAGCAGCAAGTGCGGCGCCATTAATTCCAGGAGTGGGAATATGAGCCCCTATTCTAAAAACAGCGAGAAGTGCCAGCGTAATTAATATTCTCTTTTTTAATTCAGGGATTTTAAATATATTTCGAATCGTCTCTATCAATATTAAATAACCTCTGCCTTGCCACCTGCCGCTTCAATCTTCTCTATAGACCGTTTAGAGAATTTATGAGCCTTCACGGTTACTGCTCTTGAAACCTCACCATCAGATAAGATTTTTACTAATTTATCTCCCGCTTTTAATAAGCCACGTTCTTTCAATTCAGTCGGCCCAATAACACTCTCATTTTCAAAAAGATTTATATCTTTAAGATGGATTATTGTATATTCTTTTTTAAATATATTACGAAAACCTCTTTTTGGAAGCCTTCTTTGCAGGGGCATCTGGCCTCCTTCGCTACCTCTCCCGATTCCTGATCCGGATCGAGCCCTTTGGCCTTTATGTCCTTTACAGCTTGTGCCTCCGTGACCTGAACCATCTCCACGTCCGACTTTTTTTCTTTTTTTCCGAGAACCGTCAGGCGGTCTTAACATATTTAAATACATTATTATGCACTCTCCTCAAATGATACATCAACAAGATGAGAAACCTTCTTTATAGCACCCCTCATCTGCGCATTGTCTGGAACTATTACCGTTTTATTAATCTTGCGCAAGGCGAGCGAATCCAATATAATACGATGTTTCTTCGGTCGACCAATATAGCTTTTCTTTAAGGTTATCTTAATATTATGCATTCTCTCCCCCTCTATTATCCTCAGGTGAAGTTATATTACGACTCTCAGCAATCTGTTGGGGACTCTTAATACTCATTAATCCTTGCATAGTGGCCCTTATTACATTATGGTGATTATTAGAACCCATAGATTTAGTCAATATATCTTGAATACCCACTGCCTCAACAATCGCTCTCACGGCCCCTCCGGCAATGACTCCTGTCCCTGCGGATGCAGGCTTGAGCAATACTCTGCCAGCTCCATAATGACCAATAACCTGATATGGAATTGTTTTATTCACTATATTGATCTTTATTATATTCTTTTTGGCTTGATCAATAGCCTTTCTTATCGCTTCTGGAACCTCCCTGGCTTTCCCGAGCCCAACACCCACATGGCCATTTAAATCTCCCACTACGACTAACGCGCTAAATCCGAATCTGCGGCCTCCTTTTACTACCTTTGCAACCCTATTGATGCTTATTACTTTGTCCGTTAATTCCAGCTCTTCATAGTTGATTTTTGACAAGTACTAATCCTCCATCACTAAAATTTAAGACCCCCTTCTCGCGCACTGTCGGCAAGGGCCTTTACTCTCCCATGATAAATATTGCCTCCTCTATCAAATACTACCTTATCTATCCCCTTAGTCAAAGCCTTTTGGGCAATATATGATCCGATGAGCTTGGCAGCCTCAATATTACCTCCGCAGGCACCTTTTTCTTTAAATTCTTTTGTCATCGTAGAGGCTGAAGCTAATGTTATGCCCTTCTCATCATCTATTATCTGAGCATATATATGCTTTGAGCTTCTAAATACGCTTAATCTTGGCCGCGTAGATATACCCCCTACCTTTTTACGAACCCTCCTGTGTCGTATCTTAAGCTGTTCTTTCCTACTTTTTCCCAAAATACTCCTCCTCTGAATTACTTCGCTCCTGCTTTACCAACTTTTCTTCGCACTTCTTGATTTCGATAACGGATACCTTTTCCTTTGTATGGTTCAACCCTCTTAAAACTTTTTATCTCAGCCGCAACTTGCCCTACCTTCTGTTTATCAGAACCTCTTACTACGATGCTTCCCGATTTTTCCACTTCAATAGAAATTCCCGCGGGAATTGAATATTCGATCGGATGAGAAAATCCTAGTGTCATGTTTAATACATTCCCTGAAACATTCGCCCGATAACCGATCCCCTCTATATCAAGAATCTTCGTAAAACCTTCAGTAACACCCTTCACCATATTTGCTATTAAAGACCTGTACAATCCATGAAGGGCCATATATTTATGTTTTTTTCTCTCACCGCAAAGGTAACCAACGACGAGACTTCCATTCTCTTTTTTTATCTCAATACCAGCTACTATGTCCTGTCTTAATTCACCTTTTGGCCCTTTTACTACTATTTGTTTCTCATCAATAGTAACTTCAAGAGCTTTTTCTATCGGTATTGGTTCTTTTCCTACTCGTGACATTTTAACTCTCTTTCTTTTACCCTGCTACCACACATAACACATTACTTCTCCGCCAATATTTGCCTTGCGACATGCCCTATCTGTGAGTATCCCTCTTGAGGTTGAAATTATAGCGATACCTAAACCTCCAAGCACATAGGGGATAGAACTTTTATTTACATACACCCTGCGACTTGATTTGCTAATCCTTTTTAAACCTGAGATAACATTCACATTTTTCTTATCATATTTTAAGAATATCTTTACCGCTTTTTTCTGGTCTTCTCCTGTTATCTTGTACCCCCTTATATACCCACCATCCTTGAGAATATTTATAATTGCAATTTTAATTCGTGATACCCCTACCTCTACCTCACTATGTTTAGCCATTATTGCATTTCTTATTCTTGTAAGTAAATCAGCGATTGGATCTATAGTTGCCATAATATCCCCTTACCAACTTGCTTTAATGACACCTGGAATTTCACCTTGAAGTGCCAATGAACGAAAACATATACGACACATGCCAAATTTCCTTAAATATCCACGCGGTCGACCACATAATTTACATCGGTTATAATGTCTCGTCTTATATTTTGGTTTCCTTTTTGCCTTTGCTATTAATGATTTTTTTGCCACCTGTTGTAACCCCACTTTTTAATAATTCAAATTATTTTTTGAATGGTACTCCCATTTTGTCTAATAATGTACGTGCTTCGGTATCTGTATGTGCTGTAGTGACAATACTAATATTCATTCCTCTCACCTTATCCATTTTATCATAGCTTATTTCGGGAAATATATCCTGTTCTTTTAATCCCAGATTATAATTACCCTTGCCATCAAACGATTTGGGGGATAATCCTTTAAAATCCTTTATTCTCGGCAATCCCACACTTAAAAGTCTATCGAGAAAATCATACATTCTCTCTCTTCTTAACGTGACGCAGCATCCTATTCCCATGCCTGTTCGCAACTTAAATCCTGCAATTGATTTCTTGGCTCTTGTAATTATAGGGCTCTGGCCCGTAATCAACTTCATATCATTGATGGCATTATCCAATGATTTTGCGTCATGAATTGCCTCGCCCACACCCATATTCACTACGATCTTGACAAGTTTCGGCACCTGATTAATATTTTTATAGCTATAATCACTCTTAAGCGAATTAATTATCTCATTCGAATATTTATCTTTCAACCTTGACATTATTCTATTCCACTCTCCTATGCAAATATCTCTTCACACCTCTTGCACACACGAACTTTGCGCCCATCTTCCAAAATGAGTGACCCTACTCGAGTGGCCTTATTACACTTATTACATTTTAACATTACATTAGAAACCTCAAGAGGCGCTTCCTTTTTGATAATACCACCCTGTTGTTGCTTTTGCGTAGGCCTCATATGTCTTTGAACGATATTTATTCCTTCTATGAGGACCCTTCCCTTCTTTCTAAACACTTTTACGACTCTGCCAGATTTTCCTTTATCTTTGCCGGCAATGACAAATACATTATCATTCTTCTTAATTTTTAAAAATTTACTAATATTTTTTTTCTTTTTTGATGCAAACATACGCTAAATAACCTCTGGCGCTAAGGACACAATCTTGGTATATTGCTTTTTGCGCAACTCCCGTGCTATAGGTCCAAATATTCTTGTTCCAAGTGGCTCCCCTTGATTATTGATCAATACAGCAGCATTTCTATCAAATTTAATGTAAGATCCATCTTCCCGACGCATCTCTTTTGCTGTCCTCACTATTACCGCTTTATTCACACTCCCCTTCTTGACCGCAGAACCGGGTGATGCTTCCTTTACCGACACAACAATTACATCTCCAACCCGAGCATATCTTCGTCGAGATCCACCGAGTACTTTTATGCACATAAGTTTTTTTGCTCCCGAATTATCCGCAACATCAATAATTGTCTGGACCTGTATCATAATTACTTTTTCCCCATATTGTCCGAAATTTCTGCTTTTGATTTTTCTAAAATGGATTTTACTCTAAAATACTTGTCTTTGCTTAAATGTCTTGTTTCTACAATGAGTACCTTATCCCCGATCATACACTCATTATTTTGATCATGTACTTTAAATTTTTTATGTCTTCTTAAGATCTTTTTGTAGGTAGGTTCCATTACCCGCCGTTCAACACTTACAACCACAGTTTTGTCCATTTTATTACTCACTACAATCCCTATTCTTTTTTTTCTTATTCCTCGCTCTTTCATCGTATCCCTTTTATTCTTTCTCTCCAAATTGTCAGCAGACGACCTATATCCTTTTTTACTTCCTTAATCCGGCATGTATTCTGTAGTTGCTGTGATGCATGCTGAAATTTTAATTTAAAAAGATCTTCCCTCAGATCCGCTTCTTTCTGAATTAATTCTTCATCACTAAACTCACGGAATTTCGCTGCAATCATAGTTTCCTCACTTACTCTTTTTTAAAAAATCTCTTTAATTCTTTCCGCGCCCTTTATAAAAAGATCACTTCGCTCCTCAATTATAGCTCACGACTTACAAATTTAGTTTTAATAGGAAGCTTATGCCCAGCCAATCTAAATGCCTCTTTCGCATCTTCGGGATTTACCCCCTCTATCTCATATAATATTCTGCCCTTTTTCACCACTGCAACCCATTCATCAGGAGAACCTTTTCCCTTTCCCATGCGCGTCTCTGCCGGCTTTTTAGTAATGGGCTTATCAGGGAAAATGTTTATCCATACTTTCCCGCCTCTCTTAATATATCGAGTAATAGCTATCCTAGCTGCTTCAATTTGTCTGTTCGTGATCCAACAACTCCCCATGGCTTTGATACCATATTCTCCAAAATGCAAGGTACTCCCTTTTCTCGCAATTCCTTTCATCTTTCCCCGCTGCTGTTTTCGATATTTAACCTTCTTTGGCATTAACATGGTCTATTATTCTTCCCCCTTCTTATTTTCACCATTATATATCCACACTTTCACTCCTATAATCCCATAAGTAGTATTCGCCGTGACAACCCCATAATCTATATCTGCTCGCAGCGTATGAAGTGGAACCCTCCCTTCTCTATACCATTCAACTCTGGCCATCTCCGCTGCACCTAATCGTCCGGAACAGCAAATTTTTATACCCAACGCCCCAAAACGCTGTGCGGATTGGACTCTTTTTTTCATAACTCTCCTGAAGGATACCCTTTTCTCAAGTTGCATAGCGACATTCTGCGCCACAAGCTGCGCATCAATCTCTGATTTTCGGATCTCTTTAATATTAATTGCGACTTGTTTTGAGGTCATTTTCTGGATTTCACCTTTAAGCCTATCTACCTCAGTTCCTTTCTTCCCAATAATAATGCCAGGTCTTGCGCTCAAAATATTTACCGTTACCTTATCAGAAGCCCTTGAGATTTCAACTTTTGATATACCGGCATTCTTTAATTTATTTTTAATAAACTTCTTTATTGCCAAATCTTCATGTAATAATGTACAATAATCTTTTTTTGCATACCAGGTTGAATCCCACGTTTTTGTGTATCCTAACCGGAACCCAATCGGATTTACCTTTTGTCCCAAAACTATTATTCCTCCACTCCAAATTTTATACTTGGTCTAAAGCGAGTTTAATATGACTCGATCTCTTAAGTATCTTACAGGCTCGTCCTCTCGCTCTCGGCATAAATCTTTTTGCTGTTGGCCCATTATTCACAAATATCTCTTTAATATATAAGGTATCAATATCATCGATCTTTTTATTCTCTTCAGCATTTGCTATGGCGGACTTAAGTATCTTCTCAATAAATCTCGCTGGTTTAGTATTAATAAATTTCAATATATTTAAGGCTTCTTCAACTTTTTTCCCTCGTATTAAATTAACGACTGGTCGTGCCTTTGTATGTGTTGTTCTTAGGTATTTACCACTTGCTTTTATCATTGTCATCGCTTTACTCTATCCTCTTTGTATCATCTTATGTAAAGTTCATTCTCAGATGTTTTCGAATTAACGAACTCCTGATTTTTTCTCAGATTTAGAACCATGCCCTCGAAATGTCCTTGTAGGGGCAAATTCTCCTAATTTATGGCCTACCATATTTTCTGTTATATAGACCGGAACGAATTTTTTTCCATTGTGCACTGCAAATGTATACCCTACCATCTCAGGGAATATAGTTGAAGCTCGAGCCCATGTCTTTATCACTTTTCTTTCTTTGCTCTTTTCCATCTGTCCAACTTTCTTTATAATATTCTTATCTATATATGGTCCTTTATAAAGTGATCGTGACATTTTTCTTATTTCCCTCTGCTTCTCATTATATATTTACTTGACGATTTCCTTTTCTTTCTTGTTTTATACCCCTTGGACAGTTGGCCCCAAGGACTACACGGATGCCTTCCTCCGGATGACCTGCCTTCTCCTCCCCCCATCGGATGATCTACAGGATTCATGACAACACCACGTACATGAGGTCTTTTCCCAAGCCAACGAACCCTCCCTGCCTTTCCAAGTCTAATATTACTGTGTTCAGAATTACCGATCTGTCCGATAGTAGCCATACATTCTTTATGAATCAACCTTACCTCTCCCGAGGGCATGCGAATATGACAATAATTGCCTTCTTTGGCTAATAATTGGGCACTGCCGCCAGCTGATCTTACCAATTGAGCGCCTTTTCCTTTTTTCATTTCAATGTTATGGATAACCGTCCCTACCGGGATACATGACAGGGGTGCTGCATTACCTGTATTGACTTCAATATTTTCTCCCGCCATAACACTATGCCCTACCTTCATCCCTTCGGTTGCAAGAATATACCGTCTCTCTCCGTCAGCGTATTGAAGCAAGGCCAAG
Source organism: bacterium (assembly GCA_049472395.1). GTDB lineage: Bacteria > SZUA-182 > SZUA-182 > DTGQ01 > JBLIRR01 > JBLIRR01. The sequence continues at coordinate 36,380 of JBLIRR010000014.1, read as the reverse complement.
CGCGCTGACCTATTTGGATCATATTCTATTGTTTTCACTGTCGCTGGTATATCAAATTTATCACGTTTAAAATCTATTATTCTGAATCGCCGTTTATGCCCGCCACCACGATGCCTGCAAGTAATATTTCCCCGTGCTCCCCGTCCCCCTCTCTTTTTAAGTGGTTTTACGAGTTGCTTCTGTGGTCGGTCAGTGGTAAGCTCATCGAATAAAAATGCAGATTGATTTCTTCTTCCCGGTGTAATAGCTCTATATTTTTTTATTCCCATTGTTATCTATTTTCCTACGACATTAATGATTTCGTATTAAAAGGTGCTTAAAATATCTATACGTTTGCCTTCTGCTAAGGTGACGATTGCTCTTTTTCTATCCGCTCGTTTTCCCTCATTCCTTCCTAACCTCTTCATTTTGCCTTTTATCCATTTTGTATTCACACGGACAACTTCAGTTTCGAAAATTTGCTCAATTGCTCTTTTTATTTCAATTTTATTAGAATCAGCAGAAACCTCAAAAGTTACTTTATTCAATTCTTCATTCTGATTACTACTCTTCTCAGTCACGACAGGACTCTTTATTATTTTATAAGGTGATTTCATTTATCCCAATCTCTCCTCAATTTTTGCCATCGCAGATTGAAGTACTATTATCTTTTTATAATTCAGGATATCGAATACATTAAGATCGCTCACGCCCATTACCTTAATCCATGATAAATTACGAGTAGCACGCCTTAGCTGCTCATATTCGCCATTCACTATAATGAGGGCTTTCTCTTTTACTCCAAGGCCTTCTAATATCTCAACCGCATATCTCGTCTTCGCTTCTTTCAAAGGAAACTCGTCTATTACAGTAATATTGCCATCTTTTCTCAGAAGGCTTAGGGCTGTGCAGAGCGCTTGTTTCCTGACTTTTTTATTAACTTTAAAAGAATAATCCCTCGGTTGCGGGCCAAATATTATTCCTCCTCCTACCCATAAAGGTGATCTCGACGTACCAGCCCTCGCACGACCTGTGCCTTTTTGTCTGTAAGGTTTTGAGCCTCCACCCCGGACTTTTGATCTATTCTTTGTCGAGGCAGTTCCGCTTCTTCTTTTAGCAAGTTGATAGTGAACTACTTCATGCAACAAATGCTGTTTTATTTCGCAGTTAAAAATTGACTCGCTCAGATCAATCTCTCCGGTCTTTTTTCCTTCTACATTGACAATCTCTGCCTTCATTGCAACTCCATTTTTATCAGTTAGAATATAATTTTATTTCCACATCAATACCTGGTGGTAGATCAAGACGCATTAGGGCATCTACCGTTTGGGATGATGGATCCAGTATATCTAATATTCTCTTATGGGTTCTAATTTCAAATTGTTCTCTAGATTTTTTATCTATATTAGGAGATCTTAATACTGTATAACGATTTTTAACAGCCGGAAGGGGAATCGGACCTTTCACACGAGCACCCGTTCTTTCGGCTGTATCGACGATCTCTAATGCTGATTGATCTAAAATCTTATGATCATAGGCTTTAAGTCGAATTCTAATTCTTTCACTCATACTGTTCTACTCTAAGACCTCAATAACCACACCTGCCCCCACAGTTCGTCCTCCTTCTCTAATGGCAAAACGCAGCTCTTTTTCCATAGCTATCGGTGTTATTAATGTTACGGTCACATGCGTATTATCTCCCGGCATTATCATCTCTGTGCCCTCTTCCAATTCTACAGTACCTGTCACATCAGTGGTCCTGAAATAAAATTGTGGGCGATAGCCTTGGAAAAATGGTGTATGGCGTCCACCTTCCTCCTTCGTCAATACATAGACCTCAGCTTTAAATTTTGTATGCGGTGTAATAGATTTCGGTTCAGCCAACACCATACCACGTTCTATCTCTTCGCGTTTCTTTCCACGCAATAATACGCCTATATTATCCCCGGCTCGCCCTTCATCAAGCTCTTTACGAAACATCTCAACCCCAGTCACAACTGTTTTTGCTGTGTCTCTTATCCCTATTATCTCCACCTCATCACCAATTCTCACCTTTCCTCGTTCCACTCTCCCTGTTGCAACAGTACCCCTTCCTGATATGGTAAATACATCCTCAACTGGTAATAAGAATGGCTTATCTATCTCCCGTTTTGGCTCAGGAATATATGAATCTACAGCATCCATTAGCTCAAATACGCTTTTACAGACATCTGCATCCGGATCCCCAGATTCTAATGCCTTGAGTGCCGATCCCTTTATCACGGGTATATCGTCGCCCGGGAATTCATATTCACTCAAAAGTTCTCTCACTTCCAGTTCCACAAGCTCAAGCAATTCTTCATCATCAACCATATCTATCTTATTCAAATATACGACAATGTAAGGCACTCCTACCTGCCTTGCCAACAATATATGCTCTCTTGTCTGAGGCATAGGTCCATCAGCTGCTGATACAACGAGAACAGCCCCATCCATCTGAGCGGCACCGGTTATCATATTCTTGACATAATCAGCGTGCCCAGGGCAATCCACATGTGCATAGTGCCTCTTTTCAGTAGCATACTCCACATGAGCCGTAGCGATTGTTATACCACGCTCTCGCTCTTCAGGGGCCTTATCTATGTCATCAAATGGGACATACTTTGCTAATCCTTTCTTTTCCAATAATTGTGTTATTGCAGCCGTAAGTGTTGTTTTGCCATGGTCAACATGACCTATTGTTCCAATGTTAATATGCGGCTTACTTCTTTCAAACTTCTCCTTCGCCATCTATTATCCTCCTATTTTTTTACTTTTCTCTATTTTCCATATACTTTGGCAAGTATTTTTTGAGATATCTGTCGAGGGACCTCCTCATACACTGAGAATTCAATACTATACGTTCCCCTCCCCTGCGTTATAGAACGTAGGTGGGTACTATATCCGAACATCTCAGCAAGAGGTATCTTACTTTTAATTACCCTGCCCATACGCTTCTGCTCCATGAATTCAATCTTTCCTCTTCTGGAATTAATATCAGCTATCACATCCCCTAAATAATCCTCCGGAATCAAAATCTCAATATTCATGGTGGGTTCAAGCAGTATCGTCTCCCCCTTTTTAGCAGCATCCCTGAAAGCCATTGATGCGGCTATTTTAAAGGCCAAATCAGAAGAATCCACCTCATGAAAAGAGCCTCCTATCAGAGTAACCTTGAGGTCTATTACCGGGTACCCGATTAATATTCCGGTTTCAGTTGCTTCAATTAATCCATTCTCTATTGCGGAGATATACTCCTTTGGAATAACATCTTCTCCGACATTATTCTGAAAATTGAATCCACTGCCTCGTTCTCGTGGTTCTACTAAAATAATTACATGACCATATTGTCCTCGCCCCCCTGTCTGTTTAATAAACTTACCTTCTCCCTTTGTTGCATTTGAAATCGTCTCTTTGTAAGCCACTTGGGGTTTTCCTACATTCGCATTCAGTTTATATTCCCGAAACATTCTCTCAACTAATATCTCTAGATGGAGTTCTCCCATTCCTGATATTATGTGCTGCCCTGTTTCTTTATCGATGCGTAGCTTAAACGTAGGATCCTCTTGGCATAATTTATATAAAACAGATGACAATTTCTCCTGATCATTCTTGGTCTTCGGTTCTATCGCGACAGACATGACTGGATCTGGAAACTCTATTGATTCAAATACCAGGGGGTAATTCTCGTGACATATAGTATCTCCTGTGATTGTCTTTCTGAATCCTACTGCCGCTGCAATATCACCAGCATTGACTCTTTTTATTTCTTCTCTCTTATTGGCATGAATCTTTAAGAGACGACCTATTTTCTCGTGGCACCCCTTTGTTGCATTATATACTGTATCTCCAGAACAGACATTTCCTGAATATGTTCTAAAGAATACAAGAGGGCCTGAATATGCATCATTCATTATTTTATAGACTAACGCCGAAAAAGGCTCTTCTACACTTGCCTCCCTTTCTTCTTCCTGTTTTGTGTTTAGATTTAATCCCTTAATAGGTGGTATATCTAAAGGCGAAGGAAGATAATCTATGACTGCATCTAATAACAATTGGACACCTTTATTTTTATACGATGATCCGCATAGGACTGGCACCATATTGTGCTTCACTGTGCAATTCCTTATTGTTCTTTTTATATCTGCTTCAGAAAGATTGCCTGTTTCTATATATTGCTCCATTAATTCATCATCCATCTCAGCGACCTGCTCCAACAATTTGATCCGATATTCCTGTGATTTTTGCCTGTATTCTTTGGGTATATCTTCATATCTATACTTAACGCCCAAATCATCTTCATCCCAAATGACTGCCTGCATTCGAACAAGATCGATCACCCCTGAAAAATCATTTTCCGTTCCAATGGGAAGCTGAATAATGATTGTGTGTGCGCCTAATCGTTTATGAATTGAGTCAATAGTCTTATAACAATCAGCTCCTATCCGGTCCAACTTATTAATATACGCAATTCTCGGTATTGAATACTTCTCAGACTGACGCCACACTGTTTCTGATTGGCATTCGACGCCACTTACACCACAGAAAATTGCAATTGCTCCATCAAGGACCCTCAATGCTCGTTCAACCTCTGCGGTAAAATCAACATGCCCAGGGGTATCTATGATATTTATCTTTTTATTCCTCCAAAAACAGGTGGTCACTGCAGAGGTAATAGTGATTCCTCTCTCTTTCTCTTGTTGCATCCAGTCCATCTCTGCAGATCCCTCGTCAACTTCTCCCATCTTATAGGTAATACCTGAATAGAAAAGAATTCTTTCGGTTGTCGTAGTCTTCCCCGCATCAATATGGGCCATTATACCTATATTTCTTGTATTTTCAATAATATTCTTCTCTGAAATCACCGCTGTTGTCATCACCATTTATAATGAGCAAATGCTTTATTTGCTTCAGCCATTTTATGAGTGTCTTCTTTCTTTTTCACAGAAGCCCCCCGGTTATTCGCAGCATCTATAATTTCAGCAGCCAAACGCTCTTCCATGCTCGTTCCTGTTCTCTTCCGTGCAAAAGATATTATCCATCTTGTTGCTAATGTGGTGCGCCTGTTATATCTGACCTCCATGGGCACCTGATATGTTGACCCTCCGACACGCCTTGATTTTACTTCTAATACTGGTTTTACATTTGCCATAGCCTGCTTGAATACCTTCAGAGGGTCTTCCTTGGTTTTCTTTGCCACCAGATCCATCATCTTATAGAAGATCGATTCCACAATGCTTTTTTTGCCATCACGCATCATCATATTAATAAATTTTGTTATTTGAACATCATTATACCGACTATCAGGATTATACACCCGTTGTATTACTTCACGACGTCTCGGCATTGTGATCCCTCCCTATTTTGGCCTTTTCGCGCCATATTTTGAACGAGCCTGTTTTCTATCCTGAACCCCGACAGTATCCAAAACACCTCTGATAATGTGATATCTCACTCCCGGTAAATCCTTCACTCTTCCACCCCTAATGAGCACAATGGAGTGTTCTTGAAGATTATGACCAATACCCGGAATATAGGTAGTTACTTCTTTTCCATTGGTCAGCCTTACACGAGCAACTTTTCGCAGCGCTGAATTTGGCTTCTTGGGTGTTGAAGTATACACCCTTAAACATACGCCCCTTTTCTGAGGGCATGCTTCTAAAGCAGGGGTATCCTTCTTCTTCTTAACCTCTTTTCGTCCATATTTTATTAACTGATTAATAGTAGGCATAAATAATTCCTTACTCTTCTTTTGTGTAAAAGTTCCAGTATTATAGCGTATCTATTTTCGGATGTCAAATGGAAAAATTTAATTTTTTACGCTGTCTCAACAACGGCTTCATCGGTTTTTTCTTCCACTGCAACATCTCTATAATATTTTAATCCTGTGCCTGCGGGAATAAGTCGCCCAACAATTACATTTTCCTTTAATCCCCTCAGAGAATCTTTTTTCCCACATACACTCGCTTCTGTTAAGACCCTCGTCATTTCTTGGAATGAGGCTGCAGATATAAAGCTTTCTGTGCTAAGAGACGCTTTTGTAATTCCCAGCAATATCGGATGCCCGGTCGCAGGTTCCCCTCCCTGTTCGATAATTCGTTTATTCTCATCAAAAAATCGAAATTTATCAACTTGTTCATCTATGGTAAATGAGGTATCACCAACGCTCTCTACCTTCACCCATCTGAGCATCTGACGCACAATCACTTCTATATGCTTATCATTAATGTTCACGCCCTGAAGCCGGTATACCTCTTGTACCTCATTGACGAGATATTTCTGCAGAGCACTATCCCCAAGAACCTTTAAAATATCATGAGGGTTGGGAGAGCCATCCATCAGAAGATCACCCGCTTTTACTCTATCCCCATCGCGAACATTGATGTGCTTTCCCCTTGGTATTGAATACTCTTGCTCCGTTCCCATTTCATTAATGACTTTAATCTTCCGCATTCCCTTTGTCACACCGCCAAGTTTTACTCTTCCATCAATCTCAGCAATAATGGCATACTCTTTTGGTTTTCTTGCCTCAAAAAGTTCTGCAACACGTGGAAGTCCGCCGGTAATATCCTTTGTTTTTGTTGTTTCTCTCGGAATTTTTGCAATAATATCACCTGCAGCGACCATAACACCTTCAAGAACCATTAAATGTGCTCCAGCGGCAAGCAGATAACTGGCTTTTGTTTTATTATTTTCATCCTTAATTACTATACGGGGCTGACGTTTCTCCTCTGAATGATCTATAATTACTCGTTGGGATAAGCCTGTCACCTCATCCACTTCTTCTTTCATAGTGACACCGTCAACTACATCAACCAAGTGCAGCTTCCCCGACGTTTCAGTGAGGATTGCTATAGTATACGGGTCCCACTCTACCAATTTCTGCCCCTTCTCCACTTGCTCATCATCCTTTACTAATATCTTCGCGCCATAAATGATAGGATATTTTTCTCTCTCCCTGCCCATATCATCCACAATTGCCATCATACCATTACGATTAAGCACAACCTGCGCACCTCTATTTTCAACAGTATTTAAATTATGATACCTGACAATCCCCTTATTTCTGGCCTCTAATGTTGACTCCGTCTCTGTGAGGCGGGCAGTACCACCGATATGAAATGTTCTCATGGTGAGCTGTGTCCCCGGCTCTCCGATTGATTGCGCAGCGATTACTCCTACCGCTTCCCCTAATTCAGCTTGTTTACCTGTTGCAAGGTTCCGGCCATAACATCGCGCACATACTCCCCTGCGTGCTTCACACGTCAACACCGATCTTATATTGACATTCACTATACCGACATTCTCTATCATTTCTGCGATATCTTCATCAATTTCTTCATTCGCCCTCACAAGGATTTCACCCGTTACCGTGTCCTTAATGTCCTCTAGTGCAACTCTCCCCAATATCCTATCTTTTATGGAAGCAATCACTTCCCCACCTTCAATAATCTGTCCCACATCAATACCGTTGATTGTCCCGCAATCCTCCATTGTAATAATTACATCCTGCGCAACATCAACCAACCGCCGCGTAAGATACCCTGAATCGGCTGTCTTAAGTGCGGTATCCGCAAGCCCTTTTCTCGCACCATGGGTTGAAATAAAATATTGTAATACGCTTAATCCCTCTCTAAAATTAGCTGTTATGGGCGTTTCCATAATTTCGCCAGTGGGCTTAGCCATGAGGCCTCGCATACCGGCTAACTGACGGATTTGTTGTTTGCTCCCCCTGGCTCCCGAATCTGCCATCATGAAAATTGGATTAAACTCCCCTGTTGATTCTGATCTTCCCCTGCCCTTTACCTTATCAGTATTTTTTAATTCAGAAAACATTTCATTAGAAATAACTTCCGTTACACGCGACCAGATGTCTATGACTTTATTATATCTTTCTCCATCAGTAATAATACCTTCATAGTGTTGTTTTTCTACTTCCAAGACTGATTTCTCAGCATCAGCAATGATATCAGCCTTATTTGCCGGTATCTGCATATCATCAATACCAATAGAAATGCCCGATATGGTGGCATATTTAAATCCATCTGATTTTAAGTTATCCAAAAACTCAAGGGTGTGTTGCAAGGGATATTTTCTACAGCTCAGGCTTACTAAATCTATAAGATCTTTTTTCTTCACATTCTTATTAATATATGGCATTCCTTCGGGCAATATCTGATTAAAAAGAATCCTTCCCACGGTTGTTTCTATTAACTCTCCGTTAATCCTGATTTTAATTCGTGCTTGAAGATGAATATACCCTAATTCATATGCTAATACAGCTTCATCCATGTGGGAAAATACTTTGCCCTCGCCCTTCTCACCCTCTTTTTCCTTGGTTAAAAAATACCACCCCAACACCATATCCTGACTTGGCACAGTCACGGGTGATCCATTAGCCGGAGACAATATATTGTTCGTCGAAAGCATAAGTATCTTCGCCTCTAACTGTGACTCAATAGCTAAAGGTACATGAACAGCCATCTGATCCCCGTCAAAATCAGCATTGAATGCAGTACATACCAATGGATGAATACGAATAGCCTTGCCTTCAACCAATAATGGTTCGAAGGCTTGAATACCCAATCTATGAAGAGTTGGGGCCCTATTAAGCAACACAGGGTGCTCTGCAACCACCTCTTCTAATATTTCCCATATTTCTTCTCTCTGCTTTTCAACTATCTTTTTCGCTGCCTTAATAGTCGATACATACCCCTTTTCCTCTAATTTATGATATATAAATGGCTTGAAAAGTTCGAGCGCCATTTTCTTAGGAATGCCACACTGGTGCAGCTTTAATTCCGGTTCAACCACAATAACAGATCGTCCTGAATAATCCACACGTTTTCCTAATAGATTTTGTCTAAATCTTCCTTGTTTACCTTTGAGCATATCGCTGAGGGATTTCAAAGGCCTATTATTCGCCCCTCGTAAAATCCTGCCCCGCCTTCCATTATCAAAGAGCGCATCAACTGCCTCTTGGAGCATCCTTTTCTCATTTTTTACAATCACATCAGGAGCATGTAGTTCCTGCAGCCTTTTAAGCCGGTTATTCCTATTGATAACACGTCTATACAAATCATTCAAATCTGATGTTGCAAACCTTCCCCCATCCAAGGGAACCAAAGGACGCAGCTCCGGAGGAATAACAGGAATAACCTCTAATATCATCCATTCTGCCTTATTATTGGAGTGGAGAAAGGCCTCCGCGACCTTAAGACGCTTTGCAACCTTCTTCTGCTGTTGGGATGACCGTGTAATCTTCATTTCCTCGCGCAATTCTTTAGCGAGCTTCGGAATGTCCAAGGCCTTTAAACAATCCCTTACCGCACCGGCTCCCATTTTCGCGATAAATCGATCGCCATATTCCTCCTTTAATTTACGATAATTCTCTTCCCTCAAAATCTCATGTTTGTTAAGAGGCGTATCTCCCTGATCTATCACAAGATAAGCCTCAAAATATAACACCTTTTCTAAATCTCGTAAGGTCATATCAAGGAGTTGGCCGATACGGCTCGGGAGGCCTTTAAAAAACCATACATGGGATACAGGGCAGGCCAATTCTATATGGCCAAGTCTTTCACGCCTTACCTTTGACTGAATAACTTCCACACCACATTTCTCACACACAACACCTCGGTGCTTCATCCGTTTATATTTACCGCAATTACATTCCCAATCCTTTACAGGTCCAAATATTTTTGCGCAAAACAAGCCGTCTTTCTCCGGCTTAAAGGTCCTATAATTTATTGTCTCAGGCTTTTTTACTTCCCCATGAGACCATGACCTTATTTTATCAGGTGATGCCAAACCAATGGATATGGCATCGAATTCTGAAATTTCTTTCTTTTTTGCCATGAAGTCCGAATAGGATCTCAAGCTCTTACCCCCTTTGTCTTTAATTAATTATTATCCATTTCTTGTTCATTGTCTTCTTTTAATAACTCTACGTCAAGACAAAGACTCTGCAATTCTTTTAGTAATACATTAAATGACTCTGGAATATTACCTGCTCTTAAATTTTCACCCTTTACAATCGCCTCATACGCGTCGGTTCGTCCACTTACATCATCTGATTTGACTGTCAAAATCTCCTGCAATGTATGAGCAGCGCCATACGCTTCAAGTGCCCACACTTCCATCTCTCCGAATCTCTGACCACCGAATTGTGCCTTTCCTCCAAGGGGTTGTTGGGTCACAAGTGAATAAGGGCCAATTGATCGAGCATGAATTTTATCGTCAACAAGATGAGCTAATTTAATCATATAAATATATCCAACGGTTACTTCTTGATAAAAAGGCAATCCTGTGCGGCCATCATAGAGGATTGTGCGACCGGATTCGGGCAAATTAGCTTCCTTTAAAGCCTCTTTCACCTCCTGCTCTATTGCACCGTCAAAAACCGGTGTTGCTATTTTTATTCCAAGCGCTTGGGCTGCCCATCCCAGATGGGTTTCTAAGATCTGACCTACATTCATTCTCGAAGGGACCCCAAGTGGATTTAATATTATTTCAACCGGTGTCCCATCAGGTAAATAAGGCATATCCTCCTGAGGAAGTATTTTCGCTACAACACCTTTATTCCCGTGCCTTCCAGCCATCTTATCCCCTACAGATAATTTCCTTTTGAGCACAATATATACCTTCACCATCTTAATCACACCCGGTGGAAGTTCCCCGCCTTTTTCCAATCGTGATACCTTCTCTTGAAATATGTTCTGAAAATATTCTATCTGAGATTCACCTTCAGATCTTATTTCTTTTAAATGGTATCGGATGTCAGGATTATCAATAGAGTCAAAATCCTCTTCCCCTTCGAGTAGCCGTTTGCTGTGTTCCTCATCAATAAGATCATTCTCTTCCAAATAGTTTTTTATTTTTTTATCGCTTTGTTCTCTTACTATTTGAATTTCATCCTGAAGAATTCTTTTCAGTTCCCCTGTTTCTTCTTCCTCAATACTCTGTGCGCGTTTATCCTTCTCCATCCCTTTTCTAGAGAATACCTTTACATCAATGACAACACCATCAATTCCTGGAGGAGCAACTAATGAAGCATCACGGACATCAGCAGCCTTCTCTCCAAAGATTGCCCTTAGTAATTTTTCCTCGGGAGTTAATTGTGTTTCTCCTTTAGGAGCAACTTTCCCCACAAGAATATCACCTGGATGCACCTCAGCTCCTATTCTAATAATTCCGCTTTCATCTAAATTCCGCAGCGCCTCTTCGCCTACATTGGGGATATCCCTTGTGATCTCCTCTTTCCCTAATTTTGTATCACGTGCCTCTAATTCGAATTCTTCAATGTGTATTGATGTATATCTATCATCTTTCACCAAATTCTCGTTTATTAAAATAGCATCTTCAAAATTATATCCACCCCAGGGCATAAAGGCGACAAGCACATTCTTGCCAAGCGCAAGCTCTCCATTTTCTGTCGCAGAACCGTCAGCAATACATTCACCATCTTCAACCCGCTGACCAACTTTTACAATGGGTCTTTGATTTAAACAGGTATTCTGATTGGACCGCCTGAATTTTAATAACTCATACACATCCAGCATGGATTCTTGGTTCTCTTTTGCTCCATCACCTTCTTCTGCCTGGTGTGCATTGCCGGATTCCTCAGCTCTTATTATAATATGAGATGAACTGACAACCTCAATAATACCCGCTCTTTTTGCTTTTTTTATTGTTCCGGAATCCCTGCCCACAATCGCCTCCATACCCGTGCCCACAATTGGTGATTCTGCCTTCAATAAGGGAACTCCTTGCCGCTGCATATTTGATCCCATGAGCGCTCTGTTGGCATCATCATGTTCAAGAAATGGTATCAGCGCTGTGGAAACACTCACTAGTTGTTTTGGAGACACATCCATATAATCCACCTGGTCTTTTTGTATCCGTTTAAAATCCCCTTTGACACGGGAGAGTACACGATCCATCACAAAATATCCATGGTTGTCTATCGGGGCATTAGCCTGCGCTACCGAAAAATTCTCTTCTTCTGTGGCATTGAGGTATACAATCTCATCTAATACACGGCCTTTGTCCACTTTCCTATAAGGAGTAACCAAAAAACCAAACTCATTCACCTGCGCATAGGTAGACAGTGACGATATTAATCCAATGTTAGGACCTTCTGGGGTTTCTATGGGACAAATACGGCCATAATGAGTAGGATGGACATCCCTTACCTCAAAACCTGCTCGTTCTCTGCTTAAACTTCCGGGTCCCAAGGCGCTTAAACGTCGTTTATGAGTCAATTCTGCGAGAGGGTTTGTTTGATCAAGAAATTGGGAAAGCTGGCTACTGCCAAAGAACTCTTTTATCACAGCAGTGACTGGTTTGGCATTGACAATATCATGTGGCATAACTGTTTCCATATCCTGCATACTCATCCGCTCTTTAATCGCTCGTTCCATTCTCATGAGGCCGATACGAAACTGATTCTCAAGCAGTTCTCCCACAGACCTTATGCGTCTATTGCCAAGATGATCTATATCATCCACCGTTCCATACCCATTTCCAAGTTCCAGGAGATAAGTGATGGTGGCGATAAAATCCTCTTTCGTCAAAACACGCACATCAAGGTTTTGATCCATGCCAAACCGTTGATTTATAATTAATCGCCCAACCTTTGAAAGGTCATATCTTTTTGGATCAAAAAACATTCCATTAAATAAAGTTTTCGCGCTATCCTCGGTGGGCGGATCACCGGGACGCATGCGCTTATAAATTTCTATGAGTGCATCCTTCTCCGTTTTTACAGTATCTTTCGCAACCGTCAAACGCATTGATTCACCAATCTTTGCATCTTTTACCTTTAAAAGCTCGAACCTGGCGATATTCTCACTCTCTATCTTTGCCATGTCCTCCTCAGTTATCATAGTATTAGTTGCGAGGATTATTTCACCGGTCTCTTCATTCACAATATCGCTCGCTAAGTATCGGCCTATTAATTGATCTCTGGTCATCGGAATTGATGTTATTCCTCTCTCCAGAAGCCGTTTCATAATATTCCTTCCAATTTTACTATGAGCTTTTACCAATATAGTGCCTTCCTCTGGATCAATGATATCAATTCCCACACGCTCCCCTATATCTTCATCCGGATCTAATAATTTATGCCACCCTTCCTCCTCATTTTCCTTTTTTACTATATGTTCTGTCTGATAAAAAAGTTTCAATATTTCTTCATCCGTTTCATATCCCAATGCTCGCAACAGAATCGTTGCTAAAAGTTTCCGCCGCCGGTCAATTCTTAAATAGATAACATCCTTCGTGCACATCTCAAATTCGACCCATGAACCTCTATAGGGAATTATCCTCGCCACATATAAAATTTTCTGGCCAGAATATGTTTTGCCCTTATCATGACCGAAGAATATCCCTGGCGAACGATGCATCTGACTGACTATGGTTCGTTCTGTCCCATTAATAATGAAAGTACCATTTTCTGTCATGATAGGGACCTCGCCAAGATAGATTTCCTGCTCCTTAATGTCCCTAATCGATTTGGTCATCTGTTCCCGGTCCTTTTCCCATACAATTAAACGAACAACTAATTTGAGAGTGTAGGCATACGTCATTCCTCTCTGACGGCAGTTTTCAATATTGAATTTGGTATCTCCCAGGCTATAAGAAACATATTCGAGAGAGCATGTATCGCTGAAATCTGAAATTGGGAAAATACTCCTAAAGATTCCTTCTAATCCTTCATCTTGACGCTGATCAGTAGGAACATCTTTTTGCAGAAAGTGAGCATATGATTCGGTTTGAATCTTGATCAAATTAGGTACTTCCATAATTAATGGAATTTTGGCGAAACTGTAACGTTTCTCCTTTGTATGACTTAACTTAATCTTTCCCATTAATACCTCTTTTTAATTTTATTTAATTTCTACGCTGGCCCCTGCAGCCTCTAATGATTCTTTAATTTTTTCTGCTTCCTCCTTTGATACCCCCTCTTTTATAGGTTTTGGACAGCTATCGACCAATTCTTTCGCTTCTTTCAAGCCAAGACCTGTTAAGGCACGAACCTCTTTAATAACCTGGATCTTCTTATCACCAAATCCTGTTAAATTTACGGTAAACTCAGTTTGTTCCTCTTCCTTCGCCGCCTCTTGCCCCCCTGCACCCATTGGGCCCATGACGGCCATGGGCGCGGCGGCTGAAACCCCAAATTTTTCTTCTAAGTCCTTTACAAGCTCTGAAAGTTCTATCACTTTCATATTAGAGATATACTCAATAACATCACTTTTGGTTATTTCACTCATAATTTATCCTCCTCATTATTCTTTTTCCTCCACATAATTATTCTTTTTTTTCTTCAATAGCCTTCAACACAGTCACTAAAGATCTCATTGGGCCACTCAACACATTCACCAATCCTTGTATAGGTGATTGAAGCGTAGTTACTAATTGAGTCAATAATACCTCTTTTGAGGGTATCGAGGCCAATGTCTTTAATTTTTCTTTATCTATACATTTTCCTTGTATGAGAGCGCCTTTAAGGTTTAACTTGTCATTTTCTTTAGCATAATCCAATAACACTTTAATAGGAATAATCGGGTCATCGTATCCTAATCCCACCGCCGTATTATGAGTGAGAAACTTGACTCCTTCCTTATCACCAAAAACATCATACGCTCTTTTCGCAAGTGTATTCTTCACCACTTTTATCTCAACATTCGAGGCTCGTGCCTTTCCCCGAAGATCCTCCATCTGGCTCACACTCATGCCAATAAAGTCAGCAAACACAATACTCTGGGACTTTTGAAATTTATCCTGTAATTCAGCGACTATGGACTTCTTGCCTTCTCTATTCACTCTATCTACCTCTCTTTATACTATTATCAAAACCTTTATTATCCATATTAGAAATGATCCAAGCGTTAGGGTGTTATTTTAACTCATTCTTTATTTTTATGATATCTAGTCTAATACCTGGGCCCATTGTGCTTGATACTGCCAGTTTCTTTAGATATTCACCCTTGCTTGTTGGTGGCTTCAGACGCAGAACAGTCTGCAAAAATGAAAAAGCATTCTCAACCAATTGATCAACATTAAAAGAAATCCTGCCTATGGGAACATGAACAATCCCTGCCTTCTCAACCCGAAAATCAACCTTTCCCTTTTTGATCTCTTCTATTACCCGGGCGACATCAAATGTTACTGTGCCGGTCTTAGGATTCGGCATTAAACCTCGGGGGCCAAGAATTTTCCCTAATTTCCCCACACTGCCCATCATATCTGGCGTCGCAATGGTACGGTCAAAATCCAACCACCCCGTTTTTATCTTTTCTACCAGTTCATCCGCACCAGCATAATCAGCTCCTGCATCTAATGCTTCTTTTTCTTTTTCACCCTTGGCAAACACTAAAATCTTAACAGTTTTACCTGTGCCATGAGGAAGCACGACACTCCCCCGCACCATCTGGTCCGATTTCCGGGGATTTACTCCCAGTTTCACCGCCATATCTACTGACTCATCAAATTTAGCGTATGATAACTCTTTTACTAATGAAAGAGCCTCTTTTAACTCATATTTCTTTCCGGTTTCTAATTTTTCTTTTGATGTAAAATACTTTTTCCCTTTTTTCATAACCTTCCCTAGTAAATTAGCTAATCTTTTATCTCGATTCCCATTGACCGGGCACTGCCTTCTATTATTCTCATTGCTCCTTCCAGATTAATAGCATTAAGATCCGCCATCTTTGTTTTGGCAATTTCCTCAACCTGCCCTCTGGTTACTGATCCGACTTTCGTCCTATTCGGCTCTCCTGATGCCTTCGCTATTCCTGCTGCCTGCTTTAACAATACTGCCGCCGGAGGTGTTTTAGTAATGAAGGAAAATGTTCGATCTGCATAGATACTTATAACTACTGGTATTATAAGCCCCTCTTGGGCTTTTGTTCTGTCATTAAAACTTTTGCAAAATTCCATAATATTAACCCCGTGCTGACCTAATGCAGGGCCAACAGGGGGTGAGGGATTGGCTTTTCCTCCTGGAACCTGTAATTTCACACTCGCGACAATTTTCTTTTTGGCCATCCTAATAATCTCCCATTGCTTAAATCTTCTCTACCTGATAAAAACCTAATTCTACAGGTGTTGACCGTCCAAATATAGAAACCAATATGTGAAGTTTTTCTTTATCTTCATTCACATCATCTACTCGCCCAGTAAAGCTGGCAAAAGGGCCATCTATTATTTTCACTCTCTCTCCTCGCTCAAATAAAACCTCAGGACGTGGTTTTTCATGCCCTGATCGCATCTGATCGAGGACTTTGTCTATATCTTCTTGCGGCATGGGGGTTGGCTTTGAATCAACTCCCACAAATCCAGTAACCTTTGGTGTATTTTTTATAATGTACCACGTCTCATCCGACATCTCCATCTCAACCATTATATATCCCGGAAAAAATTTACGTGTGGTTACCTGTCTATGACCTTTTTTATGTTCAAATACATCCTCAGTAGGAATGATAATCTGTGAAAGCTTATCCTCAAATCCAAGATGCTTGAATCTTTGCTCAATCTCTGCCTTCACTCTTTCTTCATATCCTGAATAGGCATGTATTACATACCATTGCATCGCCATTAGTGGTAATTCTCCTTTTATATTTCTTTAATTCTTTACTACCTTTAATTTATTGTTACTCTGTGACTTCCCCTATTTAATAATTAATCGTATCAAACGATCAAATGAAATATCGCATACCCATAGAAAAAACGTCACAAAAAAAGTGGCAATGAGAACCACAATAGTCGAGCTAATAACTTCATGACGATTTGGCCATGTAGTCTTTCGTAATTCAATTTTAACTTCTTTTAAAAACTCTATAGCCTTCTTTATTTTCTTTGTCATGCACTATCCCTTATCTTACATATTATACAGGCCAGGAGGGATTCGAACCCCCAGCACCCGAATTTGGAGTCCGGTGCTCTAACCGTTAGAGCTACTGGCCTGTCAATTATTTAATTTCTTTATGTAACGTATGGACCCGACAAAACCTACAGTATTTCTTTAATTCTATCTTTGCTTGATGCTTCTTTTTATCTTTTGTCGTAGTATAATTTCTCTGCTTACACTCGGTACATGCTAATGTTATAACATCTTTCATTTTCTCACCACTGGTTTAAAGCCCACGACCGGACTTGAACCGGTGACCTCTTCCTTACCAAGGAAGTGCTCCACCGTCTGAGCTACGTGGGCATAGTTCAATCAGCCTAATAGAGCGGGAAACGGGATTCGAACCCGCGACCCTCAGCTTGGAAGGCTGATGCTCTAGCCAACTGAGCTATTCCCGCTAAGTTACTCTATGGTGGGGGGAGGATTCGAACCTCCGAAGGCTTTGCCGGCAGATTTACAGTCTGCTCCCTTTGGCCGCTCGGGAACCCCACCTTTTCTACTCTTGTTATATCTGAATATCTCGTTATTTCTCAATTAAAAGCTGGCGAAGGGATTTGAACCCCCGACCGGCTGATTACAAATCAGCTGCTCTACCGGCTGAGCTACGCCAGCTTAAACCTTTAAAAATATATTAATTATTAATAAGTTATACTCTATCTCTTTATTTTACAATTTAAGAGAGGGTATATTAATAATTAATAAATTAAATATCAATGATAATATAGGGAGATTAAGACTCAATTAAACACAATTTCCGCTCTTTTTCTCAAATTCTCTTGTAATTTCAGATAATATCACGATTTATCATTCATTTCTACTATAAAATTTCTCTTTTTTTAATTTCTTACAGATTCTTCTCCCTACTTAAGTAAAACGGTGTTTTCAGATGAGATTGTAATAGCTATGTAAATTCGACATTAGGATAGTATACAATTACTATCGTCCTTCTCTTTCTGCCTTTTTTCTTCTTCTATTCGCTCTGGATCGTTTCTTTTTTCTTTTAACGCTTGGCTTCTGATGATATTGACGCTCTCGTAATTCAGAAAAAAAGCCTTCCCTGATCAATTTTTTTTTCAGAGTCTTTAATGCGCGCTCCACTTCATTATTCTGTACATAAACTTCCATATAAATTTATTCACCACCTCTGCTTCAATTTGAATCCCGGTAATTATTTTCACCGATATCTTTTTCTTATCGTATAACCTGCTTGCTAAATTCGGCTATAGCTCTCTCATAAACAATGCAGTATATTATAAAAGCACAACGGTTATATAAATATCAGAAAAATAGATTTTTGTCAAATAAAATGATAAAAATTATTAGAAAAAAAATAAAGGGCATATATTCTAAGCTCGCATCCTGATAAAATTTTTCATGCGATTGCCTGGGCTATTTGTTGATACCTATTTGTTGAGCGGTTGAAAAATTCCATCTTCTATGTTATAAAATGAAAGTTCGTCATTAGAATATGAGGCTTGTTCCATGCTGATAAACCAAAATGTTCTCATTACCGCAGGCCCCACGTGGACACCAATCGATGAGATCAGGATAATAACTAATATAGCAACAGGAAATACGGGTTGTGCTATTGCCAGGAAAGCTTTAGATTGTGGATGTAATGTGACGCTTGTGCTCGGACCAGGAAACATCACGGCCGATACCACACTTTTTGGATCCATAGAAGTTATAAGATTCAAATATTTCAATGAATTACTCTCTCTCATGCATACGCTTTTATTATCTCGTCCCTATCATATTATTATACATTCAGCGGCTGTATCCGATTATACTCTTTCACAAAGTTTTCAGGGAAAGATTAAATCCGGCGCAGAGGATCTTCATATAACACTAAAACCCACTGTTAAGATTGTAGATCGGATAAAAAAATGGGCGCCTAAAAGCATACTAGTAAAATTTAAATTGGAGTGCGGTTTATCAGAACACGAAATAATCGAAATTGGTTATAAAAGTTTATTAGATTCACAGGCTGATATTCTCGTTGCGAACAGATATGTTTCCGAGAAAACTATAATAGATTATACATGCATCATTGATAAGAATAAAAATTTGATAAAGGTGCCCGCGCGCGATCAATTGCCAGACATATTATTAAGGAAGCTAGACTCGCTGTGCACTCATAATTCAAAGAAATGAAATAAACTATGGACCCTACAAAAAAATATTTAAAAAAGCCAAAAATTGGTGGAGTATCAGGACGATTTGGCATCGGAATACTTTTTGGACCAAAGGTCGCCTTTGCAGTAAGATTAAATAATGGTCAGATACGAGTCTTCTCCAAAATTATTCCTCCTCCCAAATTAAAACTATTTAAACTCCCTTTTATCCGTTCACTGATGGTGTTTAGACAAATCTTTCTCGTATTTAACCTATCCCGTACTAACCTGAGACAACTATCCAAGAATGGCCTTATAGATCTTCAGATAAAAAAGCGTATTTTCCACGGGCTTATTTTTCTCTTTCTTATAAGCCTCTTTTATCTTTTTGCGCCTGCTTTATATACTTTCAATTTTTTTATTCGCACACCACTATTTATTATTATATATATATTATTTCTTCAATTATTTTTTTATCTTATAATGGGGGCTCAATGCCTTAAATATCATGGGGCTGAGCATAAAGTAATAAACACCTTTTTTAAGCACGAAAGCCTCACATTCGACAATGCTGAGAAAAATTCACGGTTCGCCTTTCGTTGCGGCACTACATTAGCTGCTCTTCTCATACTATTAACAGCTATTATCCCTTACAGCACCTATGATACGCTGGGAAACGCATGCGGCTCATTTGGCTGCGAACTGCTCATCTTCATTTTAATCCTCGGCATAGCATATGAAATAATTGAGATTTTTTCACGGCCATCAATAACTGAAAAATTTTCTCCCTTTCTTTCCTTCATATCTCAACTGCAGTATTTAACCACACGAGAACCTTCTCGTGAGGAACTGGAAGTTGGTCTTGCTGCTATTCATGAGGCAATGGGTTTATGGGATCAACGATTATTTTCTTAATAACAAAGCGGAGATGTGAATAAGAATGCTTCATCAGGTTCCCTAAAAAAGAGTATAATGGAAATGGTTGTGAATAATATTCCACACGGCGATCCTTAATTGCTTCAATCACTCCTGAAATGGTTTTTTCTTTTACATAGATATAAGAATACGTATTACCAAATTCATCGATTTTATGTGAATCTGAATTACCCACAATGGGCAGATTATATTTCTTTCCTATCTTGAGTGCTTTTCTATTAGGATTAATTAATCTGCAATAAAAATGACAATATTCTATGGCGTCAAAACAATCTATATGGTGTAGTAATGAATTGCCCAGACATGATGAAAGAAAATAAAACGGATGAGGCGCTATGACTAATATCCGAGAATCCTTATATCTTTTCAGCTCATTAAAGGTTGATATATCCTCTATTTCTTTACTGCAATTATATAAAAGCACATGTTTTTTCTCAATACTCGCCTCTATGCCCGGAATTAATAAAATATTGCGCTTTTGGGCGTACTCATCAATCTCCGGGTCTTTATATAATCGCCAATGATGAGTAAAAGAGAGCACCTCAAATCCTAAACCTGCTGCAACGTCAATAAACTTCTTCGGAGATACCAGCGTCTCAATCCCTAATCCCTTTTCAAAAAGATCCGCGGATGTATGGATATGCAAATCTGATTTTAGCTTAATATAATGTGTCTTCATCATTACTCTTTGCTTTATACAACGATAACTTTTCTCATGAGTCAAGGTGTTAAGTGTAATTATATAGTGATTCATTATACCCATGAAAATAATGGATAACAACCATATTTAGTGTATCGGAACTTCAAGGCTTATTCTAATCGTGGGCACATAACAATATGGGCAGCGAGTTACAACAGCTGCCACAATGAAGTGCTGGTCCACATCAGTAATTGAAAAATATCACGATCTATGCTATAAAAGAGGCAACGATGTGGCCTGATGAATATCCCTTACACACTATCAATATTAATAGTATAATCTTTCAGGATACTACTTTTTTTTGTCGTTTCTTTGATAAAGCAGACGATACATTAGCCAGATCAATAGAAGAATGGGGGCTTCTCGCCCCTCCCCTGGTGCGCCAGAAAGATGATCAATGTTTTCAGATCATTCTTGGTTTTCAACGATTAAAGGTGGTGAAAACCTTAAATCATAAAGAAATACGCTGTTTTGTCATTACCAAAGAAAATGATCCCGGCAATGAGACGCTCTGGAAACTCACCATATCGGAATTGTTAAGCCATGGCACACCCCATGTATTCGATCAGTCAGTAATCTTTAACAAACTTCTCCACTTTTTCCCCCATCAATGGATTATAGTTACTATTCTGCCTCTCTTTGGGCTTCCTCCAAGCTCTCATATTCTTGATCGAATTTGCCCTTTAATGAATCTGGACCACCTATTGGCTTTAGCAGTCCTTAAAGATCAAATCTCGCACCAGATGGCCCTTCGGCTTCTCACTCTCTCTCCACCGGAACGGCTCAGCCTCGGCACCTTATTTATGGCCTATAAATTCAGTAAAAGCACACAATTTGAGATACTTGAACACGTGCTTGACCTTAAGGCAATCCATTCTATACCAATAGATGAACTTTTAGAGCGTGTGAAAAAAAAATTTTTACCGGATGAAGGCAAATTCAATCTCCCTCACCAAGCCCAACAGATTAGGAAAGAAATACGATCATGGAGATTTCCGACCCTCACTACATTAGAACAGCGTTATCATAAAGCAATCAAATCGCTCAAATTAGGCGCGGGGATCAATCTAAAACCACCCCCATTTTTTGAGGGAAACACGTACCACATGAGCATGACATTTCATACAATAGATGACCTCAGAGAAAAAATATCTCAACTCAATAAGAATATTCGCATTCAGCGGAAACTATGGAACGAAATAAAAAAGAGCCACTCCTTTCAATCCCCCAAATCTCCCCATAAATATTGAATTAAGCCAGTTGCAATAATAGCGGCTGTTTCTGTCCGCAATATTCGTGGTCCTAAGGATACAGGTATGAATCCTGCCTCTTGAGCCTCCTCTATCTCTAACTGGCTAAAACCTCCCTCCGGCCCTACCAAAAGAGCGATGCGACATTCCATCTTATATTGAGGCATCAGTGAAGCAAGACCTTTGACAGCCTCTTGCCAGAGCATTATTTTTACTTCATACTGCTCAGCAAAGGATAGGGTAGCAGGAAACTCCATAATTGAATGGATTTCAGGAATGGAGGCACGCCGGCATTGTTTTGCTGCCTTAAGCGCAACACGCTGCCATCGATGAGCCTTCGGCTGTTTTAACTCCTCAAGGCTAATGGAATGAGTTGATTTAAATGGCACAATAATTTTAATACCAAGTTCAACTGTCTTCTGAATAATCCATTCCATACGCTCCCTTGATGGTAATGCTTGCAACAATAAAATATCAACCGGTGGTTCCATATCCTTGTGACACTCTTCAAATATATAGATACCGACCTGACCAGATGCTGCCTCTATCACCCGTGCTCGAAAATGTTTTTTCAGACAATCCTCAATGGTGATAATCTCCCCTCTTCTCAGCTGCCAGGACGCGATGGCATCACCATCAAAAAGAGAAAAATAATAGGCTTTATTTAATAATTGACTCCCTTCGCTCGCAAGTTTTATCATATTTATCAAGAACTCACCACTTTTCCCTTATTAAAAAAATATATATGGACCAGGAGTTTGAAATATAGCCCATGGATTAAGGTTTGGGAAAATACTCGTGCTATACCAATTTGAATAAGGAATCGGAGAAAACCATGAAAATGGATTTACACTAGAAGAAGATAAAAAGAAATCGGAAGGGGCCTCTTGCACAAATGGCGATAAATCAGAGGAATGAATAGTCGCAACAGGTGAATTGCCTGTAGTTACTTCCATTAAAGGCAATAGTGGAGGGATTATAGGTTGGGGAGAAAATGCGAATCTCAATAAACCGGCAGCTGCCACAGCCGCAACTGGTGTTGCGAGAAGCGCATCATATGCATTTACCACGCCCCAGCCATAATATTGATCCCATCCAGGGGCACCCATGTCTATTGCGGTGCTGGTAAGTATGTCGGTAATCTCCAGAGGAGTTAAAATGCCCCCTGCATAGGACTGGATAAGGGCTGCAACACCGGTCACACACGCAGCAGCCCATGAACTGCCTCGCCCTAAATAGAAATCAAAACTTTGAAAATTCACACCATCGTGTGATTGCTGAAGTATACCATCCGGATAGCCATCAAGATTTTGATCAACACTCAGGTCCCCACCCGGAGCACATATATCAATATAGGGACCATAGTTAGAATAATCAGCAATAGTTAAATCGTACCGTACGCCACTGACTGCGATACACGGGGGATACGCAGCAGGATAATTAAGTTCACTCGTACCACTATTTCCGCCGGAGCATATAATGGTAACCCCGTTATCATACGCATAATTAACCGCATCCTCAAGACTCACGGTTGGATTATCCCCAAAGCCTAAACTCATGTTAATTAATTGTGCTCCATTATTCACAGCAAAATATATTCCATTGACAATATCGGTTAATGTGCCACTTCCATCGCTATCCATAACCTTTACCGGCATAATTGTACTATTAAATGCTATACCTGCGCAACCAAGAATATTACCTGTTGTCTGGGCGATAGTGCCTGCCATATGAGTGCCATGCCCTGCATCATCATCCGGGAACGCATCACCATTTACAAAATCCCACCCAGCAATAAAGCTGGTACCGCTAAGATCCGGGGCTTGCGCATAAATACCATTGTTTTCAAAAGCAACGCCAGTATCCAAGATTGCCACAATGACTCCTGCACCAGTGGACAAATCCCAGGCTTGTTGCATATTAATTGCTGATAAGTGCCATTGATAAGGAAAATATATATCATTGGGAATATAGGCAGTTCTTCCGATATAATTAGGCTCGGCATACACTACAATCGGACTTGCATTTAATAGGGGAATGATATTTTCAATTGGCACACCAGGAGGCCCTACCACGACTTTAATACCTGAAATAGGATTAAAGGCTATTTCAGTAAGTCCATAATTAAGATAGAATATGCGAATTTGCTCCAGGGTGACACCAGGGAAAAATTGCAGCACAATCTGGCCAGGTACGAATTGCGGTGTGACAATCCAAGGATCATATACCCCATGCAAAGTGGCGATAGGAAAATACTGTGCACACAGAATCTGAAAAGCACAGAGTAACCATACTGCGATACCAAAAGAAATAATTCTCCATTTTTTACCCAAATTTAGATAATATGTATTCATTTTCCCCCCATATACCTATGTTAAATTTTTCACTTACACTCGCAGGTTTTTGCTTGACGCATATAAAATGCAATATATATACCTTGCAGGGTATTACTTCCAAACAGTTGATATAATAAGGGAACATATATCTATATAGGAGGATCGTCTGAAAAACATTTCACATAGTTCGCAATAATAGTGAAAAAAAAAGATAGCTCTCTTTAACGAAAAGCTATCTTTTTTTAAAAAAAGGAGAGAAATTATGGTATGGTGTTATATGACCAAAGTCGCATAAAAACGGCCATAGTCAACACTCTTTAAACTAATAATAGAAAAAGTCCCGTCAATTACTCCCGTAGTGAGTATATTCGCTGTGATGGTAAGCGTATACAGATCACCAGTTAAAATATCAAGATAGGAGCCTGTTAATTCAAAGGTAGTGGTAGATCCCAGCAGAAAAGAACCTGTAACATTTATAGGAATAGGAATTAATTTACTACCTACAAGAGCGGCGGTGCCCGTAATAAGGCCAGTTATTGGGTCTGTAATGAGGACGAGTTCTAAAATCCCCCCATCAAATTTTACCAAGCTCAGCCATATACCACTCCAAATTCCATCAACAGTAGCAGCTCCCCCACCTGTTACAACATAACCTGTGCGCAAAGGAAAACCTAATGTTGGGAAAGGCGAAAAAAATGGAAAAATTTGAGCAGAAACGTTTTTCTGCATTATTAGACCAATCGTTATAAAGGCTAAAAGAAATACTCCTACCTTAAGAAAATATTTATTTCTCATTATTGTAACCTCCTTCTACTCTTTTTAATGAAATAGACACTTAACCTTTTAGGTCAAGTGTCATATAATGCTATGTACAACGTATATTCATGCGGAGATGGGCCAGGTTTCCTCCGGCCCTCTCTCCACCATTATTTATATTGTTATAGAAGGGTGAGATAAAAATCTCCAAAATTTATTCCCTTCCAGCTAATTATCGTTAAACTTCCGCTCATCGTTGTACTGCTTGTTAATGTGCAGACAAGACTAATATTGGCTGGCTTTCCAACAAGAGGATCAAAATATATCCCATCCAAATCAAAGGTAGTGGCTCCCGGAAGGAGAACTCCCGTAACCTCTACGGGCACAGGAACAACATTCGTCGCCCCAAAATCCACCAATCCCGTTAATGCCCCGGTCACTGTGTTCTGTGTCAATTGAAGGGTCATGGTGCCTGTCTGAGGACCGGTTGAAGCAGACGTATTGAGGATATACCACCCTCCTACCCAATTGGTTGTGACAATCACCACCGGTACAGGTGCCGGAGCCGGGACAACCACTGCTGTCGGGACAAGAGCAGTAGGCAATAAAACAGCCTGGGCTCTATCAGTAGCAGTCACCGCAGGCACTACTGTGGTTGCGGCAGGCGTTGCTGCAGGTGTTACAGCTGTAGTTGTGGGAGCGGATAATAATGAAAGTATTGAATTAACAGGATTTATTCCACCCATGCCATACATACCACCCATGCCATAGAGACCACCCATGCCATAAAGACCACCCATGCCATAGAGACCACCATAGGCCCCACCCAGTCCATACATCCCATAAAGGCCACTCGTTAATCCCCCAATACCACCCCGATAGATAGGACCATAAGCGCTGTAACTTAAACTGCTGGCTAAACCATACAAACCGCTCATACCGTAAAGGCCACCATAGTATCCGCCAAGTCCATACATGCCATAAAGACCACCATAATATCCACCCATTCCATATAAGCCACCTAGTCCATACATCCCGGAAAGACCACCATAATATCCACCCATTCCATATAAGCCACCTAGTCCATACATCCCTCCATATAATCCAAGTCCATATTGTGCTGATATATCTGATTTCGGAAATAATCCCATTATACAAACTATAATAACTAATATTAATATTCGATATTTTTTCATTTTACCTATGCTCCTCTCCTTACTAAAGTTAGTTTTATTTCTTTATATACTTCCTTTGAGTGTCCTCAAAAAACATCCTACAATTGAGTGGTCTTTCACCATGTTAAGTTTTTGTATAGTCGTGTTCTTTCCGGCTGCCTCCTTTCTTTTTGTTTCACATATTCCACATTAAATTATTAATTCTATAATAATAATCACTTATACTATAATAATAATTGTTATCGATTATAATATTAAAAATTGGAATTCGATATTTTCTTATTTGAGGATACTATATATTGTGAAAGCTCTATCATATTATATAATAAAATAGATGTAAATGCAAGAATTTAAGTTTTAATCACTTCAATATGAATGTATTTTTTAGCCTTTATTTAAATCTAAATCTTTTGACGAAGAAAATGACGTATCGTTATGTTTTCAATTTGATAAAAATTGTATGTACCATCTTAAATTAGAATTAACGAAAAATACTTTGATATTTACAAAAAATAGAGTACAATTATTATAAGGTATAAACATGGAGAGTATGCCTCATTATTACTTTTTTATAAATCATCGATAATGCTTAGACTATGAATATGATAAATTTATTAATAGATACTACACTAACAAAATAAGGGATAAACAGATGGCAACAAAAAAGAATAACCTAAATTTGAAAATCTTTATTATATTTTCATTGATTATATTCATTTATTCTTCAATAGGATATGCACAAAATTGGACAAGTCTTCCGCCCTATAATACTCTCTGGCCATTATGGTCTTCAATCTTATCACCCCTTGATCCTGTCACCAATCTACCCACACCTCTCGTAAGCGATCTTTCAAGAACCACTGTTCTTCCTGTTCAACCAGTATTAACCTGGGACCCTTCCATGCCTAATCCTTGGCTTTTATATAACAGCCCTACAGGATTATTATATTATGACCCCTTATTTGGAATAAATGCATGGCCGCCAAATTCTCTTATTGATACTGCAACTGGAAATCCTCTTCTTATTGCCCTGCCATCCGGTTATCGCAGCCTTCCTCCGACTGATCCCATATGGCTATCAAATACTATTCCAATTGCCAATACAGCCTATCAGCTTGCCTATCCTCCTTTTGCTTCACCAGTAATTCCTCCGGTGCTTATACCACTTCCTCCCGCATTGGTAGATGTAGTAGGAACAGTTGCGGTTGCGGTCCCACCCCAACCTCCTGCCCTTTCTGAATTATTGACACCATTAGATATTCTTGGTACAACAATATTGTAACGTAAAGGATGGATACAAGGTTATTGTGAGTTTACTCCGATAATAATATCACATTTTAGATTACTACTTTAATGATTATGCGTTATGTGATATTATTTTTTATATAATAGATAAAAGGACGGATCGAGATTGAAACTAAATTTTAAAAAGAAAGTACGTTCATACAAAAGAGAGTATGAGCGGCAAATACTAAAGGCAATTTCAAATTTTAGTATTAAAGAAAGCAACTATATGGGTATTAGTGAAAATATTAGCCCTTCTGGTATATTTATAACTACTCCGCACTCCCCTAAAATTGGCCAAGAAATAAAAATACATTTTCAGCTGCCCCAAAAGTGGATAAATGCAGATATTAAAGGGACAATAATTCATCGGAATAAACAAGGAATCGGAATAAAATTCAGCGCTAATCAAGCTGAAATAATAAATACGATCAACACATCTCCCTAGAATTGACAAAATCAATGAAAAATGTTATCTTAAGCCTCAAAGCCGGAGTGGTGAAATTGGTAGACGCACGGGACTCAAAATCCCGCGGCCCTTGCGGCCATGGGGGTTCGATCCCCCCCTCCGGCATCCACTAAATCAATAAGATACATAATAATCAATAAATTCCGCTTTTCTCTTTTCATTATCCTGTGTGTGAATTCGTGTGTGAATTTTTTCTAGCTTGCTCATAAATCCTGATTGCTTCACGTTCTGCCTCACCTATACTGTGGAGATAAATTTCTGTAGTACTTCTATGTTCATGACCTAAAATTCTCTGGATCGTGCCAATGGGCACATTATTCTTCTCCATGATCGATGCTCCTGTATGCCTTAAAGCGTGAAAGCGGAAATCTCTTACCCCAACCTTTTTACATAAAGTCCTTAAAATAGTCTTCCGATACTTAAATGGCCCTTCTTTCTTCTCACCACTCTTCCAGTCAACATAGGAATTTACAAAAACCCATGGCTTCGTCTTATCCCTTTTTGAATATCGCCTAGCAAGAATTTCGCATAACTTTTCAGTCATCGGTACATTTCTAGGAGTTAAATGGCCGCCTCTTTTTTTTCGGGTATAAAGCGTTACATACTTTCTTTCTAAATTTACATCATCCCACGTGAGTGAATTAATCCCAATACTCCGGGCCATAGTCTCCCTGATTGTCCAAAGATAATCTTGGGTATCTGGGATTGCAGCTGCAATTACCTTGTCGATATCCTCCGATGGTGGAATATATTTTATTTTCTTCTCAATTGGGAGAAATTCGATTCCATCAACAGGATTTACATTAATAAGCTTTTTTTCTTACCAAAATTAAAAGCAGCCTTTAAGTAACGGATATCTTTATTAGCGGCATATGCTGAAATCATACTTCGCTCTAAAATATGTTTTTGAACCATATCCTGACTAATCTGACCGCAAAGAAGCCCACTCCATTTTTTAACCCATCGTCGGGCCATATAATAGTAATGTTCGTAGTGAATAGCTGAGTTATAAGCCTTTACATGATCTAATCTTTTATTAATCAATTCCAAAAAGCTTATGTCTGTTAGGGTCTCTGCTACTGGTTGTGGATTTTTCACCTCCTCTCGTTTTTTTGCTTCGGCCTGTTTGGCCTCTGTTTTGGTTTTGAACCAGGCCCCGGTGTGCCTGGTTCCCTTCAGGGTGAAGTCGTATCGCCACCCCTTTCCTTTTATAAAATAATAACTCATAGAGATTCTCCTTTCCCGGAAAAAATAGAGAACCCCCGAGTTTCACACCGCCTATTATTCTCCAGTTTTTATATATCCATGTCAAACTTTTACGGAGATAACAGGCCGCCTCCTCGGGAGTCATTATATCTGGTTGAAAATTTTTCATCAACTTTCAAGCACTCCGGTTATTTTCTCTTTGTTTGCAAAAAAAATATTGCGGATATGATAAATTCTTCATTCGAATTGCCCAATTTAAATATTAAATTCATGATTTCAAAATTTTAATTTAACTTTTATCAATGTTAATCGTTTCATTTATCAATATAATATGATAACATTCTATAAAAAATTTTTATGTCATGCCTAAGAATTCCAATGCAGATTTTTTCGTTTCTCCTAGTTTTACTTCAATATGCACCCTCTCTTTTTCATTAGAAATATTGAGTCCTGTTTTTTTCATATGAACAGCAAAAGTCAAATCACCATTCCCAGTTTCACTAACAAGCATTAAGTCTTTATTATGGCCAATAAAGAATAAAAATATTATCTCCTTTCTAGTACCCCATTTAGAGCTATTATAAAAATCGCTAAAATTTACTTTTTTACTTCCAGTTGATAATTGGGCGCTCCCTTTTCGCAAAGCCCCGAGCATAATTTTTATAAGCTCCAGATTAATATTGTCGTAATCTTTTAAAATTTTTGCCATACAAAACTCTATCAGATTTTTTTCACTATAAACGCGTGCATGACCGCGGCCTCTCGATGGCACAATATCAGGTTCAACCAGGCCTATATCTGTCCATGTTTGTATTTTTCTGGGTGTTTCTTCGATTTTTGCTGCTATGTCCGTCTTTAAGTATGCAGTCATTTTTACTATTTAAGTTTACAAATTCAATTGATAACATTTACATTCTAATCGGTAAACATAATACTAATATAGTTTTGAAAACTTGTCAAGTATTTATAAAAAAATTAAAAAATATTTTCTTAAAAACATCAACTCGTCTAATAATTAGACGAGTTTTTCATTAAGTATGGTGAAAAAGTGAGGTTAATATGAGAACACAATTTATTCTTTTGACTGTAATTTATAGTAAATGATTACAGGTAAAACTCCCTTTAAAGAGCAGACACTTGAGGCATATAGAAAAAGAGAGAAAAATTCCTTAAGTTACAAGCCTCCAGAATCGTTCTACCTAAAAATTTGACGCATTTGTTAGGTTTTTTGTATATGAAGAACAACTAGATTTAACTCTCTTCGGAAAGGATGATCATCTTCTCTTTAAGTTTCTCGGACATTCGGAATTCAACTTTCTTTAGATCGTTTAGAACCTCCTTTATAGACTTAATAATTCCTCTTCTTTTTGCTTTTAATATTACACCCAATGTCCCTGTTATATTTATTTCTAATCCTTTTGCAACAGCTCTTGCTTTTAAATCATCCAAAATTAATAAAGAATCCTTTATTTCTGTTCCTAAGGTTAATACTTCTGCTTCCCCTTCATCTACTATAGTTTTCAGAACCTTTAAAGTTTTAACATCCGAGGTTTCACAAATACTTATCCAATTTTCTAATTTGCCCCCAAATTCTTCTTCAACTTTTTTAGGGATAATAATTTTATTATAAAGTTCTTTCAAAATATAGATTCTCTCAATACGTTCTAATGTTATCAGGCAACTTGTATTTGAAATTATTTTAGGCATTTTTTAAGTCTTCTTCTAATTCCTCTGGCGAATAGTTAAAGAGAGAAACACCATATTTACCTAAAAGTTCAATGAAGGTTCTTTTCGATACATTGGCTATATCTGCACCTTGCCCTAAAGATAAACTGCCTTTTTCGTAAAATCGTGTAGCGACGATGATTTTTAGTTCATTAATATCAATCTTAACTGTTTCAGGAAGTTTTAAACATATCTCATTCACAGTCTTTTCTCCTTTTGCCTAAAAATTTTCGAATAATATTTAGCATTTATATTAAATATATTTAAATTATATTATTCTTCTATCAAAAGCAGGGCTGCACCCACCTTTATTCCCCGCATTTATGAAGAACATTTATATTTTTATATATAGCACGAACCATTATATTTTTCAATTATTCCAATGGATAAATCAAATATTAGCCGAGTGGCCAAGGATAAATATGTGCAGATAGCTTATTTATTTCCCTTCCCTTTAGTATTAATTGAGCTTAACAACACCTGCTGCTTTTTTAATTTACCTTGTTTAATTCTTTTTTCTTATGTTTTTTTACCCATTCTTGTAACACTTTTCTTCCTTCTGCGTTAATCTGCTCAGAAGATAATTTTTCTTTTTGCATTTTATGTCTTATTTCATGCAATCGCCACATCATTGGGTCTTTTTTCTTATCAAAATCATTGTGATATATTGCCATATTTAGCACCTCCAAATGCTTCTAATGAATAAATCTCTATAAAATTATATCCATTTTTGACGTTAATCTCTTTCATTTTTAATACAACATCAGGCATCAACATATGTTTAAAAAAATTAATGAATATGAATAGTCTCTTTATATTGCCTTAGTGTTGGCGTAGGTGTGTGGGATTCCCCTGTGATAATTAATTGGCAATCTTCGTCAAATCTGAACGAGCTGGGCAACGAGTGATGGCGAGCCTGAGTCGTTATCTTGAAACTCAAGATAACTGCGAATATATTGCACCTTTAAAGCTCCCTAAAATGTTTATATCAACAAAAATTACCTTGGATCTCTTCATCTCTGTAATTCCGATTTTAGGCTAACAAAAGTGGATAAAATGGTTCTTCCACCTTTGATTGTACCATAGTCTATTCAGCGTCCTGTAAATGCACTCAGAGCTGCGTCAGCTCTTCCGCATGTAACCCACAATTCGGGAACCAAATGACAGAGCCACTTTAAGTGTGAATGTAATACCTGCCCCTCACCGTTTTTCAGATCCTCAAATGCTAGCTCTGTCAGCCAATTGCCAACAAACCTCCTCCAATCCTTCAGATCCGGACGACTTGCAGCGGCAACGAGGCCAATCCGCATAGCCTCTTCGAGTGACAACGTATATTCCGGATCTCGCCTATATCTTCGCAAAAGAATTTGTAATTCATCAGCGAGCTCGTGACTCCTCGTGACAGCTGTAACCCTCGCCAATCCATTCAATATCGTCACAAGCTGCGGCCTGTCTTTTATATTTGCGAGTCGGTAGCTTGCAAGTTTCAGTGCTTTTGCGGCCAATGCGGCTTGATCCCTGTCAATGCGAAAGATCAAACTGGAGTTTACAAGTGCAATAAAGGAGGCTGGTCCCACTTCATCTAAGCTGAGTTGCCTCTCGATAGCTTCGGAGATTTCAGCCGGCAGTATGTTCTGGGACTTTTCGGCTCCATCTAAGGGACCAGGCAAGTAAGAAAGTGGAAAACTGCTAAGGCAATGAAGGCTTCCGGGCTTGGTTCCGAGTACCAGCTCTCGCAGCTCACTCGCCTTGATATTCCCCTCATAATTCTTAGCGGCAATCATGATCCGGCTCAAAAACTCCTCCTTTAACTGAGATGCCGACGCAAAATCAGGATGCCAGCGTGGTTCAGTACGCAAATCTACGATTGATTGCAGATAATATAGTTGCCCACAATTGTTCATCACCCATTCGTAAAGATGATCAATTTCAATAGCCGAATTTCTAAGTTGCCGATGAATTAGAGCCACTTGAGCCAAGGAAGCAAGTCTTCTATAGAAAGGTGGCTCAGCGGCAAACAACCGGATTCGGGATAACTCACCATCAACAAGAACGAAAAGAGACATTAAAACCTGGAAGCCATTCTTATTTATCTTAACATCGTCGTCCCTAATTTGCTCAATGAGGTGCATGAGAACCGTCTCAATCTCAGGTCTAGCTAAAAGTACGCGCAATCCGACTTCAATTGCGCCTAACTGCGAGATTCTGTCACCATAATCTTTTAAAAACTCAAAGGCGTGGAGAAGTTCCTCACTGCTCATAAGATCGACATTGATTTCCGAGGTCAGCGACGAATGCGATGAGAGCAAGAGACCATGCAAAAAACCATCATAGGGTCGCCACGCAGACAATTCGTTAAAAAATGTTCTTCCGCTCCTGGCAGCATAATCTCCGATAGAAGCACTCCCATCATACGTCCCAACCAATCTCTCGAAATATCTTCGAGAATTAGGAACGAGAGATGATATGCCGATCTTCCCATTAACAATATCGATACGTATGGATCGAGCCTTTTCGACGGGAGTATCACGAAACTCGCTATGATAGGCATCGAGTTCGTCGTCTGCGAGTGCGCGTTCGGTAAGAATATTGCGCCAAACATCACGCTCACTGGCGGGGAGGTTGACCTCTGAAGACGCCTCTTCCAATGAACTAAGACGTACATTCCGATCAGAAGAAAGTGCGGAAAAATCTGGAAGGATGAAACGTTGCTTGCCACTACCACTACAAAGTGCAAAGCTCAGCGGTTTTCCTTCATCGCTGATGTTTTTTAAATCCCATTTCTGACCTTCAGTGTCTGTCACTTCCATTTCAGGTGCACCGGAAAACAGGCCCCGAACTGCATCGAATAAATCCGACCGTTTAACCAAGACACCAGAATCACCAAAAGAAAGTATTGCATGTGCCGCCAAGCCATATTCCTCCCGAAAGCTTGCTTCTTCAAGAAGAGACCTGCTTATAAGTGGCGGTAAAAGCTCTAATGCCGCTTGAGCCAAGGCAGCCCTGACATATGGATTTTTCTTCATTTCACACCTTCTCCATTCAGATCCATATCAGCAATCTCTGCAACCTGCTCGCGTGTCCTCGTGAGTATCCAAGAGTACAGATCGGAGTCCTGTTCTTTAATGGGAGACAGGACTCTCTCCTCGATCCAGACCCAATATTCGTCCTTGAGCTCCGCTGAGGCATCAGCCGGAGGTGATAGAAGCAGTAATATATTTGCTCTGTATCCGGTCTTGACAATATTATCGCCGCCCTCTTCTCCAAGGCAGTGAGCCCATCCACGAACATCTATCTGACCTATGAGCCAGTCAGATCGAGCACGGGCAGCAGACAAGTCAGTATCTGCTGTCCACTGACCTTTCAACACGTGGATAAATATCTTTAGCAGTGAATCTAACCAAAACGCTTCCTTCGGCAGTTGAAGCCATTTGCTCATCCGGATTTGAAGTATATTTTCACGGATTGCTTTTAATTCGGCTGTTTCAATCACTTTACCTTCGACCACAGGTGAAGCATCGAGATGATATTGCACTTCCCTCTTGTTTACTGATATAAAGAAGTAACCCGCACGCTGAAGAAATGTTCTGCTCTCTAACCATTTTTCAGTTGTTATAGTTCCGTCGGAAGCAAATTGATCAATGAGGTCCAATGTCGTAAATATAGGTGTTGGTCCTTTGCCATCATTTATATTGGCATGTTGGTTGATAAACCTGTCATCTACGAGAAGAGCGTTACAATATGTAGCCAGCTTTACAACGCTGAGGGTTGGGTGGTTTTCAGTAATCGGACTATCTTTCGCTTGACCGAAGCGGATGCTTCTCCCTATTGCCACTTTTCTAGACACAATTCCTGCACTAACCGTACTTCTTATCTTCTCGATAACTTCATTCACCTTGCTCGAAATTCTTTCATATGAAATAAGCTGATTAGCCTCAGACACCTTACGAGGCGAAAGAATAGCTCGAAATCCCGCAGCTTTCAGTTTTTCCAATATTCCAAGATGAAGGAAATAAGTGACAGTCAAATCGTCTAGATACAGTACAGCACTATCAGCGATCTCTGGCTGCGCTAGCCAAGGTTTCTCGTGAAGCTGCAAATACGAGTGCGCCTTCTTCTTCTCTGTGGCCGTGATCTGACCCTTTTGACTCAGTTTGTCTACAATGGATTGGCAGCTGCTGATTACAGAGGCATGCGCTGTCAAATCAGCCTCTTCTTCCATAAGAGACCCGATACGATGCACGGGAGCCGGCCGAACAACGATCCTTTGTGGATCGCTATTGTCGGTCGCCCTCTCGGCCTCTGAAATCAACAAGGCCAGTTCCTCACCGACCTGAGCGGAAAAATCACTATCGGGCGCAGCACTCGATTTAAGCCTCTCCAAAGCGCCCGTGGCCAATAAATGACATAACTGATGTGCGTCTCTAATTCGACTTGGCTGATGAAAAGTGGCTTTCTGCTTCTCCTCAAAAAGCCATACGAGCGTAGAATGCGGTATGAACACTTTATCGAAAGCCTCAAATGTGTCGTCAAGCAAATCCAGTATGCTCAATGTAAGCAATGCTGTCGCTTCCATTCCAACCGCCCCGACGGTATTGAATGCATTCGGCTGACGGACCCCGCTATACGCCGGCACAGCCCCCCTCCGCCGGGGATCATTCTCTGATATGTTGGCTAGTGCTGGGAATAATACCAAATCAATAAGCGATTTATTCAGTAGTTGCCCTGCAATAAACATCGGGATTTCGCCTCGACTCAATTGCCGCCATGTATCCGATTCTCGGCGATCCCAATCCGGTTTATAATCAAGGATATCCTTCAGAGACATCTTTTGGATTGGGCCTTTGTCACCGGATAAGTTGGCCGCCTTATAAAGCCATTGGTAAACTTCGACATCATCCTCCCAACCAGCGCTTGACGCCAGGAAGTATGCAGCAGCTAAAATATCCGCGTCATTATCGCCTTTATGTGCCCCTGCGAATAATAGCTCTTTAGCATTCGGCGATCCCAAATGGAAACTTAGTTGAGCAGCGCGTATCAATTCTAAGGCGCTTCGCTTGTCCTTCTCACGTAACTCATTGGCGACGAACTCCCGAAGGGAATCCCAGTCACCTAGTGTAATCCCTAAATTAATCTGTAGCGCTCGATAGTTAGGGTCATCTCGATCTCCCCTTAGCTTGGTTAGTTTTGCGCGGGCATCCAGTAATTTCCCCTCAAGGTACAAAGACCAGCAATAAAGCATTCGAAGATTTTCAGATTGGTCTACTAGCGTTGAGTTCGTTTTCAGAAACTCGACCAATCTTTCATTACGCTTCGAATTGCTTAACGCTCTAACTAGAGCTTATAGATTTATTACCTCAGCTATGGGGGACTCTAACAATTCCAGAAGCCGTTGCTATTGAATTAGACAATGGCCGTGAGTATGTGGGGAATTGGCGTAAATCTTGCGGGAATTTTATTGATATTGTTACTATTGAGCCTAATCCTTTAAAAGAGCAATTTCTATTAAATTTACAC
>JBLIRR010000013.1:0-145877 GCA_049472395.1 bacterium | reverse complement strand
CCTTACCTCTAAAGGGTATTCATATTATGGGTTCCCAACAGGGTATTCATATCCCACCACATCTCAATACCAACCACCGTATCCATACTCCGGAAGTTATCCGTTAGTGTCTATCTATCCATCACTTCCTACCCCCAGCTCCAGTACCCCAGGAATTGCCTTTACGGATTTAGCTGTAGATAAAGACTATATTTATTCGCTTGCCCGATTTGAGTCATATCCACTGAGAGGTCAACCAAATAGCTATGATTTAGTAATTTTTCAATCTATCAGTGATGAGTCCTCCTGGCTTCTATCGGATGATTATGAATATCTTTCCCACATCAGATTATGCGAGGGAGTTCCGCCAACAAGAGAATATTGGCCACATAAAATTGTTGTTCAGGATGATCTTGCAATAATTGGCACTATGGGTAGTGATGACGAGATAGTTCGGGTATTCATAGTAGATGTCTCTGACAAAGAGAATCCTAAAATGTTAAGCAGGCTGGACCTGCCCCATCATTTTCCCGGTCAGGGGACATCTATGTATAATGTTAGTGGTATAGCAATTGAAAACCATGTGCTTTACCTGAGTGTCTCTTACCGCTACAACTACACCAAAACGGCAATCTATTCCTTTGATATCACTAATCCTGAAGGGATGGATGAAAATGAAAGTTTACTGGATTTGTTGGCAGTAGATTATGGAATTTACGATGTGGTCTCTACATCGAATTATCTTTATCTTGCCGGCATAAAAGCAGACACGGAGAACCAAGAAATTCTTATTGTTAATACTTCAAATCCCTCAAACATCTTTTTGAGCGGTACCTGTAATTTGGGTGGGATAAAAGAAGGAAAAACGAGTATGGTCGTAGATGGAGCCACTCTTTTTGCAGTAGTCCAGGCATCTGGTGAAACAGACCTTGATGTTTTTCACTCAGATGAAGAGTCATCTTCTGTATTAAAAATTATCGATGTTGGTAACCCTGGGCAACCCAGGATAGTATCTTCTTCCGTTGAGGTGGAAGGTAGGCCAGGTACTCCACACTGGGGACATGAATTGATAGTTGTGAGAAATAATTATGCTTATATTCTTACTCGGGATGGGGAATGTAGTAAAATTTATGTTTTTAATATATCTAATCTTGAAAATCCTAATTTAGTAAATACTGAAAAAGTGAAGGAAGACATGTACAGCACTCCCAGAGATAAAGACAGTGGAGTAATAGGCCTTTATCTTGATGACGAAACGCTATATCACCATATCGGTGAAAAAATAAATGTTTTTGATATATCAAATCCTTTGGATCTATCGATGACTATGAAAATGGATCTTCTTGTTCGTATGTTAGTAGGGCGGTATGATATGGGACTTGACTTAGAAGAATACACTCCTTATTCACCCCTTCCTCCTTGGGCACAGCCTTATGGATATAGTAGGTATAGCCCCTATTCTCTTTATGGATACGGGATTTATGGTGGATACAGAAGCCCTACATATCCAATACCAGCTCCCACCTTTATGCCTGAATCTGTGGTTCATATAGGTGAAATTAATATAGAGGGTGGATTGTATATAGGTGAACTTCATTTAGGGGGTAACCAGAGTCCATGGTTGAATACTGAAACATCACCCATTTACCCTTCTCGGGGAAGTGCATTTTATGCGTTTCCTTCACCCTTTATCAACTCTTATAATCCATTTAAATCTCTATATCCTGCTAACTATGTGCCACAACCAACATATTATGAAACATTGGAAGATGTAATGGCTGATGCACCTCTATCAGTATACTCATATTCTAGTGGGTGGGATATACCTAATTTGCCTTTAGCCTATACAAGTGCTGACGTAAAGCTAGATGAAAATGACAATGGGTCCGAGATCAACGTTGATAAAGGTGATATGATAGCAATTTTTCTGGCATCAAGGTATACATCTAGTGGTGGATATAACTTGGTGCTCGACACAGATGAACTCGATGATGATGTAGTCAAGATATGGAATGAATGGTTTTTTGGGGATATAAATGAACGGTTTAATGGAGATGGTTACCACATGTTCTACTTTAAAGCTGAAGATATTGGCACTACTACCATTAAAATCGATAATGCCTCTGGTGATAACTTTAAGGTCAAAATTACTGTTCGGTAGAATGATGAGGAATTGCTTTTTGCACTATTGAGATATCATAATCTAGTCCTACTTTATACGACAAAATATTTAGTACTTATAATCTTAATTATGGCTTTGAGCCTGGGTCTCAAACCTGTTAATCCACAATATGCGAATTATAGTGGTTTATATAGTGCATATTATGGATTAGCTGGATTCGGTCTATATGGCGGTTATGGATCTGCTGGATATGGTCTATATAGTGGGTTATATTGTGGTTACGGCTCAACTGAAAGTGGTGGTTCTTATTACAAACCAACTACAGGCGCAGTATTTATACCATAAAGGGGTATGGAATGCCTTATTGTATGTCTGATAAAGCCCATTGTCACTCCGGCCAAATAGAGGATTGTTTGCGCTAAATAAGGCCAGAATGCAGTTTTCCCTATAATTTAAATGTCATTATAATTACAAAGAAGGGGATTATTCAACATATAGACCATCCAAAACAATCCTTTGCTCGGTATAATCTTATTAAGCCATCTACACAGTTTTTCCAATTGCAGTAGCAGCCAGCTGCCGAAACAGCTTAAAGCAAATTATCCTGAAAATACCTGTCTATAAGTTACATCTAATAACTAAATATAATATTAATAAAATATTTAAATAATATAATAATATATAATATATTATTGTATATGATATGTATATAAGGATTGCAGAAGTGGGGAATCTAAATATGAAAAATATTTATGTGATCGATTGGATATAAGATTCTAAGGACAGTCTGAGGACACAAATAATAAGTACCTTAAAATGAAATAAGATTTATTTTTCAATAACTTAAAAGTGGCGGTGCAAGGATTCGAACCCTGCTCATTACAGTAAGTTTATTGAGATAAATTTTTTCAAAAATTATTGGGTGAGTTTAAATTTTAGGAAATCAAAATTGAATAATATTTACAATGCATATCGGGCCCCATAAAATTTCTGGGGCCTCAATTTCTGAAAGGTTTTACAATGATAAGTTATTGAAAAAATTGAAATTTATATGGCGTCCCCAGGGGGATTCGAACCCCCGTCGTCGCCGTGAAAGGGCGATGTCCTTGGCCTGGCTAGACGATGGGGACGCATATTTATTATTTTTTATGAGCCGTGCTGGGCTCGAACCAGCGACCCTCTGCTTAAAAGGCAGATGCTCTACCGCCTGAGCTAACGGCCCTTATTTCATTTTGTGTTACGAGTTGATTATTATAAACTATCTATTATGCTATGTCAATTGAGACACACTCGCAACTCAAATTTTTTTATTAAGCCATTGCTCAATGGGAGAACCTTGCCTCATAACAGTCATATCTCTCTCTGATCCGGTAGAGATTATTGAAATAGGTACTTCAAGTAATTCCTCAATCCTTTTAATATAGTCCTTAGCCCTTTCAGGCAGATCATTATATTCTGTAATGCCATGCGTTGATTGCATCCAGCCTTCATGGACTTCATACACCGCTTCAGCATTAAAGATTGCTTCAGGGTCATAGGGAAAATCATTAAAGATTTTGCCCTTCCACTTATACCCGGTACATATTTTTATCGAGGAAAATTGATCAAGCACATCTAATTTGCAGAGAGCCAATGAGCCTATTGAATTTAACCTGATAGCATACCTCCCCACAAGGACATCAAACCAGCCGCATCGTCGGCTTCTGCCCGTCGTTGCACCAAATTCATTTCCTATCTTTTGTAAAAGCTCACCTTCTTCACTATGAAGTTCAGTCGGAAAAGGGCCTTTGCCTACACGAGTCGTATAGGCTTTAATTATTCCTAAAACTCCGTCGATATGTAAAGGCCCTATTCCGAGGCCAGTACATGCATTAGACGCGACACAATTTGATGCTGTCACATAAGGGTAGGTCCCATGATCAATATCGAGCATTGTACCCTGCGCACCCTCAAATAAGATTGATTTTTTTTCTTTAATTGCGTCATTCAAGTATGCGGAGGTATCGGTTATATAGGGTTTCACTCGTGCTCCCATATTCAAGCCCCATTCTAAAAGCTTATCAAGTTGAAGGGGAGGTTCTCCATAATATTTTTCCAAAAGGAAATTTTTTTCAGCAAGATTTTGAGAGAGTTTTTCTTTTAATAGGGGCTCATGTAATAAATCCGCAATCACAATTCCACTGCGGTGCATTTTTGTTTCGTAGGCCGGCCCAATACCTCTGCCTGTGGTGCCGATCTTCTTTGAGCCTTTTGTTTTCTCCGATGCTTTCTCAATCATATAATGGTAGGGAATAATCAAGTGTGCCCGGCCGCTCACATAGAGACGATTGTCCATATTTATCCCGAGCATTTTTAATTCATCTATTTCTTTGAAAAATGCGTCGGGATCGATGACAACGCCATTACCAATTATGCAAATTTTATCAGGATGGAGAATTCCCGTGGGAATTAAATGTAAAATAA
This sequence comes from bacterium, assembly GCA_049472395.1. Taxonomy (GTDB): domain Bacteria; phylum SZUA-182; class SZUA-182; order DTGQ01; family JBLIRR01; genus JBLIRR01. The sequence goes on along the minus strand of JBLIRR010000013.1, from coordinate 141,313 downwards.
AACGTTGCTCACCATGAAATACCGTATGTCCCGCATTATGCCCTCCCTGAAATCGAGCGATAATATCAAAATGAGAAGAGAGAAGATCAATTATTTTCCCTTTCCCTTCATCACCCCATTGAGTACCAATAACGACAATATTAGACATAGTTTTTCCTTTGTTAAAATATAAATTTCCATTAATCTATCATTTTATGAGTGTATTGTCAATTGCCTTGGGGCAATTATCAGCAATGATGAGAGTGTTCACGTGGCAGATGTAATGAAATATGTTGCTGTACCGCTCCATGCCAATGAATTGTCGCGTACATTTTATACTTGATAAAATAAGTTTATCTCTATATAATATCTCCAAAAAAATTTTTTAGAAATTAATGGTCTATGACGTTAAATAAAAATATATTGTCCTGGAATGGGAAGGTGAGCAGGTCGCTATTTGAGATCCTCATCAACAGGCTTGACAGATCTTTTATTAAATATGCCTTAATCGATTCATTTTATAACTTTTCTGTCAATAACTCACCCTATCCATTTGTTGAGAGAAAGGAATTAAAGCCCAAAGCAAAACATATTGACAAAGAATATGAATATCAAAACAGCCTGCTTGTGTTTTGTTACGAGGGGCTATTAAGCTCCGAACATAAAAAATATATTCGTTTTCTGTCAGACAATATTGTGACGAAGGAAAATTTATCACATTTTCTGGATTTTAGTCTTGCCAATAACTTTAATAAAAATATGCGGAACTTGGAAGATAATAACTTTAATAAGCTTCTGTTTTCTCTTTTATCCATCGACTATGGCCTTTTAATACAAAAAGATCCGAATATTAAAAGTAGGAAACGGTATATCTTGTCAAATTTTCATGTTAAAGTGGACTGGCCAATAGCTGAGGCAGCAGAGGATTTAGGGAGGAAATTAAAGTATATAGCAAAAGATTTATATGAAAAGGGTGAGATGTATGCAGAACTTATGCAACAGAAACTCTTTGAATATTATGGGTTTCCTCACACAGTAGGAGGGCGAAGAAGTGCAGCTGTAGTAGTCTCTCAATATTTAGCTAATGAGGATTATCTATTCACTACGTATGTGGCGAGTAAGGAATCGAGGGAATTAACGAAAATTACTGAAAATGAGATCTCACGCTACATTTTAATTCAACTATCAAATGAGGAAGTCATAGAGCTTACTCATGTAAATAATCTTTCTGAAGAGGAATTTTACAGACGATACATTATTGGCAAAGAAAATGATGATTTAATTGCTATTTTTATGGCAACGTATAAACGCACAGGTTATTCCTCTGCGAATCTAAATTCAAAAATCAGAAAACTAAACTCTGATTATCGATGGTTAACGGTTGAAGATCAATTTATTATACCATTACCTCATGTGGATGATGCCATGTGCATCCCTTATTCAACAATTTATATTTAAATGATAAGGAAAGAAGGATATCATGGAATTAATAATAAATAGAAATCAATTTTTAAAACAAATTCAAAAGATACAGGGTATTGTGACCACACGATCAATTGAACACCTTCTCTCGTATTTCTTAATGGAGGCAAAGGGCAATGGCGTATCTATTTTTGCCACAGATAAGAATATCGGGCTTCAAGAATATATCCCTGCCCACATAATAGAGGAGGGCGTTACGTGCCTGCCCGGAAAAATTGTTTTTGATATTTTAAGAGAACTGCCGAAGGATACGGATGTTCATTTAACCTCAGAGGGGAATGGGAGAATGCTTTTTACCTGTAATCAGTCGATTTTTCATGTCCCGGAAAGCCTGTCCGATGAGTTTCCGGAGTTCCCGGACTATAATAATGATAAAGGGAAAGATATTTCTGCGAAAATGCTGGGCACTTGTTTTAAGGCTATCACCGTGACAGTGCCATGGGTTGAACAACCGCTTTATCATGCTCCTCCCGGGGCTTTATTTGAAATAAAAGAGGGTATTTTAGAGCTTGCGGGAACAGATGGTCATCGAATGTCATATATGAAGAAAAGGGAAATCCCCATTTCTGATAATATTTCCATGGTACTCCCAAAGAAGATATTGGAAGAACTCCCTAAGATCATTGGCAGTGATGATGACAGAGAGCAAGAGGATCACTCAGATACGCCTGATGAGCCAAAACTCAGAGCAATTTTTTCAGATAATCATGTGGTCTTTATCTCTGAGAAGACTAAAATCTTTTGTCGCTTGTTGGAGAATAAATTCCCCAATTTCAAGGCGAGGCTTAATCAGTTTATGGATAAGAGAATCATACTCAATAAAGAATCGTTAAGACAGGTGGTAAGACGCGTTGCTCTTATTTCTGAGAAGGATGAGTGGTTGATTAAAATGGAAATTACCGGAGATGGGAGAATGATTCTGGATTCAGAAGGAAGCAGTATTGGGGATGCTCATGATGAACTTAACATAGACTATAATGGGGCTCCTCTTACTCTTGGCTTAAATCCGAAATTTATCCTTGATTTTCTTAATATAATCGATACCCCTGAAATAGTCCTGGAACTTAATAATCAAAAATCCCCCATATTTCTCAGTCCCAATGGGGTAGAAGATCTCAAATATATTATGATGCCAATTGATTTAAGTGACTCTTAGACCATAGAACAGCACAAACTCAAAAAAAGCACGGTTAAACATTCAGAGATGATGCAATAAATAATGGAAAAGCCCATTATATTAATAACCAATGATGATGGAATTTATTCACCGGCGCTCGAACCATTGGTTAATGCCTTACGTCACATGGGGAATGTATGCGTGGTGGCTCCGGAGAGGGAAAAGAGCGCGGTATCCCATTCCATTACCATTAATACTCCTCTGAGAATTACCGAGGTGAAGAGCAACGGCCAGTTATTCGGATATGCTGTCTCGGGCACACCTATAGATTGCATAAAATTAGGACTTGGCACCATTATGAAAAAAAGGCCCGATCTTGTAATCTCAGGAATAAATTTAGGATTAAACACAGGGATTTATTTAAAATATTCGGGTACTGTATGTGCTGCTATTGAGGCAACTACCGATGGCATACCCTCTATTGCCGTATCAGTCGATATAAGTAAAGGATTGGATTTTGTTTTCCCCTCTGCATTCACCCTTCAATTGTCACGATTTGTACTCGATAAGGGATTGCCGGAAGAGACCTTTTTAAATGTTAATTTCCCGTCCTGTTTCAAGGAAGATATAAAAGGAATTGCAATAACCAGACAGGGGAAAATGAAACTTCATGATAGCCTTATAAGGAGGTTAGATCCTAGAGATAATACCTACTGGTGGATCAAAGCTGATTATAGAGTACTAGAAGGGGGCGAGAGACAAGATTATCAAGCAATTAATGAGGGGAAGATATCCATTACCCCGGTTCGTTTTCATACTGATTTGACTAATTACGAATATTTGGATAGTCTTAGTGAAATAGAGAATTTTAAAGTAAGCTAATATACATAGTGTATAGTATAACACATGTCAATCTGTAAACATTGAAGTAATTAAAGTAATTATTATTATCTATGTTAAATCGAATAGTAGCCATTGAATTTAATGACAGAAGGATAAAAATCTGTAAATTAACCCATGGGGCAAGAAATATTGAAGTCTCATTATTCATTACATGTGAGATTGAAGCAGGGCAGGGGAGCCAAGGCAGCGCCGAAGAAGATGTGGTATCAGCATTGAAAAAGTGTAGTGAAACTTACAATATCATAACTGATCAGGTGATTGTGGGGCTTCCCACACGGTCTGCCATGCTCAGAAATATCCATTTTCCATTTACTGATCTCAATAAGATTAACAAGGTGTATGCATATGAGGTTGAAGATAGCCTTCCTCGATCTTTACATGAAGTGCTTAGTGACTTTTACGTTATTCAGTCTGAGAGAGCTAAAGGTGTTGAGCTCCTCGTTGCTTTGATCCTTGAGAAAGATATCGAACGTGATTTTCAGATATTAGTTGAAGCCGGATTAGGTCCGCAGGTCATTACTCTCGCCACAATGGGCCTGGCAAACCTTTATAGTCAAACTTTGGGCAAGCAGTCTTCCGGCCCTGATATGGTGATCGATATAGGACGCTCTCATAGTCTTGTTGTGGTCATGGAGAAGTCAAAAGTCTTATTCACCAGGGAAATCAGTGTTGCTGGCGAGGATATTACCAATAGTATCCAACATAATTGTCATGTGGGATATCAGGAGGCTGAGGAGATGAAATGTCAGTATGCAATAAAATTGGGTATACACAATAATGATGCTCCCCCTCCAGATAATAGTGAGCATGCTGATGATACTGCTTCTGCCGATAATGCTTATTATACCGAGGAGGGGGATGATCTTGATGCACCCGCACTCCCTGATATCGAGAATAATGAAAATAGTCAATTGGACCAGAGTATACTGCAGTCCCTTTCTCATTTAGGCGATCATATAAATCTCACGATCGCTTCTTTTAATGAAACCTGTCACAGACCCGTATCCCGGGTTCTTATCACTGGTGGTACATCGCAAATGCCTGGGATTGAAGGCTATTTGGAAGATAAGCTCGGGCTCAGAGTTGAGCTTTTTCGTCCTTTTCAGAATTTAAAAATGCGTTTCGGGATAAGGGAATATGCTGATCAAGAGGCTTTGATGGCTGTGCCATTCGGATTATGTTTAAAAGGAAGTCGGAGTTATAAAAAGATCGGACGCATGTGGAATTTTTCTCGAGGAAAATATATCTATCATAAGAAATATACCATTGCAGGAAAAAAAGTGGTGACTTTATCAGTTTTCATATTTTTAATACTTCTATTGGCTGGTTTTCAGCTCGGATTAAAATACAATAATTCTAAAAATAAGTTAGAGAGTTACGAGAGTTTAAAAGACACAATAGTCCGTGAAGCATTTCCAGGTGAGACCATACCCAAGGATCAAATATCTTTTATGCAAGAAAGACTCATGGAGGAGGAGAATAAACTGAAAATGTTTAAACATTTTCTGGGATATCAACCTTCATCTTTAGATGTTCTAAGAGAGATAAGTGAGAGGATATCAGATCAATATAAGGTAAGAATAGAGGATTTTCAGTTTGATAGTGATAAAATCAACTTAAAGGGATATATTGAATCTTTTGACATGTTGGATAAGATGAAGGCTGCCTTGAATGAATCTCCCTATTTTGCGTCTGTGAAGGTTGAAGAAGCAAAGATAAAAAGAAGAGGGAATGATATTAATTTTAACCTCGAAATAAGAATAAAAGAGAGTGAGATTAAAATAAATTAAGGATAGTCCATGAAATTATGTGCCTCATTTCTTATCATATGTGCATTGTGTGCGTTTCTCTTGGTCCCGGAATCATCTTTTGCTGCAAAAGCTACTATTAAAGAGATTGATCTGACAGTGAGCGGAGAAGTCTTTTATGTAAATGCCCTTATGCAGGAAGCCTTTACAAAAAAAATAAAAGAGGCTGTATCAACCGGGGCCCCGGCTGAGTTTTTATTTTATCTGCAAATCAGAAATAGAATAGCACCCTTCATAAACCTGACAGTTGCAAGGACAACTGTACGGTATACCGTATCGTATGATTCCTTAAAAAAACAGTATCAGGGCACACAATCGGTTCAGGGGAAAGACACTAAAACATTGGTTACAAGTAATTGGGATGAGATAGTGAAGTGGGTCAGCGAACTTCGGAGAGTGGAATTTCCTTTATCATTAATAAAAAAGGAGAAGGCAAATCATATACGCATTAAAGCTGAGATGAAATGTTTAAAACTGCCTTTTCCTTTAAATCAGTTGTTTAATCTTATCTCATTATGGAATTTTGAAACTCCCTGGAAGGTCTATTGGCTTGAGGATGAGCTTAAAGAGGAGTTGATGACTGATTAAAAGGCATAAATTAAGATTATTATGGGCCCTCATTATAGTGGGCATCATGTCCATTGACACATGGGTTTTTATTACTGTTGTCAATAGGGGCGAAGATGTAGCAACCAATGTAATGGTAATGGGTCTTGTTAATCTGAATATTATTCTGCTCATAGTAATTATTCTCCTGGTAGTCCGTAATCTTATTAGGCTTTATTTTGAGCGCAAGCAGGATGTTCTTGGCTCAAAATTCCGTACGAAGTTAGTGATATCCTTTATCGCTCTCTCCTTAATTCCTTCAATACTCCTCTTTCTTGTAGCAAGTAATCTGATCAGTAACAGTATTGAGAAGTGGTTTAATTCTCAAAATGAAGAGGCTCTTCGCAAATCCCTCGGAATTGCGCAGATCTATTATGAGAAATCATATGGTGAGGCAGTAAGCTCAATGCAAACGCTCAGCACTTACATTGCAAAGAATGGTTTATTGAGAAGGGAAAAAGATAAGAAGCTCGAATCTGTCATGAGAACTTATCTTGAGATGCCTGGTATTGAAATGATAAAAATAATTAATAGCAGGGGCGAAGAGATAAAGACCATCAAAAGTATAATTCTTCAGAAAAATACCTCTGAGCCACCTGTTGAGGAGTTGTTAGAGCCCGGATTAAAGGGCCAGGAGCATTCAATTGTGAGAGAATCTTTTAATGGATATTTAATTGATGCTGTTGTGCCAATCAAATTTGATGAGGGAAAGAATGAACATGCGGGCGCCCTCATCTTTAGTTATTTTGACTCGTTTGGTCTTATGAAATCCATCAACGATATTAAAAATTCGTATGAGGAATACAGGAGAAGAAAAGTATTTAAAACTCCATTAAAATTTAATTACCTGGTTACCTTCTTTTTAATAACGCTTTTAATTATTTTTTCTTCCACCTGGTTCGGCTTTTATCTGGCAAAAGGCATCACCGGCCCTATACAAGAACTTGCTAAGGCTACCAAGGAGGTTGCTTCAGGAAATCTTGCGCATAGAGTAAACGCAGAAGCCAATGATGAGATAGGAATACTTGTCACATCCTTCAATAAGATGATAGGGGATCTTAATATCGCTCATAGCACGCTGCACAATACTAATTTGGAGCTTGACAGACGGCGTAAATACATCGAGACAGTACTGAATCATATTGCCTCAGGAGTGATTACGATTCAGGGAAGTGGTATTATAGCGACCATAAATCCTTCTGCTGAAAATATCCTGAGTCTTAAGGCGAGTGAAGTAGTAGGTGCGCATTTTGAAAGGGCATTTTCAGATTCTGAAATGGAAGAGCTTAAAAGGTTATTTGTGAAACTGAGTACTTTAAAAGAAAATATATATGAAAAGGAAATTCAGCTAAACCATGGAGGGCAAATACAGACGCTTATCTGCAGTGTCACTCAGCTGCAGGATGAGATGCACCATTTCATAGGCATGGTTGTTGTCTTTGATGATTTGACCCAATTAATTAAAGCACAAAAGATTGCAACCTGGCAAGAGGTAGCGAGAAGATTGGCCCATGAGATTAAGAATCCTCTTACACCGATTCAATTATCAGCTGAAAGATTACGCAAAAGACATATAAAAAGCGCTCTCAAGGATGAGGAATATTCACAAATATTTAAGGAATGTATAGATACTATTTTAGAAGAAACAGCTGATTTAAAGACCATCGTAAATGAATTTGCCCGATTTGCCAGGATGCCGAGTCCTACTTTGAAGAAAGAGGATTTACCCGCACTGGTGTGTCAAACAGTGGATCGGTATTGTCAGACTCATCCTAAGGTCCTGTGTAATATTTACCCTAAAACAAATATTCCTCTGGTAAATATGGACCGCGAACAGATTAAACGGGCTCTGATAAATCTTCTTGATAATGCAAATGAGGCCATGGGCGATCAAAAATATAATCAGACGAAAAGAATTGATGTGAATTTATGGTACAATCCTGACAATCAATGCGCGACATTTCAGGTGTGCGATTATGGGGTTGGAATCGGGCCGGAAGATAAAAAAAGCGTTTTTGTGCCCTATTTTTCAAAGAAAAAAGGGGGAACAGGGCTCGGGCTCTCCATAGTGGATCGAATTATTGCGGATCATAACGGGAAGATATTCGTAGAGGATAATCATCCGCGAGGCACTAAGATTACCGTGAGATTGCCAACAGTATAGGGTGAGCAGTACAGAGTAAGAATGTTATTATTAGCAATAGATACATCGACATGGGCCGGAAGTATTGCATTGTTCGACGATCAGTCCGGAATAATTGCCGAGTACTGCCTTATAAACACAGTAACCCATTCAGAGCGACTTCTCGGGAGCATTGATTTGGTGCTTGGGCAGGCACAGAGTAAACTTGATGATATTGATGTGCTTGCTGCGACAGTTGGCCCGGGATCGTTTACAGGACTTCGCATCGGTGTATCAACAATTAAGGGATTGGCCTATGCGAGTCAAAAGAAAATTGCATCTGTCTCAACATTAGAGGTCATGGCGCGCGCATTTCCCTTTATTCCTGCAATCATTTGCCCGCTTATGGATGCGAAGAAAAAAGAGGTTTTTACCTGTCTCTATAAATGGCAGGAGGATACGCTCGTGCCGTTGATGCCTGAATCCTGCGTAAAGCCGGCGTCACTCGTATCAAAGATAAAAGCACTGGAAAGTGATGTAATATTTGTGGGAGACGGTCTTGATATATACGGTACCATGCTCCGGGATGAACTCCAAGATCGTGTAAAGATGGCACCTTCGGTATTTTTTTATCCACGGGCGGCCATTGTCGCCTTGCTAGGATGCGAATATGCAAAAGCAGGGAAATTATCAGATCCTGCTGATGTTGTGCCCAGATATCTTCGCGCCTCTGATGCAGAATTACATTTCAAGGGTTAGCTTTCTTTTAGGTATGTATTAATTTTAAGATTAAGACGCCCAACGTGAGAATGAGGGTTACTGAGTTTGCTGAGATAAGGGGCAGGTCCTTAAGCAGAATTCCATATACGAGCCATAGAAAAATGCCTATTGAGAGGACAATATACATCCCCAAAGAGATATCCCGCGTCTTCCTCGTTTTTATTATCTTGATAAACTGAGGGAAATAACAGCTCGTAGTGCATATGGCGGCAGAAATTCCGATTAATTTTAAATATAATTCACCCATTTTATTTTTTATGCAAAAAAGATGTTTTCAGTATGAAGATTGAAAGAAACTTATATTCTTATTAAAGGCTTAAGATGTCATTCATTATATCATTCATTTTATAAAAATCAAATGAAAATTTCTCCTTTAAATGATAATGAGAAAGAAACTTCTTTCGTCTAGTTTACACCTGGTTCAAAATTCTGTAAAATAATTGTTTAATTTCAATTGGAGGTTTACATGATCAAAGATTTATCAAAAGTTCGCAATATTGGAATTAGCGCACATATTGATTCTGGAAAGACGACACTCACAGAACGGATTCTTTACTATACAAAAAGAATTCATGCTATTCATGAGGTGAAAGGGAAGGATGGAGTCGGGGCGACCATGGATTCAATGGATCTTGAAAAGGAACGTGGAATTACTATTGCCTCTGCTGCAACTTTTTGCAGGTGGGATGAGTATTTTATCAACATTATTGACACCCCTGGCCATGTTGATTTTACCATTGAGGTGGAACGTTCGCTCAGGGTCCTCGATGGGGGAATACTCGTGTTGTGTGCTGTTGGTGGTGTTCAGTCACAGTCCATCACGGTGGACCGTCAGATGAAACGGTATAAGGTGCCCGTTATTGCCTTCATAAATAAATGTGATCGGTCCGGAGCCAATCCTTTCCGGGTAACAGATCATTTATGCAGTAAGCTTCAACGAAACGCAGTCGCCATGCAAATTCCCATTGGTCTGGAGGAAGATTTTAAGGGGGTTATTGATTTAATTACAATGAAAGCCCTGTATTTTGAAGGACCTCAAGGGGAAGAGGTGCGCTATGATGAGATCCCAGATGAATTGAGAGAATTAGCTGAAACCAAGCGAGAGAAGATGCTGGACGCTCTCTCCTTATTCTGTGATGACTTAACCGAAGCTATTTTAGAGGAACGAGTTACAGAGGAGCTCGTTATTAATGCCGTGAGGAAAGGGACTCTTTCCCTTAAATTGACCCCTGTATTTATGGGATCAGCCTATAAAAATAAAGGCATTCAGCCCTTATTGCATGCTGTTGGTTCTTATTTGCCGAATCCTGATGATATTCGCAATGAGGCCCTCGATTCTGCTAATGAATCTGTAACTGTTATACTCCTGGCTGATCCTGAAAAGCCACTCGTTGCTCTTGTGTTTAAACTTGAAGAAGGCAGATACGGCCAATTGTCATATGTGCGAATCTATCAGGGAAAACTGGGGAAGGGGGATATTATTGTCAATGCCAGGACCGGAAAGAAATTAAAAATAGGGCGATTAGTCAGGATGCATGCCGATCAGATGGAGGATATTACTGAGACGTGCGCAGGAGATATAGTGGCTATCTTCGGCATTGATTGCGCATCGGGTGACACCTTTACGTCGGAGGGCCTTCATCTCACAATGACCTCGATGCATGTTCCCGAACCGGTTATTAAACTCAAGATTTCACCAAAGGATAATAAATCACAGGCTAATATGTCGAAGGCCTTAAATCGATTTGTGAAAGAGGACCCTACCTTCCGGTCTTATATTGATCCGGAGACGAATGAAACCATTATCTCCGGAATGGGAGAGTTACATCTTGATGTATATGTGGAACGGATGCGAAGGGAATATAATGCTGATGTTGAGGTTGGTATGCCTGAAGTTGCCTATCGGGAGACGATTTCTAAGAATGCGGTTTTCGATTACACTCATAAAAAGCAAACAGGTGGAGCAGGGCAATATGGCAGAGTATGTGGTTTTATGGAACCAACCAGTGAGGAGGAGTATTCATTTATAAATAAAATCACCGGAGGGGCAATTCCGCGAGAATATATTCCCTCATGTGATAAAGGCTTTAGGGAATGTTTAACAAAGGGGAAGCTTATTGGTTTTGCGATTACTGGTGTTGCAATAACCATTAATGACGGTGCGTACCATTCTGTGGATTCTTCTGATATCGCCTTTCAACAAGCTGCTAAGGGAGCCTTCTGGAAAGCATACGCAAAGGCCGGCCCTAAAATTCTGGAACCAGTGATGAAGGTCGTTGTAGAAGGCCCGGCCGAGTTTCAAGGGAGCATTATAGGGGGACTTAATCAACGTCGCGGGATCATCATCAGCACATCTGAGGATGGCGTGCACAATGTTGTAGAGGCTGAGGTGCCGTTATCGGAGATGTTTGGGTATTCAACCGCCTTGCGGTCTGCAACCCAGGGCAAAGCTGAATTCACAATGGAATTTTGCAAATATAGCCCTGTTCCCCAAGGAATAGCTGAGGAATTAATGAAAAAATATCAAGAGAAAAATAAAATATAGATAAAAAGGAGGCCTCATGTTTCTCAATCAAATAAAACAAAAAAGTCCAATTAGGATTTTGGAGCACTCAATTCACGGCGGATTGGGGAAAGGAAATCTTGGGCTTTTTATGGGAAGGGCAGGTGTCGGGAAAACGCCCTGTCTTATCTATTTGGCACTTGATGATATTATCCGTGAAAATAGGGTACTTCATATCGGTGTTGAAAAAAGTGTCGAGAAGATCAAGCTCTGGTATGATGAGATTGCCAGTCATATTGTTGAATCATTTCATCTGGATAATGGTAATGAATTAAAAGAGAGAATAGAGAAGAACCTTATTATAATGAGCTATATGAATAATACGTTTTCCGTAGAAAAAATGAGAACCGGTATTCAAAATGCGACGATTCAAGGGCAATTCACCCCCAATTTAATCATAGTAGATGGTTTTAATTTTGATAATGCGTCCAGGAGTTATATTCAGGCCTTTAAGAAAATCGCGGAAGAATTTAATTTGGAAATATGGTTTTCAGCCAGGACCCATAGAGAGAATACGATTTTTGATGAACATAACATACCGGAACCGTATAATATATTTCAAGAGCTTGTGAGTGTGATAGTCTTCTTATCCCCCATAAAGGATGCCGTATTCTTGAAACTTCTTAAAGATCATAATAATCCTAATGTGAGTAATCTTCATATGAAGCTTGATCCCCAGAGTTTGCTGGTAAAACCACGGTATGTATAGGTATGTAGAGGATTTAATATAATAAATCAAAAAGACTCATATTCATTGTTTTTGTGGTAGCGGCAAGTATGGTTTGATAATTTGACTCGAGGGCAGATATTTCAACGGAGGTTTCAGCAACATTTGTGTCTTCCTTGGCAGAGCGAATTCTGTTAAGATTTAGATTTAATCCTTCAATATACTCACGCGTATAGGTGAGTCGTTCAATCTTTGAGCCAATATTGGATTGCTCTTGTGTTATCGTATCAAGCGCGGCATCGATGTGGCTCAAGCTATCCCTGATGCCTTCACCATCATTTGTCGCAAGACTATTTTCAAGACCTGCGAGGATATCAAACACAGATTTCCCATCGGTTATTTCCAGAAACACACTGGCAGATGTTCCAATGTTTATTGTATTATTATTACTTCCAATGGAAATCTCGAATATGCCATTGTCTTCCCAGGATCTCCAGTGACCTTCAGGGCTCTCGTAGGGAACTTCTGCACCATTGGCATCAATATACGCCACTGGTGGATTATTCCCGTTGCTTCCCCCGAATATGTAACGTCCGTATAACTCTGTATTGGCAAGACCGATCAGTTCATCATGAAGATCACCAATAATCTGGGCAAATATTTCACGACTCTCCCCGGTAGAGGTATCATTGGAGGCTTGATATGCAATATCCTTCGCATTCATCAGCCTTTCGTAGTAAGTATCGAGTGTGGCATAAGAAAAATCTAACCATGCCTCTCCATAATCACAATTATCTTTATATTGGGCGAGTTCAGCCATCTGCGTCTTGATACTGGATAAATTCATATAAATACCGGGATCATCAGATGGCCGGTTTATCTTTTTCCCTGTATATAAGGCCTCTTCAAGTTTGTACAACTCTTCCCTATTGGCATTGATATTGCGGATGAGACGATCATACATCACTCGGTTGGTAAGACGAAAATCCATTTTTTTTACATCCTTCCTTATTATGATACGATATCAATTATTGTTTTCAGCATTTCATCGGCAATACTTATAAGCGTGGCTGAAGCCGTATATGTACTTTGGTATTGAATGAGGTTGACATATTCCTCATCAAGCGAGACCCCTGACATGACCTGTTTGCGGTCCCACCACTGGTCATACATGGATTGAAAATATTCTCTTTTATCCTCTGCACGTTTCACTTCAAAACCTATATGGCTCAGTTCTGATGCATAATACTCATTGAAGGTCTGATCGTTGATTCTTTTATCCCGAAGTTGAGCGATTCTCAAGGCATTCTGATTATCATCATAATGAACGGGATTTGTCACCGGGTCCGGATCCGCATCAGGATCAAGAGGCAAGGCTGCTGCTATTTTTTTCGGATCATCGGCAATCTCTGATGAAAGTGCAATGAGACCTGCAGCACCCATTATTTTATCTTCATTTAAAGTTTTAAAAAAAGGTGTGCTTATGGCCCCACTCACATCCTCGATATCATACAGGTTATAGCCCTCTTCATGGAGCTTATTAGTTTCCACAATAAGGTTGTAAGCCAAGGTATCTATTTTTTCCTTTGCAGCAGGAATATACTCCGTATATGCATCTATGAGCCCTTTTAATTTTCCTCCTGAGAGTAAATCAGGTCTTACCTCAGCCTCGCTATTACTTGAATTGGTATTCTTAATGGTAACAATGGGTTGTCCGTCAGCGTCTGAACTAAATGTAGCATGCAGGCTGCTTAAAATATCATCAATGAGCAGGGAAGATCCTCCTACGGCTATATTGAGCGTCATGTCATTGTTATCCCATCTCACAGTTCCCACAAGGTCGGAAAGCTCACCTAAGAGTCTGTCCCTTTCATCAAGCAGGGAACTCAGGTTCTCTTTTGATGATAACTCAGGTCGATTTGAATTCTTTTTTATTCCAAAATTAAGGGTTGAGAGCTCCTCTAAGGTGAGGTTTATCTCCTCGAGGGTAATATCTATTTGTCCACGGATTTCAAATTGAAAATTGTTGAGCATCAGGGATATTTCATTCATTTTTTGGGTCAAAATTTTTGTTTTCGAAAGCAGTTCATTTCTTTCAGCAATCCCTGATGCATTTTGACTCAGGATTTCCCATGCATTAAAGAATTCCTGGAGGCTTTCATTAATAGAAAGACTGGTGTCTTCACCCAGCATAACCTCCAATTGTTCAAGAATTTGTTCTTTTGTTTCCCATTCAGCTTTGGATTGTCGCATATCATATATCTGATTATTTAAGAGGGAATCGCAAGAGCGTTTAATATCCGTAACCTGGACCCCCATTATAGGTTCAATAAGATTATTTCCTCCGATCACTATATCCCCCAAGGTTATCTCCCTGCGGGTATAATCCGGATTATTTGCATTTGCGATATTACGCGAAACAGTCTCTATCCCATATTGAGTTGCTAAAATAGAAGACTTGCCAATATTAAATAGAGTAGTAAAACTAGCCACTTTTTAATTTCCTTTCAGGAAATAATCGAGAATGCTCTCTCTAAGTATTTTAGTGGCTACCTTGGAGGGATCAATTTCATACGTACCCTCATTAATCATTTGTTTTAATTCATTTACTCTCTGCAATCTCACATCAGGGATATCTTCTAATTGAGAATGAATCTTTTGTAAATTTTGAGCTTCAGGGGAAATATCTATTTCATCCCCTGCTTTGTTGGCGGTGAACTTATCTTCGTTTTGTAAGGCTTTCTGTTGATCAATTTTATTATGTTTAATCTTTGAAGAAGTAGGTAGTAAATTCTCTCGTCCGATTTTCATTGTATCATCACCATCCCCTTCCCCTTGAATATATCACAAGGATTCGTGTGCATAGCAGTCACACTTGTTGTTGCTTATTTTTTGATTATCACTGTGCTTTCAGTCTGCTTAGTTTTTTTATCGGATTATTTTTTAACCCTATTCGGAGATGAATTAAAATTTTTTTCTAATGAATGAGCAAGCCCCAAACCCCCGTTTTCCGAAAGCTGGCAGGAAAAGGCTTCTCTTACGAGATCTTGATATATATGGCTCCCAGGGTGAGAACCCATATTTGGTTTAAAACATTCTTTTAACATATAGAAAAGAAATAATGATTCAAAATCCTGAAGCGCTCCTTTCAATTTTTTGCTCTCATCAGCTCCCATAGTCGAGCTCTTGTTTATTGGAGCCTGGGGTGGTAGAGTGATTTTCATTGTATCCTCTCTTTTATAAAATTTCAAGGTCTGCGTGCAAGGCGTTTGCTGCCTTTAAAGATTGAAATATGGATATTAAATCCCTTGATGATACCCCGATTGCATTTAAAGCATTAACAACTTCTTGAATAGTCACTCCGGCTGGCACTAACATAAGTTCTGCTTTTTCCTCTGTCGAGGTAATAATCGTATCTTCTGCATATACGGTTTCTCCTTGGGAGAGGGGTGGCGGTTGTGATACCTGAGGTTTTTTCTTTATCTCAATGCTTAAGTTTCCATGTGCGATTGCAACATTGGAGATACGCACATTCTCGCCCACGACAACGGTACCGGTTCTTTCATTCAGTATTACTTTTGCCCTCGTATCCGGTATAATCTCTATATTTTCTATAGTCGCCACTAATTCAATCACATTATTGTCGAAATCAGGTGGCATAGATAACTCTATTGTCGAAGGATCAATGGCATGTGTCTCTATAGATTCTCCAATATGAGCGGTAATCGCCTTTACTATTCTGATAGCTGTTATGAAATCAGGTTGATGTAACCTGATCTTCAAAGGTTCATCGGGATTTATCGTTAAATTAAGTTCTCGTTCAATAAGAGCACCGTCACTTATACGGCCTACAGTAGGATGGTTTTTTTGTACTGATCCACCGCCTCCTCCCCCGACAGAGAAACCTCCCACACTCACTGCTCCCTGGGCAACAGCGTATACGACGCCATCTGGACCTTTAAGCGGGGTGAGCAAAAGAGTGCCGCCTTGAAGACTTGCCGCATCACCGAGTGAGGAAACTGTAATATCAATCCTGGTTCCATTCTTTGCAAACGGGGGCAGGGTTGCGGTAACAATCACCGCAGCGACATTTTTCACTTTGATTTCATCTGCGGTCACAGATATGCCCATTTGATTGAGCATATTCACGAGTGAGCGGATAGTAAAGGCTGTTTTCCCCTTATCTCCCGTTCCATTTAATCCAACGACAAGCCCATATCCCAGGAGCTGATTTTCGCGCACGCCGTCTATAGAGGCAATATCCTTTATTCTTGTACCATGTGCCTTGAGGGGGATCCAAAGAATAAGAATAATGAGGAGTATGAGGTATTTATTATGAATCATATTCTCCTTTCTAAAAGGGCCAGAGTATATCAACAATCCTTCCAAACCACCCTGGTTCCTGCTTACTGCTCAAACTCCCCTTTCCATTATAGGAGATATCGGCATCAGCGATATAGGTGGATCGGATTGAATTGTTTGAAGAGATATCCTCGGGCCTTATGACTCCGCTTAAGGTTATTAGTTGTCGTTCCTTATTAATAGTAACCATTCTTTGTCCTTTTATAACCAAATTATTATTAGGAAGGACATCTGTTACCGTGGCCGTAATGGTAGCGGTAATTTTGCCGCTCCTTGATATTGATCCGCCACCATCAAAATCCTTATCCATCTCCGCTCCTAGAGAGGTTTTTTCGTCCATTTTTTTTGCGCCAAAGAGAGATGTAATACCAGCAGTATAGGAAGAGGAGCGTTTGGTTTTATTCTTAACATTTCCCGATGCCTGGGCTGTTTCAATAATATTCACCGTTATAATATCGCCAACTCGTTTTGCTATGCGATCGGAAAACAGTTGTCCATCCGGGCTATTGCTCCATAATGAACCCTTTTTAGGCTGAGGCAATTCTTTTCTTATCACTTCAGAGGTAAGGACCGGAGCAGGCTGATCTTTAATATACGCTACCCTATGTTTACAGCCTATCGTTATGAGCAGTATCGCTCCAATGAGGCACCATTTTAATTCACGTGATACATCATTCATCGTGCTGCTTCCTACTAATATTGTATAATGACGGTATTTTCATCTTTTAACATCCCTACTACCTCTTTTTCGGAGGATATATTTTGAACCCTGAGAAGCTCGCCGGCATATCCGTTCTCCTGTGCTTCTCCTATGGATACAATCTTCAATTTATCATTTTCAAGCACAATTCGTACCCTATCACCTTTGGTTACAAGTGGGGCTATTTCAAGCTGCCTGGCGTGCACAACCGTCTGAGCTGGTATAGTGGTGCGCGCCCTTTTTCCAATCACTAAATTTTCATCAGTATAGAATGATTCATAGGTCGAGTCTGAAAGCTTGATTTTTCTTTTTTCAATATCATTTCCGGTTATGACTTGAAACCTGTCTATAGTATTCTTTGCGACGAGCACTTCTTTTTCCAAAGCCAACCTCGCTTTGACCCAAAAGCTTTGCTCCTTTTTCCCATCAATAAAGCATAAAACATAAAAGCCACAAGATGGCTTAAGGTGAGAAGAGGGCATATTAAATTTAAGCTCCATCTGCCCGACCGGCATGAAGAATTCATCAGGAGAATGGATGTTCAATTCCTCAATGGTAAGTATTACCTTTTGCTTTGAGGCATAGGCAGAAAGATACTCCTCAACCTTCTGCTTTAACATGGTTCTTGATATTCTCTGTGAGCATCGTGTGACAGTAACAACGGGAGAGCCTGTAAACCTTATATCGGAGAGATCAATACGATTTTGTTGCAGGCGCATGCGGATATAATTCTTCTTTATCTTCCTCGTGTCTCCTGTTCGAGGACTTTGAGCAATGGGGAGAGCATATAATTGCTTTTTCTTTTTTTCTGAAGCCCCTATAATGATACACAGATCCCCAAGGCTTATTTTATCCCCCCTCACAGCACTCTCCTTCTCAAGTATAAGAAAAATCTGTTTTTGTGCGGATATCCTTGAGACAAGAATAAAGAAAATAAATGCGGTACACAATACTATGATTAATGTATAACGTCTCATGCCTTTATATTTTCCTTTATGTTACCTTAACGTTTAAGAGAATTTGCCATCCTCAGAAGATCATCCGAGGTTTGAACCGATTTTGAGTTTGCCTCATAAGCCCGTTGAGCGATAATCATATTCACCATCTCTTCCACGACAGTCACATTGGACATTTCTAAATAACCTTGGGCTATTGTACCAAGACCATTTTCCCCTGGTATGCCCGTTGTGGCAACTCCGGAGGCAACAGTGTCTTGAAAAAGATTTTTCCCAAGGTTGTGCAGGCCACCCGGATTGGGGAACTTAGCAAGTTCTATTGTTCCAATCTCAGCGGGCTCAGTTGTGCCAGCCAAGAGAACCGATACTATTCCATCAATCCCGATAATAATTGATGTTGCGTCTTCAGGAACAGTAATCTCAGGTTGAAGGATTGCTCCGTTTGAGGTGACGATACGGCCCTCGCCATCTAATTTCAGGGCCCCTGATCGTGTATACGCAGGTTCCCCGTTTGCCTGTGTTACTTGAAAAAAACCATCTCCTTCAATGGCCAGATCAAGATCATTCTGCGTTTGTTGATAATCTCCCTGAGAAAAGAGCTTTTGAATTGCCACAGGCCGAACACCATGTCCGATTTCTATACCGGTAGGGATTTCAGTATTAGCGGAGGAGGGTGTTCCGGGTTGTTTCAAGCTTCTATAGAGAAGGTCCTCAAAATCAACACGGCTTCTTTTAAAGCCTGTTGTATTCACATTTGAAAGATTATTGGCAATCACGTCAACATTAAGTGTTTGGGCCTCCATTCCTGAAGCGGCGGTCCATAAAGATCTTATCATTTTTTATCTCCTTATCTGTTAGATACTTCCTACTCTATTTACGGCTAAACCGGTGATGCTGTCGATTGATTGAACTGCTTTTTGACACGACTCAAAGTTACGGGTTACCTCAATCATTCGAACCATTTCTTTCATCATATTCACATTTGATAACTCAATCTGTCCCTGCTGAATAACATATCCTCTTGCTCTCCTTTCAAGAGCAGGATTTGCAACCTGAAATAAACCGGGGGTAATTTTTTTAACGGACGCGGGATCAGTGAAAGAGGCAATACGCAGGCGATCAACTCGTCTATTATCTGAAAAAACATCCCCCTCCTTAGTAATAATAATGGTATTTCCTCTCACCCGTAAAGGTCCTTTTTGCCCCAATACCTGAAATCCCTCCTGGGTTAATAACTGCCCATCCTTCCCACGCGTGAAGTTTCCCTTTCGGGTATATGCAATCCCAAAGGGGGTCCTGATGGTGAAGAATCCATCTCCTGCGAGGCCAAGATCAAAGGTATTGCCTGTCTCCTTGGGAGCACCCTGAGCAAGATCAGCTTTTATTTCATCAACAACGGCGGCATAGTTTTTCTGGCGAAATGCGAGCCTGTCTTGCTTATATCCGGTTTGCTGAATATGGCTTAAATTATCGGAAATTGTCTGCAATCGTTTCTCTTGAACCAGACAGCCGGATATTGCCCTATTTAATCCCGCATTCATACATATACTCCTTTTATGATTCTATTATCGTTTTAGGTTGACAACTTCATTTAATAACTGATCACTTGTGGTAATGACCCGGGCGTTTGCCTGATATGCTCGTTGTACTACTATCATTTTCATAAATTGAGCGCCAAGGTCAACATTTGAGCTTTCAAGGGCGCTTGCCATAATATTGCCCACATTGCCGCCAACTGTCTGGCTTATGATCGGATTTCCCGAATCCTGCGACTCTTCAAAAAGATTGTCTCCTTTCTTGGTGAGACCTGCGGGGCTCTGAAATGTGGCAATAGAGATTTTCGCAAGCTCCTGAACATTTTTATTCGTTGAAATACCGGTGATAAGGCCATCTATATCAATCTTGATATCAACAAGATTTCCAGAACCATATCCATCCTGAGACATGGAATTAATATTGCTGACAGAACCGTATTGACTGGTTTGCAAAAAATCAAAATTTATCGTCTGCGCTGGTGTAGCGCCATTTGCAAAATAGAAATTCTCATTGCGGGTTATGGTAATGCCGCTGCCATCTGTGGGGAAAGAGCCATCGGTGTTAAATGTGAGAGTCCCGCTCAGAGGATTTGTCCCATCATCTCCTGATGTTGAAGCTGCTGTCGCCGCCGCTGTATCAATATCCGCAGTAGGCACGACCACATTCCAGTTCCAGGTGTTATCGCCTGTTTTGGTAAAATAGACTGTAACATTATGTGTGTTTCCTAAAGAATCATACACCGCACTTGTTGCCGAATAATTAGAGGTGGCAACTGGTCTTGTTTTGTCAAATGCCACCCCGAGCACATCCGCCCGCGCGTCTAAATTAATGTTCATGGTGACTTTTGTTGTCGCTGAGGGAGTAAAGGAAAATCCACTGAGGTTTATATCACTGAATGCTCCCTCAATTTGTCCGTCATTAATGGCCCACCCTTGCAATATATTGCTTTCAGGGGTGACAAGATTGCCATCTTTATTGAAGTTAAAATTCCCCGCACGGGTATAAAAGTAACTATCTGATTCAGGATTTCGTACAACAAAAAATCCATCTCCGCTTATTGCCAAATCTGTGGCGCTTTGCGTGGTCTCAAGAGCGCTTTGTGTAAAAATGGGGCTTACTTGTGTGGTCTTCACGCCACGGCCTACTTGAGAGCCTGCAGTTGATCCGGACAAGCTCTGTGATAAGACTTCCGCAAAAGAGGCTGCGCACTCTTTATACCCGACCGTATTGATATTTGCGATGTTATTCCCGATAATTGACATCAATAGACTGTTACTATTAAGCCCGCTAATGCCGGTATTTAATGATGGTAACATAGTTCATTCTCCTTTCGTCTATAATTCAATAGTTAGTTATCCCCTTCTTTGATCTTTATTATGTCGCTTAATAGGATCTCCTTTCCGTCAATCTCTATACTCGGTGATTCCCCCAGTGTTATTTCACTTATTTTCCCTGTCATAAAAGGAAGAATCGAAATGACGGAATCAGTATCATTAGCGGCAGTGACTTCAAAGGTATAGTTTCCCAAATCCAGTTGCTCCCCTGCATTATCCGTCCCATCCCACCACAATTCATGGAAACCCTCATTCATTCCAGGATATACAAAGCTCTTAACGAGTTGATGAGCTTCATTGAAAATATTTATTTGAACATCCACATCATCATTATTGAGTTTATATCCTATTGAGGCCCCCTCAGGTGAGTCCAAATGAATAGCCGAGCCTTGCACAACCGCCTTTTTACCGATCAGGGATGTCAAAAAGAAACTGTTCATTTTATTGAGGCTTTCATCCAATTGAGCGAGATTGTCATTGACATTATACATCTCGTCAAGCTGATTGAATTGAGCGATCTGACTGGTAAATTCCGCGTTATCCAAGGGATTCAATGGATCTTGGTTTTTTAGTTGTGTCACAAGAAGGTTTAAAAAGTCCTCATGTTCCAATGTTTGTTTTTTCAAACTGGAAAAGGTTGCTTCCTCAGCTAATGATGAAATTGCTCCTAATTGCATATTTGTCCTCCTTTATAGTGTAAATGTTTCGATTTTCTGTGATGTTGATATGCGTGAATTTTTGGTATTCTTTTGATTTTTTCCCTGCTTTTTGTTATGGTGATCATGATTTTTGTTTTCTTTTCGTTGCTCATGTTTGGGGTCGCCCGCAACTATGCTATGTTTTGTGAGATTGAGGCCATGTTCCAGCAAGGCTAATTTTAACTCAGGAAGATACCCTTCAATTATATTTTTTGCAATAAGGTTTTCCGTGATAATCTCTAGATTAATGGAATTTTCATTCTGATTAATATGCATCTGCATTCGACCAAGCTCTTTCGGCCGTAGCTGGATTTTTATGTCACTCTCATGCGCCTTTACAAGGTGGAGGGTCTTATTGATCAATTCATTGATGTTTCCCTGATCACGCTCCGAGGCACTAATATGCGAGACTGAGGGCTCCGAGATCTGGCTAGCGGATTTGTCTTTCATAATCAGTGGTTGAAATGCGTGGGCATCTCCTTTAAGTTTTGATTCTCTCGCATGGAGGAATTGCTCGCTCGCAGTATTTATATGTGAGTATGTAGAAGATCGTCCATTCGCTGAACTTTCTTGATGTGAGGATTTTTGATCTATCGTGTTTATTGCTGCCGAATTTTCTGAAGCTACTCCCTGTTCTGTGGATTGTATATGTTCTTTTACCTGTGGATGTTTTATTGTGTGCATACCTTGTGCTGCCTGCACATGATCTTTTGCGTGGAGGTGGGCTGCTGCCTGAGAATTTTTTTCCGGAGCATAAAGTATACCTTCTTCATGCATAAATGTGTTCTGAGAAGCGCTTTGTTCTTCATGGTTATAACGCAGGGTATGCACTTCCGGTTGTGATGTGATTTCAGATTTTACTTTGTGCACCCCCCTCTCAGCAGATTCTCTCCCTGTTTTCATAAGGTCAGGGATTCTATTTCCTTGATTTGTGATATCAGAATGAATCCGTAGGATCTTTTCTGTTTCGGAGGAGTTAATAGACTGAATATTGTCAGCATTGCTTTCAGAAGCATTTTTCTGCGATATGATGTGCGTTTTGTGAGGGGCAAGGGAGTGTTCAGTATTGCGGGTGAGATGACTTTTACTTCCCGTCAGTTCTGTTGATTCAAGAGATTCTGATGATGTCGTGTTCACGGATGGCTGAGCATTTGTTTCATCGTCGTAGTGGTGAAATTGAGGGTCTTTCACAGGCTCTTCGCCCTGGGATATGGTGTGGATGGCATGAGCAGTGGTAGCTTCCGTAGAATTTTTCCCAGCAGGGTTCACTCTCACATGCTGCGTTGCATTTTCAGAATAATTGCCTAATACTTGAGAGAATGAATCATTATGCTTTATAGGCATAAGCTCTGAGTGAGCGTGTGCCGCATTATCTGCTCCGAGTCCTTTTTGCTTCCCTGACAATGCATTAGCTGACACAGATTCGCCGTCAGTGTTTAATAAGCCATTTAATTGATCAGGATTATTAATCAGCATATCTTTTTGATATTTTCGCATGAGAAGCCGTATGGTCTTCTCATGTTGTGTCCCTGAAAGTCCTGATGCATTATTTCCTGGGTCAGGGGATTGTGTGCGTGCATATTTTTCTATGTTAAGCGCATGTTCCAAAAGCGCAGTTTTTACTTGGGGCAAATAAGAATCATTGGGATTATCCGGTTTATGCATCCCTGATTGATGAATCTTGATTTGATTTATTTTAAGAAGCATTTGACCAAGCTCTTCAGGCATTAGTTTAATGCTTCCCCCATCGGCATTTAATTGATGAATAGAGTCAGCTGCAATCTCATATGGTTGTTCAGACTCTCTGAGTGTTGGTTCGATCTTAATTTTAATGTGCGTCTCTGGTGAAGCAGAGAGGTCTTTAGTATCAATTACTTTTTTATTCGTGCTCCCAATAGGTGCGTTTATTGCGTGATTCCCTGATTGGGTGATGGATTGATATCCAGTGATTTGTGATGTTGTATCAGGGATGTCTGCCTTTGATATTGTTATTTCACAGGATTCTATGTGTAATTCAGGGGCATAGTGGAGGAGAGGTGATGTAAGGTTTAAAAAGTTGGAGTTTTTCATCGCGATGAAAGACATCGCCTTTTCTGCTCCTTGATGCTGGTATCCCATATGCAGAATATTCGTAGTGGCTTCGTTGGGCATTATTTCTTTAAACTGGGCTAAATATGGGAAGTGAAGTTCATGGGTGACACTGTTTACCATATTGATGAGCGCTGAATCAGTGGACATTATATTACTTGGCGTGTTACCAGGAGGTGTTTTATCACTCAACTTTTTGTCGACGAGTGTGTTGTTTGCGAGTGTTTTATCAGTAGGCATTTTATCAGCGCGCATTTTAGCACCAACTGATGTATCAATGGGTAAGGAGTTCTTAAGGGATGAATCGCTATGAGGTTTATTACGGGAAGGTTTATCAGAGAACATTTTCATAAAGAGCGTTAATGGCATCTTGAGTTGATCTGATATTCCATCTGTGGCCAAGGAGGGGACAGATGTATCAGCTGTGTCAACAAGATCAGGCAGAGCGCCCTTGGGAGGATTCTGTAAGCTGTTAAGGTTATTTTTTAATGTGAGCAATGGTACCTGAGAGGTATTATCGCTTCCTAAGTTTTGATGAAGGCTCGATATGTGTGTTTGTTTGAATGCTTTCATAGATGCACCGGGGATATCACGAGTATGAGAATGAGCAGAGCGCGTAATAAACGCAAAAAGCTGGGCAAAACTGTCTAGAGTTTTTTTATTTTCCTTCTTCTTAGCACTTTTTATCATATTCGTGCGTGATGCACGTTCCATTAAGTTGGTAATCATATCTCTAATGCCTTTTTAAATAAGTCTTTTGTGGCTTGCACAACAGTGACGTTTGCTTCATAGGAACGGACGGTTGATATCAGTCGCCCCATTTCTTCTACCGGATTAATATTGGGCATGGCAACATATCCCTGAGCATCTGCATCCGGGTGTGCAGGATCATATTTGAGAATTGGGGGGCGGTTATCTTGATATATTCCTTGCACCAGTGGCACTCTCATAGGTGGCGGATCCTCATTGGCCCTCAGAGCATCTTCAAAAGACTGATATGCAAGGGTTGTGCGCACTATAGCCCTTTTTGCTTTGTAAGGCCCTCCCTCCGTTGTCCTCGTGGTATATTCATTGGCCATATTTTCGCTAATTAGCGTAAGTCGAAGCCTGTTTATTCGAAGAGCTGAGGCGCTTGTTGCTAAAGCATTAAACATTGTCATGATTATCTATTCCTTTCAGATATAACAGATCGTAATTGACTGAAATTTTTTCCTAACAATTTAGTTAATGCATTGTATTTCAGAGTGTTACGTGATAGCTTATACATCTCGGCATCAATATCAACCCAATTATCACCGCCATTTTCCGTATAGGTTGGACAAGGGACAATTTTATGGGGGAGGGAACCTTCGTTGGTATTCATATCAAGGTGCTTAGAATTCGTTTTATACATGGTTGTGTGCGCTTCAAGTTCCGAGGGATCTTCATGAACCTTGCGTGTGAGAACGAGGTCAAATGGTATATAATTTGGCGTATTCATATTTGCTATATTTGAGGTAATGAGCCGGTGTTTATTGCTTGATAAATCAAGGGACTTCTCCATGATCCTTGAACTTTTAAAGAGTATATTATTGTCCATAGACATTCCTCCTTGCCTGTGAATCTGCTTCATACAAAAAATTAAATACTAATATCTACGACATGCTCCTGCTCTGGTTTATTCTCATCTATTGACTCATTTTCTAATTCCTTACTCTTATTATTAGACTTGCTTCTCTTTTTATTTTCTTTCGGATATCTTTTTTCCCGGTTTTTAAAACTGATCTTATTTACCCTGTCCGTAGATAACATTCCTGATATGTTTACCATTCTAAGATTCTCCTTCTTATTAAAATTCTTCTTCTTTTAGGTTTTTCTTTAATTTTTGTCTTACATGAATAATTGCCTTTGAATGATGCTCCGAGATAGTTGATTCCGCCAAACCCATGACCTTCCCAATCTCTTTCATGGTAAGCTCTTCGAAGTAATACAGGGATAATACCATTTGTTCCTTTTTCGGTAGCTCCATAATAGCATGGGCGAGCAGATCACGCATTTCTAAGAGATTGAGTTTATCAAGAAAATCATCATCATCAGGATTTCTCAAGCATTCAAGGATATTATCCCTATCCTCTTCGGGAATAGATCGTGCCAGATCGTCAATATGGATCATCGTTACGTTGCGGGTCTGGTTAAGCATCTTGTGAAAGGTTTGAATATCCACTTTAAGTCTCTGCGCTATTTCTTCGTCAGTTGCAGGCCTGCCCTTTCTCTGCTCAATATAATGATATGCTTCCTCAATTAATTTGCCTTTCTGATGAACAGACCGTGGTGTCCAGTCAAGAGCTCTTAATTCATCCAATATGGCCCCTCTTACGCGAAATTCAGCATATGTTTTAAATTTAACCTTTTTGGTTACATCATATTTTTCAATAGCATCCATTAGTCCTAAAACTCCCACTGCAATGAGGTCATTTGTTTCCACACAAGGAGGTAATCGATTTGCAAGACGCGAAGCAATATATTTAATCATAGGGAGATGTTCGATAATAATTTTATTTCTTTCCTCAAGCGAGATTTCCTCCTTTGTTTCCTGAGCAGGATAGTTCTCCTGAGTGTCAACGGTAGATAATGTCATTGATTAACCCTCCTGTGTTCAAAATGAAAAAAATTATTCATTAAAAATTTTGTGTTAGGGCCAGATGGTAGTGAATTAATGTAGTGCGCCAGTTTTTCAAAACATCTGCTGGATTTTGCCGAGGGATACGTGATGGTAACCATTTCCTGGGAGCGGCTTGAACTCGTGAGAAAGGTATCTGAATAGATGAATCCAGCAGGAGCTAATTCTATATTAAGGAAGCGTTTAACTACCTTATTCAGTCTATTATATATTTCCCCGCCTTCCTGTTTTGTGCTGATTAAATTGCATAACAGATGAAATTGATCAATATGATAATTCTTGGTGAGTATTTTAATAAGAGCATAAGCATCAGCCATTGATGTCGGATCAGGGGATAAGACTACAAATATTTCTTGTGCCATCTGGTTGAATCTCATGACGTTCTTGCCAATACCTGATGGCGTATCAATCAGGATCACATCATACTCATAGAGAAGAGCGCTCAGTTTCTGTTTAAGAAGGATAATATGATTCGAATCAAGAAGGGCTAATTCCTCCCGTGCTGACTCTGTCGGGATAATCTCTAATCCTCCGGGTCCTTTGATAATAATGTCGGAAAGCTCTTTTTCACCAGTGAACACATCGAAAATAGTTGATTTATGTGTAAGCCCCAGCAGCATAGAGATATCAGCAAGCCCCATATCCGCATCCATAATCAGCACTCTTTTATGTGTACGAATTAATGAATACGCTAAATTAATAACAATATTTGTTTTCCCAACACCTCCTTTTCCACTAGTTATGGAGATAATTTTTGCTGTTATTGCATGAGTGTTTAAATCCATATTTATTAATCCTAATTAAGCTTTTGTACTATTAATAATGAGTTCTGATAACCTTTGAGGAGTTGCCACCTCGAGGTCATCAGGCACGTGTTGCCCTGCAGTAAAGTAAGACAGGGATAAATTTGTATAGATCATATGGTTAAAGATTGTCCCAAATTGGGTTGCTTCATCCAGCTTTGTAAATAAAAGCCGGTCAATGCCTATTAACTGAAAGTTTTTGGTTATGGTTAAAAGTTCTTTGCTATGTGTGGTGGCGCTCACCACCAAATGTTTTTCAATATAAAGCGTAGAGCTTAGAAATTTTTTTAATTTTTCCATCTGTATGGTATCTTTATGGTTATAGCCTGCAGTATCTATGAAGACACAGTGAGTGTTCTTGAATGAATCGATATGGCGCATCAACTCATTGTGAGTGCGAGCAGTATTCATTGGAATGCCCATGATTTTTGCATATGAGGCCAATTGCTCAGTCCCGCCGATCCGGCCCGTATCCAGACTAATCAATGCTATTTTTTTTCTCTTCTTAAGGGCCAATATCCCTGCTAATTTGGCTATTGTAGTAGTTTTACCCGCACCGCTGGGTCCGACCAGGGCAACTATTTTGGGCGAGTTGCCATTTAAATTAATAGGACCTGAGGTATTTATTAGATGGTGGAGTAACTCCTTAAGGTAGTTCTTTATTGAGAGTTCCCCCTCAGTGAATATGGATGAATCATCCTCTGATATTGTTTTCAGTAGTGCTGCCGTGATATCTTCTTCAACGCCCATATAACGTATTTGATGGTAGATATTTGACCATAATGGCTGGGATTGATGTTGAGAGAATCCCTTTTCAATCATCTTCTTCAGTGCAGTAATTTCAGTCTGAATAAACTCTAATGATAAATCTGAGCGTGGCGTGTGCGGTTGCGTGAATACCTGTGTAGAAGATTGTGCGGCAGCAAATGCCTGAGGTGTTGATGGCTTTTCAAATATTGGCTTTTGTGCATGATGTGTATCTGTCTCTACTGCAGCCATCACTTCGACCATATCGGTGGATAATATACCATAAGGATCATTTTTACCCTTTTTGAGATTTTTCGTGGATATAATCAGGGCCTCAGGACCCAGTTCAAGTTTTATCTGACTTAGAGCGTCTCGAACATTTGTTGCCAGATATTTTTTAATTTGCATTATTGAGCTCCACCATGCCTATTGCTTCGATCTTACTTCGGGGAGAGATTTCGTTGTATGACAACACAGCAAGATTGGGTATGAATTGCTGTATCAATTGTTTCAAATGTCGTCTTATCATGGATGAGCACAAAAGTAAGGGGTAAAGCTGATGAGGCACTTTTGATTCAATCAAGGTTTTTATTTTTTGGATTAATTTTTGTGATATCATAGGATCCAATGCGAGATAGGACCCTGTTTCCTGGTTCTGAATCGATTGGCTAATGACATCCTCTAATTTCTGATCCATTATAAGGGCGGTAATTTTGCCCTCTTTATCCTCGTATTTCCTTGAAATACTTCGTGCGAGTTTTGCTCTGACAAATTCGGTTAAAAGCTCAGGATCTCTCGTCTGAGGTGCAAAATCCGCACACGTTTCAAAAATAGAGATGAGGTCTCTGATAGATATTTGTTCATGGAGAAGGTTTTGGAGGACTTTTTGTAGCTGTCCCAACGTGAGAAGATTTGGTAGTAATTCCTCAACGACTTTTGGATCTGTTTCCACCACCCGGTCTATCAATTTTTGCACCTCTTGCCTTGTAAGAAGCTCGTGGGCATATTGATTGATGACTTCATTAAAATGTGTTGCAATAATAGTTGAAATATCAACAACTGTTAATCCCTTGGCCTTTATTTTTTTTGCTTCATTTTGCGGTATCCACCATGCGGGCAGCCCAAAAGCCGGATCTTTTGTAGGAATAGCTTCAATGTCTATGTCTTTCTCACCGGGATTCATGGCAAGCATATGACCAAGCATCAAATTACCTTGCGCAATAACCTCTCCTTTAAGGAGAATACTATATACGTTTGGCGCGAGCTGAAGATTATCTTTGATGTGGACCGAAGGAAACACGAAACCCATCTCAGCAGCGTATTTTTTTCGTATTGCTGTTATTCTCTCAAGTAATTCCCCTCCTTGGCGGGGATCGATAAGGGGGACTAATCGTGAGCCAACCTCTAAGCCGAGAGGATCAAGGCCCACAGGTTCTGGGAGTTGCCCTTCAGGTTTTTTGGAGGATTTGAGTTTCTCTTTTTCCATTTGTGTTTCTGAGAGAATTTTCTGCTGATGCCGGTAAGTGACAACTGCCATAATAGCCGTCATGAAACCGAGGCCGATAAATGAGGTTGTGGGCATACCCGGAATAAGGCCGAATCCGATAAGTACGATTGCGGTGAGGCCAATTGCTTTTGGATGAAGCAAGAGTTGTTTTGTTATATCCTGTCCAATATTTGACTCTGACGCTGCACGCGTCGTAACGATGCCTGCGGCTGTAGATATGATAAGGGCGGGAATTTGGCTTACCAGTCCATCTCCCACCGTGAGAATAACATAGGTGGTTGCAGCCTCCGCAATATTCATTCTCTGTTGAAACATGCCTATTACAAAACCGCCCAGAATATTTATGAAGGCAATGATTATTTGTGCTATAGCATCTCCCTTGACAAACTTAATGGCACCATCCATGGCCCCATAAAATTCAGCTTCCTGGGCTATCCGAACTCGTCTGTCCTTTGCTTCCTTCTCATCGATCAGACCGGCATTCAGATCAGCATCGATACTCATCTGTTTTCCGGGCATAGCATCAAGGGTAAATCGTGCCGAGACTTCAGCCACTCTTTCCGCGCCCTTTGTGATGACGAGAAAGTTTATGATCACGAGAATAATAAAAGCGACCATTCCAACTACATAATTATCGCCGATAACAAAGCTGCCGAATGATTTAATAACATGTCCTGCTGCGAACACTCCTTCATGGCCATTAAGAAGAATAAGTCGCGTGGAGGCAACATTAAGAGAAAGGCCAAAGAGGGTCACAATGAGAAGATAAGAAGGGAAAATAGAAAAATCTAAGGGATCCATAATATACATTGCTACCAAGAGAGAGAGGATGCCAAGGCTTACATCAAATGTCAGAAAAAGATCCAGAAGCACTGTGGGCAGGGGAATAATCATTATGGTCAATATTCCTATAACCCCTAATGGGATGACCACATCAACCTGATTATTTAATATTTTTTCCCACATATTCTCAACTATTCTCTATTTTTGTTTTTTTTAAAGCGGTAAATAAAGGCCAATATCTCGGCCACTGCCTGGTATAATTGCGGAGGAATAAAATCCCCCACCTCAACAATTTTATATAAGGCCCTCGCCAGTGGTTTATCCTCGACGAGAGGAATATTATTCTCTTTTGCGATTTCTTTTATCCTTTCAGCAAGATACCCTGCTCCTTTGGCGAGCACTTTTGGCGCACTCATTTCCTTTTGTTTGTATTGCAAGGCAACAGCAATATGTTCCGGGTTTGTTATCACCACATCCGCCTGGGGAACCGCAGCCATCATACGCTTTCTCGCCAAATTTAACTGGATTGAACGAATCCTTCCTTTAATCCTCGGATCTCCTTCTGTTTGTTTCTGTTCTTCCTTCACTTCCTCCTTAGTCATGAGAAGGCTCTTTTCATGTTCATATCGTTGATACAGGTAGTCAAAAAATG
Organism: bacterium; assembly: GCA_049472395.1. Lineage (GTDB taxonomy): Bacteria > SZUA-182 > SZUA-182 > DTGQ01 > JBLIRR01 > JBLIRR01. The sequence continues at coordinate 110,461 of JBLIRR010000013.1, read as the reverse complement.
CAAGAACAGAAAGAGCGCCGGTTACACGAAATATCAAAGTAAAACTTACATCACCAAGGTAGAAGAGAAACACGCCTGGCGTCATTCGTATGAGGGCGGGGGTGTTCTGAATTTCACTTCTTAATGTTATATACGCAATAATACTAATAATGGCGATTTGCAAAACGGACTTGAGGATCTCCATAACTTTTCGGAGCGAGAAGATATTTTTGATCCCATTTATTGGATTAAGGCGTGTGAAATCAGGAATAAGGGGCTGGAGAGTAATAAGAAAACCAACCTGCAGGTAATTGGCAAGAACAGCGAGAGCGCTTAATGACAGCAGCATAGGCATGAGTATAGGTAGGAGAGACAACTGAAGATGACTAATGAAATTCACTGAATTTTTAGGAGTTATTTTCAATGACCCGCTTTGAGAAAGGATATACTTCATGAGTTTAAAAAGGTTATGGAGCATAAAGCGACCGGCAAAAAAGAAGACAAGCAGAGTACCCATGAAAATAAGGGCATTTGCAATTTCTTGACTTTTTGCAACCTGTCCTTTTTCGCGCGCCTCGCGCCGCCTTTTGGGTGTTGCGGGCTCTGTTCTTTGTTGTGTAGTATCCGGCATCCTTTACATTACCTTTAATAAAATTAATATATCTTTTCCCATTATCTGGAACGATTTTCTAAGATATGAGTAAAAGTAAGGCATTGTTCCTCCTAATACCAATAGTCCCACCGCAATTCCAATTGGCAGGGCCACAAAGAATATATTCATTTGAGGCGCTAACCTGGACATGAGTCCAAAGCATGCATTGGTAAAAAGCAATGTTGCGATGACAGGAGCACCGATTTGGAGAGCAACAACAAATACGCCCCCTGAAAGATCGATAATTTTGCTCATCATTGCTGCTCCTGGATGAAAACAAAGTGGAGGCACTATCTCGAAACTTTTTACAATCGCCTCAATAAATATATGATGAGCATTGAGTGAGAGGAAGATTAATAATGCCACCATATATTCCATCTGAGCAAAAAGGGAGATCTGATTTTGGGTTTGAGGATCCATGACATTCGCTACCGCAAGACCGATTTGAAACCCAACCAATTGTCCTGACAGTTGAATTCCTTCAAAAATCAATTTCGCAGCATATCCAATGATAAGCCCAATGAGTATTTCAGTGATTGCCAGCCATATTAAGCTAAAATGGTTCGGGATATGTGAGGATATCCTTATGGTGACAACGGGTGTAAGAATAAAAGCAAGAATTAAACTCAGGAAAATTTTTACCTGGGTCGGCACTATTTTGCCCCCAAGAAAGGGCATACCTTGCAGGATACCTCCGCTCCTGAAAAGAAGTATGACAAAACAAAAGAACTCATCCCAACTGAAATTGAACATATTCATCTATGCATTACCTTACTATTGTTGGTATTATTAAAAAAATTCTTATTGCATAATCCGTCATAAGCCTTATCATCCATGGCAGGAAAATAACCAGTGCAATAGCGACCCCGAAGATTTTGGGTATAAAGGTAAGGGTCATTTCCTGGATCTGTGTCGCAGCCTGAAATATGGAGACAACGAGGCCGGCTATCAGGCCGGTAATGAGCATAGGACCGGAGAGCAACAACGCTATTTTCATGGTTTCCTTTAATATCTCTGTGATGGCTACTGATGTCATTTCTCCTCCTCTCTCCCTAAATGAAGCTTTTCACCAATGATCCGACCATTAAATGCCAGCCATCAATAAGCACAAAAAACATAAGCTTAAAGGGAAGTGATATCATAATGGGTGGCAGCATCATCATGCCCATTGAGAGCAACACAACCGCCACGACCATATCAACTATGAGAAAAGGGAGATAAATCAAGAATCCGATCTCAAAGGCTGTTTTAAGTTCACTGATTACAAATGCTGGTATTATTATAAATGTCCCCACATCGCTTTCATTCTTAGGTTTTTTTGATTTGGAGATTTGAAGGAAAAGACCGAGATCTTTCTCCCTCGTATGATGCAGCATAAATTTTCGAAGCGGTTTCACGGCAAGATTGAGCGCTTCTGTATGACTGATCTGCGATGCAAGATAAGGCTGAAGGGCCTCTGAATTTATCTGTTTTCCGACGGGCAACATTATGAAAAAGGTTAAGAATAAAGCTAATCCTATGATAATCTGATTACTGGGCATTTGGTGGGTCCCAATCGCTTGCCTCAAAAAGGACAAGACAACCGCGATTCTTGTAAATGAGGTGAGCATAATTAAAATTGCAGGTGCAAGAGAAAGAATAGTGAGAAGGAAGAGTATTTGCAATCCTACCACAATATCCTCCGGGCTATTGGCAGAATCTACGCCGATATTGATTTTTGGAATAGGGATTGATTGGGCCCAACTTCTTGATGCGTAAAATATCATAATAATAAAAATAATAATCCAGACCTTCGATAGTTTCATATTAAACCTTTTTTAATGAAGTAAGATTATTTTGTAAATTCTTCAAAATATAGTTGAAATTTACATTTTTTTTCTTTCCATTATCATCCCGAGAGGCAGAAGTTTCCTCTTCATTCTCAGTCGGTGGGGCTTCCATTTGTGCAAGTGTGGTCACTGAGGTTGGCGTTATCCCGATAAGGAGCCACTGGCCGCCAACTTCAATCAAAGATAATGACTTTTTAGGAGCAAGATACAGTGTGTCCTTCCTCTTCATCAATTTTTCTGAAGAACTCAGTGAATGTTTGCCAAAAATAAAACATTTGCATACATAGAGGCATAGAATAGCAAAAGCCAGCACGCTTGCAAGGATTAAAACACTGTGCAATGCTTTTGATAGTATGCTCTCTTCAACCTTCATGCTCTCCTCGATTCCTGATGAGTCCTGTGAATTTTCATACGAGTCTGTCATGGAGGAGCCTGTAGTATTTGATTCTGACACATTATCAAAGAGACTATGAGAAAGCGCTTCATCCGTTTTCTCTTTTATCATCGTCAGCCGGTCTCTGTTCATAGAGAATGAAGAGTGGGTACATAAAAAGAAGAGGAGTGCGCCTATTACAATAGCCATTTTTTTCATGAGAGTTTCTCAATCCTTTCTACCGGACTTATAATCTCGGTCAAGCGAATACCATATTTATCATTTGTGACAATAACCTCTCCTTTTGCCATGAGTTTTTGATTGACATAGATATCAAGAGCACTTCCGGCAGCGCTCTCAAGTTCGATGATAGAGCCCTGGCTGAGTTTCAGTAGGTCTTTGATTTTCATCTTACAGCGACCAAGCTCAACTGTAATTTGAAGGCTGATATCAAGCAGGAAATCGAGATTTTGAACTGAAGAGGTCAGGTTTTTTGCTTCTTCAGAACCACTAAAGGGCCCAAGATCAGAAGGATCGAGAGAGTCTGATACAGATTGGGTATTATTATTGTCAGAAATAGGTTTCGTATCTGGCATTTTGTTATTGTCTCCTTTTATCTACTCATCTTTATACAGTATCTCAGTAATTTGAGTTGCCTTATTGCCCTTGTACTGTCCGGGCAATCCCTTAAACTTTCTCACTCCCTCAACCATTATATTGAGCGAATCCCCGGCGAATCTGTTGAGTTGTAAAACATCGCCAACCTTTAATTTTAATAATTCCTCCGCAGTAACCGTTTTTTCTCCGAGTACTACTTGTATATCTGCCTCAACCTCATTTAATGTGGCTTTGATTATTGGAAACCATCGAGTATCCGATTTCTCCGTATCATGTGAAAGAGTGAGGATCAATTTCTGCTTTATTGGTTCAAGGACCGTATAGGGGATGGCAATTGAGAGAATACCTTTTGTTTCTTCAATATTGACTGAAAAATATGAACACACAAGCATTTCATCCATTGAGATGCTGGTAATGAAACGTGGATCAAATTCAATATCAAGAGCTTCTATTTGAATTGGAATAATGCTTGACCATACTTCTTCCAAATCTCTGAACATCCGTTCTACAACATCGCGCAAAAGATACTGTTCAATCTGACCAAATTCTTCACGATTTTCATATTCGACCTCTATCCCTTTTCCTCCGCACATAAATTCTATAAAGTGAGTCGCAAGAGCTGAATCCATTATAAGAAGAGCATTTCCAGATAATGGTTTCATTTGAAAACTATGGACCCATGCTGGTCCTGATATGGCTTTTGAGAATTCAGCAAAATTATGGTGATTCACCGCGATACTCTCGATCTCGACCACTTTTCTGAGGTTTGTTGAAAGTGTAGCCCTGTACTTCCTGAGAAACCTTGTATTACAAATATCCAAACCTGGGAGCTTTGAGGGTAATGTTTTATGATTCGTAAGATCAATATAAATTATTTCCTTACTGGCCGCTCTCGGCTCTTCGGTGAAGGTTTCAATTTTTCCTTCAGATACAGCGCCGGTAAGGGCACCAATTTCATCTTTGGTAAGAATATTACTCATATGTTATTGGACCACAAATTCTGCAAAATATGTTTGCAGTACCTGACCTTTTGTTAATATTCCATTAATTCTTTTAGTAATCTCTTTTCGAAGTGTCATTTTGCCTTTGGCAGAACTGATATCGGAAAATGTTTGGCTTGAGAGAAGAATTAATATGCTATCCCTTATCATAGGGTCTCTCAGTGCTATTTCTTCCTCTGTTTTTTCTTTATCGATCTCAAGTCTCAAATCGAGCTTTAAATATCGCGATCCTGTTCCCCCGGCGAGATTCACGATAAAGGGTTTCATCTCGATAATGGGATAGATCTTCTGCCTGTCTTTTTTAGTGTTTTCCTTTTGTGCAGTCTTATCTTTGTTTACATTCGTGTTTTTACTTGGTGAAAATTTTATAAAACCGAATACTCCCCCCGCAATCATCAGAAGAAGCGCAGGGAAGAGAATGAATAGAATTTTTTTATTCAGTAGAAATCCTCCTTTATCTTTTGCACACATAGTGGCACATCTCCTTTGTATATCTCTCCATAACCAAAAACTCTTTAACCATAAATCTTGATTATCCCTTTTAGCAATTTAAATGCCTGATATAGCCTTTTCCCTCTAATACTTTGAAAAGATTATCTTTTTTTATTTTTAGTGCGCATGATTTCACCCCGCAGCGTCGCATTTTGATGCAATTGTGCCCTTATATTTTGGTGCAGGGTGAGGCGGCAGCGGTGAAACAGGCAGTTTTTATGAAAGAGGGGGAAAAGGATAGAACAAAAAAAGTGAAAAGAGAAAAAGGCGTTCTCTGTGCTTACCCTGTTTTCATTGCACAAAAGGATATAAAATTATTCCATTTAAAGAATATGTCACTTTTTTTAAATCCGGCATTTTTGAGTAACGCACTATTCTGTTCCACAGTATAAGGGATTAATACATTTTGTAATGTCAAACTTTTTTGCTTGATTTCCAATTCAGAATAGTCATTTTTTCTTTTAAAATCCTGGTACAACTTCGAATAGAGTATGTTAAGGTCCTGGGAGGAACTGATAATTTTTTCACTTAAGATAAATATCCCATCTGTGTGCAAAGTGGAGTAAATCTTTGAAAGAAGCTTTTCCCTGAGGCATGGTGGAATAAATTGAAGGGTAAAAAGCATAATAACAACACTTGATCTTTTAAATTCCATTTCCACACAGTCTTTTTCGAGCAGTTCAATCATTGGCATAGAATGTCGGTGTGCGAGTTTTTCCCGTGCCTGCGCTATCATAGAACCTGAAGAATCAATACCAATGATATGAATTTTATTATGTCGGAAGGCATGTGCAAGTCTGATAAGTGTGTTTCCGGTTGAGCACCCGATATCATAAATCACTGAGGATTCTTGATAGTAATACTTGGCAAGTTCCACGGTTATCCTTTGAATTTCCTGATAATAGGGGATAGATCGTTTGAGCATGTCGTCAAAAACACGCGCCACCTCATTATCAAATTGGAAGTGATAGTCCTCTGGCAAAACTTTATTAAATAATGTATCCCGCATAATCTCCATCGTGTTTCTTTATTAACACTTTGTTTATAGCATAGACTCTGATATTGTGCAACTGATCAGGGCAATCGCATGAAGGATTTTTCAGTGAGAATTTTAGATATTTTCTAAAAAAATATTTGACAGGATAACAGGATACACAGGTTACAAAAGCCCAAATTATGTCTTGCTGAGTATAGTTAATTGCCTAAGATGAAATCTTTCATGAGATTGCCCTGATTACACAGGTTGAAATAGTTGAAATTAGTAACAGTTCATGCTATAAATGATACATTATTTCATTTTACACAACAACTGTTGAAGGCTTGGGGGGCATGGTTTTGGAGGCTCGTATGAAAAGGTTATTTTTGGTTGCAGGTGCACGACCGAATTTTATGAAGATTGCACCAATAATAAGAGAGTTACGAAAGGTGAAACACCTCACAAGTTTGGTAATTCATACCGGCCAGCATTATGACAGAGAGATGTCGCGGATTTTCTTTGATGATCTTGCTATACCTCGACCTGATGTTGATCTTGAGGTAGGCTCAGGTTCCCATGCAGTCCAGACTGCTAAAATTATGATGAGGTTTGAAGAAGCATGCCTTACGCATAAGCCTGATTTGATAATGGTGGTAGGAGATGTAAATTCAACGATCGCATGCACTCTTGTAGCCTGCAAGCTTGGCATTAAAACAGCGCATGTTGAAGCAGGCCTTAGGAGCTTTGATCGAAGTATGCCCGAGGAGATTAACCGGATACTCACGGATGCCATTTCAGACATCCTTTTTGTGACCTGTGAAGATGCACTATCAAATCTCATGCGTGAAGGTATTGATGAGAGAAAGATGCATTTCGTGGGCAATGTTATGATCGATACTCTTGTGCAGCATTTGCAGCGCGCTAAGGAACATTCAAGGATCCATGAGACGCTTCAGATTAAAGCACAGGATTATGCAGTACTTACTATGCATAGACCATCCAATGTCGATAATCCGCGGCATTTAAAGAATATCTTTGGAGCCTTAGAGAAAGTCTCAGAGAATGTGCCCCTGATTTTCCCATGCCATCCGAGAACTGCAAAGATGATACACGATAATAATATCTCTATATCTTCGAAAATATCGTTTATTTCTCCCCTCGGTTATTTGGATTTTTTAAAATTGATTGCAGAAGCATGTTTTGCGCTCACGGATTCTGGTGGTATTCAGGAAGAGACCACTATTTTAGATGTCCCCTGCCTTACATTACGGGAAAATACAGAGCGCCCCATAACTATTACACAAGGGACAAATATACTGGTAGGGATTGATCCTGAGAAGATAATAAAAGAGAGTATGAATATCCTAAATGGCACAATAAAAAAAGGATCAAAACCTAAACTATGGGATGGACAGGCTGCAGGAAGAATTGTCGCCGTACTGTCATCCTATTTCAATTATACATAGTAACATACCATGAAAGTGTGTGCTGTAATACTTGCTGCTGGTCAGGGTGAGCGCATGAAGATGGGCGTGAATAAAATCTTCATAGAGCTTGATGAGCCCATTCTCTCCCATACTCTCGATATTTTTGAAAACTCCTCCTGCATAGATTCGATTATTGTGGTTGCCAATGAGAAAGAAATAGATGAGGTGAGGAGAATTACCTCTGATTTTAAGAAAGTCATTAAAATTGTACCAGGCGGGGCCACTCGTCAGGAATCAAGCTACAATGGGGTTCTTGCAGCATCTGGCTATGATATTCTCCTTGTGCATGATGGTGCCCGGCCTTTTGTAAGACAAGAGGTTATTACCCGCTCCATAAAGGGGGCTCTGCACTATGGCGCCTGCGTGGTAGCTGTGCCGGAGAAAAATACAATTAAAGAGGGAGACAGCGAGGCATTTGTGAGGAAAACATTGGATCGAACACGTCTGTGGAGTATCCAGACGCCCCAGGTTTTTCGCTATGACCTACTATGCAAAGCCCATACATGGGCAAAAGAAAATAATATATATGATGCGGTTGATGATGCAGTAATGGTTGAGAAGGCTGATGCTTCTATTAAAATTAAAATGATTACAGGTGACTATAGTAATATTAAAATTACTACCAAGGATGATATTTCCTTGGCAAAGAAAATTTTAGGGGAGACGATGAAGAGAAACTACGAGGTAAGGGTTGGTTTCGGGGTTGATAGTCATTGCTTTGATACTGAGGATAAGGAGCTTATTCTGGGGGGGCAAAAAGTGCCGGACTGTCCAGGCCTGCGAGCAAATTCCGATGGGGACGTGGTGTTTCATGCAATCTTTAATGCGGTATCTCAAGGCCTTGGTCTTGGATCAATCGGTTTATATGCTGATTCAATGTGTCTTTCCGAGGGGATAAAGGATAGTGCCCACTACCTATCTTTTATCGCATCTGAGATGACAAAGAAAGGATATCGTATACAAAATGTCGGCATTATGATTGAGGCTAAGAAACCGAGAATCGAGCCGTTTGTTGAGAGGATGAAAAAGCGATTGTGTGAGTTGTTTTCCCTTCAGAAAGAACAGATCGGCATATGTGCCACATCTGGTGAAGAGCTGGATGCATTTGGAAAGGGAAGGGGGATAAAATGCTCCTGCATAGTAAGTCTTGTTTCTTGTTGAGATTATTTACTGATGAGAATATATGAGGCAAAGGCCTATGCCAGGATTACTCTTGGGCTAGATGTGATAAGTCGGACAGATGATGGCTACCACCAGATGGACATTATCAAACAAAAAATAAGTTTGTGTGATAGTATCAGTATGACAGTATCAGATGAGATGAAGGTAATCTGTGATAATCTTCTCGTCCCAGAAGGACCTGAAAATACAGCCTTAAGAGCCGCACAATTAATGAAAAATCTCTATCATATAAATGACAATCTCACCATCCATATTAAGAAACACATCCCGGTAATGGCAGGCCTTGCAGGGGGATCTTCAGACGCTGCCTGTGTTATTGGCCTTTTCGATGATATCTGGGCGCTCGGGCTCAGCCTTGATGAGAAAGTTGATATTGGCAGACGTGTGGGGATGGATGTGCCCTTTTTCTTTTTTCAGGGTATATGCAGCGATAGAGAGACATCTGAAGCACCTGACACAATTTCACACGCATCAGGACTTTCCCTGGTTATTATTTATCCTGGCTTTGGCATTTCTACGAAAGAGGCCTTTCAGACATTTGACAAGACTATGCTTTTTGGAAAATCAACACAGATACACAGATTAAAAGGTATACTGCAAAAAGACTATCGAGCAGAGACAATTGGGCCGGCCTTGTATAATAGGTTTGAAAAGGTTCTTTTTCCCTGCTATCCCCAACTTTCATCCATTAAACAACGGTTATGTCATATGGGATGCGAGGGTGCTCTTCTCTCAGGAAGCGGGTCAGCCATATTCGGCATTGCAAAGGGACCTGATAGCGCCCTTGATATGGCAGAGAAGATGGGCGGCAAGGGATATCAAACCTATGTGGGAGTCACTATTTAATGAGAAAGAGCAGGGTTTTTACTATTGGAAATGTAAGCATCGGGGGAGACAGTCCCGTCATTGTCCAATCAATGACGAATACTCGCACAGAGAATATTGATGACACTGTGAGCCAGATTAAAAGGCTTCAAAGCGTTGGATGTGAAATGGTACGGGTAGCTGTTCCCTCTTTTGAGGCTGCTCGCGCTCTTTCTTACATTCGAGAGCATATTCAGATACCGCTTATAGCTGATATACATTTTGATTATCGCCTTGCACTTGAATCTGCGGATCATGTTGATAAACTAAGGATTAATCCGGGTAATATCGGTTCCTATGAAGCGGTTTCAGCGGTTGTGTCCAAATGTAAAGAAAAAGGAATCCCCATTCGTATAGGAGTGAACCTTGGTTCGATTGACAAAGACATCGCACGACGATTTGGCAGAAGTAGCAAGGCGCTTGTGGAGTCAGCCAAGAAGCATATCATGATTTTGGAAAAAGCGAAGTTCGAGCACATTGTGGTCTCTCTTAAGGCATCAGATGTGACGATAATGTATGAAGCAAACAAGGAATTTAGCCGACAGTTCGATTATCCCCTTCATCTGGGTGTTACCGAAGCGGGAAGCAAGTTTTCAGGGTCTATTAAATCGGCCATTGGAATAGGGACCTTAATTATGGAAGGGATAGGGGACACAATTCGTGTTTCATTGAGCGGTGATCCTGTTCAAGAGATACCGGTTGCTTTCGAAATCCTAAAAGCATGTGGGGCAAGAAAAAAGGGCAGGGAGCTTATAAGCTGCCCGACATGTGGCCGAACGCATGGAGACCTTGCATATATCGCTGACGAAATTGAAAAGAGAACAGCTCATATAAAGGCCCCGATCAAGATAGCAGTGATGGGTTGTGAAGTAAATGGTCCGGGAGAGGCGCAAGATGCAGATATTGGATTGGCCCTCGGGGAGGGATGCGGCATAATTTTTGTAAAAGGCACTTTTATAAAAAAGATACAAGGCTCTGAAGAGAAGATAATTGAAGGATTTCTAGAGCAGATATACGCTAATTATCAAGAAGCTCACCAATAGTGACAAATATATAGCCGCGTGTGCGCAGGCCCTCTATAATTTGGGGCAGTTGCTTATGTATCCTGTCCCCTGGGGGGCGACCCGTTGAAAGATGCATCAGAGAAATGCCCCCATTTGCCCCTGTGGGGAGCTCCTTTCCAAAGGAGATAATTTTGTCCCTGATCTCTTCAGCGGAATAGTAAATGGAAGAGGTCGGGTCATAGACCCAATCGAGCGTATCAAGGCTTTCAGCAAGAACCCTGGCACATGTCCAGGATATGTGAGTGTAACCGATTTCCTCAGCCCATTTTCGTATCTCTAGATTATGGCCGCCGTAAGGGGCTCTCCAGAAGGGGGCTATTTGATGACCTGTGAGTGAATAGAATTTTTCAGCGACGCTCTTTAACTCATCCTGAACAAAATCCTTGGTAACCCAGGGAAGGGTAACAAAACGCTTTTTACTATTAAATCTGGTAAGATGCGGGTGAGTATCCGTATGGTTTCCGATTTCATGGCCATTGGCTACGATTTGTTTTGTAGATTCAGGAAAGTTGTCAATATAACTTCCTGTCAAGAAAAATGTCGATTTGATACCATACTTTGCAAGTGTCTCTAAAATTTCATCCGTCAAATCTGCCCCTCCTCCTCCGTCAAATGTAAGCGCAAAGAGCTCTTTGTTCAGATTGCCGCGAATTATGTTAATTCCTCTTTCATGGATTGCAAGATTTGGATCAACAAAGACCTCGATTTGGTTTGATGGGATTATAGCACCAGTTTCGTTAAACGCCTCCACTTCAATCATATTTTGGTGAGGAAACATATTTATCCTGGGAAAGAAAAAGGACCCTTCAAGACATGTGGTAGCGCTGTGGAGTTTCCCGTTGTGATAGAGTGCAATCACCGAGTTTACAGGTGCCTGACCGCTCACTGCCACCGTCTTCAAAATGGATTTAGGATATTCATCAATTATCATAATCTTTATGGTCTCCCCAACCGTTTCGTCTTGCAAGGGGGCTTCTTCATCAATGATGTCGGATACATCCCTCAGCTCATCATCCTGCCCTAATACATTCAAATCTTCCATCGAATTTTCATAATTGGAGACTGTGGGCAATCTTGATGCAAAATGATTTATAGATCCAAGCGGGACATCGATATACAAATCTTGTGAAGCCAGTTCCGTCTGTATCTCTATTTTATTGTCAGCAGGGAGAGGCTTGTCAGGATATAATGATGAGACTTTTGTCATAAATATGATTAAAAATATAATAAGAATAGCTGTTATGGGAAGAAGAAAATGAGGGAAGGGATTGTTGATCTTTTTTTTTACTGTCTTCCACAGATGCGTATAGTGGATCTTGAAGATACATTTCTTTTTTTCTTTATAGCATTCGGGGGAACAATACCATTCTCCTTTTATTCTTACAGCGGTTTGTTTGTCTATTGGCAGCCAGCAATATGTACATCTATAATAATTTTTATTAAAAATGTTATCCATTATGTTTACTGTTTCCGTCTACATTGACGCGTTCTGAAAGTTCCTTGATCCGGACTTCAGCTGCGGTTAAAAGAAACTGCAATTTGTCTGATGCCTGGATAGCGTGCTCAACTGATTTTTCATGCATCGTTAAGTTGCCTAATTTTACTTTTAGATCTTCAGAAATAAATATGAGATTTTTCATGCGTTTATCAGTTTCATCAATCACTTTTGTACTATTCTGTATCCCCTGAATTTTTTTGTCTATATTCGCTATCTTTGAGGAAAAACTATCAATTTTTGACTCTATTTCATTGAAATAATTTGATTTCCCGGCAAGTTCATTGCATTGTTCCTGGGTCCTTAAGCGGATCTCATTCAACTCATCCAGTGACTTTATGGTATTGTCGAGGCTTGTCTTTTTCTCAGATGCCTTTTTGATTTGAGAATCTATCGTATTATTTATTGTGATCAGTTTATTTAATTTATTTTCTGTCTGCGTGATTAATTCCTGCTGTTCAGAGATATAACCAATTCTCTCATCGATTTGTTGTGTATATTCCTCAAATTTTTTCAATTTAAACTCAATTGCATCTATTTTCTTAGAGTTTTCTATGATTCGATCAATATTATCATCCAGCTTTACAGACAGGGATGAGAATTCATCAAATTTTCCCTGGAGTGATTTCTCATATTCCTTTTGCCGTGATGTTGCGCTCTGGAGTTTTTTATCGATTTTCCGCGTTATATTGTCCAATTCTTCATGCTTATGCTCGATTTTTGTATATAAATCATCAAATTTTACAATATCCTCAGTAACCTTATTGAGTTTGTTCTCTATCTCTATGGTTGAATTTTTCAATGAATCAATAGTGCTTACCACGCTATTTAATGAGTCATTCTGGGCCATTACTTCCTTATGCTGGGATTTCAGTGCGGTTATTTCTACCTGGTATTGGTCAAGCGTATTCTGAATAAGATCGATCTGGTGTTTGTTATCTAAGAGCTGGTGCGAACTTTCATTAATTTCATGTGCTACCTCATTAAGCTTGTCAAACCGCATAGCGATTTTTTCAATTAGAGATTGCCGGTCGGTAAATAAACTTTCTTTTTCCTCCAGTTTCTTTGCTAAGGAAAACAGCTGATCCATTTTTTCCGAGATTTCAGTGATTTCTCCCTTTGAGCTCAGCAAACGCTGTCCCATTTTATTTATTTCCTCAGTCTCATCCTTGAAGAAAATAATGCGCTCATTTATTTCGTCAAGATAAGGTTGTTGGGATTCGATGAGGTTAATCTTATTCTCTATATCAATAAATTTTGAATCGAGATTATTAATTTTGTCCTGGGATTCTGACACCAAATTGAGACTGTCTTTCAGATGTTCAGTCTTCATAGAACAGTCATCAGCCATAAAATCAAGCTTGTTGAGGCGATTGCGAACTTCATCGATTAAGGAAGTGTGCTCTCTCAGATGGGCCATCTCCTCTTTCATAGTGATGATTTTTTTCTCAAATTCTTCATATTCATCTTGAATATTTGCAATACCATCTTTTATCTTGTTTACATATTCTTCTCTGTCTCCAAGAAGGTGGATTTCCTCTTGAACCTCCTTTAATCGATTCTCCAGACTTGTTATTGATTGCGCATGTTTGGATAAATTATATGTGCGCACATCCAGGCTTTGTGAGAATTCATCGAGAGATTTCATCTTTTTCGTGAGATCGGCGAGAAGCTCTTCTGCCTCGTCGATTCTCTTCATTTTGCCATCCAATTCCTCAAGCATCTGTTCCACATGAATAACGTTCTTTTCAGCCCGTTTGATGAGTTTATTCTCCTCTGTAAGCTTATTTATTTTCGCCTCCATGTCCCAGAAAAGAACATTAAGCTTTCCCGCCTCTTCATTGGCCTTCTCTACAATCAATCTTTGTTGAGAAAGACTTTGAACCTTGCTTTTCACATACTCCGCCATAGAATTAAGGCTATCAATCTTCTGTTTTGTAAGATCATAACTTTCACTATTTGCAAGCAATGAATTAACAGTATCTTGCGCCTTTTCAAGCTGTGTGTGGTAATCTGCTGTCTGCTTTTCAATTCTGTCAATATTTTGTGATAATTCCCCATGTACTGATAAGAGGGATTTCACGTCAATTTTACGCTCGTCAAGATCAGCCCCTAATTGTTGAATAGAGTGAATTGATTTTTCTGCCTTTTTGATCTCATCTTCAATAAATTCAAGTTTATTATCAAGAGATGTGGTGGATCCTTCCAATCGCTGAATATGCTCTTTAAGATCATCAATAGGGTGGTTTAAATTCTCTATCTTATCCTCGATATGGTCAAGTATTTCTTTTGCACGTGATATATCATCGTACTGTTTTTCAAAATTTTCAGAAAAGGAGGTTATGCTTTCCATCTCAGATTCAAGGTAGTCAATCTTTTCTTTATAGGACATAAGTTTTTCAATATGCTCTTCAGTGACTTCAGCAGTGAATTTTAAGGTTTCAAGTCGTTTTTCGACCTTTGTGAGCAGGGAGCTGTTTTGTACAAATTCTTCTGTCTGCAGTTTAATATCATTTAAAAGATCCTGAAAGTGCATTTCCTCCTGGCGGGCCTCTTCAAGAAGGTGATCAAGTGAGAGGGCTTTCTCTTCTATTGCCTCATATAGCTCTTCAGAATTTAGATCCTGATCTTTTAGATCCTGATCTTTTAACTTTTTAGACATGGCTTCTCCTATATAAAATACATTACTAGGTTTTAAAAATGTAAAGGAATTTGCTTTATATTCATGATGTTATATTATCATAACAGCATATTTGCTTCAAGATATTGGTTTATGTTACTTTTAAAAGCTTCTTTGAAGATGAAGAAATAAAAACCGTGTTTGAAGTTCCTCATTGCTATAATTAACTATTCCCTCGCGAAGACCTCCACCAACAAACCATTTTGGTTTGATAGCAAACTCTACCGATATATTAAGTCCCATCCCAAGTCCGAGGTGAGATTGAGTCCTATTATTATTATCGGTCGCTTCTAATTTAAAACATCGAATATCCGGTCCTATTTTAAGTTCCATAAAATTAAGATATGAGAGGCCTATAAAATTGAATCCTACTTTAGCAAACAGACTATCCAAATATTGCAGGCGTGAGGTTGAGCTATCATCAAGGGTAATAAAGCCAAGTCCCACCATTGCTGAGAAAAAAGCCGATGCTTTAAGCTTTTCATATTCGCATTCCATACCTCCTCCGCGAACATCCTGCAATTTTTTATTTTCAGTGCTGGAATTCACTCCTCCATACAGAAGACGCACTGAAAATCTGGTCAGACTTTTATCATAATAGGGATCTTTGAGCCTGTCCTTGAGGGCACAGAAACCGTTGCCACTTGCCGGTAGCAGGATGAGTATCATTATTTCAAAGCCTAAAAGTATCCTTTTCATAGAATCATTGTGCCATCATTCTCGCTGTTTCATCAGCTATATGCCTTAAGAGGACATAGGGAGAAGGGGGAGGTTTATAGGCCCTTCTCCAAATGATCCAATCCTTTTCGGGCATTCCTCCTGCCTCGGCTAGCCAATCTATATACCAGAGGGTTACGTGGGTTTTGACATCATAAACCTTTATTGAGAGTGCGACTCGGGATTTTTCTGCTCCATAAGCAGGAAAGAAATCTGATATCGCGCCCCGCACCAGAATATCATATCCTTTTTCCGAGGCAAGATCCATAAGATATTCTTCGGTATGATCAGGTGCTGAGCACTGCTCAATTATTTTAAAATCTTTATGCTTTAAAAATGCCTTTTGAAATATGGCGGTACATTCTGCAGAGAGGGATGAGGAATAAGAGGGTGCAAAAAAAATAATGCCTGCCCGTCCTTGGTTATATGAAAACGTACGAGGGGCTATGATAACAGTAAGGTCCGGCTTTACAGGCAGTTTCCCGAATCTTAAAAGAGCACAGCCCTCAAGAAGCGCGCACAATACTATAAGCAACCCCAGCTTTTTCCCCCTCATAAAAATTGTGCCTCCATATCCTCGCATGGCTGTATTGTATACAACTCACTATCCTCTCTATAAGAGAAATTAATCAAATATATCAAGTTTTTATTTTTGCAGTACTTGATGCTCGTTTCTGGATGCTGATAGCTAAAAGAATGTTTTTTCCAGCATCAAGCATCCAGTAACTGGTAGAGCGACGCTTCACTTCACGATCTATTTATAGCATGTATTGTGATTTTTATCAAAAAGAAAGTGAAGGGAATAATAGAAAGGCCCAATCCCATATCTTTTACTATGGGATTGGGCCGAAAAACACAGTGAATTGTGTCGTCAAGCCTCGGTTGGGAGGCTTGACGACTGTTTTAAGATTAAGAGGAAAGTCCCAGCGAGAGGTTGATAATGTCAATCACTTCATTTAAGTCCATGCGATGGTTTTCGTCTGTATCACCGGGAACATATGTTTCGCCTTCCGGTTTTGGAATTGAAGAATCAGAAAGATCCGTCCAGTTAATATGATAATAGATTGCTTTCTGAACATCAAGGAGCGCATCCCAGGCACCGCTTGCATCAACATCAGGTCCTGCCGGTGTGATGGTTATGCTTGCTTTCGTGGTGGTATCATAGGATGCAGTGACAACATGGGCGACAACCGCATTCTCCAGATTAAGAGTAACCGAGACCTGCCCGCTTCTGTTTGTGGAACCACTCAGAGCGCTCAATGTACCATAGGTCGTAATGAAGGTAATCGTCTCCTCAAGGTTAGTGCTATCGGTCCTCGGTCCAAGAACATTACCGTATTTATCATAGGCGGTTGCCGTGACGGTTACTGCTGAACCTGTTGTCGGATCTGTGGGAGTATAGCTTAATGAGATAGAGTCCGCTGCATCCGTGGCAGTTTCCGCGTAAATATTGAATTGCTCAGTTAACGGAGTAGAGGGATTGCCTGCTAATGTTGCGCCATTATA
This sequence comes from bacterium, assembly GCA_049472395.1. Classification (GTDB taxonomy): domain Bacteria; phylum SZUA-182; class SZUA-182; order DTGQ01; family JBLIRR01; genus JBLIRR01. The sequence continues at coordinate 93,546 of JBLIRR010000013.1, read as the reverse complement.
AACGCCGCTGATTGTCATGGTATACTCTCCGCCTTTTGTTCCAACACTTAAGGTGACTGCAGCGTCTCCTGTTGCATCAGTAAAGACAGTTACCCATGTGCCGTCAGGATCACTGCTCTGGAGTGTACCTCTCGTAACTGTATAGACACATTTACCAGTCGTAGTATTATCCGCATCAACTATTGCATTTGATGGAGCAGTAAATGTGATTAATGCTCCTGAAACGCTCGCCGATGCATCGAGCACTTCAGCCACATTCACCTCAAAGGGACCGAAGGTATCGTCTGCTCCTGCCTCTTTCCATTGCTCATTATAAGTACAGGTCATTTGAGGAGCGGGTTTCACATAAATATCAAAGCTGCTTCCTTGGGCCTTTACGTAATCTCCTTGGATTGTAGACACTTGCTGATCCTGGCTGACGCTCAAGCTGTTGCTCAGAGGACGGGTGGTATCGGTCTGCGTGAGACTATCGCCAGTTACTGTGAAGTATACAGTTCCTAAAATGGTGCCGTCAAGAATTTCTGCATTCACACCAAGATCTTCACTAAAGATCGTGATTGTTAAGGTTTTAATATCATCATTCAAATCACTGTCTGTAATTTCCATTTCCACTATCTTTTCGAGGTTTTCATTTATGGAAAAGACCGAATCTAATACGCTGCCCGATCCATCCGTAGAAACGGAGAAAAGATTAGTGTCATATTCGATCCTGGCAGTTACTGCGCTCACCTGTCCTGCACCATTGGTGCGCAGCAGCAAGTCAAGCGGTACCTGTGCACCTGGAGCAGCCATTCCAGCGCCGTCAGATGCAGCGGATACGGCTATTAAAGGCATCTCTGCAGGGAGATATTCAATAGCATTTGTCAGATATCCATTGGTATTAAGATCAGAACGGTTTACCTGGAGGATAAACTGTCCGGGAAGCCCTGACGGAGAGATTGGTGCGGTGAAGGTCAGCTCAAAGGATGAATTGACCGTTACCTGATTCGCAGGAACAGTATAGGTGCCCTCACTATTCGTTATTGTCACGGTAGTATTATCGTCTTTAAATCCCGAACCTATGACTTTGATTGTATCACCGCCTCCGACCGGTTGGATATTGGGAAGGACGACCGAGACAACAGGCTTTGTCTTGACCGACGCTGCCAGGAATCCTCCGGAACCATTAGCGATAAATACATAGGGAGCATCACCTGTTGTATCACTGTCAATATCGCCATAGGCAATCGCTAAAGCTTGGCCATAGGTATTAAGTCCACCCTTTTTCACAATATTCGTAGGATCGGTCACATCAAGTGATAATAGTTCGCCAGTATTCATTGCAACAAAGAGTGTATCGGAAGTTATATCATATTCAACATCATAGGCCTCTCCATTTGGCTGGCCGGTTTCAGGGTAGACATCCGCCACAGAATAATCACTTAGTTTAAGAATAACCACTCCCTTGCTTCCATATGCGAGATAAGCGTATGTGGGATTATTTGGATCATTCAATTCGACAGCACGAAGATTATAGGTGCCCTTGGATGAGTTGGCATTGTATATGCTGGTCCTCCCGTTAAGGAGCGCGGGTATCATCGTCTCATTATCAGTTCCGAAGCTTGCCGTATTATTAGGATCAAGGTCAATAATTACCAATCCGTTTGATCCATCAGCAACATAGAGATAGTTATTATCCTTATCGACTGCAACGTCATTGGCATATCCATTGGTATCGATAAGAAGGGGTGTGACAGTATCCGAAGAATCTGTGGTCATATCGCCAAGGTCTTCTTCATCATCATTATCAAGATCGAGAATCACAACTCCAGCTTCTCCATTTGCTACTGCCGCATATTCATGAGGCTCTGTAGAGCTTTCGCCATTTTCAAGCTTGCTGAATTGAAAATATTTGATTGCTTCTGCGGTACCATTCCCCATAAGAGCCTGGGTGATATATCCGTTTCCTTGATCGAGGGTACCATCTTGCCTGAAAGTCATGGCAGTAGTAGGAGGAACTGTACTCTGAGGATTTATAATTTTGACTCCTTGTGTACCATCTGCAACTAACAAATAGGTTGTCGTACCGATATCAAAAAGGTCTAATCCTCGGGCATCAGTGATATCACGATCATCGACAAGATCTCCATCAAAATTTGTATCATTAAAACGTTCGACCCACCATGGGATATGATGCCAGACTTTCCCATCAGGATATAAATCAGAAGAGGCATCTGTAGGTGCTGAGAATTGAATTTTTACGATACCTCGTTCTCCATCAGCAATATACACATCATCACTACTATCATTATTGCTGTTTTTGTAAAATACTATATCACGGGCATCTCCGCAAAAATAAGGATAATAATCATTAAACTTATTCCCTCCTTTTTTAAGGCATACTTTATCATTAGTCTCATCTACAATAAATCCAATTTCCGATAAGTCAGCAGAGGAATCATCAGCAATACCAAAAATATACCCTTTACAGAATACTATCTTCCCGCAATCTACAGTGGAATCATAAGAATCATCAACATCATCATCCATCCAACGGAAGTATGAAGCCTTTGATCGAATAGCATCTGCCGTCATATCATCTGAAGTGCCAAACCGGTCAATTGCCACTTTATATATATCACCGGTTTCATCCCTCATTACATAAATATCCTGGCCATCTCCAGTAATATATATTATTTCATCTGCAACAGCACCAGTCAATTGACCAGGCGGATCTGCATTCTCAGGAGCTCTGATTGTGAAATTAGCATAGTCAGCCGAGGTATCGCGCCCAAAGGTTGTGGTACCGGGAAATCCGGCTATCTGAACTCTGGATAAACAACCCGTTGCATCATATTTCCTACCATAAACATAATTACCCTGAATAAAAATGGGAATCGTTCTTCCAACAGGATGAGAATATCCGGCGGTAATGCTTGGAGTAATAAAATGATTTTCATCATTTCTTATAACATCTATAGACGTTGAGGACCAATTGGTGGTTTTAAGCAGCAAAAGATCGCCAGATTGATCCACTGCACACACATTAGTGCCGTCAGTTACCAAATTAACAATATCCGGCCAATTGCGACCTCCATGGGTATCATCCACGATTGCTGTCGATGTCGCCGCAAAGCTTGTTGGAATTTGAACTAAGCAGTCACCAGAGCCGTCACCATATTTATTGTGCCCATATCTAATTCCATATATATAGTCATTGGTAACAACAATCCTTGAAGCTCTGGGATCCGCGGACACGTCAAAGATTCGTGCATTAGTCTCGATCATATCAGCTTCGGCAGCAAATTTGCTCAGGTCGAGTCTTCCGATTTCTCCTTGTTGATTATAATGAAGAACATTATTGGAAGTAGTAGTTGCTCCATCGCCACTTATATCATAATCTACAAAGAAGACATTTGTGCCATTTGTGAAGAGCCGGAGGATAAAGTTTTGAATATAAGCACTCCCAAGATGAAAATCATCACTAAAATCCGAAGCCTGGCTATATGATGCCTGAGATGTGGATGAAGTAGAAAAACCTGTTTTCTTTACACGGGCGATCTTGTCCATACTCTGATCATCGACGCCATAAATATAATCGCCACATGATACAATGTTACCAATTGTATGTTCACCCCACCAATTATGGAAATCACATGTAGCATCTGAGAAAACCTTATTTGTTGTAGTAGTAATAGTCATACTGGATCCCGGAGTGATACGTGATAATTTTCCATCGTTTCGTAAAATCCACACATAAGTCCCATCAGATACCATATCCACAATTCGGGCAAGAGCATCTTTGTCCACTTCTTCTATTTCCGCTTTCATTTTGACAAGTCCTGCTTCTCCCCATGCTATAATCGGATATGCTTTTTCTTTCCAGGTATTTCCATCGCTGCTCACATCGAAATCAAGACCATAAGCGGTGCCCTGGAATCTATCAGCGCTTAAATCCGAATCAATATAGGTCATTCTCGCACCCGAACCATTGTATTTGCTTAGTGTGATATCCACAGGATTATTCGGATCTGAGACATCCGCTATCTGGACACCATTTTTCCCATTGGCAATAAATGCCGTGGTGCCGAAGAGCTTTACATCATATGCTTTTCCTGAATATCCTGTTTCGTATGAGAAGGCAAGTGAGCCGGTTAGAGTATCATTTGTGCTCATACTCGAAGGAGTCGTCACATCATACACCTTTAGGCCATCATCACCATCAGCTACGAATGCGTATACATTATCACCAAAGCGGACCACATCAATACCGAGGGCCGTCCCTGTCGTATCAATATCAGTCAGATTGCTCGTCGTAGGCAAAGAAGGCGAGGAGGCATAAAGATTTGCAAGGTTTACCGCTTTAATTCCTTCTGTTCCATCAGCGATAAACAGATAGGGGTCTTCTCGAGTTCCGTCATTGTCAAAATCCCCAATGAAATCAAGAGCACAGCCACCTTCATTATTCGGGTTTGTTGAATCTTTATCAAGGTTGATAGCCCCAAAACTGCTCAATACGTCAGTTGCGCCTGTATCAATTTTACAAATAGCAAGTGAGGTCGTACCTGGAGTTCCCTCTTGATATGCAAGGGCAAAGGCATAGTACATGTTGCTGCCGCTGCTTCCCGCAGGAATATAATCAACCTTGACTGCCCTTACATTTGGGATAGGGATAGAGTCAACAATTTCAATATTATTTGTCACATCAGAGATATCCAACATATAAAGAGTTGCCCCATCTGCATAGAATGCATAATCTGTCGGTTTGTTATCCTCATTGTTTATCCTCACAACATCAAGACCGGTTTTGAGATAATCTATCCCTCGTCCCACGGCGCCGCCTTGATAAGATGTGACATCGTTGGGATCGGGAAAATCATTTATCCAGAGGGGTGATCGGTCTTCACTCGCATCACCATGGCTAAAGATTTTTAATCCTGACTCGGTTGCTGCAATATTATAGAAGGTATCATCAGTGGTCGCATCAGTATCACATGTGTGTTTATATACTTTCACTGCATAGACTTTTCCGCCATAATGGCCTTCTCTCCTAAGAGTTTCCTGCTTCCCGGCCATAGCTTGCGGAGCACAGAAAGCTAGGGTAAAGACCATAATACACAGGCCAATAAGAATTAAATAATTCTCTCTTTTTATCATTTCCATTTTACGCCTCCCTTTCTTTTATTAGTATTCTATAATCTCATTCCAATGCGTTAATAAAGCATGTACGGGGTGAAGATCCGCCTGATTCATCCACCGTTGCCACTGAATTACCATTATTAAAGGTCACGCCCGATTCACTTAATACCGTGAGGTCACTTCCGTCAGCAGTACATGCTTGATTCGGTCCATCATCCGCATAATTTCCACTAAGATAAATCGAATCACTGCCTGGGGTTACATTCGGCAGTGTCACAAGATCAACGTAAAAAAGATACCCTTCGGGAAGAATTTCAGTGTTGAAATTTTCTAAACCGACTACTACTCCAATAACATCCGGTTTTTTAGGATCGAATCGTGTGCTTAAGGTTTTATTATTAAGGTTAGGGGAGGCTTTTATATCTTGTTCCCCAACAGCATTATACACTGTCCTGTCGTATTTTATGGTAACCGATACACTCACTGGGTTCGCTGTTGGACCTTTTTTAAGGTTAAAATTTACCCTACGGCAAGGCCCATTTGAAGTAACAATATCTTCTGCTACCAAACCAAAAACTACTTCAGATGCAACAGGTTCATATGCATCTGCGTGAAGGGCAACGAATGTGGAAATTAAAAGAAAGCAGCAGATGCAGGAAAAAATCTTTACATACTGTTTCATGGTTTGCTCCTTAAGATAAAATTGTTAAATTGAAATCTCATTTCTTGTTTCGTTATATTGAATTTTTCTCTGCTTCCCTCAACGTTTTTCTTCTCCATTTTCCTCCTTTCTCATACGAAATCAAAAATAGTTAACTCCTTCTAATTTATACGCTTTTTATCTGTCTCTTTTTTTTATCTGTCTCTTTTTTTACATCGGAGTAATTATTCGAAAACTTTGAAATAAAAAATTTTTTTTGAGGAAATAAAGGAATAGAGGGACACTTACACAAGGGAGTGCTCAAAGTACCCAAGGTCTTATAATGAAAAGGAAATACTTTCTATAAAGCAAGACCCTATTGCTGATTTGTTATTATAGGTGCTCTTAGTTACTATTAATAGTGAATAGCCGGTCTTCTCTCCAAAGCTGTCAAGAAGGATAAATTCAAAATTATTCTGTTCTTCTTCAAGATTTGCTGAATAGTGAATGATTGATTGTCCGCTATACCCGGCAAGAGGTGCATTATTTATCAATAAAGTTACGCCAGGTGTATCGACTTGGAGTGTAATGTCGATCTCCTCATCATCAGTTTGATAGTAAATAGTGTTGGAAACAGGTTCGGTAATCCTCATGACGCCTGTGCAAATAATTAAGAGATTCACTCGTCCTATCACATCCTCATAAGGATCAACAGCTTCATAGCGCGCGACATTCTGCCCTATTTGAAGATCAACTGAATCGCTCCAATAAATGTCTCCCGTGGTATATGAAATACCTATTCTTTTTTCATCCTTAAGCTGGTAAATCATGCGTGTCGCAGAGGGTGTATCGCCCTCTATAATGAGGTTATTCTCCTTTACTATGGCAGGATCATCAGAAGGATGTATGATTTGAAAACAGGGTGGATCGATAATCTCCCGATACACAACCTTTACAAAATCCAATCCAATTGGGAGAGTGTCCGAATCGTCATCATAAGCAAGCACATAAAAATCATTTTCACTGTATGAAAGCTCTGTCTCATATGACCAGTATGGAGACGCCTCATTATAATCCAGAAGGCTTTTGCCATTTATTTTTATAGTAGTGGTGATAGGCTCTGCCACAGACACCTCGCCATATAATCGAAGATTTTTTTTTTCAGTTGTATAATTATCATTTTCAGTGGGTCCGGTTATTTTTAGAACACCGGGATTGGTAATAGTAATTTCATCTCTTCCGATAATATTTTTATTACTATCATAGGCAGTGAAAACGAAGCTGTTTTCCCCGATATAAATGGTCGCCTCATAGGACCAGCTCGAACTGCCTGCTTCATACTCAGGAATCAGTGATTCATTCATCATAATTTCATGTGTGCGTATATCAGTTTGCCCTCCTATATGAACCTTTCTTTTCGTGGTCTGAAAACTGCCTTCATCCGGCTGTGTAATTTTCATGCTGCCGAAGCTAAGGATAAAGGTAATCGCGATGGTATCAGATCCAATTTCCTGATATTCTGCATTATAGGCAACAGCAGTTATCTGATTTGTTCCTGATTCCAAAGAATATGAGGCAGACCAGCTTGTCTCTCCCGGCTGGTATCCGGATATGGGTATCCCATTAAGCCTTATTTCATAAGTGCTGGCTCGGGAAGTCCCGCCTATTGTAATGAGTGGACTTTCTGCAGTATGAGTATAGGAGGCATCCTCTGAAGGGAGTGTGATCTTAAAGGTTTCCTCTCCAGTATAATCAGGATCATATTCGATGGTGATATACGCTATCCCGAGACTTTCTCCATTGGCGTCAAATGCTTTGAAAGTGAATAGATTACCTGCTCCTTCCAATAAAGTGACCGACTGCGCAGTCCATATAGTGGAGCCAGGGATGTATCCGGACAATGGAGTATCGTTCATGGTAATTGAATGAGTATCGGCTGGGGTCTGACCACCAATATTTATGCTAGACTGGCCGGTTTTATAATAATCACCCGTTGTGGGTCGCGTAATAATTATGTGATCCACCGTAGGCGTTGAGGGATTGTAATTAATGGCTATGGAATCTTTACCCACCAAAGATTCATCAGCGCGTCGTGCAATAAAATCCAGAAAGTTTGCTCCTTCTTGCAAGGTAACATTCGTCTTCCATACTGTGTCTCCGGCTGTATAATCTGATACTGTAGTTTCTTTTCCGTTTAATATTAAATATATTATTGCCGTATATATGGTCGTGATACCCCCGATTGATATGGGAGACTGAGAGCTTTCATAGGCCTCATTCTCGGTTGGGATGTTGATTTTAAAATTATCCTCTGATGTTCGATTAACCATAATACGTGCATTATCAAGGGATTTCCCATTTTTATCATATGCAGTCGCAGAAATCAGGTTTTCTCCGGGAGATAGATAGATTTCGTTATTCCAGATATAATCTCCAGGGGTGTAATTGTCTAAATATTTTCCTTTGACAGCGATTGAAAAAATAGTGGTATCAGCAATTCCATATACGCGTATAAAGGGAAGAGAGGTGACAAAGGGTTCTTCTACTGACCGTGCGGGATAAATAAAGCCAAAATCAATCGTACCTGCACTAATGGAAATATTTTTAGTGAGTGTATTTCCATGAACAAAGGAAAGGCCTTTATCCATAGAGGCACTGTAACCATCTTTCAAAGCCAAAAGTGTATACGTACCCTCTATAAGATTTGAGATTGTATAATTTCCAAAGCTATCAGTCAGTGTCTGATAAAATATATCAGGCCGGTTTTCGTTGATTAACCCGACGAGTACACCGGGGATGCCTTGCCCTGTCTGAGAATTTGTTACTTTTCCTGTTATGTGTGATAAGAGAGGGGGAGTCTCAAAGATTGGTATATAAATATTATTCCCTGTCGTCGTAAGCCCTACTGCAGATACGGTCGATGAAGAGGCGTGATTGTAAATTATAGTCCCGGGCACAACGGCCGGTCGCTTGATTACCTTAAAGGCAGCGGTAAAGAGATGAGAACCCCGTGGAATTATTTTATCATTAAAACCGATGAGCAGAACCCTTAATTTATTCTCTTCAATGAGATTTTTATACAGTGTTTTCTTGTCATCAATATCTGGGGATATGATCACATCGAGATTAGGCGTAATAGCACAGAGCTCATTATCAAAGACAAGGTCAACAGCAATCCCTCCAATCTCTTCCAGAGCCCCGACATCAAGGAGTTCGAAAGAGAGGGTGAATTTTTCACCAGGTATTACGTACTCACGTGCCTCAGTCCCTATGGGCATCATTTTCATAAGAATTGAAACTGATGCGTGAGCGTTAATCACATAGGTAAATAAAAATAAAAATACCCCATAAATGAAAAGGTTCTTCTTTAATGGCATCTATACATTATTCCTTGCCCTTTACAGTAAAACTTAATACCTCGTGATCTTCCTCATTCTGACTCTTAAAGGCTTCTGCCCGGGTAATCATTCTTTTCTTAGTAATTAATCTCATGATTTCCTTATTCTTCTTCAATTCACAGGTTCCAATAGATATCAGTTTTGAATTCTCTAAAAGAATCATCTGAACATTAATATAAATTTTTTTAGTGCTTACCTGATATGAGCCACAAATGATGGCCATGACACCTGAATCAACTAATTTGTTCATTACGGGATCATCCTGTGATGACATGAAATAGTCGAGGTTCCCTGTAAGGTAAGTGGAAAGTTGCTCTTCAAGTTCTTGCCCGGGATAGAGGACGGTGAAATCATTGAGGTATAATTCTGTTTTAAGCTGTTCTGAAAAATAAGTCCCAAAAGAGCTGATTATGTTTTTGGGTTTACCTATCTCATGAATAGGCAGAACAATCACGGATGTATCTCGTAGGTCCTCTAATTTGAAAACCTTCGTCAGTTGTTCAGCGATAAAAGTGATCTTATAGCGCCCAGCGGAAAGATTCGGATAATTATGCACAGGTTTCGCAGAAAATACCGGTATATCCGAGTATTGTTTGCTTGTTCTGCCAAGATGTAATAAATTACCGCACCCGCTCAGGAAAAGAATCGAAATAACTATGCATTTCCTCAAAGAAGCACTCATTTATATGCCTCTCTCATTGGTATTCGCTCATACACATCAACATCAAATAATCGATCCCCTAGGAGATTATCCATACAAAGGCTTCTCGGAATGCTTCCGCTCCAACTTTTTATGACTTGAAAATTATAGGCAAGGGCAAGTCTGGCGGTGACTAAAATTTCTTTTTCTGAGACTAAATAGGTGCCATAAATAATAGCATTTGCATTAATTTCCGGAGGTATTTGTTCATTTTTTCTTGTTAAAACCATTTCCCCTTCGTTTTCGATTATGAAAAGATTTGGGCCACCTCTAATCTCGAGAACCTTAAAGCCCAAATTGCTTAGGGATGTAATCAATCTCTCTGCGAGAAGACGTCCAAAGGCTGAAGATTTTTTTAAATTATTTAAATCTACAAATGTAGTGATTAACAATCTTTTATCAGGAGAAAAATTATTTGAGGATACAATGGAAAATTCTTCAGTGATCTGCTCGATCATACTGTCAAAATATCTAAAATTATCTGACGTTTTTCCCTTTCCCTGAAGAGAAATAGATGCACACCCAGGTAAAACCGTAATGATGAAGAGTGCGATCCAGATATATTTTTTTACTATATTCATCGTATCCTCAAATGATAATTGTGAGAGAAGCTTCACTCAGTTTTCCCCTTATGCAAATAAAATGCCTGATAGTAAATTCTGGTTTAATATTGCTGTATCATACTATATATCAATAAATTATAAATTATTCATCCTTTATAAAAGATATGAGGGCGCCTTATTATGGTGCAGAACGAATCTTTATTTTTGTGCAGAGGCTATTTTTCATGGTACATGAGCACCCCTTAAGAACAAAAATGGGGCACTTCCCCGTGTACCCCCATACTTATACTCATTCTTGAGGTATAGTGTTTAGAATGAAGAATGCCCAATTATACTGTTTAGACACTTGCAATTTTTAACTGTTTATAATAAAGTAATACCACAATATTTTTCTATTGACCTCAGCACTTATTGAAAAAATTATAAAATCTTAATTTCAATAAACCATTTAAGAGGAGGGGATTGTATGATAAGTCGAAGCAGATGGCCTGATCTTAAGCAGAAGGGGAGGATTTATGGTATTTTTCTGTTGACAATATTTTTATGTATATTTCTTGCCTCTCCCCCAGGACATACAGCCGATAATGAGAACTGTCAGTTATGTCACCGTTATTCAGGCCTCGGTTGTTTTGAACCGGAGACGGGAAACAAGAGGGTATTTTATGTGAATGAGGCTATTTACCGAAAAACAGTGCATGGAAATGTAGCATGTACCCATTGTCATACGACGATTAAAGAAGTGCCTCATAAGCCTAACAAAAGGGTAGATTGTGGCATAAAATGCCATGTTAAAGAACCTTCGACTGAAAAGGATTTCTCTCATAAACCAATTGTAAATGATCTTGAGAACAGTGTGCATGGAAAATCAAAAGCTTTCCGCTATGCAGACGGACAGATCAAATGTAAATACTGTCATCAAAATCCCATTTATCAACCCCTGCGTGGAATATTCAGCGGGCATGGCGAGGCAGAGATCAATGTGTTAGCACGGTGTATCGCATGCCATCAAAAAAGTGAATGGGCTCAACGCTTCCTGGACCATTTTGTATCGCGGACCGAAGCACGCTGGAATGATATGCAGATTGTTGAGCTTTGTAATGATTGTCATGGCAATGAACTCTTAATGAAGAGTTATGGTCTTGAATCAACGCTGGATTTTAAAAACAATTTTCATTGGCGCAATGTAAAATATGGAAGCAGAAATGCGGCATCATGTACTGATTGTCATGGCCCGAAACAGGTTGGATACTCACCTCATACGATTAAAAAGACAGAAGACACAGACGACGCCCTTTTTATAGCGAATCGTCCGAAGGTATGTGGTCAGGAAGGGTGTCACGAAGGTGCCACACGGACATTTGTTAAGGGTAATATGCACACAACGGGTATAAAGGTATCTCTGTTGAGAGATAAATTTGAAGAGGATGAGGAAAAGTTATCAGAAGAGGAAAAAGAGGATTTTGCGGCGAAAATTAAATATGAAAAGATGGAAAAGCTTAAGAAACAAATTATCTGGGGCATAAAACTTTTTTATAAGTTTTTAATTTTTCTCGTTCCTGGCACAATGTTACTTCATCAATTATTGGATCTAGCCACCATAATGCGTACAGGAAAGAAAGGGGGTCATGGTCATGGGCATTAAAATGATAAACGATACGTTAGAGAAAGGACGAATACAACAATTTCTTGAATTATGGGAGAATTTTAGCATTAGTGATGAAATATTTATTCCGGAGATGAATGAACAAGAAGGCTGGGTTGCGCGGCTTAACCAATCAGAGGTATGGCAACATAACCTAGTCTGGGTCACATTTCTCTGCCTCGTTCTCACCGGAATGATGGCTTTTATCCCGGCCCCGTGGATCAAGGTAATGTTTGGGCGTTATGCTGAAATGGTGTACCGATGGCGAAGAATTTTACATTTTGTTTTTGCCATTGGTCTTTTTATCGGAAGCATTACTCATGTATGGTATATGTTCTTAACAAAGCAGGGCAGGGGAGTATTAAATGATATTCTTTTAAGACCTCATGATTTTGCACAGATGGTTGAGAATGTGCAATATTATCTCGGAATGCGGTATGAGCCACCTCTTTTTGATCGCTATGATTATAAGGAAAAACTTGAATATTTATTTGGCTGTATCGGCACGTGTGTTATTTTTATCACCGGATTTATTATGACTTTTGAGGCATTATTTCCCAAGTTTGCCGTTGAAGTAGCCGCCACCTTCCATCTTATGGAGGCAACGCTCGCAAGCTGTGCCATTACCATCTGGCATTTCTATGCCGTGCACTGGAAACCTGGCAAGTTCCCTCAGGACACCTCATGGATTGATGGAAAAATGTCACTTCACCATCTTGAGGAGGAGCACCCGATTTATTATGACAGAATAATGAAAGAACGAAGAAGGCAACTGGGATATCGGGCGAAAAAGGAAATTACGCACGATACCACGTCAACATATACACAGAGCATTGAGGAAACGCCTCCTCCTAGAAAAAGAGGGAAAAAGACAAGCCAAAGTAAGCATTTAGATGAGATAGATGACAGTGATGATATGAACGAAGAGGGAAGAATGGATGATGATAGTGATGATACGATGAATATTCCGAAGAAAGGGGGAAGATAATATGACAGGTGGAAGAGGACCTATTGTTAGGTTTTTAAGTGTTTTATCCTTATTCACTCTTGCGGCCCTTCTTTTTATGCTGCTCAAAGTCACGTATTTACCAAAGAAATACAGCAGGGAAGGACTTCCTCCTCTGACTCTTGAAGATACCATAGAACAGGAAAAAGAGGAAAACAAAAAAGAAATAGAGCCATTAAAACTTCCTGATCTTATGAAAGAAGAATCCTTTGCCATGGTGAGGCTGGAGGAGACAAAACTAAAGCTTGAACATTTCCATAATCTCGATGATACTATAGATGTTGATAACAGCATGCCTAATATATGCATGGTTTGTCACGGGAGTTTGCCCCATTCAAAGAAAAAGGAAACAAGGTCATTATATAATATGCACACATACTTCTGTGCGTGCGAAGTGTGTCATCTGCGAGCGGATGATTTGATTTTCACCTGGTTTGATATGAAAAATACAAAAGAAACCATTCCTTCTATTAGAAAAAGGGTTGAAGAGCACTTGCCAGGAGGAACCTATAACGGGAATTACAATGCGAAGATAGTTCCCTGTATAGCGAAGAAGAATGAACTTATACGGCTCGATCAACCGATTACAAGGGAATATGCCCGTGAGTATATTCAGGCAATATCTCAGTATAATTTCGATCAACAGACAAAGGCCAAGTCCCAGGTTCATCGACAGTTGAGCAAAACTCCTGTTGTATGTGCTGATTGTCATCAAAAGGAAAAACCCTATCTGGATTTTCGACGCCTTGGATATCCCCAGCATATTTGTGATGAATTGGTAGGGACTGAAGTGGCGGGTATGATAGAGAAATATAAATCCTTGAAATTGCCCACTATGTTTCGCCCTGAGGAGATTGTCAAGGAGAAACAGCAGAGATCCCTTATACTCAATGCTCGTTAGATTTAAATTTACCACGATAGCACTCATTACACTATTATTTTTTTTATTGGTTATATCTTCCGGAGTTGATTTGGGCAGTGATGGTGTAGCGCTCGCAGAACGTACGAATGTACGGATACTGCGGCTTACTCATCGTTTTGATATTACAGGTTTTGAAAATTCCAAATTCAACCAACCGAGTGATGTTGAAATAACCAGAGACCGGATCTATGTGCTTGATGGAGTAAATGATCGAATAGCAGTGTTTGATAAAAAGGGAACGCCCCTTTTTACATTTGGCAAAAGCGGATCTGATCCTGGTGAATTAAACTCGCCGCTTGGTTTTGCTATTGACAGTAAGAACCGCATTTATGTTGCAGATAGTGGTAATCACAGAATTGAAGTCTTTGATATAAATGGCGTTTTTCTATCGAATATACCTTTAATAAAAGATAAATATGGTATTCCTTCAGATCCTACATGCATTGCTATAAATGAACAACTGGGATATTTGATTATTGCTGATAATGATAATCATCGGCTTCTCATCTATACAGTGGATGGTAAATTTAAAAGAGAGGTCGGAGAGGTTGGATATCTTGAGGGCCAATTTCGATATCCTTTCGGGATCGATTGTGATTCAGACGGCAATATATACGTGGTAGATGTGGTCAATACAAGGGTTCAGGTCTTTGATCCGCAAGGGCTCAAAGTCCTTCGCGTAATAGGTGAATGGGGAATAGAAAGGGGACAATATTTTCGCCCTCAGGGTATTGATCTTGATGCTCAAAACAGAGTGTATGTAACTGAAAGTTTTAAGAACATAGGAGTAATTCAAGTATTTAATCCTGATGGTTCCTTCCGTGCTGTTCTGGGCAATCGGACAGGTGAAAAAATTAGATTTGATGTACCAGTTGATATTGAAATCGATGATGAGAATACATCTATTTATATATGTGAAATGTATGCGAGCAAAATTAGTGTGTATCAACTACTGGATAGTCAAAAATAGTGTGCCTGTATTCATATTCCTTCTTCTTTTCACGGCACATAGAGGTGTCTATGGCCAAATAATGCGTAATTCTGCAAAAGAGTGCGCTATTTGTCACTATAGATGGCTTGACCAATTTTATGTGGAGGGGCGCGGCTCAGACCTTGCCGAATACCAGAGAGAACGTGTTGCCGGAAGTGAAATGATCTGTTATTCCTGTCACAACGGTATTATGGTAGATTCACGTAAACGCTTTTGGGCAAATAGAGGCCATCGCGTGAATATGATTCCTTCAGAAAAAGTCCAGATACCCCCTGAGTTGCCGCTAGGAAATAAGGGGGAGGTGATCTGCGCTACGTGTCATACAGCACATGGTGTTGCTGATGAGCGCCGGTATGAAGTCACGATCTATTTAAGGTTTTGTAATCAGAATTCCGAGATGTGCGCCATGTGTCACAAGGGTAAGACAGGAGGGAAAAAGGCAGGGAATCACCCGATTAATATAACAAGCATCAAAGTGCCCCAAAAGATTTTCGATCGTTATGGCCGTAGTGGAACAAAAGGTGAAATTATTTGCGAGAGCTGTCATACAGTGCATGGTGTTAAGGATAAAAATTTATTGGTAATACCTGATCGATTAGATGATACCACTTATACATCCGAGCTTTGTGAAGTATGTCATGGATCAAATCCAAGCCTGCCGGGAAAGGGTATTGGTATGGGATCTCATCCTGTTGATATTGTTCCGACAAAGGCAATCTTGCCAAAGCAATGGGAGGGAGGGTTAAAGGCAGTAAAGGGGAAAGTAGGACAGATGATTTGTGAGAGCTGCCATTGGCCACATAATGCGGCTAAAGAGACTTCTATTCTTGCAAAAAAAGGTAAGGACCCTCCCTGTATAGATTGCCATAAAAATGAACGTATTATAATGGGAACTGACCATGATCTAAGAATAACTGCGCCAGCTGAGATAAAGGATAAAGGGATTTGCAGCCCGTGCCACAGACCGCACAATAGCGGCCCAATAAAGCTTTGTGCAAGGAAAGATGGCAAAGAGCATATACAAAACCTTTCTGATTTTTGCGCGAGCTGTCATAAAAAAAATGAGTGTGCACAAGCAAAATTAATCGGAACGTATACTCATCCGAGTCAAGTGAAGCCCTCTGCAGTTGGGATAACAACAGAGCTCCCTCTGTATTTACCTGACACGAAATTATCTCAGGATGGTGAATTAGGCTGTGCAACCTGTCATAGCGCACATCAATGGAATCCTTCTCTCGCCACGCAAGGTCCTGGAAAAAATGAAGAGGGGAATAATAAAACAAGTTTTTTAAGAAAGGAAGATACTTACGATTCATCGTTATGTACGAGCTGTCATAAAGATAAAAAAGTCATTACTGCCTCTGAACATGATATGGAGCTTGCCGCTCCTGAAGATGTTAATATTCTTGGGCAGACAAGAAGGGAAGGGGGATTGTGCAGTCCCTGTCATCTCGTCCACAATGGAAGGAATATTAAAATGTGGGCCCGTGACACTCCTTTCCTTGATCATTCAAGTGATGATATTATAAGGGTTCTTTGTGAATCATGTCATAGTAAGGAAAGGGTAGCTGAAAAGAAGCTGGTTGGTCTCAATACTCATCCCACGTCTAAAAACATGGGATTGCTTGGTGGGTATAAAGGTGATATCCCTCTCCTTTTCTATGATAAACAAGGAAATAAAGTTCAAGAAGGGGGTGAGGTTACCTGCGCCAGTTGCCATAATGTACACAAATGGAAGCCGGGCAAGAAAAAGAAGGGCCCGGGCAAGATGACCGAAGGGGACAGGAGAGATAGTTTTCTCAGGGAGGCGAATAATGCTGACTCTAAATTATGCGTTTCCTGTCATATTTCCAAATCAGCTCTCAAGGATACAAAGCATGATCTTCGAATAAGTGCATCAAAAGAAGTGAACGCAAATGGAGAACGGGTATTGCAAAGTGGTATCTGCGGTGCGTGTCATTTGCCCCATAAGGGATATTCAATAAGAATGTTCGCCCGCGAGCCTCTAAGTGATTCAGAGGCAGCTCCCATAAAGAGCTTATGTGATACATGCCATAATGAAAAAGGACCTGCAAAGAAAAAAGCCATCAAAACATGTTATCATCCACAGGACAAGACGATGAAAGAAAACGTGTCACTCCCTCTCTATGATAAAAAAGGGACAAGAATTGCTGAGGGTGGAAAGCTTTCATGCAGTACATGTCATGATGTACATATATGGAGCACGAGTTCTGATGCACATGAGAATATGAATACCGAGGGATATGGAAAAAGCAGTTTTTTGCGCTTAACTACTTCACCGGAAGCGCTTTTATGTATCACCTGTCATAAAGAGCAGAAATCTATCATACATACAGATCATGATCTTGTCTTTACGGCACCTGAAGAGAAGAATATGCTCGGTGTGAGTGCAGCGGATTGCGGGCCATGTTCTGCTTGTCATGTGTTGCATGACGGGAATAAATATCGTCTATGGGCGAGAAGTTTCGATAGTGCCGGTTTTGGAGAGGGACCAATTAGTCTTCTTTGCCGAAGTTGCCATGGCGTTGGGAGAGTAGGAGGAAAGAAAGTGCTCTCGGGGGCGACACATCCGGTTGATATTTCTTTGTCACACTCAAAATTAAATAACGTGAAGATATCATTGCCTTTGTATACAGAAGGTTCTTTAAATCCTATGGAGCAAAAGCATGATTCTTCTGCTGATTTTCTTACATGCCAGAGTTGCCATCAGGTCCATAGATGGGATGAGATGGGAAATGTGCCGGAAAAGAAGGAAGCCGAAGGCACAATAAATAACAGCTTTCTTAGAATAACGAGTAATTTTCCTGGATCAATGTGCCTTGACTGCCATCAGGATAAGAAATATATTCTTGACAGTGAACATGATATGCGATGGCTGTGCCCACAAACAATGAACCTTAATGGTCAGACAGCGGATCAGGGAGGGGTGTGTTCACCGTGTCATCAGGTCCATAATGCCCCTTCAAACAGGATTCTCTGGGCCAGATCCCTTGAGGGTGAGCAGGACTTTATGCTTGGCACCTGTGTCAACTGTCACAAAAAGGATGGGTGCGCGAAGGCCAAGGATGTATTTATTGGTCTTCACCCAAGCTCTTTTGTATACACTGGTAAGATTATGCAACAGCAATTATTTCAAGAAAGAAAAATTAATATTTATTACCCTCTCTATGATAAGCTTGGTAATATTTCTCCTGTTGGTTTTGTTACATGTCCAACCTGTCATAACGCCCATCAATGGGATCCGATCAACAAAGTTTATTCTACCGATAAGAAAACAAATATAGAAGGAGACCCTACAAATAGTTTTTTAAGGAATAAAGGGGCTGCTTTTTCTATCTGTCTCGATTGTCATGGATTTGATGCCCTATTAAAGTATAAAGGGTATCATACGTCAAAGGAATGGAAGAGTAAATATTGGAGAAATGTGAGTAAAGGGAGTATTTACTAAGGTTTTGAGAGAGGGGGAAGAAAGCTAAACTATAAATAACTTAAAAAACAACACAATATTATAAGCATATTTGTAATTATGATAAATAATTTACGAATATTAAATTTACAAAAGGGCGCATCCCCAGAAGAAATAAAATGCGCTTATAGGGAACTTGTCAAAAAATGGCATCCCGATTTATTTTATCAGGACAGCACGCTAAGACAGCGGGCAGAGACAAAGTTAAAACAGATAAATAAAGCCTATAATCAACTTCAAGCAAATAATTTTTCTGAAATCATCAATGAGCAACCCCGATATACGCCACACCGCGCCCAAAGAGATCATACTCATAAGCCGAAATATTTACACAAGTTTGTACGGTTAATAAATGATAATATATTTTTCAAAAAATCCATACATATCATGGGCTATACTCTTCTGTCAGGATGTATTTTTTCAGCCTTTTTTCTTGGTTTAATGCTTTTATGGCTCCTCTGTATTATAATAACTATTATACTTTTCTAATTCTTTCCTGATCAATTATTTTTTGTAAGCGATCTCGGGCATCAAGGAGTTGTGACCGTGGCTGAGGCCATTGTTCTAAAATAATATTACCTGTACTGTTTCGTTCTACTAAGGTTTTTATGAGAGTACGAATACCCAGATCATTAAATTTCGAGTGGGTTGAAAAGATGCAGTTATGAGAATCTGTGCCCCCGGAATTTTCATGAAAATGAAGATGATATATAGGAACATGGGGTGCGAGAGCATTCAGATAGCCGAGAAAGTTATTGCGAAAATCCGGGTAGAGATTTGCATGACCAATATCAAATGCCATCCCAATTTTTTTTTTGCTCCTGGCTGATAGTGTAGCAAAGAATTGATTAAATTCCATTGGCCCATTATAAGGTGTATTTTCGATAGTTAATATAATATCTGTAGTGAATAGGTTGTTGGCTATGGCGCGCATTTTTGTCGCAAACGCTCTTGTTCCTTTTGATGAATCAAAATGGAGTACTAAAACACGAGCTCTTATATAGAAAGTAAACTGTAGTATCTCATTAAGTATTCGCATGCCTTCACTGGTGTACACTGATAGATCACACGGCACATGCACTGATAAACTTAAGTCAGCCTTGAGGGCTCTGTGCTTGATAGAATTTTGAAACGACGTGTCAATTCTCGATATATCAAGTCCATTTCCATTTTCATTTTTATCAAAAAACCACTCGAAGCACCCAAAATTATAATGAACGGCAAACTCAAAGGGATCAAGAATATTTTGGCTATGGCATGATGTTTGATTACCAATACGAAACATAAATGACCTCTTGCCTTCTATTAATTCGTGGCATAATTCTCTACAAATTATGCGTTGGAAAATGTATATATATATAATTTAAAAAGTCTAGTTTATTATATTAGAATTGAAGGATAAAAACAATCCAACGATGGGCCTATGGCAATCGCATGAAAGATTACATCCTGTCAAATATTTTTTTACATCCAATGTCCGCCACTGAAAGAAAAACAAACAATCTACTACCGAATACAGGAATCCCTTGTATTTCTGAGAGTTCGCCAAAATGAGAACTGCTGAAGGTTGACATTTCATAAAAATTTATCTATAATGATTTCTACTATTATTAATTCTTGAACACTGAAGAGTTGAATCTAAAGGTTACCTTATTTATATAAGAAGAGAACTATCTTGAAAAAAAATAAAGAAATCAATAATTTTAAAGAAAATATACAAAATATAGATAATTCTATTATTGAACTTCTGAATAAACGAGCCCAACTAATCAAAGAAAATGTTGAGTTGTTTCAGGACACTCAATTCGGCATGGAAGATAGGATCCTTCAGCGATATAAGGATCTAAGCACGGGGCCATTCCCCAACGAAGCACTCTTTTCCATTTTTCAAGAAATAATATCCGCGTGTCATTCTCTTGCTCGTCCCCTATGTATTGCTTATTTTGGCCTGCCAGCCTCATTTACGCATATTGCAACAATGAAGAAATTCGGCTCTTTTGAGAAATTGGTTCCTGTAGCTAGTATTGAAGATGTATTTGGCGAAGTCGAAAGAGGTTTTTGCGATTTTGGTGTCGTACCTGTTGAGAACTCAACCGAAGGTATGGTTAGTCATACATTAGATATGTTTGTTGATTCTGATTTAAAAATTTGTAATGAAATAATGATTGTGATCCATCATAATCTATTATCAAAAAGTTCCAATATTAACGATATAAAAAAGATATTCTCTCATCCGCAACCCGTGGCTCAATCCAGGGCGTGGCTTCGCAGTCATGTACCTAATATACCAATTATTGAGGCAGAGAGTACCTCAAAAGCTGCGGAATTGGCCTCAAAAGATAAATCTATTGCTGCTATCGCGAGTGTTGAGGCAGCAAAGCTCTATGGTTTAAATATACTTCAGGCTCGCATAGAGGACAGAGCAAATAATTATACACGGTTTCTTGTTATAGGAAAGGAACAGATCCCTCGAAGCGGCAATGATAAAACATCTTTAATTTTTTCAATAAAAGATCGCATAGGAGCTCTTTATCACATGTTGGCTCCTTTTGCTACACATTCTATCAATCTAACAAAAATTGAGTCCCGTCCAACGAAAAAGAAACCCTGGGAATACATCTTCTTTTTGGATATCCAAGGTCATATTCAAGATAATGAAGTGAGAGACGCTCTCTTAGAACTCAAGGAAATGTGCATTTTTTTGAAGGTTCTAGGGTCGTATCCTGCTCATCGGAACGGAAAATAGGAATATTAAATGAGCGAGGTTTCAATTATCCCCCAAACAAGTCTAAGCGGGCAAATAAATATCCCTGGTGATAAGTTTATTTCACAAGCCGCAATAGTATTAGCAGCTTTATCGCGAGGAAAAACCCCGATAAAGGGATTTTTTATGCATGAGGATTGTCTGCGAACGCTTAATGCGTTACACACATTTGGCTTAAAAATAGAGCGTTATAATCCTGATATAGTAATAATACATGGAGAGGGTTTATATGGTTTAAAAGAGCCCATAAGTGCGATTGACATGGGAGATTCGATTTCCGGTATGAAATTAATAACCGGTCTTTGTGCATCCCAACCATTTTTCAGTGTGCTCACAGGGAGTCACTATCTTTGTCAAAATTCAATAAATAGACTTATTGCCCCTTTTGTGCAATTAGGGGCTATAATTATAGGAAGGCAAAATAATACCTATCCGCCTTTAGCTATTAAAGGAGGAGCATTAGGCCCCATACGTTATTCTGCTCATGAATTCGATAATTATATAAAATCAGCAATTCTCTTAGCTGGTCTTTCAATTGATGGAGTAAGTGAGGTCAATGAATCAACTATATTATACGATCATTTAGAAAGAATGATCCAACTTTTTGACGGGGAAATTAATAAACACAATAGTAAAGTAAGTCTACAGGGAGGGAGGGAACTTTCAGCAACAGATATTATTATTCCTGGGGATTTCTCTCTTGCTGCTTATTTTATAGGGGCTGTACTTATTACAAAAAGATCTTATTTGTTAATCAGGAATGTGTGTGTTAATCCCACGAGAATAAAGCTTATCAGTGTATTAAGAAATATGGGTGCGAAGATTGAATTAAAAAACAAACGGGAGATTTCAGGTGAACCTGTATGCGATATTTATACTCAAAGCTCTTCATTGAAGGCGGTTGTGATAGAAGAGGATACTCTTTTTCAGATGATAGATGAAGTATTAATTTTTTGTCTTATTGCTACGCAGGCAAAAGGGGAGACAATACTTAATGGCGTATCTAATTTGCCTCAAGAATATGCCGAACGGATTGCTTCCTTATTGGGAGAATTAAAAAAATTTGGCGCGCATATAGAATATGAAAAAGATATAATTATTATTCATGGAGGACATGAATTGCAAGGGATTCACGTTAACTGTCATAATGATCAACTTATAGATATGACCTTAGCTATTGCAGGATTGATTGCTCAAGGCACAACAATAATAAAGGATAACGAATATATCGACAAAATATATCCGGAATTTTTTACTACTTTGTCATCATTATATTAATAGATGATAAATATTCGAAAATATTAAAAAGGAGCCGATGAAAACCATCGGCTCCTTTAAGCATACAATTAATATGAGAATAAGTATTGCGGATAGGTAATCCCATTTGTAGTTGCGCTTGCAGGTGTGGTTGTTGAGGTTCCGGTGTCTGTTGAAGTTGAAGTTGAAGTAGTTGTCTTATTGAGTAGTAGAGGGAGTAAGGCATAAAACAACGTCGGATCAGCAGAGAAGGGATTTAAGCCAGTTGCAGTGAGCCCACCATAAAGGCCGCCGCCATAGAGGCCGAGACCGCCATAAAGGCCGCCGCCATAGAGACCGAGACCGCCGCCACCATAAAGGCCGCCGCCATAGAGGCCGAGACCGCCATAAAGGCCGCCACCATAGAGACCGAGCCCGCCATAAAGGCCGCCGCCATAGAGGCCAAGTCCGCCATAGAGGCTGCCACCATAGAGGCCGAGACCGCCATAAAGGCCGCCGCCATAGAGACCGAGACCGCCGCCACCATAAAGGCCGCCGCCATAGAGGCCGAGTCCACTATATAATCCGCCATAATATCCACCACCATACAGACTGCTCCCATATAATCCACCATAGTATCCACCGCCATATAGACTGCTGCCGTATAAACCGCCATAGGATCCACCGCCATACAGACTGCTGCCGTATAAACCGCCATAGGATCCACCGCCATACAGACTGCTGCCGTATAAACCGCCATAATATCCACCACCATATAGACTGCTCCCATATAATCCACCATAACTGCTACTGCCATAATAACCGCTCCCATAGAGACTACTACCGTAATAGCCTCCATAATAACTGCTTCCATAAGGATTGTATGTGCTCGTAGTTGGGTATGAGGAATATGGATTATAGTTATAAGTACTCGTCGTAGGATATGTGGAGGTATAGGGGTATGTGCTGGTATATGAACTACTTGGATATGTGGAGGTATAGGGGTATGTGGTAGTATATGAACTACTTGGATATGTGGAGGTAGTAGGAGTATAGGAGGTAGTCGTAGGCCACGTAGTAGTTGTTTGAGCATATAAGGATCCCATCAGTCCTATTCCAAGCAATAACATAAACAAAACGATTATGGCCAGAGCCTCAATTAGTCTCTTTTTTAATATTATCATCATACTCCTTCCTTTCAGCTAATTTTATTTATATTTTCTTAATAGTCATTAATAAAGTCCTAGGCCGCCATAGAGCCCGCCGGATAATCCGCCATAGAGGCCGAGTCCACCATATAATCCGCCATAGAGCCCACCGGATAATCCACCATAGAGCCCGCCATATAGACTGCTCCCATATAATCCGCCATAGTATCCACCGCCATATAGACTGCTGCCATATAATCCACCATAGAGCCCACCGGATAATCCACCATAGAGCCCGCCATAGAGTCTGCTCCCATATAATCCGCCATAGAGGCTACTGCCATATAAACCGCCATAGAGGCTACTGCCATATAAACCGCCATAGAGGCTACTGCCATATAAACCTCCGTAAAGACTTGATCCGTATAGGCCAGAACCATAGAGCCTACTTCCATAAAGACTGCTGCCATAATAACCGCCGCCATAATAGCCTGTTCCGTAAAGATTCCCGCCATAATAACCGCTCCCATAGTAGCCGCTATAAAGATTGCTGCCATAATAGCCTGTTCCGTATGGACTCCCACCATAGTAACCACTGGCGTATTGACTTCCATAATAAGTTCCATATGGATTATAAGTAGTTGTCGTCGGGTATGTTGTAGAATAGGGATTATACGTTGTCGTTGTCGGATAGGTTGATGTATAATTTGTAGTAGTAGTACCGGTAGTGCCAACTGTGGTTCCAGTCCATGGAGTAGTGGTCGTTTGAGCATATAAGGAATGTATAAGCCCTATACCGAGCAATACTATGAATAATATTGTTATAATTATTGCCTCAAACAGCCGTTTCTTCATCATTTTACTTCTTCGTTCCATCTTATTTCTTGTCCCTTATATTCTTTGTTATTAACAATTAATACTTGCAAAGCATTTTCTTATTTTTTATTTAATCCCCCCTTTCTGATATATATATTTTATTTAACGCTTCCTCATCCTCGCATTCCTTTCTATGGCTTATAAATTTTATTTTCCCCCTTTCTATTTTTTTAGGTTATATCTCTTATTAATTTAATCTCGTATTCAAAATTTTCATTACTTAAAATAGAAAGCAAAATATATACCACTATTTTTTTTATGTTGAAAGACTATTAAAGATACTTTCACACACACTATTGTAAGGTTATAAAATCAGGTGGTTATCAACTTAATAGCTAGAAAATTTACCTATGGTGATATATTTTTTAAATGACTATCCATGGAAGAAGCGTAGGTTATACTATGAAATTTTTTACATACAGTATTATTAATTTCATATTATAAAATTGCTAAAAAGAATATTCTTTGTTCAAGGAAACAAACTGTTATAATTAATTGCTGTAAGAGTCATCTGTAATTGAAAAAAATAAGCCTTTTTGATAAAATTTACTGAGATTTAGCATTAAAGCATAGAAAGATACGTTGCTCAACTATTGAATACGCTTACGAGATACATTGTCTCATGAGCGCCATAATGTGATAATTATTATGGTTAAAATCGGCTTAGAACTTATAGGGAAAAGATGGCCTGAGAGATTAAAAAATAAAAATACAGGACTTTTATGTCATCCCCCATCAATTAATGCGAATTATGACCATGCCTCAGATATTGTGAGTCAAGCACCATTTATTGTGCTTAGATGTTTTTTTGGCCCACAACATGGAATAAGAGGGGAAACTCAAGCTAATATGGTGCAATGGGAAGGATTTAATGATCCTAAGACTCATCTTCCAGTTCATAGCTTGTATGGAAAGCATAGGAAACCAATTTATTCCATGCTGGAAGATATTGATCTTTTAGTTATTGATATCTTTGATATAGGCGCACGTTATTACACATATATTTGGACAATGGCATATTGTCTTGAGGCTTGTGAGAATTTTAATAAAAGTATTGTTGTGCTCGATCGCCCAAACCCCCTTAATGCCCTTGATATTGAAGGTCCAGTGGTAAACGAAAATTTTTATTCCTTTATAGGTCTTAAAAAACTCTCTATTCGCCATGGGATGACCGTCGGTGAAATTGCTTTATATTTAAAGGGAGAATATTATAAAAGTTTGGATTTGAGTATTATCCCTATGGAAGGGTATAAACGCGACATGTACTTTGAGGACACGGGTCTTCCATGGGTAATGCCTTCACCCAATATCCCGACTATGGACACTGCAATCGTGTATCCAGGTATGTGCCTTTTGGAGGGAACAAATTTGAGTGAGGGTAGGGGGACGACGAGACCATTTGAACTATTTGGTGCACCTTTTATTGATGCGGAACGATTGAGCGCGGAATTAAATAATGTAAGGCTTCCCGGGGTCCTGTTTCGGCCAGTATATTTTCAGCCAACTTTCGATAAATTTCAAGGTCAATTATGCAGTGGATCACAGCTTCATGTCTTAGAGCGACAAGCATTCAAACCATTTTATACGGGAGTTGCTATTATAAAAACTGTTATGGATATGTATCCTGAGAACTTTCGCTGGAATGAGGGGCCTTATGAATATGAAACAAAAAAGAAGCCGATTGATATCCTTTTTGGAACAGATACAATTCGGCTTCTTTTAGAGGAAGGGGCATCTCTTTCGAAGATCAAGGAGTCATACAGTAAGAATCTTTGTGAATTCAGAAAAATAAGACAAAATTACCTATTATATACATAATACATAAATGAAACTTAATGCTTTTATTCTTGCTGCTGGCTTTGGACAGAGGCTCAGACCAATAAGTTCAATTATTCCCAAGCCACTTTTCCCTCTTCTCGGACGTCCGCTCATTGCATATGTGTTAGATAAGCTGCTTGACCTTCCTGTTGAGAAAATTGGGATTAATCTTCATCATCTTGGGGTACAGGTTCAACAATGGGTGGAATTATCAACTCTTGACGATCGTGTAAGGTTTTTTCCTGAAGATCCAATAATGGGAACAGGAGGAGCCCTCTATAATGCGAGGGAATTTTTGAAGGAGAAGAGTTTCATCGTTCATAATAGCGATGTCCTGTGTAATCTTGATATCAGAGCTTTTTATCATCATCATAGAAAAAATAATAATATGGTCACTCTCGCGGTACATAATGTTCATAAATATAACCAGGTCGGTATAGATGAAAAAGGAAAGTTCATGTGTGTTGGCAAGGAGGGGAGAGAAAGAAAAGTAAAACGGTTTGTCACATTCACGGGTATTGCTCTCTATGAACCTGAATTTCTCGGATACTTGCCGGATGGTTTTTCCCCCATAACAGAGACATGGTGCAATGCTTCTGAGGCTGGAGAAAAAATTGGTACTTTTGATGTTTCTCACTCTCGTTGGAGAGATATGGGGACTATTGATGTCTATGTGGACACTATAGTGGAAGAGCTTTCTCAAAGGTCATCTGATCGTTTCATCGGCCCTGATGTTCATATGCCCATCGATTGCCAGCTAAAAGGAATTATTGTTTTAGAATCCGGATGCAGTATTGAACCAGGTGCCAGGCTTGAAAACTGTATTGTTCTTCCGGGGGGAGTTATTAAAGAAGGAGAAATAATAAAGAATAGCTTAGTGTATCAGGATAAAGTGATTCCTTTGACAATTCATAGGAGAGGAAAGTCAAAAGAGAGTGTTATCCTTGGATCTGGTGGATCGGATCGCTTGTATACAAGGATTCGTTTGCCCGATGAAACATTCGCGATAAAGCTTAAAACCTTTATGAATGATCCTGATTTAAAAAGACAGATTGAATATACAAAATATTTTAAAAAGCATAAAATCCCGGTACCGGAAATTCTTTCATATGATTTAAAGAGAGGGTGTGCTCTATTTGAAGATCTGGGAGATATTGATCTGTTCACATGGTTCCATAGGGATAAAAACAGGGAAGAGATTCTGCATATGTATAGAATGATTCTTAATCGATTAATTTCCTTTCAATTAATCGACCCCACGGGAAACAAAAGCTTACGTTCATGGGTATTTGATTATGAGACTTTTCTTTGGGAAAGTGAATATTTTTTGAATAGATTTATAAAAGGTTATCTTAACATAAATGTGCATTCAGAAGGTTCTCTTCGGGAGGAGTTCAAGAAACTCGCGAGAAAGGTGGACAGTTACCCGAAAATAGTAATACATAGAGATTTCCAGTCGCAGAATATTATGCTCAGGCAGGGAGAGATATATTTTATTGATTTTCAAGGCGCCAGGATTGGACCTCCAGCCTACGATGCAGTCTCTCTTATTTTTGATCCTTATTGTCCTTTAGAGCAAGATGTGGAGCAAGAGCTTTGTGAATATTATATAAAACAACTCGAGAGTAAGGCTTCATATAATACTCAACAACTGAGAGAGTCTCTTTTCTATTGCCGCTTTCAGCGACACATGCAAGCATTAGGCGCCTATGGATATTTATCAAAGATTAAGGGAAAGGAGGGATTCGAATCTTTCATCCCACGAGCTGTAAAGCTTCTATTGCAAGAGGCCACCATCGCTGAATCTCAATTTCCTCAACTTGCTGAGCTTCTTAGCTCTCTTTTATCCATAATTGGCCATGCTGAGAGATTTTAGTTGAAAAATAACATATTCCATGTTATAAAACATTCATCCTGTTATTTATTATTTTTACTATACTCGGGGAAATAGAGGTGAATAAGATAAAAATATTAGGGGGTTCCAGGGGGGCAAAGATGAGTGTAGCCGGATTTATGTCCGGCTCTGGTACCAATTTGAGAAAGATTATTGAGTTTGAAAGAAATTACGCACATAAGAAAAAATCGTGTCCCTTCGAAGTAGTGGTAATCTTCAGTGACACTTATAATAGTAATGCTCCAGAAATAGGAAAGGATTTTAATATTCCCGTCGTGATCAGAGATATACGATCATTTTATGCAACTAAAAGTAAAAAAGGTAAGCAGATACAAAATATGGAAATAAGGGCAGAGTTTGATGAGAACACTATTAACGCACTATCTCCTTACAATATATCTGTAATAGCATATGCAGGTTATATGAGTATTGCAAGTGAAAGATTAGTCAAAGGATTTCCAGGGGTCAATATTCATCCTGCTGATCTTTCAATTATGCACGGAGGCAAAAGGAAGTATACGGGAGCACATGCGGTAAGAGATGCCATTGTTGCGAGAGAAAAGCATATCGCCTCAACGACTCATCTACTTGATACTGCGGTAGATGAAGGCCCAATATTAATGATTTCACCCCCTCTCAAAGTCGATTATGGAGAGAATTTTGATCCCCACAATGAAGCACTACTTCAACATGTTGCTGCGAAAAACCAGCAGCATCTCAAGGAAAAGGGAGATTGGGTCATATTTCCTTTGACATTGTTATATCTTGCCGAGGGCAAATTTACTCAGGATGAACATAATAATTTATTCTTTGATGGAAAAAGAATCCCCTATGGGGTAAAGCTGGAAGAAGATGACTCAGAAATTCGTATATAAAGATACCGGTGTAGATATTGAATTAGGCGATACAATCTCAAAGATTTTCTATAATGCGGCCAAACAAACCTGGCACAATAGAGAGGGCAGATTAGGTGAAGTAATAGTGCCTTCTGATGATTTCTCCGGAATAAGAGTTATTGATGTGGCCAATTTGCCATTAAATACAGTAATGAGTATCGGATTTGACGGCATTGGTACAAAAATAGAATTGGCAGAAAGAGTTGGTAATTATAAAACATTAGCGTATGATTTGTTTGCAATGGTCTGTGATGACGCCGTAGCTAAAGGTGGGGAACCTGTTTTAGTAGGTTCAATCCTTGATGTGAATTCACTGGGCTTTGGTGATAAAACCTTTCTGCCCCAAATCAAGGAGCTTGCCCAAGGTTATATTGAGGCTGCAAAGGAAGCAAATGTCGCAATTGTTAACGGAGAGGTTGCTGAGCTGGGCGATAGGGTAGGGGGATTCGGAAATTTTAACTGCAATTGGGGAGCTGCAGTTGTCTGGTTCGCACAAAAAGATCGCATGTTTACAGGATATGAAATCAAAGAAGGGGATTATTTAGTTGGTTTAAAAGAAAGTGGATTCCGTTCTAATGGGCTTTCACTGGTAAGGAAAATATTGCACACTCATCATGGTGACAATTGGCATCAAACATATTACAATGGCGTACCTCTCGGAGATCAGACATTGGCTGCGTCCAGAATTTACTCTCGAGCTGTTGTTGAAATGTTTGGGGGTTGTTCTTGTCAGGAACCTCAAGTAGAAATTCATGGAATAAGCCATATAACAGGAGGGGGGATGCCCGGAAAGGTGAGAAGAGTGTTAAAGCCCTCCAAATTAGGGGCATTAGTGGACAATCCTTTTGAGCCAGCGCCCTTAATGCATTATTGCCAGGAAAAGGGGAGAGTTGATGATAAAGAAGCTTATCTTACCTGGAATATGGGACAAGGAATGGTTATTATTACACCGGAACCAGAACGAGTTATGGAAGTTGCCAAGATTTACTTAATTGATTCACGCGTCATCGGTAGAGTAACCTCTGATCCCTCTCTTAAGATAAAAAGCAAAGGATATTATTCAAGAGATGAGGTTCTTACCTATGAGAGTAAAAAATAGGTGCTGAGAATTACAGTTGACAGAAAGAAGAGTGAAGGGATACAATAACTATGGGATATAATATTAGGTAAGGAGTTAGATATGTTCGGGATAGGTATAACAGAAATTATAGTTATTTTAGTTATAGCCCTCATACTGATAGGCCCTGACAAACTCCCTGAGCTTGCAAAAACTTTAGGCAAAGGACTTTCAGAATTTAAACGTGCTGCTGATGACTTTCGGGATAGTGTAAAGGTTGATCTTGATAATGAATCGAAACAGAATAATAAGAAATATTTTAATAATGCTCCTAGTGACGCAATTACAATAGATGCCTTGAACGATAATAAAGAAGATACTGATAATAAGGAAGATAATAATAAAGAAGATCATCACAAAGAGAGCACAGAGGAGAAAACCTAATCTATTCTATTTCCAATTCAGCCTGCGCATCAACGACATCACGATTAATAAGAAGCAGTGCTTCATTCATATGGTCAGAAATAACCGGATCTTCTAATCTGTCCCGCAATACTCTGAGGAGTTGAACAGTCATTCGCAATAAGCGGACAAGATCCCCTTCCGGAATGCCAAAAGATTCGAGGTCCTTTAAAAGGCATCCGTTTGCCCACGCGAGTACGGGTGCTGCCAAAGACATATTCATTTCAGGGATTGGAAAATCAATATCATGTTTGATTTCCTTCCGCACCAGGCGACGGATCACCTTTTCTGCTTGAGAATGTATTGAGATATGAGGTGCCTGAGCTATTTTCTTTTTAGATATATCATTCTCTGTCACAAGGGCTGCAAGGATAACAGAAAGCTCTTTTGGGGAACATTCGTCAAAGCAGCCTGAAAAGTAAAGCTCTGCAACCTGGATTTCATATCCACTCACAGCCGCGGCGAGTTTTCCCTTTTCTGTCAGATGAGTGCCATCCAAAAAACCAGCTGATTTGAGAAACCTAATTCTATTCTGAATCTGAATCTCTTCTTGTTTATAGGAGTGAGTTCCAAGAAATTTACCGTTTTTATAATTTCGTAAACTTTTTCTGAATATATCAAAAGCAGCATCCCCATATCGGCTATAAAGAATAAGAATTGTGGAATAGGAGGCAAAAAAACGACTTTCTATTTTCTCATTCTTTCCATAAAGAATACGCTCGATTTCCTTTGGGTGAGTTGCTTCAGGAATAATCTGAGAGAATACAAAACCCACTTTATCCATACCTCGTCTGCCGGCACGGCCTGCCATCTGATTATACTGACGGGTAGTAAGATACTGAAAATCAACGCCATTGTATTTTTCTAGCTCATCAAAGATAACTGAGCTTGCCGGCATATTAATACCGAGCGCAAATGTTTCGGTACAGAATAAAAGCTTTATCAATCCCTCTGTAAACAGGCGTTCAACAATTTCTTTTGCAGCTGGCAGTATGCCAGCATGATGATAAGCTATTCCCGCTTCCCATAGTTTTTTCATTTTTGAGAGACGATTGTATTCTGACAGCCTATACTGACTCACTAAATCATCAACCATTATTTTTACTGTGCGCTCTTCCTCATCAGTGAGAAGATTTAATTTTAGATAATAATCCGCATTTCGCTCACACGCTCTGCGATTAAAGCAGAAATAAAGTATGGGGAAATGCCCTTTATCCAAAACAAATTTGATAATCTTTCTGGAAGAAGGTTTTCTTCGTAAAAAACGTTTTCGTTCAGAGAGTTTCTTTCTAAACTTTTTCTTGATGCTTTTAAGAGAAATAATGCCATATTTTGCACTAAAAAGAAAATGTTCTAAAGGCACAGGACGATGGGTTTCCTCTATAATGGTAATAGGGGTTGAGCGAACATTTCCCATCCATTTTGCGAGTTCTTTAATATTGGGGACAGTTGCACTTAGACAGAGGAATTTAATTGATAATGGGGCTAAAATAATACTCTCTTCCCACACCGTCCCTCTTTCAAAATCGTCAAGATAATGGATTTCATCAAAAATAACGTAATCTACATCAATGAGTCGAGGTGATTCTTCTAATATCAAGTTCCGAAAAATTTCCGTCGTCATAACTAAAATAGTGCCAGTTGGATTTAGGGTAACGTCGCCAGTATTAATGCCTACTGCATCAGGGCCAAAAATTCTCCGAAAATCTCGAAATTTTTGATTAGAAAGTGCCTTTATTGGTGCAGTATAAATGATTCGTTTCTCTTTTTTTAATGACAGCTCAGCAGCATATTCAGCAATTAGTGTTTTACCACATCCTGTGGGAGCTGCAACAATAATTGATTTTTCTTCATCAAGAGCCTTGAAAGCTTTCTCTTGAAAGGGATCCAGTGTAAAAGCGTGATATTTCATTCCTCTGTTTAAATAAAAAAATTTCCTTTCCGATAGAGATAGTATACTATAATATAAAATGCTGGAAATTACTATCATTGATTATATATTTGATTAATAATTTGACGAGAGCGTAGAATTGAGGTTATTAAAACGGACCATATGTTTTTTCCCAATAATCCTGGTAATGTTCATGAGCATATTGCTATTTCTTCATGCTGATGAGAAGACGGATACTTTCTTTACACGTGAAAAGCTGACTTTTAAGCTTAAGTGGGGATTTATAGTAGCAGGAAGAACAACGCTTGAGCTTCATCCCAATGAGATGATTAATGATATTCAATCGTATCATTTTGTGATGACAACACGAACCACTAAATTCCTTGACACTTTCTATAAGGTACGTGATCAGATAGATGCCTATGCGCATATAGATATGAATTATTCGCTTTTTTTTAAAAAAAAACAGCGCGAAGGACGATACAAACGCGATATTGTTGTGACCTTTGATTGGGATAAAAATGAGGCTCAATATTCAAATCATGGAGAGGCACGAGAACCTATCAAGATTCTTCCCGGCACATTTGATCCTTTGTCTGCTTTTTATGCTCTTAGAATGCAGGATTTAAAAGAAAATTTAGAGATCGAATTATCGATAACTGATGGGAAAAAATGCAAAAAAGGTACAGTAAAGATATTGGAAAGGCAGATAATCGAAGTTGAAGACGTTAAGTATGACACATACCGGCTTCAACCTGATACTAAAGACATAGGTGGGGTATTTAAAAAGAGCAAAGATGCCAAGATAACAATATGGGTTACTGCTGATAAACCTCATGTCCCTGTGAGACTCCAAAGTAAAGTATTAATTGGACATTTTACTGCTGATCTTATTTCAATTGAATAAAATCGAGTGATTTAGTGCAATTCTTATTTAAAAATGGAATCCTATACCTAATATTAAACAGCACACATTTTACATGAGTACTATAGTCCATTCTTTTTTTGGAAAATGTAACAGAATCAAATAGGCTATTTAATTTCAATAATTTATCAAATAAAGGGATTATAATAACGTCTGATAATATATATTATGTAAACCAAATGAATTATAATGAATAATATGGGATAAAATAGTTCATTTCATATCACATGATGGAATAAATCAATTATTTAAGGCGAACGTTTTTCATTAGTGTCTTATAGAAAGAATATATAAATCATAGTATTAGATAAAGTTTTCTATAAATTACTTTAACAAAAAATCCCTGAGCACATATTTTTTTGCTTTAGAATTTTTCATTACATAAAAAGATATTCATGAACATTATCCTCCATGATTAGATAACTAATTGAAATAATGCTTTTGAGTAATTATTGCCGAATACAATTCTTATACTTTTGTGTAGTTGTAATAAGTCTTACCAGATAAAAGTAAATCTATTTTTACTCTCATGATTTTTTTGACATAGATTATTTTTAATATTAATAAATCAATGAGTTAAATGATTCAAATAAAAATAAAACATTGTTTTATGTCCTATAAAAGAGATAAAAAATAATGTATTATGCGAAATATTGTATTATTTGATTAAAAATATTTAATAGAAAGGATGGAATTTATAGTTAAAAAAGAATTGCTTTGAGTCAACTACCACCTGTACATAATGCCCAACTGATGAGTATAACTTTTTGCATCAACGTTTGATGTCCAATGCATTAACAGATAATCGATACTGAAAGGAATTTTGGGAAATGTATATCCGTACCCGAAGGTGTATGCCTTTAGGCCGTCCGTTATGGAGTTAAAATGGTATGCACCACCACGTAATGAGAAATTATCAGTTATTCTATCTTCAAAGCCGATGCGCAAGTCTTGGCTCACATCAACATAATCATGCTCAGATTTTTTCTCTGCATCATACATCTCTATTATACAGGTAATATTATCAGTTGGATAAAAAGCTATCGATGGCCTCACATTTCGCATATAGAGGGATGAGTATGAAAATATATTAATTCGCGGTTCATTAAAACTCTGGACGAGCAAGCCCATCGAGACTTGAGGGATCGGTTTCCAATGAATTGCCAGGTCTATTCCCATGGATGTATCATCATCAGTTTTGAATCCCACCATGTATTCAAATCTGCTGATTCTATCATATTGATATCTAATATTGCCTCCCAGGGAAAGATTTTTTAATATTCTCACACCACAACTCAGCACATACCATCGTGATACTGTTCTAAAATCCCAGAGATTATAACCACTATTTATATATGAAAATCCTATGGCTCCCCTTCCCTTTGCTACTGGTTGAACAAAAGCAATGAAATCATCGTAATTGAACTCATCACGATTGAAAATAGTACGCGTATAGGTGAGTTCTTTTTGTTGCAGTTGTGTCAGACCTGCCGGATTCCAATATACTGCATTTACGTCATCCGCAAGAGCGATGAATGCACCTCCCAAGGCCATAGCTCTTGCCCCAACGCACGATAAGGCCTGTGATATCAGACCAAAAAAAAAGATAAACCCTATGGCGAGCACAATTAATAATCTTTTTATTTCTTTCATATTTCTTAATCGTCATAATAAAGAAATTTATTTATATGCGTTGATGAGAACAGAAAAGAATTGCTAAAATAATTTAATCAGAAAGCAAGGAGCGTAAGACTTTAAGATTCTTTTTATCCGCGTCCATGCCTTTATCCTTTGATTTTGGTGTTTCTAAGACCATCGGTAGGCTAAAGAATCTTTTATCCTCAAGCAAGAGCTTAAAGGCTTGAAGCCCAAGAAGACCCTTTCCAATATGCTCGTGCCTGTCCTTTTGGGAAGCAAAGTCATATTTCGAGTCATTTAAATGAAACGCCATAAGATGCTCTATTCCAATGATCTTATCAAATGCATTAAAGGTTTCCTGGTAGGTATCAGGAGTGCGAAGATCATAGCCGGCTGCAAAAGAATGACACGTGTCAAAACATACGCCAATCCGCTCTTTAAGGTGAATTTTATCAATGATAAAAGCCAAATGTTCAAATTTATATCCAAGATTAGTTCCCTGCCCTGCGGTTGTTTCCAATAATACACGAACTGCAGAATCTTTCGTTTCCTCAAATAACCTGTTAAGAGAAGAAGCAATCCTCTCAAGGCCATTCTTTTCACCGCTTCCTGTATGAGATCCGGGATGCATGACTAAAAAGGGAAGCGTTAATTGTTCGGCTCGCTGCAACTCATCGAGCATTGAGGTATACGATTTCTGGGCGATTATATCATCTGGGGAAGCAAGATTAATCAAATAATTATTATGAGCGAAAATAATTTTGAGCTTATCTTTTTTAAGAAGAAAATTTTCTATTTCATCTGTGCTCAATGGCTTTGACTGCCAACGGGTATTATATCCGGTGAAGATTTGGATTGCCGTGCACCCTATGGAGATACCCCGGTCTATACTTTTATCGATTCCTTCACTGATAGACATATGCGCTCCGAGCAAGCGCTGTGTTTTATCCTCCATGTATTATTTTATCCTTTCATAATACACAATCTTTTTTTATAATACACTATAATACAAATTTAAAGGACCACAGTCAATTAACATGAAAATTCTTCTTATCCAGCCCCCTATTCGTGATTTTTATACTACCAGCCACAGGATGTATCCTCTCGGGCTTCTTTATCTGGCATCTTCCTTAAAAGCTAAAGGCTTTCAATGTGAGCTTCTCGATTGTTTCTCAGGAAATATGAAGCGAAGAATCCCTCTTCCATTCTCGCTCAATTATCTTAAGGAATTTTATCCTCCTGATGATAAATCGCCCTTTAGATTGTTTGGCAGCTTCTACCATTTTGGCCTTGCGGATGAGGCTATTAGGGATAAAATTAAACATGCTGATATTGTCGGTATTAGCGCGTTATTCACCACCTATGAAGGCGACGTTTTAAGAGTAGCTCAAATTGCCAAGGAGCTTGGGAAAGTGGTTATTCTCGGGGGCACTCATGCAACCGTTGCAGCCCCTCACCTGCTTGAAACCCCTTATGTTGATTATGTCATATTAGGCGAAGGTGAGAGGAGGTTAGTTGCACTATGTCAATCATTAAGAGGGAACTATCAATTAGAATCGATAGACGGGCTCGGATATAAAATGAAGGGACGCATTGAGATTACCCAGCAAAAAGGGTATCTGGAAAATATTAACACCCTCCCCTTTCCGGATCGTACGATACTTGATCACGATAATTACTATTTTAGAGGATTCCGATACACCATGATTCTCGCAAGCCGTGGCTGTCCCTTTGGGTGCAGTTTTTGCAGTAGCCACGCAATTATGGGGAAGACCATTCGATTTCGCTCGATTGAGAATATTCTTGAGGAGATGAGGATTTGTTATAAGTTATACAATATCAAGGTATTTGACTTTGAGGATGACCACTTTGCGGTTAACAGATATCGATCTTTAGCACTGCTTGAAGCGATTGAGGCTGAATTTGGCAATGATCCGCAATTTCGCCTCTTATTTGAAAATGGTTTATTCCCACATTCCCTTGATAAGGAATTATTAACCAGAATGAACAAACTTGGCACGAATCATCTTAATCTTCCCCTTGTCACTGCTTCATATACATTACATAAACGGCTCAATCGTCCCGGATCACCCAAATCCTTTGCTGAAATTATCAGAAAAGCAAAGGGCACATTCTTTATCACAGGGTACATAATCCTTGGGATTCCAGGATCAGATATCAATGAGATGCTTCAGTCCATACGTTTTTTATCTGAGAGAAATGTCCTTATTGCTCCGAGTATTTTTTATGCTGCGCCAGGAATGGAGATTTATCAGCAGTGCAAAAAAAAGGGCTGGCTCACATATGACAGCTTTTTACCTCTTCGCTCATCAGCCTTTCCCCTTGAGACTGACAGGTTCAGGCGTCTTGACTTGGTGACGCTTTTTCGGCTCATCAGGGCCCTCAATTTCATAAAATCTCTGATTGACAAGTCAGACTTAACAGGAGAGATGACGCTTAGCAAATTTATTAAGCATGCACTTTTATATGCTCCTGAATTGTCCGTGCCTCTTGAGAATCTTACAATAAAATCCTCTCGCTCCTTGTCTCCGACTGACCTTGGGCTTATCATTTTATCCAC
Source organism: bacterium (assembly GCA_049472395.1). Taxonomy (GTDB): domain Bacteria; phylum SZUA-182; class SZUA-182; order DTGQ01; family JBLIRR01; genus JBLIRR01. Next base: position 55,893 of record JBLIRR010000013.1, on the reverse strand, counting down.
ATGGTTATGTTCAGCACCTGCGTTTTATTACCTACGCAAAGAAAAACTGCGCAGAGAAACAACAGTACTTCATCAATGGACCTACCATTTGATCCAGCAAAAAGATTCAACTCGAGTGTGGAATCAGTTTTTTTCCATAATGAACCACACCCCTATTCGTGGCATCCATAATACAGAACTTTCTTTAACCTGGGATATAGAGTGAAGCTTGTTTTTTCAGGCAGATTCATCTATCATGATTATAATAATAATGGTTGATATTAAAAATAATCTTATGAAGATCACGCATACTACATGGATAGTTACCTTACTTATCCTCATACTATTACCACAATCAAATGTTTTGGCCAATGAATGGCATACTCGCACCACGTCTCATTTTACCCTTTATTATCACCTAAAGGACCGTCGTCTGGCAGATTATATTATGGAAAGCGCAGAAGAGGATTATATGCGAATTGTTGGAGATATTGGCATAGATCCTGGAATAACCACACGTGTATATCTTGCCCCGGACTCGCGCACATATCAGGAACTGATACCGGGTAGCCGTAAGAGTCATGAATGGTCTGTAGGTATATTTTCACCCGCAGAGAATAAAATCGTGCTTCTCTCACCAAAGGCACAAAAAGTCGGGCACCCTGATCTTCAGCAGATTATGGCGCATGAGCTTACTCATTTTGTTCTCCATACTATCACGAGGAAGCATAAGGTAAAATTACCCGTGTGGCTTAATGAGGGTTTGGCTATGTATGAGGCGCGTCAATGGGATTGGCATTATCGAAGCATTATGGCACAGATCTCGTTGAGTAAATCCTTTGCTCCTCTTGCATCATTAAAAGAAAACTTTCCTCAAGAAAGAAGAAATGCAGAGCGGGCTTATGCTCAAAGCATCAGCGTGATTGCTTTTATACTGAATAAACACGGAGTAAATGCTCTTCATGGGATTATTGATAAGTTAATTCATGGGAAGACCACAAGAGGGGCGTTTCAGACTGTTTTAGGGATCTCTTTAGAAGAATTTGAGAGGCAATGGCATGCGTATCTGAGGCGTCGTTATACATGGGTACCGATTATCACGAGTAGTTTCACCATCTGGTTTCTCATAAGTATACTTGTCCTGGGGATCTATTTTTATAAACGGCGTCAAGCAAAACAAAAAATGATTCTCTGGGAATTGGAGGATCAGATGTTTGACCATTGGGGACTGTGACGAGAAACTGCTATAGCTCGATTTGAGGGGGAATTTCGTGAGAAAGAGTATTGACGGCAGTCAATAATTCTTCAATCTTGAGAGGTTTTCTGAATGTATATTGAATTCCGATATTCTTGAGAATGCGGAAATAATTATCCGGTCCGATTCTTCCGCCTCCTGAGATGACAATAATTTTGATATGGGCAAAATCCCTTTGTAATTCTATAATAGTTTCTATACCCTCTTTTTCAGGCATGATAAGATCTGTTATCACTATATTGGCCGATTTTTCGCGAAGAAGTTCAATCCCTACTTTGCCATCGGGCGCCCCCCTCACGTCATACCCCTCTCGTTTTAAAACCTTGATAAGCATCTGACGGGTTTGAATATCATCTTCCATGATAAGTATTTGTGCCATTTAAATATCCCTCTATTATCTCTTGTTAAAAGCAGTAGGTTACCTTTCCCTACATACTGTACTCAATCTCGGATGAAATAATTTATAATTTATATGATTATTTTCGGTTATAATTATAATAAACTTTGTCTTATTACCGCTGTTAGATTTTTTTATATGAGTAGGTGTATTTATGTGATTTTCCTATCACTCTCTTACAATAAAGGCTCCATCAAAACTCCCCATTGCTATAAAATCTCTAGCTTCTTGCTCACTTCGAAATCCGGCAATCCATACTCGATAGAGTGATTTATCCTGTATAGTGAAATGTCGAATCAGCGTATGGTACTGAGTAAATTTTGCCCTATAATAATCTTTTGTTATTTGCGCTCCTTCCAATCGATGAAATGCGCCGACCTGAACTGCAAAATTATTGAGAATGACACTGTTTGTTTCATTAGAAGCGTGCAGTTCTTGCTGGAAGCCGAGTACTTCAACAATGACGGGCGCTGTTCCAAATTCGACCACATCCAATCTTCGGGCAGCAGCATAAGAAAGATCAATAATTCTGTTTTGAACAAATGGCCCTCTATCATTTATTCTGACAACAACACTCTTAGAATTATTCTGATTTGTCACCTTTACCAAGGTATTCATGGGCAATGTTTTATGGGCAGCGGTGAGTTCATGCATATCATAACGTTCACCACAAGAGGTCATTTTCCCATGAAATTCTTCTCCATACCAACTTGCGATACCCCTAAAGGTATCGCCGATTGAAGCAATGGTAGGATAATATGTGCGTCCGTTAATTCTATATGGCCGCATGGTCGCATCTCCCGTGTAATGTGAGGTGGGTCGTGTATGAACACATCCTCCAAGAATACATAAAGATACAAGAAAAAAGCGAAGTTTAGATCTCCATTTTTTCATTTATATACCTTTTTCAAGACCTGACCGCCTTCGCCACATGGGTATGTACCTAAAATGAGAATTGCTGGGTGTACGGTACAATTTTTTTTAATTTTAGTGTATTATATACATTCACAAGGTATATGACAATAAAAATTGAAATGGCATTTTCTTATAAAAGGAGGGTGAAATTCAAGGGAGGTAAAAATGGCAGAAGCTGTTTTAAACTATGATGAGAGTAAAATTAAGACTCTTTCATCAATTGAGCATATTCGTCTTCGCTATGGAATGTATATAGGCCGGTTAGGAGATGGCTCGAATCATGATGACGGGATATATGTCCTCATGAAAGAAATAATTGATAATGCGATTGATGAATATGTCATGGGATTTGGGAGAAAGATCATTATTAATATTGAGGATAATATGGTCAGTGTTCGTGATTTTGGGAGAGGAATTCCCTTGGGGAAAGTCATTGATTGTGTTTCCAGAATCAATACTGGCGCAAAATATGATCAAGATGTATTTAAATTCTCTGTAGGATTGAATGGTGTCGGCTGTAAAGCGGTCAATGCCCTCTCAGAGCATTTCATGGTTATATCATTCAGGGATGGTCATTGCCGGCAGATATCTTATGCCCAGGGGATTTTGCAGGAAGATCTCACGTATCCAACCAATGAGCCTGATGGGACATATATTGAATTTTTACCGGATCATTCAATCTTTCCGCCATACAGATTTAATGAAGAGATCGTGGAAAATCGTCTTTGGCATTATGTATATTTGAATACTAATTTAATTATTACCTACAATGGAGAGGATATCGTTTCTAAGCGCGGATTATATGATCTGCTCAATGATGATATTGGTGAGGCTGCCCTTTATCCTATCATTCACTCCTCTTCTCAAAGACTTGAGTTTTCATTCACGCACACAGTCAACTATGGCGACATTTATTATTCTTTTGTTAATGGACAATATACCTCTGATGGCGGGACTCATCAGTCGGCGTTTAAGGAAGGAATTTTAAAGGGTATTAATGATTTTGCAAAGAAATCCTTTAATGGTATTGATGTCCGGGATGGCATAGTGGGGGCCATTTCTATCCGTATCGATGAGCCGATATTTGAGTCCCAGACGAAAAATAAACTGGGCAATACCGATATTCGGGGATGGATTGTGGGGGAGGTTAAAGATCAAGTCTCTGATTTCTTACATAAGAATCTCGACATTGCCGAGGCTATTCTTAATAAAATAGCTGCTAATGAAAAAGTCCGGATAGAGCTTCAAGGTATCAAAAAAGATGCGAGAGAGAGGGCAAAAAAAACCTCGATCACGATTTCTAATCTTAAAGATTGTAAATATCATCGAGGTGATAAATCACCCAAGGGCGAGCTTTCCATGATTTTTATTACCGAAGGGCAATCCGCTGCCGGTTCAATGGTGAGCTGCAGAGATGTTGAGACTCAGGCCATTTTTTCCATAAGGGGTAAGCCTCTAAACTGTTGCGATGAAAAATTAAGCAGGGTGTATAAGAATGAAGAGTTATATAATATTATGAAGACATTGAATATTGAAGATTCTATTGAGGATTTGCGGTATCAAAAGATTGTTTTGGCGACAGATTCAGATGTGGATGGGCTTCATATTCGTAATCTTCTTCTCACTTATTTTCTAAAGTTTTTTGAGCCAATTATTTTAAAAGAGCATGTGTTTATCTTGGAGACCCCGCTTTTTCGAGTGAGAAACAAGAAAGTAACTATTTACTGTTATAATGAAGAGGAAAAAAAGAAAGCCCTGAAAAAGTTAGGAAAGGATGCGGAAGTCACCCGCTTTAAAGGTCTTGGCGAGATATCCCCCAAAGAATTCCGTGCATTTATTGGTGATAATATTCGATTGATTAAGGTCACAGTCGATGAATTAAAAAAGGTGCCGGAAATCCTGCAATTTTACATGGGTAAGAATACCCCTCAAAGAAAAGAATTTATTATTGAAAATCTGATCTAGTAAAGCGAATAGGATAATTCATGGGTTTAGAGAAGATAATGGGGCAAAACTTTCTTGAGTATGCCTCATATGTTATAAAAGATCGAGCAATACCTGATATACACGATGGGCTTAAGCCGGTGCAGCGCCGAATTTTGCATTCCTTATATGAAATGGAAGATGGCAGGTTTAATAAAGTGGCGAATGTCGTTGGGCACACCATGCAATATCATCCTCATGGCGATGCGTCTATTTTTGCAGCATTGGTGAACTTGGCCAACAAAGACTATTTTATTGAAAAACAGGGTAATTTCGGAAATATTTATACGGGTGATGCTCCTGCTGCTGCGCGATATATTGAGTGCCGACTTACCTCCCTTGCCAAGGAAGTCCTTTTTAATAAGGATATTACGAGGTTTGTGGATTCCTATGACGGACGGAAAAGGGAACCACTTTTTTTGCCAAGTAAGATTCCCTTACTCTTGCTTATAGGCACAGAGGGAATAGCAGTGGGTCTTGCCACAAAAATTCTTCCTCATAATTTTGCAGAACTGCTCAATTGCCAAATTATGCTTCTTCAGAATAAAAAGTTTGAATTCTATCCGGATCTCCCGCAAGGGGGATTAATGGATGTATCTGAATATGATCAGGGGAATGGAAAGGTGAAGATTCGTGCGCTTATTGAGATAAAACAGCCTCGGTCTTTAATCATCCGAGAGATTCCGTATGGCTCTACTACCGAGTCCCTCATTAGTTCCATTGATAGTGCAGCGAAGAGAGGGAAGATAAAAATATCTCAGATTAATAATTATACCAGTGAGAATGTAGAGATTGAGGTTATCCCCGCACGGGGTGCGGATATTGAAGAGACTAGACTGGCGCTCTATGCGTTTACCGACTGTGAGACAACAATTTCAACCAGTCTGAATATTATTCAGGAGAATACACCCCGGCAGCTTAGTGTCAATGATGTTCTAGAATATTATACCTATCAGCTGAAGAAATATCTTGAGGCTGAATTGAGGATCAATCTTCATAATCAGTATGAAAAACTTTTTGCTAAAACACTCACACAGATATTTATTGAAGAGCGTATTTATAAGAGCATTGAAGAGCAAACAACGTATGAAGACGTTAAAAAAGTAGTTTTTGACGGCATAAACCGATTTCGTCACTTGCTCCAACGGGATGTAACCCTTGATGATATTGAAATGCTTCTACAGATCCAGATAAAACGAATATCGCGATTTGATCTTGAGAAAAATCTGAAAGAAATCGAGGACACAAATACCTCCATCATGAAGATAGAAAAAGATTTGTCTGATTTGACCAAATATACTATTGCATATATTAGGAACATTTTAAAAAAATATGGATCTTCCTATCCACGCCGCACTAAAATAGAATCTTTTAGTAATGTAGATGCAAAAAAGGTTGCTTTGGCAAATATCAAGGTGGGATATGATAAGAAAAAAGGGTATATCGGAACAGAAGTCACTGGCGGAGATACTTTTACTCTCAGTGATTATGACCGTATTCTTTATATAAAAAGTGATGGAACATATGTGGTAACTACTATTCCCAATAAGAAATTTATTGGTGAGGACCTTATATATGTGAATAAATTTGATAGTACAATTTTGTTTAATCTTATCTATCGAGATCCTTCTTCGGGGATATCCTTTTGCAAGCGATTCCATATAGAGAAATTTATTCTGGATAAAGAATACTCCCTTTTTAAAAAAGGGGGAATTATTCAAGTCTTTTCAACAGGGGATGATTTTCGGGTAAAAGTAGTGTATAAACCTAAACCCCGCTTAAAGGTCAAATCTGAGGTATTAGATTTCAGTAATCAATTGGTCAAGGGAGTAGTGAGCCGCGGGAACCAGGTCTCAAAGAAAATCATAAAAGATATAAAACAGATAATAAACTAATAACAATGGAAAACGAAGTTTCTAAAAAGTTATGACGAAAAAAAGAATATGGGGGTCTATTAATATGGGGGGTAAAATTTTTGAAATTATTCAAAATTACGAGTTTCAAACTCGCTATTCTCCTTACCCTTTTATTCACATCCTTTTATATTCTTGCCAATGATAAATTTGCACTTCTTAAAATTGTTGAATTAAAAATCTTAGACTCTCGATTTCAGATAAGGGGACCCAGGAGTCCTAGTGACGAAGTTGTAATTGTTGCAATCGATGATTATAGCATAGAGAATTTAGGCATGTGGCCATGGCCACGTTCATATCATGCGGAGATAATCGATATACTTACCGAAGATCAGGCAAAGGTGATAGGTTTTGATTTGGTGTTAACTGAAGCTGAGGAGAATTATGAGCGTGATAAACTTAGAGAGCTCAGGCAATATTATAAGTCCCTTGCATTATCTCAGGATACAGCCGAAGGTATTGAATTTGGAGAAAAGCTTGACCATATAGTATCGGAAGCAACTAATGATCAAAAGTTCGCTGAATCAATGAAAAGGAATAATAATGCTGCCATTGCTCTTGTCTTTGTAGTTAATGAGAAAAAAGAAAGCAGTATTAATAAGAGCATGGCAGTATGCGAAGAGGATTTGGGATATGATGAAGATGCATCTCCCGAAGATGTACCTCCCTTTAATTTGCTCGATGAAAGATCGGCCATAGGTGATGAGAAATCAGTCTTAGATGAAGATGAGCCTCCTTTCGATTTGTTCGATGAAGAATCGGCACCTGATGAAAATGCAGTAATGGTTTCCCGCAATATATTTGTACCCGAAGAAATCAAAAAGGCTTCTCTAAAAAATATATACAATCTTGATAATAAAGAGAGGTATCCCATAACAGTTGCCGACAATATTTTTCTGCCTATTACTGAGTTTTATTCGAATGCGAAGATTCTGGGGCATATAAACTTTTTCCCTGACATTGACGGCAATCTGCGGTGGGAAACAATGGTTATCGAATTACTCGGTAATTACTATCCTGCCATGGGAATTGTCCTCCTCAAAGAATACTATGATTTAGATAATAACGACATACAGCTCATTTTGGGCAAAGGCATACAACTCGGCGACACATATATCCCTCTTGATAAAAAAGGCCGTATTCTTATAAATTATTATGGGCCGGAACGTACTTTCACGTATTATTCATTCGCCGATATTATTCAACGAAACCTTCCAGCCGGCACATTTAAAGATAAGATAGTACTTATTGGTGGTTCGGCAACTGGCTTAGGAGACATATGGCCGACTCCTTTCAGTCAATCCATGGCAGGTATTGAAAAACATGCGACAGTTATATCAAATATTTTACAGGAAGATTTTCTTTACAGGAATAGAAACACGTTCCTTTGTGATATTGCCCTGATTCTCGTTATTGGACTGGTGCTCGGTCTTCTTTTACCGAAACTCTCGCCTATCAAAGGATCTTTATGCGGATTTTTTATATTTATTCTTGTGATAGGTGTGACCTATTCATTTTTCTTTTTCTTTCACATATGGATCAATCTTGTGTATCCTGTGTTAAATGCAATGGTTATTTCAACAGTTGTGATCACCTATAAATTTTTTACAGAAGAGAAGGAGAAGCGCGTTATAAAAGGGGCCTTCAAGCAATACTTGAATCCGACGCTTGTAGAGGAATTGGCAGAAAATCCGGACAGTCTGAGGCTCGGGGGTGGGAAGAAAGAGCTTACTGTCTTATTTTCTGATATAAGAGGTTTTACCACCATATCAGAAGGCCTCACCCCGGAACAGTTGGTCCATATTATCAACACCTATCTGTCAGCGATGACGAAGATCATTTTGAGGAACAATGGATTGGTTGATAAGTTTATTGGTGATGCAATAATGGCTATATTTGGTGCTCCTTTCCCCTTTGAACAACATCCGCAAATGGCCTGCGCTACCGCGCTGAGTATGATAGAAGAGTTGAAAAGGGTAAAACCAATGTGGCACGAAGAGGGTTTTCCGGACATTAATATAGGAGTGGGTATAAACACTGGTCCTATGGTTATAGGAAATATGGGCTCTGAAGAGAGATTTGATTACACTGTCCTCGGAGATAGCGTTAATTTGGCTTCCAGGCTTGAAGGATTATGTAAACAATACGGAACGAATATTATAGTAAGCGAATTTACCGCTAAAAAAATCGAGGGATTTATATTACGAGAACTTGATATGGTAAAAGTTAAGGGTAAAGAGCAAGCAATCAAGATTTACGATATCATGGGCTTAGAAAGTGAGAAAACAAAAAAACAAGAAGTGGAGCTTGCAGAGTATCAAGAGGCTCTGGATCTTTATCGACAAAGGCAATTTTCACCCGCATTGGAATCCTTTAAGAATTTAGCGGATTTGACAAGGGCTTTTCTTTATAAAGTCTATGCAGAAAGGTGTGCTACTTTTTTAGAGTCTCCTCCACCTGAGAATTGGGATGGAGTGTGTAAATTAACGCGAAAATAATAATTTTCCCCTTGCAAATCAGGGGAGAATATGGTTTATTTACATGAATTATTAGTTCATAATAATTTAGTACATGGATTTAATAATAAGGAGGGTTACTAATGAAACGAACATCCTTTGTTATTATTATGGTAGTAACTTTTTTAATGGTTATTTTTTTGCATGCTCATGCTACGAGAACTGGAGAGCCTATACAACTAGGAGAGATTACCTCCTTTTCTGGAGAGGTTCTTATAAAAACTAAAGGTACATGGAGTAAGCTTGAAAAGACACCATGTATCATATTTAGCACTGATAAAATAGTCACCAGGAGAGGACGAGCTGAAGTGCGTCTTGTGGATGGGGGAATCATTAGGATAGATCTTGATTCTAATCTTAGTATTGCTGAGAAAGAAGATGCAGAAGGATTTATGGTGAGGAAAAAAGTAACTGCTCGTCAGGTTAATCTTTTGGTTGGTGGCATATGGTTTGATATCAAGGTAAAAAAGAAGGAGAGAGTTAAATTTAGAACACCAACCATGACAGCAGGTATCAGAGGTACCTCAGGTGAGTTTAGAGTTGGCATTAAAGGAGACACACAGTATGGCCTTGCTACTGGTAAAGCAGATACTATCGGTAATTATAATGCAATCTCTCACCCTACTCCCATTTCGCATTCTGACATAATAGAAAAGAGTCTCCCTAAATCAAATCCTTTTGTAGATAAATCACCTATTCAGCAAAGTGCTATAAAAGCCTTTGAAAACCAATTCAAAGCAGCCCTCGCTGCTCAAAAGGCCGCTGATTTATCAAGGATGGCCAGAACAGCCAGTGAAAGGGCTGGAAAAGAAAAAACTGAAGCAGCACGATTACACGCACAAGAAGCACAAAAAGTAGCAGACCTTGCGCAACGTGAAGCAACATTGGCTAAAAACAAAGCGCTTCTTGCAATAGAACAGGAAGTACTCTTTGAAGCTGAATTGTTTCAGGATACTAATGATGTAGTATTCTTGAAGGATTCTGTTGAGAAACGATCAAAAGCCCTAGAAAATATTAAAATGTTAGATTCGCAACCAACTCGACCATTAAAGGAAGGATCAACAAGAAAGAAGGATAAAAATATCTCAACCACGAAAGAAGTAAAAGCACCGTCTAATAAAAAAGTCTCTCATGATCGCACACCTTCTCAAACAAGTGTAGATACAGGCACTCCTTCAGTAAAAGAGAATCCCACAGATTCTCCACAAAGAATAGCGCACCTTGGTGAAGGATGGATAGAGGATGATCCCCTGGCGATTGAAACAAAGACTGTTAAAGAGAAGAAGGAAGAAGTCAGCCATGAGAAGATATCGTGGTGGGAAAAATTTAAAAATAATATAGCTGACCTATGGAGAAGTCTTTTCGATTAAGGATAATTAAGGATAAGTAACGAGAATGGGATTTTTGAGTATTTTCTTCGGCAAAAGTCCGGAAGAATATGAACAAAAAGGAGATGTGTTCTTTGAGAAAGCAGACTATGGCGCGGCAAAGATCGAATATGAGACTGCCTTGAGCACGTATGCTAAAAAATTCTCTGATGATAATGGTGAGAGTAAACGGCGGATAGAAGAAAAAATTAGTAAAACAAGGGATGTCCTCGCACTTCATCATAAACAGAGCGGGGATAAAATGTGTGATGATGAAAATTACGATGATGCTATTGAAAAATATCAATTGGCTTCGGAATTAGCGGTCGATGAGGATTTAAAAAGAGATCTTGAGGAGAGTATCCGGAAAATTGAAGAACTTAGAGCTGAGTATGAAAATGATTTCCATGATTTCGAACTCCATGAGGAGGAAAACGAAGAGGAAGAAAATGAAGATTACAGGGAACGTATGGATGAGTATTTTTATGTTCTCACCGGATCTCTTCCTGATAAGATGTCAGAAGCGTATCGCAGTTATGGGAATAATTTTAAGGTCGGGTATGTAGCGCTTAATCAGGGAGATTTTACGCTGGCATTGGCCAAATTATCCGATGCTGCCCAAGAGAATACATCAGATGATAGTTATATACCTCTTGAACTGGCCAATGTCCATCTTAATCTCACACACTACAAAGAAGCACGCTCTTTGCTGGAAGATTTTCTTCAAAAACATCCCGATTCCCTGCAAGCTTATCATTTCCTCTGTGAAGTTTATTGGGAACAGAAAGAGTTTGACCGGGCACAGAAATGCTTAAGCTCCTGTCCTGAAGAATTGCAGCACTCACTTGCTATTCAGCTTCTTCTGGGCCAAACTCTTTTTCGTTCCGGGAGTTATGAAGAAGCAAAGACATTTTATCATGGTTTTCTGCAAAAGTATGGGTGGAATGATGTGGTTGCCAGGGAACTGGCCCTTACCTATGAGGCGCTCGGAGAAAAAGAGGAAGCCCGTGATTTATTCAGTGAAATAATGTGCTCCTGCCGTGAATGTCGCTGTCAGGTCGATCCTTTTCTTAAACAGAAGTATGCTGATCTTTGCATGGAAACGGGTCAGATCTCAGACTCGGTTTTGGAGCTTTATCTATCGCTCGTGCATGAGAATCCGAAGAACAAGGCTGACTACTATCAAAAAATTAGCCATATATATTCAAAAAAGGGAAATAAAAGAGAGGAAAGGCGCTATCAAGCTTTTGCAAAGAGAGTTGAGAAAAAAGAGGATTTAAAGAACTCTGATGAAGAGAACACTATTTAATATATTGACAGATCAGCTTTTGTTACGTTTCCATATTTGCTCAAAGGTTGGTCAAAATGCTCATCCTCTCCCACTACAACAAGATCTGCGTTTTGGGGTTCAAGATATTTATCTGCAACGTGTTTAATATCAAATAATGTAACCTGTTCTATTTTCTTACAATAATTTTTGAGATAATCCATCGGTAAATTATTGTATTCAAGGTAAGCATATTTTTTTGCCAAGCCGCCTGATGATGAAAAAGAAAATATAAATTTATTAATAATAGATTCTTTTGCCCATTGCAATTCTTCTTCTGTGACCCCTTCTTTTTTTACCTCATTAAGGATATGCCTTATAAGATCTATAACCTGTCCTGTTGATGATGATTTAGTAAAGCAATAGGTCCCGAATACACCATAATCTTTCTCTGCACGATAAAAACTTCCCACACTATATGCAAGACCTTGATTAGAGCGAATCTGTCTCATAAGACGCGAACTAAATCCCCCTCCTCCGAGAATGAAATTAAGCACATTAAACGCATAAAAATCAGGATGACTTTTGCTAAGTCCAAGGTGCCCACTGACAATAGTCGATTGAGGTAAAGGTCGCTCAGCATATATCACACTGCCCTGTTTTTTCTTCTGAGGAACTGGAGCAAGAGGTATTGTTCTGTCCTGGGTTTTCCAATCGCCGAAAAATACTGATAATTTCCCCAATATTTCATCATGCGTGAAATCACCGGAAACAGCAAGAATGATATTATTGGGGAAGAAATACTCATTATGAAAATTGATCAGGTCCTCCCGTGCAATTGCTTGTATGCCTTTGATGCTGGGGACACGAGACCTGGGATCTCCTTCATATATGAGTTTTTTAAATTCACGTGACGCAATATCCATTGGATCATCATTTCTTCGCCTTATGCTCTCAATAGTGTTCTGCTTTGCAATATCAAGCTTATCTTGGCGAAATTGTGGAAACCGCAGTATATGAGAAAATATTTCCAATCCTAGGTCAACATCTTTTTTTAATACAGATAAATAGGCAGACCCAGATTCTCTGTCTATACTTGTTTCTATATGAGCAGCAACATATTCTAATTTTTCATTAATCTCCTCCGGTTCCATGAATTTTGTCCCACCCGATCTCATAACCTCTCCTGTAATACCGGCAAGGCCTTCTTTTGAATCTGGTTCATAGACGGAGCCTGTCTTGATAATCGCTGATATGGAAATTATTGGGATTTCATGATCCGACAATAAATAAACGATCATTCCATTATCTAATACATAACGTTCAGGCTCTGGAGGAGTAAATTCCAAGGGTGGATAGTGCAATTGAGAGGGATGTAAGTCGTTTCTGCGTTCAAGACTTCTCTCATGCAGTTTGAAGCACCCTATAATAAAAAATAATAGTAATAGAAAAAGTAATTCATTCTTAGTTATTCTTTTTTTCAAAACATGCACCTCTTCTTATTCTTGTGGTCGTATTAATGTTGCTACGGTACGATTGCTCTTGTGAAGATATCGTTGAGCAGCTGACATAATTTCCTCTTTGGTTATTTGACTTATTATTTTTGGGTGGTTGGTAAGATACCTCCAATCACCTGCGACTGTTTCAAAATAACTTAATTTGCTTGCCATGCCACTATTGGACTGTAATGCTCTTATAAGTGCCGCTTGAAGTTGATTCTTGATTTTCTCAAGCTCCCAATCAGATACAGGATTATTCTTTAAGGAATTAAGCTCTTCGTAGATGGCTGTTTCTACCTCCTCCGTCGTATGGGGAAATCGTGGAGTAGCAATGATAATAAATAAATTATCGTATCGTGAACCAGGGAATGCACTAGACGTATTAATGGAGGTAGCGAGTTGTTTCTTCTCAACAATTTCCTTATATAATCTTGAGGTGCGGCCATCACTTAGTAAACCGCTGATAATATCAAAAATATAATCGTCACGATGAGGCAGTGTTGGTTTATGATACCCGATGATCAATTGAGGTTCTGCATCATAAATGACTTCGACACGCCGCTCTCCAGTCTGCTCAGGTTCTTCTGTTATTCTTCGTGTGAGGTCAGGTTGTGGGGGAATATCAGCAAAGTATTTTTCCATCAGCTCAATAAACTCATTGGCATTTACATCGCCAACAGCAGCAACCACGGCTCTATTTGGAGCATAGTAGCGATGAAAAAAGGATTTAGTTTTATCCATATCTAAGAATTCAATATCATTCGTCCATCCGATTATCGGGATACGATAGGGATGTGCGATAAAGGCAGTTGCCATGAATTGCTCCATAAGTTTTCGGAAGGGATCAGATTCATAACTCTGTCTTCGTTCTTCCATTACGACATTACGTTCTGAATAGAATTCCCTAAATACCGGATCCATCATCCTGTCTGATTCCATTCTTGCCCACAATTCAGTTCTATTGCGTGGTAAACTCACTTGATAGGTTGTGATATCAGTACTCGTAGACGCATTGAATCCCACTCCTCCGTTAATTGAATAGAGATTGTCAATTTCATCTTTCACAACGTAGTGTTTATGGAGTTCTTGCAGCTCGTCTAATTTCTCATAAAGCTGTTCTAGTCTCTCTTTATTCAATTTATCTTGGAGGGCCTTTTCTTTATCAATTGCCTGCCCTACCTCTTTTATTTTTGTTAATAGAGGGGCTTCCTTCTCATACGATGTCGTTCCTAAGGTTTTTGTTCCCTTAAAAAGCATGTGTTCTAAAAGGTGAGCCGTCCCACTTTCCCCACGTTCCTCATCAATGGACCCTACTTTAAACTTAATATATAAAGATATGGTCGGTACTTGATGTCTCTCCATAATCAAGATTTTCATTCCATTCTGCAAAACATGTTCTGTTACACGTGATTCAAGATTAATATCAACAAGAGCTTGAGCAGATTTAAAACACAACGTAGCTAAAAAACATAAAAAGATTATAATAAATTTCCTCTCTAACCTCATCTAATCTCTCTCCTTAAAATTCTTGCACATTGGTCTCAGGTTCAAAGTTCACTGTTCAAAGTGACCTGTATGAAAATTTATGATGAACCATGAACCTATGAATCTATATGCAATTACAGTCTATGAATCTTGGTCTTGCTCAATTTCAATGACCACGTCAGTCAGATCGTTGATGCCATCGCCATTGGCATCAACAAAATTATCATTGACGCCGTCGTCATCAGCATCTACCCAACCAAAACCATGCCTATATGTTTCAGAATCATCTAAATCATTAATTCCGTCTCCATTGGCATCAACAAAATTATCGTTAATCCCATCCTCATCCTTATCAATAAATTGATCATTAATCCCATCATAGTTTTCATCATTAAAGACGCGTAAATTTCTGCCATAGTTATAGGAACGGCCATTAATATTATTAATTCCATTGCCTTCTCTATCAACAAAAAGATCATTGATCCCGTCTTTATCATCATCCCGCCACCCAAAGCCATGGGAAAAGGCAATACCGGCAGCATATCTCCCCGCGTCACATATTCCGTTGCCATCAGCATCAGTGAAATTATCGTTAATCCCATCCCCGTCGCTATCAACAAATCCGAATCTATACCCAAACCGAGCCGGTCTAAAGCTTATATCATTAATCCCATCCCCGTCAAGATCAGTAAAGCGATCATTCACTCCGTCTTCATCTAGGTCTTGCCACCCATATCCATGAGCATATATCACATCAGCGCTATAATCATTAATCCCATCCCCATTTTCATCACGGAAAAAATCATTAATCCCATCCCCATCTTTATCAATAAATCCGAAAAAGAATCCGTACTGCCTATCAGGATAAAGGTCATTTGCTCCATCGCCGTCCGCATCGGTAAAATTATCATTAATCCCGTCTTTATCTACGTCTGACCACCCATATCCGTGCGAGTAAGAATGGCCCGTCAGATCACAAATCCCATCACCATTCCTATCTCTGAAATTATCATTAATTCCATCATTATTCTCATCTATAAAGCCATATCTATAGCCATTATAGCGTGAAGCAGAGAAAAATCCATTCCCATCATCTGATAAAAGACCCATATCCAAAGTTTCATTGGAGAGCACACGGGCAAAAATTTTGAACACGGGTTCACCATAACGAAGGAGTACAATAGTATTATTTCCAATTGGACAAGGATCAAAAGAGAAATTATTCAAAGCATCAGGAAAAACATAGCGGTTTCTTCCTTGAAGACTTACCAGCCACTCGTACGCTTCAATGGGCAACTCCAAAGTATTCCCGTCCGGCGGACCTGGAACTCCATCGGGACCTCCTGGAGCTCCAAAAGGGGAATTTGTCGCCTCTCCCTCACCGCTCCCTGCATCCTCCGGAGGTCCTGGCTCTCCATCCGTTCCCCCGGGTTCGCCAGTGGGAGAATTTTCACCAGCATCATCTGGCGGTCCGACAGTCCCATCAGGTCCTGGATTACTCGGACCTTTAAATAATGTACCGCTTCTGGGCATTATATCTTCACTGATTGATCCCTTAAGAACTGCATTCACGAGTCCGCTGGAACGTAATGCCGCCTCTCCGTTATTGACTTTCTCTTCCTCCCCTAAACACCCGGTGAATAATAATATCATAAGTGTAATGAGAATAAGGTATTTATTATGCATTTTAAAAGGCCTCCTCTTATTGCGCATATATTTATATAATTTATATGCAATAATGAGGCCTCTTATTATTACTTTTTATTTTTTTCTTATTACCACAATTTAGAGGTATTTCAAGCACAATTCGGGGTGATTATATAATTTATCACACGACATATCAACTCTGTGTGTTTAATTTATTAACAGCAGGCTATCCTTTATTGAATAAATTTGCTAAATAAAAATACTATTTATAACAGCTGGGAGACCAATATCTCAAGCCATTTATGAATATGAGATGGCACAATAAATGCCTAAAAATGAATTAGATTGCTGATTCTATATTGATTTAATTTTTAAATATTATATAATTGATTATAAATAAAGATGAATATGAGAAAAAATATAGCATTCCATAAAATTGTAAAAACTAGCCTTAAATTAACTGGTTATATTTCCTTCGAAAAGTAACTATCCGTTATATTGCTCCCATATTTTATGTGTTATCAAGTATTTTAATAAATTTATTATATTATTAATATCCTAGTGAAAGAGTCTATAATGAGCAAATTCTTAAATTATAAAAAAGGGGGGAATAAAAGATGGAGACAGGGCAACAAATAGAAAACAGAGGGGAAGATTATTGTGGATTTGCGCTTTTTTTTATCAGAAAACTTCTCTCTCTTAAAGAAGGCGAAACATATACAGCTGAGGAAGGTTTCTTTAGCTTTTCTCCCTCAGATTTTGGCTGGTCCCATCCGGGGAAGGTGGATAAGTATTTCAAAGAAGAAGGGCTGATATACGCCAGATGCGTATCGGACGATGAGTTCGGGGAAGAAAAGATTAATGTGACAGCTGTGCTGAAAAACTTATTGCCTGAAAAGGATTAATTTTAAGGAGTAATCAAAATTTCAACTGCAAAAGAAGGGAATATTAAATGGCCGCAACAAGTTTAAGAGGGGGCATGATAATAACAACAACGGCAAAGAAGGGAGTTTTATAATGAAAAAAGTCATAATAACGTGGACTGATAAAGGAAAAAAACTCAAAGATTCCGGAATGGGATATATCGATTACTGTCCGGATTTAGATCAATTTATTACTAAGGATGAATCCAACGAATGTAGGGCGAGCGTACCTGAAAAATATATGGCTCGATTTGAGAGGCAGTATTCAAGGGCTGAAAAGGCCGGGATTGTAACGATACAGATAATAAGTGTTATGAGTTATTCAAAAGAAGAGTTATTTGAACTCTATGGCCTCACAGATGAGGATATAAGATTATTGAACGATATCAGTGAACCTTGTGTAGACTGTGAGTATAGCAAAGAAAAGGGAATCAGATTCTTTGATCCTTACAATTCTCTCTCCATTTCAAAAAGTGGAAGAATTTTTGCGAATGGAGCTGGATGGAGTTTGTGGTCAACTGACTAAAGATCCTACGAATTAGTAAAAAAATCTTTTCCATTATATTAATTAGTCAACTGGCAAATGTATTGTTACTGTCGTACCCTTGCCTTCTTGGCTATCGATTTCTATTTTTCCATTGTGCAACTCATTAATCCCAAGACGATTGAGAGCCCCAAACTTTCCCCCTATCACTTGCTTTAAATAAGGGATTCGCGGTTTTGGTTTTACTCTAGCGGATTTTGAAATCCTACTTATTTTCCAATCCTTAGTGGTTCTTTGGAGAAATACAATTAATATTCTGAGAGTTAAACACTTTCTATCATTTGGTACATATCTTGCTAAAAAATTAGGGGTATAGAAAAATGTCATTCTAATAATAACCGCGGAAGTAATAATGGTCTATTTGTCAGGATTTAAAACTGAATTAAAAAGCCTTTTTCGCATAACTTTTTATTGCATATTATATTGGACTACTTTAATCCATGGCTTTGCCCAGGCACAAGTAATCCCTGTTATACTGCCTGAATCAGCCTATATTTTTCAGGAAGTGCTGGTCAGATATCAACCACAGACCACTTATGCTGAAGTCATGAATATATATACTACATTAAAGTTAAAGGAGATTGCATATAGCCCTTATAATAATACCATAAGACTTAGAATCCCATTTAATGTATCAGTTCCTGAAGTTGCTACTATTTTAAACCAACATTCTGTTGTGGCCTTTGCAGAGCCAAATTATTTAAGAACAATCAATTTTATCCCCAATGATCCACTTTTTTGTTATCAGTGGCATTTAAATAATCCAAATATAGAACAAACATGGGATCTATCTTTAGGTACAAACGTCGTAGTAGCGATTCTGGATACGGGCATTGCTTATCGAAATGGAGATGGATATGCTCAAGCACCTGATTTGAAAGAAACGATTTTTATGCCAGGATATGATTTTGTCAACGATGATCCCTATCCCGATGATGACAATCGACATGGAACACACATAGCAGGTATAATTGCGCAGAGTACAAATAATCTTTATGGTGGCGCTGGAATAGCTCCTGGATGTACAATCATGCCTATCAAGGTATTAGATGAAACCGGTTTCGGTGATGTGGCTGATATAGTGGATGGTATCTATTTTGCCGTAAATAATGGAGCACATATTATTAATATGAGCTTGGGCGCAGCTAGGATTAATAGGGGTAGGAGGAATAATAGATCGACTAGTGAAGAAGAGGCTATTAATTATGCCGTCTCTCAAGGCGTAACAGTCATCTGCTCTGCTGGAAATGAAGCATCAAATGTAGAAAACTATCCCGCCTCATATGAAGCCACCATCTCTGTCACGGCAAGTAAATATGATCAATCTTTTGCCAGCTCTTATTCTAGTTATGGCCCTAATGTAGATATTTGTGCTCCTGGGGGTGATATTAACGAAGATATCAACGGTGATGGATACTCTGACGGAATATATCAGCAAACACATGATGGGATAGATTATATGGCTTTTGACTTCTATTCTGCTGAGGGAACATCAGCATCGGCAGCATTTGTTTCCGGAGTATCAGCCTTGATTCTGGCTGCTGCTGGAAAACCTTTAACTCCTATGGATGTAAGAGAAATACTTCAAACTACTGCAATTGACCTGGGTGATCCTGGATGGGATCAGTTTTATGGATGGGGCCTTGTTAATCCTTTGGCAGCGGTTCAGGCATCCATGATATATGCGGCTGAAAGTCATTTTTTGCCAAGTTTATTATATAATGGGATACAATTATTGAGCGCACCCTCCAATATACTCATAAATCCTATCAACCTTCCAATAAATACAACAAATCAGAACTCCTATCATACTAATGCCGGTTTTGCTCCTCTTACTCCTCGAATTACCCTAAATGAACAAGCATTCCCCCCACAGGTGAGAATTTCTTCCCAAACTCAAAATTATATTTGGCCTGAGTTATTAACAGATGGACTATTATTATATCCCCTTATATGGAGACTCTTATTTGATCCTTATATTTTTTTACAAAACAACTCGTAGGCCTGAACTAATTCTAATTTTGCCCAAATAACATGTGGCCGGACCCCTTTATGTATGCTATAATAAAAAGATGTAAAATTCCCCCTATTATGCATCATATTAAAGCCGCTCTTAAAACGCGTAAAGAAAGGATATACGATACACTATGGAATCATTTAGAAATTTAGGTTTGTCTGAAGGGACGTTGGCCATCATAAAGCGAAAGGGATTTGAAGAGCCTACCCCCATTCAGGAAAAGACTATTCCAGTCATACTTAAAGGAAAAAATGACATTGTTGGCCAGGCCCAGACCGGAACGGGGAAGACAGCAGCCTTCGGCCTTCCCATCATTGAGCTTCTCCAAGAAAAGTCAAAAACTGTTTAGGCCCTTATTCTGACTCCAACGAGAGAACTGGCTATTCAGGTGGCGGAAGAGATTAATTCATTAGCCGTTCATTAAAGCTAAATAACATATCCTATCTTGTCCTGGACGAGGCTGATGAAATGCGGTATTTCAAAAGGAAAAATAAGGAATATACAGATTCTCGATAAATTCTCCTTTATAACGCTTCCGTTTCATGAAGCGGAACTATTATTAGTCCACTTTAAAAGGAAGGGGAGAGGATCTGGGCCGTTTATTACAAAGGCAAAGAAGGTTCGGAAGTAGTTTACATTTATATGTATTGTTAATTTGGAGTAAATGGTTCAAAAAGTACATGCCTATTAGTCATTATGTATTTTCCCCTATCACTCGCTTTAAATAGGGGATTTCCGGTTTTACTACAGCGGGTTTTGAAATCCTACTTATTCTCCAACCCTTATTGGTTTTTTGGAGGAATACAGTGTGAAGCTCGTTTCTGTCAATATACACCACCTCTATGTCATACACTCGCTGGCTTTCGTTCTCTTCTCTTTTATTGATTATTGAAACACCTTTAATATTTTGAGCACTTTCTTTTATATATTCCTGGAAACGTTGGCCTTTCCGTTCCCGTCTGGTTGATTCAAGAACAGACTGTGAATTTTTAGTAAAACATTGTAAATAATTTTCCACATCTCCTGCTTTAGCTGAGGAAAACATTCTCCAGATTATATCAGAGGCCTTCTTCGGACCCTGACTATTCTGAGAGTTAAACAAAAAAGTAAGCAGAGCTATTCCCAATAAAGAAAGAAAAATTATAATAACTTTTAAAGAAAAAAAACTTTGTTTCTTCAGCATTGTGCACTCCATTTATTCTAATTTTGCTTGAACTTGTTGATACTCAATATCTTGATAATTATATAGAAAATAGAGTATTCTTTGAATATTTTCCTCCACATTCTTTACAATACGTTGTGTAAGCTCAATATTATGCGCTCCCCGGCTATTATCTTTTTCGAGATAGGAATAGTTTTCCTGAACCCCTTGAAAAAGGGAAAGGAATTGTTCCCACGTTGGATCATACTCTTTGCTTTTTCTCCTGGTAAACCGTCCACTGACCTCCTCTATTTTTACTTTGATTTCACTAATTCTTTTGGCAAGATCGGTTTGAACTCTTTGGTATTGATTAAGCCTATCTTCATTATGGCAGTTAAGACAAATTTTTTGGTCAACTTTTTGAAGGCTTTGATGGCATTTCTGGCAACTGCCCTCTTCTTGAAAATGAGATGAGGTAACGCCGGATATTTCCTCCTTCGTCTTTATTCCTTTAAGCATGTTGTATTGATAGATGTGGCACACACTGCAATTGGTTCGTGGAGCTATCTCATCGTCATGGCAGGCAAAGCAGAAATCCATCATCATTGAAAGATTTTTAGCCATACCATACTCTTCATGGGCGACCCTATCATGGCATACCACACACGCATATTTCATATTCATATGAAAGCCATGGTTCACCCGAACCCTTTTGCCATCCATTGATTCTTCCATTTTTGTATGGCATCCGGAACGAGTACAGTAGACAGGATCTTTAGCCTTGATATCATCCTCCTCAATTCCGAAGAAGAAGGTATAGGTGTTTTTAATGCCATACGCAGTTGTCTTTATTGATCCGACGATTCCCGGTTCTAAGTGGCAGGCATTGCAACTATTGTTGGTATATTCCGGCTTATGTTGTGATATTTGCCATGTATCACACGCAGATTGGATCATATGACATGAACTGCAAAAGGAGGCGGTATTGAGGACATAAGTATTGACTACCCATAACAGAAGGATGAGAAAAATACACAGACTGCTCACGATAACGAGAGGTTTCCTTTTTTCTTTCAAAAACTTTTTCAAATTATGTAGTATCATAATGCTCAGTATGAAATATTACACACACCATGTAGGTTATTCGGTTTTAGGCCTGTAATGATAGCAAATGGGTGCTGTCCAGGCCATTGCTCCATCCTTTTGCTTTACCTGAATAAAGTAATGATAATCTTCTTTATCAGGAAGATCCATATCGACAAAGGTTATATCTGCCTCTTTTCCCCTCACATTGGTTGAGCTATAGATGCCCTTCGCATTACGTATAATATCCACTTGTTCTATGTCACCTGTACCAATGATTTTAGCGAGTATCCTGGGATTTGGATTATTAGATAAAAATTTCGCTCCCATTGGGTATCCTTCAACGGTAAAATCAAGGACAATCCAATCAGTAGCAACATAATTTCTTCTGTTCTCCAGCGCATCAGTAAATGATTCTTGGGTAAAATCCTCCACATACACACACGTAATGACCGGCATCCCTTTAGGGACAGGTTTTTTCTGTAAGGAATGGCCTGGCGCTCTTTTATAAGGGCTTTTTCCCTTAACGTAAAATGAAATAAAATATTCACCGTTAGAATATGCGGATGTCGCCTTCTTTGCCTCCCAGAGTGAATAATAATAAGGGCTGAACCATTCGATGTTTTCCCGTGCTGCGTAATCTGATATTCCCAGAAAGTCATACTGTTGATCATCCAAGGCATATTTAAAGGCATCCACGACAAAGCCGTCCATCCCCATCCTGCCTCTTGTATCATGTTGTTCATGAATTGTGCCCCAGAAAAGTTTGTATTTTTTTAATCCCAGGTTTGATCCATACCTGGGCTTAGGATCAGGAATTTCGTTATTATAAGAGGCATTGGTTATAAATTTCGGTTGATTTTCAGCAGGGGTCAGCTCTACATGATGAAGAGGCATCTTTTCAAGGTTTATGGTGGTTACACAGACGCTGACAGGATCAAGCTTTCTTGATCCCTTTTGACGGTTGTCACCGGCGAAGGTGATCCATATCTCGGGCTTTTCTTTGCTCGCACACACTGAAGAGGCAAAGCTATTACGCCACGTATTATAACCAAGCTCAATCGGAGAAGACCAGCTTTTGCCGTCATAAAACATGCCGTATACCTTCCATACTTCCATAACCTTATCGTGGATATAAAAGGGAATTTTTCCAGAATAATGATGGAAAAAGAGCCAGAGCCTCCCGTTTGCATCAATCTGTAATTGAGGAATATCAGCATATATCGTCATCGTTGCTTTAAATGTGCTGGTAAAATTCTCAACTGGTTCATAAAATTTACCCCCGTAATAACAGATAAGACCAAGCTTTCTCGAATTGTACCTCCCCCGCCTGCCCTCCATTGGAGTCTTATTATAATTTATCTGGGTCTCAACAGACTCAAACTTGCCTATTTCAATAAATCTCTGTTCTTCATCCTCACCAAAGCCCCAGTCACTTCCTGAAATGTCCCAGGCTATCCATACTCTTCCTGCTTTATCCGCAGCAAGGCTCGCATGCGCCACATAATCTTCCGTGGAAAATACCTCTATTTCCGGTCCGAATGTTTCACTCTCAGCAGTAAATTCTCTTAAGAATATGGCATGCCTTTTGTTGCGATAGGTATCCCATGCACAATAGATAATCCCCTTGTTGTCTGTGGTGATAGCAG
Source organism: bacterium (assembly GCA_049472395.1). GTDB lineage: Bacteria > SZUA-182 > SZUA-182 > DTGQ01 > JBLIRR01 > JBLIRR01. The sequence continues at coordinate 32,313 of JBLIRR010000013.1, read as the reverse complement.
GTTGCCAGTCATTTCCCTGATGCTCGGTGACCCTGATAAGAGAAGACCATGTGCCACTCTCCCAATATTTCATAAAGATGTCTGAATTTCCTGTCTGAAAGCCCTGCCAGCACACCCAAAGGCGATTATTTTCATCTACTATAATACTCTGGTTTATGTCGGGGCCAGTATGATTACTGACCCGATATGTTGAGGACCATTGATCATCCTTGTAATATCGTGCAAAAATATCCCAGTTCTCCTTGATCCCGGCTGACCAGCAGACCCAAATCCCTCCTTCCCGATCTCCAGCGACAGATGGCGGAAGATAGTATCCTTCACCGGAAATCTCAATTTCTTTTTCCCACTCGTTGCCATTGTATTTTCTTACAATCAACCGCTCCTTTTCCTTTTTGAAATTGACATAGGCTGTCCAGATATTACCTAAACTATCTGTAGCGACGGAAGGATAATTGTTCATACTATCTTTTGAAGTCAAAATAAAAGAACGTGGTAGTAAACGTATCTCTATATTTTGCTTAAGTCTTGTAATCGGAGTCCCAAGTTCTAAATCTTCAATATTAAAGGAAAACACGCCCCCTGCAGTATCAAAAGAGAGCTGTGCCGTACGGGGGGCTTTAAGTTCCAGAATTATTCCTTTGGCTACCCACTCCTCAAGATATTCTCGTGGCGTGAATCCTCCTCCCAAGCGGTCTTCCAGTTCACGGCCACGAAGCCTATCAATTGAACATACCCATCTGTTTTCCTCAGGAAGAAGTTTATCATTTTCTGTGAAATTAACAGATTTTATATTTTCAATCCTTCCCTGATTAAGTAATGCCATGCCATCCCAAATGAGAGGTTTTGGTCCCTTTATTCCAAAGGTTATCTGCACTGTCCAAGGAAGTTCCTCATTTTGTATCTCTGTCTGAGTTTCTATCTGACTATATACGCTGCGTACCTTATAGAAAGGAGAAAAGATAAAAATAAATGTAGAAAAGATAAGAAGTAAATTTTTCATTGCTCTATTTCACCTATTCATTTATATATCGGAATTTCAAAATATTTCAAAGTGCTTTTTTACTTTTTAAGATCAATTAATCTCAGGTCTAAATTTTTATTATTTGCTTCCTCAGGGACAATAATCTTCTGTATTTGGCTCATTACCTGCTCCATTCTCTCAAGATAAAGCCGAACCGAGGTGATTTCTTTTTGTTTCTTAAATTCATCGGACATATCTTTAAATCTTTTTGAATCACCCTTTGCCTGATTTATTTTCTCAATTCGATATGCTTCGGCTTGTTGAATAATCTCTTCAGCTTTGCCTTTCCCCTTTGGCAGAGCATCATTTCTATATCCCTCAGCTTCCCTGATAAATCGCTCTTTATCCTGTCTGGCAGTGGCCACGGCTTTAAAGGCATCGGCAACTTCTACGGGAGGGGATGGCGGATTCTGGAGATTGACAGAACTAATCTTTATCCATCGTTTGCTCCCTGAAAAGAGTGTGTCAAGGCTCTCTTGCGTCTCTTCCCTTACCGCATGCTGCAGCATGATCTGTCCATTCCCTTCAAAAATTTTATCAACCGGAACAGATGCAAGCAAGTGAGTAAGATGGGATTTTGCAATCGACCTAATGAACGAGGTTGGCTCTGTAACCCCCAATAGGTATACCCTGGGTTCCAGAATATAGTATTGCACTGCCATTTGCACTTCTATAATGTTCTCATCGCCACTTAAAAATTCTCCTTGCCTTGAATTAGTGGGTCGTGGAACAATGGAATCTGAGAATTCGAATCCAATAGCCACTCTTTTTCTCTCCTGGACCTTCACCCTATCAATTTTATAAAATGGATAGGGAAGTGCATAGTGAAGGCCTGGTGAGACATGATCATGAACAACTTTGCCAAATCTTCTCAGCAAACCAATCTCATAAGGCTTGATTCTATAAAATCCTGAGAGTAAATAAATACCTATAAAAATAAGGGCTAAGTATTTGATCCATTGAAATAATTGTTCGAAAAATTTCATTTTATCGCTCCTACGCCAGAGGTCATAAGTTTCAGCAAATCTGAATCTGAAGAGAGAACAAGAGTGGTTTTTTCATCAAGGAATTTCTTATATGCATCTAATGTGCGCGTGAGCTCAAAAAATTTTGGGTTCTCACTATAGGCTTCCCCATAAATTTTGATCGCCTCAGCATCCCCCTCCCCTATTATTTTTTGTGCCTTCGCATATGCTTCGGAAAGCACGGTCCTTACTTCCCTGTCTGTTTTAGCTCTTATCTTTCTGGCCTCTTCCTCTCCTTCTGCTTTATATCGTTTCGCTATTCGTTCCCTCTCTGCTCTCATACGGTCAAATACACTCTGTTTATTCTGTTGGGGAAGAATAAGCTGTTTTAACTTCACATCCACGATCTCAATACTAAAATCCTCCTGGGCTCTCGTACGGCAGTTACTTGTTACGACATTCATAATTTCATCTATCTTGACCTGATCCGGATCAGTGGAAATGAGATTTGACAAATCATAACTTCCGAGCATGGAGGATATTTCTGAATAGAGGATATCATAAAGTCTTATTTTGGCGCTCTCTATATCCCCTGCTGTTTGATAAAAAGTTAAAGGATCAATTATTTTCCAAAAAGCAAATGTATCAACAATAACATTCTTTTTATCACGGGTTAAAAACTCAGAAGGAGTTGGATCATAAATAAGCAATCTCTTATCAAAGGATATCGTCGTATGAAGGGGCGTTTTCGGATGAAGCCCCGCATTTTTTATTGTAGCCACAGGTTTCCCGAAGAGGGTGAGAATAGTATACTGGGTCTCATCCACAATATAAAAACTTAATAAGCATAGTATGACAATAATAATGACTGATAATGTAATGATCCACTTTTTCTTTTGTTCCATGACTTTTCCCTTCTATAAATTAAAATAATAAGCAGGTAATCTTGAATTTACATTTTTGGGTTTAGGGGCTCGTTATGATCACTTGGATGATCTGCCTGACCGGGATTGGCCGAGTAACGCTAAAAGTTCATCCATTTTCATCGAGTCCAATAAAAAAAGTGATTTGTTCCCCCCCTCTTTGTTATTCATAATAAATTTTTTAAGTTTCGGAAGACTATTCTCCATAGCCTCCAAATAGAATCTTTTCTCAGTTAAACGATCATATTTCACAAAACTTTTATTCATCATCGTGAAGCGGAAAGCTTCCCCCGATGATCGGTTTATTTTCTCGTCCCTGTACGCCAGTGCCTCCTCAAGTTTTTGAGTTGAGTTCGCCCGGGCAAGAGGGATTTGTTCGTTCATATAAGCTTGTGCTTCATTAATCAGCCTGCTCTTTTCTTCATCACTATTGACAACCTCCCGAAAGGCATCTGCGACGTCTAAAGGAGGATGAACACCTCTTAAATATACCCCGTGGATTTCTATGCCTGTGTTGAATCTGTCAAGATCTGCTTGCAGAAGTCTTAAGGCCTCTTTTTCTATGTGAGGACGGTTCGTCGTCAGAATTTCGTCGATATGTTTTGATCCGACAATCCTTCGAAGTATCCACCCAAGAGCGCAGCGTATATAGTTTTGATCATTATCGAGTCCACTAATATTAAACAGGTAGCTCCTTGGATCTTTTATCTTATATTGAACAATAACATCGCAATCGATAAAATTCTCATCACCCGTAAACATCTGTGATTCTGCCAGAATATCTTTATATGTTCCGAGTCGGTGTTGAATATCCCACTCATAGGCAACAGTCTGTGGAGAGGATTCGGCGGCAGAGTTATTTGTCTTTGATGAAAAACCAATTTCAAGCCGGTCTATACCCCTTCTTAATTTTGTAATCTTTGCGATAGGCCATGGGAAGCAATAGTGCAAACCCGCCTCGATTCTATCATTTATTAATTTTCCAAAGCGTTGCTTAACCCCTATTTCATTTGCCTTTATATTATAGAATCCACTCATAAGATAAATAAGTATAAGGACGATCAGTGTTGCCCAAGAAATTCCGCGTTTCTTAGTATGCATAGACTCAATAATGCGTGACCACCAATTTCCAATACTGGTGCTGACTTGATATATTTTCTCCTTGATATCCTTCCGAATTCTATTGCTCGACAGTAAAAGAAGAGAATTTATACATACGAGCAGAGAACTTATCTGATGCACCACGGCTGCCCAGGCAGGAGTTATGAATGTTGCGGTTGCCGCAAACACCACAGCGATGAGATTAAAGATCACAGCAAAATATATAATATTCTGTTTAATGGTCTTTACCGTTTTACGTCCAATGGCTAAAGCCTCCCCCATCTTCGTGAGGTCTCCGCTCATAAATATGACATCTGCCGCTTCTACTGCAATATCAGTTCCCACTTTGCTCATTGATATGCCAACATTGGCAACGCTGAGGGACGGGGCATCATTCACTCCATCCCCTACCATGATTACTTTGTGGCCATTCTTCTGTGCTTCTTTTATTCGTGCAACTTTTTCATCAGGTAGCAAATTAGCGTAATAATGATCAATGCCTGCCTTTTCGGCTATTACCTTGCCTACTAGCTCATTATCACCTGTAAGCAGAACAATATCCTTAATCTTTAATTTTTTAAGCTCTTGAATGACACTCTCTGCCTCAGGTCTTATTGTGTCAGCTATGGTAATAATACCTGCAATTTTACCATCCATTGCAACGAGAATAGGTGTTTTCCCCTGTTGGTCTATGTGAATAAGTTTATCTTTCAAAGGGTCGCTCAACATGAGACCTTCTTCTTGAAGTAAGCGTTCATTTCCCACCAAGATGGCACGATCACTGACAGTGACGCTAATACCCCTGCCTGGCCTGACCTCTGAAGTGTGTGCCTTATCATACTGGATATTTTCAGCTTTTGCCTGCTCAACAATCAGTCGGGCAAAAAGATGCTCAGACCGCTCTTCTGCCGAGGCTGCAATTTTGAGAACATTCTCTCGCGTAGTGCCTTCTTCAGGGATAATATCAATAATTGTTGGCTTGCCCTCTGTAATGGTGCCTGTCTTATCAAAAAAGACGGAAGTGATTTCTCCCATCTCTTCTAAATATATGCCACCTTTCACAAGAATTCCTTCTCGTGCAAGACGACCTATTCCTGCTGCAACCGCAGTAGGAGTAGCCAAAACCAATGCACAGGGACACGCAATTATCAATACTGCTACGGATCGGACGATATCGCCACTGATAAGGTAAGTAAGACCAGCCAGTACAAGTATAATGGGAACAAAATATCGCGCATATCTGTCAGCAGTTTTTTGAATAGGGGCTTTTTTCTCTTGTGCCTCTTCGACAAGATGAATAATCTTTGAAAGGATAGTGCCCTCTCCCACTATGTCAGTCTTAATCTCAAGATATCCCAATTGATTTATAGTGCCACTGTAAACTTTATCACCTTCAGATTTCTCAACAGGGAGTGATTCTCCTGTGAGCGAGCTTTGATCCACGTGGGAATTACCTTTGATGATGGTGCCATCAACAGGAATTCTATTCCCTGGTTTCACAATAATAATGTCCCCGGGCCTCACTTCATTTAAGGGTAATACCTTTTCCTTATCGTCTTTCTTTACCCGAGCTTCTTTTGGAGCAAGCGCCATTAACTTTGATATGGCAGACCTCGTTTTATCAACCGCATACATTTCCAGTGCTTCACCAACAAGCATGATAAAGATGACCTCGCCCGCTGCGAGATACTGCTTTATAGAAAGGGCTGCAATGGCTGCAATGGCGATTGCGAGGTCTACGGAGATTCGCCTTTCCCAGAGATTTGAAAGCGCACTCCAGAAAATATGATAACCTCCAACCAGGGTAAGAATAATCGCAGAGTTTACCCCCAGCACCGTGGTAAAAAGTCCCAATAAATTTAATAAAAGGCCGATACCAATAAGACATGTAAAAATAACATAATTCCAACTGATTTTTTCTTCTTCCATTATTTTATCCCCTAAGAAATAGAAGTTTATTATGCGACCCGTTCACTCAATAATATTATTACCATATTATTGAATGCATTGGCTGGGCAGACGCGATTTTTTTATAAATACCTGCTAAAAATGAATTCATTATGGTCGATATAGGTGAATTCAGGTTTTTTGTTATTGATTAAGGCCCTTTCACACCACATATTAGTTGAAAACGAGAAGAATTTATTCTTACCTAATTAAGTTTTTTCTTTTTTTCCTGTCCGTACATGGTTAATCTAAACCTTTCTTTTCCATAAGTCAAGTACACGTTATCTTTTTCTATTCGATCAATTGTATAGCCCAAAAGCCTATCTCCCTTATTAAATCGCTCATCATTCATAAGAGCAATATACTCGCCATTGTAAAATATTATTCCGTTCAGTGTAATATCGTCTATTCCAAGGCCTCTTTTTTTTACAACTTTTTTACCAGAGGATATTTTCCCTTTTTCTTTCTTCTGGCTTCCTTTTGTGACTGATTTTTCATTTACTTCCCGCCTTTTAAATGGATTATTATCCCACAGGCTATTATAATAAAATTTTCTTGATTTCTTATTAGCAGAATTTTTAAAATCATATACATCTGAATCATACAGATCTAAGGAATTTAATACTGACACATTGACTCTGGCATGCACGGAACCAGGCGTAGAATCAATCTGTTTTATTTCTAATTCATCTATAGCGCAGAGGCATTCATCATTTTCTAATGATTCAAAATATTCACCCATGCTGAGAAAATCTCCTCTTAAATTAAGCGTGAAAGAATCTGAATGAATGAGATCACCAAGGTCCTTGTTTTCTTCATTGAAAATACTGTCTACCTTCAAAGAAAATCTTAAGGCCCTTTCTCTAAACCATTGTTCCCAGGAAGACGCTTTGCTAAAACAGGGTATCTTATAAATAAATGAGTTGAATCTTTCCGCCGCATTATATAAATTAATATCAAAACTCGCGTCTCGTTTAATCTTCTCTTCACGATAGGCTAATCTGAATTCAAGCTCATTTACTTCCTTTTCAAGTTGCTTTTTTTTCGTTTGATAGGAAAAATAGAATAATTTTGTCCACACTATTATATATACGATGCTAAGAGCTAAGAAAAATATTGTAATTGATTTTCTGTTAAGGTTCATTTTTTGATGCAGAATAGATAAATTCCAGACAAAAATCTATTGCTTCATTGTTCAATGCGATCCCCGATTGGGCCGTATTATAGTGCGCGTTAACACGGGGATATTGGTATACTATCCTTGCTTTATTAAATAACGAAGACTCTTCAATAAGCTGAGCCACATCATTGATATCATGAAATTTTGAAGATTTATCCTTTAAAAATATCCCTTCAAGATTGAAAAGTGAGGTGGATCTTTTCATGGATATCTTCTGGGGAATAATAGTAGAGGGGAGAATTTGGCTTAATTCCTTAAGGATTAAAATCATAATTCCATTATGAAACTTTGCGCATAGGGCATAGGTTTTATTAATATTAGCCAAGAGCGCTTTCTTTTCTTCAAGAGGAGGAATAGTTTCCAAATATCTGGTTTGTTGGGCAACCTTTTGGGCTACCACATCCTTTTTTTCTTGAATGCTCTTTAGTCTCTTTGAAAATATCCACGTGCTAATAATGGTAATTATAATAAGAGCAACAATTCCAATGCCCAAATAAAGGAGACTGTCACCTTTATGCAACTTTCCCTGATAAAGGATAGGCAATAAATCCCTATTGTCATAGACTTGGGCATCTTCAATTATTCCCACGTCAATTATGCTTGTCGTTCCATCGTCCGCTTCTTTCGGAAAAGGCTCATCATCCCGAATCAATTTAATTAATTGATTCGTGGCTGAAATATAATTCTCTTTCTTTCTGTAATCTGATTTAGATTTATTCTGCATTTTTATTGTAATCTTAATCCAATTTTATTACCTTTGCGTAAGGGAATTTTAATTCTTTTATTTTTTGAACTATCTCATTGGCCTGCTCTTCTTCTTTCACCCTTTCCAATTCAATTTTATATCGGTCACCAAGATCTGAAAATTTTTCTCGATCCATATATGCTTGATATCCATGGGAGGCAAGATTTTTTATGCATTGTTTAGCCTCGTCAATGTTAAAAAAATATCCCACTCGAATACTATATCCTCCGAGCTCTTTTTTTTCCTTCACGCCAGGGAATTCCTTCAAATAGGGGAATTGTATCCTTTGTCCTATATATATTTTATTTATATTTGGTATGTTAGGATTTGCAAAGGCGATTTTTTCAAGTATCGCGTCATTAATTTCAGGAGTCTTGTACACTCGTTGTGCCATCTTATGAATGAAGTCCCCTTTTTTTACAATGACTTCCATATATGAAGATCTGTCAGGAATGCGTTTCTTATTTTTTGGAACAACCGGTTTTTCTTTTAACTTAATTTCTTTCACAATTTTATCATTATTTTGCTTTTGAATTTCGGATATTTCTTGTTTATTGTTATGTTCTTTTTTATCTTTTTTTATTTTTGTTACTAATTTTTCTTCTATATTTTCTGAATGGAATTTTTCTATTTTAAGAGTAATATTATTACCTAATTCTTTTTGAGTATCTTTCTTATGACTCTTATCTTGATTATTAGTTTCAGAGCTACTCAGACTTTCGAGATCATTGTTATTCGTAGTTTTTAAATCTTTGTTGTTACTCTGTTTTTCTTTCAGTGTGATTTTAGAATTATTATCATTTAATATTTCTTTTTTTTCAATACTTTGTGGTATTTTATGTAATGCAAAGGATGAAGTCATGCTCCATGTATTCCCGATTTTATCCGGCCTTTCAATTGGATTATCACCTACGCTAAAATTTGGTTTAGGGGGCAAAGCTGGGGAGAAAGAATAAATTGGAGAGAGTTTGCTTACACTTGAGGATGGTTTACCTGCCAAGTCAAAGCTGGAGATAAGAGGAGATAAATGTTCGACTCCCCAATATATGGAAATAAACAGAAAAATTATCAGGCAGCTTATCACGCCTATGCTTAGTGCATTAATCTTTTTTTCTTTAATAAGGTTCTTTTTCATAACCTCATTGTAACGTTCGGGAGAATTGTTCAATGTTTCGTTGACAATTGTTGTATCAACCCTGTTTTTTTTAGAAATTAACATGGCTAAAAGACAATGATGACAAGTGGTAATAATCTTGCGTGGATATCCCTGTGTATAAAGATATATAAGACGCATTGCATTGGGAGTAAAGAGTGCATGATATTCTGTCCATCCTGCCTGGCGCAAACGAAATTCAATCATTCTTCTTGTGTCTTCTTCATCAAGAGGTTTGAGGGTATAGAGAGTATCTATGCGATCAGAGAAGTTAATCTTTTGTTTGATATTCTCATAGAATTCACTTTGGGCAAAGATTACAAGCTGTAGTAACTTAAATTCATTTGTTTCAAAATTGAGGAGACTTCGGAGTACTTCAAGACTTTGATCGCTTATTTTTTGAGCCTCATCAACGATCAATATAATGACTCTTCCCTTTTTTATGCCTTCATAAAGAAGAAAATGTCGGATTGCCTCCTTGTAGGCAAGAGCAGTTTCTGTCGCAGGGGGATTTATATTGAAAATTTTTAAAAGATTAATAAGAAAATCTTCTTCTGAGATAAAACAGGGATCTATTATGAGATAAAATTTAAATTGGTCTGTTTCTGCCTGAAATCGCTGGATTAAAGAACGACTAAGGGTAGTCTTCCCCGTACCGACATCCCCAATAACAATGCTCAGCCCTCTTTTTAAACGAATTGAGAGTTCAAGCTGTTGTAAACACACCAATGCTCGTTTTGAATGAAAAAGAAATTTAGGATCAGGAGAATTAGAAAATGGCTCGCTTGTAAGATTTAAAAGTTTAATATAATCCATCTTTCACTAAATACTCTACTTATTAAACCCTTATTTTTATCAGAAAATAATGCTCATGTCAAATTCTTATTCTATGCGTCAGCAGTTCTCATTATGGTCCCAGTAATTCTAATACCTCCTCTATCAATTATTATCGGATAAATACTCGGTGAACTTAATGGAAAATTGCATGGTACATATTGATCTTATCTGATAAAAAATATATGCTACTTTGATAAAATATTATATTATATATTCTATCTTGTAGAAAAGGAGGAATTACTTGTTTAAAGCAAAAGATATTATGACAAAAGAGGTAATTACCGTGCGAGAAGAAACTCCCATATGTGAAGCCATAAAACTTCTGGCAGAAAAGAATATTACCGGCTTGCCAGTCATTACAGATGATAAACGTTTGGTAGGTATCATTACTGAAAAAGATATGATGAAACTAATGTATGATCCTGATATTGAGTATTGTCACGTTGGGGATTTAATGACAACCGCAGTTGTCTCATTTGATGAGAATGACAACTTACAAGATGTGTGCATGGAATTAATGGAGAATAATTTTAGGAGGGTTCCTATTTTATCCAAGGGGAAACTGGTTGGCATAATAAGCAGGAGTGATATTATTAAATTTATATTGTTGAAAACAGTAAAACATGCACGCACAAAATCAGAATTTGATCACTAATCGAGCTGCATTTTCCCACCTTTGGAATAAACCGTTTTGAATCACTCAAAAAGTTAACAAATGGGTCAAGTTTTTATCGATCCTCTAATTCAGTGTGTAACAATCTGCTCAGCATAGTTCCCCAATAGGCGAGATATCGGTGTGCAAGAAAAGCAATAATGGGTGGGAGAAAGCTCAATAAAAGAAAAAAATAGACTATGGAATTTAAATTAATATTTAAATAGTTATACGCAATACGAACAAAATCATTTGCGAGCATTCCACCCTTTCCCTGAATATAGAGAAAACGAAATTCTTTATTCGTAAGTAATTTATAAGCAAAATCGATATTGCAGAATTGCGTGAAGAACCCGACAAAAGCATAAAGGGGACGTTCAGCCGATACAATGATGGAACTTCCGCTTATTGCCCGATAAAGAAAGATCACGGCAAAAATAAGTTCCATACCATGCCCCATAAATAATATTAAAACTTCATGAATGCGAGTGAATGCCATACCCGTATATACGAGTATGCAGCCGATAATCAGGAGAAAGCTTACTGTATTTTTCCGAAATGTATACAATAAAAATGCACATAAAAGGTAAATCACAATCAATAACACCGGCTTTCTGTCAAAATGCACGGCAACGCCACCCCCATAAATAAAATCAAACGCAGGGATGGTCGGATACCCAAAAAGCCAGCCAAATACAGTATGCCCAAATTCATGGACTAGTATAGGAAAAGTATGAAAAACAGTAACCCAAAATGGGAATATGAAGATAAGCGTAGCAGCAACACCCCCCACACAAAGAGAGAGTAATCCCTTTTGATCTATATTTTGCAGAAAGAGCTCTTCTTGAGATTCGTGGTGCCTATTATGTTGTAGTGGGTGATTATATGCAAGGCATGATTTAAACTTCTTAAAAATTATGCCGCACCTTACACACTCACTATCTCCGGCTGAATGTTCAAAGCCGCATTTTGGGCATTTGATCAATTCATTGCTTTGTTGAATATCCATAGAGTCCTCATATATATTATATCGACACTTCTGCTTAGTAAGAACGGATTTTATATTTGTGGTCCCACGAATCAGATGGTATCTGCTTAAAATGAGATGTACTGAAGGCAATTTTAAAAGTTGTTTAAATATATAAGTATCCCCTCTAGGTCGTCCTTAAGAAGGGAATTTCTATCATCAAATCTTTTTTAAAATATTTGATTAATATCTCAAAATCTGTATGAAGGTCATTTAATAAATTCTTCCAATCTTCTTTAAATTCCACATCAATATCCTTTAATTCTTTATTTTCAAAAAGTGCCATGTTTTGGTAGATTGTATTAAGAGCTGATAAGCTCCCATTTATCTTATCATTGATTTGTTTATCAATCCAAATAGAATTTGAAGCATAGTAATGTGAAAGATTCTCTATGATTTTTTTCACGTTATTAATATGATCGATACTTATCTTATGATCTATGTAAGAATGAGATTCTATAAAATCAATAAGTTCCTGTATCCTTTTCAGGGCCTCGATTAAGATATTGTAGATCTGTTTTAAGCCATCAATTTTTTCATTAGGTAACTTAAAAGGATCATCTTTATCATTTACTTCATTATCTGCATCAGATACTTCAGGAATCGAGTCTTTAGAAATTCTTAACGTTTGATCGGCTTTATTTATATCCTCATTAAAAAATTTGAATGTATTTAAACCGATTCGGATTAAGTCATTGTTGTTTAATTTTTGGTGTGTGATTTTTATTCCGTTGACATAAGTGCTGTTTAAACTCTCAAGATCTTTGATATAATATGATTTGGCATCGTTTTGATAAGGATCTTCCTCACACTCTATAACGGCATGTTTCTTACTGACTACTTGATCATCAATACAAATATCATTGTCCGGATGACGGCCGATACTGAACAGAGGCTTGTCGATCGGAAATTCTTTTATCGCAACACCATCGAATAATTTTATTAAAACCACCATATTAAAATTCTCCTTAAGAGATTTTTTAATTGATATATCGGCGTATTCCTGTATTTACATCGCGTATTGTCGAATATTTCTGAGAATTCCGCAGCATCAATTTATCAATGACCATAGATCTCCATACGTTCTGAGCATATCAGAATTATAGCACCAGTAACCAATTATGACAGCAATTCATTATGGCCAATTGTTTTGTTGGCAAGGGATTCCAGCTATTCGTTTCGCTCAATGCTCGACTTTTAACAATTTCTAAGCTCGCTCTGCGAAATTGCAAAAACTCGCTTCGCTGGAGACATAAGACGGAAATCCTTCAAGAATTATTTCATGTTTATCTCCCTGTGGGACATATGGCAACTCTTGATGCCGCTTTAACATTAGCAAAAAAGGGTGTTGATCAGGTAATTCCTATCACTGCAAAGATTGTAATGCACGCACGGAATCTTGTTGATCGAAATCTGCTCTTTGCATTTCAAAGAAAATAGTAACGTGCTGAAAGCGTTATTAAAAAACAGTGAAAGACTTAGAGAAGTCTGATACAATGAATATTCCTGCTCGACTATACATAATATCTATAAAGGCCTCAATCTCGCTAGGCAAGTTAAGAAGATGTATTTTTCAATCAGGAAACTTGACACATCTGTAAGGCACTCTATCATTTTTGCCGTGGGAAAGTGACTTGACCTCTAGCAATTCTTGTATGAAACCTTTAGATAAAAGCCATACAAGAATTGCAAACAGAATATGGATTAAAAAATATCATAAAAGCGATACTCGAATTATAAACAGGCCAATCACACTAATAGAAATGAATTGAACAATTTATTTAAAAAATATATAATTCATTAGAGCTTGGATATCAGAAAAATTGTAATCCTCTAAAATGATAAATTATTATCTATTAGAATTTGCCAAAACCAGGTCCAATTGGACTTATATACTGAGCGCCATGGCCCCCTATGCAAGGATCATTTTCAACTTCTTGAATTACCGCAAACTCACCCCAAATAACTGGCCCGATCTCTGTCCCATCTGCAGCGTACCAAACGCCATCTTTCAGACTGGCATCTGCAGGGGCAGCAACGATTTTAACAAAATAATTCCATTTACATATTTCTCCGTCCTCATTTTCGTATTCACCGGACATATGGTTTGTTAACCATGCTCCTGAGCCAATGTATGAATTAAATCCATAATGCCGGTCAAGCAATCCGTCTCCATCACAATCCTTATTGCTAAGCCACGCATCATTCCATTTCATCATCAATTTATCTTCCTTATATGATTGACACCAGTCAGCATCTCTATAGGCATCGCAATAGTAACCATTAAACATATGCCCTTGATAATTATAGCCCCATTCATCATAACCAGTAGTAATAACCCGCCCATCAGAAGTGTATAATTCACCGCTTTGAATTGTGGTACAATCACTTGAATTGGCTGCTGCTTTATTTACCTTCTCTGCATAAACCTGAGTTAAAAAAAGAACGACTACTACAATACAAGCAGTAATTATTGCCAGTTTTTTCATTTTGCAGTTCTCCTCTATTTAGAAAATTAGAATTAATGAATAAATAATTTTATGTTTCCAGATACTGATTTATCAAGCAAAAATTATCTCATAAGTCATCACCTCTTTTTTTCTTGTTTTGTTTTTAATTAAAATTTTTTACTAATATTTGGTTAAAATTTTATCTCATTTCATTATATTAATCATAAGAGATTTATACATCAGATAAGAAAATTTTATATTAATAATATTTTATCTATAAAAACATAATAAAATTGTATCAGATTCATTATAATTATTCTATAGCTAATAAAATAAAGTATACATACTATATTTTTTAAATTGCTTTCTATTAAAAATAAGGTTACATTTTTTTCGATAGCACAGCAGTATATACTAATGTGTTATGCATAATAAATAGAACGCTTAAGCGGTTTTTCCGAAATGTATGCAATAAAAATATAAATAAAAGGTAAATCATATTCAATAATGCCGGGTTTCTGTCAAAATGCCCAGCAACACCGCACTCACAAATAAAATCAAACGCAGGGATTGTCGGGTACCAAAAAAAACAGCCAAATACGGCATGCCCAAATTTATGGACGAGTATGAGAAAGGTATAAAAAACAGCTACCCAAAATGGGGAAATGAAATAAGAGCATGGCTATGCAGTGGCTCACATATTCAATATCTCCGGCTGATTATTTAAAGCCGCATTTTGGGCATTTGATCAATTCATTTTTTTGTTGAATATTCATTGAGCCCTCATATATAATATAGGGTATCATTTGAAATTGACTTAAAACATTTAGAGTAAAATATTACTAATGGATATATCTGTTATTATTGCTACTTACAATCAACCAAAATGGTTTAAACTTGCACTTCTTGGATATGCGTGTCAGGAGGATCGAGACTTTGAGATAGTTGTAGCTGATGATGGCTCTGATCACAGGACTACCGATGTGATTACACAAATCCGCGAAACCTATGCACTTCCAATTAACCATATTTGGCATGAGCACAGGGGATTTCGAAAATGTACTATTTTAAATAAGGCTACTCTGGCTGCCAAAGGCGATTATCTTATTTATACTGATGGAGATTGCATCCCTCGATCAGATTTTTTGGGATGGCACAGGACATTAGCCCGTAAAGGGCATTTTCTTTCAGGAGGGTATATCCCTTTGCCACTTAACATGAGTCATGCTATTACCGGAAATGATATAATAAATAAACGGATAAATTCAATCTTCTGGTTATTAAAACATGGATTGCCTTTTAATAAACGTATTCTCCGTCTTATTCAGAATAAAAGAATAGGCAAGCTCTTAAACTTTATTACACCTTCAAAAGCAACGTGGAATTTGTGTAATGTATCAACATTTAAAGAATATGTATTGAGAGTAAATGGCTTTGATGAAACACTGGCTTCTGGAGGTCAAGACCGAGAATTTGGTGAAAGATTGAAGAATTCGGGAATTCATGGTGTTCAGATTCGCTATGCAGCTATCACTTTCCATCTTGAACATAATCGCCCTTATAGAACAAAGGAGAGTATTCAAAAAATTAAAAACCGGCGCAAAGAGGTTATTCGCGAAAAAATCACTACGACCACACAAGGCATTAATCTTCATTTATAACACACTGTATATATGAGATTTTTTGATCTCTTTTTAATGTATAGGTTTATGTTACATTATGCTTCTTCTGAAAAGAAAATAAGTTCGGACACTAAGCTCAAAGATGCATATCAAATTTTAAACTTTAAATAAACCAGTGAACTTTTTACAGAGCAGAGGTAAAAACTATGCGCATAGTTATTGCTCTTCTTATATTGCTCTTTATAAGCGGGTGCCTGGGGTTGCCTAAAGGCGTATATCCCGTCCAAGAGTTCGATCTTGCTCAGTATCTGGGGAAATGGTATGAGATTGCCCGGCTTGATCATTCATTTGAGCGCGGATTAGAGAGAGTAACGGCTGAATACTCTATGCGCGATGATGGTGGGGTAAGGGTCATTAATAGAGGTTTTTCGATTGCAAAAAATAAGTGGAAAGAAGCTGAAGGTAAAGCTTACTTTATGAGGAGTCAAGACGAGGGATACTTTAAAGTCTCATTTTTTGGTCCATTTTACGGATCATATGTAATATTCGAGCTTGATAAAGAAAATTATCAGTCTGCTTTCGTGACCAGCTCTCGCGCATCTTATCTTTGGCTTTTGGCAAGAACACCGACTGTACACAAGGCACTTATGGATCAGTTTGTGAGAAGATCGAAAGAGCTTGGGTTTGATACTGATGCGCTGATATTTGTTACACACGATTAGCCTCACGCAGAAGAGTTGTAGATGACCCAACATGAAGTATATTGGTCCTATGCTTTATCCTTTGCTCTGTTTTGGCAAGTGGACAGTAATGCGTATGTGAGGAGCCCAACCATCAAAATGAGAATTGTTGGCGAAGGGATTTTTGTGAGGAGTTAAATGGCACATTTTAAAATCTACTCGAGCAATCGACTGGAAATACTATTTGAATATCTGGTTGAAAATTTAACTGCCCCCCTTCCCTGCCCGCTCTCCCCGTTGTATCAAGAAATGATTGTCGTGCAAAGCCAGGGAATGGAGCGATGGCTGTCCATGATGCTTGCGCAAAGATTCGGTATTTGGGCGAATGCCTGTTATCCTTTTCCTGATGAAGCCATTCGCGGACTGATCAGATCAGTTCTTCCCGATTTCTCGAATTATGAATCTTTTGATCCGCTGTATCTGTCCTGGAAGATAATGAAATATCTTACTTTATACAGGGATAAAGAGGGCTTTGAAAGCATACGCAATTATCTTGGCAATGAGGAAGACAATGTAAAACGTATGCAGCTTGCCGAGCAATGTGCCAAAATCTTTGATCAATATACCATGTACAGGCCTGACATGGTTCTTAGATGGGAAGAGGGAGAAGGAAGCCATTGGCAAGCACAGCTTTGGCGTGAAATTATTAAAGAGGGCCCACGTAATCACAAAGCAGCGATCAGGAAAGAATTCCTCGATGAGATTGCGGTCACTCATAAAAATCCGGAAAATAATCCTTCGCGTATTTTTATCTTTGGCATCCCCTTTTTGCCGCCCTTGCATATTGATGTTTTTTCAGCTATGGCCCGCTATCTTGACATTTATTTATTCCTTATGAATCCATGCAAGGAATATTGGTTTGATATAGTTTCTGAAAAAACAACAGCCAAGATCCAAAAAAAAAGCAAGGGGAAGATTGTGCCTGCTGAGGAACTTTACTATGAGACAGGGCATCCGCTTCTTGCCTCATTGGGGAAACAGGGGGCCCATTTTTTTGAGCACGCCCTTGATATATCCAATGTTGAGGAGGTAAAACGCTTTGAAGATCCGGGGCAGGCGACGCTTCTCTCCTGTCTGCAGTCGGATATTCTCAACCTGCGAAAGCGGAGAAGTGATGTTGATTTTAAAAAAGTGATTGCTGAGGATGATGATTCCCTGCACATTCATGTATGTCATAGTCCCATGCGGGAGATAGAGGTCCTCTATGATCATATTCTTGACCTTTTTCAGAGAAAACCGGACCTTCTCCCCGGGGAAATCCTGGTTATGACACCGGATATTGAAAAGTATGCCCCTTATATTTCCGCAGTGTTTGAGTCAGATCAGAGCGGAGGGGAGAAAATCCCTTTTAGTATTGCCGACCGCTCGGCGAGGAAACAAGGCCAGATACTGGAGGTATTCATAAAGATATTATATCTTTATGAAAGCCGGTTTGGGGCTGCTCACATCATGGATATTATCGAGACGCCAGCCGTCAAAGAACGCTTCGATTTAGATGAAGAGGCTATTGAATATGTGCGTCGCTGGGTCGAAATGACCCGGATACGCTGGGGAATAGATGGAGAGGACCGCAGTCACAAGGGAATCCCCTATTTTGAGGAGAATAGCTGGATGATGGGCCTGGAGAGGCTTTTATTGGGATATGCTCTCCCCGGTAAAGGTGAAAGGATGTTTGGTGAGATACTTCCTTATGATGATATTGAGGGTAAAGATGCGCAGATTCTGGGGCAGTTTGTTGAGTGTGTAAAGACACTCTTTGAACAGATAAAGACTCTTGAGACGCCGCGGACTCTTGCCGACTGGGCCTCAGTTCTCCACGGGCTCGTGGAGCGTTTTTTTAAGCCGGACAGGCAAATAGAGGCGGAGCTTTCGTTGATAGATGAAGCTCTTGCGAATCTTAGTAAGATCCAGGAGAGCTCAGGATTTGAAGAAACAGTCGAGCTTGAGGTTATCCGTGCATATCTCACGGACTATCTTAATCGCACGCAGTTGATCAAGGGATTCCTCACCGGTGGCGTCACCTTCTGTACCATGCATCCGATGCGCAGTATACCATTTAGGATTATAATGCTTGTTGGGATGAACGACGGCGCTTTTCCGAGACTGGAAAAGGCGAAAGGATTTGATTTGATGGCACACCGCCCCCAAAAAGGCGACCCCTCAAAGCGCGATCTTGACCGATATATTTTTCTTGAGACCCTTCTTTCCGCCAGAGAGCTTCTCTATATAAGTTATGTGGGCTTAAGCATCAGGGATAATAGTCAAATCCCACCATCCGTCGTGGTGAGTGAATTAATAGATACCATTAAGAGAGATTTTATGCACCCTCATAAAGAAATTATCACCTATATTACTACGCATCATTACCTTCAGGCCTTTAATCCTGCCTATTTCCAATCTGAGGGCCCTCTGTTCAGTTATTCTAAGGACAATTTTCAGGCCCTTAAAACACGCATGGAGCGGAAGGGAGAGAAAAGGAGTTTTATCTCAGAGCCTTTGCCTGATCCACCCGTGGAGTTTAAAACCATTAATCTTGAGCAGTTGGCCAGGTTCTTTAAAAATCCTGCGAAATATTTTGTGCATCACCGGCTTGGCATGAGGATTGAAGAGTTCTCCGATCCTCTTAATGAACGGGAGCCATTTGAGGTTGAAGGCCTTGCACGATATAAAATCACACAGGAATTAGTGGCAAAAAAATTAAGCGGGCATGAAGTAAGGGATTTTTATCCTCTCCTGCGGGCACAAGGAGTATTACCGCCGGGGGCTATGGGTCTTTTGGCCTATAATGAGCTTTGCGGAGAAAGCATGGAATTTGCCGCCAAGGTCTGGCCATTTATACAACAGGAAGAAAAACCAGCGCTTTCTATTGATGTTGAAATTCCGGGATTTCGCATTGTGGGAAGGATCGGGAATGTGTGGCCGCAGGGTTTAGTGCGCTATCGATGCGCACAAATCAAAGCCAAGGATATTCTGAATACTTGGATTGAACATTGTGTCCTTAATTATTGTGGGGAAGCGGAGTATCCTCAGGAAAGTGTTCTTATCGGCAGCGATAAGATCCTACATTTTGATAAATTTGATAAAGTTGATATATGCAAAGAACTTCTTGAGGAGCTTGTCGATCTTTATTGGCAGGGGATGCACATAGTCCTGCCCTTTTTCCCTGAGACCTCGCGTATATACGCAGAGACATTATTGGTTTCCGGAGGTGATATGGAAAAGGCTTTAATAAAAGCACAAAATACATGGAAAAATGATTTCAACAAGAGCGAAGCTGATGATCCTTATTTTCATCTCTGCTTCGGCACCATGGATGATCCGCTGAAGGAAGATTTCATGGAACTTGCCCTGAGAATTTTTGAACCTGTCCTGACCCATATGGAGATGAGCACAGAGAATGAACCGGTTTGATCTTGTTCATAGCCCGATAGAGGGGAGAAACCTTATTGAAGCAAGCGCCGGCACGGGGAAAACCTTTACCATTACCGGTATTTACCTTCGTCTTCTACTTGAAAAACACCTTTCGGTGGATGAGATCTTGGTAGTGACCTTTACTATCGCGGCAACAGAGGAGCTGCGCGACAGAATAAGGAGTAAGATTCGTGAGCTTTTAGACGCCTTTGACGCGGGAGAAAGTGATGATCCTGTGCTTAATGGAATGCTCACAAAGAATAATGATAGTCAAACCGCCCGCATACTTTTGACGAATGCTTTGCGCTGCTTTGATGAAGCGGCGATTTTCACCATACATGGATTTTGCCAGAGAATTCTTCAGGATAAGGCTTTCGAATGCGGCTCATTGTTTACAACCGATCTTGTGAGTGATCAAAAGAACCTCCTGCAGGAAGTCGTTGATGATTTCTGGCGCATCCATATCTATCCGGCATCACTCCCTTTTATGAGTTATATTAAAACAAAAAAAAACGAGGGATGGAATCCTGCTGATCTTGCCCTTTTTGCAGTGCGGTATATAAACAGGCCTGATCTTAGAATCATACCGCACACACACCTCTCCGATACAAAAGATTCGGAAGAAATCTGCGCAAGTCTTTTCACAGAGGCTAAAACAATGTGGTCTCGTGAGCGCTGTGCGGTTGAGACGCTCCTTTTGGAAAGCCGTGGCGTTAAACGGAACATGTACAAGGTTAAAAATATTCCCGAATGGTGCAAGGAATTGGATCATTACTTCTATAGCGGAAATCTGTTTCCTCGCCCCAAGCATTTCAAGAAATTCGGGACCGAGGAATTAATAAAAGCCAAAACAAAGGGAAATGAAGTTCCTGCCCACCCATTTTTTGATGCGTGCGATCGCCTGCAGGATGCCCTTACAGCCCTGTGCTCGGTCTATGATAACCATCTTATAGCATTTAAAAGAGAATGCCTATCCTTTGTCAGAAAAGAGCTTTCGGAGAGGAAGCGGAAGCAGAACATCCGCTCCTTTGACGATCTTTTATCAGGTGTTCAGGCTGCGCTGTGCGGGCAAGAAGGTTCAAGCCTGGCACAGGCGCTTCGCACTCAATACAAAGCCGCTCTTATTGATGAATTCCAGGATACAGATCCTGTTCAGTATGCGATCTTTAACACAATCTATCCTGATAAGAGAAGCGTGCTTTTCTTAATCGGTGACCCTAAACAGGCTATCTATAGTTTTAGGGGCGCTGATATCTTTGCATATATAAAAGCAGGGAAGGATATTCATACACAATATACTCTCGGTACGAATTGGCGATCAGAACCCGCATTAATAGAGGCGATTAATACGTTATTTACTCACACTCCCAATCCTTTTTTATTTGAAGAGATCTCATTTCATCCTGTCAGGCCGGCGCACACAGGGAAGCAGAATGAGTTTGTAATAGATGGCTCACCGGATAAAAACCCTTTCAAGGTATGGTTCATGAGACGCGAGGGGGATGAAAGCGCAATTAAGAAAACCTATGCGCAAAAAAAAATAGCATGGGCCGTGGCAGGGGAAATCGGGCGTCTTCTTCAGGCTGGAAAAGAGCGGAGGATAATGATCAAAAGAAGGCCCGTTGAGCCTGGCGATATTGCTATTCTGGTGCGGAGCAATACCCAGGCCCGCACTATGCAGGAAGTCCTTGGCAGATATGGGATACCGAGCGTGTTGTATAGTTCCGAGAGTCTCTTTGTCTCCCGTGAAGCGACTCAGTTTCTCACTATACTTTCTGCAATGGCTGATCCGGTCAATGAATCAAAGATCAAAGCCGCAATGGTGACCGATATCATCGGCCTATCAGGAACTACACTAGCCTCTTTGATTGATGATGAACTGCAATGGGAGGAGTGGCTGGGAAAATTTCGAGACTATAATCAGCTCTGGACCCTCAAAGGGTTTATGACCATGGCGCGCTCTTTTATGACCCGGGAAGGAGTACGGAGCACTCTTCTTTCGTATCAGGATGGAGAGCGAAGGTTAACAAACCTTTTGCATTGCCTCGAAGTGCTTCATCAGGCGAGCCTCGAGAATAAATGCGGTATAGAGGGGCTTTTGAAATGGTTTGTGCGTAAAATTGAGGAGCACCCGGAAACAGAGGAGTATCAAATTCGTTTGGAGACTGATGAGAAAGCAGTGAAGCTGATCACTATCCATAAGAGCAAAGGGCTTGAGTATTCTATTGTTTTCTGTCCCTATTGTTGGGGAAGATCAACGATCGATAAGGGCAGCACGATTGATTTTCATGATCCGGAGAATGAGCATCGCGCTACCATAAATCTTGGGTCAGATGAAGATGGTGTAACAAAGGCCTTGGCAGAAAAAGAGATTTTAGCTGAAAACCTTCGCTTGCTCTATGTTGCGCTGACGCGGGCCAAATACCGTTGTTACCTGGTATGGGGAATGTTTAATAAGGCTGAAACCTCAGCACCTGCCTATTTATTGCACTATGAACAGCTTGATCAATCAGCCGATGAAATAACGAATACAGCAAGACGAATGAAATCCATTGATGATGAAAGCATTATTGGTCAGCTTGAGGCTCTTGCTCAGAGATCTTCAGGGACAATTGAGATCACTTCTCTCCCATCCCAGAGTGCAAAGCCCTATTTAGCCTCTGATCTTTCACTCTCACGCCCCTCTTGTCGTACCTTTACAGGACACATTCCCGATAATTGGCGCATTGCAAGTTTTTCCTATTTAACCCTGCGCGCACCCGAGCAGCTAAGCATGCCCGGATGGGACGAGGGGATCCTTCCTGATACTGAAACGCATTCATCTGAAGACAGTGATCCGACAATGTTTGATTTTCCCAAGGGAGCCCGTGCCGGGACGTGCCTGCACACCATTCTTGAAGAGATTGATTATCGCTGCAATGATCCTGACGCTACGAAAAATATTATTTGCGAGCAATTGATAGCCGCAGGATTTGACGAGAACTGGACCTTGCCCGTCCATGCCATGGTGAAAGATCTTTTATCTCTCCATCTTTTTGGAGAATCTGAGGAATTTTCCCTTAACACGCTCTCTTCACAAGACAGGGTGAATGAAATGGAATTTTACTTTCCCCTTAAATTGATAAGGTCCGGGGATCTGGGAAGGCTCTTTTCGTATGGGAAAGACTCCGGCCTGTCTCAAAATTTCTTGGTACTTCTCGATAAACTTGATTTTTCACCATCCTGCGGCTTGCTTAAAGGATATATTGATCTGACGTTTCATTATAAAGGCAAGTATTACCTTATAGATTGGAAATCAAATTACCTCGGACACCAAATTGAGGATTATAACAGAGGCGCCATGCATTTCATGATGGAGCAGGAGTATTATATTCTTCAGCTTCATCTCTATACCCTTGCCCTTCATAAATATCTCTCACAACGCATTCCGGACTACTCATATTCGACCCATTTTGGCTCTGCTTTTTATATTTTTTTGCGTGGCATCGACCTTTCGAGGGGTCCCTCGTTCGGCATTTATCGGGCACGGCCTTCTGAGGATTTGATTAATCATCTGTGTGCCCATTTAAGCAGGAGCGGGAAGGCAGATGAAAATGTGAAAAAGGATATCAAATAATGGAGAAAGAAACTCTGAGAGAACCAGATACCAGCGATCATGAGCCCACACTGCGGATAGGAGAGCATTTTGCGACGTTCATGCTCAAACTGGCAGGTGAGAAAATACCGGAGCTTTTTAAGGCCGCTGTCGCCGTGAGCACCTCGGCGTTGGAAGGCCATGTATGCTTGGATCTTTCTTCTATTGCCGGCGCATCTAAGGATGCATGGATCACACGATTGAGGAATACGCCCGTGGTGGGAGAGCCGGGTAAGTTCACACCATTGATCCTTGATGATGCAGGAAGGCTCTATCTTTATCGCTACTTTGAATATGAACAAATGCTCGCGACCCTGGTGCGCGATAAAATAGCAGGCCATCCCCACACTTTAGACTTTAATCTCTTAAGGGAAGGTCTTGCGCGTCTTTTCCCCAAGATCTCCTCTGAGGAGGGTCCTGATTGGCAGAAAATCGCTGCCTTTATCGCCCTATCCAGAAACTTTTGTATTATCTCAGGCGGCCCGGGTACAGGGAAAACGCATACCATTGTGAAAGTTATGGCTCTTTTACTGGAGCAGGCCAAGGACCATAAACTCCGTATCGCTCTTGTTACTCCTACGGGCAAGGCAGCGGCACGGCTCAAAGAATCTATCAGGGAAACCAAAGGCTCTCTTGAATGTGCGGAGAATGTCCGGGCCATGATTCCCGAAGAGGTGTCCACGATCCATCGCATACTTGGTACAATCCCCGGCTCCTCTTATTTTCATTATAATGAGAAAAATCTGCTTCCTTATGATGTGATCATAGTTGATGAAGCATCGATGGTGGACCTTCCTCTCATGGCGAAGTTGGGGCAGGCTATCCCGCCGGGCGGCCGGCTTATCCTTCTTGGTGATAAGGATCAGTTAGCCTCTGTAGAGGCGGGTGCGGTGCTTGGGGATATGTGCGGCTCAGAGAATCTTTCTTGTTTTTCCCAAGGCTGCCTTCCGTGTATCAATGAGATCACGGGTGAGTTTCTCTCAGCGCATGCCATAGGCATCCAGAATGAGCTTCTCGATTCCATTGTCCAGTTGCAAAAAAATTACCGTTTTGGTATAACAAGCGGGATACATCGTATAAGTAAGGCGGTAAGGGCCGGAGATGGGGAATCGGCGCTTACTTTTCTTAAAGGAGGGGATACAAGGGAGGTTTCATGGAAAAGATGCCCTCCGCCCGATACGCTGGAAGGAGCTATCGGACAGGTTGCTTTACAAGAGTATGGTGCGTATAGCAATGCCGACACCGTCGAAAAGGCCCTGCACCTTTTCAACCAATTCTGTATTCTCTGTGCATTGCGAAGGGGGCCATATGGCGCTGCGGCTATTAATCGCATTATTGAGAAAACACTTCAAAGGGCTGGTCTTATTGAAGCAGGTCGTCGTTGGTATAGGGGACAGACTGTGATGATTACTCGCAATGATTACCACTTAGGGCTTTTTAATGGTGACATAGGAATGCTGTGGCCGGACCCCGAGTCAGATGAGGCGCTGCGCGCATATTTCCCTGCCCCGGATGGCGCATTGAGAAAAATTCTGCCTTCAAGGCTTCCTGTGTATGAGCTGGTCTATGCCATGACTGTGCATAAAAGCCAGGGATCGGAGTTTCGGCGAGTTCTGCTGCTCCTTCCCGATCGTGATGCAAAGATACTCACGCGAGAGCTTATCTATACCGGTATTACCCGTGCAAGGGAGAATGTAGAGATTTGGGGCAGAGAAACAGTTTTTATTGATGCCGTCTCAAGGCGCATCAAAAGGCAGTCGGGGCTCAGGGATACCTTATGGGGGAGAGAATGAGTAAAGTAACACGAATTAACCTTAAGGAAAGCATAAAGGAGGATCAGAGAGGATGGGTTATTAATCCTTTAGAGTGTGCACATATTCAGAATTTAACAGGCAACATCCATACGGCCTCAATAACTCCTTCCAGTATGAGAGGCAACCACTACCATCCGAACTCGACTGAATGGCTCTTCATTTTTGGGGGCCCTGCCCTCTTCTGTTGGCGAAATCTGGAAGATAATATCATTCATCAGGAGAAGATAGGCGAGGAAGAGCCAACATTGTTCGTAGTACCTCCGAATATTGTGCATGTTATCAAAAATTGTGCCAAGAAAGATATCTATATAATGGCAGTGACAAGCTCTCCTCATCCTGATCAGGTGCGTATGGGAGAGCCCTTATGTTAGAATATCTGCAATTCTCTTTTAATCTTTTAGACAAAATCTTTCATACAAAAAAATTGATAAAAGTCATAGAAAATTATCAACACTATGTAATAAGGAGAGATACTTATGAATAAAGTATACGTGTTATTTATTATCTTTATCATGACGTGTGCCTTTTCAGCCAATGCTCAAAACCAATTTGAAACAGATATCATGAAGACATCAGCCGGCGACCTTACCATCACATGTATTGGCCATGGGAGTGTGATGTTTAAATTTGGAGGGATGATTATACATATTGATCCATTCGGTAAGGTTGCAGATTATTCAAAGCTCCCAAAGGCTGATGTTATTCTTATTACGCATGAGCACCGGGATCACTTGGATGTGCAAGCTTTGAGCCATATACGCACTGAGAAAACTGTCATGGTAATGACTGAACAATGCTCAAAACAGCTCCAAGACGGAATTGTCATGAAAAATGGTGACGTTCGAACCGTGAAGGGACTTATTATTGAGGCTATTCCGGCCTATAATCTAGTTCATAAGCGTGATAATGGGGAACCATTTCATCCAAAAGGCATTGGCAATGGGTATATTATCACCTTTGGCGATAAGCGAGTATATGTTGCAGGTGATACTGAAAACATTCCCGAAATGAAGGATCTCAAAGGAATTGATTGTGCATTCTTACCGATGAACCTCCCCTATACCATGACGCCGGAGATGGTCGCCGACGCTGCGAAGGCTTTTCAACCAAAAATTCTCTACCCTTATCATTACGGTACTACCGATACAGCGAAGCTTTTAGAATTGCTTAAAGATCTTAAGGGGATTGAAGTCCGCATTCGTAAAATGGAGTAAGAAACTAAGGGATTAAAGTACAATGAAAAAGATGGGAGGGTCTATTTTTTCAAAGGGCCATAAGCTTTTTGATACCAGGCTTTCATTGAACAATCCTCTTACGTCTTTTATTTTTATAGTAGATATCATACTACACCTCCTATCTTATCTTCTCATTATTCTTTTCTATACTAAACATATGGTCTTCATATGGGAGAGGCCACTCTTCTCAAAATCTGTGCCTTCAATCCTTTTGAAAGTATTTTACTGATTAGAGAGACAAAGTTAAAAAATCACGGCTTGTTCCATTCTTAAACTTTACTCAGAAAGTGATAATTGAAAAATAATTACCAACTAAATTTGAGAATTTGTCGAAGAATCATTATATAAGCGGAGGATAATGTAATGGATAAGGAAACTATTATTATTCCTATAGCAAGTGGTAAAGGTGGTGTTGGAAAAAGTATCATTTCGGCAAATATTGGAATAGCACTTGCCCAGTTTGGGCATTCTACGATAGTGGTTGATTTGGATCTTGGTGCTTCAAACCTTCATCATTATCTTAATATACCGAATGAATACCCTGGGATTGGTGAATTTTTAAAAAGAGAGGAGATTTTTTTCCCAGATTTACAGGTTCCTACCTCTGTCCCTAATTTAACCCTCATTTCTGGTGACGGGCTCTCACCCCATATGGCTAATATCACGTATGCTGAAAAAATGAAGCTTATTAAGGGTATAAAGAAACTTGAAGCGAATTTTGTCATATTAGATCTTAGCGCGGGTTCATCTTTCAATACCATGGATTTTTTTTCTATTGTTTCTAATGGTATTATTTTACTAAAACCAGAAATGCCTGTAATTATGAATTTATTAATTTTTATAAAGAATCTTGTTTTACGTATAATTGGAAAGACAATTCGTGGGAACAGTCTGATCTTTGATTATATACACGAAATCTTTCACAGATCAATTAAAGAATCTCCCTTGGTAATTGAGGATATCATTGAAGGGATTATTTTAAAGTGCCCTGAAGTAGGTGAAAGAGTAAAAAGTGCCATTCAAAATATTAGGCCAAGACTTATAATGAATATGAGCACGGATCTTGATGAATTAATATGGCTGAAAAAAGTTGAGAAAAATATCATTAAAAATCTATCAATAGAGGTGGATAATTTTGGCTTTATTCCTTTTAATCCAGTTATTATTAAGTCGATTAATAAAAGGATACCATTACTTATCGATCAACCAGAAAGTCCTGCAGCACAAGGGATTCAGAGGATTGCTAAACGTATTGTCCGCCGATGGAATGATCCTATAGACAACAGTTGGGAGCGTCTTTACCATGACACCCAGAGCTTTTTCAATGAAGTGATGGTATAATAATTTACATTTCGCACGTCTTTAGTTTGAGTTACAAAATATCCAAATGAGGTACAATAGGTAACGAGATGTTTTTTAAAAAAAGATTACCATATTAATACCCCGTCCGCTTGCGGCGGGGTAGTTTATTAGGAACTCCTAATAATTTCTCCAATTTTAGAAAATCAGATTTTCAAAAATAAGGCGCTCTTCTCTCTATTGTAATCCAAGTATTTCATTCATTTTATGAGTTAATATTATTGGGGATGATGTTATGAGAAGTGCTCCTTCATTTTTTGCATCCTCAAACCGTGGATCAAATTCTTGGATACCAGATAATATAAAAACAGGGGGCAAGATTTCTAAGCGTTTCTTAATCTTCTTAAGCATTTGTATCCCTGCATCTTTTTCAGGCCCCCGCCCCATATCTGAAATTATCAGATTATATTTTTCCTTAGAAATTTTTTCTAAACACTGCGATGTGTTTAAAACAATATCGAACTCAATTCCTTTTTGACGGAAATTTTCAATAATTGATTCATGATTTGTAGGATAATCGTCAACCCAAAGAACTTTTTTTTGGTGGTGAGAGGTTCTTTTTATCATAAATTCACTTACTGGATTATCTGTGTTTTTGTAATTTTCAATGTTTTCAATAAAAATTTTAAGTTTTTTTTCAAAGTCCGTTAACCCAGAGATCGATTCCTTATAATGTATAACACCATATTGGCTAATATCAAAAGGGAGGTTTTGACCTTCCTCGATGATCATAATTGTTCCTCGCTGAAGTGAATGCCTAATACCCAATTCATACCAGACGTTTGCATTAAAGTCGGTAAGAACAGCAATCACCAACTTGGCGTCCATCAATTGATTAATAATTTCCTTTATTATATTTGATGGTTTGGCCTCTGACCTAACGCAGGAATATCCAAATTCTTTCAATGAAGGTTTAATAAAATTTTGAAAAAACTCAGTCCAATACAATTCTGTATGTTTTTTGCTTGTTTGAGAAAAGGGCATTATTACGAAACATTGTTTTTTCATAGCATTTACTTTTTGTATGATTTTAGAAGTAGATGAAATTTTTTATAACATAACGATTCATTAATGATCTATAGCGTGTATATATTATCACACGATTAATTATATTTGCAAAATCAGCGAGCGATTTCGGTCAGGTGCCAGGTAAAAGCGTCGGTTACCCGACGCCGCTTAAATACAAAAGTATTATCTTTACCAATTTATGTATTGTAGCATGAGCATGATAACAAAATCGGCCAGCGGCTTCGGTCCACTGAAATGCCTCGTTAGCCTTTAACTATTTTATCTTTTATTACTTCCTTTTCATAAAAAGCATTCTTAAGCAAATAATATTAAACCATGCAGCTACACCAAGAAATAATAAGGTACTAACTATATTGTTATAAGGTTTAAAATTAGAATTAAAATAATAATTTGCTTTACTCTATAACGTGATACTTTCATAAGAAAAAATATATGGCGGTAACATCAAAAATAATCGGCTTTTGGAGCGGCGTCAGCCGCGGAAAAAGTCCGGTTGATTGATTGTTAGAATTTTTTATTTTATCCTGAAAAAATCATTCCAGATATTCATAAGATCATCATCAAAGGCATTATTAAATGATTTAATAAAACTTGCACCATCTTGAATATTTAATAAGAGGTTGCGATATTTTTTTTCATTTTTTTCTTTTAAATATCTTACAAACATCATACTTTGCCTATAAAATAAATGGGGACTAAGGTCCCAATAATATCCATATTTGCGAATAAAAATACCTCCTTTTGTATTTGGGACAAAATATTTACCTTTTTTGAATGCTTCTATTGCTTGTGACTCTGTTACATTTTGAGCTCCACCGCCATTCGATACTATAACGGCTAATCCTTCTTTAAACCAAGCAGGGAGCCTGGCAAATTTATATTGCCCAATCTGTTGTGCTATATTTTTCTGCTCCAGGCTCATAGTAAACCTGGGGATTAGATGATAAAGGCACGAAATGTTTTGTAGATTTCAGTGAACAAAAAGCACTGTGAATAACAGTGCAGCCATTGGTTGAAATTAATAGAAGTGTCATAACAAAAGTTGTTAGGAGGATTTGTTTTTTATTCATATTTTTTAAGTCCTAATGTATGAACCATGCATAAATTATCAAGGATGGAAACCTCCTTTGCTCTTCTTCTGCTACTTTATTTGTAACATATAGCGAGCTTTAGCTTTCTGAAAGAGATCTATCATCTCTTGTTTATGTTCTGGTTTTTGGAAATTAGCTGTCTCCTGCGCCCATTTAATAGCGAGGTCACAGAGTGACATCAGAAAGATTGCATCATCTTTTGAAGTAGTGAGTTTCTCATCCACCGTAACATATATAGGACTCGTATGAGCCAGCGTTGGAATGCCAGCCTTTCTAAGTAAACAAAATCTCTGATAGTCCAATTTTTCCGGTGAATATGCTCTAGCTGCAAGCCATGTACTATCCGTTACGCTGGTTTTGAACTCTAATGTTAATTCCAACAAATTATTAGGATTTTCCTTTCTGGCGATCATCTTACCTCCCTGGATCACTTCAAGCTCCCTGACGGGAGTGGCTGATTTGACCTTTGCTTTTAGGAAAATTTCATCACCCTTTTTTCTATGGAGCTTGGAGCCAATCGGTCTATTGTCTGCTGTCAGCCAAATCATGGGGCCAGTGGTCACAAAGGTCTCACCCTTTTTAATTCCGGCTACCCAGTTATCATATGAGAGATCACGGTTGTCTATATGAACATAGGTTCTGACAGACCCGACGACCTGAATGTTACGCATTTTATCTGTCCCGGCCGTAGCCGGTAGTATGGCACCGGTGTTTAGAAACTTATACCACAATTCAACCGGTGTCGGCATTTCAAATCCATGAAACGTAGAGGTTCTCCTGTTAAAAGCATCTCCAAAGGTAATCAGGTCGATCGAGTCGATCTTGCCCAGAACAACATCAATCGCAATTTCACCTGGAGGATAGGGAAAATGTGCCGCGGTCACAATAGCACCTTGCGCATGGGCTTTGTCTGCCAGATGCGCCATAGGTGGGTAATCAAATCCCCCTGGGATACCTTCACCACCTCGACTTGTATCACCCCAGGACAAAGGATAAATCAGTTGTTTAAGCGGATATAAAATGGTGTGACCCAGAAATCCATGTCGGCTTTCTTCATTAAAATATACGATATGTTGTTCGTTGGAATAATTACTTTTTTTGCCGGTGAATTTATCAACATCGCTAATCAGTTCTTCCCATTTAGTTGTAAGGATTCCCCATTTAGTTGCAAGGACATTTATTATGTTGAGGTCTTCACCTTGGCCTTCCAATATCGCCGATTTTTCACTCAAGAAGTGGGTATGTGTATCACCTGAATACCAGCCTTCCTTTTTCATATTGACCCATCGCCGAAGTGCTATCGAGAAAGTCTCCTCATTTGTTCCATCAACCGAGAATGTAAGCCTCTCTGGTAGATATTCCATACCGTGAAAAACTTCTATGGAATATTTTCCTTCAGGCAAATCAGCAATGAACTCCGGTTTTACATAAGCATAAGTTTTATTACCAATATGGACATCACCTCCAACATCTTGTGCTGATCCCAAGCGAATGTTCTTCTGATGACCATTGACCGGCCAGTAATCACCCTTCTCATCTTGGATATGAACACGACTGTAGATAGGATCCCCTGTCTCCTTGTCCTTAATACTGACCTTTATTTTCCTGATTTTCTTTTTGTCCGGCTGAAAATCTTTGTTCAATTTGTTTGGCAGCTGGAATGAATTAATGCCGGCAATTTTCCAGATACCCTGTTCTTTTTCGAATGTGATCGAAAATGCCGAAATGACATTATTTTGATGTGTATCATCTGAGAGCACCGTTAATATCTGCCTACCATTATGTACAATCGGTGCAAATTTAACACTGCCATCTGTGACGCTGCCATAATGTGTGATTGGCGCTAATGTGACACTGCCATCTTCATTATTATGGTATGTTGCATTGTTTAAGCTTAATCGGTCCACTTCCGAGTTCATTATTGTTGTTTGGTAATACTTACGATCAAGTTCTGAAAGTTTATCTGCTAATATAGGTTCGGCAATTTTTATGTCTTTTTGCAAAAGGCTCCTAAAGAAAACTTGAACGACCTCCTGTATATCTTGAAGTTCTTTGTTTGGAAGGGCATTACTTGAAAATGCCATACACGTTAAAATAATGAATGAAATTAAACAAGCTTGAAAAGTTTTTTGTAAAGACACGTATTACTCCTTCACTATTCGGGAAAAGAAACATTATAACGTAAAGCTAAGCCGATTGAAACCCGACCTGCTTAACTCAAATTACTATGTGCCCATGGGTAGTTTAAGTCGGCTTCAGTGCTTACGTTCGGCATTTTTACCAGTCATAGCAGTTTATATAAATTAATCTACGGCGTCTATCCACCCAAGCAAACTCCTCCGCATAACCAGTGCCTTTGAGCCGATATCCCTTAATA
>JBLIRR010000012.1:0-152807 GCA_049472395.1 bacterium | reverse complement strand
CATATGCCTGACACCAAAGTTTACGCATTGGGATAATATTAATATCTCCTCCAAGAAGCACATAATCGGTTTCCCAGTTATTGTAATACCAAATAATGGCATTTCGTAATTTTTCGGCATTATCTACGCCAGGAAAGCTATCATATATATCTTCGATCGTGACAATTATGGCAGTTAAGCCGCGCGATTGCTTTTGCGCTATAAGATCATGTACTGTGACATCTGTATCCGCATCATCTATTGCCTCACTTGTAATAAGCACATATTGATAGCTGTCTAATGGATTAAAAGTCCCGAAAGGGATAGTGCTCTCTTGCCATTCTCCCCCATAAGAATCAAGGGCCTCCGGATTCTCAATCCCTACCTGGAGCGGATCAAACTTTTCCGGACGGATACGAATCTTGGATTTACCATTGGAAGAATCCGGTTTTGTTACTATTATGAGTGATATATCTTCATAATAATAAACCTTTCCTGATTTAGGACTGTAGGTTATCGGATTAAGATTGACAATGGCAACCGAGACACCATATTTTTTCTGA
Organism: bacterium; assembly: GCA_049472395.1. Classification (GTDB taxonomy): domain Bacteria; phylum SZUA-182; class SZUA-182; order DTGQ01; family JBLIRR01; genus JBLIRR01. The sequence continues at coordinate 152,265 of JBLIRR010000012.1, read as the reverse complement.
AGGCTGACAAAATTATGGGTTTTTCCGGGAAATGCATTGTCAGAACCATAGATTGCATCACTAGGGCCGCCCTTTTTGATCTGAGCGTCGGGGATTAAAGGATATACAGGCTTTCCATATTCAATGAAATGTTCACCTGAGAGGGCAATTTTCTTTCCCATCTTTACATCTATTTTAGAAATAGTCATTCCATAGGGAATAATCACTTGAGAGGGTACCACCGGCAACACCGGCTCCCCTTCATTGGCCCTATTGGGAGCATTGCCGAGGATAATCCGCTTCATTTTTTTGCCGTTAAAGGCTTCATCAAGCTCCTTAAGCATAGGTGCGGGTAAGGAATAGAGAAGAAAAATAACACCTCCCTGGCTATCCACCTCCACCATTACCGAGTCTCTTCCTTTTATCGGCGCTAATGCATTGGCCGGCTTCATTCCGGCAGCTCTACTTATAGACATGACAGAACTCGATAGCACGACAAATAACATAAATAGAATTGCAAGAGTAATGCACCTCATCCTTCTCATAACTTCTCTCCCCTCATTAAAAATGTTAATAAAAATAATTTAAAAAATATCTATAAATAATAGTTAATTTTTTTATTTTTAAAACAAATTAGGTACAGTAAGAGTATGAGTACTAAAGTATAGAGTTAATAATGGATAGATGTCGAATAATGGATTTTTTTTACTAAACAATTCGATATATTTCTGATGGTTTTTTATCATAAAATTATATCATTATAGATTTAAATTATTTAGTATTTAAGTAGAAAAAGAGCTAAAATATTCATATTGAATTTAAGTAGAAAAAATAATATCAAAAAGATTTTTTTATTGCAAGCTTTTTTTTTATTTTTTTTTATTTTTTTTGTAAGGAGAATTAGCGTTGTTCTTTTCTTAATTATTATATAATTGATTATTTGAAATTTAAGTCTTTGGGTAAATCATTTTTTAATCTGAATAGTCTTTAGACCAGGAGATCGAAATATTATATTAAATAGTAGAAGAGATAGATATACAAGAAAAGCTTGATTCGCTAAGATAGCAATGATGGGATTTATAAATGAAGTAGGCTAGAATATAGAAAGAATGGAAAAAATGGAAGGATTCCCCGGTATACAGGAAGAAAGAAAATGGAAAAATTAATCAGCCATGTTTTTTCTCCGCAAGCTCATGCTCTATTTCCTGCACCCGCCAGTTAAGTGTCTCCAATAGTTTTCGATTAACTGATATCAAATCAGCTACCAATCCTATGACACATAGGAAAAAACCCATTCCCAGTAAAAGACCAGCTAAAATAAGGGATTGAATATGACCGCCTCCATTACCAGTAAGATAAAAATACAAAAAACGCAGAGCAATTAACAGTCCAAAAGCAAAAGAGATGGTCCCTGGAATAGCGAAAAACTTGAAAGGCTTATATGTCATAAAGATTCGAACAATAATGAGCATCGAACGTACGATATAATTTGAAATACTCTTAATTAACCGTGATGGTCGCAACTTTTCATTTGTTTTTACAGGTACAGATATAATGGCTATACCTTTTTGACCCGCCTGAATGATAGTTTCTAAAGTGTAAGTATATTCATTAAAAACATTAAGTTGCATGGCTGCCTTACGGCTAATGGCACGAAAGCCACTCGGCGCATCGGGTATATCAGTATTACTGGCAATACGGACAACCCAACTCCCCAATTTTTGAAAACATTTCTTAATGAATGAAAAATGCTTTATATCATTAATAGGGCGAGCGCCTACCACTATGTCAGCTTTGCCGGATAGTATCGGTTCTATTAGTTTAGGGATATCGTCCGCACAATACTGATTATCTGCATCAGTATTGACAATAATATCCGCCCCTAATTTAAGACAAGCCTCTAAACCAGTCATAAAACCACGAGCCAAACCTAAGTTTATGGTATGTCTTACTACGTGATCAACACCATGAGCTTTGGCGACTTCTACTGTGTTATCTGTGCTCCCGTCATCAATAATAAGCCATTCGACCTTATCAAATCCTTCTACTACACGCGGCAGCTCTTTTAAGGTTATGCTTAATGTTTCTGCTTCATTGTAACAGGGAATCTGAATAATAAGTTTATTAAATCTGTGCATTAGTATTAACTATATAATGTAGCTCCCTAATAATATAGCTCCCTATTTTTATCTAACCACAATATTATTTCAAATAATATCTAAATAAATCTCAATGATCTAAAGGTCTTTAAAGCCTATTTGACTCACTATAAAGCCTAATTCTCTTTTATCTGAAGGACTAATATACTGATTGGTTATATTTAAACTAACTATAACTATTTTATTATGCTCAATTCCTGCCGGGACCATAATATATTTCTCCAGACTTCCGCTTTTATCAATATCAAAGGTCTCTAGCGTTTGATTATCTATTTTTACAGATAATTTAATTTCTTTACTACTATAACCATTAAGGTCAGGGAAAAATAATTTAACAGAGAAATACTTTTCATTATTATATTTTAACAGAAAAGCGGAATGTTTTTTTGACCATCTAAATCTACCCTGTTCGCGTTCGTAAAGCCCTTTTACAAGATTATAATTAAATTTCGAAAAATCAATAAAAGATTGAATATCTGCATCTTTTTTTTCTATACCCACAAAACTATTTACAGAAATATTTTCTCCTATTATACTCAAATAAACAGGATAAGATTTTATATTATTATCTATATCAATAAGCTGAATATTATAATTTCCGGGTTTAGTAATTGCATCACTTGGAATTAATGCTGTCATGTTTTCTTTGTTAACAATTGTCCTACAAATCATTTCATTTATCATTATTTTTGTATTTTTTGAATTATTAACTGTTTTGAACCACATCCCAAAACTTTTTAGTCCTTCAAACCTTTTTTCCTTAGGCCCAAAATTCCTTATTCTTAGCTCATCAGAAGTGACAATATTATTTAAAATTCTATTCTTCGCTTTTTTAAGAAAATCTCTTACATCTAATTTAAATAAACTAAAAGCTATTGCACCATTTGTTTCATGAAAATGTTTTTCAACACTCAGTTTTCCACCATAAGCGTTGATAAAATTAAAAAATGAATCTGTTATATCCTTCTGTATAGAATTGTATAGTGGGAAGTATAAAGTGTCCACTTTTTGCATGCTTGGTGACAAGAAATAAAACTTAAAGACATTAAATCTAGTTTTATCATCTTTTAGATTAATTGATTGAAATACTAAACTACTAGTGTTAATTTCTCCTTTATTCAAAAAATATAATTGGGAATAAAATCCCCATTGAAGATGGGCGAGATTATTTTTTATTCCTTTCTTATTAATATAAGTATTTAAGTCAAAAATTGCCGGACTAAAATATCCTGTGCCTTTAGTTTGTAATTTTTTGGCTACTATTTTGTTTGAAGTGTAAAAATTTAAGATCAGTAAAAGTATAGGCAAAGAAAAAACAATTAATCGAACTAGTCTGGATGACTTAACCAGCTTGTAAATTAATACCAACAAACTCAAAATACTGAGTTCAAAAAATGGACTAATAAAGGTATAATGTGGAGGGCGTGTTGTGTTTGGACTTATAAGTATTAATGAGAAAATTAAGAATGTCACAACCAGTGAGAAAAAATATAATTTATAATCATGAAATTTTTTATTCTTTAATATTTCTATTAATGCTATTAGATAATAAATAATAATTATTGAAATTAATATTATATATAAATAATTGTATTCTCCAAGCCAAGTAAACACTATCTTAATTTTAGAAATGATCTCATCAAAAAGGGGTTGTTCAATCTGCTTATAGTCAATAGCGACTTTATGATACTCACTTGGATTAAGCCACTTATAATATAGTGGCTTTAATGTGGGAAAAGAATATTTGATATTATAAACAATATAATTAAACATAGCTAAGAAAAAACCAACAACAATTACCAGAATTCTTTTATAGGAAGTTAAAAAGGTTTTCCAAAAATAAGGAAAGAATGCAATGCTTACTAAAATTAAAGAAATCACCGTCCACGAACTATAAAAAGTATAATTAACACTAAAAAAAAGAAGAAATACCGCAAGAAATAAATTGGTTAGTTTGTTGGGGATATGATGATAATATCTGTGAAAGAAAAGGATAGATAAAGGTATAAAAAGAATATGGAAAGAAAAACTTGAAGGAAAAGGATTTTGGTAAATAAGAGGAGATGTTATGATCAGTAGAGTAAATAAAAAAGCAAAATAGAAATGATACCATGAAATAATTAGGAATAGAAGTATGACAACTATACAAGAATAGAAAAGCTTAATAAATCTTATCCCAAACAAATAATCATCAAATAGTCTAAGAGGTAAGTAAAAAAGAAGAAAGGTAGAGGAAATATATTGTTTATACATTAAAGGAATTTTTAAACCCAGAATATCAATATTACAAATACTCTGGTTATATGAGCTGGCTTTTGAATTAAGAAAAGGAATAATATTATTTACTCTAAAAACTTCATCGAATTGCATACCAACCTCAAAATTGGCTCGCAATAGAAATAACATTGTTCCTAATATTATTATAATGGCTAAAAGATATTTTACTATATTCCTCTTGAGTAATTGAACATTCATAAAATAAATTATCTTTATTTTTTGGGGGAGATATTTTTAAACTAATTTGAATTCTTTACATGTTTCTTCATTTCCTTTAATACTAGGATCGAACTCGTGTGAAAATAAATTTAATTCATCAAGTGTATGTCTTAGTATTTCTGGATTGAAGACATTCTCATCGAAATATGGTGGCTAAACATTCTTATATTTGTATTATTGTTAATTCGTATTCTTTGGTAACTTAGATAAAATAACTAATAATATTTTTTTACTCCGTATGAGTTCAAATCATATCCATACTTTTTAAATCTCGCAGATAGGAGAGCCTCATTTAAAATAGTTGAAAGTTTAGCCTGAAAAACAGACCAGGTTTCAGAATTAATTTCAAATCTGCTATGCCACTCTTCCGTCAGCCACTTTATAATTATTCGTTTATGATTATTTGAAATCGGTGCATCTTTCTTAAATAGATATGAATCATTATATATTCTAATCCGTAAATTACCATGATAAATATCATTAAAAATTTCAGGAGGAATATATCCGGAAATCTTAAAAGTACCGGATTCAGCTATATTGAATCCTAAAACCGCAATTTTATCTATCCACTTGTCATCATAATAACCACGATATCTTTCGAAATTATATATATTTTTATTATTTATTTTTATATTATCTAGTATAAAACCAAGATGACGCTTATCATTTAGCGAAGTATTTCTGGGAATATGGTATTTATCAAGAATAATTCGTAATTCATCAAGTCCTGTAAAAGAATATTCCATAGTCAAATTGAAAAGACCACTTTTCAACTCAGAACCCAGTAAATTTTGATCATGCATGAGATGTTTTCTGGGATACTCCTTTTCCAAAAAATCATATATATTGTGCTTATTAATTGTGACAACAGATCCTATGTCATCAAATGCTCTTTTTGGCGCAAAGAGACAGTTTGTACATACCCATTCCGAGACGTCATATCCATATACGAAAGTTTGTTGACCATGGGTATCTATACGTCCAATTACAGATTTCTTAAAAGCAACTCTTTTTAACAAAGAATAATTAGCATAATCCTTCAAAAATGATTCTCCTGGTAATAAAAAAGCATTGTTCACAAGAAGAATGACATCGGTTTTGATATTAAGGGTATTAATAGCTTTGATTCCCTTTTGCCACCCGGAAAATTCTCGGGATGTATTATCTCCACCCATCTTAATAACAGAATCAGAAACATAGGACGGCTCTAATGTCTCATGCTTGTTATCAACCAGCAAATAAGTTACCTGACAATTCCTTATGCTATCAATGTATAATCGTAATCTATCAAACACCTCTCCATACTTGCTGTCAGCATATTCAAGAAATATTACTGTAAGATAAATGCGTTTTGGCATAGATTCTTTTATCTCCCATGCACTAATACATTTAATAATAATTATAATGCTATATTCTAGCAAAAAATTAATATATTATTTAGTTAATAATAATATTATATCACAAAATTGAAAAGTTGTATGTATCTTATAGGACCTTCATCAGAGATGCAAGCGCAACTTTTTCTGAAAAATGCTCTTTTACATACTCTTGATATCTTGCTGAAGCCTGGATACATGCTTTATTATCTTCCATCAACCGAATAATTTCTTGGGCCATATCTTTAGGAGAATCGATCGGATGAATGATTTCTTCTATATCTGGCATACCTTCTATGCCTACATGCGTGGTTACAAGAGGCAATCCATAATACAGACTTTCTATAACTTTGCCTTTGACACCCGCTCCATAGCGCAAGGGAATCACCTGAAGTCGAACCTTACAATACAATTCATGGAGTTCTTGATTTGAAACATAACCGAAAAGTTTAACATTCTTATCAGCAAGTTCTTTCACCTCTTCTGGTGGATTAGAACCAATAACGAGGAATTGTGTTTCTGGTCGATTTTCTAATACTTTAGGAAAAACTTTTTTGACAAACCAGAGAACTGCATCCACATTTGGTGGATGGCCAAACCCCCCCACATACATAAAGTGCTTTCTAAGGGCAAAATTAGTATTATATTTTTCAAATTTATCAAAAAAGAATAATGGGATTTGGCAGCAATTAGTTCCTGGGAACTTCTCGCGAATTATTTCTAGTTCGTCAGCGCTAAAAGTTAAGGCTACATCTGCCTTACCGAATAGCTCTCTTTCGAGATTTTCCCAATATTGAACCTCCTTTAGGCATTTCTTGTTTTTATTAACCTCATACTCTCTTTGTTTCCTCAAAAAATGCAGATCATGACATTGATAAAGTATCTTAGCGTGAAGATGGTTTTTGCAAAAATCAATATATTTTATTGAAATGTGTGGGCGATGCATATAAATATAATCTATATACTGAGAGTTTTCTCTCAACCACTCTTGCCAATGCTTAGCGTAATACTGACCATAAAGTACCTCTACACCCAAATTTTGAAGTATAGAAGTATAAGGTTCATGTTGAAAAAAGTTATCACCCAGAAATTTAACATTAAAATTATTTTTGATAAAAAGCTTAATGTATTGGAATGTGGACTTGGATCCAGCATCTTTGTCAAAAAAGGGAACATAATGGTCTATAAAAAGAATGGTTTTCTTATTTCTACTCCTATCTCTAGAGTAAAAGATATGACAATTCTTTTCGCAGTGTTCCTTTTCCAATACCTTGCTCCATTTTGATACGAATTTCTCACGATTTCGAATTATTATTTCTGCTATATCTGAATTTTGTCCGAAATCGCACGCTTTCCCAAGGTGCAAAAGAACGGATCCAGGTTGATAAAGAACTTTATAGGTGCGCTTCCGAGCTTCAAAAGCTAAATCGATATGTTCGCATGATCCTGATTTGTCTAAGACGTGGAAGCCACCGATTTCATTCCAAAGATCTTTACGGATGAGAATACCGGTATTAGCGATATAGTCTACCTCTTTAACATAATTATATTCGGGTTTTGTGAAATCCTCGTCCTGACCGTAATTCAAATTTGTTCCATCCTTCCATACAATGCCCCCGGCTTGTTGAAGAGTACCATTCTTATTTATAATTTTGGGTCCTACAATTCCAATATCATCATGCTTTTCAATAAAAGTAACGAGTTTATCCAACCACTCATCCTGAACAACTGTATCGTTATGTAAAAAAACGATATATTTGCCCTTTGCTTTTTTAGCAGCATTATTACAGTTCTTGATAAATCCGAGGTTACACTTATTACGAATGACAATAAGATTTTCGATAAAATCAAACGCTTGTTTCGTAGCATCACGAGAGTTATCATCAACAATTATTATCTCATAATTTATACTCTTTGTATTCTCTATAATTGAATTTACGCAGTTATAGGTATAATGCCAATTATTAAATACGGGTATGATAATCGAAACAACAATGTTCTGAAAATAGGGGACTCTTAATAATCCTCTCTTCGTAGTAGCTTTCAATCCAAAATGGATATCTTGATTAGTTTTTCTGCTTTTGGAAAGTTGATCGATATAGTATCTGTACACGCTTTCTTTAAGCGACTTGTCATTATGGAAAAGAGTGATAAAAAAATTTTTTATTCGAGTGATATTCATTAATTTAAAAGTATATTTTGGATTAAGTAGTATTCCTCGAATAAAGTGAATTAAGTTATATGAAGTTGATTGAGAGTTAGTATGTGTGTTTACATGTAAGTCTACTATATTCGTTTGTTGTATCTTATTCTCAAGGCGCCACTTCTTATAATCTCTTAAAATAGAATTTATATGATCAATCGCGGTTCTTTTTCCGTACCTGAGGGTAAAAAAGTCAATAATGCCAATCACTGCACTGCCTAATCGCCAGCGCATTGATTTAATCAGGACTTGTATGTCATCCTCTAGAAATGAAAACCAGTCAATAAGTATGTTAATATTGTTATGCGCCTGGCAAAGTTCATTGTTTTTTTCCTCTAGTTGGGCATCCTTACACCTTAGCTCTTTTTCTCGCTGATTTAGCTGCTTTTTTATAGAATGAAGGTAGGCTTGCGCTTGACTAAGCTCTTTGTTTTTTTTCTCTAGCTGAACATCCCTATGCTTGAGATCCTTATTTCGCTGATTAAGCATGATTTGAGTTTCTTTTATCTTTTCGCGTGTAGTATTCAAATCATGACTAAGGATCTCTGTCAAATATTGCCTTGATTCTATGGTTTCTTCATGAGATTTATTGATAGTGTTGAGGTGTTGTATCCATTTACCAAAGCTCTCCACTTCTTGTTGAAGTTCTAATATACGATTAATGTCTTTTAAATGCCTCCCTTCAATATCATAGACAATTGACGCAATATCATTATGGATTTCATTAATATCGCTGCACAATGCTATAATGTATTTTCCTGTATTTGTACTGGTTGCATATACAGGTCGCAAATAAGTAGATTGGTTACTTGTCAACACCGACGCAACTTGAAAATCTTGATAATAAAAATAAGTATAATTAAAAAATTGCAATAGAAATTTATTAAATTCATCTTTATAAAACTCTTTTATATGAAATTCATTACTATAACCATGAGCGTCAGAATAAAGAGATTTATCGGGAGTGGATATAATCAAAATGCCATCTTTTTTTAATAATCTCTTAATTTCAGATAAGAATAGCTCTTGAGACTGTTCATCTATATGTTCTATGGTTTCAAAAGAAACAAAAATATCAACACTATTAGACTGTAGCGGTATATTTGTCACTGAGGCGAGGATAAATGTTGTATTCTTATTGTCAGAATATTTTTCTCGTGCGTGAAGAATTGTTTCTTGATTGATATCGACTCCATATACATAAGTAGCATATTTACTAAGGATAGAGCTACCATAGCCCTCACCACAGGCTGCATCAACAACAACTTTATTTTTAATGAGGTTAGTAAGCGAAAGATATCTTTGATAATGCTCAATGGTAAGTTCTGAACTGCCAGAATCGGGAATGAACCGTTCTCCAGTAAATTTCATATTCATATGCTAATCACCTATGTTAGAAATTTAAAAAGTCGACTGATAGAGTCGATATTGGAAACATCCAGCTCTGCCTTGCGATTTGGGCAGGATTGGCAACCTCAAAACAGAATGCGTCATGCACCCAGTGATGCTGGATATGATTTTCTTGTGTCCCTGAGGCAATGGCAAGTGACAATGAGTACTTACCATTCCTCAATAAGGGGATAGTAAAAGAGATTTTAATTATATATAATCTGCCTTTTTTAAAAGGAGGGATATGACAGTTCTTAATAAATGTATTTGAGCCCGTTATATGATTTCCATAGGCGTCATATATGATAAAACCTATGATTGATTGATCAATATCGTCATTTGCTTCGATTTGCATAAAGAGGACCGCCTCTTGCTGATTATTTATTGTTATTAGTGGTTCAAAAGGATTATTTTTATAAAAAGCTCCACGGACTAGTCTTGCTTTAAAATCTCCAAAACATTCAAAATTATTAAGATCCTGCCAGTGCACATCTAAATCAGAGATTTGGTTTACATTTTCAGATCTTATCGTGTTTTTATTTTGAACTTCTAGATGTTCTTCATAAAACATGAATATTTCGTATTCTTCAGCTATAGTGTCTACTGAACCTTGTCGATATATCTGCCCATCCTTAAGCCACACAGCCCTATCACAAAAAGATCTGACTGCACCCATGTCATGGCTGACAAAAAGAATAGTACCATTCTTTTTGAAAGTTTCCATTCGCCTAAGGCATTTTTGCTGAAAACGTATGTCTCCTACACCGAGCACCTCATCAATAATGAGGATTTCAGGATCAACATGTACGGCCACTGAAAAAGCAAGTCGAAGATACATGCCAGTGGAGTATGTTTTCACAGGCTGGTCTATAAATTTACCAATTTCTGAGAAAAAGACAATATCATCAAATCTCTCATCTATCTCTTTATCAGTAAAGCCAAGTATAGAGGCGTTGAGATAGACATTTTGCCGTCCAGTAAAATCTGGATTAAAACCTGCTCCAAGTTCGAGTAGTGCCGATATTCTCCCATTTATATAAAGGTCTCCATCATCTGGCGTAAGGATACCGCATATAAGTTTAAGAAGCGTAGATTTCCCACTCCCGTTTTGTCCTATTATCGCTAAAGTTTCTCCTTTTTTTACCTCCAACGAAATATTCTTTAATGCAAAAAATGTATCATGATAATTCTTTTTGAAAGGATTTAATGTTTCTTTGAGACGGTCTATATTTGAAACATATAGTGGATATGTTTTGTTTATATTCTTAGCTTGAATTATAAGATTATTATTCATGTTAAAAGTCACAAAAGCTCTAAAAGTTTCAACCTTACTTTCTATATTTGAGCAGATTTACGAGCTCTTTTGATTTAAATATTAGCTATAACACATCAGCAAAATGGGGTTTTAACCTTTTAAAGAGAATTGCTCCTAAAAATAAAATAATTAATGTAACAGTCCAATATTCAAGGGTTTGGCGGGGATGATGCCAAAATGGTGTGAAATATAGGAATGATTCACGATATCCTTGTACCAGATAATATATGGGATTAATTCGGAAAATGGATTGCAATTTTGGTGGCATAATGCTAAGTTCCCACATTACTGGAGTGGCCCAAAATCCCAGATCCACTATTACTTTAACTATTTGCGGGATATCGCGAATAAAGGGTGATAATGCAGAAGTCAACCAGCATAAGCCTAGTGATAAAAAACACATGGCTAATAAATAATATAATGCTTGTAAAAAATAAATATTAAAAGGCATTTTATTTAAATAAAGAAGCACAAGAAGAATTGTTATAAAGATAAAATGAATGATTAGATTTGAGATTATCTTGACAATAGGTAGTATATGTGAATGAAATAAGGTATTCTTAATAAGATTTGAATTGACAATTATTATATTCGAAGATTCATTAAGAATCTTCGAAAAAACCATCCAGATAGCCATTCCTGCCGTAAGCCAGACTACAAAAGGAGCTTCTTTACACGGGCGGACTTTGAATCCAAGTCCGAATACTACCCAAAAAATAAAAACGGTCACGATCGGATCTATAAATGTCCACACAAATCCCAAAAATGAACCAATATATTGAGTAGCGATATCCCTTTTAGCCATTGACCATATAAGATTTCTTTTTGTGATGAGAAGACTATTAAATAAATATAGCTCTTTTATGAAACGCTTTATCATAGTTATAATCCCTTAATTGATTGATCAAATCTTCTCAAGCTTAAATAGTCCTTCTTCCTAGCGTGCTTTTTAGTTTATATATGGAATAAAAAATCCGAAATTTCATAGAAAAGCCAATTGCTTTTCGAATAAAAATAATTTAATATGATACCTCGTCATAAGTTATTTTGCAAGATAGAGGACAAACCACTCCTTTCCGGATTGGAGTGAGGTTATTAACAATAGGTCTCATTTATCAACTACATACAGCAAAACGAGTTTGATTTGGGAAAAATCTCTTTTACGTCACTTAAGACTTGTGCAATAATGGTTAATTGGAACGGATGGATGTATACTCTTGAATGTGTGCAGTCCCTTTTCGAAGCCAAGTTAAGACCATTTAGTATAGTTGTCTGTGACAACAATTCAACGGATAATTCTCAACACCATATACTTAATTGGGCAAGAAATCATTTTTTGACCTCGCAAATTCAGCATCTAGGATCTGAAATTGAAGAAAAAAGTCTGTCTTTCATTCCTTCTTTTGTCTTTATTCAGAATCCCAGCAACTTAGGATTTTCAGGGGGTAATAATCCTGGTATACGCTGGGCTTTGCATCAGGGCTGTTTTGATTTTATCTGGATATTAAATAACGATAGCAAAGTCCATTCTCACGCCTTAAGATATTTATACTTGAGCGCTAAGAATGAACCTAAAGCTGGAATTTTCGGCAGCACAATTATTTCTAGCGATACAAACGACAGACTTGAGTGCGCCGGGGGTTGTTGGTATGAGCCAATCACCACAGTTGCTCGTTTTGCTTTAAAGAATCAAATTTTGAGTGACCTGTTAAAAAAATCTCCAAAGCTCAATCTTGATTATATTTCTGGTGTCTCGATGTTTATACGGGATGAAGTTTTCCGAAAAGTAGGACTGTTTAATGAGGACTACTTCCTCTTTTACGAGGAGTTAGATTTATGTACTCGCGCTAAGAAGGCTGGTTTTGAATTGATGTGGTCTCCCCAAAGTATTATATACCATAAAGGAGGTGCCAGCATTGGTAGGCCCGGTTTTGCAAATCGAAAAAAAATCAGGTTATCTAATTATCACGAAAATTTGAGTACGCTTTTGTTTACAAAAAACTGTTATCCCCAGCTATTACCCTTGGCTATGTTTTGTCGATTTTTTGGCAAGTTGGCAGCAGTTACCTGGCGCGGAGAGTGGTATCTTATCAAACCTTTGGTTCAGGCTTATATGGATTTTGGCACACATCTTATCAATTCAATGCGATAAAGATTTGGGAGCGTTTGAGGTAATAAAATGAGGAATTCGAGGTTTAATTACCCGCTCAAGGGCTTTCCACACTTCGTCAACGCTTATCTCTTGCATACACCTATTATTCCTGCAATACGGGACTTTTCCTTCATGGGCAAGTATGCAAGGGCTACATGCCAAGCCTCTATTGATAACGCAGTGTCCATTTCCAAGGGGACCGTACCTTACGGGCGTATTAGGGCCGAACAGGGCAACTACTGCCACGTTCATGGCAGCAGCAATATGCAGAGGGCCTGTATCATTTGACAGATAGGCATGGAATCGCCCTAAGAGAAACGGTAATTGACCAAGTGTTACCTTGCCTGCGAAATTATAACAATTTGTACTATAATCGATGCCGAATAATATAGACTCTATCAGCCATTCCTCATCTTTTGTGCCGGTGAATATAATCTTTGCATTATAGTGCTTTATCAATAAATTGGCAATGGCGCTAAACCGGCAAGGCTCCCACCGTCTGCTTATGCCGGTATTTCCGGAACCCGGATGAATTCCAATAAGCACATCCGTATCTACAATATTATTTTCCTGAATAAGGCTTGTCACAACTGATCTGTCTTCTTCTGAAACATATATCTCTTCCAATTCCTTCGGCTTGTTGTTGATTCCAAGAAGGTTTAACAATCCCAAAAAATTATCAAGGGTATGGATAGAAGAATCATAACTTAATGTGTTTGTATATGCATAATGTCGGTGCTGGTGTGTGGTCCTAAATCCAACTTTTTTCTTTCCTTTTGAAAGAGAACAAATAAGGGCAGATAATCTTAAGAATTGTTCAAAATCAATTATTATGTCGTACCCTATTCTCCGCAATTCCCTGGTGATAGAGACGAACGTTCCCATAAATCCAGACATCCCCCGCGTTGTATCAAGATGAAAAATTTTTGATGCGTAAGGGTTTGCTTTCACTATTTCATAGTTTTGAGAGCTCGCCAAAATGGAAATTTCTGCGTCTGGATAATGCTCCCTTATATGTTTGAGGCAAGACAATATCATGACCGTATCGCCTATTCCCGAAAGATATATGACTAATACTTTACTGACCTTTTCATCCGGGAGTATGTCAGCCTTTGGTCGGCCGCTACAAAAATTTTGCAATCGAAGGGAAAAGAGTAAAGGGATACCTACATACCGGTCGATCAGTTTTCTGACATCAATAAGATTTCTAATCATAGTTATCCATCATTGGGCTTGAAGCACTTTCAAAATCTCTCTGGCGCTCTTTTCCCAGGAAAACTCTCTTACTCTTCTCTTTCCCTTCACAGTCAATGCAAGACGGCATTGCTCATCGGTTAATACCTTGTAGAGACTCTCGCTTATCTGCATGGTACTATGAGGATCAAAGAGCAATGCTGCATCACCTACCACCTCAGGAAGTGAGGTCGCATTAGAGGCCACAACCGGTGTACCGCAGGCCATTGCCTCGAGAACGGGCAGCCCGAACCCTTCATAATACGATGGATATATAAAAACAGAAGCCGCAGAGTACAGGGTAGGTAATACATCGTCCGGAATATATCCAATGAACACGACTTCTTCCGCAAGTCCTAAATCTTTAATCATTTTGAGCAGAACATTATGATGGTATCCCGCGCATCCTGTGATGACAAGGCGGTGTTTAATCCTATATTTTTTTTTTAAAAGACTAAAGGCCAAAAGCATTCGGTTCGCATTTTTATGTGGCCTGGTTGGGGCGATATAAAGGATAAAATCACCCTTCAGCCCTAACTCCTCCTTTATCCTTTTTTTATTCTCAATGGGGGCGGGAGAACATAAAAATTTTTCATCACAGGCTTCATAGACTACAGTGATTTTTTCAGCGGGAATGTTGAACTGCTGGAGGATCTGTCTTTCAGAGCTTTTTGAAACAGTAATGATCTTTGTGGCCTTTTTGGCAGTTAAGTAAAGTAAAATCCTTAACGAATAAAGCTCTGCTTTTGAAAAATTGCCAGGCCATATGAAGGGGATCAGGTCGTGAATAACCACAACAGAAGGACAACTGACAATGAGGGGAGAGAGATTCCCAGGGGAGAGCAATACATCTATTCCAGCTCTTTTGACCTCAAAGGGGAGAATACATTGCTCCCAAAGTATCTTCATGGGGCGGAAACGTGCCGAAACAGGAGTACAATACTCCTTGAAATTATCAGAAAGATCAAATGTGCCCGTATTGTCCTTATTGGTAAAAAGGGTGTAATCGTTTATATGATCAATCTTCTGAAAGGCTTTGATAAGATTTCGCAGGTACCTTTCAATTCCGCCTCCCTCTCCGACCACGAGGAATAGAGCATTTATTCCTATTCTTATAATGACCCTCCTTATGGCACACTATGTTCTAGACTTTGAACACATGCCTGAAGAACCCGGAAAATCCTTTTCCCATATTAAGAATATTCATTGGATTTTCCAGAAGCCTTACGGCATAGTTACCTATAATCCTGGGACGCAGATAGAATTGTTTCATGAAAAGACGCTGATAATCCAAAAGCTTTGACTTGGATAGTCCTCGTGGAACATACACCACTTCAAGCAGGTTCATTTTCTCAAAATCCTTCACTATTGTTCCGTGTTGCTCTGCAATATCGAACATCCGAGAGCCTGGAAATGGGGTTAATGTAAAAACACTTATATCATGCAAAGGAATACTTTTTGCGAATCGAATAGTGTTTCTTATTGTTTGCTCAGTTTCATGAGGCAGGCCTAAAATAAAATATCCTTTGGCCAAGATTCCGGCTTTATGGGTTAAGCGAACCGCCTTCTCAATCTGATCGATTCTAATTGCCTTTTTTGCAAAGTTTAGAATTTTCTGGTTTCCCGACTCTATCCCATAACTGATCTGCCAGCAACCCGCTCGCTTCATTAATCTAAGAAGCGACAGATCATTCACTGAGCTTGCCCTGCCACTGCAGCACCAAGAAATAGACCAGTTAGCTCTCAAGAATCCCCTACATATTTTTTCAACCCTTTCCTTTTTAATGAGAAATTGGTCATCCTCAAAAATAATCTCCTTTATTTTGAAATTCTTCACCAGGTAATTAACCATCTCCCAAATATATTCAGGGCTATGAAATCTTATCTGGCCACTAAATACAGAGGTATCACAGAAGATACACTTATTGGGACAACCCCTGGCTGATATAATGTGCGTTGAAGGAAGTCTTTTGTATTTAAAAAGCGCCGGATGGTATCGAAAAGGAAATCCATCGAGAAGATCCCAGGCAGGAAAGGGAAGCGCATCGAGGTTCTTAATAGGTAAGCGAGGGGGAGCGAAACAGACCTTGCCATTTTTTCGAAAAACAATACCTTGCACATCTGATGGTATTCTGCCGGCGGACAAGGCCTCAATTATATCGATGACTGTTTGCTCGCCTTCTCCTATAATACCATAATCAAAAGCACGGCAGTCAGTAAGCGTTTTATGAGGAACTGCTGTAAAATGCGGGCCTCCAATGAGTATAGGTATCGATGGATAGGAAATCTTTATTGTAGAGGCTAGCTTTGCTGTTTTAATAATTGAAGGCGTGACAGCAGTAAGCCCAATTACATCAGGTAGGAACTTTTTAATCTCTTCGAGAATATTTTCGCTGCTTATGCACTGCGCAGATGCATCCACAATACGGACGCGATGCCCTGCCCGGCGCAGGCCAGCCCCTAACATTAAAAGCCCGAGACAGGGAAGAGTCGCGCCAATAGAAGCCAGTTTTCCATACCTCTCCTCTAAACAATATGGAGCATTTGCAAGGAATATGGAAGCCATATTTCTTCTATCGTGGCCTTAAGCATTGCATGTTCCAGTGAAAAATTTCCTTCTATTTTTTTACTAGATTATTTAATAAATATAGCTCCGCTTTCTCAGTTACATGAGGAATACTAAGAACTGGTTTTTTATTTTTAAGATAACATATAATCTATAGATATTCAAATAGAAATTAAAAATATTTTAACGAGATGAAATGTGAGGATTTTTACGCTACTTTCGAGAAACCGGTAAATTGATCATAATCAGTATGCATTACATTCCCGAATATATCTTTCCCTGAGAATCTGAATTCTATGTGGGAGGGATCAATCCTTGCATCAGCAGTATCATTTTGACGCAGAGTAAACTTCACCACTGCGGTAAGGTTGGAATCGTCATAATAGACATAATCAGGATATGTTGGGACCTTCACCTCAATGGAACTAATCGGTAATCCGAAATTATAGTTTTCTCCCGGACTGTCGCCCGCTGCTCTGCTAATTTTCCAATTAAGCTCATTCTCGACAGACTCCCTTTCCATCTGCTTGTCAAATTGAAATATCATGGTAAAACTTTTTTCTGCGTTCGCCTGCTCTAAATATGTATCCAGGGCAGAGAGAGGGGTTTTTAAAGGCATCTGATATTTAAAGCTGCCTGTTATATGAGCAAACAGTATCTTTGGTGATTTCTTTTTATATATATAGGATTCCAGAATATAGGCAAGCGAGGGGTCTTTATCCTCCAGGATTGTCAATTGCTCTTCTGCTTTATCTATAAAACCCATATCAGCATAGGTATATCCTAATTCTGCATAGGCATCATAAAACTCCTCATCTATGGCAATAGACTCTGAAAATTGCTCAATGGCTTCATTAAAACGCTCCTGTTTGCTATAGGTCAAACCTAACCCAAAAAGACCGGAAGGTTCATTTGGTGTTAATTCTCGCACCTTTTTAAAAAGGACCTCTGCCTCGTTATATTTTCCTGTATTAAGGTATGCTTGTCCTAAGGCATAGTAATTATTCGCGGATGGGTTGAGCCTCACTGCCTTTGCATATTCATCTTCCGCCTCTTTATATCTTTTTAAGCCAAAATACACATTCCCAAGCTTAATATGCACATCATCCCGTGAGGTATCCATTCTGAGAGCTTTGGTGTAAGCCTCAATCGCACTCTCAGTGTCATCCAGATGAAGATAAGAATTTGCAATATAATTATAAATATCTATTGCATATTCTGATCGTGGTGATATGCCAATACTTCTTTTAAATGACTTTATCGCACCCTCATAATCTTCTTGCTGATAAAGCTCAATTCCCTGCTGAAGGGCTGATTCTGCAAATGAGTCCAATTGACTTTGTTGTTGAATTGAAGAGATGAATACATCGTGTGCACTGACGCTTTCTAATAAAACACTCATAGTAGTTTTCCTTGAAATTATAATTTCTATTATTATTATCGGCAAAAATCAGGTGTTTATTCAACAAAATGACTACTCACCACATGATAGATGCCAAAAATATGAGTGCTGAAATGAGGATTGCTGTAAAATCATTGCCAAAATGTATTCCGTAGAGTATAATAACTACAGTTTGGCAATAATTCACATTTTTTGTTCTGAAAATAAAGCTTATTTATGATAACTCACTTTATTTTCATGTATTGTGGTCACTCTAAAATGCCAGAGTGTGTGTCTGCAAAATTTTCTAGATATTATTATTAAAATAATTAATAAAATTGTCATATACATCTAAACACAATCATTTACTCATAGTTTTTTTATCATACTTTATTTGTTTCGCCTCACTATCAAAGGCTGATTCAAAGGGGCTCTTAGAGATCCCTCTTGATGAAATCCAGAGCCTCTCTCTTTACAAGGCCGGCGCCCAAATAGGCACCCTTGAAGATGAGATCTCCGCCCTTACTGATGACATAGCGGATTTTGCATGGGAACATAGGAGTGAGAGCGAAAAAAAAAGGCTCCTTATTTATCTTGAAAACAACACTGACAATGATTTTATCATTACTGATATTATAGCCAATCTGGATAATGTCACCTCTCATTTTAATTTCTCTGATCAAAAAGAAATATTAATGAAGGAATCTGCACAAAAATTTTATTTAGACTCTATAAGCGCGGGCCATCACCAGTTGCGCCTTACATTTTTGATTTACCACGTCGCTGGCCAGCAGGGATCGCATAGGTCAGCATTGTCAAACCCCATATCTCCCTGCCTGCATCTTACCGATGCCCATTGTCTTCATAGAAAAGCAGAAAATGATCCGCGAATTAAAAATCAGTGCACCCTTGAGTTTAAGGATGATAAAGAAAATTTACACGCGCATGTATCATTCAAAAACGATGGAACCTGCATTACAACCATGATTCCCACGCATAATAAGGAACTGCCCTTCCTTGAATATAAAAGTGCTCGCGCACATTTTCAAAACCAAAACTACTTTCTGGCTCTTAGTATATTAAACAATCTGGATGAGTGCGGAAATCTTGCCGATGAAATACTTTTTCTCCGGGCAGAAGCCTATCTCAAAATGGAATTATATAGGCATGCGGTTTCCTGTTATACCTCAATAATAGAGAATAATGAATTGAGAGGTAATGAATACTATGCATTGAGCATAATCAGGTTAGGGATTATTCATCTTCTTTCTAAAGAATATGAACAAGCCGTTTCCACTCTTCATAAGCTCCCACCTTCATCTCGCCCTGAATTAAGGGATGAGTGTCGATTCCTCACTGCCATCTCATATTACAATCTGAACAAATTTGAGAAACTCTCTTCTCATGATAATGCCATTCTCTATCTGAGGGCGTTAGGGGCACTCAAGCAAAAAAAATTTTCAGAAGCTACCCAGTATTTTACCCACATATTGGAAAATTCACACCCTCTTTACATTCCTCCCCTGACAAGGGAAATTCTATCCCCTGAACGTATTATGGAGGATTGCACATTTTATCTGGCCAAGGTGCTTTACAGACAAAATAAATATAGTGAAGCAGAAAAAAAATTCAGCGCAATCCCTCGCACAAGCACGCATTATAAGGATGCGTTAATTGGGAAAGGCATGATACTGCTCAGACAAAACAAGACTGATGAATTGTCCTCCATATTAAAAGAGCTCGTTGAACAGTATAATGAAATATATTTTACCTCGGACGCCCGATTTGCCCTCGCACAAAATCATAAGATGACGGGGGATTTTGATCAGGCATTCTCCCATTATGAAAAGGCTTTATCTGTGTGTCAAGCTGCTATTGAATATTTGGATGATAGTATACTCTACCTTGAAAATTACAATAACCCTCTCCTTCCTATTAAAGGGCTAAGTGATGAGTTGGCCACAGACAGCAATATGAGCGCTTTCACCTCTGAACTGAAGCGTTTACAGCGCCTTGAAGATACCATTGTTTCTTTACAGTATGGGACATTTGGAGCAAAACCACATACCATGATGAGAAGCGGAATGATAAGTTATCTATTGGGAAATAATAGTTTTTCCGCATATTCTGAGCGAATAGCCATGCAGCAGGAAGAGATTAAAAAATATAAAGATCTTATTAGTGCTCAGCTCATTGCGCATATAAAAGAAAAGGCATCAGAAATCAAAACAAGCTATATGGAAATAATCAATAGAGGAAAGCTCGAAATAGAGTTAGCGCAGTCAACCATGGATTTAAATGCGAAAGACCCGGTATTGGATCAAATAATAACTTCCTATAGTACCTACCTATCTGAATTTCCCGAAAGCCCTTATGCCGATAAGATTACCTTTCAATTGGCAGAAATATATTATCAAAAAGCACTCATTGATTTTCAGAAATCCCTGCGTGATACAGATTCAAAAAGCGATCCAAAACCACATTTCGATTCTGCAATAGCGTTATACGGAAAAATGCTGTGGAAATTTCCTGAGAGCATCTATCTTGATAAAGCCTTATATGCATTAGGGTATGCATATTATGAACAGGGCACGCTTATTCTTGCGAAGAATGCTTTCAGACACTTATTAAACAGGTACCCTGAAAGTAGCCTCGCGCCGGAAGTCATGCTTCGGCTGGCAGAGATTTTCTTTGATGAAAATGATTTTGAAGATGCCACTATATTATACCAAAAAGCACTCAAGCGCGGTGAATTCCCTGAGCACTATTCAAATGATCTCCTTTATAAATTGGCCTGGTCATATTATAAAGAAGACAAATACGAGGATTCCTTCTCAGTCTTTATTTCCTTGATAGACCGGTATAAGGAAAACTCTTCAAATCCCCAGCTTGCCAATGACATCATGAATCAATTATCAAGAATACTCACAGATTTTATTGATATTTCACTCATCCAGGATTATCTGGCTATGATTTCGGAGAAAACCTATCATGTTGACATCTTGTATGCAGTGGCAGATAGCCTTTTTAACGAAGGAAGGTTCAAGGATGCTATTATTATTAGCCAAGAGGCAATCAAAAAATATCCCCTTTATGCTCGCACTCCCCTCCTTTACTCTATGATAGAACAATGCTATCTCAAGCAAAATGATCCTTATCAGGCAAATCATGCACGTGAGGATTTAATAAGAAATTATGGAGAAAATAGCCCCTGGTGGGTCGAACATACCGATGCGCAGCAAAGAGAAATAGCTTTTTCATTAATTGATGAGGCTATACGAAGGACCACCTTTTATTTGTTACAAAAGAAAGATGAAAACAACTATCGGCACCTTATATCTCTTTATAGAGATAATAAGTATTCCCCAACAAATGAAGCCCAAATAAATGCCCTTAATTTTTATTTAGCCGAATGTCTTTTTAAGACTCAGCAATATAATCAGGCCCTCGAGGAATATAAGAAGCTCCTTACTAAAAAAGAAAACAATGCATATTACGAAGAGGCTGCCTACAAAATGATAGTAACATTGGAAAAAATCTTATCAACTGGGTATCAGTGGAAATACCGGGATAAAAAGGGCCCATTAAATGAAAAAGAACAGGAATTTCTTGCCGCATGCGATCGGGTAACGGAGAACTTCCCCGAGTATAAATACAGGCCCGAGATACTTTATAAAAAAGCCGAACTTTTATATAATAGGGAGCGATACAAAGATGCCATTCCCCCCCTTCATTACATTATAGAGCATTACCCCCAAAGCGAGGTCTATAAATCCGCACTCAAAATAGCAGCACATGCTTATTTTCAAAATGAGAACTATCATGCGGCAGCAGAGCAATTCAGTCTGTTGGTAAAATTGTGCGATTCTCTCTTAAAAGAAAAAGGGCATACGGTGGAGCTTTTTCTCACCAGGAAAGAATCCCACAAGATGCATATGCTTTCACGATTTAAAGGAGCTGAGCAATCGGGGAATGCTGAAGAATTCAGATCAGTCGCAAAGGAATTCCCAAATGCAGAAATCGCAGATGTCGCCTTATACGAAGCTGCATCCCTCTATAAAGAAGCCGAAAATGACAAGATGGCATATGAGATATTTCAATATCTTATAAAACATTATCCAAAATCACCCCACACACCTGCCGCCTTATTACAGGTCGCTGCCTTCTATGAAAAAGAAAATGATCATAAAATGGCTGCTACCTCATATGAACATATTTATCGTACCTATCCTAAATTTGAAGGAAGCATTAATGCCCTATATAAGGCCGGAATGCTCTATGAGAGACTTCAAGATTGGAAGAAAGAAGAAGAAATCTTCGAATTGTATTTAAGCAAAAATCCCAAGGAAAAACTTATTGAGGCACTCTTTCGCAAAGGGTATGCCCAAAAAAAACAAAACAAGAACAATGAAGCTTTTTCATCATTTCAGATTGCAGCAGATACCTATAAGACATTCAATGAAGACACCTCAACCATGAATGCTTATTTTGCTGCATGGGCTCAATTTTCACTGGCTGAAGAATATTTTACGCAGTATACTGCTCTCCACATAAATGGGCTCTCTGATGAAGAAATGAAAAGGAAGCTTCAATTATTGTCCGCTCTCATTGAATCGTATAAGAAGGTCTATGATTACAAAGTCGCCAGGTGGACGACGAACGCCACGTATACTATTGCATGTGCTATTGAGAATTTATGCGATGAGTTGCTCTCCCCAAAAAAGCCTGCTCCCCTTAAGAGTGAAAATGAATATCTTCGCGCGATTCAATTAAAACAAAAGATTGCCAATTATTATGAAAATGCTATCTCTTTTTATAAAAAAAATATTGATTTATGGCTTTCTCAGTCTATTGAAAACGAATGGATTGATAAATCAAGGGAAAAACTAGTGATGAATATTGCTCGATGGGGAAATGTCTACGAACAGATAGCTCAATTAATCAGGAATGCACCCCTGCCTTCCATACTTAGTGAGGATGAGCGAGAACAGTATAGAAAAGCATTGGGCGTGAAAGCCCAATCCTTTATCAATCTGGCCATTAAAGCCTATGAAGAGAACACCAACGCCTATACATGGAAAATAAGCCAGAATAAATACGTAAAAGAATCATACCAAAGATTAGCGGAACTGTCTCCACAGCGCTATCGACGAGAGGTGATAGAAATACGACGAAGTCCTGCATCCATCCATAATGTATCTGACCACCTTTATATGGAAAAGTGACAAGGAATGATGAAAGAGAGAGCCCAACAATTACTCATACTACTTTTTATTATATGCTGCAGCATCTATGGGTGCGCTCAGCTCACCCCGAAAGAGCGCTATAAGCATTCAAAGTTTCATAAGGCTGATATTCTTTACCAACAAAGGGAGTATGAAAAAGCGCTCGATGCATTATTAAAATTGCAAGAGGAAAATGAAGACCCCTTTCATATTCATTATAATCTCGGCAAAATATACACCAAACTGCACAAGTACGATGATGCCGAGACAGAATACAAAAAAGCTCTCCTGATTAATAAAAATATCGCCCCACTATATAAAGATATGGGAGATTTATTCAGGGAGCAGGGTTTATATAAAAAGGCTCTCGTTGAATATAAAAAAGCCCTTCAACTGGATACTAAATATCTGGCAGCACGAGTGTGCATTGCGGAAATTTATCAGCTTAAAAAGCATTATGACCTCGCTGTCAAAGCATATAAACAAGCTCTTAATATATCGGATGATAAAGTAAATATCTATATTACCCTTGGGCAGATATATGATATAATAGGAAAAGGTGAAGAGGCGATCTTTAGCTATAAGAAGGCATTGGCCATTGACCCCCATAATCCTGTTATCTATAATAATCTTGGAATTGCTTTACGAAGAGAAGGACGCTTTGCAGAAGCTATACAAACCCTCACAAAAATCCTTGAGCTTACACCTGAAGATTATATAGCTTATAATAATCTTGGTATTGCTTACCAAGACAGAGGGGAATATGACGCTGCTCTCGATTGTTATACGAAGGCGCGTGACATTAATCCCGAGGCAATTGATATTTTCTTGAATCTTGGGATACTTTACGATATTTATTTAAAGGATAAAAAAGAGGCCCTAAAGAATTACAGTAAATACATTGAGCTGAAAGGTGCACGATCTGATGAAGCAGGACAATGGATCAAAGCACTTCAAGACACACAATAAGATACCATGGAGAGAACAATAAAAAAGATAGCTTTTGCACTGCTCGTGAGTGCTCTTTTTCTTTATCATGCCTTATGGGCCCAAGACAATAGAAATGGCTTTGATAACCTGATAGAAATGGATGAACTGAAGGTAGAGGGTGATATTGAAAAGCCCCTTGAAATTTTTATAATTCCCAGGGCAGACCTCCAATTGGAAGTAGAGTTAAATGACACGAGACTAAAGGAGTTTACCTTGGATGAAATTAATCCATTGATTCTGCCGCAATTGCTGGCACATACCTCTCATGACACTACCAGGAAAGATACAGCTTTTATAAAACAGAATGAGCCCAGCGCAAATTGTGTTTCATGCCATTATCAAATCGATTATAGCCGGCTCTCCCACCCGACATTTATTTCACAAAAGATAAATAACCTTTGTATAGCATGTCACAAGACTGCATATCATAATATTTCATTACACGAGATTCAAGATATGCTTTCCGTTTATATTGAAAATAATAATATTATCTCTCGCAAGGATGGGAAAATAACCTTTGATAAGAATTTTCTCTGCAATAAATGTCATCAATTAGATGAGGTTATGTTCAGAAAATCACATGCAGCACAGATTCCGGATAAAACATGGAATGTGGACATCATGTGTAATGTGTGTCATATTAACTATATATCTGATTAACTATATATCTGAGGAGAAATAAATGGGTATTGTACAATTTATAAAACTCGCTTTTATACAAGGTGGGTTTTTTATGTATGCTATTTTAATTATTTCAATATTCGGGCTCGCCATTATTATCGAGCGATTTTATAAGGTCGGCTTTAAATTTAGAATAAATACAGAAAAATTTATGGGAGATCTCACAGAATTTATACGCAAGGGGGATATGAAAAATGCCATTGAGCTTTGTAGTAAAAGCGATGCCATCTTGCCCTTAATTATTAAGTCTGGTCTATTAACCCAGAAAAAAGATCCAAAGCGTATACAGAATGCTATTGATGAGGCTGTTCTCGAACACATGCCTCACATATCAAAGAGAACCGATTATCTCAGTATGATCGCCAATGTATCGACCCTTATGGGGCTTTTGGGCACAATCCTCGGTCTTATACAGGCGTTTCATGCGGTCGGCTATGCAGACGCTGCGCAAAAGGGGGCCATGCTGGCTCAGGGTATCTCCATGGCTTTAAATACCACTGCATTTGGACTTATTGTCGCCATTCCATGCATGATCGCCTATTCCCTTATCACTGCCGTGAGTGAACAGATTATGGACGAAATTGATCATTTCTCGCTTAAGGTCGTCAATCTTTTAACTCATGAGCATTAAGCATCATCATGAACACATGGAGAATTAAAAAAGAAGGCAGAACAAAAACAAATGTCAATCTATGCCTTACATCAGCCTTGAATTTATTCATCATTCTCATACCTTTTCTACTCGTCACTGCTGTGTTTATTAATACGTCTGTCATTGACATGAAACTCCCCACAACTCACGCCGAATATAAAGGAAAAGAAAATGACATGCTTATTCTTGCAATTTTAGTCGATGGTTTTTATCTTGTACTCTCTGACAATCTTATAAGTTACATACCAAAAGAGCAGGCGTATAATTATGCTCGACTGCGCAACGATCTCACAAAAATAAAAACAAAATATCCCTCAAAAGAGGATATCATCATTAAAGCTGATGATAGAATTATTTATGATTATCTCGTGCAGGCAATGGATGAATGCAGATTGTGCGGAATACCTAATATTACCCTAGCAGCAACCCAGGATTGATAAAAATATACTCATGAGACGAAGGAAAAGTAAAAATAAAATCATCATATTATCCCTCACATCTCTCATAGATGTGTTTATAATCCTCTTGATTTTCTTATTAAAGCACTATTCCCTTCGCCCTGATATGGGTATATATATGAAGGATTTGCAGTTACCCATCTCAACTGCCATCAAAGCGCCGGAGTCTGCCGCAATTATTACTGCAACAAACGAATCCATACTTCTTAATGGCCACCATATAAAAGAGGCAGAGGTGGTCCTGAAGCAGAAAGAGCTGCTGGTTGAAGAGCTTTATACAGCCTTAGTGGAAAACAAAAAACATACCCTGCACATTGCCTCTCTGAATCCATCAGTGATCTTTAGCGGAAAAATAATCATCCAGGCTGATAAAAGAATACCCTATGCAATAATTAAAAAATTGATCTACACGTGTGGCAAGGCAGAATTTGGGGAGATATCCCTGCATGTAATAAAAAAAATAACATAAGCATAACTCCATAGAAGACAATGAAAAAAACCTATAAGGTGAAAAAGGACACACAGATTCACGCACAACTTCCCTTGGAGTATAGATTATCTTTCTTCAATAAAAATCAGAGGGATTTTCTCTATCCCCTTATCTGCTCGCTTATTATCCATTTGATGATTATTTTTTATGTAAAGTCTGTGACATTGCCCTCCCCCGATCTTCATAATTTATCTGAAGTATCGGAAAGATTTGTCAACCTTATTATCAAGGAATCTCCGATAAGCTTGCAGAAAATAACAGAAATGAGAATAGAAAAAGAGTCACCGCCTATACTTCATAAACCTAAAAAAGAAATAATAGAGAATAAATCGTTACTGGAAAAATCCGCTCAATCAAAACCCATACAACCAACATCCTTGCCACCAAAGCCTCTGCCACCAAAGCCCCTACCACCAAAGCCCCCACCACCAAAGCCCCTACCCGAAAAATTGGTATCGCAAAGTCCCCTTCCCATTGAGAAAGAAAAAGATGATTACGTAGAACCTGTCAGTTCGCAGGAGAAAGCTGATCAGGTAGCGTCCCTCACAAAACCAGGCATTGATGAGGTAAAAAAAAAGAGACTGGATATTCATGAACTCGGCATTCTCGGGCGTATATCCACCTCATCTGCGACTGAGGGTAATGATTCATCTATTCAAGAACTCGACTTGCTCTCGGATGAGATTGCCCAAAATGGCGATGATCTTTTAACTCAGCTCGAGCAGCTGGATGTATCATCCGATGCTGCCGGCACAGGACTGGCGGATCTTGATGAGCTATTACAAAATCAGGAGCATAATGCTCAGGAAAAATTAGATAAGATTTTTAATTCTGTCCAGGTTGCGAATGCTGACAAAATAATCCTTCCTGATGAGGAAAAAATATTAGAATCCCTAAAGATCGAGCCTGCGAAAGCACAAATAATATCTGGACCCAGCATTGATAAAAGTCGCAGCGAAGAGGTTATATTACAGGTTGTCTCCTCTTATAAGTCTAGTATTGCGTACTGTTATCAAAGAGAGCTTAAGAATAATCCAACTTTAAAGGGAAGAATTACGGTTAAATTCTCCATTGGAACAGCTGACCAGGTTTTAAGCGCAGAGATATATTCAAGTGAATTAAATAATCCAAATTTAGAGGCATGCCTCATAGATATGATACTTCGCTGGAGGTTCCCGGCAGGGGCACAAGCTGTCACGACCGTCATCTACCCTTTTATTTTCTTCCCGCGCTTATAAAAGTGATCTTTTTCATTTAGAATTGCTGATTGAAATAACGAAAGATTGAAATTTATCCATTAGTATACTATGATAAGGTTAATGTTAATAGTTAATTTCGCTGAAGCTTCGCAATGCTGACTGTTTGATGCTAGATTCTGAATAAAAAAAGTGGCATAACCAATGGAATACTGGAAAATAGCCGTCCTTTTTGGTGTTGGCGCTGTGGCTGGTTTTATAAATGTCATGGCAGGGGGTGGATCAACAATAACACTCCCTACCCTTATTTTCCTCGGTTTGGACAGTGCCATGGCAAATGGAACAAACCGTATTGCCATAGGTCTGCAAAATATTTCAGGGATTATTTCCTTTCGAAGGGAAGGATTCCACCAATTTAAGAAAAGCTTTATCTTATCCTTATTTACCCTACCCGGAGCGATTATTGGCGCTTTTGTCGCAATCAAGATTGATAATCTCTTGTTTCAGAGAATCCTCGGCATTGTGATGATTGGAATTGTTATCTCTATGTTTTTCATTCCTCAATCACGGACTTCAAAAAAGGTGCGCAAAGGAACCCTTCATGAATTTTTAATTTATGTGGCAATGTTCGGTATCGGATTTTACGGCGGCTTCATACAAGTAGGGGTTGGATTTTTAATAATGGCTTCTTTCTACCATATCCTCAACTTGAATCTTATCTATATTAACATGCACAAACTTTTTATTGTATTTATTTATACAATTCCAGCATTATTCATTTTTATAATGACAGGCAATGTGAACTGGGGCTTTGGACTCAGTCTGGCCTCAGGAAATGCCTTTGGCGCGTGGTGGTCAGCAAAAATATCCGTCAAAGGAGGCGAGAAGATAATCCGTATTATTCTGGGCGTCACTATTATTATAATGGCGTTAAAGCTCTTCTCCTGCTATTAATCCAGAATAGGTGCGGCCATGTTCGCCACCATTCTGGCAATGGCTGCACATGCAGTAAGCCCCGGGGATTCAATCCCGATAAGATTAATCAATCCCCTGACCCCTTTCTCTGATTCTTCTTTTATAATGAAATCCCTAAATGAATCATCAGGTCCTTGAAGTTTTGGCCTTATACCTGCCATGTCCGGGATAAGCGCTTCCCTTTCAAGATTGGGAATAATCTTACATGCTGCATTATAAAACACCTCAGTCTTATCCGGATTAACAGCATAATGAATCTTATTATCAATATATTCAGCATCCGGACCAAAGCGAAGTCGTGAACCTAAATCCAGTGTTGCGTGGACTCCCAAGCCACCCTTTTTCTCATGAGGTAATGGGTACACGAGCATATTGACAAGGGATGGTTTAGCATAGGCAAAATAATCTCCCTTACAGTAATAAAGCCGATACCCGCACTTATCTATATCAAGCCCTGCAAGGGCGGCAACCTGATCAGAAAAAAGCCCTGCGCAATTCACAACAAGGTCGGATACAAATCGATATTCATCGTCTTTTAAGCCAATAATAAAGCCTTGATCCTCTTTTTGCACCAAATTAACTTCACTGCCATAGACAATATCCACACCCGCTGAGCTGGCCTTTCTGATAAAATATTTCATTAATGAATGCGAATCAATAATACCGGTCCGGGGGGAATAGAGTCCTGCTAATGCATTTGTATTACGTTCACGTTTCCGGATATCACGCTGTCCTAGAAGCTCTATATCCTTGACGCCATTTATGCGGGCTCTTTCAAATAACGAGCGCACATCCTCCAACTCAGCCTCGTCAGTCGCGATAATAATCTTGCCAATGCGTTTATGAGGGATAGACTCCCTCACACATAGCTCATATAAAATCTCTAATCCATCCACGCATAATCTATGCTTTAACGAGCCTGTCGGATAATAAATACCGGCATGCAGTACCTCACTGTTTCGGCTGCTTGTTTCTTGACCAAAATTATCATTTTTCTCAAGAACGAGGATATCTTCATACGTTTGGGATAATTCTGCTGCTATTGATAAGCCAATGATACCGGCACCTATGATGGTGATTCTCATTCTATCCATATATTAATTTACAAGTTCATTAATTAAATCAAGATAATTGCCCATTAGTCGTGTTACTAAAAAATTTTCGCGCACAAATTCCCGTGCCCTTTGCCCCATCTCCTCTGCCAGTTTCTTATTTCTGAGCAGAGTGATAATTCTGTCGGCAAAACCTTGATAATCATAGGGCTCTATAAGGAAGCCAGTCACTCCATCTATGATTTGAGATGGTATTCCCCCCACACGGGAGGCCACGACAGGTTTTGCCTTCCATAAACTCTCAGTTACGGCAAGACAAAATCCCTCTTTGGTTGATTTCTGAATAATAACGCTCGAAATACTCTGTATCGCATTCACAAGAAATTCGTTATTTCCCATAACAAAGAGCACATCATTTTTTTTGACCATGTCTTTTGCTTTCTCGAGTATCCGGTTATATATTTCTATTCCCTCCGGATCATCAGAGGCGAGATTATAGCAATAAAGCAGGCGACAATCAACTTTTTCGCGCACCTTATTATAAATCTCCAGCACTCCTTCTGGGTCCTTCCATATATCCATTCGTGAGACCTGGGTAATAATAGGCTTATCAGTGGGAATACAGGTATTTTTTATGTAACTGGCAATATCCCGCTTTGACATGATGCGATTCTTGATAGAAAGGGGATCAATGGCAGGAGGGATTACCCTTTGTTCAACAGGGAGGTCTTTCTTTTTATATTCTTCCCGGGAAATAATAATTACATCATAGCGAAGCATAAAATTTTTCAAGAATTCCCATAATTCCCTATTAGGATCAGAAAGGTCTATATGGCAACGCCATATCCAGGGTTGCCGTTTCTTGAAATAATAAATAAGCGGTAATGGTTGAGGATCATGCATAATTACACAATCATGACCGATGTGAGTATATGAAGCAAATTCCTCGTTCACTTCCCCATATAATTTCTTCTCCATATTTGAAAGTTGAATAGGCGCGCTTTGCAGCCCATTATGGATCTTCTTCGTGATATTGTAGAATGCCGCGTTCCCATGCACCACACGCCATCCTGTATCAATACCAACATCGTTCATCATCGGCACAAGACAGCTCAATATTTCAGCCACTCCTCCGCCAATAAAGGTGGAATTAATCTGAATGATATGTTTATTATATAATTTCCTCGCTTTTTTATGAATGTCTGCGATGATAGTATCACCAACGACCTCAATATAATCTTCAAGCATTCTCAGCATAATCAGACTCCTTTCAATTAATTTCAGATTGTATTGATTTAATCGGCATTTAGCACTATTCCTGCCAGGTTTTCAAAGATAAAATGTTAGCACTTCTCCTTGTGGACATAATAAATGTGCCTTTACTTTACTATAATAATTGATATAATACAATAATAAGAAAACCTCAGCACTTCTCATTGTGGGACACCCACCATGTTGGAGGAAAATACATCAGTCAAAATGAGAATCGCTGAAAAAATCTAATTCAGGAGGAATATTTATGACGGTAGATAAAATTATGACCTCTCACGTAATTACTGTAGGACCGGAAACTTATATCAAAGAGGTGATATATATAATTGATAAAAATAAGATAAGTGGTGTTCCGGTTGTGGATGGGAAAGATAAAATCATCGGCATTATCTCAGAGAAAGATCTATTACAAAGGCTATTCCCCGATTATTCCGAATTTATAAGTGATGTGCCTAAGGCGCTGACGTATGGATTTACAAACGAAAAACGAAAAGAGCTCACACGTCTTAAAGCAAAAGATATCATGAAAGAGAAGCTTATTCTCATAACGCCAAGCACTCCTATTATGAGGGCTTGCGCTGTTATGATTATCAATAAGATAAGAAGATTACCCGTGATTTCCGGAGAAGCAAATAAGCTCGTGGGAATCGTGAGTCAGAGTGATGTATTCCAGGCATTACTGAAACACGCAATAGATGGGCCAAAACAATGAGTCCGAAAAAAATTATCGGCACGCTTATAGGAGCAGCAATAGGATTTGGATTAGGATACCTCAGCCGTTGTATAGGAGCAAAAGGCTGAAGTCTTACCTCAAATCCCTGGTCAGGGATGTTAATCGGCGCGTTACTCGGTTATCTCTTGATTTCCAATTAACCAATTATCGCACCGCACTTTTTAATTTCAGGACCATCACTGTCACAATAAGAAGTGTTGAATACTAAAAATAAATAGTTGGCTTTTTCCGATATATAATATAAATATATTTTTATAAGGAAAAAGCCTATGAATAAAACAGAGACATATAATCGGTATCAATGGATTCTCGGGTCAAAACAGGCTGCTGTCAAAAAAGAGCACAGCCGCGTATGGTACGTGGCAGATCATCCTGATAATTATGAGAGCATTCCATTTGGACTCGCCCTATCATTAGCGCGACCAGAAGAGGAACTCTCGAAAGAGCCTTCCTCTTCCTATGCTGTTGCGCGAATTCCCTTTCGCTTCATGCCCTGCCCTGCATGGATGGCCTGGATTATATTAATCATAAGCTTTATTGGTGCATTACTAGGTCTCGGAATAAATTATAACCTTATAACCCGTTTGCCATTGGCACGCATCGACACGTTGTTTGAGTGTGAACGAATATTGCGGGGATCCGTTTTAGGGTATCTCCTCTCGGTTCTTTGGCAAGCAAGTGTTGTCTTGCATTACTGCCAGGGCAAGAAATATATTGTCGGATTCGGGGGATTTGGCATCGTTGTGGAACCGGTAGTCTGGCGTCTTGGCATTCCTTCGATAGCTGCATTCTTCAGTCTTATTCTCCCTCTTATCTGGGGCTTTGCATGTCTGGCATGGAAACCGATTGATCCTATCCTATTGTCGGGCTTTGCCATTGGGTTCTGGATTTATACAGTTGTCGCACTCTTCCCACTGCGACCCGGCCCTGGAACGCGTTTAATGGAAAAAATTCTCCGCGTTGAGGACCTCCCGGAACATCTCAGATGGGCAATAACGAGCCGTTTTCTGCCTGCAGGCCAGACAATTGAGACTGACACAGAAGCATCGATGGCCTGGGCTGCTTTTTCCCTGATTATATGGATCAATGTTGTTGTGCTGACATTTCTGTCTTTGCCTAAACTCATCAATATCCCTATAACTCCCGGAGGATTAATCCTCAAGACTATTATATCAATTGCGAGCGTATGCTTTGCTTTTGGCGTCATTTTGCACACAATCGACTTGTGTCAGGCTGCATTTTTATTACGAGGCCGAAACCAATTACAGCCTATGATACTTTCTGATTATGAAAAAGATGGATTTAATAAAAACGTTCCTCTATTTCAATTATTACCCGAGCTTGCTCAATTGCCCTGGCAATGGAGTATGGCCCAAGCAGGAACTTTTTTAACGCGATATGGTGAACGTGATCGCACTTTCTATTGGCTTTCTTCAGGAGAAGCCAATGTTCTGGGGAGAACTCCTTCGGGGAATGTTATCCATTCCGCTACTTTACACGGCGATACAGGAATCGGAGAGATTGCCTTTTTAGATGACAGACCTCGTGTGGCTGATGTTTTGATTACTAAATCGGCAATAGTTGGATCAATCACCTTTGAACAGTTTTATTCTGTGATGCATGATGATTTTCAAGAACGTTTCAGGGCTTTTATACTCACTGGCCAGGCATTTGAACAATCTCAGGTCTTTTCAGGAATTCCTGATAAAGAAAAGCACTTGTGGATACAAAATGGCACACCCGTTCGCTACAAACCAGGTGATATTATTATTCAAATGGGGAATACTGATCGTTGGGTTGGACTGATTATTACAGGAGAGGTTGAGGTTATCAAGGATGGCCAGACTATCGGGATACTGAATGTCGGCGATGTTCTTGGAGAAATTGCATTTCTTGAAGATACACCACGAATGGCTACACTTCGGGCGCTGCAAGAAATCTTGCTATGGCGTTGGGACCCTGAATGGCTTCGTAATGAAATCGATCGAACCGGGCTTCGGCCAATTCTTGAACATATTTCTCACAAAAGGTGCGCAGCAAGAGTAAATGATTGATATTGCGATTGATGCTGCCAAGGAAGCAGGGAAGATACAAAGAGAGTATTTAACCAAAAAAAAGAATATTTATTATAAGGGCAAAATAGACCTTGTGACAGATATTGATAGGTTATGTGAAAAAATAATTATCGAGCGCATCCGCAGTAAATTTCCTGATCATGGCGTTCTCGCTGAAGAAAGCCCCCCTCGTCCCTATTCTTCTCATTATAAATGGATTATTGATCCTTTAGATGGCACGACGAATTATGCACATGGATATCCCTGTTTTTGTACGTCGATTGCCTTGGAGAAGGATGAAGAAATAATTCACGGCATAGTCTATGACCCGATGCGTGATGAATTATTCTCCGGAGAGCGAGGGAAAGGGGCCACACTCAATGGCAATCCGATTCATGTCTCACCCATTTCTGAATTGGACAAAAGTCTGCTCGTGACAGGATTTCCTTATGATATTGAGAAAAAGTCGCATCAAAACTTGAACCATTTTAAAAAATTTTTATTTAAGGCCCAGGGAATCCGCCGAGATGGTTCCGCAGCCCTCAATCTTTGTTATGTAGCTGCGGGCAGATTTGATGGATTCTGGGAATCAACACTTCATCCTTGGGACATGGCCGCCGGCTCCCTGATAGTCACGGAAGCCGGCGGCATGTTATCATCCTATACCGCCGGTAGTTTTAGCATATATGCACAGGAGATAGTAGCGAGTAACGGCCACATACACGCCCAGATGCTGGGCATTTTATCTGCACAATAGTTATACAAATTTATAGGAAAAGGTTGTGTGGCTCCTCAAGCTGTTCGGCATATTCATGCAGTTTTGCTACGCGCTTTTCAGTCGATGGATGGGTACTGAATAAATTACCTATAAAATCACTTTTAAATGGATTAACTATGAACAAATGAGCGGTAGCATGATTCGTGCTCTGCATAGGCATTCTTCGCGAATAGGCTTGCAGCTTTTCCAGCGCAGAGGCAAGGGCCAACGGATGATTCGATAATTCAGCACCGCCTTTATCCGCCATATATTCCCTTGAGCGTGAAATGGCCATCTGCACAAGAAGCGCAGCGAAAGGTGCGAGGATCGAAACAATCAAAATGCCTATTAAGCCAAGTGCACCATTGTCATCTCTTCGGCGTCCTGAGAGTCCTCCAAACATTAAACCCCACTTGGCCATAGTGGCGAGCATGGTTATGGCCCCGGCTATGGTCGCAGCTATAGTGCTTATTAAGGTATCTCTATTCTTCACATGTGTAAGTTCATGCCCTAAAACCGCTTCAAGTTCTTGCTCGGACAAAATATTTAAAATCCCCCGTGTCGCTGCCACGGCTGCATGTGCGGGGCTTCTTCCCGTGGCAAAGGCATTTGGTGATTCCTGTGGAATAATATATACTTTGGGCATTGGCAGATGACCTCTATGAGCAAGTCTTTCGACTATGGTAAATAATTCGGGGGCCTCCTCATAGCTTACTTCTTGTGCTCGGTACATGGATAATACAATCTTATCGCTGAACCAATAAGACCCAAAATTCATAACCAGGGCAAATATGAAGGCAAAAATTGCACCGTTTCTGCCTCCTAATGCACTTCCAACAAGGACCAACAAGATTGTGAGCACCGTCATAAAAAAAGCTGTTTTTACTTGATTCATAGTGTATTTCTCCTTTATTAAATTCAATATCAATATACTATTGTCAGTTTTATAGCATGAAATGTAATTTTTTTCAATTTATTATAGTGCACTCTTAGAAATACAAGGGATTGCTGTCTTATTTAAAATCGTTCTTATTAATATTGAATTTCTTCACTTTATTTAAGATTGTGCGTCGGTTTAATCCTGTCAACTCAGAGATATCGTTTATTCTTCCCTTACATTTTTTAAATACAGTGAGGAAATAATTTTTTTCAAATTCATCTATTCGTTCCTTCACCTCATCATAAGACGTAAGCGCTTCCTCTGATTCTTTATTCTGAGGCAACAGATAGAGGGAAGCGGGATGATCGGCAGGGGTAATGTCAACTTCTTTTATGACATCGGATGAACTTAAAATTATCGCTTTTTCCAACACTGCCTCCAATTCCCTCACATTGCCCGGCCAGGAATAATTCAGGAGCTTTTTCTGCACTAACGGGGATATCTCTCTGATATTCTGATTATATCGTT
Source organism: bacterium (assembly GCA_049472395.1). GTDB lineage: Bacteria > SZUA-182 > SZUA-182 > DTGQ01 > JBLIRR01 > JBLIRR01. The sequence goes on along the minus strand of JBLIRR010000012.1, from coordinate 116,073 downwards.
TATTGAAGAGAGTGATAAAATGTTTAGTCAAAAGAGGGATATCATCAATTCTATCCCTTAAAGGCGGTATTTTGATGCTTATTACATTTAATCTGTAAAAGAGGTCCTTGCGAAACTTCCCTTTTTTAATCATTTCAAGAAGGTCCTGGTTAGTGGCAGCAATGATTCGAATATCGACCTTGATTTTTCTTTCATCACCTATTCGTTCAATTTCTTTTTCCTGAATGACCCGTAATAATTTCGCCTGTGTTGAAAAAGAAATTTCACCAATCTCATCCAAGAATATAGTACCTTTATCAGCAATCTCAAACTTTCCCTTTTTATCCCTGATAGCCCCGGTAAAGGAGCCTTTCACATGACCAAAAAGCTCGCTTTCCAACAAAGTTTCAACAAGGCTCGCACAATTGATACTCACAAGCGGGTAATCTCTGCGAAGACTATTGTAATGAATTGCCTTGGCGACTAATTCTTTGCCCACGCCTGTTTCCCCTGTAATAAGAACGGTTGAGTCGGTGGGGGCTATCTTTTCTATTAAATCAAAAATATTCTGCATCAGATAATTCTTTCCAATCAGATTATGAAATTTATATCTATCCCGTAATTGATTTTGTAATGTTTTTATCTGCTTATCCTTTTTAGACAGTTGCTTGAGCAGTTCCTTGAGTTTATTATTTGTCTCCTGTTGAATAATTTCTTGATTAACTGCCTCTGTCACATCCTTCCCAAATGAAAGTATCCCCTCAACCTCACCATCATCATTGATTATTGGCATATAATTAAAATCAATAAAATGGGCAGTATTATCCGGGGATAAATAGCGAATCTCACGCTTATTCACAGTCTTCTGATTTTTAATCACTTCATTAAGGTCTATGCTCAGCTCATTTTTCATTGAGTGTGATTTCAAGGAGAGAAAGCTTTTCCCTTTTAACTCTGAGAAAAGGACACCTAATGTTTTTTCAGCAGCACGATTCATGAGCGTGATATTCATATTTTTATCAAGTATTATTATATTCGTATCCAGATTGTCTATTATTGATCTGTCTATGTTGAGCTTTTTCCCTAAGACTAAAGGCCTCAGCTGTTCTATAGTTGGATGATAGGGCACCAACATCTTGGATTCTTTTTTTGGCATTTATGTTCCTCTCTCGGTTATGTATACTATTTTATAGTGATAGTATATCAAAAAAAAATCAATAATGTGAATTGCCGAGTGATAATTGACTTCTTTGCCGATATAGTGTAATATAATTATCATTTTTAGGGAGCTTTACAATGAGGAGTTCTGAGTATGGAGTGAGCGCATGTATAAGTTATTAATTTGTTTTTTTCTTATTATTAATCTGATGGGATGTTCCTCATCTGAAGATTTTTCACCCACAGGAAAAAAATCAGGGAGGGGTCAAGATATTGAAGTCGGCGCACCAGGATTTATGCTCGATGATTTAAAGGGAAACAAGATACAGCTTAGTGATTTTAAGGGAAAGGTCGTGCTTTTAGTTTTTACCACAACATGGTGCCGATACTGTGTGTCGGAAATTCCCTATTTAAGAGATCTCTATTCAAAATATAAAGAAAAGGGATTTGAAATTATTAATATCGATATCCAGGAAAGCGAAAAAAAAGTATCGTCATTTGCAGCTCAACATAACATTCCTTATACAATTCTGTTGGATAAATATGCAAAGGTGGCCAGCACGTATGGGGTCCAAGGCGTACCATCCAAAACCCTCATTGATAAAAATGGAAATATTATTTGTCATACATGTCGGGCAATCGAGCCATACTTAGAATCATTATTAGATTCCTAATGAGATTCCTCACCCACACAGAGAAATATACCCTCTCAATTTCCAAAGAAATCATACAATGGTTTTAAACGTTCAGGTTCCTTAAGCCGGGCAAGGGCTCGTTGTTGAAGCTGCCTGACCCTTTCCCGTGATAAATGAAACTGATCCCCAACCTCATTTAATGTCTTTGTGGTGGGCACTCCTATGCCAAATCGCAGTTTAATTACATTTCTTTCTCTTTCTGGTAAGGTATGTAATACCTTTCGAATCTGCTCACTTAAATTATCATTAATTAACCTGTCCAACGCTGAAACATACTGTTTATCTTCTATATAATCAACAATATTATAATTACCTAATTCATTAATGGGTTCTTCAATAGAAATAGGACTCTTAATAATATTTTTTAACTCTTCTACTTTCTCTATTGATATTTTCATGGATTTTGCTAATTCTTTATTATCAGGCTCTCTGTGATTATTTTGCAGAAATTTTTGAGTATGTTTAAGCAATGATTTAACCGCATCCATTGTGTGCACCGGGACCCTTATAGTTTGTGACTTTTCAGCTATTGCACGGGTAATTCCTTGCCTAATCCACCATATTGCATAGGTACTAAATTTACATTTACGCTTCACATCAAATTTTTCAACAGCTTTCATTAATCCGAGATTCCCCTCCTGTATCAAATCCAAAAAAGGAAGGCCACAGTTAATGTATTTTTTTGCAATATTCACCACAAGGCGTAAATTTGCCTTCGTCATTTCAGATTTCGCATACGTATCACCCTGGGCAATCCTTAAAGCATATTCCTTCTCTTCTTTTCTTGACAGAAGCGGTACTTTTGCTATTTCACGCAAATAAATCTTAATCTCATTATTAGTCTCAGAAGCTTTCGGATCTTCAATAGGTTCTTCCGACACTTCAACAGGTTCTTCCGAAGAAAAATAACTCTCATTATTATTCACGATATTTAACAATTCCATTTCATTATCTTTATAAGACATAGCACTTCGCTCTCCCCTTTCACCTGATTTAATAATAATGTAAGCTTACATCCCAACTCAATGTTCTATTCTAGTATATAATAAAAAACAGAATTTTTCATTATCTTTCCAAGATAAATATTATAACTAATTTTTTTGGGGGGGAGTATGAAACCATACTATACGTACCAAACCATACTATTAAGAAACAGGGAGTGTATCCAAGATTTCCAATTCTTCCCAGTTTATTTCTGCTACACCACTTTTGACAGAATCTGGTGTGGTTTTTGTCTGCATACTTTCCGTAATATCTAAAAAGCTTTCAAGAAGATAATCATGATTATTCAACCTAATGGGAAGGACTGTCTTTAAAATGGCGACTCTTTCCCCATTGGCCTTTTGAAGGAAACATTCCGAACTCTCTATGCTCTCTCCAAGATCTGTAATAGGACACTGCGCTTCCTCTCTCGGACAAATGTGTTTATAGCATAGAGAGCCAATTATTTTTTTTCTGTCAGTACTAATAATTTTTATGCTCGCGGGATTAACATAGACAATGAGATGTGTCTCTCTGTCAATAAGAACAACTCCAAAAGGTAAGGAATCTAACACTCTTTTTGATTGGCTTTCGCTCTCTTCAAGCACGCCTATACCCTGTTTATTCTGTGCACTCTCAATAGTAATGTGGTGTTTTTGTCTATTAATTTCTTGCTGAAGAGATTTATTCACGAATATCAACTCCTCAGTGCGTTCCCGAACTCTCTTATCCACCTCTTTTTCAGCCCTGTAAAGTTTCTCTTCCATTTCATTCCTTTTGGTGAGACTAAGATGAACATAGATTCCAAACGAAATTGATAAACAGGCGACAGAGAATCGAATCCAGAGATTATGAAAGCTCGGATAAAATAATTGTTCAATAAAAGTGCCATTATGCAAAATAGATACGTTGATGAAGACTTCAATCATCCACCATAGTATACCGCACGCAATCCCATATAATATGAAATGATCAAGTGTATGTATATGATATGTCTTACTAACGGGCATCTGTCTTCTTTACCCTGCTCTATGACTTATTGTGATCCGGTGCTGCTCAATCTCCACAGCACTTCCCTCATACTAAGTGTATGAGACACTGGTGCATATTTTTTATATCGGCATATCATTTCCTTTCTTACGGATAAGCCTGGATATTCTTATTACCCTTATTTTAACCACCCATATACTAAATCATCTATCTTCTTTCTCTCTGATTGCCCTGACTCGGCCGGATAGCCGAGAGTAATAACAGCCATAAGCTCAAATTCTGTGGGAACCTTCATTAATGTGTTGACCTGTTCCGCTTTATTTAATATCTCTCCCATCCAGCAGGAGCCAAGGCCATGTGCATGGCTGAAAAGGAGCATATTCTGAATACATGCGCCAATTGCCTGAACATCCTTAATATAGTTATAACTTTCAGCTTTATCCAGATAGACACAAATAATAACAGAGGCGTTTTTAATCACATGTGAATATTTCGTGTTCCTTGAGACTCGATCTATCATATCCTTGTCTTCAACAACGATAAATCTCCAGGGTTGGTTATTAAGTCCTGAAGGGGCGAGACTGCCCGCTTCCACTATCTCTTTTATGAGTGCCTCGTCAATTTTCTTAGAGACATATCTCCTTATACTTCGTCTTGTCTTAATAGCTGTTATTGTATCCATACTACGTATCCTCCTTCGCAAATCATATGGTTTTATAATATACATATATCAAAATCATTTTTGTAAAACAATCCCTTTGCCTCAGCAATAAGGCGATATTTTTGACATTAATAATAAATAAATATATTATGACATAATTGGATAATTTTTATGATAGTGAGAGAACGTCAATAATACGTCCTCACAATAAAAAAATTATGAGAAAAGAGGAGCCGGGATAATGGAAAAGCCTATCAAAATAATTATAGTTGAAGATGAAACTATTATTGCCCTTGACGTAAAAAATAAATTGGAAAATTTGGGATATAGTGTGCCGGCAATAGTTGATACAGGAGAAGACGCGATTATAAAAGCTGCAGATATCAGACCTGAGCTTATCCTCATGGATATTCGATTAAAGGGTAAGATGGATGGGATTGAGGCTGCCTGCAGGATTCGGGAGCAATTCAATATCCCTATTATCTATTTAACTGCCTATCAAGAAAAATTAACTCTTGATAGAATAAAAGCAACAGAACCTTATGGCCATCTTCTCAAGCCCTTTGAGGATAGAGAGTTGCGCACTGTGATCGATATGGCGCTTTACAGATATGATATAGAAATGAAACTTAAAAATAATGAGCAATGGCTCTCAACAACATTGCGAAGTATTGGTGATGGAGTCATAGTTACTGATGAGAGGGGCAGAATAAAATTTATGAATCCTGTGGCAGAAGCATTAACCGGTTGGGGAAGCAGTAAAGCTCATCATAAGCATTTGTGGGATATCTTTAAAATTATTAATGAATATACGGGAGAACCTGCTGATGATCCGGTCACACAGGCTCTTACGAAAGGAGTTGTCAGTGGAATGGATAACCATACCGTCCTGATAACGAAAGAGGGCAACAAAATCCCCATTACTGACAGCGGTTCTCCAATTAAAGATGAGAAGGGGCTTATTAGGGGTGCTGTGCTTATATTCCATGATGTGACGGAACAAAGAAAAATGAGAGATAGACTCCAACGGGCCCTTTCAGATTTTCGTCAGATATTCAATACCTCTGTTCCCATGTGTGTTATTAGTAAAGAATATACAATGCTGCAGATAAACGACACATTTGCCGCTTATTTCCAGATGGAAAAAGACACGACAATCGGTAGCGTATGTTCAGCTATCTGGCAAGGACCCCTATGCAATACTTCCCAATGCCCGATGAGAATAATATTGGAGGGACAAAAACGCTATGATTATGAGGTCGATAAGGAACTGCCTAATGGAGAAAAAATATCATGTATCGTCACTGCAGTTCCCTACCTGGGGCCGGATGGAGAAATTATAGGAATTATTGAGAGTTTTACCGATATTACTGCCCGAAAAAAAGCCGAAGAGAAAATAAGAATAAGTGAGGAGAGGTACAGAGAATTGTTTAATAATATGAGCAGCGGAGTGGCTGTGTATGAAGCTGTGAATGATGGAGATGATTTTATTTTCAAAGATTTAAACCGAGCTTCAGAGCATATTGATAAAATCAATAAAAGCGACCTTCTCGGCAAAAGTGTTGTCGACGTGTTTCCCGGAGTAAAAGATTTCGGTCTTTTTAAGGTATTTCAGAGGGTATGGCGTACGGGGAATTCGGAAAATCATCCGATATCCCTCTATAAAGATGATCGTATTGCAGGCTGGCGTGAAAATTACGTATACAAATTACCCTCAGGGGAGGTCGTGGCAGTGTATGATGATGTCACGAGGCGCAAACAGATAGAAGAGAATTTACGAATAAGCCAGGAGCGCGTGCAATTAGCAATTGAAGGAACAAATCAGGGGCTATGGGATTATAACGTGGCCACTGATGAGCTTTACTTTGATCCAAGCTGGCAGAGAATGCTCGGTTTTTCTAAGCCTCATGAAATACATGGAGATTATGCATTATGGGTAAAACGAATACATCCGGAGGACAGGCAAAGGGTAGAAGATTTATTCAACTCAATACGAAAGGGGGATACCCCTTATTTCGAGGTTGAATATAGGCTCAAAACCATCCACAAGCAGTGGATATGGGTCCTCTCACGGGGGAAAGTGATTGAAAGAAATAAAAACGGGGCGCCATTGCGCATCGTATGTACCAATATAGATATCACTTTTCGCAAGCACACTGAAAATCAAATTAAACAATCCCTGAAGGAAAAGGAAGTACTGCTTAAAGAAATCCATCATAGGGTCAAAAATAATATGCAAGTTATCTCCAGTATGCTTAACCTTCATAGTCAATATATCCAGAACAAAGAGGTAGAGGAGCTATTTAAGGACAGTCAAAGCCGGGTAAGGTCTATGGCTTTGGTACACGAAAAACTCTATGAATCAGAGAATTTAGACAAGATCAACTTTTCTCACTATAGCCGGGATCTGCTCTCCTATCTTTTTCAAACATACAAGGAAAGATCCACATCCATTCAATTGACAATAGATATGAAGAACATATTCCTTGACATCAACTCAGCCATTCCATGCGGGATAATAATAAATGAGCTTGTATCAAATAGCCTTAAGCATGCCTTTCCCAATCGCAATAAGGGAGAAATATACCTTACTCTCTATCACGGAAGGGATAACAACTTAATTTTAATTGTCAGGGACAATGGAACAGGGTTCTCAGGCGAGATAGACCTGAACCACCCTGATTCACTGGGTCTGGTGTTAGTGCAGTGCTTGACCCATCAACTTAATGGAAAGATCGAACTGAGCTGTCACAAAGGGACGGAATTCAAGATTACCTTCCCGCGTGAAAAAATGAATAAGCATTGAGAAAAGCTTTGTGTAATGAGGAAATAGAACAAAATAATGGCAAAGAAACGGATTGTAATAGTTGAAGATGAACATAGATTAATAAAAGCTCAGCAAAAATTTGCAGCAATACTAAAGAGTATTGGAGATGGAGTAATTGCCACAGACATCAATAGCAGGGTAGAATTCATAAATTATATGGCCTGCCAATTAACAGGTTATAAGGAGAATGAGGCCCTAAATAAATCCTTAAGTGATATTTTCATTATTATTGATGAAGAAACGGGCAAAAGAATCCGCAACCCCTTTTCATTGATAATAAAATCCGGCCAAATACTCGAGCTTGAAGATACGATTCTTCTTGAGAATAAGGAAGGAAAAAGAATTCATATACGGGCCAATGGGTCCCCCATCAGGGATGATAAAGGACACATCTTCGGTGCTGTCGTGGTTTTTCGCGATATTTCCGATCGAAGGCACACGCAACTTAAATTAATTAAAGCCAAAGAAGCGGCGGAATCCGCGAGTGTGACAAAAAGCCAATTTCTCGCTAATATGTCACATGAAATTAGAACCCCCATGAATGCGTTAATAGGATTTGCAGAACTTTTGCATGATACTCATTTAGATGCAAGTCAAAAGAATTATCTCGATATAATTTACAATACATGCAATTCACTTATGGACCTTATTAATGATATCCTTGATCTTTCTAAGATTGAAGCAGACCAGGTAGAGCTTGAAGAAATAAATTTTGACCTTCAGTACTTGATCGAAAGCGTGCTTAAGATACTGAGCGCCAAAATTAGGGAAAAAAAGATCGAGCTTTATTATAATTTTGAGGATGGAATGCCAACAAGCTTCAATGGTGATCCTACAAGAATCAGACAAATATTACTCAATCTGTTAAGTAATGCTATAAAGTTTACAAATGAAGGCGAAATAGCTTTACATGTGAGTCTTGATAAATCGACAGATGATACCAACGTGACTGCGCCCCATACAATAAAGACTATACGAATATCAGTAAAAGACACGGGAATCGGGGTCAAGGAAAATGTTCGACGCACCATATTCGAAGTTTTCTCACAGGCGGATATGTCTACTACAAGAAAATATGGGGGTACAGGTCTTGGTCTGGCTATTTCCAAACGTCTTGTTGAAATGATGGGAGGAGAAATTTGGCTTAAATCCGAGGAAGGAAAAGGAAGTGAATTCATTTTCACTTTGAAACTTAAAGAAAGCGATCCTATTGCCGACAGTCAAATAACCCCTCTTCAATTAAAAAAGCTGAAAGGCAAAAAGGTCGTCATCATAGATGATAATGAAAATTCACTCCGTATCTTAGAGTCAAATTGCCATAACTTAGGACTGACAATTCTTTACAGCACTACGTCTCCAAGTGAGTTCCTCAAATGGATGTATAATCACTCCACAATTCCTGATATAATCCTCTGTGATTTGAAAATGCCAAAAATAGACGGTTATAAACTCGCAAAGAGAATTAAAAGAGAAGAGAAATATAAAAAAACAAAACTTATTGCCATAAGTTTATATGCAAAGATCGGGAGCACACGAATAATGAGGAGATCTGGGTTCGATGCATTTCTTCCCAAGCCAATAACAAGGCAAGAACTCGCAGCCATTTTTCAAACCACATTGGGGGATAAACGCAAGAGCGGACAAATCATTACACGGCATCTCTCTAAAGAGATAGCATTAAAGGGAATAAGAGTCCTTATTGCAGAAGATAATGCAACGAACCAAAGCCTTATAAAAATGCTTCTTGAAAAATATGGGTGCTGCGTTGATGCGGTATGGAATGGAAAGGAGGCAATACAAAAGGTTCAATCACATCGCTATGATATTATCCTGATGGACATACAAATGCCGGTGATGGGAGGTCTTAAATCAACTGAAATAATACATAAAAAAATAAATAAAAATATTCCTATTATCGGCCTGAGCGCAGCTGCAATGAAAGAAGATCAAGAAAATGCCATAGCCCTTGGTATGGTCGATTATATAACCAAACCTGTTGATGCAAAAATACTTAAAGAAAAAATTCTACAATTTGTAAATAAAGAATAAATTTCTCACCTGCTCCATTTTTTGGTATACATTTTGCATAATTATATTATTATTGCTCTGAGATAAATCAATTTTCCGGATACATTCGTAAGTGAAAATTTTGTAAGAATATATTGCAGAAAATAGGCTTTTAGGATATATTTTAATAGAATATATAATGAGTAAATATATAATGAGTAAATATAGCTTTTTCATAAACCAATGATATCTCTTTTTGTAAATGCTCCAATGTCAAGGCGAGAAGAGCATATATATGAAAAAGAAAAATCATAAAAAGAGGAGGTGAGGGAGAAGGATTAAAATCATAAAATTCAAAGCATTCTTTGGAGATTAAAAAAAGATTAAAGAATTTTGTGAAAGTAATAAGAGAGGAAATAAAAATGAAAATAACGACTCATAAACTTATTATTTTATCATTCTTAATATTTATCGTGGCTTTGAGTTTTACTATCCAATCTGCACATGCCTACTATGGTGGCTATGGTGGATATTTAAGCCCCTATTATTCTAATTCAGGCATATTTGGGTATCCCTATTATGGAACCGCGGGTTACTCTAGCTATAGTGGACTTTATGGACTTTACGGCGGTGGACTCTATGGCGGTTATTACGGCGGACTCTATGGCGGTTATGGCGGATATGGCGGTTATTACGGCGGACTCTATGGCGGTTATGGCGGTTATTATGGCGGACTCTACGGCGGCTATGGCGGTTATTACGGCGGACTCTACGGCGGCTATGGCGGTTATTACGGCGGACTCTATGGCGGATATTATGGCGGACTCTACGGCGGACTTTACGGCCTTTACTATTGATCTCAGAAACCAGGGTTGAGCTCACAGTGGTTTAGGCTCAACCCTGGTTCGCTTTCAATTCTGGCTCTTCAATCCTGGCTCCTCAATCCTAGCTTTTAGATAGCCGGCAATCTTTAATTTCAAACTGAATCTTTTGGTATCCCTTCCATTCATTGAGAGATGGGGTGTATGCAATATCGAGGTACCCTTTATTTGTTTCTATATGATTATTCCCTGCCTGCCAATAAACACATTCAAAGCTCTTTCCGTGGTGTGAAACCTGAAATTTCAGATGATCCCCCTGTTGCCCTATACGTCGCGGGGAAGATTTCAATTTGCACCCAAAGGAAGCAAACACAGGTGCCGGATTACCGATTGAATGGGGCTGCATAAGCTCAATCTGCTTAATAGTACCCACTGTAAATGCACCACAATCGATTTCCATATCCACAACCACTCTTTCTTTCATATCATCTTCACTCAGGGATGTATTCGCGAGTGTGTTAATGCTCTCTCTGAATTGTTCAATATTATCGGTCTCAATTGTTATGCCTGCTGCCTGGCTGTGCCCCCCAAAATTCAGGAGCCACGAATCTAAATTCTGGAGTGCATTAAAAATATTAAAAGCAGGGATACTTCTGGCAGAACCATGTCCTACATTTTTTTCAATGGATATTATAACAATTGGCTTATAATAAATAGATTGGATCTTGGAGGCCACAATCCCGATAACTCCCCGATGCCATCCTTCTCCCGACAATACAATAATCTTGCCCTCTCTTAGATGTGGATCCCTCTCAATTTTTTCCAGTGCTTGCTGCAGCACTTCCTCACAAATTTTTTTACGCTTCATATTCTCTGTGTTCAAATAATAAGCCAGTTCCTGGACCCGCTCTTTCTTTTGAGCAAGGAGACATTCAGTTGCAAGTTCTGCCCGGGAAATCCTGCCGGCTGCGTTTAAGCGAGGACCTATCTGAAATCCTACATGGCCGCAATTAATCTTTCGTGACTTTATTCCGGCGATTTCTATTAAGGCATTAATGCCTGGATTAATAGGCTGCGATCCAATTATTTCCAATCCTAATTTGGTGATGGTTCTATTCTCATTAATGATGGGGACAACATCAGCCACCGTCCCAATAGCGGCTATTTCAAAATATTCCTCCAGAGAAGGAGCTATCAGCATCTTCTCAAAGACACCCTGAACAAATTTCAACACCACTCCGACGCCTGCAAGATCCTTGTTTGGGTATGAACAATCTCGCCTTTGCGGATTTATAACCGCGAAAGCATCAGGAATTGAATCCCCAGGACAGTGATGATCGGTAATAATAACATCAATACCAACCCTTTGAGCATAGTCTACTGTTTTATGATCGGAAATACCACAATCTGCCGTAATAATAAGTTTGGCTCCGCGAGATAGTGCAATACTCACACCCCGACTATGAAATCCATAACCATCCGTTAATCTATCGGGATGAAAATAAAAAAAGGGGATTTCCAAATAGCGAAGCAGCTTTGCCAAAAGCACTATAGAGGTAACTCCATCAACATCATAATCGCCATAAAGCATCACTAATTCATTGTTCTTTTGGGCAAAAAATAATCTGTCGATAGCTTTCGAAATATCTTTCAACAAAAAGGGAGAATACAAATGGCCTGCAGAACTATGTAAAAATCTGTCTATTTTTTCATCTGAATCAAATCCTCGAATCTTTAATAATTCATTGAACACTGACGAGTTTTTTGAATATTTTCCCTTAATCTCCCAAATTTTTTTCATACATATCCTCCCCCCCAACGCCGATTGCACTGTGCTTTTTATGCCATTCTACCACCTCTTTGTAGGGTACATTGCCGCCAAAGATATCAAGAGCACTGCCCACTGTCACATCAAGCCTTCCCCCGCCTTTTTGGTATATGGTATCAAGGTCCTCTAGTGAGCGCACCCCCCCTGCATATGTGACAGGAATAGGCGCCCACTTTCCTAACTTTTCTATAAGAGGAATTTCAACCCCCTCACATTTTCCTTCTCTGTCAGCTGCATGTATCAAAAACTCAGCACAAGATTCAGCGAGATAATCAAGTAAAGCCGAGGATATCTCTTCATGTGAAATATTTTGCCATTTATCGGTTGCCACAAAATATTTTTCATTCACTCGCCTGCAGCTTAGATCAAGTACAAGATGTTCTCTGCCGGTTATATTTACTATTTTATGTAAATTTTCCCTATTAATCCTCCCCCCTTTAAAGACATATGACGTTATAATGACAGCGCATGCTCCCTGTTTCAACCAATATAATGCATTGTCAGAATTTATCCCTCCCCCTATTTGCAAATAACCATGGTAGGCGTGTAAGGCCTCCTGTGCTGCTTTTTCATTGCCACTTCCAAGCATTATCACATGACCGCCTGTTAATTTATCTTGTTTATAAAGATTGGCAAAATAGGAGGGAGGTTTGGGTGACTCATAATTAACGACCAATTTCTCACTATCAGCACCAAGTGTACTGCCGATAATCTGTTTTACCTTACCATTATGTAAATCAATACAAGGCCTGAATTTCATACGGCTGATCTTTCTCTAATTTTCTTGAAACTCACCCCTTCAATACCCAAGCTAATAAAACCAGCAGCTATTTGAGGAGTTATTTGTGTAACCCATAAAACAATGGCAAATGCCTGTGCACTCGCCCTGTCTATGCCAAAACATTTTACTAATACAATTTCTGTTGCTAAATGAAAAACACCTATAAATCCCGGTGCTTGTGGCAAAGCAACACATAATCCCAAAGCAGACATGAGCAAAAATGATCCAAGAATGCCTACGTTCAAAGAAAAACCTCTAAAAAGAAAGTATATGCACAACATAATCACATACCACACAGCGAGACTCCATGCACCAGCTAAGAGCGCGGATAGTGGTCTTTTAAAAATATCAAGCCCACATATAAACGAAGAAAGTAAATGCTCAAGGCGCTCTCTAATCATGACGGGGAAAATATCTAATACTTTTGTTCTTTGTTTAACTGGGAAATATGCTAATATTCCCAATACTACAGTAGCAGCCAAAGCCACCAGGAAGAAGCTTATTCCGATCTTTCTGAATAAGGTGCCTATAGGATACTCTATGCCTTTCCAGTTATACGTCTGATCTGCTGGAAATGTATAGGTTGTTAATACCACAGAGAGAATCAGAATAACCGTGCATAAATCATAGAGACGTTCAACAACCACTGTTGCTAAAGGGGCAGAAACGGATATCTGTTCTTTTTGGCTCAATACCCATGCTTTAATAACATCCCCAATCCTGGCAGGCAGGATACAGTTTATCATGAGTCCTATCGCCCACATATGATATAACCTGATTACGGAGATGTTTTTGATCTTCTGGAGTAAAATTTGCCAACGAAAGGCTCGAAACACAATAGACAACCAAATAGCAAGAACAATCAAAGGCAACCATCGGTAATCAACCTGTTTGAGCGCATAGTATACCTCTATAAAGACTATATTTCTTAGAAAAAAAAAGAGGCACACACAACTGATCGCAAAGGCGAGTAAGTTTTTCCACGCGAGCAAGCTATTTTTTTTCACTATTGTTTGTATAATTCTGCCACTCTGTTAAAAAATTATCCCATTTTTCACATACCATATAATTAAGTGTGTATTATAATATATTGAAATGAACTTTACAAAGGCAAAATAAAAAACAATTCTACATTCCCTATGATTGATAGTCGAGGATTACATTGGCCCTTAGGGGACAAGAACTGAAATCAACAGCAATCGATGGGACTAATGTAAATGTAATCTTCCCATCTTCGGTGGCTAAAGATTTCAATTCATCCTTGGTAATATTTATAAATCCTTCATGAAATCCACTGCAGTCTGTGAGAGTCTCCGTATTATATAAATCTCCAAGCTCTATACTCCCTACTTTCACGGTAATAAACTCATAGCTTTTACCCAAATCTCCATCTGCGTTGACAATTAAAATGACATCATCAAGCAAATCTGAAGGAATCCCTCTGTAGTTAAAAGATATTGAACCCTCCGAGGTCTCCGTCGGTGTCTGCTCACCAAATATATAGGATACATATGTGAGTTCTGCAGAAATCCTCAGATCACACGAGACATAACTCACCGCGCCGGAAGGAATTAATGTAAATGTTATTTCACCATTTGTTGTGAGCGAAGCCAGTTCATCCTTCCCAATTGTTATAATATCCTCTTTGAGTCCACTGCAATCTGTCAGACCTGCGGTTCTATATATATCGCCAAGCACGGTATCACCTGCTTTCACGGTAATAAACTCATTGGTACTGCCTAAATCCCCATCTGCATTAAGAATTAAGATAACGTCATCATGCGGGGATGAAGGAATTCCCTTATAAATAAAGGAGAGTTCATTCTCAAAGATCATGATGGGGGTTTTTTGTCCAAATACACATGAATCAGGAGGAAGGTAATTTTCATATGTAAGTTTTATATAGGCGCTTGAATCACAATAATTAACTTCTTCAGAGGGAATTAAGGTAAAGGTTATTTCCCCGTCGGTTGTCATGTTCTTTAATGCACTTTTGCTTATGAATATTTGCCCTTCATTAAACACATCACAACTCGTTGGATTTCCCGTTGCATACAAATCCTCAAGCTCAGTCCCCCCTGCTGTGACAGTGATATATTCACTGGGTTGATCTATATCCCCTTTGAAATAAACGGATAAAATACAATTATCGAGTGGATGGGCAGGAACCTCTCTATAGGTAAAAGATATTACACCATCGGATGTCACCGTTGCTGTCTTCTTGCCAAACACAGAGGTAGTATCGGGGGGTTGGCTTTCATATGCAAGTTTTATATAGGCGCTTGAATCGCAAATATTAACCTCTGCAGAGGGGATTAAGGTAAAGGTTATTTCCCCGTTGGTTGTCATGTTCTTTAATGCACTTTTACTTATGAATATTTGCCCCTCATTAAACACATCACAGCTCGTTGGGTTCCCTGTTTTATATAAATACCCGAGCACAGTACTTCCCGCTTTGACAGTGATAAATTCACTGGAATGATCTACATCCCCTTTGAAAAAAACAGATAAGATACAATTCTCAAGCGGATTCGCAGGAACATCATTATAGGCAAAGGAGAGTTCTTGGTCGGATGTCGCCGTGGCTGTTTTCTTGCCAAACACACCGGGCACTATAGAGGGTTCACCTACATATACCAGTGTGAGATTCGCACTTAGATCACATGTGCCATAACTCACCGCACCAGATGGCACTAATGAAAAGGTAATCTGCCCATTCACTGTTAAGGATTGCACCATACTCTTACTTATGATTATCTTCTCTTCTTCAAATTCGCCACAATCTACTAGATCAGGTGCTCTATACAAATCCGCAAGTATAGTGGCGCCTGCTTTTAAGGTGATATACTCATTCGTGTCGCCCAAATCCCCCTTTGCTTTGACAATGATAGTAAGATTACGGAGCGGATTTGAAGGAATTTCCTCGTAAGTAAAAGATATTACATCACCATCGGAATTTACTGTCGCTGTTGTTTCGCCAATAATATAGGTAGGAACGGGTGGCTCACTTTCATATACGAGTGTTAAATTGGCACTTAAATCACAAGAACCATAACCGACAGCGCTCGATGGAACCAATGTAAAAGTTATCTTATTATCAATCGCAAGGGACTTCACCTTATCCTTACTCAAGGTTATGGATACTTCTTTAAAATCACCACAGTCTGTCTGGTCGGAGGTTGTATATAAATTTCCAAGTTCAGTACTACCCGCTTTTATCGTGAGGTATTCATTCGTGGCACCCAAATCCCCCTTTGCTTTGACAACCACTTTGACAGGATGCTGAGGATTGGCCGGAATTTCTCTGAATGTAAAAAATAATGCACCATCAGATGACACCGTAGCACTTGCTTCCCCAAAAGCATAGGATACATAGTCAAGCTTAACATTTACACTCAGATCACATGAACCATAGCTCACCGCACTGGAGGGAACCAATGTAAAAGTAATCTTACCATAAGTGGTGAGGGACTTCAATTCATCCTTGCTTATGGTTATCTGTTCTTCTTTGAGCTCACCGCAGTCTGTCTGGCCTTGAGTATTATATAAATTCCCAAGCACGATCGTGCCTGCTTTCACAGTAATATATTCATTGGTACCTCCCAAATCTCCCTTTGCTTTGACAATAAGATTCACCGCATGAAGAGGATCTACAGGAATTCCACTATAGGTAAAGGACACTCCTCCCTCATCAGAATTTACCGTAGGAGTTTGCTTACCAAACAGAAAGGGAGTAACGGGCGGCTCACTTTCATATGCCAATCTTGCATATACACTTAGATCACAGGTGCCAAATCCGACAGCGCTCGATGGCACTAATGTAAAGGTAATCTCTCCGCCACTGGTTAATGATTGTAACTTACTTGCGCTTATTTCAAGCTGCTCTTCATTAAAACCATTACATTCCTTAGGATCTCCGTCTTTATATACCTGTCCGATTATTGTACTTCCTGCTTTCACAGTGATATATTCATTGCTACTATCCAAATCACCCTCAACATTCAATTCTAAAATACAGCCACGAACCGGGTCTTCCGGAATATCTCTATACGTAAAGGATAGTCCTCCGTCCGATAGTATAGTATCAGTTTCCTGGCCAAAAACATACGATACATACTCAAGTTTCAGATAAGCGCTCAGATTGCACGCACTATACCCGACAGCGCTCGATGGCACGAGGGTAAAGGTAATCTTTCCATCGGTGGTTAATGATTGTACCTGTTCCTTGGTTATTTGAATGACTTCTTCATAAAATCCACTGCAGTCTAAAAGACCCCCAGTTTTATATACATCTCCGAGTTTCGTAGTGCCTGCCTTAACCGTAATATACTCACTGGGATTTCCCACATCGCCATTGACATTGACAATTAAATTGACATTATGGAGTGGATCTAAAGGAATATCTTTATAGGTAAAGGATAGAGGATCACCATCGGAGGTTGCGGTTCCGGTTTCATCACCAAAAACATACTGCTTAACAACCGCTTGTCTTTCATATTCCAATCGCAGATAAGCTCTTAGATGACACTCACTGAAATCAACATAATTCGATGGTATTAAAGTAAAGGTAATTTTCCCCTTATGCATTAAGGACTCCAGATCATCTGGAGTAATTTCTATCTGTGCCTCATTAAATCCATCACATTCTTTTAGATTTCCGCTCTTAAAAATATCACCCAAATCGCGATTTCCCGAATACACACTCAAATACTCTCGCGATTCATCGACATCTCCTTCGATAGTGAGCGTCAAGGTAGCGCTATCTGCCGGATGCGCAAGGAGATCTTCAAAGGTAAACGTAAAATTATCATCACGCGAATCAGTCGCCATCATTCCTGTGGTTCTATCATAGACAGCCGGATCATTAGTAAAATATAAATGATCTATATGAGATAAATCACTTAAATCATAAGGATTGATAGGATTATTGGAAAGATTGAGCCACTCTAGATTATCACAATCTATAAGGGGAAATAAGCTGGTTATTGTATTATTGGATACATTGAGCCACTCAAGCTCAGTAAGATATTCCAATGCGCTTACATTGGAGATATTGTTTCGCGCAAGATGGAGCCATATGAGATTATGAAGGAATGCGAGAGGACCCACGTCACTTATTTTATTATCCGAGGCGCTAAGAAATTCAAGATTTGTGCAATACTCTATCCCTCCAAGTTTTTTAATACCCAGTGAATCCACATATAAATCAGTGAGACCAAGAAGAAGGTCCTCTGTGAGAGGCTCATTCTTTCCAATTCCAAGAGCAGCGCGAACCGCAGCCTCAAGTTTTGCGTCCTCGAATTCAATGACAGGGGGAGGCACAGGTTCCACTATCTTGACTATCTTCACCACTATAAAAGCACCCGGGGCTCCATTTATCTTTACATAGAGCGTATTTATCCCCTTTTTTAACTCTAATTGAACTTCAATGAATGTCTCGTTCTTGTTAAAATCATTACTTTTTATTACCTTCTTATTATTGATTTTTATCTCACCGGAGGATACACGGTCACCTTTATAACTTGCTTCTCCGCCATTGTAAATCCTTACATAATAAATACCTTTTTCGGGAACAGAAAAAGTATCTGTTGCACTCATTGAAGAATCAACTGTTGTGCCACAATTTCCACCCCAACAATAGTCCCATCCGTATCCATATTTACCTTTCGATATTTCATATTCTTTGCTAAATACCTCATTCTCTTCGCCGGGTGAGGGCCAAGGAGGGGGAGATGGAGTCGGAGGGCAAGTAACCCAAGGGCCGAGCGTTACACCCGGCACATAAGGACAGACAAGTTCACTTAAGATATTAGTAAAAAAGCCCCCGAACTTATTTCCTGGTGAAAAATCAAAAGAAGAGAACGTTGAAGAGCCCCACGCATCATTGGGAGAACTCCCCCGTGTGGACCATCCACCCCACCCGAAGCCGGGTGCCCACTGATAATCCCCAATATCATAATTAAACACATTATCGTCAGCTCGGACATTATTTACACGGGATATTAATCCACACAATAATAAAGAGATAATTATAAAACTTGTAAAATATGCTCTTTTAAACTTTTTCATTTTCTCCCCCCCTTGAATAATTTAAAAATATACCTTATAATAGAATTCAAAGATAAAGACTAGTAGAAAATAAGGATTAATGCACGCATAGAGTATAGTGAGTCTTTATCTTTCTTTTAAATCTTACATTTACACCCCCTCCCTTTGAGTATTTCTACGACATACTAATAGAAAAGGCTTTCTATTATAACAAAAAATTAATGTTTTGTCAATATTTTTTCTACATTTTCTTATTAAAAACAATTATTACATCAATTCTAATTTTGGTATGCCAAAAATGAAGGGCTAGGGGAAGCAGTGCTGGATTTGTTGCCATTTTTGCATAAGACGTTTATCCGAGATCGAAAAAGGAGTCTTAAGCTCCGGGGCAAACAGTGAGACCTTATATTCTTCTATCATCCAGCGGTATTCATTAATGAGTTTTATACGCTGAGGCGATGAGACCTTAGACTGCTTCAATTCTTGCGTGACAGCCGTAAGATTATTCTGGTGAACAGCATAACTGCGCGCTTTCTTACTATCTTTTTGGAAGGATACGTAAGCGCGCTGGGCCCTGACCTCGATAGCTTTTAAATATCGAGGAATCTCTTTCATACGATCAAAATTATAGAGGGTAAGAAAATGGCTGGGCGCAAGCTGCTTCACATCACTGGTGAGTTGTGTAAACAGATGATCCAAAACGTGGTTTGCCGAGGCCAGGGTGGCAAAATGTTTTATCGTATAAAGGGTACTGCGATGCTGTTTTAACAAAGTTTGTATAAGGTTGATAATTTCCCTTGCCTTAGAGATAAATATACTGCGTATATGTTCAATTGTTTCCTCAAATTCCTCTTTACTTGGTATTTTCGGATTATCTATTCGAAATATCTCATCCACTATAAAATGAAAGAGCATTTCATTAAATTTTTGTATATCCCCGAATGATCGACAATGCTCTCTCCAGCTATCAGGGAATTCCCAGTCTTTTTTAAAGCTTTTCAACTGGATGGCAAATTGAATCATATAAAGGGTCTTTAAACCTTTCTGTGTTGCTGTGTACGCTTCTTCAGAGGATCTATATAATCGAAGTTCCACGGATGCACCCTTTTCATTATACTCTTTGTGAGCATAGAGCCCGGGATAGGCATAATGACAGATTCCGTTCTTGTCATGGCCAATAGCTATTTTCTCCTCTATATTATCAAAATCCCAGGTTACAATACCTGGGCGGTTCCACCTCTTACATGCCCCCACCCATTGCTCGTCATCTTTAATCTTTATCTTCGAGAGTGCGTAAAAATCCCTGCCCTGCCCTATAACCTTGCCTTCTAAGTCTATTACCTTATATCTTATATTAAGATGCGGTAAAAGAGTAGTGCGCGGCCACGCATCAAAAGGGATCTTTACCCTGTATTGATCATAAATAATAGCAGTCAGGATTGCATATAATGATCCCTGAGACTTTTTGGCTGATATGAGATCAACAATTATTTTTGCCGAATCTTGAAGAGGGATGAGTTGTTTTCTATATAATTTGGGGAGTCCTTTTAATAAAAAAATAATCTTTTCATATAACAAGCCTGGCACGAGGAAATCAAATACCTCAGGCCGGAGGTGATTCATTTGAGAGAGGGGAATTGTCACTGTTATCCCATCATCCTCATCACCCGGGCTAAATCTGTAAGTAAGAGGAAGGAGCAGATCACCCACTTCCAATGTATCGGGGTATTGAGCCAGCTCCTGGGCATCCGGTATTGTCGAGAGAAAATCATTCATATGCATTTTCAGAAAGGAATCCCCTCCTCTCTCTCTAATTAGTTTTTTTAATCCATTGATAGTACATATGCCCTTAAGCCGCTGCGCATATAAATTATACATGGTGTCATTATCCACAAGAAGGTCCCGGCGCCGTATTTTGCCTTCCATTTTCTTTATGCAGGTAATAATAGAGTTATTATGGTCAAAAAATACAAAATACTCCTTGATGTGCCCTTCGATTAAGGCTGCTCTGATAAAAATTTTCTGTGATTCTTCAGGATTAATTCCGCCATAACTCACTTTGCGTTTTGGGACGATAATGAGCCCATATAAAGATTTTTGCTGATATGCAACAACCTCCCCCCGCTCCTTTTCCCAATGAGGATCATAATACGTTACCTTGCAGAGCCCATCGGCTAAAGCCTCGATCCATTCTGAATTAATCGTGGCAATAGTGCGAGCAAAAAGTCGTGAAGTCTGCACCATCTGGGCAGACACAATCCACTCACCTGCTTTTCCGAATTGGCCTGAACCAGGAAAAATCATCACCTCTTTGCCTTTAGTGGCATTATAGGCATTCTTCTCTTTTGCCTTTTTCATATTTCGCTGGCCTATATTACTTAAAAGTCCGCTTAATATGGCTCGATGTATCTGATCATAATGAGCAGGGGTTTTATTCATTGAATATCCGCCTTCTTCTTTGAGAATCCTATAGATATGTTCATGAATATCCCGCCACTCACTCATTCGTTTGTAGGAAAGAAAATGAGTAGTGCAAAACTTTCGCATTTGATTCTGCGTTTTCAATCGCTCTAAGGTATCATGATAGGTATCCCATATCTTTAAAAGGGTAAGGAAATCAGATTGAGGGACAATGAAACGGCTATGCATTTCATCTGCAAGACCCTGTTTTTCTGCCGGCCTTTCCCTGGGATCTTGAATACTCAAAGCAGAGGCAATAATGATTATTTCACGCAGTGCATTTTCTTTTTTTGCCTCAATAATCATTCGTGAAATTCTGGGATCAAGGGGCAGTCTTGCCATAAGAATACCAGTATCCGTCAATGTGTCTGAAGAATCAATAGCACCAAGCTCTCGCAAAATTCCAAACCCATCTTTTATTGCTTTTTGAGCTGGCGAATCAATAAAGGGGAAGTGTGTGATATCTTCTATTTTAAGATACCGCATACGCAAAATAACTTCAGCAAGATTAGACCTGATTATCTCTGGTGGCGTAAAAAGCGGCCAACTCTCATATTCATCCTGACTATACAATCGAATACACACACCAGCCTTTACCCTTCCGCATCTGCCCCTGCGTTGATCTGCACTGCTTTTGGATATGTTTTTTATGGGAAGCGTCTGTATCCGAAGGCGCGGATTGTAGTGGGAAATTCTTGCTAATCCTGTGTCGATGACGTATTTAATTCCGGGGATTGTAATAGAGGTCTCAGCAATATTAGTAGAAACTATAATCTTTTGTTCTTTTGTCGATGCAAATATCCTCTGTTGATCTGCGGATGAAAGCCTTCCAAAAAGGGGAAGAATAATCGTATGGTGATAATTTCTGCCCCTTAGTTTCTGAACTGTTTCCCATATATCCCGTTCACTTGGCATAAAGATGAGCATATTCCCTTCGCAGTCTTCCTCCCTTAATTCATCTACTGCCGCTGCAGCCTGATCAATATAAGTTATCTCCCCTGACTCTTCCAGCGCATGATCCAGTGGTTTGTTTCTGATCTCTACAGGGTAGAGCTTACCTGAAATCTCAACAATGGGTGCATCATCAAAGTAGTGAGAAAATTTTTCAGTATCAATGGTTGCAGAGGTAACAATCAGTTTAAGATGCTGTCTTTGGCAAATTAAATTCCGCAATATGCCAAGCAAGAAATCAATATTAAGGCTTCTTTCATGGGCCTCATCGATTATTATAATATCATAAGACCGTAGCATCGGATCTGACTGTGTCTCGGCAAGAAGAATACCATCTGTCATAAACTTGATAACAGTAGAAGAGTGTGTCGTATCCCTAAAACGAATCTTGTAACCGACAAGTCCATTTCCCAAACTATCTAATTCACTTGTTACCCGCTGTGCAACAGATGAAGCGGCAATACGCCGGGGCTGCGTACACCCGATGATGCCTTTACGGCCAAAGCCCGCCTCAAGACAAAATTTTGGAATCTGAGTTGTTTTGCCTGAGCCGGTCTCCCCACTTATTACTACGACCCGATGACGCCTTATTGCCTTTATTATCTCATCCTTCTTATGAACAATCGGCAAATTCGCAGGATATTTGATCTTTCCCCTATATTCATTATTGCGCAACACGTTTTACCCTCTGTTTGATTATACTCTCTCGCGAGGCTAAGTCCTTATTTTTATTATAACGAATTAGAGCGAATCACCGCAAATAAATCAAAAATATTAAATTTACCGATAGGGATAAAAAGAGGAGGGCTAGGAAATGGTGGATAAATCGCTTGATATTTTAGTTGTTGAGGATAATGCCGTAGAAAGACTTCTTATTTGTAATATACTTAAAGATCATGGTGATAATGTCTTTACCTCTGATAATGGTAAGAACGCTCTTCATATGATTAATGAAAAAAATTTTGATCTTATTATTACTGATATGCAAATGCCTTTTGTGAATGGACTTGAGGTTGTAAAATATGTGAAACAACACAAACCGCGAATTGAAGTTATTGTGTTAACGGGAGTTGGTTCTATTGAAAATGCGGTAGCCGCCATGTCTTTGGGAGCCAGAGACTATCTTCAAAAACCTATTTCGCAAAATATTATACTGTCAAAATTGGAAACCCTTTATGAAATAAAAGGCCTCAATAATTCTGTGGAGGACCTTTACCAAGCAAAAATATTCATAGAGGAAGATGCGCGTAAAACTATTGTGAGACTTGAGACCATGATAAATTCATACTCTATATTAGTTAATTCAATAAAAGAAATTGTAAGTCAAGACAATATGGATACTGCCATACAGATTAATGCCATTAAAGAAAAACTTACCTCATTCTTTTCACATAAATTTTCACATGAAATTGAATAATCTTTCATAATGGCCCCTGTCATAATTCTTTCTCCATATCATAAATAATCGAGGCCCCAACCAAAAGCCACCCGGCTAAAATCCCCAAATAGAGCCGCAGTCATAATTAAAATGGGACTCGATTATTGGCATAAAAGTTGCTTCAAAAATTAAAGTAATTGCAGTAAAAAATAAGCAACCAAAATCAGGAGTGGTTCTCCCCCCCCAACTGCTCTTGATTTTGAAAAGGGCTGTACTTTTAGTACAGCCCAATTTTTTTTTATGAGCCTCCTCTTATCTTGACTGCGAGCTATTTATCTATTGAATTTATGTAACAGCTCCTTTATAATATTTAGCGTTAAGAAATAAAAAAATTAACGAGGGAATTATATGGCTATTGATAAAGAATTAATTGATATTTTAGCATGCCCAAAATGTAAGGGAGACCTTGAATTAAAACAGGATGAATCTGGTTTTATCTGTCACGCATGTAAACTGCTCTATCCCATCAAGGATGAAATTCCTATTATGCTTATTGATGAAGCAATCAAACTGAACGGCTGCGATTCTTAGCTCAAAGTCCCTGAATCACACATGTATTTTTAGTTTCGTTCTTAATACACTAAAAATTTAACCTTCTCGGTGGGAGGCGGAAGTTCTCGAGTTTTAAGACAACACGTGCTTATACGCCTGTTACACACATAAAACAATATGAGTTTTTGGGGCATGGGCAATGAAGAGGATGGGGTGGATGGCGGGATTTGAACCCGCGACAACTGGAGCCACAATCCAGGACTCTAGCCACTGAGCTACATCCACCACAATTATATACTTATCTTCAGGAGATAGTATAGCAGATAAAATTTTATTTTGAAACTCAATGTTAAAAAAATCTAAGAAAAAAAAGAGGAATGAGACGTGGACTCTATCCAATGAGGAAAAAAGGGCTTTTCTTAAAGCTATAGAAGCTCTCGGGAGCAACCGGGCTCCTATAAATGAAAAAAAATTTGATTTTATAGAAGAGAAATCTTTTTGTATACGCAAAAGAAAAGCAACTTACAGAGAGAGTGGTGAAAAGATAGAAGCTACGTTAGATTTACATGGATTAGTGCACGATGAATCCATCGTTCGTCTTGAGGCATTTTGTGAACAGTGCGCACACCAGAATACCCGAACTGTCATGATCATCACGGGAAAAGGAATTCATTCTCCTCATGGAAAATCCCTTCTTAAAGAATACGTTATTCACTGGCTCAATTCCGACCAAGGCCGACATCTCGTGGAATTTTACAGACCCGGTTCCCGTCAAGAAGGGGGGAAGGGAGTAATGATTTTCTATTTATACAGGTTATTTGTCTAAAATTAGAATTGCCGCGCCTCTATTGCTATACTATATATTTTATGGTACCATTGAAACAATTTTCTGACAAATAAAAATGTGATGTATAGTATATATTGATGTATGCTTTATATTTAGGATTAGCATGAGGAGGAGTAAAGAGATGCGAAAAAATATTTTTCTTGTGCATCTATTGTGTTGTTGTGCTCTTTTAATAGGTGGTTGCGGATCGGCGACAAGTCCAGGCGCTGCTCTTTTTAATACGGTTGCCATTACAGCCAATTGCGCTACCACACATATCGATTCGGACGTTGCTCTATGGATGGATAGTAATGATGGGGATAATACGTGCGACGGTTATAAGATATTACCTGATTCATTGACTGTTACGATAAGCTCCGAATTATTGCCCAATATATCGGATAAGCTCTCCTCATCCTCTGTATCTATCGAGAATGTCCGCATAGACTATACACCAGCTGATAGCTATACTCCTTCTACTTTAGACTCACGATCACTTGCGCTTGGGCAGGTCGTCGAAGCCGGGTCAAATATAGAGATTACACTCAACGTTATGAGCGTAAGCCAGAAAAAGAATTCACCCCTCAATGACCTCTTATGTTCTCCGGGATGTCCACTCTGCGTTACTTATGACAGCTATAAATATCATGCACAACTTACATTTAATGCGGTCGAAATAATGACGGGAAAGCGGGCTGATTTTTCAACTTCCTTTGATATTCATGTAGCTGACTTCTTTCAAGAGAATGAAGGTGAATGCTGCAATTTATAAAAAGCCAACTTCATCATGGGGACATATTATATTCACCACATGAGAAGTGTCGACTCTTACCATTTGCTGTTACATCCAAATAGCATTTCCCCTTGGGAGAAAGTACTATTGCCCCTTGAACAGTCTCACCCTTAAGACAAGTATCATGCATGCGTAAAGATAAAAATTGTCCTATATTGGGATCAAGGTTATGAGTATATCACGATTTGAAGAATGAAACCAAGGGTACGATAACAAGAATAGCTCCTCCAACGATATATAAAATAAATACCCACGAAACGGCATATTCACTGTGCACGTTTCCTATAAACACATCACGATTCACGATCAAACCCCAATAAAAGCTAAATACAAATGAGATCAATAATCCCAATTGATACTTTCTAAAGAATATACAAAACGTAATGATAAATACAAAAATTATCATTTGCCACACAGGAATCAAAAAAACATTTTCCTGTATAAAAGCAAAGGGAAGAATTTGAAAAATAAACTTTAGTTGCTCTAACATGGCTTATTTCCTTCTTTTTTTATTATCTTATCGGCATTTATCCGAAAATAAATTGCTCTTTTTCCTGATTAAGATTTCTCGAAGGAATTTAAGGAAAGTAGAGACGGGAAGGCCAACAACATTCGTATAGCATCCCTGAAGATGCTTGACAAAATAAGCGCCTTGAGCCTGAATACCATAAGCCCCGGCTTTATCCATAGGTTCCCTGCTTGCTACATAGTCATCTATTTCTCCCTCCTCCAATATCCGAAAGGTCACCCTTGTTTCAACCGATTCTAAAATATGACACCCGGTCTGGGTATTGATCAAAGCCAGTCCCGTAATGACGGAATGGGTATTTCCGCTTAATTGACGAAGCATCTGGCGGGCTTCTTCTGCATCACGAGGTTTGCCTAAAATATTTTTCCCGAGCACAACAATCGTATCCGCCCCGAGTATAACGCCGCAAAATTTTTTTGCTATGGCGTCCGCTTTGAGAAATGCCCATGTTCGAGCTTTCTTTTCAGGAGGGCCTGTCATATCATGCTCTTTAATATTGCTTGGAATAATCTGAAATTTTAAGTTTAATTGTTCAAGAAGCTCTCTTCTCCGAGGTGAAGCAGATGCTAAAATGAGAGGCAAATTGTCATTCAATTTTCTATTGAACCATTCGATGTCAATGCTCATCTAAAATACCATTCTTTTATTTATTATCCAGCTTCGAATATCAGGTAACCAGTATCGCGAAGCTCCGCCGCACATATGATACCATAGGGAGATACTTTTTTCGATAAAAGTAAATCTTTCTTTAAAAAAAGTGTAAGGCATAAAAGATACTCTCGTCTAATTAAGAGTAACTCAACTAAAAAGTATTTTTCCTTTTTAGTGGTAAGATAAACAATAATTTTAACCAGGGATTAGATGTCAAGAAGAGGGATTGTTGCAATGGCAAATGAAACTATATATCGTTTACGTGCTCGAATGATAAGGGAACTTAATCGTTATTTTCCCACCTCAAATTCAGAAAATATTGTTTACGTTACTCTTAAAAGGGAACAGATCTCCCAGCGCTATCTAAAATTAATGCAAGCAGCCGTGCGGCGAAGCTAAACTCTTTATTTTATAAGCTTATCTTTTTTATCTCGCAGCGTATTCTTAAATTTCTTCACTAATGCTCACTTTGGAAATATTATTCCTTGAATGTGATGTCCCCCATCTGCTCAAAAATTGAATTGCTGCAATTTCTCGCTTGAAAAAAGCTCGCTTTAAAGATATTATTATCCTACTGTAAAAAAGGAGATAATATGACTACAAAGAAACGTCCTGTGAAAGCCTATAAGAACATTGAATTTCTTACTAGCCCGGATGCTCGAATTGCAAGAATAATGTGCGAATGTCTTGAGCCATTATCCCGCTTCAAAACATATGGGATAGAAGATACTGTTGTTTTTTTCGGATCATCGAGAATTCAATCGAAAAGAACGGTACAAAGGGAGCTGAAAGCATTACAACGTCAGATCACGCAAAGTGTTACTCCAGATAATGATTTAATTCGAAAGGAAAAAATTGCGCAGACAAAATTATTGATGTCAAAATACTATGAAGATGCCGTAGAGCTCTCACGCCTTTTGACTGACTGGGCACGGCATTGCAGGGACGGGCATCGTTTTGTTGTTTGCTCTGGGGGCGGACCAGGGATAATGGAGGCGGCAAATCGAGGTGCGGCAAAAGCAGGGGGAGAATCTATCGGATTAAATATTAGCCTGCCTCATGAACAAAAACCGAACCCTTACATCTCCGATCAATTATCCTTTGAATTCCATTATTTTTTTATGCGTAAATTTTGGTTTATGAATCTTGCCAAAGCTCTTATTGTATTCCCTGGAGGATTTGGAACAATTGATGAACTTGTGGAAGTACTTACATTGATGCAAACAAAAAAAATATCTAAAAGAGTTCCTATTTTGATATATGGTTCAGACTATTGGAATGAAGTGCTCAATTTTAATGCTATGGTAAAATGGGGGACCATAAGCCCCTCTGACCTTAATTTATTCAATTTTGCCAACACACCAAAAGATGCCTTTGAATTACTAAAAACTAAACTCATGCCAATGATTAAGCCATGATTCATAAACCAAGAATAATAAAACGTGGAGATACTATAGGTATCGTGGCCCCTGCCGGGCCTTTTGATAAGGAGAAGTTTATTCTTGGAACTAAGCGGCTCAATGAATATGGTTTTAAAATCAAATTTCTGGATACTATTTTTGCCAAGAAGGGCTATCTGGCAGGAACCGACAAAAGAAGAGCGGATGAGATTAATACGATGTTTTGTGACAAGGATGTACACGCTATCTTTTGTGCTCGTGGCGGCTATGGGTCTGCCAGGTTAATACCTTTACTGAAAGCCGACAGTATAAAAAAAAATCCAAAAATCTTTATTGGTTTTAGTGATATTACTGTGTTGCATCTTTTTATTCACAAAACATGCTCTATGGTTTCCTTTCATGGACCAATGGTCGCAACTGACCAATTAGCTTATATCAGAGCATTATCCGAACATTGCTTATTACACGCGTTAACCAAAGACTCTCCCCTCCCCCCCATTCCCTTTAGTAAGAATAAGATTGTCAGAGAAGGCAGGGGGAAAGGAGTGCTCATCGGAGGATGCCTCACGCTTTTGATTCATAGCTTGGGCACTCATTATGAGATCGATACGGATAATAAAATACTCTTAATAGAGGATCGAAAGGAAGCACCATACCGTATCGACAGAATGTTGTATCATCTCAAAGCAGCCGGCAAGCTTGAAAAAATAAATGGCGTAGTATTTGGAGATATACTCACTTCCACGCAGGGAAGAAGTGATAATGAAAAAAAATTAAGGGATCTCATCAATGAGGTTTTTGATCGGCAGAATATTCCTATTTGCATAGGTCTCCCCTTTGGCCATGCCTTAGAAAACCTTACTATACCTTTAGGCATTGAGGTTACCCTCGATACTGATAAATGCCGCCTAATTTTTGATGAAACAGCAACAGTAGGTTGAAAGACCCGGTAATGGATCTGAGCATAATTGAAAAGAAAATACACAATGCGATAAATAATACTTACTGCCCTGGGATGGTTGTGTTAATCTCTCTTAACTTTGAGGTTGTGTATCATCAAGCCTTCGGATATTTAGACAGCTCTCATCAGGAAAAGGCGACCATAGAGACTGTGTATGATCTGGCTTCTCTTACGAAACAGCTCGCTACCACTACCGCTATTATGATATTATACGATAAAGGGATGATTAATCTCAGTGATAGAGTATCAAAATATCTTACGGAAATAAGAGATGCGGAAAAAAGACATATAACTATTTCGCACCTTTTGAGCAATTCAGCCGGTTTTGTATCGTATAAGCCATATTATACCTCTCTATTAGATATTGAACAAAAAGAAGGTAAACCACTCATCGGACACCATGAGGCCAAAAGGTATTATTATGATTTTTTATGTAATGAAAAACTGGAGTATGAGCCTGGAAGCAAATCAATATACAGTGATTTAGGATTTATGCTGGTCGGCTTTATAATAGAAAAGATCTCTTCTATGGAACTCGATGAGTTTTGTGACAAATTTATATTCACGCCGCTTGGGTTAAAAAAAACATTTTTTAACGATTTATCACAGGGGGAACAATCTATCTCGATCCTTCGGAAGAATCATCATACATTCGCCCCAACTGAAAACTGCCCCTGGCGCAAGAAGGTCTTATGCGGACAGGTCCATGATGATAATGCATATGCAATGGGTGGTGTTGCAGGTCATGCGGGATTATTCTCCACTGCCTCTGATATCCATAAATTATTAAGAGCTCTTTGCATGCCCTATTCGCTCGATCAACCACATAATTTTTTGCCAACTCACGTAATAAAGAAATTCTTTGCTCGGCAGGATATTCCCGGATCTACATGGTGCCTGGGATGGGATACACCATCCCCAAAGGGCTCAAGCTCCGGACACCTCTTTTCAAAAGATTCCATAGGACATACTGGCTTTACTGGTACATCCATATGGATAGATCTTAAGCGAAATTTATGGGTCATTCTTCTCTCTAATCGCATTCATCCTTCACGTCAAAATTTTAAATTTAATAGTCTGCGCCCGGAGCTGCATGATGCAATACTTCGATGGGCCATAGAGATAATGAGGTTGTAAGATAATGCATATTCATATTATTGCAATTTGTGGCACTGGTATGGCATCCCTTGCAGGCATGCTGAAAGAGGCCGGATTTACCGTTACAGGCTCAGACCACAATGCCTATCCTCCCATGAGCACGATCATTGAAAATTTAGGCATTAAGCTTATCCACGAATTTGCGCCTGCAAACCTTGATCCTCCCCCTGACCTCATTATTGTCGGCAATGCAGTTTCAAAAAACAATCCTGAAGTCAAGGCTATGTTAGAGAGAGGCCTGCCTTACTGTTCATTCCCCGCAGCCTTGGCTAAATTCTTTTTACATGATAAGTATCCCGTAGTGGTATCAGGCACCCATGGAAAAACGACAACCTCTTCATTGCTCAGTTGGATTTTAGAATCTTCAGGCTATGAACCTGGTTTCCTTATTGGGGGCATACCGGTTAATTTCTCACGCAATTATAAAATAGGAAAAAAGAAACATTTTATTATTGAGGGGGATGAATATGATACTGCCTTCTTTGATAAAAATCCAAAATTCTTGCATTATAAACCCAAACTCGCTATTCTGACCAATATTGAATTTGACCATGCTGATATCTACCACAGTATCGATGAAATTAAACAGGCATTTAGAAAATTTATTGCTCTCATCCCGCCCGATGGACACCTGATAGCCTGTATTGACAATGCTCATGTCAGAGAATTATGCAGAGAAGCTCAATGCACGGTTCATACATGCGGATTTCATCATGAGTCAACATGGAAGCTGGATGAAGTGCACATAGAGAGTCACTCTTCCTCATGTAAAATTATAAGCCCCGACCACCTCCCGGAACCTGTGCTTGTCCGATCAAAACTTATAGGGACCTATAACATGGTCAATGCCCTGTGCGCATTTGTTGGGGCATTTATCATAGGTGTCCATCCGGAGATTATTGCTCAGAGTATACTGAGCTTTCGGGGCGTAAAAAGACGGCAGGAAGTATTTACTGAAATAAACGGTATTACATTGATAGACGATTTTGCTCATCATCCCACTTCTGTGAGGGAGACGCTCGCAGGATTAAAAGCACGATATAAGGACAGAAGATTGTGGGCATTATTCGAACCCCGTACAGCGACCAGTAAAAGAAATGTCTTTCAAGAAGAATACAGGAGCGCATTTACGCATGCCGACAAAATTATTATTGCCGGCGTATATCAAGAAGATATGATAGAACCCTCAATGAGATTATCCCCGGAACAATTAGCCAGAGAGATAAATAAAAACGGACAGGATGCCCTCTATATTAAGGAGGTGAATGCCATTGTCGATTATTGTGCGCAAAACCTTAGAAAAGACGATGTGGTAGTGATTATGTCTCCAGGGGGATTTGACAATATATATAAAAAATTACCGCTTGCTTTGGCACACAGCACGCACACAAAAAGGAACTAACACTATAATGATTACTCCATCCACAAAGGTGTGTGCAATTATTGGCAATCCTGTAGAGCATTCCTTATCCCCTCTTATTCATAATGCGGCCTTTCGTGAATGCGGAATTGATTATATCTATTGTGCCTTTCGGGTGATTGATGAAAACCTGAAACATGCAATGAATGGTTTTCGAGCCCTCGAGCAGCTCAAGGGACTCAGCATCACTATTCCACATAAAATACAGATAATGCCTTATCTTGACTGGATAGAGGGAGGAGCTTCCTTTATCGGTTCTATTAATACTGTTCTCAAAGAAGAGGATAAAGTAAAAGGGTATAATACTGATGGATCAGGGGCAATGGAAGCCTTGAAAGAAGCAGGGATCGAAATCAACGAAAAAAAAATTGTAATCGTAGGCACCGGTGGTGTAGCCCGTGGGATTGCATTCAATTTATTGCATGTGCATAATCCACACTCCTTGGCAATTGTGGGGAGAACACCCGAAAAGGTCAAAAGATTAGAAAATGATTTACAAAACTTGAATAGGGCACCCATTACAACTTCTTCTTTTGATCAAAAGAGCCTCCAAGGAGAAATCGCTCAGGCTGACATTCTCATTCAATGCACATCAGTTGGTATGTGGCCCCATAGAGAGGACACACCACTGCCCGCTGAATTTCTCCATAAGGACCTTGTGGTATTTGATACAATATACACACCGCTTAAGACAAAACTTATTATGGATGCGGAGACAAAAGGATGCACAGTGGTCCCCGGCTTAACAATGTTTATCAACCAAGCATGCCTTCAATTCACACTATGGACAAAAACTAAGGCGCCAAAAGCAGTAATGTACAAAACTGCGCTGGATGCACTTAAGGAGTAAAAAATGTATTTTATTGGTATAGATTTAGGCGGGACTAATCTTCGGGGGGGAGCGGTTACAATGGATGGGCATATCACACACTCTGCTATTAAGCCAACCCATGCACAGCAGGGAGTTGAACATGTTATTCATAATCTCAAAGCGTGTATTGACGAGCTTATTGCATCACAAAATCCATCACCATTATTAGGTATAGGAATAGGGTGCCCGGGTATTATAGAGATAAAAAGCGGTGTGATTCATACATCACCAAATCTGCCCGGGTGGAACGATGTTCCTTTGAAACAGATTATAGAGGAACATTTCAGGGTTCCGGTATATATTGAAAATGACGCGAACACGATTGCTTACGGAGAAAAATGGTATGGAGCCGGCCGCACCGTATCCAGCCTCATTTGTCTCACGCTGGGGACTGGTGTTGGAGGGGGGATTATTCTTGATGGGAAAATATGGCACGGATGCATGGGAATGGCTGGAGAAGTCGGCCACATGACTATTATCTATGATGGGATTACATGTAATTGCGGCAATAGGGGATGTCTTGAGGCATATGCGTCTGCCTCTGCACTTGTAAAAAGGACTCTTGAGCTGCTCAATGAAGGGCACAAGAGCACACTCTCACACATATGCGGGAAAGGAGAAGAGGTAACCGCAGAAATCATATATAAAGCTGCGAAAGAGAACGATGCGTTATCCCGACGGATATTGCATGACATAGGCATATATCTTGGCATAGGAATTGCCACTCTGATCAATCTCCTCAATCCCGAAATGATAGTGATTGGCGGAGGCATGTCTCATTCATGGGACATGTTTTACCCTTCAATGGTGGAGGAGATCCGTAAACGGGCCTTTGATATTCCTGTTAAATCAGCTCAGATTGTGCGAGCACAGCTTGGCGACAATGCAGGGATAATCGGGGCAGTGGCTTTAATCTCCCACGCATTACCCACATAGCCCTGTTATTTGTCCTTGCCATGAATGACGATAGTAATCTCCCCTTTTATCTTCCCTCTTTCGCTGAGTAGCTGTATGATCCTGGTGACCTCACCATGAATCACCTCCTCATTAAGCTTGGTTAATTCTCTGGCAATGCAAATCTTACGGTCCCCTAAGATAGTGGCTATGTCTTCCAGTGTTTTCTTGATCCTGTGGGGAGACTCAAATATCACAATGGTTCTCACTTCATCAACCAATTGGAGTAACCGATTTTGTCTCTTTTTAGACCGCCCGTCTAAATATCCCTCAAATACAAAACGGTCAATGGGGAGCCCTGATACGGATAACGCGGAAACAAGCGCGGAAGGCCCTGGAATCGGGAGTACCGATATTCCATTCTCAATAGCCATTGTGATCAAACGATATCCCGGATCAGATATCCCTGGTGTGCCCGCATCGGTCACCAGTGCAATTGATTCACCATCTAAAATTCGTTTTACAATGAGAGGAGCCTGTTTCATCTTATTAAAATCATGATAACTCATACACGGTTTTGAAATGGAATAATGAGTCAGCAATTTTCTTGTACGGCGGGTATCTTCTGCGGCAATACAATCGACGTGTTGTAATGTGGCAATCGCCCGGTAAGTAATATCCTCTAGATTCCCAATAGGTGTTCCGACAATATAAAGAATTCCTCTCCC
The DNA here is from genome assembly GCA_049472395.1 of bacterium. Classification (GTDB taxonomy): domain Bacteria; phylum SZUA-182; class SZUA-182; order DTGQ01; family JBLIRR01; genus JBLIRR01. The sequence continues at coordinate 81,725 of JBLIRR010000012.1, read as the reverse complement.
CGCATCCATAAGCATACTGTAGCATACTCAAGTCTTTTATACAAATACCCAAAGTTGTATAATGAACTAATATTTGAAGTATGCTAAAATAAATAATTGGTGATGAGCTTAGGAGCCAGGGATTAAAGATCTATAGTAGAGAAATCTTCTCAATGACAGAGCGAGACGTTAATTGTTATAAATGTCACTATTTTTATATCACGTGGGATAAAAACTTTCCTTATGGCTGCAAAGCGATGGGCTTTAAAACAAAAAAAACCCCGTCTGCCATGGTTCGTGAAAGCTCGGGATTTGTGTGCCAATCCTTTAAGAAAAAATGTAGTGCCAGGAAAGATAACTGCCCATAGAGCAGTTATTGCATTTATTGTAAGATCATACAAAAAAGTGTGTCATTTTTAGAGAAGCTTTTGGAAGTATATATTGAGTATACATAAGATATTGCAACATCATAACAAAAAAGGATACTTAGCAAAATGAAAAAAGCGGGCTATATTATTATTCTTTTAATCTCTATCCTCTTATTGTCTTCCTTTAATATAGAAGCACAATTATTCACTTCATACACGACAAATCCATCATCACCATTTATTGTGAATAATAGATGGACAGTTTCCCCACTCTTTTCTCAGGTATCGTTATCGTCAATCTGGGAGCCATATTCTTCAATCTTTTCCCAGAGACCAATTTACATTACGCCATGGTCTCCTTCCTCTTCATGGGGACAAGACTTTTTCCCTTCATTTGTAAATACACCGTTGGCCATTCCTGATTATCAGTTTCAGTGGGCATCCCCTGCTCTCTACTTCCCCTGGATTTTCCCCTTAGGACCAACAAGTTCTGAAACATTGGAACCAGCAATTAAAGAGTACTCAAATAGTGACTGCAATCCCACCACAAGAGAAGAAAAGCATTCACAATTCAGCTACCTGTATGAACATGATATTCTCTATCTCTATCATAAAGATGCACTTTTTAATTGCTGTATTATAGAGATAGCCAGAAGCATGGAAATAGTTGATCATACCATTAACATTTATGAGGAAGAACTATTGGATGGCAGCGGGTGCAGATGCGTGTGCAATTATGATCTCACAACACTCATTGAAAATTTACCCTCCGGCACCTATAGCGCGCAATTTTTTAATAAAAAGAGTGGAGAATTTCTTGGAGAAATCCCTCAAATAATTATTCCCTGACAGACAGATTTCTAAAAAAGGATTATCCTTCGAGTCGTTGTCAATATTTCAAGATCTGACCCCGCGGTCGAGGAATTTAACAATCAAAATTAGAATTGCTGTAATCAATAATTGTCACTTGACAATTATTAGTTTTTTGGTTATAATATTACCACTATATATCTAAACATTTTTTCATTTTATTTTTTCTTTTCGATCGGATGGATAATCATAATTTTTACATAAGAAATGAAAACAGGGGGTGATAAAATCAAGATATATTTCAAATTCTACATAAACGGTTGGGTAATTTAAATTGGAGGAGCTTTATGGATAGTCTTAGATTTTTTAAATATATAGCTTTAATCTTTTTATCGATCTATTTTATTATTACCCCCATAAATACATATTGTCAGCAATTACCTATTTCTTATTATTATCTTGATCCACTTTATTTTACAACTTATGGATACATTAATTCGATCACTGATCCTTTTTACTACCTTGGATATGGGTATAAACCACCTATAGCTGGTAATGATTTATTGGGGGCCTATAGTTACAATCCTTTTCTCGATCCTTATGCAGTATATCTTTATAATTATTTTGATAGTGCTACGTACCCTTATTTAAGTTACATAGAAGCAATCCCTTTCCCTTATCAAGCTCTGCCGGGTACTTTTCAACCCTATGGTCCGCCTAATTACCCTACATATTCATTCGGCTTAGTGGATTATTACTTATCCTGGATAAATCTTCAATAAGAATTTCTGTTTTAAAGGAGGTGGTATAATTAGAATTTATAACTCTTTAGATTTCTAATTTTTAAATTCTATTATTCTTAAGGGAGGTAAAAAATTTTATGTTATCAAAAAAACTACGAAGATTATTACGAAATATGTCTCTATGCCTTTTTAGTATTGTTGTCCTGTCGTTATTAGTGTGTGCTCCATGCCTCAATGCCCAGACATGGACCCCGTTACCACCTTATAATACCTTGTGGCCTTTATGGTCCCCTGCTCTCTCACCACCAGATCCTGTGACAGGACTAGCCACTCCAATCGTTGATTCCCTGTATCCTACAACTGTCCTGCCAGTACAGCCGGGATTAACGTGGAACCCTAGTTTTAGCTACCCCTATTTACTCTATAATACTCCTATTGGAATGGCCTATTACGATCCTCTCTACGGCATAAATCTTTGGCCGCCAAATTATATGATAGATACGGTAACCGGTCTCCCCATACCCGTTGGTCTGCCGCTTGGTTTTTCACTATTACTTCCGACAGATCCTCTGTGGATTGAGGATGTCGTGCCGATTGCTAACTTAGCCTATATTGCTGAATATCCAAATTATGCTAATCTGGCGAGCACCATAGCGCTCCCACCGAATTTAACAGGTTTGACACCCTGGTTAGCCTCTCTGATTACTCCTACGCCTACATTCAGCTCCCTATTGACGCCGGCAGCTATTCTCGGCTATTGAAATGAAAAAGAGAAATAAGATTTTTTAAAATTAACCACAGAGATCACAGCGGAGACGGTGATTTCACTCTACTACTGTGATCTCTGTGATCTCTATAGTGAAATAATAATTTCTGAAAGAAATTTAATTGCTAAGTGACACTCCCTTTACTCTCATATATAAAGGAGCGGTGAGGCTTTTGGCAAAACGCAGATCATAGGTATCCGCAAGATTAACTGCTGACAGAGTGCTGCTTAACCACTCAATGTTACTAAAGATGTTAAATAATGTGTCATGTAAGCGAAAATTAATAAAATGCTTCTTGACCTTGCCATCCTCAAGTAAAAATGTGCCAAATCGTGTTGTTGCGGTAATCTCACCCGCCGCTCTGTTCGGTGAATGCATATAATGAAGATAGGGGATATATATTGTCTGGGCAGCACAATGTGAGACCATCTCATTAAAACTTGCCGGGCCCTCTCCTCCCAATAATTTCAAGTTTGCAGTAGAAATATCGTTATTTACCGCATGTCCAAATCTGTCTGCACTCAATTTATCAGAATAATAAAGATAGCATATTCTCCCCTTGTCAAAAATCCTTATGCCTTTGCGCTCTACTCCATTGATTCCAAAGGGATGGGCATATAATATATCAGGATCTTCAGGGTCATCAATAAGGGTAAAATTCTCACCCAAAATCCTATCCCCCATTTTATGGATGCTCTTTTGCAGCATTCCCATTTCATACTCGTAGGTCTCCCCATCAAATCCGAGCCAACTCAAAAAAGAAATAAGCTCGGCAATTGCATTAATACCAAAAATGACATCATATTTACCCGGTTTAATTTCAGTGCATTCTGTGCTTACCATACAATGGACACTTCTCTCAAGGTCCTTTAAGAGCCTATCCGGATCATTCTGAGATAATCTGGCACCACATGAATCGATCCGTACTTCTTTTTTCCCTTCCATCAACTGTAATACTACCTCAGTATTAAAATCAGTGCCTTTATAATAGAGGGGCATCTCCACAAGGGTATTAATGAGAGCATATTCATACATTCCTGCAGAAAAAGAGCCTGATGTTGTTAGACCTCGCGGGGCATAATACTCTATAGCCTTCTCATAGAGCCCGCGCATAATGCTGCTTTCCATGTTTTCTATCTCAGGATCACAGTGAGCTGTGTAGGGCGTGTGCTGACATATGGGCTTCATGGGAGTGGAAAAAGGAACCTCGGGGAAGAATCGGATTGATTCGTGAAGATCATCAATCAAGCCCTTAATGTGGGTGATATTCTCAGCTGAGGTCGCAATGCTTCCCCTTGCGAACCTTTTATTATCTTGTAAGGTGACAAAGAATTTTCCACCTTCCTCTGTGACATTAAGAGACACCTGATCATTGGCTACCCTCAATAAATGAGATTTCTCTCCTCGATATAAGAGTTCACCACAGATATCCCTTTCCTTCATATAATTGTTTATGACTTGAAGAGTATGCAGCAGCGTCTCCATATCTAATTGCCGACCTCCACATTCTTAAATAAACAAATAGGGACACCATGCCCAAGGCGCATGATTTGATTCGGTTGTCCCTTGCCGCAGTTAAAGACCTGTTGCAGCCGCCAGGTTGTGCTATTGCCCACCTTCGCGAGCGAGTTCCAAAACTCTAATGTTCTGCCCCCATAGGATGGATTCTTTACAACTCTTGCTATCGAACCCTCTTTAATCTCCCATCCAATTTCAGTGGCAAAATGAAAATTCTCACGATTTGATCCAATAGACCACGAAACCGGAGACTCGACCATAAGACCACTTTCACAGCTTGCGATTATTTGATTAATATCACCATCATCACCCGGATCAACATTAATATTATTCATTCTTTCAATTGGCAACCTGTTATAACCTGAGGCCCTGTTCGCCCCTCCGGAGCTTTCAAAAATGATTTTTCCTGCTTTTTTATTTGCCTCTTTGACCATCTGTCTTGAGGTAAGAGCGCTTTTTAATATTCCATTTTCTATAAGCACTACATTTTTCGCCTTCACCCCGTCATCATCATAGCCGACAGAGCCAGGTGAATTCTTGACCGTCCCGTCAGCCCTTACATTGAGTTTAGAACTTCCAAACTTGAGCCTGCCAAAATCCTTCAGCTCAATGTGACTTCCCCCCGCATAACTTAATTCATACCCAAGAATACGATCAAGCTCAAGCGCATGCCCTATGGTTTCATGAACCTGGAGAGCCATCATTTCGTTTAAAAGAATTAGATCACATACCCTGTGCGGGCACTTTTCCGCCTCAATTACCTCACAAAGCTCATTTTTTATCCTTGTTGCATGTGAAAGAAAGTGAGGGGCGCTGAGAAGAGACTCCCAGCCGATTTTCCCATCGGCATCTAGGAAAAGATTATGACTCCTCCTGTGCTGTCTGCCTTGCGGATCATTCGTAAAGGCCATTAATCCCGCATCGATATCATGAAGGTTTCTCTCGATCCGGGCACCTTCGGTATCGAGAAAAAGTATCTTCTTTTTATCAAAAACCGCGAACACTGTCCAATATGAAAGCCTCGGATCTTTTATTTTCCCGTCAAGTTCAAGAAGAAGTTTTATCTTCTCATTTGTTGTAATACTGAAAGGATCAGTGCCCACGGGAGAGGTGAAATTGTCCTGATATATCATTTTTGGCGCTAACTCAATAGGTGAGCGTATGAGAGCCGAGGCACTTTGTGCATTATTAAGGGCTGTCCTCGCACATAATTCCATCCGAGTAAAATCCTCGGTCGAGGCAAATCCCCATGCACCATTATAAAGTACCCGGATGCCGATACCTTGTGCCGCTCTTCTCGATGTTTCCTGGATCACCCCATTTAATGTCTGAAAAGACTCTGTCTCATCATCAAGATGGATTCGAATATCACCATAGGAGGCGCCATTGTTCTGCAAAAATTCTATTAGAGTTTCAGCCTTTTTATGCATTATAGTAAACCGCAGATATCATGACAGAATTAAATAATTTCCCAAAATAATGGTACATTACCATATTTATTCTCATTATGTCAATCTATTCGATCATCCCTCAGCTTTCTCTCTCTATTTTACATTCACGTAATAAAATGCTATCTTTAAAATAAGTATAATCAACGGTTCAGGCATCTCTTATATGGTTGATATTTTACTATTTTCTTCGTAATCTTAAAGAATCAGGGCACTTTTTATGACAGAGAAAGCTGAAAGCACACCTCCGCCATCTATTATGGCACCTGCCGGCAATAAGGCTTCATTCTTTGCTGCATTGGCCGCAGGAGCTGATGCAATTTACTGCGGGCTCAAATCTTTTTCTGCCAGGATGGAAGCGAAAAACTTTACAGTAGAGCAGCTTATACCATTGGTTGCCCTTGCCCATGAAAACAAGGTCAAGGTATATATTGCCCTTAATACTCTCTTAAAGCCCGACGAAGTAGGCGATGCGGGTATGCTCCTTACTCAATTAAAAAATCAGGTGAAACCTGATGGATTAATCATCCAGGATCTTGCGCTTTTCGAACTTATTAAACAAATAGGCTTTAAAGGGAAAATCCATCTTTCAACCCTCTCTGATGTGGGTTTTCCCGAAGCATTAAGGTTCATCAAACAAAAGGTCCCCATTGACCGGATAATCATGCCCAGAGAACTCAGTATTGACGAAATCAAAACATGTGCCCAGGCATGTCCATCAGGATTGGATATTGAAGTCTTCGTCCATGGTGCCCTTTGTTACGGTATTTCCGGAAGGTGTTATTGGAGCAGCTATTTAGGCGGCAAGAGTGGGCTTCGAGGCCAATGTGTACAGCCATGCAGAAGACGCTATATACAAAATCATCGTCCGCGTCGGTATTTTTCCTGCCGTGATTTCAGTATGGATATTCTTGTGAAAGTGCTCCTTTCAATCCCCCAAGTGCGCGCCTGGAAGATCGAGGGGCGCAAAAAGGGACCGCATTATGTGTATCACACCGTGCGGGCATATAAAATGCTGCGTGATAAAGGCAGGGATTCTCAGACAAAAAAAGAAGCGTTAAGGCTCCTTGCGTATGCATTAGGTCGTGTGTACACTCATTATAATCTATTATCTCACAGACCTCAGAATCCTATTCATACTGAAGATCAGACCGGCTCAGGATTACTTGTCGGCAGAATTAAGGGATCAGGGCAGAAACCCTTTATAGTAACCAGGGAAGAACTTATCCCTGGCGATGTATTGCGCGTGGGCTATGAAGATGACAAGTGGCACCAGATTATTCAGGTAAAAATTTATGTTCCAAGGGGTAAGTTTTTTTACATTAAGCCTTCACTCAATAGAGGCCCTCTGAGAAATGTACCCGTGTTCCTTAAGGACCGACGAGAAAAGGAGCTTGATACTCTCATAAAAGGAGAAGAAGCGAGAATAACAACAAATGCTCTTCCGCGTGAAAACATTCCCTTATGTAAAATTTCATTTCCAAGGCCCTTCCCTCATAAAATCAAACCCCGTACTCTTAGAATATACAGGACTATTGCAGCCTCTAGAGTGAATGACGAGACTGGCCTATGGCTGTCAGCCGAATCGTTACACAAAATTAATCTTAAGGGTGCTCCCTTGCTCTGGTGGTGGCTTCCACCCGTGATATGGCCTGACGAAAATGACTCGATAAAATCCATGATAAAGAAATTGCGAAGCAAAGGCGCACGAAAATTTATTCTCAATAATCCCTGGCAGTTATCATACTTTTCAAGATCCAAAAATATGGAACTTTGGGCCGGCCCATTCTGTAATATCGCAAATGCTCTGGCGATTTCGATTGCAGCATCAATGGGTTTTACAGGCATTATTGTGAGCCCGGAACCAGGAAAGAAAGATTTTCTTCTTTTAGCAAAGCAGAGTCCTCTTCCCCTTGGAATTGTCCTCTCTGGCAGTTGGCCATTATGCATCTCTCGTGTCCTTAATCACCAGATAAAAATAAATCACCCTTTCACGAGCCCAAAGGCTGAAAAAGCATGGGTATCCCGATATGGGCAGAATTATTGGATCTTTCCAAACTGGAAGCTTGATCTTATATCGAAAGAAGAAGAGTTGCTCAAGGCTGGCTATAGGTTATTTATACATTTAGTTGAACCTATACCCTCGAATGTAAAACTAAAAAATCGACCTGGTATATGGAATTGGGATGTGGGACTGCGATAAAATTCTTAGGTTACACAAAAAAGCCCAGCAAAAAAACCATTCCCAATAAAGACCCGAATATGATTAATGCCCATATACCGTCTATGGGTTTTTTTCCGTCAGCCATGATTCTCTCCTTTATTTTTACCTTAAATACACCTTATGAATCAATATGATTATGAGGCGTCTTTATTACAATTTTAACATTCTTAATAATATATTACAATAAAGGAGTATTTTAATTAGTAATAATCGTTTATATAAAAAAAGCTTCTTTATTATTATTCGGCGATCTGGTAGGAATAGACCACGTATTTAAATAAAAAAATGGATTGTCTCTTTAGATGATGAAAATAATCACAGAAGAGGTTTTTTTAGAGATAAGTTGCAGAAAACAAAAAAGGATTGGTCACTTAAGACCAATCCTCCAAAAAAATCATTGCATTTAATGGTGCCGGAGGGGGGAATCGAACCCCCACGGTATAAGATACCGAGGGATTTTAAGTCCCTTGCGTCTGCCTGTTCCGCCACCCCGGCAACCAAAATTGGACATTAGTGTATACGAAAAACTTTTCTTTGTCAAATCGTAATTCTGTTTTTCAGAGTGCTACTCAACTTCTGCACTTTTTATACAACAACTTGAAAATACTAAATCTATAGAGTCATATTTACAATGTTTACATATAATTTATTTTTAACTTCTTGTTAGTTTTGAGCTTAAACCAAAGCTCAATAATATCATCATAATATCTCGATTATAGATAAATGCAAAAGTTGATATTGATATAAAAATTTATGGAAAAAGCATATAGTATCATTGACAATATTTATAATATAATGTATTCTTAATGTCATACTATATTATAATGGGTGAGTAATATCTTTATGATTGATTCTTATAGCTTTGGGCACGTAAAAATTAACGGGAAGGTGTATACCTCTGATGTGATAATCTATCCGGAGAGGATTAATTCATCATGGTGGCGCAAGGAAGGACACAATCTTTGTATGGATGATATACAAGAAATAATTGAGTATAAGCCGGAAATCTTGGTTATTGGAAAAGGCACACCAGGACTTATGAGAGTTTCCCCTAACGTTCAGCGAGAAATTGAAGCCCAGGGAATCGGGGTGTATATAGCTAAAACAGCAGCCGCCGTCGAACACTATAATACTATTTACAAAATCAAAAAGGCTGTTGCCGCGCTTCATCTTACGTGTTAAGGCTTTATTTATGTTAGACCGAGGAGACATACAATGGAGGAATTAAAGCCAAGAGATCATGAAGTATTCTTTGGAAAATTCCCTGGCATGATTGAAGAAATATTAGTGGGGAAAGAATTTATTGATGAAATTTTAAATGGACAATACAAGAAGAAACTCGCTATTCTTTTTGCCAACATTTATGACTATCCAAACTTTATTGATACCCGCAGTGATGTGTGCGGGAAAAGTCTTGTGCAAAAACTCAGGCAGATCGTCATGCCTATCATTGCAGGCAATAAGGGGACGATATATAAAACCCTGGGAGATGAGCTTATGGCCTATTTCCCAGATCCTCTCTCGGCAGTAAAAGCCTCAATAGCAATTCAGAAAAGATTATATGCCTATAACACCATCATAGGAGAAATTTCTAAAATACATGTGAGGATCGGCATAAGTTGGGATGAGGTTTATATGAAGGAGTCAGATATTTATGGTAATGCGGTAAGTCAAGCATCACGTATCCAATCTCACGCTAAGGCTTATCAGATAATTATCTCAAAGAAGGTCTATGAAAAAGTCAAATCCTCTGAGGACATTACCTGTATGTATGATAAATACTCTCTTCCAAGAGGTAGGGCTCAATCTTTAAAGCTTTTCCAGGTCATCTGGGGAAAGCCGAAACTGCGCGCTAGTGAAGAACCCGATGAAGAGAGAATGAAAAAATCCATAATGGTCTTTCGGCTCGAAGTGCTTTGTGAGAGGGATCATTTAAAAATTAGCTCTAATGAGCACATGGCCGGAGAAGAAAGCACTATTCGTCATTATGAACAGATCCCAATCTCCATGGAGTGGATTAATAAAGAATGCAATGAGATGGTCGATACCTTTAATAAAGCGCTTCGCCTGGGTATTTTCAAGCGTGAGCTTCTCCTAAAACTAAGAGAGACTGGGCAGGCCTTTTATGAAAAACTGTTTTCCCCTTCCCTTAAGAAAAAGCTTGACGAAACAAGGGCGCATTACTTAACCTTACATATCGATGACCAACTCGTCCAGATCCCTTGGGAGCTTATTTTTGATGGCCATCAATTCCTTTGTCAACGTTTCAATATGGGGAGATTAGTAAAAACCAAACAGACAGTGAATGGAAGTAAATCACGGGTATTGTCAAAGCCATTAAATATGCTGATCATAGCAGACCTGGAAGGGGATCTGAAGAATGCATATGCAGAAGGCTCTCGGATTCGTGACTTCATGCTGAGAGAAAAGAATTTCATAAATATTACCTTACGCTCAAAAAACCTGACCTGTGAATATCTGAAAAAAAAATTTGAACAATTTGATATTGTCCATTTTGCAGGTCATGCCGAGTTTAATCACACAAGCCCCGAGGAGAGTGGATGGAAAACCGGAGGTAAAAACATCACAGCACGGGATATCAGCACAATAGCCACCTCAAAGATGCCCGCCCTTATTTTCTCGAATGCATGTCAATCAGCACGCACTAATGAATGGACCTTAAAAGAACAATTTCAGGAGGAAATCTTCGGATTGGCCAATGCGTTTCTTTTAGCAGGAGTAAAACATTACATTGGGACATTCTGGGAAATTCCTGATAACCAAGGAAGTTATTTTGCATTAGAATTCTATGAAAACATTCTCTCTGGCATGAGCATAGGAGAAGCTTTAAGAAAAGCTAGGCTCTCATTAATTAATCAATATGAAGAAGAGGCGATTATCTGGGCAAGCTATGTCCTGTACGGAGATCCCACATCGAATTATATGGAACAAATCAAGGAGCCAGAGCCGGATGAGAAAAAATATTGCATGGTGAGGTCAGAGACAGCTCATAGAGATTTAAACATAAAAGAGAGCAATAAAAAAACCTGGTCATGGAAACAAGTGCTCACGGGAGCAAGCCTCTCTCTTATCATTATGCTTCTTATTACAAACGCCTATATGGGTCTTAAAAAATCATATAAAGATCCTCATGGAAATCTTCCGAACATTTTCCCCTCTTACATTCAAGAAGCCGGAATAGACCCTGATTTTCAAAAAATAACACAGACTATTCAAATTCTTTCTTCCTATCAAGATCAGCTTACCCAACAATTTAACAATAAAGGTTTTTTCGCAACCAAGAGCCAGTCAGATACATGGACATCACAGCCTATCTCCATTTGTATCATTGCACCGAACTGGCAGGAACTGGATGATCCTGCTGTTGTATCCTTGAAGGGTCATTATGAAAAGCTTTTCAATAGGATGATTGAGGTATTTACTCAGACCACCTCAATTGGCTTGTCCGTACTTGAGCGAAAAAGGATAGCAGGAATATTGCAGGAGCTTCAGATTGGGATTCCCACACTTTCATCAAAATCATTACAGGATGCCTATACACTGCTCTCTGCCCGCATCATTCTTTTCCCTGAGCCCGTCTCATATAAAACACGTGAAGGATTACAATCGGAAATAAGCCTTCGCCTTGTAGAAACACACAGTACTGAAATACTCACTGCATTCTCTCAACCATTCTTTCCTGAGACAGAGAGCTTAGAAACTATTGCCTCCGAATTGGTCCGTAAAACCATCGAGAATCTCGCAACCCATTACCCTCTCAAAGGTAGAATAATGTCTTTGGAAGGAGATGAGATCAAGATTAATCTTGGACATAATATGGGAGTGAGGCAGGATCAGGTCTTCACGGTCTTAAATACACCGGAATTAGATACACCAGAAGAAAGAACCACAAAAGGGTATATCCTCATAAAAAAGGTAAACGAAAGCACGGCTGTAGCAGAAATCCTTGAGCAAAACGTACCATTTGAATCTGGAGATCCTATAAAAGGGACTGAAAAAAAGCTCTAGGGAATCCTCATGTATAAACACGACAAAATAAAAAATGTTGTGCTTCTAGGGATGATCATTCTTATCTATGCATGTTCTATGCAAAAGGCGAGAATCTGTATCAAAGATGGTAAGAAATATTGTATTACTCAAGACAAGATTCATGTGGTAACCTGGGATGCATGCTATAGACGGGGCATAAGCTGTATGCGGGGAGGATGTTGGGAATATGCGATTTCAGAATTCAAGGATGCTATTGAACTTCGTTACCAAGATCAACCATATGCCAGGGCATATGGAATGCATTTCCGCGAAGGATATTTCCCTCATCGCGAACTGGGTATATGCTATTTCCATCTTGGACTAATCGAGGACGCATTAGAAGAACTGGAATTATCTATGAGCCACAGTGGCTCGGCAAGGGCCAAATATTATCTTAATCAAACTCGCAAGGCATCTCTCATTGCATCGGGATTGGATATACAACCTCCCGGGATCGATTTGGAAATGCAAAAAGAACTATACCGAACGAATAAAACTACTTTCAGCGTTACCGGAATGGCACATGATGATCACTATATAGCTGCTGTTTCAGTAAACCACGATCCCCTGTTTATTGAATTAGCCGAACCTATCTTCCCCTTTCATGTATCAGTCGATCTTGAGGCGGGCTGGAATACTGTGAGCATCACCACCAAAGATCTAGTCGGCAAAGAAGCAGAAAAGGCTATTCGTATTTTCCTTGATCAACAAGGACCCATAGTAATCGCAGATATAATCTACCCTGACAAAAGCGGTAAAATAGATCAAGTGCTTCTTACCGCAATAGTGTATGACCTGTCCGGTATTCAATCCTTTACACTGAATCAGAAAGAAGTACCCACGATAGGTCTTGACCAGGTGTGTCTTATTGAACACTCAATTCCTCTTACTAAGGGCTTAAAGACGGCTACATTTTGGACAAAAGATAACGCCGGCAATATCACTCAAGGGGAAATACCTCTTACGCCGCCACCGGGAAAATGGGTTAAAATTGCTCAGAATATGCCCTCTCATGATGGAGAGCCATCAACTTTGGCGATGATACCCTCAAAAAGAGATATCTCCATTGAGATCACCTACCCACCAAAAGAAGATTTTGCCACCTATTACCACGACATCTTTTTAGAGGGCATTATTCGGACTAATAATGGAATACAACAGATAAAGCTCAATGATAGGACACTATTTCATATATCGGAAATAGAAACGATTGTGGAAAATAATATGGATAAACTTCGAACACGTACTCCTGAAATCAAGAATCCTCAAAAATATATAGAACTTGTTCGCACAATTTTGTTAAGGTATAATATTTATTATATTAATAAGATGATACATCTTAAAGAAAAAATGACAGTGCTCAATCTTTTGGTAGAAGATAGATTAGGAAATCAAGATGAAGCGCATCATTATATACAGAAAGTTCCGCGAGAAAAAATCTTTAAAAGTGAAGAAAAGATGATACTGGCTATACTCCCTTTTGAGAGTGATGGCATGAGGAATGATGAATCCACTATTCCTTATATCTATAATAAGACCATTGAATCTTTTTCAGAACAGGGGCGTTTTACCTTGGTCGAACGGGAAAAACTACCCAAAATAATAATGGAGAAAAGTATCCAGGGCCTTGAAGCGCACCAGATAGGCAAAATAACAACTGCAGAAGGAATAATATATGGATACGTCACGACAAGAGAGGATGGAATTGAGATACTCGCAAGGTTCATCGAAGTTGATACTGGTCTTATTCGTCTCTATCACGATGTATTTAGCCCCTCTGAGACCATCGATGACCTTTCATTAATTATTTCCGGTCTTTCAATGAAATTTCGGGACTCTTTTCCTTTATGTACAGGGACTATCATCGCAAAAAATGGAAAAACGTTCCATACAGATACGGGAACGGAAAAAGGAATTTTCCCCGGCATGAAATTTAATATCTTTAAGGATGAACGTAATCTTCTCGGTAAAGCAAATATTCAAGAAGTGGAGAAAGGATTTTCCAAGGCTGAGATTCCAGGGGACTGCGCTGGTGGCATTATCGAAGTTGGATATAAAGTAAGGACAAGGTAAAGAAGGATCACATAGAATAACGCGCTCACTAATATTACAAATTTTTCTTAGCGAGGCGGAGCGATAAAAATTGCAATTGTTTGAGCGAAGCGAGTTTTGCAATTTTTGCGGAGCATGCATAAAAATTCTTAAAAAGCCGAGCGTTTAGGGAAACGAACAGCAGGTATCTCTTGCCAACAAGGCAATTGGCCATAATAATTGCTAGATTATGACTTTCGGATGATTTTGTAATGGAAAGATCGTTTTTTAAGCCAAAAAATGCCCAATACGTCAATGATGCCAAACCATCCTCTCCTATTCGCTCTGTATCTGAATTTTGTCTTCCATTGTGAACAAATACGATGCGCAACCGGCACTTCCATCACACGATACCCCTGCATTGCAACCAAATATGATAAAAATTTATGCATACCGGCGAATAAAGGGAGGGATCGTATACATTCTTTTTTAAAGACGCGAATAGAACATCCTCCAGCGCGTATGGCTCTGCCTGCAATCCAATTGCTTAATTGAGGGCTGATTTTAGATGCTAATTTTTTTACCATAGTATCTTTCGGTGTGCAATAATAGCCGCTCACCATATCAACACTCTGATCATTGAGAATTCTTACCACATGAAGGATGTGTGATGGATCACTTTGAGAATCACTGTCGAATATCACTAACAGCGTGCCCATGCTCGCTCTAAACCCCGCCCAAAGGGCAGCAGACAAGCCCGCATTATGCTCAAAAGCAAGATACCGATGGTGAGTATCTTCATCACACAGCTCTTGAATAACTGATAAACTCTGGTCCGACGAACCATCATCCACCCAAATACATTCCCATGATAGTGACTGTTCCTCCATGATATCATTAATCTCATCTCTCAATCCCTTGATAGTCTCAGCCTCATCGTGAACCGGGATTATGATAGAAAGTGCGACTGAGTGTTCCCTTCGTGCCTCTTCTTTTATAAAAATTGCTTTAAAAGAATTGTCAATAATTCGTCTCATATGCACCTAATTTACTCTCCTCTTTGCATTGGATTGGCTTTATTCAATGGGTAATGGTTCGGATTTTAGATGAATCACACACTCCAAAATCCTTAAACTTTTATTACATTAAAAAATTATTTTACTATAATAAAACAGAATTATGCAAAGAAAATGCCATTATTTGAATTAATTATCAATAGAATTGCGGTGAAGGAGGGATTTATTGCCCACTGCTTTCTGTCATTCAGAACACTCTTAGCTAATAATTTTCCCCTGTTTTACCATATGATTTCTATCAAAAACATAGGGCAACTGAATGATTTTCTTTATACGGTTTTGAGGTGTATACTCTCCGGTGTCATGATCATCTGATTCAAGTGGTGTCCATAGTTCATAATCAATTTCTTGATCCTCCCTCAACTCTAAGGTAATTATCCCCATGTGAGATAAAAACTCATTGACAGACTTGAGAATGAGTTCATACACATCGCTATGCCCAGCTTCAATTCCGTCTAAAATAGGAGGAATAATCTTATCCAGCAGATATATATCAAAATTCTTTTTAAGAAATCCGTAAAATTGATATTGCATATCCTTCACGGTACTTTTTTCTGAAATCCTATACACGCCTTTTTTTTGCTTCATCTGCTGAATAAATTCTTTCACTATTGAGGAGAGCATTTGGATATGTTCATATACCTCTCTATCCACTTTCTCTTTATATTTATACACTATTTCACCGATAGATCTTCCCAATTTCATAGAAAGGTCAATTATATGAGCAATCAAATCATCAACGTCATCTGCCCTGTTTAAATTTTGATAGAGTGGTTTCTCCGATGCTTCGATATAAAACAATCGCATGAGCTCAGGATATTCTAATCTGTTCTGATTATCTCGATGGCTTTTTATAAGAATAAGATCAAGCTTCTGCCGCATAAATTGCGCCACTTGATTCTCAAAATGCTTTATATCAACTTCATCGAGATTGTTAAATATATCCTGATCATATTTTTTGTCGGATACCGGGCATCTTTTCATAAATATCTCCTTCGTCACCTTTCATTCTTCTCTATTGCTCTTTTTTATATTGTCTTAATTATTTGATTGTTTAGAATATTCTCTCTCTTATAAGCATGCGCTACTTTTTACCATATGCATAGTCATCGGCCAATTTCAAAATGATCTCTGGAATTTATATATTTCATCAATTTTTGCCACATACGTATTATTTCCTTAAGGTTGTAAAATAGAGTTGCGTATGCTATAAATAACTCCGATAGGCAATCGGATAAGAGATAAAATCGATATGGATCATTCAGCAAGACTTTTAGATATTTGTAGACGATATAAGCGTATTATTATAGTCCCTCACAAGTTCCCCGATCCGGATTCGATAGGTGCGGGATTTGGCCTTTCCTATTTGTTTAAGAAGAATAATATAAACTCTCTATTTTGTTATAGCGGTACGATCCAAAGAAAAATAACAAAAAAAATGATACATCTTTTAAAGATCGATATAGTTCATGTTAAAATGGTCGGTCTATCCGAGAATGATGGCACTATCATAGTAGATGGGAGACCGGATAAACAAAATATACCAAAACTTCAATCAAAAATAGTCGCTGTCATAGATCATCATGAGGGAGCACAAAAAATCCCGGGGATTGAATTCTGTGATATACGGCCCACCTATGGCTCATGCAGTACTATCATTACAGAATATTTGATTGAAGCAAAGCTCACCATTCCAGCATCAGTTGCAGGAGCCCTCTTTATAGGACTAAGTACTGACACAATGAAAATGCTTCGGGGTGTCAGAAAACCAGATCTTAATGCATTCTCTTATCTCTATTCTCGCGCAGATATAAACTTTATCAATCATGTGTTAATTAATAATCTCGAGCTTAAGGACATTGAATTCGTCAAACGAGGAATATCAAATCTATTCACAAAGGGAGGATTTGGATTTACCTATGTGGGGCCTCATGCCTCTTCGTCACTTCTTGGGATTATCAGCGATTTTTTTTTTCAAATTCAGGATATTGATTTTATGGTAACAGTTACCCATGATAAAAAATTTCTGTATATTTCTGTAAGAAGTGAATATTCAAAGCACAACTCCGTTGATATATTAGGGCGCATCATAGAAGATTTCGGGGAATATGGAGGCCACGCATCCATGGCTGGCGGCATTATTGATTTAAAAAAATTAAAAGCCAAAGGATATATGACCCTCCCCCAAATCTTTAATTTTTTACAAACATCGCTCCTAAAAGAATATCGAAAATAGGGCAGCAAGGGGTATGACATTTTGCCTCACATTTTTTTTTGATGCGCCTCTCTATAGCGTGTAATAAAAAGGCCTTTTTATTCCTTTTTTCACAGAATTAGGATGTACTATCTCATACCCCTCTCGATCCTTCTGGTCTCGTCTTATCTTTCATCATTTCAATGACATAGGTTCTTTACATTGTGTGGCATTCTATGTGCTTAGTCTCCATCGCATAGTATACTATCTATGCTTTATAAACTACAAGTTCATCATATTTAACAAGGAGGAGGATAATGACTGATAATCAAAATAATAAGCTGTTTGATGAGGACATGTATGATGAGGATGAGGATGAGGATGCTCAAAAAGATAAGTTTCTCACCTTTTGCGTGGGAAAGGAAGATTATGGGATTGATATACGATATGTCACGGAAATCATCGGTATTCAAAAGATTACCGAGGTACCGGATATGCCTGATTTTATGAAGGGGGTGATCAATTTACGGGGAAAGGTGATCCCGGTTATGGATGTGCGCACCCGCTTTAATCTTCAGTCTCGAGAATATGATGATCGGACATGTATCATGGTGGTCAATATAAATGATATAGCCATAGGCTTAGTGGTTGATACAGTGAGCGAGGTTATGGATATCCCGGAATCTCATATAGAACCTCCCCCAAGGACGGGAAAAGGGGTGAAGAGCAGTTACATAAAAGGCATGGGCAAGGTGGGGGAAGAGGTTAAAATACTCCTTGACGTTAATAAACTACTCTTTGAAGAAGAGCTTATGCAAATTGAGAAAGACCGTGACACAATGATTGATACCACAACAAAGAAAGGAGCTTACAGCCATGTTTAAAAATATGAGACTTTCTGCAAAACTTGGATGTGGATTCGGGGTGATACTTGTTCTTCTGACCCTTATCGGGGGTATGTGTTATGTCAACTTCCGCTCTGTTGACCATTTGGCTCATGAAGTTGTGGAACATGATCACCTGCAAGCGGAAATTCTTCAGAGAATCATAGATCATGTCCGGTGGATGGGTAGAGTCAATAATATGTTTGCAGATGATAAGGTCACCAGCCTTGATGTTGAAACAGATGACCGTAAGTGCGGCTTCGGCCAGTGGCTCTATGGAGAGGATGCCCGGGAGATCGCCGCAGAAGATCCTGAAATAGCCCGCCTTCTCCGAGAGGTTGAGGAGCCCCATCACCGACTGCATGCATCAGCTATAAAAATTAAAAACCTTTACAAGTGGGAAGACTATATGAGAGCCCAGGAAATTCAAGAGGAGGTTCGGGAAGAATGGGATAGAATAGCTCAAAAATTCACTGAAACACTTGACAGGGGAATGGAAAATGTTATTGATCCTGCAAAAGAGAAGGCTGAACAGGGAGGAAATATAGCGGCTATAGTGAAATGGGGAGAAATTGATATGGAGATGAATGAAGGCGTTATTGCTCCATTTCTCATACTGCGCTCGGAAGCAGCAGAGCTTGCTATTACTCCGACTAATGAACAATGGGCTACGTATAAAGAGCAGCTTCGCTCAGTTGAAGAGGGGATTTCCTCCTGGGCAAGCCTTATCGAAGGAATATCAGGGCTTCACCCTACTCTAAGCAGTATACAAAACAGCCTCAATTCATTTAAAGAAGCAGGGGAGAGGTATCATAAGTCAATGATTGCCCAAAAAGAGGCCGAAGCATCAATTGAAGAGGCGATGCATATTATGCAGGAAGAAACAGAGACTGCCGCTGAGGAGACGCTTGCGGTTCTGGGAAGGATCAGGGACAGGCTCACTGAAATGGCGAGTTCTGCAACAACGCAGATGGGGCAAAAGATTGATAAGACTTTAGTGGTGGTGCCTCTTATCTCTCTTCTTGCCATCATTGCGGGGATCTTTGCTGCCTTAATTATTACCCGCAGCATTGTAAACCCGCTCAATAAAACTGTTGACATGATTAAGGAGATGAGCACTGGCCATCTTGATATGCGCCTCAATATAGAAGATAAGGATGAAATAGGCCAAATGGCCATGGCCATGGATCACTTTGCAGATTATCTTCAATATGAATTTGTCGGGTCTTTACAAAAGCTTGCCGAAGGGGATTTATCCTTTGATGCCAAACGAAAGGATGAGAAGGACGTTATAGGAACAGCCTTAATAAAAATGAATAGTGATCTTAACAATATTATGGGACAGATCAGCTTATCAGTGGAACAAATCGCATCAGGTTCACAGCAGGTTTCCGACTCAAGTCAGTCGGTTTCACAAGGAGCTACAGAGCAAGCATCCTCCCTTGAGCAGATCACAAGCTCTATGAATGAGATGGGATCTCAAACAAAACAAAACGCGGAAAATGCTAATCAGGCAAATCAGCTCGCCAATGAAGCACGAGCAGCAGCAGAAAGAGGAAATTCACAGATGCAGGATATGGTGAGTGCCATGGGTGAAATAAATGAATCAGGTAAGAATATCTCGAAAATCATCAAGGTCATTGATGAGATAGCGTTCCAGACAAATCTACTCGCTCTCAATGCAGCGGTAGAAGCTGCACGGGCAGGAAAACACGGAAAAGGTTTTGCAGTTGTGGCGGAAGAAGTCAGGAATTTGGCCGGACGAAGTGCCAAGGCAGCCAAAGAGACCGCAGAGCTTATCGAAGGCTCTGTAAAGAAAACAGAAAATGGCACAGACATTGCGAATAAAACTGCCGATGCTCTGAATGAAATCTTAACAGGTGTCACAAAGGCCTCGGATCTTGTCGCCGAAATTGCCGCAGCATCAAATGATCAGGCTCAGGGGATAGCACAGGTTAATCAGGGGCTTAGTCAGATAGACCAAGTAACTCAGCAGGCGACTGCCAATGCTGAAGAGGGGGCATCTGCTGCTGAGGAATTATCAAGCCAGGCCAATCAATTAAAAGGATTGCTCCAGCACTTTACCCTGAAGAATTATCAACACCAGCGGCAAATGTATGCTCAAGCACCTACGAGGAGGCCATCTGATAAAGTCAGGTCTCTCCCTGCTCATAGCACCGGCCAGCTCCATGGCACAGGTGGCGAGAATATGCATAATATAGGAGTTGTCAAGGTTGATCCCAAAAAGATCATAGCTCTTGATGATAATGAATTCGGAAAATATTGATACCGTGAGATATCGCACATCGATTTCTTAGGTGAGATTTCTCACAGCAGAAAGGGCGGTCTTCACAGACCGCCCTTTTTTTTATAAATAATGAATTATTTTTCATATTCCGAAAAGAATTATAACTATATTTATTTTATTAGAGTACGCGAGTGATACACAATATAAGAAAAGTAAGAATGAGAGAAGTAGCGAATAAAGCAGGGGGGCCATTCCTTCTTGCCGGCATCGTTACAGGCGCACTTTATTGGGTACTTGGATCCGAAATTCATGCATATATATTTCCGGGACATAATTTCCTCAACCATCTAATGACTCCTCCTCTCCATGAAATATGGATGCGTGTAATAATCATAGTATTAATCATACTATTCGGAGCGAGCGCGCAATATATAATGAACAGACTAAAGCAGGAAAAAGATGTTATCAAATTCGCTCAAATTGAGCTCGATCAGATATTTAACACAGCGGCCGATGGCATGCGCTTAATTAATAAAGATTTCACTGTGCTTAAAATTAATGACACTCTGTCAAAGATGTTAGGTGTAAATAGAGAGGATGCAATAGGGAAAAAGTGTTTTGAGACATTTCATGGCTCGCTGTGTCAAACCCTTGATTGTCCATTAAATAAAATTCTACGAGGCGAGAGGTATATAGAATGCGATGTTGAAAAAGAGGGGCAAAATGGGATCAAAATTCATTGTATTGTCACAGCAACGCCCTTCAAGAGTCTCACGGGTGAGCTTGTGGGGATTGTTGAAGATATTAAGGATATTACTAAGCGGAAAAAGGTAGAGAAGGAAAACAGATTGCTAATGCTCATTCTTAATAAGCGGCTGAAAGAACTCAACTGTCTCTATGGGATTTCAAGAATTGATGAGCACTATATGAGCTTAGAGAAAATAATTCAGGAAGCAGTAAAGATTATTTCCTCTTCATTGAAACATTCGAACATGACCAACCCTAAAATAATCTTTGAAGATTATGAATATACTACCCACAGTCCCCAACAGAGCGAATGCACGCACTCAGAGCCTATTAAAGTTCATGGTAATGTAAAAGGATCATTGGAAATAAGTTATCGTGAAAAAGATCGAGGTTCAGATAAGGATCTCATTAAAATAATCGCAAAACGAATAGGTGAGATTATTGAACGAAAACAGGCGGAAGAAGAACTTATAAAACACCGGGATCATCTTGAGCATATGGTAAACGAGCGCACAGTTGAGCTCAAAATGAGCAATGAGCAATTAAAAAAGGAAATCGCCGAACGTAAAGAGGTTGAAAAGAAACTGCAAGGAAATCGCGATAGATTAGCGAAGGCTCAAGAGATCGGCCACATCGGCGACTGGGAGTGGGACATAACTGAGGGCACAATAACATGGTCAGATGAAGTATATAGATTATTCGGCTACGAACCAAAAGCAGTTGATATTACTTATGATATATATAGGGATAGGGTGTATCCTGACGATTTTATTCATCTCAATATGGCTATCCACGATACACTGAAAAATGGTAATTCCTACGAGATTGAGTATCGAATTATCACAAATCATGGGGAAGAAAGAATATTGTTTTCTCAAGGAATAGTAGAGAGAGATAAGGAGGAAAATCCACGACGCTTATATGGAACAGTGCAAGATATCACGATGCGTAAACGGACTGAGAAGGCCTTGAGAGAAAGTGAAGAGCGATTCCGGAAGATATTTGAACAGGCTGCCGTTGGTATGGTATATGCGAGGCCTGATGGGCGTTTTCTTAAAGTCAACCAGCGTTTTTGCACAATGGTCGGCTATACTCAGAATGAATTATTAGAATTAACCTTTGAGCAGATTACACATCCTGAAGATTTGGCAATAGATCTGGAGCATCATGAAAAATTGCTTCACGATACTCTAAAAACATATTCCATAGAAAAACGGTATTATCATAAAAATGGCTCTATAATTTGGGCAAACCTCACTGTGAGCCTTGTTCGAGAGCAATCGGGCAATCCAAAATATTTAATGGGAATGATCGAAGACATAACTGAACGTAAAAAGATGGAAAAAGAAGCACGTGAAAAACAAGAACAGCTTATCCAGGCTGATAAGCTTGCCTCATTGGGGACACTGGTAACAGGAGTGGCCCATGAGATAAATAATCCAAATCAGTTTATTATGTCAAACACTCCATTTTTGAGAAGGATTCTTGAGGGGGCGCTCCCCATTCTCAATAATTATTATGGAGAGAATGGTGATTTTATTATTGGAGGGCTCCACTACTCACATATTCGGGATGACATTCTCAATTGCTTAAACGATATCGCTGATGGCGCTATAAGGATTGACAGAATCGTGAAAGAATTAAAAAATTTTGCCAGAAAAGATCCTCATAGACAGTTTACCCTATTAAATATTAATCAAATAGTTCAATCTGCCATTTCTCTTACATCAACTATGCTTAAAAAATCAACCAGGAATTTTACCTTTCTTCTTGATGAAAATCTGCCCATGATTCAAGGAAATAGCCAGCGCTTGGAGCAGGTAGTCATAAATTTAATCCAAAATGCCTGTCATGCCTTAACAAATAGAACACAGGGTATTTTTATTTTAACCTATCAACAGAAAGATAAAGGGACTGTCACCATTGAAGTAAAAGATGAAGGAACGGGTATTCCTCACCGCAATCTTAAGAAAATTAAGGATCCCTTCTTTACCACAAAAAGGGAACAGGGCGGGACAGGTCTTGGACTTTCAGTATCTCAGACTATTATTAATGAACATAATGGACGCCTGAATCTGAGTTCGCAAGAGGGTCAGGGAACAACAGCTCAAATTATTTTATCAGCGAGGAAAGAATATTATGAATGACACATTATATCCCTTAAATCCTATATTAATTGTAGATGATGAAACCCAGATTTTAGTAAGCCTTAGCCGAGTGCTCAAAGCAGCAGGAATGAACAATATATTATGCTGCAATGAAAGCACACAGGTAATTGAAATTATAAATGAGAAGAAGGTTGGCTTAGTCCTGCTTGACTTAACTATGCCGTATATTTCAGGAGAGAAATTACTTCCCATAATAAAAGAGGATTTTCCAGATACCTCAATTATTATTATAACTGGTCTTAATGAAGTTGAAACAGCCATACGATGCATGAAGATGGGGGCATCTGATTATTTAGTCAAATCAATTGAGAATCAAAAACTTATCACTGCAGTAACAAATGCGCTGAAGATCAGGGAATTGAGAGAAGAAAACCTTAATTTAAAACAATACTTTTTTTCACATATACTTAAACATCCTAAAATATTCTCCAATATCATTACTACAAGTGATTCAATGAAAAAATTATTTCTCTACGTTGAGTCCATATCAAAAACAAACCTTCCCATTCAAATTTCGGGTGAATCAGGCACGGGAAAAGAACTTATTGCACAATGTATTCACTCCTTGAGCGGAAGGAAAGGCAACTATATCGTGGTTAATGCAGCGGGTTTAGATGATAGTGTATTTGCCGATACCCTCTTTGGACATAAAAAAGGTGCATTTACAAGTGCAGATACTGTCCGTGAGGGGCTCATCAAAAAAGCAGCATTCGGCACTCTTTTTCTTGATGAGATTGGAGACCTCAGTGCTTCCTCACAAATAAAGCTGTTGCGTCTTCTTGAAACACACGAATATTATCCTCTCGGCTCAGATTTCGTCGAACGGGCCAATGCACGTATTATTACCGCGACGAATAAAAATTTAAGTGATTTGGTTGTTCAGAAAAAATTTCGCAGTGATCTTTATTATCGCCTTCGGGTTTATGAAATTAAAGTTCCTCCCCTCAGGGAGCGCTTTGAGGATTTACCAGTGCTCATACATCATTTTATTCATCAAGCATCTCAAGAGATCGGGGTGAAGGTCACTAATATTCCCCCTCAATTATACACACTACTTGAAACATATCATTTTCCAGGAAATATACGTGAATTAAAGGCAATGGTATTTGAAGCCGTCAGCAGGCATATCAGAGGCACGCTCTCATTAAACTGCTTTAGAGAAAAACTTGGCCATATAAATGATTCTCACCTCTCAGGACATTATACTGCCAGAAAAATAAATGAACCGATCTTTATTATTAAAGATAAATTCCCAACCCTGCGTCAGATTTCAGAATTGGCCATTAAAGAAGCTTTAAAGAGAGCAAAAAACAATCAATCAATAGCAGCATCCCTTTTAGGTATAACGCAATCTGCTCTCAATAAAAGGTTAAAACGTTTAATCGGACATCACTAAGAATGTTTCCTTGAGTTTATTGTACCCACCCTTTCCCATACAGAGAAAGGGTGGTGTGACGAGGATAAAAAATTACAATCCTAACAGGGCAGCAGGAGTGAGAAAATCGAGTATATCAGGAGGAGGGAAAATAGTTGTTCCTAATCCTACAACCGGTAATCCAAGGTTGAGAGCCGCAACTATTGCCGGAGGAAGAGGAATTGTTGCAGCGGCTATTAATGCAGCTGGGTCTGCAGTTGCAAGCAAAGAGGGATATACCTGGAGAAAATAAGAGTTTGCAAAAAGGACATTCTGTTGCAGCCACGTTGTATCTGTCGGCGCTAAAGCACTATACAAATCAGGTAATACAAGGGGAAGAGGAAGGCCCGCGTCATCAAGTAAAGATGCAGGAGGCCAAAAATTTATTCCATAGAGTGGATCAAAATAAGCCATGCCGACTGGCGTGTTATATAAGAGCCAGGGATATGCGAGACTCGGGTCCCAGGTTATGGCAGGTTCAACAGGAAGTTCAACAGTAGCTTCAAGACTTGTCACTATTGGTGTGCGTATCCCTGTAACAGCATCATAAGGGGAAAGTGCCGGAGACCATAGGGGCCACAGCGTATTATAGGGAGGCATAGCCGTCCAATTATTCTGTGCATGAGCAGAAATTGCAAAGGAAAGGCTCACAGCACATACGATAAAAAATATAATTACAAATAATTTTTTAGAATTTTTATAAAACATACACATTCCTCCTTACTTTTATAAGTATCACTATTTAATTCTCTTATTATTATTATACCATGAATCTCATGAACAATTTAGAGTGTGCTTACTCTACAGAAAAATATTTTATTATTCGGAAAGCTTCTGAGAAATGAAATCGTAATGTGCCTGTTGATATTTAGGTTGTGTAATAACCTTCTTAAGATTAATCATGCTTTTATAAGGATACGAAATTGTCGCTATATTTACCAACCAGGAAGGCAGATATCCACCTGGATTATTATAAACCCTATATACTATCTCAACATATCCATCAGCAAGAGGAGTGAACCTCCAATAAGCCTCTATATCCTTAACTCTCATTAAATGGGACTTTTCCGGTATAAAGTCAGGAACTGATGTTGCCCTTATATTCACAACGCCTGAATTTGGATCTTGTTCAATGATATTGTGTACGATTGAATCCCTGTCTTTAATAGGCCAAGGGGCGGCGTTTACCATATATGTATATGTCTCACTCGGGCTTATTCTTTTTAATAGCTTACGCTCAATACATGTCTCTATCCAATGAGGAGCTGATTCAATATCTTCAAAGAGAGCGATTAATCCTGAGAGCGTGGTTTTAACCCGCATCACTGCCTTAAATTCCTTGAAATGAGATCCTTCAATCTTCCGCGTATAAATAGTAATTCCATTGCTCTCTTTTGTTTTCTCCCATGCAAAAATCTTATTACAGAAAAGGATAAGAAAAAATACTCCCAATAAAATAAAGAAGATATTAGATTTTCTCATTATTAATCGTTTTCTATCTATTAATATGAATATATTTATTTATCGGTATCTTAATGTGTATAACTCGAAAGATCTTTCATATATAAAAGTTGAAATTTTCTTTATAATCCCTTACTATGCATATGAGATTTCCTTTATTTATTAACTTCTCTGTTGAGAAGAGACAGCTCGTGAGGGAATGTGCAGTGAACAATAAAAATATAGTCCTTATAGGAATGCCAGGAGCAGGCAAAAGCACTATTGGAATTATTTTGGCTAAGGTCTTATCATTTAACTTTATAGACAGCGATGTATATATTCAGGCTCAAAAAGGAAGAAGCCTTCAGGAAATAATCAATACTAAGGGAATGGATTATTTTTGCTCTTTAGAGGAGCGTTGCGTCCTAAGCCTTTCTTGTGAATCATCAGTGATTGCTACCGGAGGAAGTGTGATATATAGCGATAAAGCTATGAGGCACCTTAAAGCCTCTGGCGTAGCTGTTTATTTGTATGTGCCTTTATACATGATAAAGAAAAGACTCTCTAATTTCTGCTCTCGCGGTGTCGTAATAAAGCCCGGACAAAGCCTTACTGATTTATATTATGAAAGAGAACCTTTTTATAAAGCCTATGCGGATATTACCATTGACTGCACTCATCGTAGCCATGAAGACGTCATAGAGGCTATTGCTTCAAACACTTTAGCAATTAAGAGCTTACAACAATAAGGAGATATGAAGCTAATCTCATCAATACCCGAATCCTTATCAATGACAGATCGAGTATGCTCCTCAGTGAATGTAGCTACAAGTAGAACAGGAATTAATATGGATGTAGTCAGACACATGGGTGAGATCATCAAACAAACGGCAGAGCTTACAAAATATAAAGACTCTATCGGATGCGCGAAGCTTGTGGTCTTTGCAAATGCTGTTGAGGATAACCCCTTGATGGCAGGAGCCTTTCATGGTTTAGGAGAGCCTGAATGTGCAATTAATATTGGAATAAGTGGCCCCGGCGTAATAAAAGCAGCCATTGAGAAATAAAAAAGGCTAATTTCGATACACTTTCTGAGACAATTAAAAGGACATTGTTTAAAATAACGAGACTTGGCCAATTAGTAGCAGTAGAGGCCTCAAAAAGACTCAATGTTCCTTATGGTTTTGTGGACATTTCATTAGCGCCAACTCCTAAAGTAGGTGATAGTGTCGCTCGAATCCTTGAAGAAATGGGGCTTGAAGTCTGCGGCGCTCCTGGGACAACAGCAGCTCTGGCATTACTCAATGATGCGGTGAAAAAGGGTGGGATTATGGCCTCATCTCATGTAGGGGGATTAAGTGGCGCATTTATCCCCATAAGCGAAGATGAAGGAATGATTCATGCGGTTTCTAAAGGCGCCTTATCTTTGGAAAAGCTTGAGGCTATGACTTGTATTTGCTCTGTCGGGCTCGATATGATAGCTATTCCCGGAGATACATCTGCAGAAACAATATGGGGAATAATTACCGATGAAGCGGCAATTAGAAATTAATTGAGATAACAGCAATTCTAATTTTGGGCACATAACATGTGGCGAGTGGGGTCGAGGAATTTAACAGTCAAAATTAGAATTGCTGTTGACATAACTACTTCTTTTATTATGTAATAGGTATTGAGTAAAATAAATTCCTATTAGATAGTTGGATCAATGTCATATTTAAAAAACTTCTTTTTAAGTGCAATCATTATAATCTCTCTTTTCCTTGTTGGCACATTACATGCCGCCACAGAAATTAAAAAAGATATATCCTTTCATATTACTTACCCTCAGCAGAAGATCACGATCACTCCCTATGATGAGGTATTCCTTGAAGGGGAAATTACCGCGCCACACGGAATTGTCCGAATCGAGCTCGAAGGCCAGGATCTTTTCAATATAAAAAATTTACCCGATCACTATCTTACACAATCAGGGCAACACACATTATCGACAATCCAAGGACCCGATATATATTATCTTAATCACACCTATTTACTTGATGAAGATTTTAGCATTATAACTCTAAAGGTTGAGGATGCCCGCGGCACCTCTACTTCAAAACAATTCTGCATTCAAAAAATTCCCACGCTCAAATCCTTTAAAAGAAATGAACGTATGATTCTCGCCCTTGTTCCATTAGCACTTAAATCGACAGATATAAATTCTCCTACAGGATATATGTATAATAAACTCATCAAATGCTTCTCTCGTCAAAAACGTTTTAATTTACTGGAAAGCACGCGACTTCCCTGGGTGCTGATTGAAAAAGCTCTATCTGAGAAAGATATATCTCAAGAAGCATTAGCTCTCCAGATTAGCGAAATCACCTCTGCGAAAGGCATAATCTTCTTAACCATGGAAATAGCTCATAATGGCACTGAAATCCATGGCTCCTTGGTTGATCCTGACACTGGAGAAATTCTTCTGATACACAAAGTCTTTGCTCCTGTGACAGATTTTATTAATAATTGTGATTTTGATAAACTTAATAGTATTATTTCCGGCCTTGCAATAAAATTCCGCGATTCATTCCCTTTACATGGTGGCACTATCATACAAACAAAGGAGCGCAGCATTTATTTAGATTTAGGTTCCAAAGAAAACGTCCTACCAAGCATGCGCTGCAATATATTCAAAGATTAGTAAATTAAGCCCCTCAGAAACATACTCTCCATCAACCGACGGATAAGGATTGGGGTTATTTTTATGGATATACAGGGATTCCTTATGAAATACAATCAGAAAAAAATGGATTTTATTCAGTTTCCATCACCTGCCCAAAAGCAGGGACAGGCGGCATGTGGGGATGGGTACGAGATATTGATACGAATGAAGGTATCGTGGGAGCAAAAATATGCACAGCATTGGGGCAATGTGTAAGCAGTTTCAATGGATGGCATACTAATGATTACACTTCATCCATTACATCTATGGAAAAGGAATTCTTTTTCATTGATGCGTTGCCGAAAATCGCTAATGGGCTTGAAATAATAGTAGAAGCTGAGAATTATTATCAAATGAGCGATATACTCCACGATTACAATGAAAACTTAGTAAATAAAACTTTTTATTTGAAAAGAAAAGATAATAAGGCATATCATCTCTCTGTTGATCAAAGAGAATTAGAAAAAACAATCCATCAATTTTTAGAAAAGATTTTGGAAATAAAAATTTGGCGCACTATGATCATTCTGCTCATAATTATGAAACATGTTCTTTCACCTCTCATACAAACGATTATTTTTCATTAGATTCATGCTCTAATTTCTCAATTAATTCCGAAGAGAGCAACGTCATTTATTTACAGGATGAAAACAATTAAAATTCACCATAACTATTTCAAACCCATTTTTAGACCTAAACGCTGGAATAAATTATATGGGAATACCCTCTCCGCAACCGAATTATACCTCATATACAACGTTAAAAGATATCGGGAACGATGAAAAGAGCACCGGAATATTTACGAATAATGCAGCAAAAATAAAATGGTAAATGATTTATTTGGACTTTAATGGACCCGCAGTAAATAATTTTTCTATCCAATCAGGAAAAAGTTACATCGTCTATATGAAAAAGAATAAAAAAATAATGACATCATCAAAATATTATAAAATTTCTTAAATAAATATATTCATTTCTACACTCTTATTCAACTATATGAATGATTTATTTAATTTCACCAAAAGATTTCCGCGCAATGAGGATAAACTCATCAAAATATTGCAAAATTCCTTGAATATATATTCATTTCTATACTCTTATTCAACTATATGAATGATCCAATTAATTCTATTATATAATTTTAATAGCTTAACAAAAAATGATGATAAAAATAAATTATATTCATACTCTTAAAAAAAAATTGAGAAAAAAATCTCCTAAATCCCTATGTATAATGCGTATATATAAAAAAAATTTTATTTATATTTATATAATTTGGCAATAAATATAAAGTAAAATAGAGAAAATAAGAAAATTATTATTTCTTAATCTTATTTTATCCTTATTTTATCCATATATTTTTATCATATTTCCTTATTTTTTATACCCTTTTTCAATAAAAAAATATCACTGAATATTTCTCATTTAAAAATATTTTTCATTACATATTCTTCATCTATAAATATTTTTAATAAAATGAAGAGTCACAATGCATTTATATATAATTTTTTCCTTATGTGCATATTACATGATTAAGTAAAACAAATATTTTTCAGTATATTACCTGTCATAAAAAGATTTTTTATTATTAAAAAAAGCACCATATACCCTTAATTTCTAATAAATACAATTCTTCAATAAAATAATAGAGAGGGATCATTAACCTTTCTACCTTATTCCTTATAGTACCTTTACAATGATACTTCTCCAAAAAATAATAGAGAGGGATCATTAACCTTTCTACCTTATTCCTTATAGTAACTTTACAATGATACTTCTCTCTTTACTTTTAATTGATAAAGAAAAAAAATTAATAAAAAAATATCATCCAGTCTGTCCTCTTATGAAAAAATTTTTTTTGTGATGTGTGTATAATATGGATTTTCATTCTTGTCTTTAAAACGCTATTCTATGTATCATATATAAATTACCCTATGAAGGGAAAAAACAGATCCAGTAAATAAGCATATAATATTCATATACACATTGTAGAAAAAAAAATAATTATTCACCCATACTTATGAAAGAAGCATTAAAGTACAATAAATAAAAAACACTCTATGTGGAGTCTCTAACCTAATAGAAAGAAATGCTTTTGAAAATAATATTTAATATATAGCCTTTTAGTGTATGTTAGTCTATAATTATCTAATTAAATGTTTTTATATTTAATGTTACTCGAACATATATAGTGTATATTCACTATATAATCGTTCATTACATTATTTATTATTATTTAAATTTAAATGAGTATTCTTTTTATGTAATGTATAAAATCTTAAGACTTATAAATAATAGAAGGATCGCTCTTTTTTATGCCGAGTAAAAATCTCACTTTTGGAAATATTAAATCAGTTATCAAGACGTCCTTTTTAGATTGGCGAGGGAAAATATGTGCGGTATTATTTCTCGGAGGGTGTAACTTCAGATGTCCCTATTGCCATAATAAAGAGTTGGTGATATGTCCACAAGAAATGGAAAATGTTTCTTTTGATGAGGTGACAAGGATTATTATGAAGAACCCGGATTGGATTGATGGTGTAGTTATTACGGGAGGTGAGCCAACTCTTGATCCTGAATTAATACCATTGATTGAAGCAATTCGGGATATGGACTTGTTGGTGAAAATAGATACGAATGGATCATGCCCCCATATTCTGGAAAGTCTTATTGAGAGGAATTTAATTTATTATATTGCGATGGATTTTAAAGCGCCTTTGGAGAAAGATGTGTATGCGCTCTGTAGCGGCATCAATTCTCCGCCTATTTCAAAAATAAAGCAAAGTATTGACTTACTTCTCCAAAATAAGGTCGATTACGAGTTTAGAGTAACCCTCTGCCCTTCCCTCCTGGGAGAGCGCGAGATACTTGCAATGGCACATTCTATCAAGGGAGCACGAAGGTTTACCTTACAAAATTTTAGAGCCCATGCGACGCTTGATCCCAACTTTGAAAATGAAAGGTCATATTCAAAAAATGAGCTTAACCGGTTCAGAGAATTAATTCTTCCCTTTGTTCAAGAATGCAATGTCATTGCTCCTCACCAGCCATAATAAAAAACGAACAGCTGTTCGTTTTTTATGAAGCCTTGTCTGGCTCATTATTAATATCAACTTTCTCAACCAATTTCGTTAAATAATCTCTTATTTGAATTATAATACCATATGTTTGCGAATTTTTTATTTCATCTATCATATCTTGATTATCAACATCAATTTCTTTTAAATAAATTAGAAACTTAGATAAAACCAGATCATTCTTTTCTGAACCGATATGGTTCGACGAACCCTTTGGTCCTATGATTTGATCAATATCATTCTCTAAAATTTCTTTAAACTTTTCTTCCTTATTTTGAAATGGATCCAGCAATTTTCTTACTTCTTCAGCCTGATTCACATTTAAGACTTTTCGATTCTTGATAACGATCTTTTTGGCATCGTCAAATGAAACAAAATTCATATCTTTCTTGCTGAATCTATGTTGGGTAATTAATGCATCTATACACATATTGAATGATCTTTCATCATCTTCAATTGTTGTATGCATATCCATTTTCTGGATCAATACCTCAATTGGAATATCAGTCTCTTTTTGGACTCTATTAATCTCTAATAGACGATTCTTACCCATTCCTGCATATTTGACTGCAATATCCCCCATTCTCGCAAGTTGTTTCGAATGTTGCATTTTACGTATATTATGTTCCGTATTAATGAATGATCGAATCCACTGTCTATATGCAGTTTTGTTTCTGAGCTTCTTTTCTATACTATTCAACCTCTTCCCCGCTTCAATGAGCAATAATACTACATTTTTCTTATTATTGACCTGAAGATAATCTACACGATTAAAGAGCTCAATAATTGCATTCTTAACAGAATCCAAAGTACTCTGTTGGCTTGCACTTTCAGCTTTCTCGGGATTTTCATTGAATCCTTCAACAATATAATTCTTTTGGGCAAGTGATGTGGGAACATTTCCATGAAGTGAGCTATTATGATGATGCGCGCTGTCTATAGCCAGGCCAGTCATCATAGCCATATCATTATTCATGCTACTGATTTCCTCCATAATACTCTCCTTATCCTTAATAATTTTACACCTCTCTTTTTTTTCGGCATAAATAAAAAAAAGTTCATGGCCTTGTGTGAAAGATTGATTTTATATAGAATAAGAAAAATGGTTAAACTAGATCATGGTTAAAAATATCGAATCTATAATTAAGCCCAAATCAATCGCTGTCGTAGGGGCTACGAACCGTCCCGGAAGTGTAGGAATTTCTGTATTCCGCAATATATTAAGTGCCGGATTTCAAGGCGTTATTTACCCTGTCAATCCATCTGTAAAATCTGTTCAAAGTGTGAGGGCTTACCCAAGACTAATCGATATTCCTGATGAGGTGGACCTGGCGGTTATTATTGTCCCGTCCCATATTGTCTGCGCTATAATTGAGGAAGCGGGTCAGAAAGGGGTCAAAGGAGTTATTATTATTACCGCAGGATTTAAGGAAATAGGAGGAGATGGTATAGAGCTTGAAAACACCCTTATACGCACAGCACAGAAATATGGCATCCGTGTTGTGGGACCGAACTGTCTGGGTGTTATCAACAATAATATTCATGTGCGGATGAATGCGAGTTTTGTCAAAAAAATGCCTAAAGTGGGGAATATGGCTTTCATCTCGCAGTCCGGAGCACTCTGCACGGCGGTGCTCGATTATGCTGATGGAAGAAATATCGGTTTTTCCAAATTCATAAGTTTTGGCAATAAGGCGGATGTGAATGAGATTGATCTTCTTCGCTATCTTAAACAGGACCTTGACACGGATGTTATCCTTATGTATCTTGAGGATATTACCAACGGCAGGGAATTCCTTGAAACTGCCCGGGGGATTACCTGGGACACGCATAAACCTATGCTTGCAATTAAATCAGGACGGTCTGTTGAGGGTGCACAAGCAGCTGCATCTCACACTGGTTCTCTTGCCGGGTCTGACGCAACCTATGATGCACTATTTCATCAAAGCGGTATCCAGAGAGTTGAGGGAATTAATGAACTCTTTGACTACGCGATAGCTTTCTCAAAACAACCTCTCCCAAAAGGAGATCGTATTGCTATTGTCACAAACGCGGGTGGACCGGGTATTATGGCAACTGATGCTGCTATACGGCACAATTTAAAGATGGCTTCCTTGTCAGAGGAAACAAAAAGGAAATTAAAAGAGCATTTGCCGGCAACAGCAAGTATTAAGAATCCGGTGGATATTATAGGAGATGCAACTCATAAGCGTTACGAATCCGCCATTCGCCACATTCTTACGGATGAAAACGTGGATGGCGCTATCGTTATCCTCAGTCCTCAGGCAATGACTGATATTCTGGAGACAGCGGAAATTGTACCGCGTGTCACCAAAGACCTTGACAAACCGGTCCTTTGCTCTTTCATGGGCATTGTTGATGTTTCGGAAGGTGTTCATTATCTGGAAGAGCATGGGATACCAAATTATGCATTTCCCGAAGCAGCAGTGAGGGCTATGGCAACAATGGTCCGCTTTGGCAACGATTTACGCTTAAAGAAGAGAGAGGTTCGCAGAGTAGCTGCAGACCGGCAGACTGCAGCAGAAATCATAAAAAATAAGCTCTCTGAAAAAGATCGTTATTTTATGCCAGAGAGGGAGGCAAATGAAATTATCCAGTGCTATGGATTCCCTTTGTTAAAGAATATTCTTGTAAAAGAGTCAGGCCAAGTAAAAAATGCTATTGAAGAGATCGGCCTCCCTGTGGCAATGAAAATCAGTTCCCCTGATATTGTCCATAAATTTGATGCTGGAGGTGTGAGATTAAAGGTCAAAACCGAAGAAGAAGCTAAGCAGGCCTTTCAGGAGATTATTAGAAATGTAAAACAATTTAATCCATCCGCACGAATAGACGGTATTCTTATGGAGAGGATGGCTAAGGGTGGTGTTGAAGTGATTTTGGGGGGCATGAGAGATCCCAAATTCGGCCCTATCTGTATGTTTGGGCTTGGCGGTATATTTGTAGAATCCTTACAAGATGTTACCTTCAGGCTCGCTCCCATGTGGGAAATCAGCTCGGAGATTATGATACAAACCATTAAAGCCTATAGCGTTCTTAAAGGGACACGCGGATCGCCTCCTTCAGATATAGAGGCCATTAAAGATTGTATCCTTCGCCTCTCCCAGATGCTGAGTGACCATCCTGAAATCGCTGAACTTGATATAAATCCCCTCATAGTCTATCCCGAAGGAGAAGGATGTGTAGTGGCAGACAGTAGAATTCTTTTGCGATCCCCAGAGTAATCTCTCTATGCGACTCACCGAATCCTATGGCCTTCAAAAATGGATATCTGCCCATGGTCTTGTCGTATCATTTCTCTCAGCAATCGGAATAGGTATCTTTTTATTAAAATTGCCCTATGCAACCTATAATGGCATATCCTTTCTCGATGCATGTTTTACCGCAACATCTGCAGTGTGTGTAACCGGTTTAATAGTTGTTGATACTGCATCAGCATTTACCACCTTTGGGAAAATCGTCATTCTTTTTCTTATCCAAATTGGCGGACTCGGTATTATGACTTTTGCCACCTCAATCGTCTGGGCATTAAAACAAAAAGTAAGCCTCTCAGAACAATTGATCATAGAAAACTCTTTTCTCCAAGGGCAGAATTCATTTTCACTGAAATATTTTCTTTTTTTCCTCATAAAATTTACTTTTATTACCGAATTTATCGGCGCATGTCTTTACTTTTTTGCCTTTGATGAGCCTGATCTATCAAAAAGAATGTTGTTCTCTATTTTTCATTCTGTCTCTGCCTTCTGTAATGCGGGATTTTCTCTGTATTCAGACAGCCTCATCCACTATGGAAGGCATATCCCCATCAATCTTATCACCATGATCCTCATAATACTGGGTGGCATCGGATTCCTGGTAGTGTATGAAATTACCTATAAGATTATTGGATATTGGCAAAAAACAAAGAGATATAGGGCTCCTTTTTTATCATTGCATTCATGGACAGTATTGACGACCTCATTAATATTAATTATTGGTGGGGCTATTCTCATGTTTTCGTTTCAACTCCTGCAAGGAAACAGCATTTCTCTTCTCCATGCATTCTTTCAATCCATAACATGCAGAACAGCAGGTTTCAATACCTTAGATATATCCATGCTCTCACGCTCCACTCTGCTTATAATGATTTTCCTCATGTTTATTGGGGGCTCCCCCGGTTCAACCGCCGGTGGGATTAAAACAACTACATTCGCTATTCTCATTTTTATACTATTGTTCGGTACCACCAATTTTGACGATATAACGGCCCGGGGCAGAACAATTCCCCAAGATATTATCTATCATGCATTGCTTATATTTGTGCTCTCTTTTTTCTGGGTGTTTATTGGTCTTATTTTCCTTGTCATTGTGCAAAAACAGGAGAGCTTTATTTCCCTGCTTTTTGAGATTGTCTCTGCTTTCGGGACGGTTGGCCTATCTACCGGGATTACCTCATATCTTGAATATTCTTCTAAAATTGTCATCATCGCTACTATGTTTACCGGACGATTAGGCTCGCTGAGTATCTTCTCACTTTTTCTCCACAAAGAACAAACGAAGATACGTTATGCAGAAGAAAATATTTTAATCGGTTAGGAGAAATGTATGAGTGAAAAAAAAATAACTGCGGTAATAGGATTAGGAGAATTTGGCTGGCACCTTGCTCTTTGTCTCTCAGAAAGAGGGGGAGAGGTCATAGCGATTGACGAAAACCAGGATAAAATAAATATGATAAAGAACTATGTATCGAAAGCAGTCGTTGCGGATGTGAGGATACAAGATTCTTTTTTAGGAGCTGTTCCAAAAGATGTAGATTGCGTCGTGGTAGCCCTTGGAACAATTGAATCAAGTATAATCGCAACCCTTTTCTTAAAAGAAATAGAAATAAAACGAGTAATGGTGAAAGCAATCTCTGATGAACATGAAAGAATATTAAAACTACTTAAGATTGATAACGATGATATTATTTTCCCGGAAAAGAATATGGCCGAAAGAATATCAGAAAGATTGTTACATGTAAATATTTTTGATTATGTACCCCTCACTGAAGAATACAGCATCGGAGAATTAGCTCCTCTTGAGGAAATGCAGGGAAAAACCTTGGAAGAGCTTCATTTTAGAACAAGATATTTTCTTTCAGTTATAGCTATTAGAGAACTCATTCCTCCAAAAATGATCATATGTCCTGCAGGTGACTTTACGATCAAAATGAGCGATATTCTTATTGTGCTTGGACTTAGAGAAAATATTGAGAAGTTTGCTAAAGGAGAATTCGAAATGCCTCAGGAGGAGAAATCTGCACTTTAGGAACTCATGGTTTTTACACGTAGGTCTTTATATTGTTGCGTCATGGTACAATAAGGCTGATGACCTTTATAATTGATAAATATAAAACACCGCATTGACGGCAATAAAAAAGCTTGCTTCCGGGCAGTAAAACCCGCATCCAGCTCCGCCGTGGGATTCTCTTCTTATTATTTGTGTGACATAGTGGGCATTTTTTCCCAAATGCGTAGTGTTTCATAAGTATGCACTTTACCTTTACGGTGTTCTCACAACTCCCAATATACTCAAGTATGATATTTTGCAATAAACATACCTAATTTCTGCTCCAATTCGAATCAATGCATATCTTCATAAAACCAAGCCATTCAAGGAATATTGATATACCTTGGTGCCTACCCATTGAGGATAATCGTGTATTATTTTTAATCATTTCCCCTATCGCATCATGGAAAAGTAATAAGAGATAGGAGTAACAATGAAAATTATTCGAAAAATAGTCAACTTATCCACAGTTCTACTTTTATAGGTACGGTAAATCCTTAACAATTCCAATGGTCCTTTTAAGAAATCATTTAGTTTTAATTTTGAATGGCCTTTATCAATCCATGTATCTAATGGCACTTCAATGATTTCTTTGTAGACATTCTCCTTACCAAATAAATTAATCACCCGAAAGAAAATTTCAACATCAAAGATCCACCGGCTTATGAACTTCTCTTTAAAAATTTTATGGGCTAAAGATGTCTTGATCAATTTAGCTCCGCATTGTGTATCGTAAACAGGAAGGTTGAGCGATATGCTCACCATAGTGGCAAATACTCGCCCCAAATAATGCCGCCAGGGATTACGTTTAATATTGGAGCCGAGTTTTTTTATCCGGCACCCACAGGCTATACTACAATTCGACTTTGTTATAGCTTCTAAAAGATGTGGGATTTCCTCAAGAGGTGTAGATAGATCAGCATCAAAATATCCTACAAGATCAAAGGATTTCCACGCCAAAGCATTTAATATACCTTGTCGTACGGCCTCTGCTTTTCCACTGTTACGCGGCAAGGACAATATGACACTCCTCTTCTCTTTTCCCTTGCAAAGATTGCTAAGAACCCTGTATGTATTATCCATACTGCCATCATCAACAAAACAAAAGCATATGTTTTTATTGTGTTGATAAAACTTATTAAACTCTTCCCGTGGGAATCGGCGCGCTTCATTATAACAGGGAATTATTATACAAATTTCTTTCATATGAGATCTTAGAGCATGATAAATTTTTTATAATTATCTTTTCTTTTATAAATATAGATGGTCTTGTCTATAAGACCAAAAAATCTTTTCCTCGTGAATGACTTTAATAATATAAGCCCTGGGTGTTTTTTATCGAGATCCTTGTTGGATCTTATAAAATAATGTGCCATGGGATGAAACTTAACCCAATTGATAGGATACTTGACCTTGACATCTTTATAGAGATTGATTATATAATCATAATTATGATAATGATTGAATCCAAGCCCACCATTAATATTAGATCTTTGTATTCCCTTATTAATTAAATAGTCGGCAGCATGTGCTGATAAATCATTCCCTAATCTTATATTTATTATGCGAAACATGAAAATGGAATATATAAGAAAATAGACAAGTATGAATGTCTTTTTATTATCCATGAGCCAAGGGAAATAATCAAGGATTAAGAAAATACTCATAATTGAGAGGGGAAATATATAGCGATCATACCGCAAGCCAATGAAAATAGCGACCAGGATATAGATGATTCCCCACAAATACAAAAGATCCTTTGCGATATTTTTTTTGTCTTCTGATATAGGACTATTATTATTATTCCTATTAATAGCATAAGATGTTTTAGATCTTAAAAAAGAAAAACAATAGCTATGATAGTAAAAATGGTCGAGTATTCTTATTATGATAAGGAGAGCGCCAATGGATGTAAGGATTGTTAGTATAATGGCTGCCGTGTTTTTATCCACAATCTTGAGTGAAAAAATACTTGTAAGAGCATTGATAGTGAAAATATTTGGCCTATAAGGCATTAGTTTTTTGTCTTTAAAAAAAAGAATTAATGTTCCTAGTCCAATTAACAGTAAAGAAATATCTAAAATAATATAATTTGAAAAAAGTTCTTTGATCTTATTAGGACGCTTAAGGATAGATATAAATATCATGATGAATAAAGGAGCCAGATAGAGGACGGAATAATGAAAAAAAGTAATAG
Source organism: bacterium (assembly GCA_049472395.1). Taxonomy (GTDB): domain Bacteria; phylum SZUA-182; class SZUA-182; order DTGQ01; family JBLIRR01; genus JBLIRR01. Next base: position 42,313 of record JBLIRR010000012.1, on the reverse strand, counting down.
AGCCGAAGAATATTCTTGATAATAATATGAGAGGATTAATCAGCTCTTTTATCATTTGAACATTGGAGGATGCATAGGCATATTGAATAGTGGAATTACTGGCGCGATATTGCATAAAAGCGTGTAAATAAAATAAAATAATAGCAATTATTGGTAAGCTAAGCGAGAAGATAGAATGAATGAGAAATTTTTTGGTTAACTTCTTTCTATATATCAGGCATAAAATAAAGAGAGCAATTGACAAAGAAATGGCATGTTGTCTGGTTAATATTGCTAATACGGCAAAAAAACCGCCGCAATATAAGAATAATATTCTATCTGATTTAAATCCCTTCAAGAAAAAATAAAGAGATATAATAATATAGAATAAAAAGAAGGATTCCGTAAGATACCAATCAATCAATATTAATGAAATTGGATTTATTAATAAAGTTAATGATCCCCAAAAGGCTAAAAATGATTTTACATCTAATTCTTTTAATAATAGATACATAGCTATAAAATTCAATAATCCGACACAATAAACCGACCAATGAAGAGTCTTTAAGCTAAATCCAAAGATATGACTGAGAATATTACTAAAAATAAGCATACCCAGGCTACTTGCGGCGGATCCTGTAATATCAAATGTATTGGTTTCATAGAGAACCCGGGCGTGCTTTGCAAATGCACCCGCATCTCCGTTAACATAATTATAGTTAGAGGAAATAAGAAGATAAGAAGATAAGAGAAAGAGAAAGAAGAGTGTAAAAATGATAATATTTACTTTAACGGATTTAATATCTCTCACGCTCTTGGCCCTTATTCTTTCTGCGTATTTCAAAAGAATATAGCATAGTTGATTTAAAAGATCAATATTTTAAATACATACGCAGCAGTTCTGATTATGGTTTATAATTTTTATTGAATATGGGCTGCTATAGAAAATAAATGCAAGAAAATGTATCACCAATGAATGAATGAATAAGAAATGCTGCAATTTCATTATTCAATTTGCGTCTACTCTGTGTTATTGTATATATTATAATTAAGGAACATGGATTATTTTATAACATACATCTTCATTTATTATGAATAAAAAGCATATAATCTTTTTTGTGCTCATTGTACACATACTATTTATCGTACTGGGGTGTGGGAGCATAGAGGAAAATGATGATCAGAGAGAAATAGCGCCGGATACTGCAATAACTATCGAAGATCCTGAATTGGATTATGCAATCCGTGACGCACTCGGATTAAATGCCACACAGATTATTACGAAAAAGAGGGCTCTTTCACTCACATTCTTAAATGCGAGTTACATTCAAATCAGAACGCTACAGGGTATTGAATATTTTACTAATCTCACTGAATTAATACTAAATGATAATGAGATACGCGACATTGAGCCTTTGGAATCATTACACAAACTTAAGGAATTACATCTCTCCAATAATAGTCTCTATGATATACGCCCCTTAGAATCACTCATTACTCTTGATAAGTTGTATTGTGATGATAATAATATAATAGACCTAAATCCCTTGGCACAAATAACAGGCCTTACATGGCTCGATCTTTCATATAACAATATCGTGAATATTGATCCTTTAGAAGGACTTACCAATGTGTCGTGGGTGGTTCTTGATGACAACGACATAAGTGATGTAACTGCGTTAGCACATCTGACGAATTTAGTCCGATTAGAGCTTTCTTACAATAATATAAGCGATATAAACCCTTTAGTAAACTTGAAAAATCTTACTTGGCTTGATCTTTCAAATAATATCATACTTGACATAGGCCCTTTGGCAGCACTTACCCAACTACGAAGGCTTGATCTGGATGCAAATTATCTTAACGATATAAGCCCGCTGGCATATCTCAATAACTTAGTAGTCCTTAATCTAAGAATGAATGAGATTAGTGATATAAGTCCACTGGCACATCTCACTCACCTTTTAGGGCTCGACCTTTCGTATAACTTTATACATAATGTGAGTCCCCTCTCAAACCATAAAAATTTAATTGAGTTGTGTCTTATGAATAACAATATAGAGGACACGAGCCCCCTCGACAGCCTTACATGCTCAATAGTCTGTCAAGATTGAGCCTCAAGATCAACGATACTCTTATGGCATAATTATAGTATTATTTTACCATTTGCTTTTATATGCTATTTATGTGTATAATTCCTCCATATTTAGTAAATATTTTATTTGGCGAACAGGAGGGATGGTATGGGTGAAATTATAGATGTTTTTGCAAGGGAAATATTAGATTCACGAGGGAATCCCACAATTGAAGTTGATATTATGTTGGACAGTGGCGCATTAGGACGTGCTGCTGTTCCGTCAGGCGCCTCAACCGGCGAGCGAGAAGCAGTAGAACTCAGAGATGGTGATGAGAGAAGGTTTCTAGGTAAGGGTGTTACAAAGGCAGTGTCTCATGTGAATGAAGAGATTGCCCAGAAAATTATCGGCATGAATGCATGTGAACAAGTTTTAATTGACAAGACCCTGATTCAACTCGATGGGACACCAAACAAGAATAAATTAGGGGCAAATGCAATTTTAGGGGTTTCTCTTGCGGTAGCAAAGGCTGCTGCAAATGAGGCCCGGTTACCACTTTATCAATATATTGGCGGTGTAAATGCCAAAGTATTGCCAGTTCCCATGATGAATATTTTAAACGGAGGGTCCCATGCTGATAATAATGTTGATATTCAAGAATTTATGATTATGCCTGTTGGCGCTTCAAACTTTTCTGAAGCTCTTCGGATGGGTTCTGAAATATTTCATACACTCAAAAAGATCCTCAAAAAGAAAGGATTCAGTACCGGTGTCGGAGATGAAGGAGGCTTTGCCCCCAATCTTGAATCAAATGGCCACGCCATAGATGTGATTATGGACGCTATAAAATCAGCAGGTTTTGAACCAGGTAAAGAAGTGTACCTAGCGCTTGATCCGGCTGCAAGTGAATTTTTTGAAAATGGAAAATACATTTTGAAAGCAGAAAAAAATCCTTCTAAATCGTCAAAAGAGATGATAGATTTTTATAAGGATCTCGTAGAGCGTTATCCAATCATTTCTATAGAGGATGGTCTGGCTGAGAATGATTGGGATGGATGGGGTTTATTGACTCAGGAACTGGGAGGAAAGATTCAAATAGTAGGTGATGACCTTTTTGTTACCAATACAGAAATTCTGCAACAGGGTATAAAAAAGGGAATAGCCAATTCAATCCTCATTAAGCTGAATCAGATCGGCACATTGACCGAGACACTCGACGCTATTGAGATGGCGAAGCGTGCCAAATATACCTGTGTTGTATCGCATCGTTCAGGAGAAACAGAAGATACAACCATCGCTGATGTTGTGGTGGCAACCAATGTAGGCCAAATAAAAACAGGGTCAATATCGCGAACTGATCGTATTGCTAAATATAATCAATTACTCAGGATTGAAGAAAAATTAGACGACACAGCCGAATTTAGAGGAATAGAGGTCTTCTACAATCTATGCCAAAAAAGTTAGACTGGGTTTTCTGGCTTGTATTTTTGATTATATTCTTTTCATTCATGTTTCTCTGCGGAGAGGCGGGCATCATCACTCTTGCCCGAATGGAGAGGAAACGTTTATGCTTGCGCAATGAGGTTATTGCACTACATGAACATAATGAAAAATTAAGAAAGGAAATCACCGCGATCAAGAAAGATCCTTACTATACAGAACGAATTCTAAGGGAACAGCTCAATCTGGTAAAGCCGAACGAGGTTATTTATCTGTTTGAATCTGAACCTGATTTAATTAAAAAATAGAGCGCAGAGAAATATGAAAATATTAGTGACAGGCGGCGCAGGTTTTATCGGTTCTCATGTTGTAGAGGCAATGATAAGAGAGAATCATCACGTAATCGTGGTTGATGACCTCTCATCGGGGAAAAAGGAGCGAGTGCCTCAAGGTGTTCCATTTTACAAGGCAGATATCAGGGATAAAACTATTGAAGAGATTTTTGCAAAGGAAAAGCCGGAAATTGTATGCCATCATGCAGCTCAGATCAGCGTGAGGATTTCAGTTGATGATCCTGTTATGGATGCTGATATAAATATTATTGGCGGAATTAATATGGCAAAGCTTGCGGCTGCCAATGGAGTCAAGCAATTTATCTTTTCTTCCACAGGAGGAGCGATCTATGGAGAGCAAGATTATTTCCCTGCTGATGAGGAACACCCTGCCCGGCCCATATGCCCCTATGGTGCTGCAAAATTATCCTTTGAGAAATATCTCTATTATTTTTATAAAATTCATGGTCTAAATTATGTAGTGCTTCGTTATTCCAATGTATATGGCCCAAGGCAGGACCCTTATGGTGAAGCCGGTGTGGTTGCCATATTCTGCATGAAAATGTTATCCAATCAGATCCCGATTATTAATGGAGATGGTGAGCAAACCAGAGATTTTGTATATGTGGAAGATGTGGCCAAAGCGAACGTGAACGCATTAAAATTATCAGGAGGTCACTGTCTTAATATCGGGACGGGAAAGGAGACAACGGTCAATGAGATTTTCCGTGAGCTTAAAAAGATAACCGCTTCATCCATACAAGAAAATCATGGTCCAGCGATGTTGGGTGAACAAAGGAGAAGCGTTATCTCAGCACAAAAAGCATATGAGGTAATGGGCTGGCAGCCGGAAACCTCGCTTCATGATGGACTGGCGAAGACTGTTGATTATTTTAATCAACCAGTTTCTCGTGGCAAAGAGAAATAAAAAGAGGTGCCGTGACCTATTTCCGACTCTACCCATACCTTGCCCCCATACAGTCCAACAATCTTTTTGACCAATGAGAGACCGATGCCCGTGCTTTCTACTTTATCACGTGGATTTAATGTCTGAAATATTTGAAATATCCTATTAAAATACCGCTCCTCAATACCAGGGCCATTATCTGCAACCTTGAATACCCAGAAATTATCAATATGGGAACAGCCTATTGTAATCTTCGGCTTAGCTTTGTCGGAAAATTTTATCGCATTGCTTAATAGATTTTGGAAAATCTGGCTAATACGTATTGGATCGGAAAAAATAGAGGGAAGCGAGGTTTCAATAGAGATGTCAATAGTGCCTACTGGCTTGATGGTATCAATCACATCCTTTACCAATTTTTCAAGCTTAATCTCAACCTTATCCTCTCTTACATGGCCAATTCTTGAGTATTGGAGAATGCCGTCAATTAAATTATTCATTCTCTCTATTCTGCCAAAAAGCAATCGTATCTGATTCCTGCCTTTATCATCTAATTTATCCGCATAATCAATGGCGAGCCAATCGGCAAGAGTTGCTATTGCACGCAAAGGCGCTTTTAGATCATGGGATACGATATAGGCAAAATCTTTGAGGTCTTGATTCGCTGCGGTGACTTCTTTTATGAGGTGTTCTTTCTTCTTTTCCGCCTCTTTGCGAGTTGTTATATCCTGTATGACCTCAAGTACCTTATCAGCACTCCCATCCTGATTTAAAAGAGGGACTTTCAGAAGTTCATATGTTTTGCCATCCAAGGGTGTTATTTCAATTCGTTTTATTTCTCTCCCCTTTAATGCCTCGTGCATATCACAAAAATCACACGGTTTATTCAATCCCATACGCTCTTTATAGCATAATTTATCTATTCCATCACCAAACCGATTCTTTATCACTTGATTTTGAAAAAGAATTGTATAATCATCCCCTATGATATCAATGCCGATTTCAAGACGGGCTAATCCATCAAATAGGGCGAGGAGCTTATCCCTTTCTATCCTCAAGTTCTCCTCAGTTTGCTTTCGTATGCTTGCATCCTCATAAATTGATACTAATTCACCCGAGGGCAATTTATATATATAATTTTCTCTCCACCCACAAATCCTCTCATCTTTATAGAAGGCAACAGGGAAAAATTCAGGCTCCCCTGTCTTCCATACCCTTTGAAACACATTAAAAAGCCCGAAAGACTTGATACCAGGAAATACTGTGAGAACGCTCTTTCCAAGCAATTCTTCTCTTTTAATTCTATCTATCTTCTCACTTGCCCTATTAAAATCTCTGAATATAAAATCTTCTCCCTCATTTACCGCCTCATATACTGCCACACCATTACTCATATTCTCAAACATCGCCCTATACCGGGCTTCACTCACCTTCAACGCCTCTTCACTGTCTCGCTGTCTGTTTAAATATTTCATTACCGCCAACCCGGCTATAAGACAGGCGATAAAAAAAGAAACTCTCATAAATAAATCATGGGGGGGTATGTTAAGTATAAATGAATCTAAAAATGTCACGTTTTTTGGGTAAAATAAAACAGACTCAAGAAATGCGTCAACCAGCCAAAATATACACCCGCATACCATCGCATATACAAGAACTATATATATTTTACCTCTCAGTGATGTGTGTTCCGACATAAAGCCTAGCCGAATGATAATGTTCTTTCCACAAAATCCTAATTCATTCCTTGCTTTTTGTATCGGTCTTTTATATCAGACTACTTTGGGAATCAACTATGAATGTGACAACCGATGATGATCCCTTAAAGTAAGATCTAATGTCAGGTAAATGGCCTCTCAAGGGTAAACTATATGCGTCGTAGGGATCTATAAGGCAGATCAATGACGATGACGTTTTTTTAGGATGTCTAAACTATGTTTAATAACTTGAGAGCATTCTTTAAAATCATGGGATAAATCACCAAAAAGCTCATCATCGATTAAGGTGCTCAAACTCTTATATGCGCTTTTTCCGCAATTGATATAGAAATCTCTTAAATCTGCTCTTCTCTTCCGGTTTAAATATCTATCAAAAAGAGAATAGACCAATAAACAGTAATCACCTATATATTGATGATAGGATCTCTGAGATTCTTTAGTCCAAGGGATATCACCATGCTTAAAATAATATAACATATCCGTCAAATAGGTGAGTTTTTTTCCATTTAATTCCATTTTATAAAATGAATCAATGCTTATAGTTCGGGGAATCAATCCTGAAATATAGACAACCTCTTCATCGCTAATATCAACATCCAGAAATCTTGAGCACGCCAAACTTACATTTATTAACTCATTTTTGAATTCTCCCATTGAAGTAAAGATCATCTGCTATCTCCTCTCCACTATGTGTATCCTGTTCCTTACCAATTTCTTTTATTATCGGCATAATGCTACATTTTCTTTAGATAATATAGCATTATTAGTTATTTTTTATATACTATACTATATCTACTAATAAAGACGCACGATTGGGGCTATTATGTATGTATTGAATTGCTGAATGAAGACGGCTAATAATCCACCCGTACCAGAAAAAGTCCGTGAGCAGGTGCGGTAGGCCCTGCATGGCAGGGATCCTTGGAAGAAAACATCTTTTCAATGTCATCCGGCCTGAATCGTCCACGGCCCACATCCACTAAGGTACCTACAATACGACGAACCATCTTTCTCAGGAATCCATTACCCTCAAAATCAAGGCTAATCATGGCATTATCATGCACGATGAGTTCCGTACGAGTGATAGTGCGCGTGCTATCGAAGTGTGTATCACGATTTGTAACGCTAAATGCCGAAAAATCATGCGTTCCTAGAAACAGCAGAAGCGCAGTTCTTATGGCCTCAATATCCAAAGAGCATGGCAGAAACCATGAATAGGGCCCCCAAAATGGTGACTTCTCTCCTTGATAAATCCAATACCGGTAATATTTCCCCCTCGCACTATAGCATGCGTGAAATGAGGATGAGGCTTCTTCGGATGAAATTATGGCGATGTCACACGGTAATAGACTATTTAAGGCGCGTTTTAAGCATTCAGGAGGAAGGAATTTGTTAACCCTAATATGCGCAACTTGCCCTAACGCATGAACTCCCGCGTCAGTTCTGCCTGCACCAATCACCGTTACATCTTCTTTAAAAATGGCGGACAATGTTGAGTTTAACACGCCCTGAATAGTTTTCTTATCCGGTTGTACCTGCCATCCGCAGTAGTGCGTTCCCAGATATGAAAGAACTATCTTATAAACCGGCATGTTTACTTTTTGCTCTAAACAATAAATTTATAGGAGCATACTCTAATCCACACTTTTCTCTGATTCTATTTTTCAGGTAGCGCTGATAGGAAAAATGAATACCCTTAGGATAATTAACAAAAAATATAAATGTGGGCGGGCTAATGCTCACCTGGGTTTGATAATAAAATTTTATCCTCTTCCCATGATAATGAGAGGGGGGACAGGCGGCCACAGCTTTTAAAATAACCTGATTTAATTTACTAGTGGAAATACGAGCCCTGCTTTGATCATATGTTTTTTCTACAAGAGAGAAGATCGAGTATACACGCTGCCCTGTTAAGGCTGATATCATAATAATTGGAGCATAATTAAGATATTTGAATCGATTTCGAATTGCATCCTCAAATCTTTTATAAGAGGTGTTGTCCTTTTCAATGAGATCCCATTTATTTACCGCCACTATCGCAGCTTTGCCCGCTTCTCGCACGTACCTTCCAATTCTTTGGTCCTGCTCTGTAATGCCGCTGGTTGCATCAATAACGACCAGCACAACATCTGATGAGGCAATATTTTTTATTGCCTTAAAAATAAATAGCTTTTCAAATCCCGCTTTTATTTTCTTTCGTTTTCTTATGCCGGCAGTATCCAAAATAGTATATTTTCTATAATTATAGTTAAAGTTACTGTCAATAATATCTCTCGTGGTGCCCGGCTCCGAACTGACAAGGACTCTGTCTTGCCTCAGTATAGTGTTAATCAGACTTGATTTGCCCACATTGGGACGCCCAACTATCGACACACAGATTCTCTCTTCCTCATCCCGCACCTTGCTCCCGCCTTGAGTCATGATTGAAAGGAGTTCTTGCTCCAAAGCCCTTATCCCTTTTCCTGAAGTAGCTGAAATAGAAAAGAATTTTTCAATCCCCAGTTCAAAAAATTCCACCTGTTTTTGGCCTATACGTTGATTATCAACCTTATTTATGACATACATGATTGGTTTTTCACACTTCTTCAGCATGAGACATATATCCCGGTCTCCTGGCATTAACCCCTCTTTGCCATCAAACATACAAATAATATAATCAGCTTCAGAAATAGCAATAAAAATCTGCTCTTTGATAGATTGTTGAATAGAACTCTCATCTGCTGATTCAAAACCACCCGTGTCGATTGCGATAAATAGACGATCTGAACGATTAACCAATCCGTAGTTTCGATCTCTGGTGACACCGGCGCAATCATCCACGAGCGCCTTATTCTGTTTAATGAGCCTATTGAAAAAAGTTGATTTACCTACATTTGGTCGACCTACAATCGCGACTACTGGATATGCCATTTGTGAGAATAATTACCTCCATTTGATGAAAGGTGGGTTTTTTTTGACAATTTTATTCGGTTGGTCTATTTGCAGGCAACGCAAAATTCTTCTTTTTTCTCTTCTTCTTTCGAATCTTCTTGAGAAATATTTTCTCTTTTCTTCGCAGGATATCCAACCAATGTCTCACGAAACACTTCTACGGCCTTTTCAACCAATACAAAACGGATATCCTTCCGGACAATGTCCGGAATGTCTTTTAAATCTTTCTCATTCTCCTTTGGCAAAATCACAGTGGAGATTCCGGCACGATGCGCGGCTAAAACCTTTTCCTTCACTCCCCCAATTGCCAATACATTGCCTCTTAATGTAATCTCACCAGTCATTGCTATATTATTTCTGCTTGGCATATTCGAAAGCGCGGACGCGATGACAACTGCCATAGTAATCCCGGCTGATGGCCCATCTTTTGGAATCGAACCCTCGGGCACATGTACATGGATCTCAGATTTATTATAAAAATCTTTTTCTAATCCAAGCTCTTTTGTCTTTGTTCGGACATAACTTAACGCAGCGCGTGCTGACTCTTGCATAACATCGCCAAGTTGACCTGTCAGGATTAAGGTGCCTTTTCCATCCATAACCGTTGCCTCTGTTGTAAGGATCGTTCCCCCTACCTCTGTCCAGGCAAGTCCTGTGGCCATCCCAACCTCTTCTTTTTGGTCTGCTTTAAGTTCTTTATATTTTGGAATATCCAAATATGTAGGAATATCCTTTCCCCTGATGGTAATTTTTATCTCATCCTCATTCCCTTCCTCTACAACCCTCCGCGCTACTTTCCGGCACACCGAGGCAATTTCCCTTTCCAGATTTCTCACGCCAGCCTCTCGCGTATATCGATTGATAATCATCTTGATCGCATCTTCTTTAAAGGTTATATCTTTCTTTTCAAGACCATGATCTTTAAACTGTTTTGGGATCAAAAATTGCTCGGCGATTTTTATTTTCTCGAACTCAGTATATCCGGCAAGCCGAATAACCTCCATTCTATCCATAAGGGGCTGCGGGATTTTATGGGTCACATTCGCGGTTGTTATAAACATGACCTCCGAAAGATCATATTCCACTTCCAAATAATGATCACTAAATGTATGATTCTGCTCTGGATCCAATACCTCTAATAAGGCTGAGGAAGGATCACCCCTAAAATCAGTGCTCATTTTATCCACTTCATCCAATAACAATACAGGATTTTTTGTCCCCGCTTTTTTCATTGCTTGAACGATGCGGCCTGGTAATGCTCCGATATAGGTCCTTCTGTGTCCGCGTATCTCAGCCTCATCCCTTACACCACCTAAAGAAATACGCGCAAACTTTCTTCCTGCCGAATGGGCGATAGAACGGGCAAGCGATGTTTTCCCTCCGCCGGGAGGTCCGACAAAGCATAGTATAGGCCCCTTCATTTTCTTAACAAGACGACGAACAGCAAGATATTCGAGAATACGTTGTTTCGCCTTCTCTAACCCATAATGCTCATCATTGAGGATCTCTTCTGCTTTCTTTAAATCGAGATTATCACGAGTCCTTTTCTGCCAGGGCATGGATACGAGCCAATCAATATAATTTCGAACCACCGTGGCTTCTGCAGACATCGGAGGCATCATTTCTAATTTCTTAAGCTCTTTCATTGAAGCTGTCTCTGCTTCTTTCGACATCTTCGCGTTCTTTATCTTCTCTTCTAACTCTTTAAGCTCAGAAGTCCTACTGTCCAGTGTGCCCAATTCTTTTTGAATGGCTTTCATCTGCTCTGTTAAATAATACTCCCTCTGCGTGGATTCTATCTGCTTTTTTACCCTGCCCTTTAGCTTCTTTTCAACATTAAAGACTTCGACTTCCGCATTGAGAATATCATATAATCTCTCTAAACGTTCCTTGGGATTAAACGCTTCTAAAATGCTCTGGGTATCGGCAACTTTTAATGAGAGATGATAGGTTATTACATCAGCTAAACGCCCTGGCTCTTCAATCGATTTAAGAGTCGCCATCATATCGGTAGAAACACGATTTGAAAGATTATTGTATTCTTCAAATTTATTAAATATATTGCGCATCAAGCCTTTCATGCCGGAGGAGATTTCCTCATTGCTCTCTGCCTTACAATAATGACAGGCAACTTCAAAATATTCGTCGGTCTTAGTATACTCAATGACCTTGATTCTTAAAGTGGCTTCAATAAGGACTTTAATAGTGCCATCCGGAAGTTTTAATACTTGTAATATTTCGCCTATAGTTCCTATCTTATATATATCTGATTCTATTGGATTATCTACATTTGCCGTCATCTGGGCACATAACACAATCTGATTATTATGCTTGGACATGGCTGTCTCTATGGCTCTTACCGAACGCGGACGACCGACAAATAAAGGAACAATCATATGAGGGAATATCACAATGTCTCGTAAAGGTAAAAGGGGCAGGATTACATTACATTCTTCGTTTTTGTTATTCTTTTTCCCTAAAAACATTATATCTCCCAAAAAATTAATATCTTTTATGTTTTATATCGACTCGGTATATCTTTATCTCGGAATTTATATATTCGTGCTTCAGGAAATTCTTATCCCACTTTCTCATAAAGCAATACTGGCGAGGCTTTTTTTCGCACGACCTCTTCTGTAAAAAGACATTCCTTGATATTGCTCTGGGAAGGTAAATCATACATAATATCTAGCATGATAGACTCTAACACAGTCCGCAATCCCCGTGCTCCCATCCCCTTTTTTATTGCCATCTGAGCTATAACACGGAGGGCTTCATCAGTAAAGCTTAGCTTGACATCCTCAAACTCAAAAATTTTCTGATATTGCTTGACCAAAGAATTCTTTGGTTCGGTGAGAATCTTGATTAATGCCTCTTCGTCTAAATTATCCAAGGTCGCAATTACCGGCATTCGACCAATAAATTCCGGGATTAATCCGTATTTAATCAAATCACTTTGCTGAACAAGGTGCACGATATTCGCATCTGCCTCAGCACCTTTTGGGGAAGAACCAGATAAAAACCCCACAACCCTTTTACCTAACCTACGTTTAATTATTTCCCCGAGTTCAATAAATGCTCCTCCGCAAATAAAAAGGATATCTTTTGTATCAACCTGTATATATTCCTGATGAGGATGTTTTCTTCCCCCCTGCGGAGGAACACTGGCGATCGTGCCCTCAATAATTTTTAGTAATGCTTGCTGCACTCCCTCTCCTGAGACATCACGAGTAATAGAGGCACCCTCACTCTTTTTGCTTATCTTATCAATCTCGTCAAGATACACAATCCCTCGTTCTGTCTTTTGTACATCATAATCTGCATCCTGAAGCAATTTTAAGATGATATTCTCCACATCCTCGCCCACATACCCCGCCTCTGTAAGAGTTGTCACATCAACGATCGCGAAAGGGACATCCAATATTCTGGCCAGGGTTTGAGCAAGAAGCGTCTTCCCCGTGCCTGTCGGCCCAATAAGCAGGATATTGCTTTTTTGTAATTCTACATCCCGCACATCAATGTTACACTCTACTCTTTTATAGTGATTGTGGACTGCCACAGAGAGGGCCTTTTTTGCATGGTCCTGGCCGATTACATAATTATCGAGCATATTCTTTATTTCAGCAGGCTTAAGGACTTTCTGAAAACTGTCAGTGACATCATTCACAAGATCTTCGGCAACAAGGTCATTGCACATCTCTATACACTCGTCACATATATACACTGAGGGGCCGGCAACCAAACGTTTAACCTCACGTTGGTTCTTGCCACAAAATGAACATCGTAGTATTTTCTCTGGGGTATCTTTTCTCTTTGTCATAAGAATTTATTCTTCACTTTTTTTGGCAATTACTTCATCAACAATACCATACTCACAGGCTTCCCGGGCAGACATAAAATAGTCTCTTTCGGTATCCTGCTTGATCTTCTCGAGGCTTTGACCCGTATGGTATTGTAATATCTCATTTAATTTCTCCCTCATCTTTAATATTTCTCGCGCTTGAATGTCAATATCAGAAGCCTGACCTTGGACGCCACCTAAGGGCTGATGGATAAGGACCCGTGCATTGGGAAGAGCGTATCGTTTGCCCTTCTTCCCGGCGGCAAGGAGTATCGCTCCCATACTTGCAGCTTGCCCCATACAAATAGTAGACACATCAGGTTTTATATATTGTATGGTATCATAGATCGCGAGTCCGCTGCTTATTATTCCTCCTGGTGAGTTTATATAAAGACTAATATCTTTATCCGGCGACTCAGCCTCCAAAAAGAGGAGCTGCGCGATAATTAAATCTGCGCTCATGTCATCTATAGCACTCCCAATAAATACAATTCTGTCTTTTAAAAGTCGGGAATATATATCATACGATCGTTCACCCCTACTTGTTTGTTCTATTACAATTGGGATAAGATTCATTTTCCTTCTACCTCGTCCTTAGCTGTTGTATGTTCCATTTTTTTCTGCAGTATCATAAAATATCTATAATATAGTATATCTATTTTCCTCTGATTGTCTATTCTTTAGGTTTGTCTATTTCTTCATCAGTGATAATAGCTTGTTCCATTAAAATTGATACTGTTTTTTTCACTGTTATTTCGCTTCTTAATTCATCTGCTGCTTCAGGGGACTTATCAAGCTTTTCTTTTACTTTCTGGTAATCCATATTTAATTCACGTGCTCTATTGACAATTTCATAATCAAACTCATCTTCATCAACAGTGATATTTTCCTGCTTTGCAATTTGCTCTAATAGAAGTGATGCCTTTACATCCTTTGCGGCCTTATCGCCAAAATCTTTCTCTATCTCTTCCTTAGACATCCGAAAATTATGGGCCAGGGCTTCTATTTGATGATTGACTATAGGCTGGATAAGATTATCATCAATCGGATTTCTTTCTATAATGGTATCCACAAGAGCAATCTCCAATCTCTGTTTCTCCGCAGTTTCTCCCTCGTTTTTCAACCTGCTGATAACCTCTTGTTTTAAAGACTCTAGATCCCTATAATCACCCAGATCCTTTGCAAATTCATCATCAAGGTCAGGAAGGCTTTTCTCTTTTATCTCCTTAATGCGCACATTATACATAACCTTTTTGCCCCTAAGCTCCTGAATATAATAATCATCTGGAAAATCAACCTCAAAGTCTTTCTCTTCCCCTTTGTTCATGCCAACCAATTTGTCCTCAAGATTATGGTCTTTGGCAAGATCTATAAAAACCCCTTCTTTCTTTGTTATCTTTTCATTATAATGATACTCATAATCCATAATCACCCCGTCACCTTTCTTCACAGGACGATTATCTATAACCGTAAATACTGAATTCTCTTCTCGCAACGCATTCAGGGCCTTCTCTATATCCTCATCCTTAATCACTACAGGTTTTCTTGTAAGCTTAATGCCTTTATAATCTATCACATCAAGTGTGGGTTTTACCTCTAACTGCACTGTAATTGCAAGAGCCTCACCTTCCTTAATGTGGGGATCATCTGAAAATTCAGGTTTTCCGACGGCAGATAAGTCTGCTTCTTGTAATGCCTTCTTATAATACTCTGGGATGATCTCCTCCAAGACTTCTTTTTCAACAGTTTTGCTAAAATGAACCTTGAGAAGTTGTCTGGGGATTTTGCCTCTGCGAAATCCCTTTAGATTAACCGTTTTCTTAAGTTCATTATACGCCTCGTCTATCTTCTGAGAGATTATATCTGCCGGAATCTCAAAGGTTATTTCTTTCTTAAGCCCCTCACAATCTTTAACATCCACCTTCATACTGTTTTTTCCTTTATTATTTTGTTCATACGTGCATATGCGAGAGGCGGGAATCGAACCCGCATGGTTTTATCCACTGGATCCTAAGTCCAGCGCGTCTGCCAATTCCGCCACTCTCGCAACATCAAGTGACACAAGTCATTTATGAGCCGTGAAGGAATCGAACCTTCAACCTACTGATTAAGAGTCAGTTGCTCTGCCAATTGAGCTAACGGCCCATCGTCTCTTTCACTTTTATATAACTCATACGCCCGGCAGGATTCGAACCTGCGACCTGCGGATTCGAAGTCCGACGCTCTATCCAGCTGAGCTACGGGCGCATATACTATGTTTTTTACCTCTTGGAGAATTGATATCTGGCTCTGGCTCCCTTTTGGCCATATTTTTTTCTCTCTTTTACCCTTGAGTCCCTCGTAAGATACCCTGCCTTTTTTAATTTTTGCCGAAAATCAGAATTAATATTGAGCAATGCCCTCGCAATCCCATGACGAACTGCCTCAGCTTGCCCGCACGGGCCTCCGCCCTTTACATTTATTTTTATGTCATATTGATCTTGTGTCTCAGTGAGTATAAGCGGGTGCATTATAATCATCCTGCTTCGTTCAAGCTTGAAATATTCCTCTGCATTTCTTCCATTGATCTGAATTAATCCTTTGCCTGCTTTCATCCATACGCGCGAACAGGCACTTTTTCTATTTCCGGTGCCCCCGAAAATAACAATACTATTTTTATCTACCATATAAAAATCTCCTTTTCAAATATCACTATGACATGCTATGCACAAGGCATTCTTCACATTCGTTCGTCTCAGATAATAAGATCTTGTTGTGTATGTGTAAAATTTTATGTATCTTTCACCATGCGGATTATGACATGTGGCACAGGTAATATTCATGTATCTGTCAAGATGGAGATCATCCGGTATATCCATTTCTTCAGGAGGTTGAACATTTATCGGATGCGAACGTCCCAACTCTTCTTCCGTATGGCATCTGTGACATAGCTGCGGAATGATATCCATAAAACTTACATCACGATAATCATCACCACTGTCTGGCTTTTCCGTGTGGCATTCGGTGCACCTTTCCGGATCAGCCATAAAGGCATGCCCGCCTTCTTCATCACTTTTTACAGCTTTATATATTACACACGCTATCACTACCGTCAAAATAACAGCTAGCCACTTTGCATTCTTCATTACGACAATGTAAAAAACTGCAAACAATTCTCTAATTCAGAACTCATCTTGTTTATTTCATCAAGCTGCCCTATAATCTCATCCCGAGCAATTTTCTTTTTGCTGTCAACTACGTGGGTAAATTCTGACAACTTCTGATTTAAGATGTTCGACCGTCCCTTAATATCGCCGATTTTCTCCCTCAACTGTTCTGTCATAGCAGTAAAAGCGTCGGAGAGCTCTTGGGTTTGGTCTGAGTCCCTAATTCTGGTATTAATGGAAAGGTTCCCCTTGCTAATTTCTCTTGCGCTGTTTTCAAAACGGTACAACGGCCCTGCAACTTTATGGGAAACAAGCACAGTCAGCATTATAGTAGCAAGTGCCACAAGAATAATTCCTACACCAAAAGAGACCACTAAATTAGGTTGAATAACCTCACCTGTTTTTTTCAGTTTTGAATGGGCTTTTCCATATTCCTCCCCCAACTCTACATTGGTCTTGAAATAAAATATTGTTCCTGAGATAACACTTCCTGCCAGTACCAGACAAAGAAAAATAATAATAAATTTGGTTTGAAATACTTTCTTGATAAGATACGTTCTTCTCTTATTCCTCAATTGTGTGTCTCCCATAACTGAGGCTCTTGAGCGCTATGAGGATGCACTGCACCCCTATAAACTTTTAATTTTTTCAGTTGGCGCCGGGCAAGCTTATTCTTGGGCAACATGCCTCGTACAGCGTGATGCAGAATAAATTCAGGTTTTTTCTCCAAAAGCTTTTCCGCATTCGTGACCTTTAATCCGCCTATATACCCGGAATGATGATAATACATCTTCTGCTGTAACTTATTCCCCGTAAGTTTTATCTTATCTGCATTTATAACGACCACAAAATCTCCCGTATCCACATGAGGTGTAAATATTGGTTTATTTTTCCCCCTCAACAGATCAGCAATCTGGGTGGATAGCCGCCCTAATGTCTTTCCATTAGCATCTATAAGATACCAGACTCGCTTTACATCCGCCTGTTTTGCGCTCAAGGTGCTCTGTTCCATAATTCCTCTTCCTTATGTTTTGCTTTTTGATTCTAATCTTTTGAATAATATAATTTAGTAAGTAGATATTATAGAAAGTTTATATCCTATTTGTCAAGTTATTCTTCAGGAATTCTTTCCGACTTCTTACATTACAAGCCACCGTTGTGGATAAAATATCTTCTGGTAGAGTCTCAGCGCATAAGTATCCGTCATACCGGCTATGAAATCGCATACTCTTCTCTCAATACTTTCTTTCTCGCCACTCTCACTCTCGATGTTCATCGCCTCAGGGTGTTCAATAAAATATTCATATAATTCTTTGATCAACTTGAGTGATTTGACAAATTCATTATTCGTTTTGTGACTATAATACACATTATCCCAAAGATAGCGCCTCAAGCTTTCTGTTGCCTCACGAATATCATCAGCCATACATATCTTTGTGAGATTATGGTCTAATGAGGTAAAAATCACGCTATTTATTAACGTATTAAGCCGTGTTACATAGGTAGTGCCGACAAGTTTAATACAGTCTTGGGGTAAATCCCCTTCTTTAAGTATCCCCGCTCTTGTGGCATCATCTATATCATGATTCACATACGCCACAATATCGGCAATCCTGACTATTTCTGCTTCAAGGGTTAACGGGCGCTTATTCTCCTCTGAGATTATACTCGCCTTGCCCTTTGAATGATGCACAATCCCATCACGCACTTCCTGGGTCAGATTGAGTCCCTTGCCATCTTTCTCGAGTTTATCCACCACCCTGAGGCTCTGCAAATTATGTTTAAATCCGCCGGGATAGATTTGATTAAGGATCTCCTCTCCTGCATGACCAAAGGGAGTATGCCCCAGATCGTGCCCCATGGCAATCGCCTCTGTAAGCGTTTCATTTAAGCGCAGCGCCTTTGCAATTGTTCGTGCAACTTGAGATACCTCAAGCGTATGGGTGAGGCGCGTTCGATAGTGATCCCCGAAAGGAGCAAGAAATACCTGAGTTTTATGCTTAAGTCTCCTAAATGATTTACAATGTATAATTCGATCTCGATCTCTCTGAAATGCAGGCCTTAAAGGGCATTCTTCTTCCTTATGTATACGCCCCCGTGACTCGCAACTCAGGGCAGCTGCTTTTGAGAGAATTGTCCGCTCCTGTTCTTCGAGCATTTCACGAATGTTCATAGATTCACATTTATATTTTTTAGAAAATAATAAAACTTCTTGAATTAATATGGTATAGATTAGTTATAGCATGAACTATAATTTTTTTCAAATTTAAGCGTGACAATGAACTCCCTCTTCTTCTGAAAGAAAGTATCTCTCCAAATCTTCTTTTTCAATATCAATACGATGGAATCTGCACCCTTTTTTGGAGCAAAATTCATAGTTGTAACACTCCCCCTCATCCAGGAAATTTACATCAATGCCAATCAAACTCGAATGGCAATAATCGCAATCAGAATCAATTATGAGGCTTTCATTGCAAAGTGGGCAGGTGACTTTTCCCAAAACATCCCCATTTTCCAACACCACAGCCTCATCCCTCACAGCTGTAAATTTATCATCCATAAAAAAGGATAAATACAACCGCGTCCAATTATCATTGACCTTAATGCGATATTCGACTAAGCCGGCCTGCGGTTGTGTCACAAGCGATCCCTCACAAAAAGGACATCTGATATCAGGGAAATAGATCAGGGGTTTGCCTTTTTCATAATGAAGAGAGACAGGTTCAATTATTTTTCCATTATTATGAAAAAACTTTTTTCTATGAGTCAGAATATTTTCAAAATGCATTTTATCCATGACTGTAATCCTCCTTACTTAGATGCGTTATATTTTTTTTATCGGCATTTTAGTTAATTTTTTTTTCATTTAATCCGATAAATTTATTATATTTATTATATTTTTTATTTATTAATAACTATTGTAATAAAGGATCGAATGGCTATGGATTATATTATTTATTTAATTGGATTTTTCCTTTTTCTTCTCATCATTATCTATGGGACCTGTATAAGTACTCTCCTTAAGATCAGGATGCGACACGTGGATTCAAAATTATCGGAGAGAGAAGATGAACCGCCATATTTAAAGGAGGTGTATGCTCCTTACGAAAATGAACTGTCCGGTCTAGGATTTGCATTTTCACATTGTTTTCTTGTTGACACGCCATGGATCAACAAGAATTCGAAAAAATTCATATCAGTCTTTGTGAATCATGAAAAACGTTCCTATGCAACACTCTCTACCTCGAATCAGCCCGAAGTTATCAACACCTGCAATGTTGAGTTCATCACTTATTTTCCGGATGGGCACCAGCTCAGTACGGTAAATGGCATCTCCCATACCATTATAGGGAGCCTTCCTCGTGTAACCATGCAAGACCCTTATACGGAATCTTTAGAAAAGCAGTGGCAAACCCACACAGAGGCCCTCGTCACATTGACACACCATCAACAACCTGTGCTCAGGAGCACCCCATTAGAATTCATTTCATCATATACACAATCCATAAATGACTATATGGATTCACTTAAAGCTGAGGGATGGATAAAAGAGACAGAGAATAATCATTATCAGCTCACAATTATTGCGGCCCTTCGTTCGGCTTTTAAACTTCTCAATGGAGAAAAGAAATTACAGATTCTTCGCAAAAACAAGCAGACACTCTTATCCAAAAAGGGAGAATCCCTCCCCTTGCCGGTGGAAGTTGAGGTAGAAGGGTATAATCATATGTCTCATACATCCAAAGGTCCTGGCCTCGGCAATGCTGGCAAACTGTTTTTCCTTCTGATAACACTTGCTTTATTTGCCATCTCATTTGGATTCTCCTTTTCTCTCACCTCCCTCCTCATTGTCATAGCAGTAATTTCTCTTCATGAATTAGGGCATTTCTTTGGAATGTATATCTTCAAGTATAAAGACCTTAAGGTTTTTTTTCTCCCTTTTCTCGGAGCTGCAACCATAGGATCAGGAAAAGATGCGAAACCATATCAAAAAGTCATTGTATATATCCTCGGTCCCCTGCCTGGCATTCTCTTGGGGCTTCTTCTTCTGTCTTATTATGGAATGAGCAATCCCTTGGTGAATGAAATAACCTTTATGCTTCTTGTTATTAACTACCTTAACCTGCTTCCGATTATGCCTCTTGACGGGGGTCAGCTTTTTAATTTATTTTTTTCACGGGTCCCTCTTGTGCAAAACATCTTTCAGGTTCTCTGCGGTTTTGTTCTCATGGCAGCCAGTACATTACTGCAGAATGATCCCATACTATTTATACTCGGGATATTTTTGATCATAGGCTCAGTATTCCAAGTCTCCAATATGAGGATTCTCTCACACTTAAGAAAAAAAATCAGAGATGAAACACTTGATACCCAAGAGAGCTCTTTACTACCCGAAATCTTTCGCTTATTAAGGAAAAAGCCTTATCTTCAGATGACCTTTGCGAAAAAATATCAAACCGTCAAATACCTGTTGGAGAACTCGGCTATCACCTTTCCCTCAATAAAATTGGTTATCACCACCGCATGTGTATATGTGTTCATATTTATTTTACCAATCATTGTTGTATGTGGAAAAGTGTATGTTATTGCACGAAATAATCCTCTGGGGGTACTTCCGCCTCTCACGATCAATGAGCCATTGACGGAAGAAAACGCCAACTTAATGAAGGTTATGGAGAATAGTGACGAAAATATATTATCCATAAAAAAGGAATAAGAAACTATGAATAAGCTTTTATGGAGTGGTAAAAGGTGTGCAGTGATATGTATGCTACTCTCCATATTACTTTTACTCCTTATTGCAGAGCCGCTTGCTGAGCCTGGGGGTAATACGATTATTGGGGTATATACCTTTGCTCCCGAGAGCTATCAGATTACGAATAACTGCTGGCCCATGGCATATGGGCAGACATGGACTTTTAGAGGGGTTGGAGGATATGAGGGGCAGACATTTCATTACACAGGCTATGACATAGTCGTAATTTATAATGTGAAATGCCTGCATGTCCTTGAAGAGGAGAGCAATATAGGGTGATATATAGCAGAGGATTATACCGGATGGACCCATTATTTTGGTGAATATATAGATGGCAACATATCAATAATCGATAGTAATGATGATATACCAAATGTCCATATGCCGGAGCATCCTGTCCTCAATCAATCGTGGATGTATGGATTTGACTTTAATGGTACACATCCTTCACTGCAACAATAACCGCAACTAATTCATCCTTCGAAGATTATAATGGAGGAGATCTTATGAAAATAAAAAGTGAATGGGCTGATAATGGAACCGTCATTTATTATTACAAAAGAGACATAGGCCTTGTTGGAATAGAAGATAGCGTGGGAAGGATGGTTCGAGAATAGACAAGCACTGATGGCGACGCGACTAATGATGAGACCAACCACTCAACCAGCGATGAGAGCAGTGGGGAGGCAAAAGGATGTTTTATTACTCACCTTTCCCCCAGGCTTTTTTAAGAATCTGTCCTGTATAGGAAGCCTCGATCCTGCATATTTCCTCAGGAGTTCCGCACGCCACGACATCCCCTCCCCTATCGCCACCCTCTGGTCCCATATCAATAATATAATCGGCTGTTTTTATGGCATCCATGTTATGTTCAATAACCAGCACACTATTTCCAGCATCCACAAGGCGATTAAGCACGGCAAGCAGTTTGCGGATATCCTCAAAGTGAAGGCCCGTTGTCGGTTCATCAAGCAGGTAAAGCGTTCTTCCGGTATCCCGTCGTGCTAATTCCCTTGAAAGCTTTATTCGTTGTGCCTCTCCACCCGAGAGCGTTGTGGATGACTGTCCCAGTTTGATATATCCGAGACCAACATCGATAAGGGTCTCTAAAATACGCGAAATTTTAGGATATTTATTAAATAAACGAACTGCTTCTTCAACGGTCAACTCAAGCACATCAGTAATGTTTAATCCCTTGAATTGTATGCGCAAAGTGGCTTCATTGAACCGTGTTCCGTGGCATACCTCACAGGGGACATAAACATCAGGAAGAAAGTGCATGTGCACTTTCACCATCCCCTCTCCACGACATGCCTCGCATCTGCCCCCTTTGACATTAAAACTGAAACGGCTCTTTTTATACCCAGCAATCCGCGCATCTTTTTGCATGGAAAACACATCCCGGATCAGATCAAAAACCTTTACATAGGTTGCAGGATTTGAGCGTGGTGTGCGGCCGATCGGTTTTTGGTCTATATTTATTATTTTATTGATCTGATCAATCCCTTGCAGGGCCCTGTATTTTCCCACATGCATTCGTGCGAAAAAAAAATGGTTCGCCAATGCTGGATAAAGAATTTGACGGATGAGGCTGCTTTTGCCGGCACCCGATACGCCAGTGACAAAACAGAGGACACCAAGGGGCACAGCCACATCAATATCTTTAAGGTTATTCTCCGCTGCCCCCTGAATGGTAATCCATCCATAAGGAGTGCGACGTTCAGAAGGAAGGGGGATAGTCAGAGATCCTTTTAAGTATTTACCTGTGAGTGATGTGGCAGAGTCGAGTATCTTTGCGGGAGTTCCTGAATATATGATCTTTCCTCCATGCGTCCCAGCGCCAGGGCCGAAATCAATACAATGGTCGGCGGATTCTATCGTCTCCCTGTCGTGCTCCACTACAATTATTGAATTGCCGATATCCCGAAGATGGCATAATGTGCTCAGAAGTCGTGCATTATCCCGTTGATGAAGACCGATGCTTGGTTCATCTAATACATAGAGCACGCCCGTAAGCTCAGTTCCGATCTGACTTGCAAGACGAAGCCGTTGCGCCTCTCCTCCTGAGAGGGATGGCCCTGAACGGTCCAGGGAAAGATATTCCAAGCCCACATTTAACATGAAATGTAAACGCGAGCGGATCTCTTTTATCAGCTCCTTGGCAATCAATGCCTTGGTTCCCTCAAAGCTCAGCAGGTCGAAAAATTTTGCCACTTGTGTGATAGTGAGGGATAAAAGCTCAGGCATTGTTTTTCCTCCCACCATAACGCTACACGCCTCTTTGCGAAGCCGCGTCCCACCGCATGATGAACAGGGCACACTGCTCATGTAGCTTTCATAGCGCGTCTTTTGTGCCTCAGATGTTGTCTGCTTCATACGTCGAAGAAGCGTAGGTATCACACCCTCGTATTGTGTGGTGTAATCTAGGTTAAATTTTTTGCTTCTGTAATGCACCACAAATTCTCTATCCCCTGCTCCATAGAGGATTATCTTCTGATGTTCCGGGGGCAACTGCGAAAAGGGAAGGCTTATATCTATAGCAAGATCTTTGGCCACACTTTTAAGTATTTGATAACTCCAACTATGAGCGCTTTTCTTAAAAAATCCAATAGCTTCAAACGCACCCTCCTCAATCGATCGATCCGGATGAGAAATGATCAAGGCAGGATCAATTTCAGGTCTCCTCCCAAGGCCATTACATTCTTTGCACATTCCAAGGGGGCTGTTAAAGGAAAAGAGCTGAGGTGTAAGCTCAGGATAGCTTATAGTGCAATAATTGCATACCAAACGCTCATTGAATTGAAGGTCAGTCCATGGACCGCCTGCCTGCTGCGCATGGCTCACAATGAGTTGGCCCTGAGCTAATTTTAACGCAATCTCAACAGAATCCGTCAGCCTTACTTTAATATTTTCATTAATAATCAAGCGGTCCACAACCACATCAATAGTATGTTTTTTATTCTTATCAAGAGCGGGAAGCTCGGACAATTCATAAATCTCTCCATCCATACGCACCCGTATAAATCCCTTGCTCTGAAGATCTGAGAATAATTGTTTAAACTCGCCCTTTCTCAGGCGCACGAGTGGTGCCAGCACCATGATGCGTGATCTTTCCGGAAGGGCAAGTATCTCTGCGATCATTTGCTGGGATGTTTGTGTACCAACCGGCCTCTGACACTGATAGCAATACTGAATGCCAACACGGCCAAATAATACACGAATGTAATCATAGATTTCTGTAAGGGTCCCCACGGTTGATCGGGGATTCCTGCTGGCGGATTTCTGTTCTATTGCAATGGTGGGGGAGAGCCCTCGTATGTAATCATAATGTGGTTTTTCCATCTGCCCGAGGAACTGCCTTGCGTAACTTGATAATGACTCGACATAACGTCTCTGCCCCTCTGCAAAAATAGTGTCAAAGGCTAAGGATGATTTACCGGAGCCACTTACCCCGGTAAAAACGACGAGCTTTTTCTTGGGAATTTCAACTGATATATTTTTAAGGTTATGTTCTCTGGCACCTTTGATGATAATAGCTTGAAGTTCTTCAACAGGCCCTGTATCCATACACTCCTTTCAGCAATTCTGTTACTTTCAATCTTTCGGAACGAGAATAATCTCAATACGCCTGTTCTGAGCACGTCCTTCCACGCTGTTATTGCTGGCTATCGGTCTGTATTCACCAAATGCGTTTGCCGAAAGTATCATCGGATCAATTCCTTGATTCTGAAGATATTTCGTGACGTTAATAGCGCGAGCAGCAGAAAGCTCCCAGTTTGTAGGATATTTTTTGCCTAATGCGCCAGTGATTGGTATATTATCTGTATGCCCTTCCACGTGTATTTCCTTGTCCGTTACCTGACGTAACACCTCAACTACTTTTTTAAGCACATCATGTCCCTCAGACCGTATTTCAGCCTGCCCTGAATCAAAAAGAATTGCATCAAGCATATTGACTGTCAACTTTCCCTTGAGCTCTGTGATGGTCACCTGCCCTTTCTTTATCTCAGCCTCCATTTTTTTAAGCATGTCACCATAGGTCTCGCTGACTTCCTGCACTTCTAGCTCTTTGCTTTTCTGAAGCTCAATCTTTTCTTTTTCAGAAGCCGCAATCTTCTCCCATAATTCGTTTATCTCACCTGTTTTTTTCGTACCACTCTCATCAAGTCTTTTTTTCTCCCTCTCACAATCACCCAGGCTCTGTGTGAGCATTAAATTGTTTTCCGACAGTTGCTCTTGTTCAGATTCAAGCAGGACAATTTTTGAAGACAGGTTCTCATTCTGTACCGTCATACCCTCAAGCTCCTGAACCAGTGATTCCACATTCTTTGAGAGCCCCTCCGCCTCCCCTACTTTTTTAAGATATGTGCCTTTTTTCACGAGGCACCCGCTCATAGAAAAAGAAACATAGGTGATACATAACAATAAAACGATTCTTTTTATCATAACAATCTCCTTTCTCTCACTTATCAATCAAGCCTTTCTTTATTCTAATCAAACTTCTCCTGGTCTTCGATCTCATCTCTGCCCTTTGTATCATAATCATAGATTTCAATATCATCTGAATAATACCACTCATACATGTCCCGCCTGAGCTTGGCCATCCAGCTTTTGTTTTCAGCTTTTCTCTTCATATTATAAAACACAACTCCCTCGGCAAATACCTTATCATCCCAGCCCATCTTTGAGGCTCTTTTTGTGTAATATCGTGAATAGAGATAGTCTTTAAACCAGGAACTCCAGTTTTCAAAATTCCTCTCATGCTCGTGAAAGGACCTATAGCTTAAATCCTTAAGTGCCTTTTCAAATGGATACCACTCATGAAAATCTAATTTATAGGGATTCCCCTGGACCTTCGGCCCGATTAATTCACCTGCCTGTTCCCCATCCACTTTTATATATCCCTTGCCGATAGATCGAAATATTCCTTCAATGATAAAGGTCTTCCCTTTTATTATCTGTAAGGGGTCAATCACATTTAATCTGTTTTGCACAGCAATGAGCCGTCCCTTTTCTGTTAATAATTTGATATTGGTCCCATTTAATTTCTCAATAGCCACCGTATCCGGATCTTCAAATACCCATTCATAGCCAGGATTAATTTTATCAATGACCAAATACACCTCAGGCTCTCGCAGCTGCAATTTTCCCCTTACCTTTTTCCATGTATCCTTATTCACTTTAAATGTTTGTCGTATAAAAGGACAATAGATCTTAGGGAAATCAGAAAGGATTGCATTGTGTTCCATTTGTTTTTTCTCTCCTTTTATGGTTGATCTACTATTATTATCGAAAAATCCCAGCTCACATTCTTGCTTTATAGGATGCAGAGTGCGCTCGCACACTCTTTGCACCTCGTTATTGTTGATAGAAAATCTTATCAGGGCTGAATAGCGCTGTCAAGATTATGAACCCTTGAAGTCAGGGCAATCGCATGAAAAATTTTGAGTATTCGTTCACAGATTCAGAGTTCAAAGTGTATCTACGCTAAGTTGTTTTTATCTAGAAGGGACTTAAAAAAAATATTTGACAGGATTAACAGGATACACAGGATTTAAAATTTATCTTGTCAATCCTGTGTATCCTGTCAACAAATATTCCTGGAAAAGCACTCACGGGGATTATTATTTTATCACAAAGGACACAGAGATCATAAAGTGAGTATGAATCTCCGTGTCCTCTGTGCTCTCTGTGGTGAATTTAAAAAAAGCCTACATTATACCCTTGCTGGGCAAAGTTGATTGCATCGGATATATTTTTTCATGCGATTGCCCAGCCCTTGAAGTAGAGCCAATCTTATGCTTCGAGATTATAAAGAATTCGAAAATTTTATTTTACGCCTATGAATGTATAATGAACGATTTTGAATTGAAAACAAAAAAGAAGTATTATGATTACAAATTCTATCTAAAAAGACCTTACGTTTTCCCCGCTACCATAGTATTTCTGGTGAGCCTCTCGCCAGGCTTTTCATTCAGGTCCTTGAGGTATTGTAATGTCTCAAGTTCAGCTAAAATCAAGATTTTATCACCAGCGTTCAAACATCTCCCAGGGCTCGGATGTAAATCACTCACATTCTCTCCTTGATAATACACTATCGATAAGTCCAATCCTTCTTCCAAATCTTTCACTGTAAACCCTATTAGTCTTGAAGTCGGCTCAATAACCATCTCATTAAGATTAAGCAATACATCCCCGACATAAAAGGAATGTTTTACACTTCCCATCAAGGCGGCTACTGCAAAAATTGGTGCAGTCAAGGCTGAACTGCTAAAAACAGTTGGAATATCAAAGACTTTCTCCACACGTCGCGCCAGGTCGGGATCAAACATCCGGACTACAATCTTGATCTTCGGATTCAACTCACGGGCATTGAGGGCAATATCGAGATTAGCAAGCTCGTTGTTCGTACACGGAATTAGCACATCAGCCCGTTCAATGCCAGCTTTGATGAGACTTTCCGTGTGGCGGGCATCGGTAGTAATTATAGGGATGCCTAATTTCCTTATTTTTTCGACAAAATAACCCTCCTCATTACACTCAATGACAACAACATCCTTGTTGAATTTGAGCAATTCTTGGGCTACTCGAAAGCCCAATTTCCCCATACCACAGACAATTACATGTTTAGTATACGTTGACGCCATAGCTATCTCCCATTTTTGTCCACGACGTTGTTTATTAAGCAGGGCCCCTCCAAAGCGCACAATTCCGTCAACAACGGTAATCAACCCTAAGATTGGAGTAACAAAGAAAAAAATCTGCACATACCACTGTTCCGGAAAAGGAAGGACAGGTTCTAAAAAAATTAACGTAAAGGTTGCATAAAAAGATTCAGAAAAACAGGGATGAGAATTCGTGCCAGGATACATATAGAAAAAATGCAGGATGAGACCACCACTCATTATAATACTTATAAAAAAAATCAGTGACTTTCTCGATTCTTTAAAAAGGACACGCGCATCACGAAATTGTGCGATAATAATCCGCTGCGCTTTCTTTCTAATTGTCATTACATTATTTTAAAAATATGTTGACATTATAAAACAACCGGTCGCCTCTTCTTCCACGTCCGATTCTTCTTCCGGAAAGCTTTGTCTCAGCGCTGCAGAGTATTTTATTTCAAGATTATTATTTAAACTTGTCATCGAGTAATTCACAAGCGCAAGCACAACCTCAGAGGTCGTAGCATAAGAAAAGTCCGAAATATCGACCCTGCCCTGCTTTGTCGTTGAATTAAGTGAAAAATAATATTCCTGAAAACTATTGTTTTTGCTCTTTGATATGGCAACAGCGCTTACATTTTTGCTATCTTCCCCATCTACCGTAATGCGCAGGGTCAATGCCGAGGTCACAGTGGAATTCGGAACAAATTTATAGTATTTTGATGCGAGATGATTGATATTTGTTATCTGTTCAGAGACTGTAGAGTTTGGGTCGAGTTGATGGATAGAGCCGCTGTTTGCAATAGTTACCTCACTATATCCGGTCTCAGAGGCATCCTTATAAAATCCTGTCTTTGCATAATTCATTGCGACAAACTCTGTAAAGGCAGACTCTAGTGTGCTCCCCTTAGGGATCAGCACTGTGGTAATGGCATCTATTGCCCTATTGCTGCCATAAGGGTCCAATTCATCCCAAATCAATTTTATTGTACTCTGCCCCCATTTTGTTTCTAAAAATTCATTCCATATCCATGTCCCATAATAGTGGTAGTCATCTCCTTCGTAATCAAGGGAAACCTCGGGTGAATTAAAAAAATCAGTCAGATACTGCCGGTTATCATTAATCTCATCATAGACCTGGTCCTCCATCCATGTGGAGGTCGCCTCCATATACCATGGTGATGAATCAACATTTATACCAAATTGGATTGCATGGTGATATTCATGGGCAGCGGTCACTTTTAGAGCCTCATTCGGGTCTGAATTGGGAAAATCAGTGCTTGAGTAATCATTGTCAAGTACCATGAAGGAATAGTAAGAATTGGCTTCATCCCCAGTTGTTGCCGATGGATCTGCTTTACCAGGAGGATCTACATAACCATAAAGTCCGACAGCTCCACAATCCATGATGTACACATCGTATTTTCCATCTCCTCCGTTGTCATCCTTATTACTGTCGTCCGGCGGCTCCTGATACCCCATAGAGCTGATTTCCACATTATACACCGTATCAAGCACACGTGCTACGGATTTTACATAATCAAGCGTTGTCGTATGCACATACCCCTCGGCATCCGGGGTGTCATGATCCACATACCAAAATTTAAATTTCTCCCCAATTTGGGGATAGTCTACCTCAGGAGGAACCCAATAGCTTATCGGATCAGGAAGATACCAATAACCATTAAAATCCTCATTGTTTTGATCGGTGGGTCGTGCAAAATATTGTTTGATATATGCCTGCGATTCTTCACTGAACGAATCAAAGTGGAGCCGGGCATATTTAAGTAAATGCGTCATATTGCGTGTGGGCTTTCTATTAGGTGAGGGAAACATTCTCTGCAGGGCAGGATTGACTCTCTCGGGAGTAAAATAGGATTTTAGTTTCTGAACAACATACGTCTCACTCGTAATCGTTCCTGCTTTATATGCCCTATCTAAAGCCTCACTGGCATATGCTAAATGAAATGCACTACAGATAAAAAGCACTGCAATGCTTATGCTTATGTGTATATACTTCCCTGCCGTCATAACTCTCATTATACTCTCCCTATGAAGCTTCCTCTATTATAATTACTTACCTTAATCCACCATAACTTTGCCGGCTCGTATATTAATTATTTTACACTCTCCTTCCTTAATGCCAAAATCTCTCTCCTGGCCCCTATCGTTTAGGCGATACGTGCCAGGGGATAGAAATGCCCTATATATTCCGTCAGTATTACTTGAGACGGATACAATGTCCTTATTTTCCTTCCCATTGGGAATTTTTTGAAATTCTATCCCGTGGTGTGTGTATTTTTTAATACCAAAATGCCTGACGCGCTTGCCACCTCGTATGGGGGTGTATACAACGCCGGCAACAGTACCAATAGGTTTGTCGGGAAGCTCCCGAAACACAAGCTCTTCCATCTTTACCTCTGCTGATCCCTTAAATTTTACATTCACCACAGCAGGTGTATAGCCTTCTTTACATGCAAAGACAGAAAAATAGGTGCGGGGTGTCGAGAAATAAAGAGGAAGTGAATAGGTGCCATCGCTGCCGGATATAGTTTCGGATTCTCCAAAACCATTAAAAAGCTTTATGGTTGCACCTTCACACGCATCACCATTTTCATAGCGAATCTTCCCTGAAATAACAGCTACTTTCTGTGAATCAATCTCCTCAATGTTTTCCCTTGCATATCGCGCAAAACGATTCGGAAAGAGCGTGGCATACTCTTTCTCGACATTTTTAAAGGCGGCTAATGCGAGTGAATATTTATTCCCTTGCGTGTATATATGGCCAATTTTCAGCTTTATCCGGGCGACAGTCTCCTGCGACAATTTATCCTGCATGAGGGCAAGCATAGTAGTAAGCTGCATCACGGATCCATCAATATTATTCATCCGCTCCAAACAGTCTGCTTTTATTTCATAAAAACGCGAAAGCAAAAGATAATTCCCTGATTCTCTTATTCCCCTTTCATGGTGTGCAAGTATGGAGGAGCATTCGGTAAGGCATTCGGCATATTTATTCATATCAAAGAGCGTCTTTACTTCATTATATAAATTCTCATATTCACTCGCTGATGATGCATGCGATGTATGTATAATCAGCTTCTTTTTAAACTCTTCAAATCTCTGTTGATTCTCGGCCATGGTTGAAAAATCCTGATACTGTTCAAGCTTCTTTTTACATCGTGCGACTCTCTTTGCAAAGGCCCCTTTTTTATCAAATAATGTTACCACATCAATCACCCCTTTCGGATTATAACCAGTCCGGTACACAAGCTCCATTGCCGAAAGGTCAGCCTCATAGTGATATTGTGTATCATACTCTCCTTCAAAAAGAAGGCGCCTGAGGTGTTCGACAATACTGTCAAAATCTAAGTCATTCTTACCACGCGTGGTGGTAACAAGAGAGCGCAGGGCGTGTCCGTGAACAATGTGGGCAATATCACGAGCAAGGAGCCCCGCAAGCTGAGCCTCGCTGCGCAATGATTTAAACAGTGTTGATGTAATAAGAACCACTCCCCCCGGAAGCGCGTACGAGGCGGATAAAGGGCTCTTTAAAACCATAAAAGAAAACCGGCGGCCAGATTCTGGCATCTCTCGGACAATAGAAAGGCCCACCAGATTGATATACTGTTGAACTGTCTCATCCTCAACCGGTAATCCCACTTTACGAAAGCCCTCAAGAGCAAGACATTGGCCGATGGCTTGCTCTACCTCATCGCGGTCCTGGGGTGATGAAGCCCTTCCATATAAAGGATAGAAAAGCATTATACTTATAAGAAACGTCGATACTTTAATATAAAGTTGATTTCTCATTCGGCATATTCTCCAATCTTGCCTTTTTTAAAAAAAAGCTCGATTTCACCACTATCAGGTTGCAGTGCAAGGGCCTTTACTAAGACAGTCTGATAGTCCTTCGGAATTTTGGTCCGATGCGCGTATTTTTTCGCCTGCGGCAACAGCGTGCCGGTTTTCTCTTTTTCTGATCCTTCAGCACCTTTCTTTCTCCGGCCACGTATGCTACGTGAGGTACTGGCTGTGTCGGCTTCGATACTGCTTAAAACGATCTCATCAAATAATGCCTCTTCCTCATAATTTAGCTCGGCATCCGGTGGAGTATCCGAGACTTTTCCCCTGTATATCCACCCCTTTATCCCTTGAGAGGTTGACACCTGATACCACTTATTTGCAAGGGATATAACGGTTAATTCCTCACCAACGGAAAGATCGATGAGGGTTTTCGATGAAGAGCTCTTATCAGCCTTAAGCCTTGCATTCTGGGAAGAAACCCAAAGCTTCTCGCCAGCATTTATCGGAGTATAATACGTCACTATTACACATAAAAAGATAATCAAAAAAAAACTCATACGTTTCATCTGCTCACCTCATCTATAATTGTGTTCACCTTACATCACTACATATTATACACACAATCTAACCTTCCTCAACCAAAAAATCAGCGATTCTCAATTTATAGCCTCATCACTCACGACACGCACGCTCTTTCTATGAAAATCTCAACTGCACAATGTAAATTCAATAATGAAACAATGTATTTCATACTCATTTTCTCGGTTTTTCTTGTGTAAATTATCGTCTATCTTCTTGATCCATATCATTTTATATGGTAGGCTCTCAGATATTCTCCTGTAATTTTTGAGTATAGGTGGAAGAAATAATGAAAACAAAGTCAGATTTGATAAATTTTATAAAACATGATATCTGGAAGATCCCCCTGCACACCCTTCCGGGGCTGCAATCATTTTTCATTAAGCAGCTGAGGATTATACTTTTGGCGCTTCGCGGATTTGATGAAAATAAATGCCAACTCAGGGCATCGGCCTTAACCTATTACTCCTTGCTCTCGATTGTCCCTGTGTTTGCTATGGTATTTGGAATTGCCAAGGGCTTTGGCTTTGAAAAGCTTTTAGAAAAACAATTGATAGGAAAATTTCCCGGGCAGGAAGAAGTGCTTATGCGGATCATTAATTTTGCTCATACACTTCTTGAGAATACAAAAGGGGGGATGGTTGCCGGCGCAGGGGTTGCGATCCTTTTCTGGACTATTATAAAGGTTTTGGGGAATATTGAGCATTCTTTTAATGACATCTGGGGGATTAAAGAGGCACGATCGCTTGGGCGCAAATTCTCCGATTACCTCTCATTTATGCTTATATGCCCGCTGCTTGTCATTATGTCCGGCAGTATTACCCTGTTCATCATAACCCAGATTACGCGTATTACCCAAAAGGTTGCCTTCCTGGGGTACTTTACCTTCCTTATCTTTTTCATATTAAAATTAGTGCCCTATGGGGTCATCTGGGTACTCTTTGTCTTCATGTATATTTTTATTCCCAATACAAAAGTCAATGTGAAATCCGGCGTGCTTGCAGGAATAATTGCAGGGACGATTTATCAGATTGTCCAATGGATATATATACGCTTTCAGATTGGGGTGGCCAAATATAATACAATTTATGGAAGTTTCGCTGCCCTGCCCTTGTTTTTAGTATGGCTTCAGCTAAGCTGGCTTATCGTTCTTTTAGGCGCAGAAATTTCTTTCGCCCATCAGAATGTAGATATGTATGAATTTGAGCGGGAAAGCCTTCAGATAAGTTTTTCCTTAAAAAAGATCCTTTCCCTTAGGACAATGCATCTTTTGATACAAAATTTTTCCCACGGAGAGAAACCCTTTACTGACACTCATATTTCACATGCCTTGGAAATCCCCATCCGCATAGTGCGCCAAATACTCTATGAATTAATCGAAAGCGGGCTCGTCTCTGAGGTGAGAACACCGACGGAGAAAGAGCCTGCATTTCAACCAGCCCTTGATATCAATCTATTTACTATTAAATACGTCATCGATGCATTAGAGCGACGAGGTGTGAATACTATCACTCTCAACCAAACCAGTGAATTTAGGCTATTGACAGAGAGCCTTACTAAATTTGACAATCTGATTGAACAATCTCCTCATAATAAATTATTAAAGGATTTAGAACATAGCTGAAGCACTATGCGCTATCATTTAGACTGTCCGAGGGACATTATTACTCATTTATTAGTGAGTCTAATTTCTCTCTTGACTTTTATGCTTATTTTATTTATTATAGTCTAGTTCTGAAATAATACAACCTAATGCAATTAGAATTCTAATACCCTAAATAAAAATATTTGACAGGATAACAGGATCAACATGATATAAATCTAGTTAATCAAAAATATTTTCCACAAGTTGGGGGAGGTCAAATTCACTAGGGAATTATATTTAAAAAGCTTACATAATGACCTTATTTAGTATAATATAGCAATTATAATAAATGATAAGCAGAACTTAAAAATTATCATGTCAATCCTGTTATCCTGTCTAAAATAGTTAATTGCACAGGTTGAAATAATACACACATATAACAGAGGATCGAGAGAAGAATGAGCCGAGCGCTTCTAAAACATACATCTTCGATATTCTTTCTTACCTCTTTAACATTATCCATAGTAGTTATTCCCTTGCAAGGTATCGCTATGAAAACGACCCTTACCCCAAGAATCTCTTTAGGCAGTCAGTATGAAGATACAAGTGGGCAGTATACTCCCCAAGATGATGATTTTGATTGGTCTACAACTTTCTCACCAGGGCTTTTGCTTGAGCTTGAGTCTCCAAAAACTCACGCAAGCATTGATTATAATCTAGAGCTTCCTCGCTATCATTATAATTCTTATAGAAATTCCACCAGACACCAGGCAGCGAGTGTATGGGAGCAGAATTTGGGCCGCCATTTTAGATTAGAGCTTAGAGATACCTATAGGGAATCGGAAGAGCCTCTCTATGAGAGTCAGGTCGCAGAAAGCCTAAGGGAACACTATATCTATAACCGAAATAACGGAGAGGTCAACTTCTCTTATCTGTTTGGCGCCGAGGATAGCCTGGGCTTTGGCTACAGAAATGACTATCTCTATAGCGACACAGCATCTTCTGAGGATAGCCTTCGTCATGAGGGTTTTCTCAATTTAGATACCTGGTTTACTCGCCAGTGTGGCATAAGCGTGGCATCGAGTGTTACGAGGGGGAAATTTAAAGAGCCACAGACTTCAAGCTGGAACGAAAGCATGGATAATTTCTATCATTATGAAGGAGCCCTCACCCTCAACTACCGATGGGGTCCCTCTCATCGTCTATTTACAAGGTACGAGTTTCTTTATCAAGATTTTGATAAAAATGATTGGACCATCAACACAGATGATTACCGTGTGCATCAAGGCGCTCTGGGCCTTGAGCTGGCGTTGAGTCCGAATACAATTATTACTACTGAGGGAGGGCACTTTGAAAAGGATATACTTACTGGTGGCAAAAAAAAAGGCAGCACTTTCAGTGCCGCCATAACTACTCGTTGGGAAAGGGCCACATTTAACATCGAAGGAAGCGGAGGATATGATGAGGATTACTTTTCCGTGGATGACCTCGGCGCGTCAGAATATACACAGACCGAAGGTTCTTTCAATTACCTTTTGACCGAAAACATTAACCTGTCCACCAGTGTACGCTTTCGTGAGGATAAATTTTTCAGGGGAAATAATCCCAGCCATAGGAAAGATGACCTGTGGTATACGATGATTGGATTTTCTTTCTCTATTACTCGCGCTCTTACACTTACCCTTAATGGCTCATATACAGAAAGGGAATCATGGGACAAATCAGCCAAATTTAAAAATAAGCGGGCTATAATCCGCCTCGTCTGGGTCTTGAAGCGATGGCTCACACTCACTATAGATAATACCTATACAGAAACGACTGATAATACGGATGATCTCAGGCGGAACCAAATATCTATCAGCCTCATAAGCGCATACCCTATTTCATTCTGATATTTTAAGTTCTCCTTACCACTTTTTTCCAAGGCCTTCTTTGCCTCGTGTGATTCATGAAAATTTTCATCAGCGGAATTTATTAGTGCCTCCATTAGAAATAATTTTACTTTTCTCACATTTTTTCGTATAATCTTTTATAAATCGAAACGCAATTTCCATAATCTTTAAATCAAAAACTGTTCTCACAAGAGAAAACAGATTCCTCTAACTAAGCACTATGATAAGAATGGCTAAAGAGAAGATTTCACATAATGCAGCCAATATAACATTTCTCTTTGTTCTCTACTGTTTTTTCCTCTCAGGTCTTACCGGCTTGATATATGAAATTCTGTGGATGAGGATGATTGTGGAAATTATTGGCAGTGCACCTTTTGCTGTCTGCATCATTATAACTATTTTCATGGGCGGCCTGGGTCTGGGGAGCTATTTAGCTGGCTTGCTCATAGATCGTATCAAGGAGCCACTAGGATTAGTAAAGATTTTCGGAATGCTTGAGATGGCAATAGGAATTTATGCTATGCTAATTCCCCTGTTGCTCAAAGCTTTTAAGCCGTTTCAGGCTATACTCTATAATGGGCTTTACAGCCACTTTATCACCTATAACCTTCTTACTTTTATTGTCTGCTCAGTCATTTTGTCTATTCCTGTAATCTGTATGGGAGCCACGCTCCCGATCTTATGCAGGTTTTATGTCGCCAGACTTTCTCACCTTGGCACACATGCAGGAGTGCTGTATGGATTGAATACTATAGGTGCAGCCTTCGGCGCCCTGATATGTGGTTTCTGGCTCATAAGCCTTTGGGGTGTTTTGGGCACGTTGGTTTTTGCCGTATTGGTAAACTGTATAATCGGCATATCATGTGTGTTGGTCAGTTATAAGGCTAAAATACTGTATGCGGGTACAATGCAAGAAACTATAGGTTCAAAGGAAATGCCACGTGAAGATAAAACAGGAAATGTACAGCCGGGATATCATTTAGAAGGGAAATGCGCGCTGGTCATTTTCGTTGTGTCCGGTTTTTGCGCTATGGCTTGCGAGGTAATATGGACAAAGCTGCTCGGCTTGCTTGTTGGCCCTACCACATATTCATTTACCATTGTGCTTGTGACTTTCATTACGGGCCTGGCGCTGGGTAGTATAATCTTTGGATATTTTGC
The DNA here is from genome assembly GCA_049472395.1 of bacterium. Lineage (GTDB taxonomy): Bacteria > SZUA-182 > SZUA-182 > DTGQ01 > JBLIRR01 > JBLIRR01. Next base: position 5,502 of record JBLIRR010000012.1, on the reverse strand, counting down.
AGATAAAGTAAAAAAATGCATATGGCTCTTACTCTTCACAGAGATAACCGCAGCGTTACTTGTCCTGGGTATCAGCCAGCTCCTCGGTGGCAGTCAATTGTTTTTTGCAAAGGTGATTTTTACCTTTAAAGACCAGTTCGGGCTGCTGAGCTTGGTAAACGCATCTATTCTTTTCACATTTATGATTCTACCAACGCTTTATTTTGGCGCGGCCTTTCCTCTAGTTGTAAAAATTTACACTCAGTCTGTCTCAGAAGTTGGCAGATCCATAGGCTTTGCATACATGCTCAATACTGCCGGTTCACTCTTAGGTTCATTGTGTGCGGGTTTTTTAATTATACCCTTTGCCGGTAAGGAATTAGGCCTTTCGATAATTGTGTGTGTGCAGATTATCACTTCCCTTGTAATTGCAGGAATAATGCTTAAAAACAGAAAGAAAAGTATAGTGCGGTTTAGCATGATTACAGCACTAGCCCTGGCAGGGCTTATTCTATGCTTTTATTATCCTGAGTGGAATCATCGCCAGCTTTCGAATGGCAAATATCATCGTTTTCAAAAAATTAGGGCAGATATTACAAGCACCGGCTGGCTTGAATCCCTTTTCCATGGATCAAAGATCCTGGCAAGGTCAGAAACAAAGGGAGAGCTCGTATATTACGGAGACGGAATAGGCGGTTTTACCACAGTGGTAAAATCCGCGGATGCATTCGGCAACATTCACTATGTGATGGCGAACAGCGGAAAAGCAGATGCTACATCACATGGGGACATGACGACGCAAACCCTCTTAGCACATCTCCCGATGCTCTTTCACAAGGATCCCAAAGCGGTTATGGTGCTGGGGCTGGCAAGTGGCATAACGGCTGGAGAGGTGCTCTATTATCCTGTCGAGCAACTTGATATCCTTGAAATTAGCGATCAGGTGGTTGCGGGAAGTAATATTTTTATTCCATGGAACAATAAGGTACTTTCAGATCCCAAAACACACCTTATTATTCAGGACGGGCGAGCGCACCTGCAGCTCACCAGACAAAACTACGATGTAATTATTTCCGAGCCGTCCAATCCTTGGATGGCTGGTCTTGCCGCTCTTTTCACTAAAAATTTTTTTTCTTTGGCAAAAGAGAGGCTTAATGATGATGGTATATTTGTTCAATGGATGCATTCTTATCAGATGGATTGGGAAACTTTTGCTATTGTTGGCCGCACCTTTGCCCGGGTCTTTCCAAACAACCTTTTAGTCTTCACTGATCCATCCAGAAGAGGAGGAGATTATCTGCTGATTGGATTTAAGGGTAAAAACAGGTTGGAACTGAAATATGCAGAACAAAAGCTCGTTTATGCCAGAAAATCAAGAAATGTGGCTCTCACAAACCCCAAACTGCTCTATAGGTTGATTGTTTCTGAAGATCTGCACGAGCTCTTCGGACAAGGAGAGATTAACACAGATAATCGGCCCAGGCTTGAATTTGCCGCACCAAAACTTATGTATTGCCGTGACGTCCAGATATCTAAAAATGTTCAGTTACATAAAAGGATAGGCCATAGAAGCACCACACAGGATATAATTCAACAAATCACACAGAATGTTGATGATCAGATAGATTTTGCAGCGTATGCACTTTCTCTTTTCACTCCGTTCAGGGATATGGTTGACCTGTCGAAAGTCACATCATTGCAAAAAGAGCGATTCTTTAACCTTATGGAAAGATATTGTGCCGAGAATGAGTTAGATTATTCCTTCATCAGAGATAATGAACTAAAGCAGCGATGTCTTTCAGCTCAGATAGATACTATACAAAACAAGATCGATCTTTCACCTGACAGGTTAGCTTCACACTCTTATCTCGGCACTCTTTACAAACTAAAAGGTATGGCGTCTGAAGCCATCAGCCATTTTTCTGAGGCATTGAGGATAAATCCAGAGTATGTAGATGCGCACAGCAAAATAGGCATTGTCCTGACAAAGCAAGGCAAGCTTGATGAGGCAATAAGTCATTTTTCTGAGGCATTGAGGATAAATCCAGAGTATGCAGATGCGCACAATAACCTGGGTGTCGCCCTGACAAAGCTAGGAAAGTTAGATAGGGCGTTTAGCCATTTTTCTGAGGCATTGAGGATAAATCCAGAGTATGCAGATGCACATACCAACATAGGTGTTGCCCTGACAAAGCAGGGTAAGTTCGATGAGGCGATCAGTCATTTTTCTAAGGCGTTGCGGATAAACCCGGAGTATACAGAGGCGCATTACAACATGGGCGTTGTCATGACAAAGCAAGGTAAGCTTGATGAGGCGATTAGCCATTATTCTGCGGCGTTGCGGATAAATACAGAATATGCAGAGGCACACACCTTTCTGGGTGCTGTCCTCATAATACAAAATAGGCTTAATGAGGCGTTTAGCCACTTGTCTGAAGCATTGAGAATAAATCCAGAGTATGCGGATGCGCACAACACATTAGGCGTTACTTTAGCCCGTAAAGGAAATATTAAGGATGCTCTTGTCCATTTTCGAGAAGCGCTACAATTAAGGCCTGACTTTGTGGACGCATATAACAACCTTAAAAAGGCCTTGACACTTCAAGGTAAATAGTGAGAGGTTTGATACGTGGCGTTCGAAGCCATTCTGCCCTCAACTCCATCAGATAATCAATAGGAGGCTCAACATTTATAATGATACTCTCCCTTCACCCATCTTGTCCTATTTGTTGAAGAAAGACAAAAAAAAGATAGGACACTCTTCCTCGCTCCTGCCTTTGATTTATTTCAGCTAACTCTTGTATTTATTCCCTCAACTCTTTGTAGATTTCTTCTTTAACACCCCCAGACCAATTAATCCGAAGCCGAGAAGGAGCATAATTGCTGGTTCTGGAATGGTATTAAATGCAACTCTGTTGACAAAAAAGTGACTATCATCAATATCAGACCTTACACTCACTGCATTGAGAGAATCAATCCCGCTCAAGAAAGGAATTAAGTCTTCATGAGAGAGATCAATAATGTAAGTCTTATCGTCCCCTTGCGAAAAGGCCGCTTCAATGGTTGTTGTAGGTATGTGGGTGCCGTTTGGGAAAATATCCAGAAACAAACAGACGTCATCTTTGGGGTCTACAGGATCGAGGGGATTCCCATCTTTATCTTCTGTTTTCTCTTCTTCGAAATCCGTAAGATACAACACTAGTGAATCTGGAACTATTGCATACGTGAAATTCATAATAAGAGTTTCCTTGCCATGATCGCCTCCTCCTGAAATATGCTTGGAGCCCTCATATTTAACATTGTCAAAATCATCAATCTCAACGACACCATCTTTTATTTTTTCTATGTTTGACTGTACACCAGCACCTTTAGAGTCGAACCACACAGTACCGACAGTGCCGCCTGGGTTATCGTCTCCTATCCCCCAAAGCGCCTCGAGTGAGAGGGAAGAATCGACCACGATAGGCCCGACACCCAAATTCGTGTTGCCGGGGAGACCCATGGCCGTGGACGTTAGCTCAACCATCATCGGCGTTGCATGGACCCGCGCTGGTAAAACAAAAAGCAAGGCTAAAATTAGAACCACTGCAAGAAATAGAGAATTTCTTTCTGGCCTCTTATCAAAATTAGAGAACATAACACTGAATCTATGAATATTTAGACACTTTCTTCTCTTCACCATTTTATTCCTCCCTTTTTTTGAAACATTAATTATAATTATTGGTTTCTTTTTATGTGAAATCTATAAATACAAATATATTTATCATGATTTTGAAATAAAAGCATAAATCAGGCCAACCTGGGTCATTAGAGTATTTAACTATAATTTTCTGGTACTGAGCCACATAATGCATCCCAAATCTAATTATGACAAATCATTTATTCGTAAAGAATCCCGACTATTATTTATCGCTTTGAAGATTTTGAGAACGATAGATGACATGATAGTACCTTAGAAACAAGGACTTGATGCAAAAAACCATTAAAGATAGAAAACTGTAAGAGAAATCGACATCCCTTAACAATATCGACATTTGAAAGGGGGCAAAAAATTATAACGATTAAAAGAAAAATCAATGAAGATTTTGTTCACATCTTGGTGTAGCTTAATTAAAATAGCTATAATTTGAGGGTATAAAACAGCGACAAAGTATCCTAAAGCAGAAAGAATAAATAGAATGGGCACAGTTAACAGGCAATTTATCATCAAGAATAAGGGAAAAAGAAATTCTTGTACAGATTTCGCTTTATAACAGGCATAGGTCATAGAAATTTTTTTATTCAGGCCTAAAGGGCAATAAGCAGCCCCATCATATTTACTATAATATGGCGCTTACGACCATTTATTTTCTTGCCAGCATCATATCCTCAGAGCCCACATACTCCAGTGGTTATCATGCTTTGACTGTCGATAGTTCCACTACTCGGTTCTCCCTCATGTCATGACTTCAATCGGATACATACATGCAAGTTATTATAAATTCGTTCCCAGGTGCCATCCTTCCACCTCTTCCTAAAATAATGGTACACTGTTTTCCAATCTCGAAAATCATGAGGAAGCATTCGCCATTGAAAGCCAGTTCGCGCTAAATAATATATTACATTTAAAATAATACGAGGGCTTATTATTCGTGGACGACCATAACCTCTGCTGTTTTGAGACCCAGAGAACAAAGGTTTTATCAACTCCCTTAGTTCATTTGTTAAATCACTCCATTAACTTTTCTCTTCCATAATTTTCCCCTAATATAATATTCAGAAATTTTGAAACTCAATTCTAGATTGCATTTATTATAAAAAGGGGGGGGCAAATCAACTAACCATTTGAATTTAAGAATAAGATCTTTACTAATGAACAAATATTCTCAAATATAATATAGTATCTCTGAAATTCTTATGACTCAGAGATACTATGAAGAACGAGCCTAAAATTATAATCAGAAATCAAGAGATAGTTCGTGAAAAACTACGACAGAAGAAGTATGACGATGTATATTTAAGTGGTTGGGGACACCTGGATGAGTTTATACAATTCTTAATCGCGTTTGGTGTTTTTACCATGCTCGCTCAATTGGGATTGGCAGCAGGATATGGTGGCATACCTATTTTTCTTTTGACTATGCTTGCATTTGCCAAACCTCTCTTCGGATTGCGATTTGATGATAATCTCAAATATTTATTTCAGGACCATCACGTAATGCGACAGCTTGGCTTTACAATCCAACACATTAATGAAGGCTATAGCAAAAGAACAAAAGAAAATGGCAGTAGGCCTATTCACCAAGATACAATCCGTAATTTTCTAAAAAGCCTTGGCTATAAGGTAACAGTAGGATTACATCTGAAAATAATCAGAAAATTGTTTAAGCTGGGGCTTATGCGGGGTGGAATGTATGTCACTGATACAAAGATTATTTTCAAGGATTCTCCACATTATGAATTTGCGAAAAAAGTGTATGACTATAAAGGAAAACATAAAAATCGCAGAGGCTATAAAGTATCTATCCTCCAACATGTAAAAAG
>JBLIRR010000011.1:0-155116 GCA_049472395.1 bacterium | reverse complement strand
TCGAGGCCGAAAGGCGTAGTCGATGGGAAACAGGTTAATATTCCTGTACCGCCGTAGAAGCGTTTGAGTGATGGGGTGACGCAGAAGGGTAGGGCATCCTCGGATTGGATTGCGAGGTCTAAGCCTGCAGGAGGCTGTCTAGGCAAATCCGGACAGCATATACTCCGAGAGGTGATGGGGAGTCCTTCGGGACACAAACTGCCTGAACCCATGCTGCCAAGAAAAACCTCTAGCGAGCTTCTAAGGCGACCGTACCGTAAACCGACACAGGTAGGTGGGGTGAGAATCCTAAGGCGCTCGAGATAACTCTCGTTAAGGAACTCGGCAAAATAGCCCCGTAACTTCGGAAGAAGGGGTGCCTCATTAATGTGTACTGCTTTACGTAGGAAGCATGAAGAGGTTGCAGTGAAAAGGCCCAGGCGACTGTTTACTAAAAACATAGGTCTCTGCTAAGTCGCAAGACGATGTATAGGGACTGACGCCTGCCCGGTGCTGGAAGGTTAAGGGGAGATGTTATTCATTTATGGAGAAGCTTTGAACCGAAGCCCCAGTAAACGGCGGCCGTAACTATAACGGTCCTAAGGTAGCGAAATTCCTTGTCGGGTAAGTTCCGACCTGCACGAATGGCGTAACGATTTGGGCACTGTCTCAACGAGAGACTCAGTGAAATTGAAATACCGGTGAAGATGCCGGTTACCCGTGGTAAGACGGAAAGACCCCGTGAACCTTTACTATAGCCTGATATTGAATTTTGAGTTAGTATGTGCAGGATAGGTGGGAAGCTTTGAAGCTTGGGCGTCAGCCTGAGTGGAGCTAACCTTGAGATACCACCCTTATTAATTTGGAATCCTAATTTGGGCCCGTGAATCCGGGTCGAAGACAGTTTCAGGTGGGTAGTTTGACTGGGGCGGTCGCCTCCTAAAAAGTAACGGAGGCGCCCAAAGGTTCTCTCAATGCGGTCGGCAATCGCATGAAGAGTGTAAAGATATAAGAGAACTTGACTGTAAGACCGACAGGTCGAACAGGTGTGAAAGCAGGGCTTAGTGATCCGGCGGTTTTGTGTGGAAAGGCCGTCGCTCAACGGATAAAAGGTACTCCGGGGATAACAGGCTTATCTTCCCCAAGAGTTCATATCGACGGGAAGGTTTGGCACCTCGATGTCGGCTCATCGCATCCTGGGGCTGAAGTAGGTCCCAAGGGTTTGGCTGTTCGCCAATTAAAGCGGTACGCGAGCTGGGTTTAGAACGTCGTGAGACAGTTCGGTCCCTATCTACCACGGGCGTAGGATATTTGAGAGGAGCTGCTCCTAGTACGAGAGGACCGGAGTGGACAGATCTCTAGTGTGCCAGTTGTCATGCCAGTGGCATAGCTGGGTAGCTATATCTGGAAAGGATAACCGCTGAAAGCATCTAAGCGGGAAGCCTCCCTCAAGATAAGATATCCCTTCCATTTATGGAATAAGACTCCTTGAAGAAGACAAGGTTGATAGGTTAGAGGTGTAAGCATAGTAATATGTTCAGCTAACTGATACTAATAAGTCGAACGGCTTGACCATACTAAATAATATCCATTTTGAATAGGAAAAAGTAGCGATTAAGTAATAATGTTGGATTTTCACAAAAAAAAATCCGAAAGACAAGATTTATTAAAAATTGTGATTTTTCTCGGTGATTATAGCGAAGAAGAAATACCCATCCCCATTCCGAACATGGAAGTCAAGCTCTTCAGCGCCAATGGTACTGCTAAAATATTAGTGGGAGAGTAGGACGTTGCCGGGAAATTTTTTAAAGCCTGCTTTTGCAGGCTTTTTGTATTTTATGGGATAGATATATAATGAATTTAAATGAGAGTATTTCACATTACCTATTGTATTTAAAGATGCAAAAAGGTGCATCGGAACATACTATCAGAAATTATCAGTCTGATCTTTTTCAATTTATGAAATTTCTTACAAAGGAGGCCCAGTTTAGTGATTGTACAGGGATTACTTCAGGAGATATCAGGCAGTATATAAATACATTATTTAGAAAGAAGATTAATAAAACATCCATGAGGAGAAAATTATCCTGTTTACGATCTTTTTTTAATTATATGGGAGTATCCAACAATCCAGTTGATGGGATATCATTGCCTAAAGTACAGAAAAAAATACCAAAATTTCTTACAATAGATGATATACTAAAGCTGCTTGATATTCCCTGTAAAGGTTTTTGGGGATTGCGTGATCATTCATTACTTGAGCTTTTCTACGCAACAGGCATGAGGGTGAGCGAACTTGCTCATTTAACCATTAGTCAAATAGATTTTGACGGAAAGACAGTGAGAATATATGGGAAAGGAAAAAAAGAACGAATTGTTCCACTCGGAACAAAATCTATTGAGGCTTTGAAGATATATTTAGCAGTAAAGCAGACAAAAGCGAAATTTGAGAAAACAGATAATGAGGTAGTGTTTATTAATAAATTCGGGCAAAGGTTGAGTGAGAGAAGTATCCATCGTATAGTGAGGAAGTATGGACAAAATATTGCGCACCATTATAATATAAGCCCCCACGTATTAAGGCATACATTTGCTTCGCATTTACTTGATAATGGAGCTGATTTACGTTTTATACAAGAGCTTTTAGGCCACGTGTCACTCTCAACAACACAGCAATATACACATATAAATATGGATAAGTTAATGGAAAGCTATGATAAATTTCATCCACGTGCATAATATTTACAAAAAGAAGCCTTTTATCGAACCAAGCACATAGTTTTATAGAACACATCTAAAATTAAAATCAATATAATTTGCGAATTTAAGCATCTACTTGATATAATAATAACGTTTATAAAATGAGAAGGATTATAAATGAATAATAATAAAATGCATGGAACAACGATTTTATCTGTGAGGCGAAATGGAAAGGTTGCAATAGCGGGGGATGGGCAGGTTAGTCTTGGAGATACAATAATAAAACATAATGCGCAAAAGATAAGGCGGCTGTATAAAGGCCAGATTATTGTTGGTTTTGCCGGATCAGTTGCGGATGCTTTTGCTCTCTTTTCAAGATTTGAGGGGAAAATAGAAGAATTTAAGGGGAACCTTAAGCGCGCTGCAGTTGAAATGGCCAAGGAGTGGCGGACAGATAAATTGTTGCGCAGATTAGAGGCTCTTCTTGCTATTGTGAATAAGGAACATTCCCTTATACTTTCAGGAAATGGTGACGTGATTGATCCGGAGGATGGTATTATTGGAATTGGATCCGGTGGGGCGTATGCTCGTTCTGCAGCAAAAGCACTACTTGAGCATACAGATATGACAGCGAGAGACATTGTAGAGTCTTCTATGAAAATAGCTTCTTCTATTTGTATCTATACAAATAGTAATATAACGATAGAGGAAATTTTATTGGATGATCAAGGAGAGGGAAATGGATGAATTGACTCCGAAGCGAATAGTTGCTGAATTAGATAAATATATTATCGGCCAGGGCGATGCTAAAAGGTGCGTAGCGATTGCGTTGAGAAATAGATGGCGACGGCAACAGCTTGATGATGAACTGCGGGAAGAGGTAGTGCCCAAGAATATTATTTTAATTGGTGCCACAGGTGTTGGAAAAACAGAGATTGCCAGAAGGCTTTCTCGCCTTGCACTATCTCCCTTCCTAAAAGTAGAAGCTTCGAAATACACAGAGGTAGGGTATGTTGGGAGAGATGTTGAATCAATGGTCAGGGATTTAACCCATCTTGCAGTGAATATGGTAAAAGAGGAGGAAAGGGAGAGAGTCAGAGAGCATGCTGAAGTGATAGCAGAGAGAAGGCTTCTTGATCTGTTACTGCCACGTCCTCGATCTAATAAAAAAAGAAATGATCACACAGAGGAAGAATCAACCCAGGATTCATATAAAAATACCAGGGAGAAATTACAGCAATTATTAAAAGAAGAGAGATTAGAAGATCGCATAGTCGAGATAGAGGTGAGTGAGAAGGCTTCCCCGACTATAGAAATATTTTCCGGCTCCGGAGGTCTTGAGGAGATGGATGTCAATTTTAAAGAGATGTTCGCTGGCTTTTTCCCCAATAAAAGTAAAAAGCGCAAGATGAAAGTCAGAGAAGCCAGAAAAATATTGGTACAAGAGGAGCTCCATCGTTTAATTGATATGGAGAAGGTGTATTCGGATGCAATTAGACGGGTTGAACAATCGGGAATTATTTTTCTCGATGAATTGGATAAAATTGCGGGCAATGATGGAGCGGTGAGTGGTCCGGATGTATCACGGCAGGGTGTGCAGCGGGATTTGCTCCCTATTGTTGAAGGCTCCACTATACAAACAAAATATGGTCTTGTGAAAAGTGATCATATATTATTTATTGCTGCCGGAGCATTTCATACATCAAAACCATCTGACCTCATTCCTGAGCTTCAAGGACGTTTCCCTATTCGCGTGGAGTTGTCTTCCTTAGGAAAGGAAGAATTTATAAAAATTTTAACAGAGCCCCGAAATGCTCTGATTAAACAGTACAAAGCATTGATGAAAACAGAATCAGTTGATTTAGTATTTACTGACGATGCAATATCCGCGATAGCGGAGATTTGCGCTGAAGTCAATGAGAAAACAGAGGATATTGGGGCGCGCCGTCTTCATACAGTCTTGGAAAAATTGTTAGATGAGATATCATTTGATGCTCCTGATATGGCTCATCAGACAATTACTATAAATAAAGATTATGTCTATAACAAGTTAGCCAATATTGTCGAAAATCAGGATTTAAGCAGGTATATTTTATAAGGGATAATTTTGGAAAAAGAATTTGCTGCGAAGAGGGCAGCGGCATTAATTGAGAGCCTGCCTTACATAAGAGAATTTTTTGGCAAGACAATTGTGATCAAATTAGGCGGAAGCATTATGGCCGATGATAATTTAATGAGCAATCTTGCCAGTAATATAGTCCTTCTTAAATATGTGGGTATGAATCCTGTTATCATTCATGGAGGGGGAGCTGAGATTAATATATGGTTAGCTAAGTGGGGGAAAAAAAAAGAATTTATTGATGGCATTAGAGTAACAGACGTTGAAACAATGGATGTGGTTGAGATGGTGCTTGTTGGGCGAATAAATAAGGAGATTGTGAGCTTGATTAATGTTCACGGTGGAAAAGCAGTTGGCTTATGTGGTAAGGATGCAAAGATGATTAAAGCGAAAAAACGTATGTATAAAAAGGATGGCAAAAAGGTTGATCTCGGGATGGTTGGTGATATCGATACTATTGATCCGGATTTAATTGATATATTAGCACATGGCATGTATATTCCTGTAATCGCTCCCGTGAGTTCGGGATCGAGGGGAGAAACCTATAATATAAATGCTGACGATGTTGCAGGAAAGATTGCTATAGGTATGTGCGCTGAGAAATTAATTCTTCTCACAGATGTATCTGGTGTGTTGGATTTACATGGGAACTTAATAGAATCTTTATCTCATGAAGAGGTAAAAGAGCTTATAAATAAGAATGTTATAAAGGGTGGAATGCTCCCTAAAATTCAGTGTTGTTTAAATGCGCTTCAAGGTGGAGTAAGAAAGGCTCATATTATTGATGGCCGTATTGATCATGCTATTTTATTAGAGATTTTTACTGATAGGGGTGTAGGCACGGTTCTGATAAATGAGAGGATGTGAATGATATGGATTTAGATTATATTAAAAATCTCACGGATAGATATATTGCAGCTACCTATACACGAATGGATGTTTCCTTTGTAAGAGGTAAGGGATGCTCCATGTGGGATTCTCAGGGTAAAGAGTATTTAGATTTCCTCAGTGGAATAGGAGTAAATAATATTGGCCATTCTCACCCGAAACTTATTGCAGCAGTCAAAGAGCAAGTTGAAAAATGTATTCATGTTTCCAATTTGTTTTATATTGAACCTCAGGCAGAATTAGCCAAAATTCTCATAGAAGAGAATTTCCCTGGGAAGATTTTTTTTGCGAACAGTGGGGCTGAGGCAAATGAGGCTGCTATAAAATTAGCCCGGAGGTTCGGACGCCTTGAAAAAAAAGGTAAATTTAAAATTATTTGTGCCGAGAATTCTTTCCATGGCCGAACTCTCGCTACATTGACAGCGACCGGCCAGAAGAAATACCATCAGGGATTTGAACCATTACTTCCTGGTTTTCTTTATGTTCCCTATAATGATATTGGGGCTATGAAATCGGCGATTGATGATGAGGTCTCTGCTATTATGATAGAGCCCATCCAAGGGGAGGGAGGAGTCATTGTCCCGGATACTGGGTATTTGCCTGCGATACGCGCCTTATGTGATGATAATGATATTTTATTGATTCTCGATGAGGTTCAGACAGGCATGGGGAGGACCGGCCGTCTATTCAATTATCAGTATTATTCTTTTATACCTGATATTATCACTATGGCAAAATCTCTTGCAGGTGGTATACCTATGGGAGCCATGATTGCGGTTGAGAAAGTTGCCAAGGTATTTTCAAAGGGGACTCATGCATCAACCTTTGGGGGCAATTATATGGCTTCCCATGCAGCACTTGCTGTTATAAAGATTATTAAAGAAGAAGGGCTTCTCGAGAATGCGTGCAGCAAGGGAGAGAGTTTTAAAGAAAAGCTTCGAGCTTTATCGGAAAAATATGACTTTATAAAAGAAGTCAGAGGGATGGGATTAATGATAGGCATGGAGTTAACGATCGATTGTCATGCTATAGTTCAAGAGTGTCTTTTAAAAGGGCTTATTATTAATTGTGCTGCTGAAAGGGTACTTAGATTCTTACCACCACTCATCATCACCCATGAGGACGTTGACAAAGCTATTGATATCCTTGATGCGGTATTTGCAGAAAGGGAGAGATAAGATTGACATGAAAAGGGATTTATTATCAATTCGCGATTTATCAGATAGTGAGATTAATAAACTTTATAAAGAAGCCACCAAAATAAAGAGAAATAAAACAAAGGGCATATCATACACCCCTCTCCAGGGAAAGACTATGGCAATGATTTTTCATAAAGTCTCGACACGGACACGTGTTTCGTTTCAAGCTGGTTTGTTTCAACTTGGGGGATTGGCTATTGATCTCCCCGTGAATAATCTTCAGATGAGCCGGGGGGAATCCCTTGCTGACACCGCACGGACTTTATCCAGATATGTTGATGCTATCCTTGTCCGTACCTATAAACACAGCCTTCTTGAGGAAATAGCCGCTTATGCTACTATTCCTGTAATAAATGGCCTCACGGACCAGTTCCACCCTGTGCAGATTCTCAGTGATCTTTTCACTATCAAAGAGAAAAAGGGGAGCATAGATGGTATAAAAGTAGTGTATATTGGGGATGGGAATAATATTGCTAACTCCTGGCTTAATATGAGCGCGGTTATGGGGTTTAATTTAGCAATTTCCTGTCCAAAGGGATTTGAACCAAATACAGCAATCTTGGAGCACGCAACTATTGATGTTGCCCAAAAAGGGGGCAGAATTACCTTTTTGTATGATCCGAGAGAAGCGGTACAAGACGCGGATATTATTTATACTGATTTATGGGTGAGTATAGGACAAGAAAAAGAAAAAGAGAATAAAAAAGATCATTTTAGGGATTATCAGATAAATCGGGATATAGTAGCATTAGCGAAGAGAAATACGCTGATAATGCACTGTCTTCCTGCTCATCGTGGAGAGGAGATAACTGCTGAGGTGCTCGATGGAGACCAATCAATTGTATTTGACCAAGCTGAAAATAGATTGTATGTGCAAAATGCAATTATGAAAATGTTAATATTGGGGGAATTATGAATATAAAGAAAGTTATTTTGGCATATTCAGGGGGGCTTGATACCTCTGTCATCATTAAATGGCTGCAAGAGAACTATCAATGCAGTATCATTGCGCTCTCAGTCGATCTTGGACAAGATGAAGATTTTTTATCTTTAAAGAAAAAGGCACATTCATCAGGCGCTGCGAAAGTAATTATTAAGGATTGCAGGAAGGAGTTTTTAGAAGATTATTGTTTTCATGCCTTGGCGGCTAATGCAATATATGAGGGTAAATATCTCTTAGCAACTGCTTTGGGAAGGCCTCTTATCGCAAAGGAGCTTGTCCGGGTAGCCGAACAGGAAGGGGCAGATGCCATTGTACATGGATCAACAGGTAAAGGAAATGACCAGGTGCGATTTGACGTATCCGTCATGGCGCTTAATCCGAATCTCAAGATTATTGCACCAGTTCGGACATGGGAGTTTAAATCTCGGGAAGAAGAAATAGACTATGCAAAGAAACATAATATCCCTGTTCCTGTTACATTAAAAAGTCCCTATAGCCTGGATAAAAATTTATGGGGTATGAGCATTGAATGCGGCATTTTAGAGGACCCATGGCAAGAACCAACCGATGATACCTATTTTATGGTCCAACAGCTGGAGCATACACCGAAAGAGGGGTCCTATATAGAAATTGAGTATTCAAAAGGCATTCCCGTCGCTCTTGATGGAGAGAGGTTGGACTGCGTTGAATTGGTGGGTAGATTAAATACTATTGGTGGCCGACATGGCATTGGGAGAATCGATATGGTGGAAAATCGATTGGTGGGAATTAAATCCAGAGAGGTGTATGAGGCTCCAGCGGCGACAATTCTCTACCAATCCCATAAGGAATTGGAAGCATTGGTGCTGGATAGAGAAACGGCACATTATAAAGAACTCCTCTCTCTAAAATATAGTGAATTAATATATAATGGGTTGTGGTTCTCAAAATTAAGGGAAGCCATGGATCAGTTTATGCGTGCAGTTCAAGAGTCTGTGAATGGGAAAGTAAGGGTAAAACTGCATTGTGGGCAATGTATACCAGTGGGAAGAGTATCAGCCAATTCACTCTATGATTTTAATTTAGCAACGTATTCTAAGGAAGATGCGTTTGATCATAAGGCAGGCGAATATTTCTGTAAGGTATGGGGCCTGCCCTTAAAGGTGGCAGGGATGAGAGATCGCCTGAAAAGTAAGGAAAATGAAGAATAAGAAATTATGGGGGGGAAGATTTGAAAAAGGCCTCCATCGCATAGTTGAACAATTCACCGAGTCATTGCATTTTGACAAGAGGTTGTATGCCTATGATATAGAGGGAAGTATTGCTCATGCAAAGATGCTTGCTCATTGTTGCCTCATCTCAAAAGAGGATGCGCAGATTATTATAGATGGTCTTATATCTATAAGGAAGGAGCTTGACGAAGGGATCTTCCCTTTTGATACCTCCATGGAAGATATCCACATGAATATTGAAAAACGTCTTACCGATATAGTTGGCCCAGTGGGTGGCAAACTTCATACTGCAAGAAGCCGTAACGATCAAGTAAGCCTTGATGTGAGACTTTATCTGCGAGCGCATATTCTTGAAATTATGTCGTTGCTGAATAAATTCCAAAAAGCCCTTATCAGCAAAGCGAAAAAACATGTCGCAACGATAGTGCCGGGATATACCCATCTTCAAAGGGCACAGCCAGTGAGTTTCGCCCATTATCTTTTGGCCTATTTCGAAATGATAAAAAGAGATATGCAGCGTCTTGCCCAATGCCAAAAAAGAGTTTCTGTTATGCCACTTGGCTCTGCAGCGCTCTCGGGTACAGGTCTTGCGATAGATAGGAAATTTGTTGCGAACGAGCTAGGTTTTGCAGAGATTTCTGAAAATAGTCTTGATGCTGTCAGTGATCGCGATTTTATAATAGAGTTTTTAAGTGTTGCCTCAATTATTATGATGCATTTTAGCCGTTTTGCTGAAGAGATTGTATTGTGGGCATCATCTGAATTTGGCTTTATTGACTTGCCTGATACCATATGCACGGGAAGCAGTCTTATGCCGCAGAAAAAAAATCCTGATCCAATGGAACTGATAAGGGGCAAAACCGGTCGAGTGTATGGCAATTTAATTACTCTCCTCACTGTCATGAAAGCTCTGCCTCTTAGTTATAATCGTGATTTACAGGAGGATAAAGAGCCCTTATTTGATACGGTTGATACTCTCAAGGGCGTGCTTTTGGTAGCATGTCTCGTTATTGAGACATTACAGGTGAGAGAAAATAGAATGCGGCAGGCAGCAGAGGAGGGTTTTTTAAATGCGACAGACCTTGCTGAGTATTTGGTTAAGAAAGGATTACCCTTTAGACAGGCTCATGAAAAGGCTGGTCAGATAGTGCTTGAAGGTATTAAGAGGGACATCACTACATTGATGAAGATCGAGTTAGACACCTACAAGAAAATATGTCCTTTAATAGAGGAAGATATATTTGATTATCTCACTCTTGAATCTTCATTATCAGTAAAGAATATCCCAGGGGGAACAGCTCCCTGCGCTGTTTCAGAGGCACTGAAAAGAGCCGAGGACTATACAAAAGGACTAGAAAATGGGCTATTTTGATTATCGAGACAGAGAGCTTTTTGTGGAGGATGTATCTATTAAGACTATGGTTGCTGATGTGGGGACACCTGTGTATATATATAGCCAAAACGCCATTCTTGACCAGATTAAGCATTATGAAGAAGCCTTTTCAAAGCTTAATCATATTACCTGCTATGCATTAAAGGCAAACTCCAATTCTGCAATACTCAATCTTGTCGCTCGCAATGGATTAGGCGGGGATATCGTATCGGGTGGAGAGCTTTATAGAGCATTAAAGAGTGGCATCCCTGCACATAGAATTGTCTATTCAGGTGTAGGAAAAACAGAGGAAGAGCTCATGTATGCCCTTGCTGAGGGGATTTTGATGATTAATTGTGAATCCCCGCAAGAGCTTGATCAAATTAACAGTATTGCACAAAAAATGGGACAAAAAGCGCCTATTGCGTTGCGAGTCAACCCTGATATTGATGCATACACTCACCCCTATATCTCAACGGGCCTTAAAAAGAATAAATTTGGGATCTCTATTGAAGAGGCAAAAAGGGAATATCGCAGAGCAAGGGATTTGGACTTTATTAATATTATCGGTGTTCATCTTCATATAGGCTCTCAGATTATAGAACTTTCACCCTTTCAAGAGGCATTTGATCGTATTGGCAGATTTATTGAAGAGTTGCTGGATGAAGGCATTACACTACATTATTTGGATATAGGAGGGGGAATCGGAATACGGTATAAGGATGAGAAACCTCCCCATATAAGTAACTTAGCCAACCTTATTGCCCCTTTTGCCAAAAAGATAGGGTGCTCTATTATCTCTGAACCGGGGAGGATAATTGTTGGGAATGCGGGTATTTTAGTGACGCGTGTCCTTTACCGTAAGAATACTCCTGAGAAAAGATTTATTATTGTTGATGCTGCTATGAATGACCTTCTAAGGCCGAGCATTTATAGTGCATATCATGAGGTGCGGTCAGTAGTAAATAATAACAGTATTGAGGAAGATTATGCCTGTGATATTGTGGGGCCTATCTGTGAATCAGGGGATTTTCTCGCAAAGGATAGAATGCTGCCGCCCCTCTACAAGGATGATTTACTTGCTATTATGAGTGCGGGAGCGTACGGATTTTCCATGTCCTCAAATTACAATTCACGCCTAAGGCCGCCAGAGATTATGGTACATAAGGATACCTACACAATAATTCGGCAGCGTGAAACATATGAAGATCTTGTGCGGTTGGAGTGTTGAAATGAAAATTCCCTTTAGCAAAATGAGCGGATGTGGGAATGATTTTATTCTCATTGACAACCGAGAATGTATCCTCAGCACTCCCATAGGCGAACTCACGCAGATGATATGTGACAGGCATAATGGTGTGGGGGCTGATGGACTGATCATAATTGAGAAATCTGATACTGCTCATTTTAAAATGAGATTTTATAATTCAGATGGGGGGGAAGCAGAGATGTGCGGGAATGGGGCAAGATGTGTAGCACGGTTTGCATATCTTACACGGATAGCTCCGGCAAAAATGACATTTGAAACGAGAGCAGGGGAAATAGAGGGGCAGGTATTGGAGGACGGACATGTGAAAATTACTATGGGGAGAATTCCTTTCAAGCTTTCTGAGGGAAGGATAGATTCAATTGAAGATGGTCCTTTATATTATCTGACTGTTGGCGTTCCTCATACGGTTTTCTTTGTAGATACAATAGATACCGTAGATGTGTTCACACGAGGACGGAGTATCCGGTATCATGAAAAATTTGCCCCGGCAGGAACAAATGTGAATTTCGTGAAGGTGTTAAATCAAGATTCATTAGTAATCCGGACCTATGAGCGCGGCGTCGAAGCTGAGACCATGGCGTGTGGAACAGGTGCGAGCGCTTCTGCAATAGTTGCTTTTTCTTTGGGATTTGTAAAAATGCCTGTACATGTATATACTAAGAATAATTGTCTTCTTGTAATTGATTTTAAATACACCCATGATGTATTTGATTCTCTTATATTGCAGGGAGAAGCACGTATGATTTGTGATGGATTTTTTTTTATTAATTCATTAAGATAGTCAGAAGGAGGGATTACAATGTGGCAAGGATCTATGGTAGCGATAGTCACCCCTTTTAAAAATAATCAATTAGATGAAAAAAGGCTGAAAGATCTTGTTGAGTTTCATATAAATAATAATACAAGGGCAATTGTCCCGTGCGGTACGACAGGAGAATCCCCTACGTTATCTCATGATGAACATGACCAGTTAATTAAATTAGTTGTAGAGTATGCGGCAGGTCGTATACCCGTAATTGCCGGGACTGGATCCAATAGTACTCAGGAAGCAATAACCTTAACAAAGCATGCGGAAATGGCCGGAGCAGATGGGGCTCTGCTAATAGCGCCTTATTATAATAAGCCAACGCAGGAAGGTATATTCCACCATTATAAGGCAATAAGTGAGGCAGTAAATGTGCCTCTCATTATCTATAACATACCATCGCGCACAGGGATCAATATTCATCCAGAAACAATAGCTCGACTTGCAGAGCTTAAAAATATTATGGGCCTGAAAGATGCGGCAGGGTCTTTGTCGGGTACTTCCGAGACAATAAAGCTGTGTGGTGATAAAATCAGTGTGTTTGCGGGTGATGATGCGCTTGCATTGCCGATTATAGCTGTTGGGGGAAAGGGCGTAATATCGGTTGCTGCAAATATTATTCCCCAGAAGATGAGTTCATTTGTGGATAAATGTTTATACGGTAAATGGAAAGAGGCACGCGAGGACCATTATTTTCTTTTCCCTCTTTTCCAGGCAATGTTTATTGAAACCAATCCTATTCCTGTCAAGAGTGCTCTTTCTATGATGGGCAAGATAGAGGGAGAGCTACGATTGCCTCTTTATCACATGAGTGAGGCCCATGAGACGCAATTACTCAATGTTCTAAAATATTACAATCTTATTTCTTAAGAAAAGGGGGGATATATGAAAAAAAAGAGAATATTATTAGTATATCCGAAGATACCACCTACTTATTGGAGTTTTAAATATGCCTTGCCTTTTATTAGGAAGAAGGCAGCTTATCCGCCTATTGGGCTTCTTACAGTCGCTGCCCTATTGCCTGACTATTACGACATAGAATTGATTGATATGAATGTGTCTTCTCTGGAAGATGACGCAATTATATCATCAGATCTAGTGATGGTATCAGCGATGATGGTTCAGAAGAAGGCTTTTTCTACTATTACTAAAAGATGCAATAAAATGGGTGTGCCTATAGCGGCGGGAGGCCCTTATCCTACATCATCTTTCAAAAAAATTGAAGGAGTGAATCATTTTATTTTAAACGAAGCAGAAGTGACAATGCATGAATTTATTGATGATTTTGAGAAGGGGTGCGCACGTAATGTATATATGAGTGAGCAAAAGGCAGATATAACATCATCCCCTCCCCCACGTTTTGATTTAATAAATCTCAATGATTATGCAACCATGGCGCTACAATATTCAAGAGGATGTCCATTTAATTGTGAATTTTGCGATATTATAGAACTATTTGGAAGAAAGCCTCGCCTTAAGAAGAATGAACAATTTATCCATGAGCTTGAATTATTATATGATGCTGGCTGGCGCGGGGCTTTATTTGTGGTAGATGATAATTTTATTGGCAATAAAAAGAGAGTCAAGGGTCTCCTTAAAGATATTAGCCTTTGGCAGAGAGATAAAAAGTATCCCTTTAATCTTTTTACGGAGGCAAGCATTGATCTTTCGGAAGATAAAGAGTTGCTTTCCTTAATGGCAGAGGCGGGTTTTAATATGGTTTTTGTCGGTATTGAGACACCTGATGAGGATACACTGCGCAAGGTCAATAAACAGCAAAATGTAAGACATAAAGGTCTTATCAATAATATTTTAGAGATTAAAAAATATGGTATCGAGGTCTCTGGTGGTTTTATTGTTGGTTTTGATACGGACACTCCGGATATTTTTGATCGTCAGATAGAATTTATTCAGGAATCAGGCATCCCATCGGCGATGGTCGGCTTGCTTACTGCTCTGCCCAATACGCAGCTTTACAGGAGATTGCTTAAAGAGGGGAGGCTCTTAAAGGACTCTTCGGGAAATAATACTCATGATCTCTATCTTAATTTCAAACCAAAAATGGATATTGATATGATTATTAATGGATATAAAAAGATTATTAGCTCAATTTATGATCCGATGAAATATTTTGAGCGTTGTTTAACCTTTCTTCGTAGTGTAAATCCGGCTCCTCATTCATGTAGAAAAGTAGGATTAAATGAGTTATATTACTTTTTTTCATCATTAGTCAGACAATCTTTTTCAGCATATGGGTATTATTATATAAAATTTTTAATGAAAGCCTTGGTTATTAAACCAAAGATGTTCCCGGAGGCAGTTCGTTTGGCAATAGTGGGTCATCATTTATTAAAGATTACTAAGGAGATATTAGCAGTAGATGCATTTAAAATGTATATTGAGAAGATACGAGAATTTTATTTAAAAAAGGTGACAGACTTCGAGAAATTTGATTTTGAGGCGCATTTACGACTAAAAGATTCAATATTGTTGGATTTAAAGAAAAAATACAATAAGCTTCATAAAGATTTTAGGCATCTTGCGGAGGAGTCGTTTACGTCTATCGAATATTTGATCGAATCCTATTCTTTGCATTATATGCCCTCGAAGAGTACTCGCTGACCTTATTCATTGTGAAAGGGCACATTAAAATTCTGTTCTTTGGTAATATGTTTTGTAATTTTTACGGCAATATCAGGATTCACAAATCCCCATATTTTGCCGGCGTTTCTTTTATTCATTGAGAGGAATATCTGGGCTGCTATTTTTGGGTCCAATTTTTCTAAAATTGAACTTGCCTGCTCCGGGGTCGCTCCTTCGTAAAGTTTCGCAAGTTCAGCCATTTGTTGCTCTTTTAATCGCTGTCTTTCTAAAAGGGCTTTTTCAATCGTTGTCTTTAATTGCGTTAATTCTTCTATTTTTTTGTCCAATGTGAGGTTAATATCCTTTTTTATCTCCTCAAGTCGTGCTTCACGTTCATTGAGGAGCGCTTCTTTTTCCCTTAGTTTTTTTTCAATATCGTGAAGATTTTTTTCTTTTCTCTTTAGTAATAGCTTTGTGAGCTCTTTTTTTTCATCGCTCACACGCGTACTGTTTTTTTTCCCAGAATTATTCGGATCATTGGATGATTGGGCGTGCACACTCATGGCGGATTGAATAAATATACCCGTTACGATAACCATAAAGGTGAGTAAGAAGAAAAGAAAGGTCTTCTTTATCTCGGCTTTCTTCATCTTTGTATTTCACCTATTCCCTGGTGCTTATACTGTCTGTAAAATTTAGCATTGCTTAAATTATCCAATTCTTTTTGTTCGACAGCGCGCATTTTTCGCTCCCAAGATTTTTTTTCTTTTTCTTTAAGTTTCTCTATTATTTTTCTGTCCTGCATCGCTGATATGAGTTCTTGTTGCTTTTTTTCTAAGCTTTTTCTCAAAGCGCCAATAAGACGTTTTTGGGAGGAAATCTTTCTATTCAATTGCCTTAAAAAATTTTGATAGAGAGAGATATTTTTTGGGTCAATAGAGTGTGTCTGCATATTTTGAATTTGCATAATAATGGTGTTTTTTTGTTGTTCATACTCTTTCTGTATATTCTTTGCGGCAATTAATTTCATCTCTTCTTGCTTTGCTTCTGTTTGCTTTTTATCTTCAATGCTTTGCTTATAGTTCAATAATGATTCAAATTTAAATTTAAACATTATACACTCTGAACAATAGATATTATATGTTTCATCTGATCTATACTCTCCTTGAGAGTAGTCTTTTCAGCAATATCTTGATACATAAATTCATTAATCTTATCGAATAATTCTATAGTAGTGTCAATATGAGGATCCGTGCCCTTTTGATACACTCCAATATTAAGCATATCCTCTATCTTACGGTACATCGCAATGCTCTGTTTTATTTTTCGAGCAACTATTTTATGTTCATCATCTATTATATCATTCATTACCCTGCTAACACTCGAAAGAATATCAATTGCCGGATAGAGATTTTTATCAGCGAGTTCACGAGATAACACAATATGTCCATCCAGAATAGAACGGGTAGTGTCTGCAACAGGTTCAGTCAGATCATCTCCTTCTACAAGAATAGTATAAAGTCCTGTAATGCTTCCCGAGTTCTCTGATGTGCCGGTACGTTCCAATAGACGAGCAAGCATATTAAATATGGATGGCGTATATCCTTTTGACGTGGGAGGTTCTCCGGCAGCAAGGCCAATTTCTCTTTGTGCCATGGCAAATCGTGATAAGGAATCCATCATAAATAATACGTCTTTCCCCTGGTCTCTAAAGAATTCTGCAATTGAAGTGGCAATAAATGCTCCTCGCAGTTTTAATAGCGGGGAATGATCCGATGTGACAGCGACTATAACAGATTTTTTTAAGGCCTCCTCGGAAAGCTCTTTTTCAATAAATTCCCTGACTTCACGCCCTCGTTCACCAATCAGTGCAATGACATTTATGTCAGCGTGCGTATTTCGGGTAATCATTCCAAGAAGTATACTTTTTCCGACACCACTGCCTGCAAAGATACCAGCTTTTTGTCCTTTTCCTAAGGTTAACAAGCCATTTATTGCTTTAATACCTACATCAAGCGGGCTGGTAATTCTCTTTCTATTCAAGGGATTAAGGGGTGATTTATAGATAGAGTATCTTTTTTCATATTTTATAGGTCCTTTATTGTCAATGGGGCGGCCAAGGCCATCAATCACCCTGCCTAGTAAATGATTGCCAACGCCAATAGTATCCTGATAATTCCTTAGAGCAATTGTGCTTCCAGGAGTAATTCCTATGGCGTTTTCAAGGGGCATCATGAGTATTCTGTTTTCTTTAAATCCGATAACCTCTGCCCTAATTTTTTTCTTACCAGATGAAGGATATATATCGCATCGAGCTCCTACAAGGGCACCCGGGCTTAATCCCTCGATTATTAATCCAACCACATTGGTTACTTGACCATACGTTCTGATAGGATTAAACTCATTTAAGTGGTTGGTTAACATATTAAGATCCATTGTCATTATTAAATTCCTTTTTAAGCGCCTCGAGCTGTCCTTCAATTGTGGCATCTATAGTGCCAAAATCAGTTTCTACGTAACACCCGCCTATTTCAAGAGCAGGATCTTCCAATAATTGTATGGATTTATTATGTAAAAGGGTGTCAACAGCAGACTTTTGGGATTTTATATACGCAATATCATCGGGATGAAGCTTGATGGTTATTGAGTCGCTTTTTAATATCATTGAGATTGCAGCATTAATATTTTTTAGAATAATAGATCGATCTGAAGAAATTTCTTTATGGATTACTTTTTTGGTCAAAAGGAATACTAAATCAATTAGTTGCTCCCTGCTTTGTTCGAGGATATCTTTCCTGGCAGATTCAAAGAGCTCAATTGTCTGGAGTAATTTTTTTTCTGCACCCTCAGTTTTATTAATATACTGTTTTTGCCCTTCTGAAAATCCTTGTGAGAATCCTTCGTCAAAGGCTTCTTGGCGTATTTTCTCGCTAAGACCTTGAGCTTCGCTGCGTATCTGGTTGGACTTTTTCTCAACATCTTCAATAAGCGCATGAGCCTCCTCGATAGTTTTTCTAATAGAGTTAATAAATTGCGCATGCTCTTTAAGAATATATTCTTTATCAGGATTTGCCTCTAATGTTGGAATAAATTTTTCATCCTGGGCTTTTGTTTCAATCACCGTGAGGGTTTTAAATTGTTCTTGAGAAATATTTGCCTGAGAAAGTGGAAATTCCTTGCTTAATTTAGGGAAAATATCAGACGAGGACATCATCTGCTCCCTTGCCTTTTATTGTCACGGACCCTTCCTCTTCAAGACGTTTAGCGAGTTGGACTATCTCTTGTTGGGCCTTTTCTACAAGGTTCAATTTCACTGCACCTAATGCATCAATATCTTCTGTAAGCATTTCTGCCGCACGTTTTGACATATTTCTTAACACAAGTCTTCTCATGCCATCACTCGCAGTTTTCATAGCAAGGCACAGGGTATCCTTAGGAACATCTTTTAGCAAGGTCTGCATATCTTTATCACTTGCAGTTGCAAGATCTTCAAAGGTGAACATGAGCAATTTTATGCTTTCCGCCATTTCAGGGTCCTGTTCCTCAATATAGTTTAATATTAGCTCTTCGGATGCCCTCTCAGTATTGTTCAGGATTTGTGCTATTTGATTGACTCCTCCAACAACCTTACTCTCAGATTCTTTATAGGCTATTAAGCGTGTGGCAAGAGAATGGTTGATTTCTTCAATTACCTTAGGGCTAATGCGATCGATCTTGCAAATTCTGAGGGCCACATCCTTTCTCGCTTCCTCAGGCAAGGTTTTTAATACCTCTGCTGATTTCTCAGGTGTAAGGTGGGAAAGCACAAGAGCAACAATTTGGGGGTGTTCGGAATGGAGGATATTAAAGAGCATTTCGGCATCAAGGTCTCTTATGGCGCCCAAAGATCCTCTAAGGCCAATGTTGACAGGTGCTTGCAGCTTTCTGAGAATATTTGAAGCTTTTTTTTCACCTACAGAGCGAACGAGAACTGATGTGACATAATCTACGGTTTCATCAGGGAGAAGCTGTCGTGCAGAGGTCTTCTGCAAGGCCTCTTTGATCACGTGCTCAATATCATCTTTAGAGGGCGTCGTCATGTTGGTAATATATTGGGTAACATGTGATATTTCATGATCATTTAGATTTTTAAAGACCTCTGCCGAGTTCTCTTCCCCGATAAGAAGAAAAAGGATAGCTGCTTTTTCTGAGTTCGTAAGGGTTGACTTTTTTTGAAATCTAGCCGGCATTGAGTTGTGACTCCTCTATTAGCCATTCTCTTGTTAATTGCGCTATTCGTTTTGGTTCTTTCTTCGCATATTCCTGTAAGGCCCTTACTGCTTCCAAAAGGACCTCATCTTGGTAGGAATCAATATCCAAACCGAATTTCTTTAAACCATATTTTCTGTATAACTCTTCCCGTGCAGCCTTTGCCATCTCCTCCGGAGTTTGGGCATCCGCAAGTTCTCTTTCAAGAGAAGCCAGTTCTGATAATTCATCACCTGTCTCTTCTTCTGTTTCTATGCTTTCTGCTTCTTCGGATATTGGTGCTGGTTCGGGTTTTGGCACCATATCATTAAGCCATTGCAGAATTGGGCGTACAATAAAAGTTAGAATTAATATAATAATAATTATCTTAGTTGCAAGCTTTAATAACATTACTGGTTTTTGGCTTAACAGATCTTGTAAAAACACCTTGAACCAGCTCGGTTGTTTTCCCATCTCAATCTCAGGCTGAGTAAACTGAATATTAGTCACTTCAACTCTATCACCCCTTTTTGGATTAAATCCCACAGCGTTTTCGACCAGTGTTTTTATCTTTTGTATCTCTTCATCAGTCCGTGGTATAAAGACTTTGTTTTCATCTTTAATTTCATATGTGCCATCAACAAGCACAGCGACAGTAAGCCTTTCTATTTGACCAGGCAGTTCAATGACATGCTCGATAGCCTTGCTTAATTCATAGTTGATGACCTCATCATTTTTAGAGAAACGAGGATTTGTTGTGTTTATCTGATTGGTGCTCTCTAATGTGCCAAGATTGTTGAAATACGCTCTCTCCCCCTCTGATTCTTCTTTGATGAGATGTTCACTGCGCACTACCGTTTGATCTGGATTATAGGATTCTTCTGTCTTTTCAACTTGTTGAGAAGAAAGTTGAACAGATACTTTAGTGATTACATTTTTCTCGCCAATTATTTTTTCCAATAGGTGCGTTACTTTTTTTTCAAGATTTTGTTCAATTTCTTTCTGATGTTCTATTTGGGTTACATTTAATTGAGAGGAATAAAGATTTTTATTCCCTCCGGGACTTAAGACCTTTCCATCGCTATCAACAATAGTGACCTGCTCTGACTCAAGCCCTTCCACACTGCTTGCAACAAGGTAGAGAATGCCCTCAATTTGGTCTTCTTTTAGTTTTTTCCCACGTTTTAGGCGGATTAAAACCGAGGCGCTGGGCTTTTTTTGGTCTTCCTCAAAGATAGTGTCTTCCGGCATAACAAGGAGCACCTTCGCCCATTCAATCTCGGATATATGGCTGATAGTTTTACCTAACTCACCCTGCAGTGCCCTTTTGTATTTTATTTGTTCAGAGAATTCAGTTTCTCCAAAATCTGATTTATCAAAAAGTGAAAATCCCTCATAACTGGTTTGGGGCAGACTCTCTCCTGCAAGGGAAAGCCTGAGTTCATAGATATGATTGGCGGGCGCTAATATGGTTCTTCCATTGTTTATTAATTTATAAGGGACTTTTCGTTCCTTCAACACCTGTAAAATGATTGAGGCATCTTCAGGTTGAAGATCTGAGTAAAGTATATGATAGTCAGGGGTGTTTGTCCAAAAAAATACACCTATGGCTAATATAAGCACGCCTGCCAGGGCCCCGAGCCTTATCATTTTTTGTCGTTTAGAAAACTTATCCCAGTTTTCTAATAATTTCTTCCAGACTATAATGAGATCATTGAACATAGTGTTGTTAAAATTTTATATTTGCATTCTCATTATTGTTTCATAAGCGCTTATTATTTTTTCTCGAACCTGTATCATTAAGCGCAATGACAGATCTGCTTTTTCCCATTTAATCATGACCTCATGAATATCTTTCTCTTCTCCCACGGCAAATTTATTAATGGTATCATTCGCTTCTGTTTGGAGCTTATTAACATTTTTCAGAGAATCAATGAGTGTCTTGGTGAAGGTTTTATAATTTTTTTGTACTGGTTTCTTGAGTGAAAAATTATCACTATGTCCCAGCCTATGTAGCGTTATCTTCTCCATTTTGTTTCTCCGTTATAATTTCTAATTTTAACTGGCTTAATTTTCTTAAAAGAAAATCGTGTCCTTTTTCATACACATATGATAAATATTCTTCGGCCTTTTTTTCATTGTTCAAATGTAAGTAACACTTAGCAATACTGTAATTAAGCCAATCAAAGTTTTCATTATTTAAGGTTGATGGTTTTATTTTATTGTAAGTGTCTAATCCATCTTGATAATTCCCAAGCTGGTAATAACAATCACCAATTGAAAGATATATTTCACTCTGTAATTTTTCATTCTTTTCAGGAGTTATCTCTAATAATTTTTGAAATGCCTCTAAAGCTTTTTTATAAGATGATTGTTTCTTTAATATCAAACCAAGACGTCTGTAACTGAGGATCTGTCTTTCCACTAGTGCATCAAACGATAAGGCCTTTTTATAATATGTCACCCCTTCTGAATCTTTATTGAGAAAATAAGATATATCACCTAAAAGATGAAGGCAGGTGGGATAAAGAGTATATTTCTTAAATTTTTTTATTATTTTATTAAAATAATCTTCAGCTTTTTCATAAAGGTAATGGGAAAGATACAATTGCCCCATTTGATAATATAAATCAGGATCTTCCTTGATTAAATGTTCAACCTTTTTATACAATTCCTCAGCCTCATCTAATAATCCAAGATGAGCATATGCTTTTGCTGGCATTAGATAGGCTTTTGGTTGATTTATCGACTCAATATATTTTTCAATATGAGCCTGGTGAGTCTTAAAAATTGTGAGAAGTTCAATAAAATGTTCTTCTTGGAATTCCAACTTCATCCACTCGAATAAGGCAACCTGCAAAGAAATATGTATGTCGTCGGAGAATTTGCTATGGGGATGCCATTTTAATAATTTCTTAAATACCTTGAGTGCATTTTCATATTTATGATTATCGAGAAGGGCAAGTCCTAATTTCATCAAAGCGATCTCTGCGAGTATCGTGTTGCCCGCTGATCCGACAGCTTCATAAGCTGCATAAGAATTATAAAAGGATTCATATGAAAAAATAAGGTCTTTTAAGGAGATATCATCTGACATTGAAAGATTTATATCAGCCATACGTATCTTACTGATAAGTGCTCCTAAGGAATTAGGGTATTTATTAATAGCTTCTTGATACATATTGAGGGCAACCTGCATGTTACCCCATTTTTTGTAAATATCCCCTAGAAGAGCAAAGCCTTGCGGGGTGTATGAGAGATCACTCGGATATAGATTTATCAAATAATGCAATATTTCACGAGCGAAATCCAAGTCATTATTTTGGAAATAGGTCTGCGCAGCATAGTAGAGTATTGAAGCCCTTTTCTTTGCATACTCAGGTATTTGTGAAAAAGCCTCCTTATAATATGTGTATGCCTTAGCATACTGATTTCCCATTGCATAACAATTACCTAGAAAAAAGAGGGCCTTTACCTTTGATAATTCTTCCGGATTATTATATAAAACTGACACCAAAAGATGCTTTGCTTTTTTTGAATCCTCAAGCTTTGCCAGTAGAATTTCAGCTCGTTTTATCATTATCTCATTAAATAATGGATGGTCAGGATATTTTTCGATAAATTGTGTATATATAGCTTCAGCTTCATAGAATAACTCCAATTTTTCATAAACTTGTGCAAGATTGAGCAGGGCTTTTTTCGCTAATTCCGACTCTGGATACTGTTGCAAAGCCCGATTAAATACAGGGATCGATTCTTTGTAAAATCCTTTATTAAAAAGATCGAGGGCCTGTGTGAAGACTTCGTTCTCTTTTCCTTGAATTTCCTCTCTATTTTCATCAATGCGAGGCTGATTACTATCCTCTATACTATTTTCTTGTTCTATGGTTGAATGTGTATATATGCTTTGATTGCCATCATTCAATAATTGGGGAATATTAGGATTAGTTATAATATCTTTATCAGTTGAGTAGGTTGCCTCTTTAAAAAAAGTGGGGATAGGTTTATCTGCTATATCAATAACAATCCGTGGCGGTTCTTTTAATGAGAATTGATTGATATTGTTCGGTGTTTTCGCCAAGAATAAAAGTACCTCTAACTGGTTATTATTTTTTTCGATAACCTTGACACTTTTAATCCATTCATTTTTTAATGTCATGTGAGGTGGAATAAGAGAGATTATTGGATTTGAGAATAAAATTTTTATAATATTTGATTTTTCAGATGGCAATATCATTGTATGATTACTATTTTTATCCATCTCAATGGCAACTCTCGTATAATGGGGATGGGAACCAATCCTAATTTGTTTAAGATATAGAGCCTCTGAAGCATATGAATATTTAATTAAAAGTAGAGATATTATTATTATTTTAACTATGCTCCATCTTTGATTTTTTATGACATTTATCAAATTGGAAATCCCTTACAGTTGCACGCTCGAAATTTCTTTTGTTTGGAGGTAAAGCAAGATCTATGCCTATAAAAAAGAAATCAATACTATTCTTATAAATAATAATATGTTAGCGTGTTAGAAGTGAATAAAAGGGTAATTATTTTGAGGCAGTCTGCATTAAATTGTAGCAGATGAAATTTTGTGATAGGATCAAAATTGTGCTATTAGTTATCACTGATTATATTATAATTAGTGATAGTCTCCCAAAAAGATTGGATTCTTGTTTTACTTTCTGTCTCCATTTCAATAAATTGAATACCAAGCAGCATATGATTGCTCGCCTTCTGTATCCTACACACATGACAGAGGAGATTTAGTGGTTCGCTGCTTTGGGGAAGGATAAAAGAAATTTCAATACGATTATCAATGTCGAAATTTTGGCTGCTTGTCACAGCGAGAAGACAACCTCCGATACTAATATCCAAAATATTGCCCTTAATATCGCATTGCGTAACAATATCATACTCTTTCCCACTCATTATTTTTATAATCCGTGTCATGATAGTTGTATCTATACGTTTATGTTTACGAAGAGATACTTCTTCGACGACATCCGGGTACGTGATATATAATAAGGGAAGGGGAGCGAAATTAACGTTTTTAATTACCTTTGTCTCGAATCCATAGGCTACGCCTTTATAAATATATCGTATAACACAGGCGCAATTTGGCTGCAAATTCACAAATACTCCGTTTAAAACAGGCATCTGAATGAGAATGATATCGGGTGATTTCCATCCTATTATAGAAGATTTATACTTTAGATTTTTATATCCATCTTTAGGTTGCACATAAATGGTCAAGCCCACATCCAGAATCCCTTCTTTTCTTTTGTCCTTGAATAAGATTTTTTCCATATCACCCATTTTCCCCTCCTAGTGTTACTTTTTGAGGGTACAATTTATAATTCCTTTAATTTGTACACCGATTGTTTTTTTCATAAAGCCGATTTATATATTAACTATATGGAGTTATTTATAAAGATAATATCATTTGAGATTTTGATAGTCAAATTATGAAAGATAAATTGGTAGATTTTATAAATAAAGTTGTAGATCCTCCAACCATACCAGTGGTCGCGATGAAAGTATTGGAGGTATGTTCTTCTGCTGATTGCAGTATTCAAATGGTTGAACGAATAATATCAGATGATCCTGCGCTGTCAGGGAGAGTTTTAAAAATTGCCAACTCGGCTTTTTTCGGGACCTTACGTTCAATTAAAACAGTGAAATCAGCTATTGTCTTAATCGGTATTAATGTAGTCAAGAATCTTGTCATTGCTGCTTCGATTAAAGATATTCACAAAAAATCAGGGCTTGCCGAGCATATTTTATGGGAACACTCTGTAGGGGCTGCTGTTGCTGCTCATACCATTGCCATGGAATATAACCTTGACAAAGAGGTAAAAGAAGCAGCGTTTGTTGGGGGGTTGCTTCATGATATTGGGAAGGTTGTAATGAATAATACTATGCCGGATAGATTTAGCTTTATTATGCAAGAGGCATATAATCAAGACGAGCCGTACTGGAAGATGGAGGAGGAGGAATTTGGATTTAATCATGCAGAGGTAGGGAGCATGATAGTAAAAAAATGGAATTTATGCGCTGAACTCGAAAAGGCGATTCACTATCACCATAAAATTGACCAATTATCAGAGACACAAGATCCTGATGTAACCCTTGCGATGATATTAGAATTATCAGATATGGTATGTCATTACTTAGGGATAGGTGTGAGAACATCCAATCATAAGATTGACTTTTTAAATACCTTATCTGCTCAACGACTTGGAGTAGATATTGTCAAGGCGGCTTCTCTCCTTGATAGGATTAAAACCGCCTATGAACAAGAAAAGGAGGTGTTTAATTAAATAAAGGCTTAATGTATATTTTGCTTTTTAGGGATAACAATCATCTTCTTTTGGGTCTTGGTGGATTGTCTCATTGTTTGTTTGGTCAGATTAGCGATTTTTTGTTGCTGTTCCTGGTTTAATTGAGGCATCTTCTGGCTTATGTTTTTAAGAAGATTCGCAGAATATTTTAAGGTATCATTGGCGTAGTTGAGGGTAATAAGTAGTTGGTTCCACGCTTCTGACCATTTACATTCATTTTTA
The DNA here is from genome assembly GCA_049472395.1 of bacterium. Classification (GTDB taxonomy): domain Bacteria; phylum SZUA-182; class SZUA-182; order DTGQ01; family JBLIRR01; genus JBLIRR01. The sequence goes on along the minus strand of JBLIRR010000011.1, from coordinate 129,251 downwards.
AGCTGATTAAATTTGGCAAGATGTTTGTTTAAGATTTCTTTTCTGGTGTTGAGCTCATTTTTGGTTTTACTATCGATTTCAGACATCGGACTATTTCTCCCTATTACATAATTACGAATTAAACATAAATTAAATATTGAAACTATTATTTATAAGGATGCAAAGTTTATACCTGTTTTTTAGAAACTTACTAAATATCATTATTTTCAATTAGTTAGATAGAATTTAGTATGTTAATGAGTTGTTGAAAATGGTAAAAATTTGATCAAAGGGGGGAAAGTATTATGCCATCAGATTTTTTAGTGGTCGATGATTCATCAGTAATGAGAAAGATTATCACAAAAACTATCCGGGAAGCAGGGTATAATTCAGAGAAAATACACGAGGCAGGAGATGGTAAAGAGGCATTAAAAGTCTTAAAGAAACAAACTGTTGATCTTATTTTATGCGACTGGAATATGCCTACTATGGATGGAATGACCTTTGTCACGACATTAAGAGAAGATAAAAGCAATTCAAATTCTGAGGTTCCTATTGTAATGGTGACGACTGAAGGAAGTATGGGGAAGATAGAAGAAGCCCTGGATAAAGGAGTCAATGATTATATTACCAAACCATTTGATGCGGACAAGTTAAGAATAAAATTAAAAAAGATTTTTAAATAGGGTGAGGAATGGGAAACTCGGAGGATAAGGAATTGTGATGACAAAGGTACTGGAAAGAGAAGAATTGTGTCAAACCTTAATCGATGCCACATGTGACGTGTTTGAATCAATGTTATTTCTCACAGCCGTGTCCAAGGGTGCTATTACGGATGAGAATAAACTGAATTATAGGAGTGAGCTTTCAGGCATCATAAGTTTTGTTGGCGATCTTTCTGGAAGTGTGATTTTTAGTTTGAATAATAATGCAGCTATGAAGGTTGCTTCTTCAATGCTAGGAGAAGAGATAACCGAGATTAATGAAGAAGTAGAAGATGCTGTTGGCGAGATCACGAATATGGTGGCGGGAGGATTTAAAACACGTATATCAAATTATGGTATTGATTTTAATATTTCTATTCCGACAGTTATCCAAGGCCAGAATTATACCATAAGTCATTTCCCAAAGTCTGACTATGAATATAACTGGTTACCTTTTTCCTTTGACGATAAGGAATGTCGTATAGAATTATGTTTAAGAAAATGAGAGCGCTTTAAATGCTTTACTATAGGCTTCTATTGTCTTATTAAGAGCAGTGTGATCGTGAGTTGCTGATATAAAATGGCTTTCAAATTGTGACGGAGGAATATAGACACCCTGATTAACCAGCGCCCAGAAACATGTGGCATATTTTTCCGTGGAAGAAGACTGGGCGGTTGTATAATTATATACTTTTTCCTTAGTAAAGAAAGGAGAGAGCATGGACCCTACCCTATTTACTGTGATGGCAATGTGATTATTGCGGGCAGCGTTTTTAATACCCTCAGCAAGGTATAATGATTTCTCCTCAAGTGAGGGATAAATTTCATCACGGTTTTTATCCAATAATTCAAGGGTTTTAAAGCCGGCGGTAGTGGCCAGTGGATTTCCGGAGAGTGTTCCCGCTTGATAGACCGGGCCTACCGGTGCTAAGAGTTCCATAACGGCTTTCCTTCCTCCAAAAGCTCCTACGGGAAGCCCTCCTCCAATAACTTTACCCATACAAGTTAAATCGGGCATTATATTAAAGAGCTGCTGAGCTCCTCCAGGTGCTACTCGAAATCCTGTCATTACCTCATCAAAAATAAGCAAAATGTCATTTTTTGCGGTAAGTTCCCTTATTTTTTTTAATAATCCCTCACAAGGCGGAATAACTCCCATGTTACCGGCAACCGGCTCAATAATGACTGCCGCTATTGATTCTGCCTCATGTGTTATAATATTTTGTATAGCCTCGATATCATTGAAGGCAATAGTGATTGTATCGTGTGCTACAGATTGTGGTATACCTTTGCTATCGGGAATTCCCAATGTCGCAGCCCCAGATCCTGCTTTAACGAGCATACTATCTGCATGTCCATGATAACAGCCTTCAAATTTAATAATTTTGTTGCGGCCTGTATATCCTCGGGCTAAACGCAGAGCACTCATTACTGCTTCTGTTCCTGAATTAACCATTCGGAGCATCTCAACAGAGGGGACCATTTTTATGATTAATTGAGCGAGTTCTGTTTCTATTTCTGTGGGTGTCCCGAAGCTTGTACCCCTCTCCAGAACCTCTTTAAGCGCTTCACATATGAGGGGGTGAACATGCCCCAAGATCATTGGGCCCCAAGAACCAACATAATCGATATATTTGTTCCCTTCTATGTCATAGAGATATGCTCCTTTCCCCTTCTGCATAAATAGGGGTGTGCCCCCAACCGCTTTAAATGCCCTCACAGGGCTATTCACTCCACCTACCAAATATTGCAAGGCATTGTGCCAACTTTTTTGCCCTTGATCACTCATGGGAAATCTCCTCTTCTTACAGTACCATAGTAATATTAATTATCGACACGTAGTATACCATAAATGGTGAGAGAAGAACATTGCGTTAGTCAAATCGACGCATCTGGATATTAAGAAGAAGAGCAATAGAGATGAAGTTGCTAATCATTGCGGAACCGCCATAGCTTAAGAAGGGAAGAGGTATCCCTACTATAGGGAGAAGACCGATAACCATAAAGATATTAATTATTATATGCAGGCTTATTGAAACGACAATAGTCAAAGAAATAATTGTGCCAAGTTTATCTTTAGCCTTTGCGGCAATATCAATACCGCGAAAAATTAAGAAGATAAATAGAATTAAAGCAAAAATTGCACCCATAAATCCCCACTCTTCAGCAAGAACGGAAAATATAAAATCTGTATGGTGTACGGGTAAGAATTTCAACTGGCATTGGGTGCCTGACATAAAACCTTTGCCCCATGCTCCCCCCGAGCCAACAGCGATATTTGATTGAATAACCTGATAACCAGCCCCCAGGGGATCTAAATTCGGATTTATAAATCCAAGAATACGCCTTTTTTGGTAAGTTTTTAATCTGAACCAAAGTATCGGACACACGCATACTCCTAAGCCAACAAGCCTTAATAACCATTTCACAGATATGCCACCAATGAACATTGTCGTAAGTAAGATTGGAATGAGCAATATGGATGTACCAAGGTCAGGTTGTTTCATAATCAGAAAGAGAGGGGCTAATGTAAGAAATGAACATATGATTCCTTCCTTAAGACCGATTTCCCCCAATTTCTTTGATTTCAATAGCTGAGCGAGAAGCAAAATAAGAATAACTTTCATAAATTCAGATGGTTGTACATTGATTCCCCAAATATATATCCATCGTGACACTGTCGTGTGGGCCCTTCCTCTCATTAAAATATATACAAGTGTTGCAATGTCAATAAAATAAAATAAGGGGCCCCATTGGGCTAACCGATGGTAGTCAATGCTAATTACACAAAATGCCATAGTCAGTCCAATAAGGATCCAATACAATTGTTTTAAAGCTAAATTTTTAATTGCGCCCGTAGGATCAAATGTGGCACTATATATCTGAACTAATCCTATAGTGCATAGCAATAATGTAATAAAGAGAAGAACCCAATCAAAATTCTTTAATAATCTTCTGTCAATCATAGTTTATCTATTTGATCCTTCAGGAGATATCCTTTTATTATTTCTCGAGCTAATGGTGCACACGCTGCGCCCCCATGCCCCCCATGTTCCACAAGAGCAACTACCGCAATTTGAGGATTTTCAAATGGAGCAAAACACACGAACCATGCATGATCCCTTAATTCTTCGGGTATTTCTTCTTCATCAATCGTCTCTCTCTCTTCCTTTTGACGAACAATTTGGGCTGTTCCTGTTTTTCCCGCAACATCTATACCGCGAATTCGTGCTCGATGTCCCGTGCCATTTTCATTCACCACACCCCAAAGAGCCTGTCGAATAATTTTAAGATTCGAGGCGCTTATAGGTATCTTTCGTGATTTAGAAGGGGATGAGGGTTGTATTATTTTTGTATCCGGGGTGGTTATTGCTTTAATAATTTTGGGCGAATATAATGTGCCTTTATTCGCAACAGCCGAAATAAAACAGGCAAGTTGGATGGGAGTCACCAAAATATACCCCTGACCAATTGAGGCAGAGACTGTCTCCCCTGGGTACCATATTTTTTTCAGGGCATTTTTTTTCCAGGTTGTGTCAGGGATTAAACCCGGCTTTTCCCCTTTAAGGATAATATGGGTTGGATTATCAAATCCATAGGCCCGAGCAAATTGGGCAATTATATCAATCCCTATTTTTGTCCCTAACTGGTAAAAGAACACATTACATGAGTGGACGATTGCCTCATGAATTGCCCGTATACCATGCCCACCTTTTTTCCAGCAATCATATGTCCAGTTGCCGATCTTAATTTGACCAGTACAAAGAAATTCTGTGTATTCATCAATGAGACCGCTTTCAAGGCCTGCTGAGGCGACAACAATTTTAAAAATTGACCCTGGCGGATACTGGGCCTGAATAACTCTATTTTGCAAAGGATCTTTAGGATCGTTTATTAAATTATTCCATTCCTCTACACTTATTCCTGTTGCAAAATCGTTTGGATTAAAGCAAGGATGGCTTGTCATAGCAAGAATTTCCCCATTCCTTGGGTCCATGACAACAATAGCTCCGGTTCTGTCTCCGAGGATTTCTTCAACCAGAAGTTGAAGATCGAGGTCTATTGTTAATATTAGATTGTTACCAGGAACGGAAGGCAAATGGCCTAATATTTCTAATTTCCTTCCTTCTACATCCACCTCTACCTGTTCTCCACCATCATCTCCGATGAGGTATTTATTCGCACTATATTCAAGCCCATATTGGCCGATTTCGTCGCCCTGCCTTACTTTTATCAATGTGCCGGATTTTAATTGCTTATGGTTAACTTCACCCATATATCCGAATAAATGGGCAGCGAGTGATTCGTAAGGATAATATCTTTTCGCCTCTGCATTCACGACGATACCGGGGAGACTATTCTGATGCTCCTCTAATTGTGCGACTTGTTCAAACGTGAGATCACATTTGAGTGTAATCTCTTGAAAAGAACGCAGGGGCGAATTCTTTATTTTTTCTTTCATCTGATCGATTGGCACATCTATTAAGTGTGAGATACGAGTGAGAATTGTATTCATATCCTGGACTTCTTCAGGTATGATAGATAGTTTAAAATAGGGACGATTCTTTACCAGGACACGATGATGTCTGTCAAGTATTAAGCCTCTGATCGCCTTCAGTCGGACTAATCGAATACGATTTTCTTCAGAAAGGCCCCGGTATTGATCCCCCTTAATTATTTGGAGGAAAAAAAGCCTTGCTATTACAATAAAGAAACAAATTAAGATTAAAATCGTAATGAAGATTATTCTTCCATTCTCTACTGTATCTTCTTTATTTTGAGAAAATGAAAAAGAAGCCATAGATTTTTTTTACCTTTTTATTTCCTGTTGGCTAATAAAGAATTTACTTCCAAGAGGATAGACGAGGGGCCATATGGCAAGATTATATGCTATCTGCCCGAACGTACGAAAGAGAAAAATCCGTGTATTAGAAAAATGAGCAGAACCGATAAACAGCATATGGAGTATATAAATGAGGAATGCATCCCCTAATGAGAAAGTAAATATAAGCATGAGTTGCACCATTGGATATTGAGGGTCCAATTTGAGAACGCTTTGTCCGCTTGCATATCCCCAGAGTGCTTTGCTGAAAGATTGCGCTCCGAAAAGGCTATTCGAGAAAACATCCTGAATAAAGCCGAGAGAAAATCCGAATGTTACTCCGGGTATACTTCCATGCAGTAATCCAAAAAGGCAGGTTGTGAGAAGGATGAGATCCGGTTTAATACTATATATACTCCAGAAATCAAAGTGAGTTGTCTGAATAATTATTATTAAGAGAATAATAGCCAAAAAATAGAGTTTATTCTTCATGATCTTTGAGCAAAATTAAAACTTCTTCAAGCCTTGAAAATGGTACTTGTGGAGATATTTCCGCATATTGAAAAAGCTCATAAGGCTTTTTATCAATGTGGACAATTACCCCAAGCATCAAACCTTTGGGGAAAATCCCTCCCATGCCGGATGTAATCACTTTGTTTCCTACCTCAATATCAGCGTCTCTTTCGACATATTTTATTGCACAAGTATTTTGAGATTTGCCTACCAAAATACCCTCCACCCTACTTTTTTGAATAATTGCGGCTACATGGCTATTTTTATCGGTGATGAGTTGCACGAGACAACTTGACGGGGTAATCCTTGTGACCTTTCCAACAAGACCCTGATGGGTCACAACAGGCTGATTAATTTTGATGCCAGCCCTGCTTCCTTTATCCAGGAGGATCGTTTGAGACCAGCTTGTTGAATCTTTTCCTATAATTTGGGCAGCAATTATTGGGTAAGATAGATGTTGCTTAAATTCTAATAATTTCGTCAGCCTATTATTAGATAATTTCATTTCGATATATTTTGTCTCAAGAGCTTTGAGCTCTTCTATTTTTTCTCGAAGAAGTTTATTGTTTTTTTGCGTATTCACTAGATATATATAATTGCTCCAGATGTTCCCAATCCCATTATAAATCCCTACCATAGCCCTATGTATGGGACTTACTACTTCAATAATTACTTTCACCACAAAAAGTTCTTTATTAATATGGTGGCTTTTAAAAGTCATGATTATCAGAGATAGAGAAAGAAAAAAGATGAGAATATAGAGATATCTGAATCTACTCCGGAATGGGTAATTATAATTATATTGGTTTCCCCCCATTATACATGTCCTGGTTTCTTTATATAAGTTAGCGACGCTAAGTAAGAGAAATTTTTTTGAGCAAATCTATTTCATTTAAAATTTTCCCTGCACCAAGAACAATTGCTGATAAAGGATCTTCCGCATATACAATAGGGAGTTTAGTCTCTTCTCTGAGAAGAGCGTCTAGGCCTGTGAGGAGAGAACCTCCTCCGGCTAATACTATCCCTCGATCAACAATATCCGCGGATAGTTCAGGCGGGGTTCGTTCTAAGGCCATCTTAACCGTGTCTACTATTGCTGATATGGGCTCTTGCAGACAATTGCGGATTTCCTCATCATTTACAACAAGGGTCTTAGGTATGCCTTGAATTAAATCTCTCCCTTTTACCGAATATGTTAAGGGCTCTGGCAAGGGATACGCAGAACCAATATGCATTTTTATTTGTTCACTTGTACTTTCTCCTATCAGGAGATTATATTTGCGTTTAATGGTATGAATGATAGCCTCGTCCATCTCATCTCCACCAACCCGGACAGATCTGCTATACACAATTCCAGACAGTGATATTACTGCCACTTCTGTAGTGCCACCCCCAATATCAACAATCATATTCCCTGAAGGCTCTTGAATAGGCAGCCCGGCTCCTATCGCTGCGGCCATAGGTTCTTCAATAAGATAGATCTCTCGTGCGCCTGCCTGGATGGCAGAATCTCTGACTGCACGTTTTTCTACTTGTGTAATGCCAGTGGGAACGCACACAATGACTCGTGGCCTGATCAATGCTTTGCGATTGTGGACTTTTGTAATAAAGTAACGCAGCATAGCTTCTGCTACCTCAAAATTGGCAATAACACCATCTTTCATGGGACGTATTGCCTCTATACCACCAGGTGTTCTGCCTAACATTTTTTTTGCCTCAGCCCCTACTGCAAGAACCTGGCCTGTACTTACTTGGATTGCGACAACAGAAGGCTCACTTAACACAACCCCTCTATCTTTCACACATACGAGAGTATTTGCAGTACCTAAATCTACTGCGAGATCATTGGAAAACATGCCCAGGACAGAATCAAAGATCATTCTTCGTATCCCCCCCTTTTTTTTAAGTTATTTTAATATTAAAAATTATTTAATTTTATAAAAAAAATAATTTGCTATGACATTAATATTATTATAGTTTATAAATTTATACAAGTGGGATCAAAATAATTTATGTAAAAAACTTTTCTGCTTGTATTGCAAATATCTTATTGATAAGGTAGAATAAAATCGAAGAGATTTTGCAGTTAAGATCAATAAATAAGGGGAAAAAAGATTAGGAGAAGAGGTTGAATGTTTGAATTTATTAGGAAACATGCACCATCAGTAATTATTTTTGTTGTCATTGCTTTCATTGGCACTATCTTTCTGGTGTGGGGATTTGGCGGAAAACAGGAGGGGAGAAATGATGTCATTGCTACTGTTTTTGAAAAAGAAATTACTATGCCGGAATATTATGAAGAACGAAGCAGAATACATCAGCACTACCAGAATATATATAAAGATAAGTGGAATAGCCAGTTAGCAGATCAGCTCAATATAAAGGAAATGGCTTTAGATAATCTTATCACAAAATATGTTTTGCTCAATGCGGCGGAAGAAAATAAAATTATCGTCACTGATAACGAGGCGATGGCGTATATTCGCGCTATGCCGATTTTTCAGCGGGATGGGGTTTTTGATCTTAATTTATATCACCAGAGATTAAGAATTATTCGTACTACTCCTGAGAAATTTCAGGAAGATATTAGAAGATCCCTGCTTATTGACAAGCTTCGGGACACAGTAATCGGGGGAATAAAAGTCACCGAGAGCGAGCTTAAGGAACGATATGCTCGCTATCATGAGCAGGTAAAATTCAAATATATCCTTATCTCCCCTGATAAGGTAGGAGAAGAAGGTGATGTGACAGTCGATGAATCTCGCCTTAAGGAGTATTATGAAGAGCATAAAGGGGACTATACAGATCCGGAGCAGCGAAAAATAGAGTATTTAAAGATAGATTATAATAGATTCAAGAAAGACATTAAAATCACAGAAGATGAGATCGCAAAGTACTATCAAAGGAATCAAAACAAATTCTCTACCCCTAAACGAGTAAGAGCGAGTCATATATTGATTAAGACTTCTCCTCAGGACGCCAAGGAAGAAGAAGAAAAAAAGAGGAAAAAGATCGAGGAACTCTTGGAGAAAGTGAAAGCGGGAGAGGACTTTCATAAATTAGCAAGGGAGAATTCTGAATGTCCGAGTGCAACAAAGGGGGGGGACCTTGATTATTTTGAGAAGGGGAAAATGGACCCTGCATTTGAGAAAGCAGCCTTCGGCTTAGCAGTAGGTGATGTAAGCGGGATAGTGAAGAGCCGCTTTGGGTATCACATAATTAAGGTAGAGGATATTAAGCCAGAGAGATTAAATTCTCTTGAAGAAGTGAGGTTCCAAATTGAAATGGAATTGCGGAATGCAAAGGCGTGGGAGCAAGCGATGCTTCGCGCAGAAGATGCCCTGCGGCAGATATATAAAAAGAAGGTGTTCAGAGAACTAGAAGAGGATGATAAAGTTGTGTATGGGCATACAGAATTTTTTCGCAAAGGGGAAGAGATCAATGGAATAGGCAAAATAGCGGTAATTGAATCAGCTGCGTTCAATTTAAAGAAGGGTAAACCAAGTTCATTCATTAAAACGGCGCAGGGTTATTTTATACTCAATCTATTAGATATAATCCCTCCAAAGCCTCAGGAATTGGATGAAGTAAAGGGGCAGATTGTAGAGGTTTTAAAGCAGGAGCGTGCAAGGGCTCAAGCTAAAGAATTAGCCCAAAAGATAAAGGAACGTTTAGATGCTCATGAAAAGCTTGAGGATATAGCATCTGAAAAGAATTTCACAATATTAGAGAGTGATCTGATATTAAGGGGGGGGTATATACCGGGTTTGGGGAGAGCAGATGTCTTCGGTGAATCCTTGTTCATATTGCCTATTGGTTCTTATACAAATGTCGCAGAGTTTGATCAAGGCTATTGTATTGCCCGGCTTGAAGAGAGAGTAAGTGTTGATGAAGAGGAATATAAGAAATTTCATGAAAGTCTGTTGCAGGATTTATTGAAAGAGAAGCAACAACAATTATTTGAAGCGTGGACTGACCGAGTGAAATCGGCCGCCAAATCGGCCGCTAAAATTGAAATCATACATCAATCCTTTAGCGGATAAACCGAATACAGATTTTTAGATATCCTTCATAAAGCCCCAAAAGTAGGTGACACTTTTTGTCATTGAGACGGTATCCAAAAAAATTTAAATGAAAAAAGTATATTTGTTTTTTGCACTCATTGCCCTCCTTTTTTTTTTCATCATAGTAAGGATTCGCAATATCCCTGATACTACGATCAGAGAAAAAGGAAACGCAATGCACCAGGAAATAGATAAAGATTATTTTGATCTTCCTTCGAATTTTCATCCTGACTCTTATAAAGATGAGGGAAAAAGAGGATTGCGTGGGGAACTGAAATCTAAATCAGGAGAAAATCAGGATTCTTTCCACACGGATAAAGAGCCCTCATTAGTGGTGAAGATGGATGATATTGCTGATGTAAATAAGGCTGGAGCGGGGTATATCTTAAAAGAAATAGATTTATATGGTACGGATAGAGATATATTAAGCACAGATTTTTTATCCGCCTTAAAAATACTCAATAAGAAGGGAATGCCCTCTGATTATTATCAATGGGAGGATTATAGACTCGCATATGAGGAGATTGATAATTATTATTCCGGAACGTATATATGGCCTTATTTTACCAATAAAGAGGCAAAAATTAATTTTTTCCTCTTTTTATTTTCACGCTATGCAGCTGATAATAAAATATGGAGATCGTATGAAAAGGATCTTGCGGACTGCTCACAGTTTTCTCAGCGGATATATCTTTTCCTCTACCCTGGTGAAGTAGCCATAGAAGATGAACAATATGTATATTTTCTTTTTTCTGATGCGCGCAATCAAGAGGAGAGAAAAAAGAGGTGTAATAAAATCCCGGACATTTTTTACACACTCATAAATCCGCATATAATAAAAAGAGCACGCAACGAACAACCGATGAACGGTCATGCCATGATTTCCTTTGCTCCCGACAATGATATGGGGAAGACGATTCTTGCAGAACCCCAGAGTGGCGCCTTTAAAGAAATTAAAGAAGATTTCAGAGGTATTTTACAAGAGGAGTTAAGCCACTATCCCTTGATTTTACGTTTAGGGAAGATAGTAAGCATTGGAGGAGATAGTCGTCATGAAGCGAAAATTAAGGAAGAAGGAATATATTTCTCTCCTCCGACAATAGAAGAAAGCTCGATTCATGATAAAGAAGATCCCCGAGCTGATTATGAAAATACGCCGATTTTGATCACTACACGCACTCTCCAGCTTTGCCAATTAATTTCCGTGTATCTTGAACAGGTGTTTACCTATCAGGAGCCGGATCGAAAAATATTTCTCAAGTTTTTGGGGGATATTGTTGGAGAGGAAGAAAAAATCCTCGCTTTGACTGTGGACATACTCATGTATAGCCTTATTAATTGTGAAAATTCGGACCTGCGATTGGTGAGGGATGAGATGAAAGAGATTGAGTATTTTGTTAAAGAGGACTCAAACGTATCTTTACGTGTCAGGAAACTTGCAGAAGAACTCAATTATATTTTAGAGTTAAAGCTTAAACCATTTCTCGAATGAGAATTCCTGTTTTTTTCTATGTCAGTCTTGAAATATCAATAATTACTTAATATAATAAGAGTTCGCTTTTTATGGGGAGAGAAATAATAAAAAAAATGATAAGTTATGACGAACCTATTGTAATTACAGGGATTGGTCTTACAGCTCCAAATGGCAATAATCTTGCTGAGTTCCGGCATAATCTTCTTCAGGGTAACTCGGGAATTACTCGGTTTAAAACACGGTATATGGAGAATATTTTTGCCGGGGTATGCAATTTTGATGATATTAAATATCAAAGTAAAAAACAGCTTCGCCGCGGTACCCGTGCCGGCTCTATTTCAATTTATTGTGCCAATGAGGCGATTCATGATGCGGGGTTGAACCTTGATTCTGTTGATAAATCAAGAATAGGAATATATATTGGTATTACTGAGCACGGAAATGTTGAGACTGAAAATGAGATTGCGGTAATCAAGGAATATAATTATGATACAAAGTATTGGTCGCATCATCATAATCCAAGGACTGTGGCCAATAACCCGGCTGGAGAGGTAAGCCTAAATTTGGGAATAAGAGGACCCCATTATACTTTGGGAGCAGCGTGTGCAGCCGGAAATGTGGGATTGATTCAAGGCGCACAAATGCTTATTTTGGGCGAGGTTGATATTGCGTTAGCAGGGGGCGTATCTGAAAGTATCCATACATTTGGTATTTTTGCCAGTTTTAAGAGTCAAGGGGAACTGGCATCCCATGAAGATCCAAAACGCGCGTGCAGACCATTTGATAGAGACAGAAACGGGATTGTGGTATCAGAAGGAGGGTGCATATATATCTTGGAGCGGCTATCATGCGCTTTAAATCGAGGAGCTAAAATTTATGGCGAGATTGCTGGGTATGCCATAAATTCTGATGCAGAGGATTTTGTTTTACCGAATCAGGAGAGGCAGGCACAATGTATAGAACATGCAATTAAGAAAGCGGGAATCTGTCCTAATGATATAGATATTGTAAATATGCATGCTACGGCAACAAAGCAGGGAGATATTCAAGAGTGTCAGGCACTACGAAATGTTTTTAGTGGGTGTTCGAATGTATATTATAATAATACAAAAGGGTATATAGGCCATGCTATGGGGGCAGCAGGCGCATTGGAACTGGCAGGGAATATCCCCTCATTTGAAGATCATATGGTCCATCCTACCATTAATATTGATAATCTGGATCCAGAGTGTGCTTTTGAAAATCTTATTATAAATAAACCGATATATAAATCAAAGATTGATTATATTTTGAACAATTCCTTTGGAATGTTAGGGATAAATTCAGTGACAATAATTAGGAGGAGATGAGTATTTATGATAGCTGAAGAAGTGAGAACCGCACTGTTAGATATTATTGCTGAAATCGTGCCTGATGAAGATGTGACTAATATAAAGGGGGATGTGCCAATTAGAGAACAAATAGAGTTAGATTCAATGGATTTTTTAGATATTGTAATGGAGATTAGAAAACGCTATCAACTTGAGGTGCCAGAAGAAAATTATCAAGAATTAAATACCTTGGATAGCTCTGTCGCATATCTTACGCCAAAACTCGAGCACCTTCAAGTCTAACGTATGAGTTTGGATGTCCTCATTATTGGGGCGGGGATGTCGGGACTTGCTGCCGGTATAAGAGCAGCCTATTATAATAAAAAAGTCTGTATTCTGGAAAAACATTCCAAGATAGGAGGATTAAATTCCTTTTACACCAAAAACGGGTATAAATTCGACGTTGGCCTCCATGCGTTGACAAATTATGTGCCGAAGAGCACAAAAAATACACCTTTCCCCAAATTATTAAGGCAGCTGAGATTAAAATACGAAGATTTCAGTTTATCTGAGCAGATTATTTCAAGTATTAAGTTTCCGCGGAAGACCTTATATTTTACCAACGAACGTGAATTTCTTTTTGATAGTATAAACGATAACTTCCCTGCCCAAAAAGATAATTTTCAGCGATTGCTTAGATACATCTCAGAATTTGATGAATTGGACTTGCACTCCTCTTTTATGTCAGCTCGCACAATAGTCGCATCTTTTATCTCGGACCCCCTATTAGTTGATATGCTTTTTTGCCCGCTCATGTTTTATGGGTGCTCAGGGGAACATGACATGGATTTTTCGCAGTTTGCCGTCATGTTCAAGAGTATATTTTGCGAGGGATTTGCTCGACCAGCAGGTGGTGTGCGCCCACTATTAAGCCTGTTGCTAAAAAAATATGTGCGCTTAGGAGGCACACTCCACACGCGCAGTGCGGTGAAGAAAATTCTTGTCAACAATGACGCTGTAAGGTCTGTACTCCTCGAAAATGGAGAGGAAATAAGGGCAAAAAGGATCCTCTCATCAATAGGTTATTTTGAGACAGGGGCGCTGTGCTCGCCTCAGAAAAAATCTTTTGCTCCACATGAGGATAGGGTTGGGAAACTATCGTTTGTAGAGCTTATCGTTCTTCTTAATCGGAGTATGAATGAGCAAGGTTTTACACAGAGCATTTGTTTTTTCAGCCAGAACAATCGATTTCATTATAAACGGCCTGATGATTTTGTAGATACTTCAAGTGGGGTAATCTGTTGTCCGAATAATTTTAACTACAAAAGCCCGCTTAAAGACAACATTCTCAGGGTGACATGCCTCGCGAATTTCAGTCTGTGGAATAACCTTCGCGAGGAAGACTATCAGCGTCAGAAAGAAAGAGCACGAGAGATGATTCTGCGGAAGGTAATAACCCTCATCCCTGATTTTAGGGATTCTATTGTCTTCTCAGATATCTTTACTCCGAGGACGGTCTATAATTTTACAGGTCATATTAACGGCGCTGTGTATGGCACCCCTTATAAAAAAAGAGATGGTCTGACCCCATTCAGGAACCTTTATATCTGTGGTACAGATCAGGGATTTTTAGGCATCATCGGCGCTCTTTTAAGTGGCATATCCATGGCAAACCTGTATCTTTTGAAATAAGCTGAAATAAGAAACGCACGGCAAAAATAGAATTGTTGGATAGGTATAATAATCCTTGACTATTACCCTCTGATGTAGATAATTATAAGTATGATTCGGCTTAAATTTTTTTATGCGAGAGGCTTGTGAACGCACTTTATCCTTTTAAACCTCACTATCTCACTATTGATAATAATAAGTATCATTATGTGGATGAAGGTCATGGCGAACCTATTCTTATGATCCATGGCAATCCTACCTGGTCTTTTTATTATCGTGAACTCATCAAGGCTTTTTCTGATCGTTATCGTATGATTGCGCCAGACCACATAGGGTGTGGCCGTTCAGATAAGCCTGATGACCATCATTATGATTATACGCTGGCTCAGCGTCTCTCAGATTTGGACTATTTCATATCTCATATGGGGCTCGAGAGGATTACTCTTGTGGTGCACGACTGGGGTGGGATGATTGGTATAGCATGGGCAACCCAGCATCCTGAAAAAATTAGCCGTCTTGTGGTTTTTAACACGGCTGCATTCCCAAAACCAGATGCAAAGAGGTTCCCCGCAACACTCATGCTTGCTCGAAGTCCTTGGCTCGGATCGTTTTTTGTGCGTGGAGTAAATGCCTTTGTACGCGGTGCTAATCACTTTTGTGTATCACGACGGCCACTGTCTCCCGAAATAGCCTCTGGTTACCTTGAGCCGTATAAATCATGGGCAGATCGGATCGCAATTCATCGTTTTGTGCAAGATATTCCGCTTCGTTCGCAAGACCGCTCTTTTGAAATTCTCTCACGGACGGCAGGAATGCTCACATGTCTTGCTGACAAGCCTATGTTAATCTGTTGGGGTATGCGAGATTTTGTGTTTGATCATAATTTTCTTGATGAATGGATGACTCGATTTCCGAATGTGGATGTTCATAGATTTAAAGATTGTGGCCATTATATCCTTGAGGATGCAGGTGATGAGGTAATTTCATTAATGGAAAGATTTTTACTAGCTCATCCGTTAGAGGTATGTTAATGAAATCTGAAACAAAGGGTTTTAAAAACGTCGCTGCTTATTTGCCTTATATGGCCCACTCTCATCCTGATTCTCTTGCAGTTGCTGTTTCAACCGGGAAAAGGACTAAAGGGAAAGCCTGTTATGCGACACTGACTTTATCGCAGCTCAATCAATGGAGCGATTGTATTGCGCATGGACTTTGGCATGCAGGCATAAAGCAAGGAACAAGGACGGTTGTAATGGTAAAGCCGAGTATCGAGTTTTTCGCGTTAACCTTTGCCCTGTTAAAGATAGGCGCCATTTTGGTGATGGTTGATCCTGGTATGGGCATTAAGAATTTGGGGAAGTGCCTCGCAGAGGCAGAACCTTCGGCATTTATTGGCATTCCGAAGGCCCACGTGGCACGGATTCTTTTTGGGTGGTGCAGAAAGACCCTGAAATTAAGATTTACGGTAGGGAGAAGAGTGTGCTGGGGAGGATGTACACTGCGAAAGATTATGGAAGGATCATCCCCTCATCCTTATCCTGTGTTTAATCCGGTCTTTAACGAGACTGCTGCAATTTTGTTTACAAGTGGAAGTACGGGCGTTCCCAAGGGGGTGGTCACGCCACATCATGTATTTGCATCGCAGGTTACAATGCTTAAAGATGCTTTTAATATCAGGGCGGGTGAGCGCGATCTTTCCACATTTCCCCTTTTCGCTCTTTTTGGACCTGCTCTTGGGATGGCATCGATAGTCCCTGACATGGATGCCAGCCGCCCTGCTTTAGCTGATCCGCGTAAATTGATAGAAGCGTGTGAAGATTTTGCATGTACTAATATGTTTGCCTCCCCGGCGCTCATTGATAAACTAGGTCGCTATTGTCATAAGCATTCAATTCATCTAAAAACCCTCAAACGAGCGATTTCGGCAGGGGCACCGGCTTCCATATGCGCAATTGAGCGTTTCCAGAATATATTGTCTAAGGGCGCTGAAGTATTTACACCTTACGGGGCAACCGAATCACTCCCCGTTTCTGTAATAGGAAGCAGAACAATTTTACATCACACAAGACGTTCCACGGATCGAGGTGGGGGCGTGTGTGTGGGATTGCCGTTAAAAGGGATGGAAGTGAAGATAATTCCCATTATAGATGAGCCGATTAGGCGATGGTCAGATGATTTGGCCTTACCACCAAATCAGATCGGAGAGATCGTGGTGAAGGGTTCGGTGGTGACACCCGAATATTACAACAAGGAAGACTCAACAAAGTTGGCAAAAATATATGAACCTGATGGTACCGTTCGTCATAGGATGGGGGATGTGGGTTATTTGGATGATCGAGGCCGTCTGTGGATGTGCGGGCGGAAGAATCATCGGGTTGAGATTGATAATAAAACAATGTTTACGATTCCTTGTGAGGCAATTTTTAACCTCAATCCGAATGTGTTCAGAAGTGCACTTGTCGGTATAAAGAAAGATGGGAAAACCCTGCCGGTTCTCTGTGTTGAGCTGGAGAAGGGCATGAAAATCAATAAAGCTCTTCTGACAAAGGAGCTCCTGAAAATTGCGAAGTCCTATGAGCACACAAAAACGATTGAAACCATACTGTTTCATTCATCCTTTCCAGTGGATGTTCGACATAATGCGAAAATTTTTCGCGAAAAGCTCACCGTATGGGCCCAGGAAAAGCTGACATGAAAGTGCTCGTTACAGGTGGAGGCGGGTTTCTGGGGAGTGCACTCGTGCGTATGTTGCGAGAGAGGGGTTATGAAGTTCGCACCTTTTCCCGCAAGGGGTATTCATCACTTGAGAAACTTGGTATCGAGCAGGTGCAAGGGAATATTGCTGACCAAGACGCTGTGGTGGAAGCAGCGAAGGGGTGTGCCATCATTTTTCATGTTGCGGCTAAAGTCTCTTCGTGGGGCTCTTATGAAGATTTCTATGCAATTAATGTAAAAGGAACGGAGAATGTAATTAGGGCGTGTGGAGAAAATAAGGTTTCCTGCCTTATTTACACCTCTACTCCGAGTGTTGTCTTTGGAAAGACCGATCTTGAAGGTGTTGATGAGTCAATCATGTATCCTGACCATTATGAAGCCTTCTACCCTGAAACAAAGGCAATGGCAGAACGCAGAGTGATAGAAGCGAATTCGAATATGCTCAAGACTGTTGCACTTCGGCCTCATGTAATATGGGGGCCCGGAGATACATCACTGCTGCCGCGTGTTCTTGACCGGGGCCGCCGAAGGAGACTTCGTCGCATAAAGGGCCCGGTGAAAATGACTGATATCACGTATATTGATGATGCAGCCAATGCTCATCTTTGTGCAGCTGATAAGCTTTACTCTGAAGCAAATGAGGCCGCGCGCATTGCCGGCAGAACATATTTTATAAGCTCAGGGGAACCGGTTGAAATTTGGGAATTTGTAAACAGGTTGCTCAAGGCCGCTCACATTCCTCCGGTTGACAGGGCGATTTCTTATAGGAGTGCGTTCTCACTTGCGTGGATGTGTGAAAAGATCTATGGATTAATCGGGATAAAGCGTGAGCCCCCCATGACTCGGTGGGTCGTGCGGGAGCTTGCCACCTCGCACTGGTTTGATATTAGTGCGGCGAGGCGTGATTTAGGCTACGAGCCTCGTGTTAAGCTTGATGAAGGATTACAACGATTAGAACAGTGGCTGCAAAGCTCTCTTATACCATATATGAACATACAACCTCCCTAAGGCTTTATTAATGGAAAAAGAGGTCCATCCGTCAAGACGAAGAAGATACACTCCTCATCCTTCGGAACCTGAAAGGGACCATGGATATCTTCTTTTGGAGCATAAAAAAACATCCCTTTGGATACCTCCTGACCATTTTCAGTGTTTACAAGCTTGCCCTGAATAATATAAACATCATGCCCACAAGGATGGCCGTGCTTAGGCTCAATATAACCACCAGGGAACTTTACCAGAGCTGCTACTGCCCCTGTCTCCTCATCAGCGCTCAATACCTTAAGCATAGCGCCTGGCGGCAATTCTTCAGGACAAGGGGACCACTCCATGGATTCCGGATTGGTAATAACTGTTGGCCTCATTTTGTTTCCTCCTCTTTTCTCTATAATGCGGTTTATGGAATAAAGTTCTATAACAGACACCTTATTATAATTTTATTTGTTATAGAAATCAATTTTTCGCTTAATCCCATATGATCAATTAATAGGGACGTCTATTTCGTTAGTTTATAATATGTAATTGATGAAGAGCAATATTTTATAAGTATTTAATTGATACAATACTTGGGCTTTAGGCATCTTTCCCTGTGATAAAATCCTTGTCTGATATAAGAGTCATATTAATTTTTTTTTGGTTCTGATTTCATAATTAACCGAAAGCCAAGATTATCATGTTTCACACTAGGATCGTTGAGACCTCGGGCTGCGGACCGGCATCGTCTTGCATAATAGACCCAGCTACCGCCTCGATTCACTCTCTTTGTACCGCTCATAGGGCCTATGGGATCAGTCACGGGAAAGGAGGGATAATTTCCATAAAGGTCCTGACACCACTCCCAGACATTACCATACATATCATAAAGACCCCAGGCATTTGATTGTTTCTGGGCAACGCGATGCGCATATTTCTCACCAATATCGTATGCATTTTTACTATACCAGGCATAGGCACTTAAAGTCTCCTCATTGTCCCCATAACAAAATATACTCTGTGATCCGGCCCGACATCCGTACTCCCACTCAGCTTCTGTGGGAAGACGGTATATATCTTTTCCCTCCCGCTGATTCAATCTTTGAATAAATTTTTGAGTATCATACCATGATACACAACTTACAGGGTAATTTTTACCTTCACGGATATATTTGTCTCCCTGCCATGGATTGGTCCCCATTAGCTCCTTCCATTGGCCTTGGGTAACTTCTGTTATTTGCATATAAAATCCCTTGGTAACCATCACCTCGTGAAGATTCTCATCACTGTCCCTTCCTTCTTCATATTCCGGGCTTCCCATAATGAAGCTTCCAGGTGATATATACACAAACTCCATTCCAAGGCTATTGGATATTTTTTTATTCGATAGAAAGTATGCATTTTGTTGTAAGGACGCTTCTTGATGAATTTTTTTGTGTGCATTAAAGGAATCTGCGGATACTACGAGTTCGCCTGAAATTGAATGGACAGGTAAAAAAGTTATCCATAAAAATATCCAAAGATTGATTATATAAAAGCGGCTATAATAGTTCACTCTGTTATATGTTCTATTTATTTTTGTTGTTTATTAATATTTATAATGCTTATTATCTATATCGGAAAAATGAGGTATTTGTTTGATAGACAACAAGACAGGAATTTTTATTAAAAATTAATTTTACTTTTCTCTATTTTCTATATATAATCTTCACGATTAAAAAGAATTGATTATGTCTTTAAATATAAATAAACATTAATAAGTAAAATAAAGTTTATTATGTTACCTCTAAGTACAAAGAAAGGGGGTGGGATGCTTCATTTTCAAAAGTATGGAATATGAGTAAAAATATATAATCAAGGAGGGGCTTTTTGTGAGGAGGGCAAATGATTAAGGACAAAGATATAACAAGACGAGATTTTATTAAAACTTTTGGCAAAACCATAGGCGCTGGAGCGTTAGCAATGAGCTTCGGCCCCGGCATCCTTCCGAGAAAGGCTTTTGCGGCGAAAAAAGAGCTTAAGATCCTTCAATGGTCACACTTTGTACCTCGTTATGACAAAGAGTGGTTTGATAATTTTACACAAAAATGGGGAAAAGAAAATAATATCGCGGTAACAGTTGACCACATTAATCTAGCGGAAATTCCAACTCGAACAGCTGCCGAAATAGCAGCAGGAGGAGGGCATGATTTAATTGAGTGGATTTCTCCCCCCTCACAATTTGAGCCGAGTGTGCATGATTTAACTGATGTGAATAAGGAAGCTGAAAGGAGATTTGGCAAGCAACATCCCCTCTGCATACGAAGTTCTTTTAATCCTCATACGAATAAGTTTTATAGTTTTTGCCATGGGTGGGTCATTGATCCCGGAGACTACCGGAAAAGCCTGTGGGCAAAGGTTGGCAAGCCCAATGGCCCAGCCACTTGGGAAGATTTAATTTCCTATGGGAGTAAGATTAAAAAGGACCATGGTGTCCAACTCGGCATTGGATTGTCCCAAGAGCTCGATTCGAATATGGCATCGCGGGCTCTCTTGTGGTCTTTTGATACCAGTGTACAAGATAAAAATGAAAACGTAGTTATTAATAATGAGCGCACAATCCAGGCATTAGAACTTATGGCGAAGCTGTTTAAAGAATCTATGACACCTGAAGTCTTTGCTTGGGGAGCAGTATCTAATAATCAATCCCTCATCGCCGGGAAAGCCTCTTATATACTCAATTCTATTTCTGCCTATCGCTCTGCCCAGAGACAGGTGCCGGAAATAGCAAAGGATGTTTATTTTGTTCCTCCCTTGCAAGGCCCAAGAGGATCGCGTTGGAGCTCCGAGCATGTAATTTATAACTATATTATTCCGAAACATTCCAAAAATGTGGACACGGCGAAAAATTTCCTTTTAACACTTGTGGAAAATTATGATCAGGCGATGTATTATAGTGAGCTTTATAACTCTCCTGCCTATTTTGATGCTTCTATACCATCAGGAAATCGTGGTTATGCAGCCATAAAGGGTGCAAAAAATTTGCGGGACTTACACAATGCGTGGTTTGATGATGATCCGTTCCGTATTGAAGGCGAGGAAAAGGGGAAGCTCGCTGTATTAAAAGATGCGGAAAAATGGAGCACGAATATCGGTCATCCAGGGCCAGCCAATCCTGCAACCGGTGAAATATTCTCGACTTTTATTCTTCCGAATATGATGGCCAATGTTGCCCGGGGTATGAAACCTAAACTCGCTGTAGAGCAAGGAGAAACACTTGTTAAAATGATTTTCGATAAGTGGCGAAAAAAAGGCCTTGTTGGAGGAGGAGGAATGGCCTAGAAAGATCAATGGCCATAAAAGATATTATTAGCCCGAAAATATCAATGTGCTAAAAATATCAATGCGCTAAAGATATCAATAGTCCGGGACGAAATGCCTCCCTTGGTGCTCTTATATCAAGGGAGGCAATCTTTTCATCATTTTTAGAAAAATAACATGAGAGAGCATAAAGTGAAGAAGTATGGCTATCGTAAAGATTAACTCATTAATAAAAAAATATAATAATGTTACGGCTGTTAATAAGGTTGATTTAACCTGTAATGATGGAGAATTTCTTGTCCTTTTAGGGCCATCAGGGTGTGGGAAAACCACATTATTACGCATGATAGCCGGACTTGAGAGGCCAAACGCAGGAAGTATATTTATTGATGAGAAGAATGTCACTGATCTGCCCCCTCGGACACGAAATATCGCTATGGTATTTCAGAGTTACGCCCTCTATCCTCATAAGACAGTATTTAAGAATATTGCCTTCCCTTTACAGGCGCAAAGAATGGATAAGAAAAATATTGTGAAGAAGATAGAGTGGGCTGCAAAAATGTTTAAAATCGAAAAATTGCTCACGCGTAAACCTCGTGAACTCTCTGGGGGCGAAAGACAGCGGGTCGCATTAGCACGAGCCATGGTGCGTGAACCGAAAATATTTTTGCTTGATGAGCCCCTTTCGAATCTCGACGCGAAACTTCGGGCGGATGCCCGCAAAGAACTGCAACAACTTCAAAAAGGAATTGGTATTACTACACTTTATGTGACCCATGATCAAATCGAAGCCATGGGGATGGGGACACGTATTGTAGTGATGAGTGAAGGGCGTATAAGGCAGGTCGGCACACCCCGCGAGGTCTATCATGAGCCGGCCGATACCTTTGTGGCAACTTTCGTCGGATGTCCTCCAATGAATCTTATTAAGGATGATAATGTTCTTTTTGGTTTTCGTCCGGAAGTTTTTATGCCATCAGAAGCGAATGGTACTATGCATGATGATCTCGAGTATTTCGAGTTTGCAGTTTCCTGGATAGAGGATTTAGGTTCGGACCTCCTCATTTACGGGAATATCGGATCGCGCTTTAATCATCAACACATAATAGCCAAACTGGCAGTCAATGTCACTATTCCGATTGCATCGGGAAAAACCTATAAATTCATGGTACCAAGGGAGGAGATTAATTTTTTTGATCCGAAAACCGGCCTTAAGATTGAAAAAAAGAAGATTGGAGAAAAATTGCCGTTGAGGGCATAAATATGGAAATTATTACAGATAAGAATTATGTCGGTTTAAGAAATATCTGGGATAATGAGCGCGTGCTCGCCTTGCTGATGCTCGCTCCGGCTATCATCTATATTGTAGCATTCGTCGGATTCCCATTAATTCTTGCCATTTTATATAGCCTCAGTGGGGCAACTACAGGAGATATGAGCATTAAATTTGTGGGTTTGAGAAACTTTCAGGCTGTGATGCAAGATCCTATCTTCAGAAAAGCGCTTAAAAACACTTTTATCTTCGTGTTGGTTTCGCAAGCTCTTGTGTTGGTACTTTCTAAAGCCCTTGCGTTAATTCTTATGAAAGATTTTCGCGGAAAATGGCTTGTACGATTTCTTATTTTACTCCCGTGGACAGCACCAATTTCCTTGGGAACAATAGGGTGGATGTGGATGCTTGACTCAATATTTAGTCCTATTGATTGGATATTGCGACAAATGGGACTTCTTGGTGCACCACATTCCATTTTCGGTTGTAATTCAAATCTCTATTGGCTCGGAATGCCTGGGCTGGCAATGACATCGGTTATTCTTGTGCATACCTGGCGAATGCTGCCTTTAGCCACAGTTATCTTATTAGGCGGACTAAGCGCTATTCCTCAAGATATTCTTGATGCTGCCGAGATTGATGGTGCTGGTTTTTGGCGCCGCCTCTTCCATATTATTATTCCAATGATGCTCCCGATTATAAATATCGCATTGCTCTTTGGCGTTATTTTCACTTTTACTGACATGACAGTTGTGTATGTGTTAACGAGAGGAGGACCCGTGCACAGTACCCAAGTTCTTGCAAGTTGGGCCTTTTTTAAAGGCATCGAAGCGGGAGACTTGGCTCAGGGCGCAGCAATTGCCTTATTCTTCTTGCCAATATTGGCAGGCGTATCCATTCTCATACTTCGAATAGCCCGTCGGGCTGAGGTCACATAATGAGAAAATTAAAAAACATATATTCGAAGACTTCATTTTATACTGTTGTTATTTGTTTTACTCTATTTAGCGCATCTCCTTTTTTTTGGATGTTGATCACCATGTTCAAGCGAGATCATGATTTATTCAATCCGGCAAATAATCCTTTTCTTCTCAATGAGCTTCCTACACTCGAACATCTCCACCTGCTATTTTTCGATACATTATTTATTAAATATCTTGTCAATACGCTTTTTATTGGTGTAATGGTTGTGGGGATCACCCTATTATTTGCGGTCCCGGCGGCTTATTGCTTGGCACGCTGGGCAGGACGATGGGGAGAGAATTTGGGAATTGGCATATTTTTAACATATTTGATTCCACCGACTCTCTTATTTATTCCCCTTTCACGACTTATCGCTTTCATTGGGCTTCATGAATCAAGATGGTCCCTTATCTTGATTTATCCTACATTCACTATACCTTTTTGTACCTGGCTTTTAATGGGATTTTTCAAATCTATCCCTAAGGACATTGAAGAACAGGCCATGGTCGATGGGTATAGTCGCGTTGGCGCTATGATGAAGGTGGTACTTCCTCTCTCTTTGTCAGGGCTGCTTACCGTCGTAATTTTCACCTTTACACTTACGATGCATGAATTCATTTATGCGTTGGCTTTTATATCTGTTTCAGCCCAAAAAACAGTGAGTATAGGTGTTCCTACCGAGCTTGTGAGAGGAGATGTCTTCCGATGGGGGCCATTGATGGCAGGAGCACTCATCCCGAGCATTCCAATTGCCATTCTGTATACATTTTTTCTTGATCGCTTTATTGCTGGCTTTACTGTTGGAGCTATTAAATGATGAAATGAAAAAATCCGCGTCTGCTATCAATTTCCCTTCTTTTTCAAGATTAACTTTTACGCTTAAAGCCCCGGACCCTCATCTGATCCTGCCCCCTCACCCTGCATGCTTTCTTCAACCATTTGATCGATTTCATCATTATCAATTTCCTCCCCCATCTCTCTCCCCATTTTTTTCATAAATTTGGCCATGCTTTTAGGATCATTTTCATCTAAACCCGCAAGGTTGGAGGGATCTGCGAGTTTTTCAAGGCGGCTTTCTTCAGACTGTATCATTCGCACTCTGGAGATGAGCTTAATAAGATCCCCACTCCCACAGTGTTGACATTCTTTTTCAACCGGCTGACTAATGCTATAGGTAATAAATGTTGATTTTTTATTGCATGTGCGGCATTTATATTCATATATCGGCATCTGTATTCTCCTTTTTATCCTCTATTATTTCATAAAGGTCAGACATATTCTTTTTAGGAATGATTTTCTCGGGTAGCTTGAGGACCCTTACTGTTCGCCTGCGTGCCCATAAATGAAGAGTAATAAGGTCGCCAACCTTCACCATGGTCCCTGGTTTTCCTTGTCGTTCGTTTACTTCTATCCAGCCTTTTTGACAATATTCTTTTGCACATGTTCGTCTTTTGATTAAACGACTCACCTTCAAAAAAAAATCTAATCTCATAATACATTGATTTTTATATATGAGATTTTTTTTAGGTCCTCTACCCATTTTCGAAAATAGGCAGTCCTCTTCTCTTCCCACAATATCTCTTCTATATGAGTCCATACCTCAGAGTCACGTGACAATCCCGCAGGTTTATGTTCAACTATCTTTAATATATGATATCCTGAGGATGTCTTGATCGGACCTATTATATCCCCTGGCGCCCTGCCCGCGACCGCAGCTTTAAATTGCGGCACGAGCTTGTCAATATCCAAATATCCCAGATCTCCTCCGGATGAGATCGTGAGCGTATCTTTGCTATACAGAGACACAAGTTTATGAAAAGATACGCCATTTTTATACTCATTGATTATCTTTGGGGCTAATTCCTTATCCTTTTCATCAAGGAGAATGTGGGCCACACGTACTTTTTCACCTCCTTTTTCTCCCTCCCATCGCGTTCTGTAATATTCTTTAACTTCATCCTCGCTTGGAGGGGTGCTCTTTGCAAAGATCCTCTGTTTTACCCTGAGGAGAGTAACATCCTTCCTGATGTGATCCCTGAGATCGTCAAGACTCATATCTTGTATAGTTAAGTAATTTTCTAGTGCCGCATCATCCTGCAGATTGTTTTGCAATTTAATATTGTTTATATATTCATCAATCTGCTTTTTTGAGGGGATGATATTCCACTCTTGCGCTTTTTTAAAGAGCAGTTTTTGTTCAATAAGGTCGTTTAACGCATCTGTTTCACTTCCTAACTCTATGCGGTCGAGGTCACTTTGAAGAATAATATCATCTTCCACAATAGCGACAATTCGATCCAACATTTTAGCCTCAACCTTTGGAAAAAATGAGAAAATAAGGGGTAGGAGGAGAAAAACGATAAATTTTTTTATACATCGCTTCATAGCCTTATCCAATTGATCAATCATGAGGAAATAGGGCTTTTGGGTTGATTTTAATCGTCGCGTGTGCGTGTAAGGTATCTAAATAGGATTGAAAGGCTTCATCTCTTTTTCTCTGCATGAGAATCTCCTTGATTGTAGGCATAGAATCCTCTAAGCTCGGAGGCTTTGGATTATAGACCTCCAATAGTTGGAAAATATGATAACCATAGTCAGAGCGAATAACATCACTAATTTCATTTACTTTCAGGTTAAAGATGGCTTCATCAAATTCAGGGGGCATCTGTCCTTCGGAGAATCGGCCTAAATCTCCGCCACTTATGCTGTCCGGACTTAAGGATACTTCCCGTGCCAACGCTTCAAAGTTATACCCCTTTTTTAATTGTGCCAGTATTTCTCTGGCCTTTATTTCTGAATCAACTATGATTTGACGTGCCCTTACCTGTTTTTTCGCTCCCAATTCATCAGCATGAGCCCGAAAATAATCATATATTTCTTGCTTCGTGACAATAACTTTATCAGACACTACGCTATTAATTAATTTTCGAATCATAAATGATTTTCTTGTTTTATCTCGCCATTCCTCAAATGTGAGACCAGAAAGATGTTCTTTGGTTACGTCACTACTTTTTATTCTAAACCCGGATAAAAATTTTTCAAACTCCTCATCGCTTACTCTAATACCTTTTCTCTGTGCTTCCTGATAGAGAAGCTCATTATCAATTAAAAGAGTCAAAAGCTCTTTTTTAAGTATCTTGGATGTGTCTTGCAGATCGAACAGAGGGGTATCACGTTCATTATCATTTCTCGTGAGATACGAATTCACATCTTTTAAATAGAGAGGATGATTATTGACAACAGCAACGACCACATTGCTGTGATCCTGCGGAGATTTGTTGCATCCTGCAAGGAGCACAACTATGATGAATGCAATAAAATATTTAATGAGTCGTAAGTTCATAAAAAAGCCATTTAATTTGTCTGAAAATATCTATTTTTTCAGATTTTTCTTTTAAAATCAAATACACAATATCAGGAGGATTTAAGAGCAAGAGATCTTTATATTGAGCTACTATCTCGACTATTTTCTCCCCCATCTTAGTATCTTTATCGGAAAATATAAATTGAATTATTTTCCCCTGTCGCTCAATCTTATGTATCCCAAGATGTCTGCCCAAGATTTTTATCTCAATTATCTGTAAGAGCGTTTTCGCTGGCTGTGGCAATGGTCCATAGATATCTTTTAATTCATCCTCAATATTTTGCAACAGTTGAGAATCATCTATCATGGAAAGCCGTTTGTAGATACTTAACCGCTGGTTTATATTGTGTATATAATCATCAGGCAAGTAGGATTCCAGGTTAAGGTTAATTTCAATCTTTGAAATCTCAGGTGCGGGCTCTCCCTTGAGTTGTGCCATTACCTCTTTTATGAGATCACAATATAAATCAAAACCAATTGCGTTTATATGACCGTGTTGTTTTTTTCCTAGCAGATTACCTGCCCCTCTAATTTCTAAGTCTCTGGCAGCGAGTCGAAAACCAGAACCAAGTTCGCTGAGCTCTTCCATGGCAGCAAGGCGCTTTTTAGCTTCATCAGTAAGACTTCCCCCCGATGGCACTAATAAATAAGCATAAGCCCTATGGCTCCCCCTGCCTATGCGACCGCGTAATTGATACAATTGAGCCAACCCAAAGCAATCTGCTCGATTAATAAAAATAGTATTTACCGTGGGAATATCCAATCCCGATTCGATGATGCTCGTACATACCAGTATATCATATTTTTGATGGGTAAAATCAAGCATTATTTTTTCCAATTCTCTCACGACCATCTGCCCATGGGCAATACCCACACGAGCATGAGGGATTATGCGTCGGATAAATGATGCCATGGTGTAAATACTCTCGACGCGGTTGTGCACAAAAAAGATTTGTCCCCCTCTGTCTAATTCTCTCTGACATCCTTGGATAATGATTTCATTTTCAAACCGGATGATATAGGTGGAAATAGGGAGGCGATCCTGGGGTGGGGTTTCTATAAGACTCATATCCCGCACTCCCACGGTGGACATATAGAGCGTCCTCGGTATGGGTGTTGCTGACAAGGTCAATACGTCAACTTGATATCGCAGTTGTTTCAATCGCTCCTTATGCTTGACACCAAAGCGGTGCTCTTCATCAATGATTAAAATGCCAAGATTGTGAAAGCGGATATTTTTTTGTAATAGTTTGTGTGTACCAATAACGATATCCACTTTTCCTTGTTTAAGCTCATCCGTGATTTGTTTTTGCAGTTTGGGGAAAACAAATCGACTCAACATCTCTATGCGGACCGGATATGTTGAGAACCGGTCCGTGAATGTTTGAAAATGTTGTTGGACAAGGAGTGTTGTGGGAGCTATTATGGCAACCTGATAATGGGCCATGACAGCTTTGAAGGCTGCCCTCATGGCAATTTCTGTCTTTCCGTATCCTACATCACCGCATACAAGTCTGTCCATGGGACGGCTTGATTCCATATCCTTTTTCACTTCGATAATGGTGCGCATCTGATCCGGGGTTTCCTCATATTCAAATGATGCATCAAATTCCCGCTGCCAGGTATCATCGGGGGGGAATTTTATTCCCTCGGCAATTTCTCTTTTTGCATAGAGTTCCAATAAATCTTGAGCAATATCCTCAATGGCCTTTTTAACTCGATCTTTGGTTCTGGCCCATGTTGTTCCCCCAAGTTTGTCTAAAGAGAGAGTTGCACCGCTTGAGCCTGTATATTTTTGAATAAGTTCAAGATTTGCTGAGGGTACATAAAGTTTATCCCCTCCCTTATACTCTAAGAGAAGAAAATCTCCGCTCATATCCCCGACTTTCAACCTGGTCAATCCCCTATACCGCCCTATTCCATGATCCACATGGACTATATAATCATCGATATTTAATTCATTAAAATCTGATAACAGATGTTTGGAAGATCTACGAAATTTGATGGTTGGAACACGGTGTTTTTGTCCAAAGATTTCAGCTTCGGGCACGATCACAAGCTTCATAAAATCGACATAGAATCCTGAGGACAGGTCCCCAACACATATCCTGATGGGAACTGGATGGACGGGGAGTCCCTCTATCTCAGGTAAGGGGAAGGTTTTTAACATTGTGGCCCCTATATTGAATTCGTCTAGTATTTGTCGTAAGCGCTCTGCTTGAGATTCGGTAAGGCACATTAAAATAATACGGTAATTTTCTCTTTGCCACTCTTTTAATTTTTCAGTAAAAGCGCTAAAGAATTTATTCTTATGAGGGGTTATTTTTTCCTTAAAGAGCAAATCCATTGTGGGGTGTTGATGGTAAGAGAAGATTTTTGTATCTTCACTGCTTTTTTTATTTTCGAGAAACTGAGCAAATATACAATGTTGATTCTTTGTGATTAAAGATTGGATGGAGGAGGAGAGGTAGAAATTTTCTTCAGGAGCAGGATAGGGTATAGTGTGTTGCTGCATCTTATAAAAACGATCTCTTATCTCCTGCTCGTATTCTTCGGCAATCTCTTCGACCTTTTCCTTATCCTTAATGATGACCAGAGCATCAGAGGATAAATAGTCCCATAAACTCTCCATGTGGGGGTAAATATATGGTAAATAATACTCTATCCCAGGAAAATATCCGCTTTCTTGAACCTTTTGAATTACCTGTGCACAGGACCTTTTATAGGGTAGTTGTGAGCAAAAATTTTCCTCCAATTTTTTAATTAAGTTCTCTTTTCGCTCTTTATTCAGTATACACTCTCTTACAGGGAGAATAACAACATCTTTTTTTTCATTCAGGGATCGTTGACTTGCCGGATCAAATTCTCTTATAGAGGTGATCTCATCGCCAAAAAATTCGAATCGACACCCATATTCCCAGTCTGGTAAGAAAAGGTCGATAATTGCACCTCTTACGCTAAATTGTCCCTTTTCACACACAAGATCAGCTCTCTCATATCCCCAACCCTGTAAATCAGAAATCAATTCCTCCCGGTTGATTGATTCAGAAACCTCATAATATCCGGTACAGCGGCCGAGAATAGAACGCGGCATCAATTTATCCATTGCAGCACGAATTCCTGCAACGATAATGAGGCCTTTTTGATATAAGAGCCCTTGAAGACAGGACATCCTTTGACTTATTATTTCAGGGTCAGGGGATAACTCTTCATAGGGTAAAATTTCTCTGGTAGGATATGGATATACTGTGTAATCAGGGGCCAGTAAATTAAGATTACTTACTGTCTGCTCCACTTCACGTTGTGTGGGGACAATAATAAGAAAATTGTGCTGTAATTTTGAACGTAGGTGACATAAGAGTAAATCCTGAACCCAGTCTTTCAAACCTTCAACAATAATTCGTGTGCATTTCTGCTCAATCGCCCATAGTACCGGTGTTAAATACATCTATCTTCCAATACAATAATACATGAATCCCCTTTGTTTCATTGCATCTGGCTCATAAATATTCCGACCATCAAAAATAACAGGTTCTTTCATTAAATCTTTTATGCGATCGAAATTTGGCCTGCGGAATTCATTCCATTCTGTCACAATTACAAGTGCATGAGCTTCCGGGAGACAGTCGTACGTCTTTTTTCCATAGCTAATCCTGTCTTTAAATATCTCTTGTGCAATGTCCAGGGCAGCCGGATCATAGGCAATAATTTGAGCGCCTTCCTCAAGGAGCTGATTAATGACTACAATGGATGGGGCTTCTCGCATATCATCTGTCTGAGGTTTAAATGCAAGGCCCCATATGGCTATTTTTTTCCCCCTTAAAGAATCTCCTTTTGCATGAAAGTAAGAGATTATTTTTTCTCCGAGTTTCCTCTTTTGCGTTGTATTTACCCGCTCCACAGATTTTACTATTTCCATGCTATAGTTAACACTCTCAGATGTTTTAATAAGGGCTTGTACATCTTTCGGGAAACAGGACCCACCATACCCAACGCCAGGAAATAGGAAAGAGGACCCTATACGCTTGTCTGTGCTAATGCCTTGCCGGACCATATCAATATCAGCACCTACACGCTCACAAAGATTTGCAATTTCGTTCATAAAGGATATTCTTGTCGCGAGCATAGCATTGGCTGCATATTTCGTCAGTTCAGCCGATTTTATATTCATAATTATTATCGGATTGCCAGTTCTCACAAAGGGACGGTAAAGCTCCTTCATTAATTCGGCAACTCTCACGTTATCAGTACCGATAACGACCCTGTTGGGTTTCATAAAATCATTCACTGCCGCGCCTTCTTTCAGAAATTCAGGATTGGAAACAACATCAAATTCTAAAGAAGTCTGTTTTTCAACAGTGCTGCGCACAAGATCTGCGGTACCGACAGGCACTGTGCTTTTGTTAATAATAATTTTATAAGAATCCATTGCCCGGCCTATTTCTTTTGCCACATCGAGCACATGGGAAAGATCAGCGGAACCATCCTCCCCCGGTGGTGTGCCAACCGCTATAAAATTAAAAAGAGATCGTCTGACTGCCATGGGCAAATCGATTGTAAATTGAAGGCGTTCCTCTTCCATATTTCTGATCATCATGGATTCTAATCCTGGTTCATAAATTATGCAATCACCCTTTTTGAGACGCTCAATTTTTCTCTCATCCATGTCCACACATATGACATCATTACCTGTCTCAGCTAAACAGGTGCCAACAACAAGTCCTACATACCCTGTGCCAATAATGCATATATTCATTATGTTACCCCTTATAGTAGCTCAGTATTAATATAAAATTTTTTTGTGAATACATTTCAGGCCGATTATCACTATATATAATTAAACGTGAGTCTTTATTGTTTTGTATTCAATAAATAGTAATTGTTATCCGAATAATTGGATTTTAAATGGCACTATCGAGCAGACATTGCAATTATTCCCTATAATTATAATTTTTTTCCCGAATTGAGTAAAGACTTTTACCGAAAAAAAACTGTAAAAATCTATGTCTAAGGAGAATTTATTGTGGCGATAGCAGAAAGAATTGGACAATTATTGCTTAGGGCAAATGTCATAACAGAGGAACAGCTTCAAAAGGCAATCGAAGTCCAAAAGCAACAGAGAGGCCGTTTGGGGTCCCATTTAATAAAGTTGGGGTTTATTTCAGAAAAAGATTTGCTCTACTTTTTAAGCAGACAGTATGGTGTTCCCACCATTGAATTGCGTGATATTGAAATTCCTGCAGAGGCGATAAAAATTCTTCCCGCAGAGCTTGTCAAGAAATATAATTGTATGCCCATTAATCTTCAAGGGAATTTATTGGTAGTCGGTATGATTGATCCCTCAAATGTGTTTGCTATTGATGATATAAAATTCTTAACAGGCTTTGCAGTAGAAACAGGGGTCATTACAGAATCTGATTTTGAAAGAGCATTTAAGAAATATTATGAAAATCCATCCGAGACTAATATGCAGATAGATGCCAAAGACTATACATTCGAAGAGGAAAAGCTGACTGCCGGTATGGATGAGGAGTATGATGATAGCATAGATAAGAATGTAATAGATTTAACTAATTTTGATACTATAGTAAAAGGCGCCCTTGATACTATTGAGGTGCTGGAGGACGGCGACGACGAGAGTCTTGATGCAATGGATAGTCAAGCTGCGCCTATTATTAAATTGGTAAATGGCTTACTTGTGAGAGCTATTAAAATGGGCGTGAGCGATATACACATTGAACCCTATGAAAAACAATTTCGGGTCAGATATCGCATTGATGGAAGTTTACGAAAGATAATGAGTCTTCCGGTCAAAATGAAAAACGCGATTATTTCTCGACTTAAGATTATGTCAAGACTTGATATAGCGGAAAGACGACTCCCTCAGGATGGCAGAATTAAATTAAAATTAGGAAAAGTTCGCGATGTCGACTTTCGTGTCTCAGTCCTTCCGACGTTATTTGGCGAGAAGGTTGTTTTGCGTTTACTGGATAAATCAAACTTGCAGGTAGATATGACTAATTTAGGCTTTGAGCCTGATGCGCTACAAAAATTTAAAGAAACAATTACGAGTCCTTACGGTATGCTTTTGGTTACCGGACCAACGGGAAGCGGGAAGACAACAACACTGTATTCGGCATTAAGTACAGTGAATCAAGAAGATGTAAACATCATGACAGCAGAAGATCCCGTAGAGTTCAATTTTCTAGGGATAAATCAGGTTCAGATGAGAGAAAATATCGGATTAAATTTTGCGGCTGCTCTTCGGTCCTTCCTTCGACAAGACCCAGATGTTATAATGGTAGGTGAGATAAGAGATTATGAGACAGCAGAGATTGGTATAAAAGCTGCTTTAACAGGACATCTTGTGTTTAGCACGCTTCATACTAATGACGCTCCTTCAACGGTAAACCGTTTATTGAATATGGGGATCGAACCCTTTTTGGTATCATCCGCTGTGCTCTTAATTGTTGCGCAGAGATTAGCCAGAAGAATATGTCCTAAGTGCAAAGAGAGAGTCCAGCTTAATGAGAAAGTTTTGCAAGGCATCGGCTTCACTGAGGAAGATATAGCCAAAGGTTTTGTAATTTATAAAGCGAAAGGCTGCCCGGAGTGTGCTGGGACCGGCTATAAAGGCAGGGTAGCACTTTATGAGGTAATGAAGATAACGGATAATATCAAGGATCTCATTATGAATCATGCGACGGCTATGGAAATTAAGGCTATGGCACGAAAAGATGGGATGAAAACCTTACGCGAGGCTGGATTGACAAAAATAAAGGAAGGAGTTACTACTATCGAAGAAGTTATTGGCGTCACAATGGCTGATAGATAGCTTATTAATAATAGAGAAAGGGAATATATGGTATGCCTGATATATACCAATTTTTAGAAGCAATGTTTCATGAGGGGGCGTCAGACCTCCATCTCACAACAGGCAGCCCTCCTCAAGTCAGGGTTGATGGAAAAATAAGAGCGTTGTCTTATGCTGCGTTCAGTGGTAGTGATACAGGCGAAATGGCGACGTGCATTCTTAATGAAGAGCAAAAGAAGAAGCTCGAGAAGTATCATGAGATTGATATATCATTCGGGATAAATGGGCTCAGCAGATTTAGGGCGAATATATTTTATCAGAGAGGGGCCATTGCCATGGCAATACGATGTATCCCCTTTATAATACCTTCATTTGAAGAACTTGGTCTTCCTCCTATCATAGCTGAATTGTGCGAGAAACCGCATGGCATGATACTTGTGACAGGGCCCACGGGGAGTGGAAAATCCACTACACTGGCCGCTATGATTGACAGAATAAATAATACCCATAATAAACATATAATTACTGTAGAAGATCCTATCGAATATTTGTATAGTCATGGTAAATGTATTGTAAATCAACGAGAAGTTCACACTGATACCCCATCTTTTCATACAGCTCTGCGATCAGTGCTGCGAGAAGATCCTGATATAATTTTAATTGGGGAAATGAGGGATTTAGAAACAATTGAAGCAGCTCTGACACTTTCAGAAACAGGACATTTAACCCTAGCGACCCTTCATACGGATTCCTGCTATCAAAGTATCAATCGAATAATAAATGTCTTTCCCCCGCATCAACAGAATCAGGTTCGTTTGCAATTGTCTTTTGTTTTGCAAGGAATAATTTCGCAGCAGTTGATTCCGAAAAAGGACGGCATCGGGCGTGTTCTTGCTTTAGAGATTTTAATTCCCAACGCGGCAGTGAGAAATCTGATTAGGGAGAATCAGATTCATCAAATATATAGCATGATTCAGGCCGGTCAAAGCAAACATAATATGCAGAGCATGAATCAGTCATTATTTGATCTTTTTTTAAAGGGCAAAATATCGGAAGAGAGTGCGTTAGTACGTTCAAATTTTTCCGAGGAATTAAAACAGTGGATACAAAGAAAAGAAAATAAATTTTATTAAAGGGGGAAAGAGCAATGCCTATTTATAAGTATAAAGCACGAAATCGTCAGGGAAAAGAAATAGCCGGGGAACTGGAAGCAGTAAACGAAGCGGCCGTGAGAAATGAATTGCGAAGGCAGGCGGCTGTTCCTATTAGTATTAAGAAGAAGCCGAAAGAAATCCAGATAAATATACCAGGGTTTAAGCAAAAAGTGAAGATGCAGGACATAGTGGTATTTACAAGGCAATTTTCTACAATGATAGATGCGGGCCTCCCAATAGTCCAGATACTTGACATTTTAGGAGAGCAGACTGAGAATCCGGTTTTGGCGAATGCGGTCAAGGAAGTGAAGTCATCCGTTGAGAGCGGATCAACCTATGCGGATGGGCTGAGAAAATTTCCTCAAATTTTTGATGACATATATATCCATATGGTGGAAGCAGGAGAAACAGGAGGAATTCTTGACACAATCTTGAATCGGCTTAGTATTTATATTGAACGAGCTATGAATCTCAGGAAAAAGGTGAAGTCTGCAGCATCATA
The DNA here is from genome assembly GCA_049472395.1 of bacterium. GTDB lineage: Bacteria > SZUA-182 > SZUA-182 > DTGQ01 > JBLIRR01 > JBLIRR01. The sequence goes on along the minus strand of JBLIRR010000011.1, from coordinate 93,660 downwards.
TCCAATTGTCATAACTTTTATAGCAGTGATCATAGTCTCCGGGCTTTTAATTTTTATTATTCCTCAATTTGCCTCTTTGTTTACTTCCTTCGGGGGCACATTGCCGCTTCCCACATTGATAGTGATCAAAATGAGCGATTTTCTCGCTGGCTGGGGAGGCGGTATGATTCTTATTTCATCCATAGCGCTGTTTCTTTTTGTGAAAAGGGCCTATAAAACGCAAAAGGGAAGACTTGCTATTGATAAATTATTGCTCAAACTTCCGGTATTTGGAGATATACTGCAAAAGGTTGCTGTTGCCAAGTTTACCAGGACCCTTGGGACTCTTATTAGCAGTGGAGTACCGATTCTTGATTCCTTGACTATAACCGCCAAAACATCGGGTAATAAAGTAATTGAAAATGCAATTTATGTGACGAAAAATGATATAGCTGAAGGTAAAACTATTGCAGAGCCATTGCGAGATACAAAAGTATTTCCGCCCATGGTTGTTCAGATGATATCCGTTGGGGAAACAACCGGTGCATTAGATAATATGCTCAGTAAAATAGCAGATTTTTATGATGATGAGGTTGATGCTGCGGTTGAGACCTTAACCTCTCTTCTTGAGCCGATGCTTATGGTATTTCTTGGAATTACAATTGGTTTTATCGTAATAGCCATGTATCTTCCAATATTTAAACTGGCAACTCTTGTTGGGTAAGGGACGCGGTAATTATGCCTCGAATATTAGTAATAGATGATGATCCCGGTATTGGCAAATATCTGTCAACCATGCTGACAAGAGAAGGATATCTTGTCTCCTTTACAATAGAGCCCCAGGATGGTATTGAGAAGATAAGGACTCACAGCTATGATTTGGTAATGATTGATATTAAAATGTCAAGCATGGATGGGATTGAAGTCTTAAAAGCAATAAAAGAGGTGAATCCCGCGATAAACATAATTATGATGACTGCCTTTGCTTCGACCAAGAGTGCGGTTCAATCCATAAAAGATGGTGCGGATGATTATATAACAAAGCCTTTTAAAAGCATTAAAGATGTGCTCATTGTGATAGAGAATACCTTGAGAAAGAGAGAGGAATCAAAGAAATATGAGTGCCCACATATTATTGGAAGAAGCCCTCAAATGATAGAAATATTATCGTTAGTAAGACGGATAGGAAATAATTGCAGTACAGCGTTGATTAGCGGGAGCAGTGGAACCGGCAAAGAGCTTATTGCAAAGGCAATACATTATTATAGCAATCGTTCTAAAGGTCCCTTTATCACCATCAATTGCGGCGCTATTCCGGATACTCTTCTTGAGAGCGAAATGTTCGGACATGTGAAAGGTTCTTTTACCGGGGCGATAGTGGATAAAAAGGGATTATTTGAACTCGCAAATAATGGGACGCTCTTTCTTGATGAAATAGGGAATACGCCGGTTTCCATTCAGGTGAAGCTTTTAAGGGTGTTGCAAGAGAAGGAGATCAGACGAGTAGGCTCAACGGAAAATATACAGATAGATGTGCGGCTTATTGCAGCGACAAATAGTGACCTTAAGAAGATGGTTGAAAAAGGAAAATTTCGGGAAGATCTTTATTACCGATTAAATGTCATTCCTATTGAAATACCCTCATTGCAGGAGAGGAAAGAAGATATACCCTTGCTTGCACACCATTTTCTCAGGATTTATAGAGGAAGGAGCGGGAGTGGTCCGACAAAACTGACTGATGAGACAATTTCAATTCTTAATAATTATGAGTGGCCCGGCAATGTGAGAGAGCTTGAAAACGCCATAGAACGAGCTGTCGCCCTTTGCAATACTGATACCATTATGCCCGCTGATCTTCCTGATAGCATCCATGATCATATGCATCAAGACTTTATTAAAAATAAAATCGATCTTGAATCAATAATTGATGAGATAGAAAAAAAATATCTTTTGCTGGCTTTGGAAAAGACGGGTGGAAATAAAACAAAAGCAGCAGAATTTCTCAATTTAAGTTTTCGTTCTTTCAGATATAGATTAAAAAAATATGAATCCGAAATTAATAGTGATGGAGAAAGAGTATGACATCGAGGCAGGACAGGAGAGTAGTAGTAGCAATTGATGGCCCGTCAGCATCAGGGAAGAGTACAATAGGCAGATTGATCGCTTCTCGATTGGGTCTTAGATATATTGATACAGGAGCGATGTATAGAGCTATTGCCTGGCTGGCCAAATATAACAATATATCATGGCATAATGAGAATGAAGTGGTGTTGCTTCTTGAAAAATCACCTATTATTGTTGGGCAGGACGAGGATGAAGCATTTATTAAGATAGGAGATTTTGTGCTTAAGGACCAATTGCGCACTCAGATGATTGGAGAAGGAGCATCGATTATTTCATCCCATGAAAAGGTCAAATTCGCCATGATTGCTAAACAGAGAGAAATTGCACAACAAGGGGGAGTAGTAATGGATGGTCGGGATATCGGAACGTATGTTTTTCCTGAGGCGGATATTAAATTTTTTCTTTATGCAGATGTGAGGGAACGCGCACGAAGACGCTGCAGAGAGCTGGAAGAGAAAAGCGATACACCGGTGTTTGATACCATATTTCAAGAGATACAAAATCGAGATACCATGGATATGAATCGCAAGACCGCACCGCTCAAGAAAGCGCAGGATGCGATATCAATTGATACGACAGATTTAAGTATTACCCAGGTAGGAGAGGTAATGCTGAAGGAAATTTCCAACGTGCTTAATACCATGCGGGGTACATATGATCCGGATATGGGTAGGAGAGGGGGTGAGTGAGCATTGGAGGCTAATGAGGAAATATACCGCACACTCGTAGAGAATATTAACCTTGGCATTGTTCTTCTTAATCCTGATTATAGTATAGTCATGGCTAATTCTGCATTTAGGAGGCTTTTCAATAAGTCGTGCACAGACATCAGCGGAAAAGAATGTTTTCGGGAATTTGGAAAACGGGAATCCGTGTGCCCCAACTGCCCGGGGAGAGTTGCCATGAATACCGGAAAGACGCAGATTTTAGAGACAGAATTTTCCCGCGATGATGGCAGCCATTTTTCAGCATATATTTATGCATTCCCTGTTTTAAACAAGGATGGCAAGATAAAACACTTTATCGAGGTCATAGAAGATATAACCGAGAGAAAAAGAGAGGAACACGCGCTCAAAAAGGCCAAAGAGCGTGCAGAACAGGTAAGTGAAGCAAAGAGTCAATTTTTATACTGTATTTCCCGTGAAATTCGTGCTCCTATGAATGTTATTTTAAATTATTCCGAGCTGTTAGATACGAGCCGTTTGGATGAAGAGCAGAAGGACTATATTGAGACAATCTGCGGGGCGGTTGAGGTATTGCTCGCTCTTTTGAATGATTTTTCAGATGTGTCCAGGATCGAAGCAGGAGAGCTCAAACTTCAAAACATTGATTTTGATCTGGTGTATTTAATTGAGAGTGTTCTTAAGATAGTTGGCTCCAAAATTGAAAATAAGGACATAGAACTTGAGTACACGCTTGAAGAAAATATGCCTGAGAGTTTTAATGGCGACCCTACGCGTATACGCCAAATATTCTTCAACCTATTAAGCAATGCAGTGAAATTTACAGAAAAAGGGAAAATTACAGTAAGTCTCAGCACGGAGGAATTATTCCCTGGTGAACTTGGCAAAGATGAACGTATGGTGAAAATTTCCGTGAAGGATACAGGCATTGGCATTCCTAAAGAAAAGCAAAAAGAGATATTCAGCGCTTTTCATCAAACTGATTGTATGTGTGCTTATGGGTATGAGGGAACGGGATTGGGCCTTTCCATTACAAAATCTCTTGTTGAAATGATGGGTGGGGAGATTGCTGTTGAATCAGAATGTGGAAAGGGGAGTGAATTTACCGTTGCCCTTAAACTTAAGGAAGCGCTTCCGGTAGCAAAAAGAGGGGTCAAGCTTTTACAAATAGAACAACTTAAGGGGAAGAAAGTCTTAATTGTTGGAAATGATGATAATGTAGGCAGTATTCTTGCGGCTTATTGTCAGGAAGTGGATATGAATGTGATCCATCGGTCTGATAATCCTGAGGAGGCTTTATATTGGCTGTTTGGGCAATCCAAGAAGCCTGATATGGTTTTTGTAAATCTCACAATGTCAGACCCGGATGGATACGAGCTTGCAGAGAGAGTCCTGATAGAAGAAAATTTTAAAGATATAAAATTTGTTGCCATAGCCTCAGAGGCATTGCCTGGTGCAGCTAAAAGACTGCAGGAATTTGGTTTCGATGCTTTTTTGCCTCGTCCTTTTACAAAGAGAGATCTCATTAGGGTAATCCAACTTACCTTGGGTGATAGCAGTAAAGGAGGACAGATTAAAACCCGCCATATGGCTGCTGAATTATTTTTAAAAGGGATACGATTTCTTTTTAATCAATAGATGTGTGAGCCATAGAATTTTACTTCACTTCGTTGTTTGATCTTTTTTCCTTTCCATGGTAGAATGAAATTTACTATTTGATTATTTTATTTTTATATTTTCCAAGGGAAAGGAGTAGTATGAATGTGAGAGATTATGAATTATTAGCGATCTTGTATTCAGAGCTGACCAATGAAGAGGCAGATGAACAGATACAGAAAATTTCGGATAGCTTAAATAAGATTGAAGCTGTCGTAGTAAAAGTTGAAAAATGGGGAAAGAGGCGCCTCGCCTATGCAGTAAGAAAATCAAAAAAAGGGTACTATATATATATCCACTTTCAGGCCGATCCTGAAAGGATAAAGGATTTAGATAAAAATCTTAAATATTTGGATATTGTAAATAAATATATGATAGTTTCAAAAGCAAACAAATCCTTTGATAGCTCTGCTCATTCGTCACAGTACAATATGATAGGCAAGGAGCAGATGGAGGTGCTGTAAAATGGCTAGTTTAAATCATATTTTTTTAATAGGGAATCTGACCAGGGATCCGGAGTTGAGATATACTCCGAGTGGAACGCCAGTTGGTGGTTTTGGGCTTGCGGTGAACAGAAAATATAACACAAAATCTGGAGAAAAAAAGGAAGAAGTTGATTTTTTTGAAATAGAGGTGTGGGATAAACAGGCGGAGGTGTGCAGTGAATATCTTTCCAAAGGCAAGAGTGTTTTAGTGCAGGGTCGTCTCAAACAGGATCGATGGGAAGATGAATCGGGAAATAAAAAGTCGAAATTAAAGATTGTGGCGAGCAATGTGCAATTTATTTCTCAGAGAATGGAAGAGGAAAGGCAGCCTGAGATTCCCTTTGAGAAAAATGAGGAAAAGAAGGAGCCTGACCTGCCATTTTAGTGATGATGGGGAACTATAAGGAGAAAGAATAGGATGATTACTACATTTAGACGACGAAAGGTATGTAAATTTTGTGAGAATAAAGTTGATTATATTGATTATAAAGATGTACGTCGTTTAAGAAATTTTATGACTGAACGAGGAAAGATAATTCCACGACGCATTTCCGGGAATTGTGCCAAACATCAAAGACAATTGACAGTAGCAATTAAACGGGCTCGAAGTATAGCCTTGCTACCCTATGTCGCGGAGTAGAGGGAGAAGGAAGAATGAAGGTAATCTTAAAAAAAGATATAGATACATTAGGGACAATCGGAACAATGGTCAATGTCAAAGATGGCTATGCCAGGAATTATCTTTTCCCTAAAAAATATGCAGTGTACGCGGATGCGAAGAACATTAAACAATTGGAACATCAAAAGCGTGTAGAGGCTAAGATAAAGAATAAATTTAAGAGAGAGTGTGTTGACCTTGCGACGAGGATTGAAAAATCATCATGTACCTTAGTGAGAAAATGCGGAGAGAATGAACGACTTTTTGGTTCTGTGACCACCATGGATATAGCCGAAAATCTAAAAGAACAGGGGATAGAAATAGATCGTAGAAAAATTATGCTGGAATCTCCTATTAAATCGATTGGGGTTTTTACTGTGCCCATTAAAATTCACTCAGAAGTTGTCGCAAATCTAAAGGTGTGGGTTATAAAAGAAGAAGAAAAAGAAACAAAAGAAAAAGAAAAAAAAGAAAAGGAATAGAGGGAATTTGAACCCTGCCGGCATCTCATTAGAGAAATCCCTTCCTCATAATATTGAAGCGGAAAAGGCGGTACTTGGCGCTATTCTGCTTGACTCAGATGCTTTGCCTAAAATATTGGATCAAATCGAACCAGAGGACTTTTATCGGAATAGTCATTGTATTATCTATAAAGTTATCCTTGAGTTCTACGAAAGCGGCACTCCCATAGACCTGATAAAATTAAAGGATTATTTGAAAGCGCATGATCTTTTGGAAAGCGTGGGGGGGATCTCTTACCTGACCGATCTTTTTGACGCAACGCCAACCTCAGCAAATATATTTTCCCATGCAGCTATTGTGCGCGAAAAGGCAATCGCAAGGCGTCTTATCAATGTGGGGCATCATATCGTTACGCAGGGTTATGAGGAGTCGAAAGGCTCGGAGTTATTGTTGGATAATGCAGAGCGAATGATATTTGATTTGGCTGAGAAGAAAAGCCAATCGAATATTTTTGCGGTAAAGGACATTATTGATAATAGCTTTGAGGTTATTGAGAAACTCTATCATAATAAAAGCGAATTAACCGGTATCGGGACGGGATTTAAAGATTTTGACAGGCTTACCTCAGGACTTCATAAATCCGATCTTATCATAATCGCTGCCAGACCTTCAATGGGAAAGACAAGCTTTTGCATCAATATGGCATTGCATATGGCCATAAAGGAGCATTTATCAGTATTGTTTTTTAGTCTTGAGATGTCAAAAGAGCAGCTGGTCATGAGGATGCTCAGTGCTCTTTCAGGAGTAAATGCACACCATTTAAGAACAGGCTTCATCACAAATAAAGATTGGGACAAACTTGTCAAAGCAGGGTCCAAGATATCCGAGGCTTCTATCTACATAGACGATACCTCTTCATTATCTTCTCTTGATTTAAGGGCTAAGGCCAGGCGTCTCAAAAGAGATAAAGGCCTTGATGTAATAATGGTTGATTATCTCCAATTAATGGAGGGACACGGCAGAAGCGAGAATCGTCAACAAGAGATTTCTACTATTTCACGCTCTCTGAAAGGATTAGCAAAAGAACTTGATGTCCCCCTGATCGCACTTTCTCAGCTTAGTAGGGCTGTCGAGAGCCGGACTGAAAGGAGACCTATGCTGTCAGACCTCAGGGAATCGGGAGCTATCGAGCAAGATGCGGATTTAGTGGCGTTTATTTATAGACCAGAGGTATACTCTAAGAAATTAGAGGATGAGGGAATAGCAGAGCTGATTATCGGCAAACAGAGAAATGGGCCTGTTGATACGGTGAAAATGGTTTTTTTAAAGGAATATACCCGTTTTGAAAATTATAGTAACAAGGAATACAATTAAATGACGAATTGTGCTGCCCAGGCAATCGTTAATTTAGAGGCATTGGGGAATAATCTTGCGATAGTGAGGAAAATAGTCGGCCCGGATACAAAGATATTAGCGGTCATAAAAGCTGATGCATATGGTCATGGGATGATACCGGTGGCAAAGAAATTGTGCGGTGAAAAAATTGATTGGCTGGGAGTGAGCTATGTTGAAGAAGGAATTATACTGCGCAGGGAAGGTATCAACGTGCCTATTCTTATCATGGCCGGCGCCTTTCCTGAACAATTAGAGCGAGCTATCGAGTATAATCTGACCCTCGCCATCTATACCTATTCCATTGCTGAACAGCTCTCTCAGCATGCGGTGGAAAGACAATGCCAGGTACCCGTCCATATTAAATTAGACACGGGTTTGGGGCGTTTAGGGTTTCATAGAGAGACAATCCTGGAGAATATTTTTCACATAATTAATTTGCCGAACATTACTGTTGAGGGAATATTTACCCATTGTGCAAATGCGGATGATTCCTCATTTACCCATATGCAACTTGAGAGGTTTACACAAGTAGTCGCGGAATTAGAAGGACGTGGAAGCACAATACAATTAAAGCATGCGGCAAATAGCACCATACTGGTAAATTACCGAGAGTCCCATTTCAATATGGTGCGCACAGGAATAATGCTCTATGGAGCAAAACCGTCATTAGGGCCAGAGATCGAACCTGTATTGAGATTAGTGACGCGTGTGCTTCAGTTAAAGAAAATAAAACGAGGTGATAGTGTTGGTTATGGCCGGACTTATATCTGTACTGAGGGGCGGGATATAGCGGTGATTTCAATTGGATATTATGACGGTTTGCTGCGAGTCCTGTCAAATAAGGCCAGCGCATTAATCAGAGGAGTGAGAGTGCCTGTAATTGGTACTATTTGTATGGATATGGCTATGTTGGATGTGACAGGCGTGTCAGGAGTCAATGTAGGGGATGAGGTGGTTATTCTTGGCAGACAAGGCAATGAGCATATTAGCATCACTGAATTGGCAGAGTGGGGAAATGTCATTCCCTATGAAATATTGTGTTCCATTGGTATTAGAGTATCCAGAATATATACATAATTGCTCTTTAAGCTGAAAAATTTTAACATGGTCTTTCAGATGGCTCTTTGACAAAGAGCACAGATGAATTGTGGTGAGAGGGGGGAAATATTTTGGAGAACATCGGTTTATTCATTTATAATTTTGTAGTAGAAATTGGTCGTGTCATTACCCTCTTTTTTCAATCTCTTTACTGGCTATGCACATCTCGCCTGAAACTATCCCTCACCTTTAAACAGATGGAGGAGGTTGGGGTCAAGTCCATACCTGTTACATTAATTACTGCTATCTTCACAGGTATGGTCCTCGCTCTGCAAAGTTATACCGGATTTAAACGGTTTAACGCTGAAAGCCTCGTTGGGACGGTAGTAGCCCTTTCCCTCACAAGAGAGTTAGGACCGGTACTTACTGCTTTAATTGTTGCCGGAAGAGCGGGCTCTGCCATGGCGGCTGAGCTTGGCACAATGAAGGTGACAGAACAGATAGACGCGTTATATACATTGGCAAGTGATCCCCTCCAATATTTAATAGTTCCTCGTATGTTAGCCGGTATTGTTATGCTGCCCGTATTAACCATATTAGCAGATACAGTGGGTGTCTATGGCGGCTATTTGGTGAGTGTCAAACTGTTAGGCGCAAATCCTGTTATTTATCTTCGCAGAACATTTGATTATCTTGAATTAAATGACTTATTTGTTGGCTTATTCAAAGCAGCGGCTTTCGGACTTATCATATCGTTGATAGGATGTTATAAGGGTTTTTACACTGAGGGTGGCGCAGAGGGAGTAGGATCTGCTACTACGGGCACGGTGGTTATCTCAGATATGCTGATATTAATCTCGGATTATTTTCTCACCGCATGGTTTTTTTAATATGATTGAAATACAAGATGTATATAAGCGTTTTCGCGATCACAGGGTTCTGCAAGGCGTAAATCTTCATATAGAAGAAGGTGAATCAATGGTGGTCATAGGCGGAAGCGGGACTGGAAAGAGCGTTTTGCTAAAGAATATTATTGGCCTATTGAAACCGGACAAGGGGAAGATTATTATAGATGGGGCAAACGTCGGATCCCTGAGGGGAAAGAAGCTTAATAATTTTAGGAAAAAATTTGGCATGCTTTTTCAGGGAGCAGCATTGTTCGATTCTTTAACTATTTGGGAAAATGTTGGATTCGGGCTCATCGAGCATACATCTTTATCAAAGCATGAAATAATGGAGAAAGTGAGGGAGAATTTACGTATGGTGGGATTAGAGGGTATTGAGATGCTTAAGCCGTCAGCTTTAAGCGGCGGGATGAAGAAGAGAGTTGGTTTGGCACGAGCTATTGCCATGGAGCCGAAAATATTATTATATGATGAACCCACAACGGGACTTGACCCGATTATGGCGGATGTGATTAATGAACTTATCATTTCCTTAAAGAAGAAATTGCGTATCACCTCGCTGACTATTACCCATGATATGACGAGTGCATATAAGATTGCTGATAGAATTGCCATGCTCTATAAAGGAAAGATTATTGAGGTTGATACACCGGATAATATACGCAAGACAAATAATCCAATCGTTCAGCAATTTATTACCGGAAGCGCTAAAGGGCCAATATCAGTATTATGAGCGGGCAGATAAGCAGTGAGGCAAAGGTAGGATTATTTGTTTTAGTCGCCGTCATCTTGGCTTGTTTATGGACTTTTAGAATAGGAACCTTTACTTTTTTAAGGAAGGAAGATGGATTTTACCTCAAGGTAACCTTTGACAGCGTGCCCGGATTAGATAAGGGGGCCAAGGTAAAGGTCAATGGAGTTGATGCGGGGAAACTTGTAAACATAAAATTGGTCGAGGGCAAACCTGAAGTGACCTTACAACTCAATGAAGGCACTAAGATTTGGGCTAATGCAGAGGCACGGATTAAGGCCATAGGACTGATGGGAGAAAAATATGTAGAGATATATCCTGGCACAGATTCCTACCCGTTATTAAAGAACGGGGAGAGTATCAAACACGGGGTAAGTGGGACAGGTATTACTGATATGGGGGATGAGGCTGCAAAGTTAATAGCTGATGTGAGTGCTTTAATAGAGGTTATGAAAGATACTGCTGGTGAGAGGTTAGGGCCCATAATGGATAATATTGAACAGCTGACGAGGCAGCTCGCCAATGCGGTTGAAGTGAACCAAGAACTGCTACAACAGCTGATGATCAATATCAATTCGGTTATAACGCACAATAAAGACTCACTCGGAGGGATTATTTCAAATACTGAGACCCTTTCTGCGGATTTTGCAAAAGACCTTCCCGAGGTAATGGGGAATATGCAGGATGTTCTCGCTCAGCTTAAGAGTGATCTTGCATCCTTTGAAGAGCCCATCGGCAGACTAAATATTTTTGTTGATAATCTTAATCAGATCACTGATAAAATCAATAAGGGAGAAGGGACACTCGGTAAGTTTGTGACGGATGATAAAGCATATGAGCAGATTACAAATACGCTCTCTGATGTAGAGGACCTTTTAGGAGGTGCCAAATCCCTTAGACTTTTTATCGGTTTTCGGCCTGAATATTTGATTGAATATAAAAAATTCAAAAGCTATTTTCATCTCAAGTTGACGCCGAGGGAGGATAAATATTATTTGGTGGAGATAATAGATGATTTTCGCGGTGAGACGAAGACAACAGAGACGATAAGAACTGAAAATAATGTTACCAATATAATCACAGAAAAAATCACCAAGGAGAAGATAAAATTAAGTGTTCAAATTGCCCGACGATTTCATCATTGGGGATTGCGCGGAGGACTCATGGAGTCATCCGGAGGTGTCGGTATTGATTATTATTATAGAAATAAGGATAACCTCTCCTTTTCTCTTGAAGGGTGGGATTTTTCAAATGATGATCAACCGCATTTAAAATTGGCTACTACGTATCTATTTAAACAATATTTTTCCCTTAAAATAGGGTGGGATGATTTTGCCGACTCAGATGAACAGAGTTTCTTTGCCGGCCTTGGATTTGCCTTTGAAGATAAAGACCTCAAAGCCCTCATTGGCACGATCCCGATTCCAGGTTTCTAACCAGCTAATTACTATGAGCAAAAGTGCTTTTGTGTGTCAGGTGTGCGGGTTTCACTCTTCGAAATGGATGGGTAAATGCCCTTCATGTGAGGAGTGGAATACTCTTTTTGAAGAATCTCATTGCGAGACAAATAGTTTTTCTGTTTCATATCCTCCAATGCCTTTACCGGAACTTAAGGCAACAGAGGAAGATAGAATACACGTACAGATCGGCGAGATTGACCGTGTGTTAGGGGGTGGCCTGGTAGCAGGATCAGTAGTGTTGATATATGGCGAGCCTGGTATTGGAAAATCGACCCTGCTTCTCCAGATGGCCAATCATTTGGGCTGCACTTTACCTATCCTCTATATATCAGGCGAGGAATCTTCGAAACAGATAAAGATACGGGCAGATCGCCTCGCACTATCAGCGTGTGGCCTCTATATAGGCACGGAAATGTCGCTTGAGAAAATAATAACCCATACGCAAAAAATTTCCCCCAGGCTTATGATACTCGATTCAATCCAGACGACGTTCACCACAAGGATTGATAGCCCTGCCGGGAGTTTAAGCCAGATAAAAGAGGTGGCCACGCAACTGATGTTTTTCGCCAAAGCTCAAAATATCTCCATAGTTATGGTGGGACATGTGACCAAAACAGGCGTGGTCTCAGGCCCGAAGCTTCTGGAACACACAGTCGATACGGTTCTTTGTTTGGAGGGTGACCGCCATCATATTTATCGAATTTTAAGAACAGTAAAGAATAGGTTTGGCCCCACGAATGAATTAGGGCTTTTTGAGATGACCGGCAAGGGATTTCGTGAAGTCCTGGACCCCTCCAAGTTATTTCTTCAAGAACATGCCAAATCATATTCCGGGTCGGTTATTGTATGCAGTCTTGAAGGCACCAGGCCGGTTCTGATAGAGCTTCAGGCCTTAGTATCTCAGGGAAACATCGGTATTTCACGCAGAACGGCCAATGGTCTTGATCAAAAAAGGATTTCTTTATTAATTGCAGTGCTTGAGATCAGGTTGGGCCTTTTGCTTCAAGACAAAGATATTTATCTTAATGTAGTGAACGGATTGCAGATAGATGAACCAGCAATCGATCTTGGCATCATTGTGGCTATTGTCTCTAGCCTTAGAAATATCCCCGTATCACGAGATATTGTCATTATCGGAGAAGTGGGCCTCACAGGGGAGTTAAGGTCAATAGAACAAGGTGCCGTGAGATTAAAAGAAATCAAAAAGAGGGGGTTTAAGAGATGTATTATGCCAAAAAATAATGTAGCAGAGCTTTCTGGTGAAGGTGAGGGGATAGACGTCCTTTCCTATGAAAATGTGCAGGATGTTATCGAATTCCTATTTGCGTAATGAAATTTTTTATGATATAATGCACTGGAATAAAAATTAGGAGGTTTGCTTATTTATCTGTAAATTCAAAATAATTATAAATAATTTTGGGTTGGGTCTCAAAATGAAAAAAAAGGAGATGGGCCATGTTTGAAGTAGGAAAAAAAGTGGTCTATCCCACACTTGGGGTGGGGGAAGTTGAGGCTATCGAACGAAAAACAATTCAGGATAATGAAGAGGAGTTCTATATATTAAGAATTCTTTCTGATAACAGCACTGTCATGATTCCGACAAAAAAGGCAGAGGTGGTTGGAATCAGAGAACTTATTTCCAAGTCAGATGTAAGCAGGGTATTTGAAATCCTAGAGGGTGATTTTGAAGCGATGCCTGCTAATTGGAGCCGGAGATACAGGGACAATCGGGACAGGATTAAAAGCGGTTCAATTTTTGAAATAGCAGCTGTTTTCAGGAACCTAAACTTGATGAACAGACAAAGGGAATTGAGTTTTGGGGAAAAGAAGATGATGGATGAGACAAAGGAATTGATTATCTCTGAGTTAGCGTATGCAGAGAATGAAGAGGCTCCTCTGATCGAAAAACGAATCGATCAAATATTCATGGTTGATCAAGATCCTGACCAAGCATCATTATAAGAATTATGGGGGCACGAGTACGGGTCCGTTTTGCTCCAAGCCCTACGGGTTATCTTCATATAGGAAATGCGCGAACTGCTCTATTCAACTGGCTATTTGCGCAAAATCAAAAAGGCAACTTCATCCTTCGAATAGAAGATACTGACAGGGAACGTTCATCCTTAGCTTCAGAAGAAACCATTAAAAAAGATTTAGAGTGGTTGGGGCTTTCCTGGGATGAAGGACCAGTTACTGAAGGCCCTTTTGGCCCTTATCGGCAGTCAGAAAGAACACATATTTATCGGGAATATGTTAAAAAGCTTATTGATAAGGGATATGCGTATTATTGTTATTGTTCTGCGGAGGAGCTTGAAACACAGAAACAGAAGGCTCTTGCGCAGCGAAGAATGCCCCTCTATAACGGTCATTGCCGTAACTTAACAGCACATGAAATCGCGGAATATAAGCGGCAAGGCCGAGAGCCGGTAGTGCGTTTTCGGATTCCTCATCTTCCTGATAAGCGAATTATTATAGAGGATATTGTGCGGGGAGCGGTTGAATTTGAGGATACAGCCCTCGGTGATTTTGTGCTTCTTCGATCTGATGGGAGTGCTGCATACAATTACGCGGTAGTAATAGATGATGCATTAATGGATATTACCCATATTCTACGCGGAGAAGATCATTTGTCAAACACTCCTAAGCAGATTCTTTTATACCAGGCTTTTGGATTCCCCCTGCCGCGGTTTGCGCATCTTTCGATGATTCTTGGGCCTGACCATACACGGTTGAGCAAACGGCATGGCGCCACATCCGTTACCCAATATCGTGAGAGGGGATTTTTACCTGAGGCGTTAGTGAATTATTTATCATTATTGGGGTGGTCTTCAGAGGATGGGGAGGAGTTCCTCCCGATTGATGAACTGGTAAGAAAATTTACTCTTGATAGACTCAATAAGAGCGCAGCAGTATTTGATACAAAAAAATTGTTGTGGCTCAATGGAAATTATATTCGCAGAAAATCCCTTGATTCAATTGCGGCGTTAAGTCTTGCATATATTCCGGAAGGCACACAAGATGAATGGCGCCAGGAGATAAAGAGGCGGGGAGATGAATGGTGGCTTAAAGTTGTCGACTCAGTAAAAGCAAAGGTCGATACAGTGGTGCAGATTTATGATCGTGCGCGCGTATATTTTAATCCAACGATTGATATTGATGCCGATGCTCATGATATACTTGTAATGCCGGAGGCACAACTGGTTATTGAGGCGGCATTGAGCGTATTTTCCAGCATAGAGATGATCGCAAAGGAGAATTTACGCGAAATAGTAAAAGAGATCACAAGGAAGAGCAGTGTGAAGGGCAAATCTCTCTATATGATAATTCGGGCCGCACTGAGTGGTTCAGTTGAGGGGCCAGACCTTGATCAGTTGATAATTTTACTTGGGAGAGACACCTGTTGTGCTCGCTTTCACCATGCTTTTGATTATATTAAAGGATTAGATTCAGATGGGACTAAAAGTATATAATACGCTTACTGGCAAGAAGGAGGTTTTTGAGCCACTTCATAAGGGGAAGATCGGCATGTATGTATGTGGGGTGACAGTGTATGACCTGTGTCATCTTGGTCATGCTCGTGGTGCGGTGGTCTTTGATATTATTCGCCGTTATTTAAAATATAAAGGCTATGAAGTTACCTATGTGCGCAATTTTACAGACATTGATGACAAGATTATTAATCGGGCACGTGAAGAATGTTGTAATTGCAGAGAGCTAGCTGCACGATATATACAAGCCTATAGGGAAGATTTCGGGTGTTTGGGTATTCAGGATGCTGATATAGAGCCGAAGGCCACAGACCATATGCAGGAGATGATAGACCTGGTAAAGGTCCTCGTTGAAAAGGGATTTGCGTATGAAGCCTCTGGGGATGTATTTTTTGCGGTAAAGCGTTTTAGGGGATATGGCAAATTATCAGGTCGCAGTCTTGAGCAAATGAAGGCAGGGGCTCGCATAGAGATTGATCCTCGCAAGGAAGATCCCTTTGATTTTGTCCTTTGGAAAAAATCAAAGCCAGGAGAGCCAAGCTGGGATAGCCCCTGGGGACCAGGAAGACCGGGGTGGCACCTTGAGTGTTCTGTGATGTCAATGAAATATTTAGGAGAAGAGTTTGACATCCATGGGGGGGGAAAAGACCTTATTTTCCCCCATCATGAAAATGAGATCGCCCAGTCTGAAGCAGCTACAGGCAGGAGATTTGTCCGTTATTGGATACATAATGGCTTTGTCTCCATTAATCAAGAAAAGATGTCCAAATCCTTGCAGAATTTTTTTACTATACGAGATCTTCTTGACAAATACAGTGCAGAGACATTACGCTTTTTCTTGCTTTCAACTCACTATAGAAGTCCGATCGATTTTTCCGATCAGGCAATAGACCAGGCCCAAAAGGCATTGGAGCGGGTCTATATAGCCTTTAAAAACATCGATAGGCTTGGGAATTCAGTAGGTGAGAGTAAACGAGGAGAATTGTCAGTTCCATGGAAGGAGCGTATGGATAATTTAAAAACATCATTTGAGAAGGCAATGGATGATGATTTTAATACGGCAGAGGCAATTGGACATATATTTGAGGTGGTAAAGCAGATAAATACGGCACTTATGAATAAGGATTCCACAGTTCAGACAGCCACAGACCTTCGCATCGCCAAAGAGCGGATTATGGAGATAAGCTCTATCTTGGGATTATTCGGGAAAAAAGAAGCGCCTGCATTTTCCGATGATCAATTAGTTGATGATCTTCTTAAGGTTCTTGTTGATGTGCGTCAGCAGTGTCGTCAAAACAAACATTATTCCATAGCGGATATGGTAAGGGAGCGTCTGGCTGGCTTAAATATACAATTAGAAGACCGTTCTGACGGAATTACTACCTGGCGAATAAAGGGAAGGTAGGCTTGCCGAAAATATTTGGAAGAAATCCTGTCTTGGAAGCGTTAAAGGCAGGACAACGTTCAGTTGAGAAGATCTTTTTTGCTCAGGGTGCGTGTGGCGATAAGATTGAGAAAATATCAAGCATAGCGCAATCCCGGAAGATTATCTGCGAAAGGGTCCCCAAAGAAAGGCTTGATGAGCTTTCAAGGCAGGGTTCTCATCAAGGTGTTGTTGCCATAGTGGAGAGCCTCAGATTTAAAGGGCTATCTGAGGTTATTGCGCACTTAAAAGCATCCAATGTTACTCCATTTCTCCTGATTGCAGATTCAGTGGAAGACCCGAGGAACCTTGGTTCTTTGATTCGCACTGCGAGCGCCGCGGGCGTGCATGCACTCATTATTCCAAAGCGGAGAGCCACGAGTGTAAATGAGACAGTGGCAAAATCATCAGCAGGAGCCGTTGAATTTATAACAATAGTCAGAGTATCTAATTGTGTGAATTGTTGTCGTTTATTGAAAAAAAATGGTATTTGGATTATTGGGGCTGAGGCAGACGGTGGGGAACTATGGCATACTATAGATTTTACTCTCCCGCTTGCGCTCGTTATTGGTGGAGAAGGAAAGGGTCTTTCAAGACTGATGCGCTCCGAATGTGATTTTTTGGTATCGTTGCCTATGAAATCAGCTATTAATTCCTTAAATATGTCGGTTGCAGCAGGTATTGTGATGTATGAGGCAGTGCGACAAAGGACGCATGACAATGATCGATGAGGTTAAAGGAATGTATCTACCCCTCCAAAGGAGAATACTCCTAAGAATAGAAGAATTTGAAATAGTAGGGAAGACGGGGAGCGAAGATGATATTTTTACTGAATTTATTTTTTGCATGCTCACTCCCCAGTGCAGGGCAAGGCGTTGTTGGAGTGCGGTACAGAGGCTCAAGAGCAAAAAATTATTACTGCACGGAAGCACAACCCAGATTGCTGATGAACTCTATGATGTGCGATTCAAGAATAATAAAGCGAAGTATATTATTGAGGCGCGAAATTTTTTTACCATCCAAGGGGAAATCATCATTAAGAGTAAAATCACCGCATTCAATGACGCAGGCGACGCGAGGCAATGGCTGGTCCAGCATATCAAAGGCATGGGATACAAAGAAGCAAGCCATTTTCTGAGAAATATAGGGCGAGGATTAGATCTGGCAATTCTTGATAGGCATATAGTTAAAAATTTGTATCTGCTCAAAGTAATAGAGAAATTGCCCACTGCCCTGCCGATGAAATTGTATTTAGATATTGAGAGGAAAATGAAAGAATTTGCACAAGGGGTAGGTATCCCCATGCCTCATTTGGATTTGCTTCTCTGGTACAAAGAAACTGGGGAGATATTTAAATAATCATATTTGACAAATAAACAAATATTTTGATAAGATTTTTATATCTATAACTTCAAAAAAGCATCATAACACCATTCAGGGGGTAAGGTATATATGAACTACAAGGTTATGCGAGGAGTAAGAGGAGCAACAGTTGCACGGGAAAATAAGCAAGAGGAAATAGTGAATCGGACAGAAGAGCTTCTTCAAAAGATGGTAGAAGCAAATAATATCATTACAGAGGATATCGGGAGTGTTCTTTTTTCTGTCACCACTGATCTCAATGCTGAATTCCCCGCGGTTGCAGCGCGACGGCTTGGCTGGATGGATGTTCCTTTGATCTGTTTTACAGAAATACCAGTGCCGGGCAGTTTAGGCAAATGCATTAGAGTGATGATTAACCTCAATACAGAACAGAAGCAAAATCAAATACACCACATTTATCTATATGAAGCTGAACAATTAAGACCGGATAAAAGTAATAAATGAGCACAATTATACTGAAACAATCTACCCTGAAAGGTCAGGTTCATATACCGGCGTCCAAATCTCATACGATTAGAGCTATAGCCCTGGCAAGTCTTGCCAAAGGAACAAGTATTATTAGAAGGCCGCTTAATTCATTTGATACACGCGCAGCGATAAATGCGTATCGACAGCTTGGAGCAAAGATTGTTGAAGAAGATACACTCATAACAATAGAGGGTATAGACGGGGTGGTAATGCCTCCGGATGATATAATTAATGTGCTTAATTCCGGGACTACCCTGAGGATTGCGTTAGGTTCAGCAGCTTTGCTTTCAGAGGGGTATGCTGTGTTTACCGGAGATGAACAAATACGCAGCCGGCCGATGGGCCCCCTTTGTAGGTCACTCAATGACTTGGGCGCGACTGTATTATCAACACGAAATAACGGACGCTGCCCGATTATTGTGAGTGGAAGGTTGAGAGGAGGAGAGACCATATTGGAGTCAGTGACGAGCCAATATCTCACATGCCTGCTAATCAATGCTCCTTGTGCAAAGGCGGATACGACAATTCATGTCTCTGTTCTTAATGAAGTGCCATATGTGTATATTACCCTCAAATGGCTCAAGGAGCTTGGTATAGTGGTAGAGCATAATGAGAGCCTAAGCGAGGTTTTTATCCCAGGCGGACAAGGGTATCCTCATTTTGACAGATCAATCCCTGCTGATTTTTCCTCCGCTACATTCTTTCTTGCTGCAGGAGCCCTTCATAATAATTGCATTCTGGTTAAAGGATTGGATATGAGCGATCCTCAGGGAGATAAAGCAGTAGTAGATTATTTAAAAGACATGGGTGCGAGCATTCGCTTTACATCCGAGGGTATCAATGTAACTGGTGGAGAGCTTGTCGGGAGGGAGATAGACTTGAATGCAACTCCGGATGCTCTTCCCATGATGGCAACCTTAGCCTGTTTTATGAAGGGAAAGACACTCCTCCGCAATGTTCCTCAAGCTCGCTTAAAGGAGACAGACAGAATTTCGGTCATGACAGAGGAGTTGAGCAAAATGGGAGCGAATATTCAAGAATTACCCGATGGGATGAGTATTGAGGGGGGACAATTAAAGGGCACAGAGGTCTGTGGGCATAAGGACCACCGAGTTGTCATGGCTCTCGCAATAGCAGGGCTTTCATCACTTGGTGAGACAGTAATACGAGATACCGAGGCTGTTGGGGTCACCTATCCTGAATTTTTCAAGACACTTGAATCACTTGGGGCTCACATAACATATCTATAAGAATGAGGTGAAAATTATGTATGGATGTAATTTAGGCACACTATTTAAATTAACTGTTGGAGGAGGATCGTATCAAGAAGGAATGACTGTGCATATTCAGGGAGTTCCTCCTGGTATGCAATTCACAGAAGAGCAGATTTACAGGGAGATGCTTCTTCGCAAACCGGGTCAGGGAGAATTAAGTTCACCGAGAAAAGAGCCTGATATCCCTATTTTATATAGTGGATTTAATGTGGACAATACGATGGTAGGTTTTGAAAATGCCCGTAAAACAAATGGCACGCCTTTGGTTATTTTAATTCCTAACCTTGACCGTCATTTTGAACATATTGAACAGTATAGGGTGACGAATAGGACCCCGCGTCCGGGGCATGCCTCGTATGCCACTTATCAAAAATACGGAGAGTGTGATGATTCAATCGGAGCGGGTATTTTCAGCGGCCGGTATACAAATACAATTGTTGCTGCCGGGGCTGTGGCAAAAGAAATATTGAAAAAACACGGGATTTTCGTGTATGCGTATGTCAGGGAACTCGCGGGTGTCGTTGCCCGTGACATGCCTTTTGAAGAAATTCGCAGGGTCGCTGAAGCATACAGAAAAGTGAGAGTTGAGCATGATGTTATATACCAGGCTTTTTTTGCGTCAGGCCTACTTAAACCGGAGATGAGATTATTGGAGAAAATGGCAGTTCTTGTTGATTTTGAAAAAATTAGGGATGCAGCTAAAGTGAAGAAAATGGTCCCCGAGAAAATAAAAGCCGAATATGGGGTCCATTATTCTTTGAATTGTCCTGATGTCGAAGCAGCAGAGCAGATGCATAAGCGTACTATAGAAATAAGGGATGAGGGTGACTCAGCAGGGGGGTTGGTGGAAATAATTGCCACAGGAATCCCCGCTGGCATGGGAGAGCCTGTTTTTCGAAAATTGGATGCAGAAATCGGGAGAATGTTAGGTATTGCGTCGGTAAAGGCGGTAGAGATAGGAGCGGGTATCAAGGCAAAGGATATGAAGGGATCCAAATGTAATGACCAGATGCGCATGAAGGAGGGGAGAGTTGTCTTTGATAGTAATAATGCGGGCGGAATAACCGGCGGCATCACCACGGGGCAGGATATTATCGCTCGAATTACGGTGAAACCAACGCCTACTATTGGAAAGGATCAACATACAATTGACAAGGTAAGCCTGGAAGATAAGGTGTTGAGCGCTGTAACGCGTCGTGATCCGACGATAGTGGCAAGGGTCTGGCCTGTTGCTGAGGCTTATATGGCTATTATTCTTTTGGATTATTATATACAGCATATTGCCTATCAGAAGATGCGCGAGAAATAAATAATGCTAGAGTATCCAAAGGAAATTCATCAGGCTGCCCACTAAGACTGCCAGTAGAATCATAATAACTGCGGCCTTTGCAGTATCCTTGATGCCTATTTCTTTGAGTAGGATCGTAAATGTGGCAATGCAGGGGAAATAAATAGAGAGAATAGTGCATGCTATGACGAGTTGTTTGATATTGAGTTGCAGGGGAGCCAGCATTCCGACTGCCACGTCTTTGCGCAAAAACCCGATAATAAGGGGGAGGGATACCTCGCCGGGAAGCCCCATTAAATCAGTAATTACAGGCTGAGAGAGTCGAGCGATAAAATCGATTATTCCAAAATGAAACATAATATTGACCAGTAACACTCCGAGCAGCACAATAGGGATAGCCTCAAGGAGGAATCCTTTGATACGCATCCATAATTTCTTTAATAATGCGGGCATTCTTGGGAAATGATAATGAGGGATCTCCAGGAGTATTTCCGGCGTATCACCCTTAAGAAATTGGTTTAAAAAAAGGCCAAGACTTATCCATATGAGAAATAATACGGCAAAGATAAGAAAAACATACCTGTCTCCAAACTTACTCACAAGGCCAATAATAACAGCGGTTTGAGACATACATGGAATGCCTACCATAAGCAGAGTGGCGGTTATGAATTTTCCACGGCGGTCCTCAAGTATGCGAGTGGCCATAATCCCTGGCACTGAACAGCCAAAAGAGAGTATTGTCGGAATAATCGCATAACCATGAAGCCCTATTTTGTGCATAAAATTATCGGCAAGCACTGCGATGCGGGGTAAATAGCCGAGATCTTCAAGAAAACCGAGCATAAAATAGAAAGAAAGCACATAGGGAAGCACCATTACAAAGGGGACATAGAGGCCGGTGGTTAAAAGGCCGAAAGATTGAGTAAAATCGATCTGTCCGTTAATTAATTTGCCAATTAATATTTCATGACTGAATCCTGACGAACCCAGTGAAATACTCAGTTTCATAAGATATGGGTGTAAAACACCTGTAAATAAGGGATCAAGCACAGTGTTTATCAGCCCTTCCCCGATAAATCGAACGACCCAAAACGTAATCCATGCAACAACCACGGCAATAATGATTCCCGTGAATGGGTGAATTGATAAATCTTCAAATCGCTCAAGGGCTGTATGATGATGATGCGTAATTCTCTGTACCTTTTGAGTAAGGGCCCCTATGTCAGCCCATTTTTCATCCTTCGTGTGCGTATGAATTTTGGGGGCACGAGCTTCAGGCAATCGTGATACGACTTCGCTTATTCCTTCACCGGTAATGGCAACAACCGGTATTACAGGAACTCGCAGAAAGGCTTCAAGTTGATTCACATCAATGAGGATACCCCGATGCTGAGCATCATCCCACATATTCAAGACAACGACCATAGGCTTTTGTTGTTCAATCAATTGAAATGTAAGATAGAGATTTCTTTCAAGATTGGTCGCGTCGATTACATTGATAATGAGATCACCCTCCGGTACTAATTTTAAGGCGACACGTTCTGCGTCGGACGAAGGATTGAGGCTATATGTACCAGGGACATCGATAACCTCCACCAATTTATCTAAATATTTCATAGATCCCTTTGTAAATTCCACTGTTGTTCCCGGATAGTTGGAGGAAATTACTTTAATCCCGGTGAGCCTTGAAAAGACCACACTTTTGCCTACATTAGGATTTCCCATAAGCAAAATTTTCACTATCTATCTCCCAAAAGTAGTAAACATTATAAGAGAAGAAAATAATACTCTATTTTGGGAAAATTTTCTAGTAATCTTTATGGCATTGTTGGCAAAGTTCCTTGGAGCCGCTGAGCCTCAATATCCGAGTATGTTGTGTGCCCATAGGATTATGGCATGTGATACAAGTAATCGGTGTATTGTTTCGTTTATCTATAAATTTTTCCCCGGAAGGGTGACAGTGTTTCCCCTGTCGCTTATGGCACTCGGTACACAACGCAATAATTTCTTTTTGGAAAAATTTTGGATTATCTGAAGAATGTGCGTTATGGCATGTTGAACATCGGCCTGCTGCAACCTCCGGGTGGGGGGTAAGATTGCCGTATTTTTTATTTATATCATGACAACGTGTGCAGAGCCGGCGAAGAGATGTGCGGACAAGAGACTTCCTTTCAGCTCCATGGGGATTGTGGCAGATAGTGCATTCTTCTTTATCTCCTGTAAGGTGCTGTGTGCTGCGGCTTAAGAATTTTTTCCTCGCATCCATATGACATGTATAACAAAGATTCCCCCCCTCCTTTTTCTCATGAAGAGAGTGGCATTTCTGACATTCCTTCTTTTTGAAAGGGGAATGAAGATTGCTAAACACTAAGCCGTCTCTCTCAGAAGAATGGGGAGTGTGGCATGATAGACAGTTGACCTTTGAGAAGTTTTGCATATAAGGATATGATGTATGTGTCTCCTTGTTAAAAGGGTGACAATCAAGGCATATTGCACTCGATTTATAAGGGAAAAAGAGTAAAAACTCATTCGATGAGGCATGAGGCAGGTGGCAAGATTGAGTGCATTGACCCTTTTTTACTGGCAGATGAATAATTTGTTTTCGAAATGGCGCGTCCTTATGACATCGGAAACATAATCCTGCCTCTGGTATTACAAGACTGTTTTCATGGGGATCATGACATTGAAGGCATTCCCTTTTTTGAAAGGGTGTATGATTATACTGTAAGGATTCCTCTTTTCCGAAGGGATGGCAGGAGAGGCAGAGGATGTGGGGGGATGTGATGAGGAGATATTTAAATTTGGAGGCATGGGGCATGTGACACTGTGTGCATGTATACTTCTTAAAATGTTGCGATGCTGTTTTTTGTGTACGTTCAGGATGGCACTGAATGCACATCTCCTGCGCTTTTAAGTGGTGCCCTGCAACCAGAGAAAATAAACAATACAAAAGTACAATTTTTTTATTCATGACACGAGTCGCATTTCTTATTCATAAAGGGTTGATGTCGATATTGTAAAAATGATTCCTCCTTTGAAGAGCTATGTGCATCATGGCATTTAATACAGTCGAGGCTCTCTAAAGGAAGACGCCGATGAGCCATTTCAAGATGTTCGTTGTCCTTGGTGTGGCAGGACAGGCATAGTTTTTGTGCTTTAGTGCGAAGAAGGCTTGGATAAGGTGCATGATGTTCTTTATGGCACCCCAGACAGGTGCCCTTTGGATTCTCCTCCATATTGTCGATTGTGAATTCTTTGTGGCATGAGATACAAAGCTCGGCTTTAAGGCTATAAAGGTAATGGGGCATTTTCCCGCCATGCGGATTATGACACAATGTGCATTGTTTGTTTTTTGTCGGAGCATGGGCAATCAAAGCATTTGGATCGATCACAGAGGTATGACATGCGCTATTTATGCAGTTTTCTCCCCCGGCTTTTTTTAGATTATTTTCATAGGAACTGGTATGCGCAGTATGGCAGAATAGACACCTGCCGTTACGGGTTAAAGGGTGCAATTGCGCCTCTTCTCCTATTATATTGAACAGAGCCTGGTGGCAACTTGTGCATATTTTATTAGGCTCTATCCTCAAGAGAGATGGGAACGTGCTTGAATGATGATAATGGCAGCTGGTACATTTCCCGTTTTTAACGGGTGTGTGAGTGTAGTGACTATTCTTAATCTGAGTTTTAAGGTCATTATGGCATGCAACGCAGAGTTTTCCTTGGGGATAAAGAAGTTGATTCGGAAAATTCGAAGAATGGGCATTATGGCATGCGCTGCATTCATTGGAAGCAACAGGGGTATGGACATACAAATCGGTGTAAAGATTTTTGTTATGGCACAAGAAACATAATTCCTTTTTTTCAGTGTTGAGCAATGACGCATGATTACTGCTATGCCCTCTATGGCAGCCGGTACATTCCCCCTCTTTGAGTGGTTTATGAAGGTAGAGAGAGTCTTCTTTTTTATGGCAGCTATAACACAGGGTAAGTTGGGGAGAGAGTAATAATGAGTCATAATCGCTCGTATGTGGTGAATGGCACTCGAGACATTTGTACTCCTTTACTGGCGGGTGGTTATGGGTAAGGTGAAGTTCTTGAGGATGGCATTTGGTGCACAAGATTTTTATATCCATTGAGGCAGCATTATGACAGGTGGCGCATCTATCACTGGTGTTTACTAAGGGAGGATGAACTTTTTTATACAATAACCTCTTATCCTCTCCTGTATGAGGATTATGGCAGGCCGTGCATTCAGATTCTATGGATCCATTGAATCCGCTGTGCATGCTATCGGGATGGCATGTAAGGCAAAAAGATTGGCTCGGGCGAATTAAAAGGTGTTTAGTGTCCGAGGCATGAGCGTAATGACAGGTGAGACACCCATCTTTACATGCTGTGTGTACGACGTGCCGATTGAATTTTTCTCTCTTATGGCATGAAAAGCATAAGGTATCACCTTCTTTTTTAAGGAGTTTTTCGCCGTCGCTCGAATGAGGATCATGGCAAAGGGAGCATGTGCCCTTCTCAAAGGCAGGATGAAGAAATTTTTTTCTGCTCAGTTCCTTTATCTCCATATGACAGGGATAGCAAATCTGTGCTTCTACGTCATCCCATAAATGCAGCATGCCGATAAGTCCATGCGTTCGATGACATATTCCGCATTTTTTCTTTAAGGGGGAGTGAATATTTTTTCTATTCATGAAGCCATCAATGTTATTCTGATGGCAGGTTTTACAATCTTGCTTGGAAAATCGTCTTACAACTCCTCTTCCCCTTCCGCACCCTATAGGAGAAAAAAGTAGAGAGAGCGCAATTAAAATTACACAGAAAAAATTTTTAATCATACTCTTTTCAGCATCCTTAAAGGCACTCTAAGGAGATAACCGGTTAATGAGTTCCTTATTGTATTCGATATGAGCATTGGTTCGGAGTGTGGCGATAAATCCGCTCAAGTTCTGTTCATATTTTTCTTTTTTAAGATAATTTTTAATCCTCGATCGGGCTTTGTCAAATGGAATCAATGCCCCGCCTTTTCGAGCCTTGAGCAAATAGAGACTGTGACCTTTATCATGCGTTAATGGTCCGGCGACAGCACCTTCGAGTAAGGGTGTTATGAGATTTTTTATATGCGGGGGGAGCGTATCAAGTAAGCGCCATTGGGTGGCGTCCATTCGATCCGGAAGGGACAAATAGGTTAAAAATTCAAAATCGGTCCCTTCCTTAAGGCGGTGCAGGAGTATTTCTGCTTCTTTTTCGGTTGTTACCACAATTTCTTCTATCTTCACATACACGGGCGTATGAAATAGGGAAGGATGTTCATTGTAATACAATAATTCTTCTTCTTCCTCTATATCTAAGGTGGGGAGAAGAAACTTATTAATATACATCTTATAAAGCATGGTATTTTCCCACTCATGTAAGGCATTTTTAACCATATCCCTCTCACCATAATTGCGGTTCAGGGCCTCCCTATCAATGAGCTCTTCATCACCGGTTTCAGAATGGGCCCTATATTTTTTTCGCAAATGCTCTACATAGGTAATTTCCCTCTCTTTTATTTTCTTTTTTAAAAGATCTTTTTTGAGACTCTTCCTGTTTTCCTTGAACAATTCCTCTGAGACGTGATTCGCGTCACTATACAAGCCTCTCTCTTTTAAGAGCATGATATAGTAATCCCATACCTGTTGATCATTAATACTCACTTTCTTTTCTATCTCTTCTTCGTGTAAATACAGGACAGACTGTCGAATGCTCTCTTTTTCCCGAGCTTCAATAAATGTGCGCTCTTTATCCAATCCTATTTTTTTTGCCTCCTGAACAATAAGGAGGTGATCAATAATTTTTTCAATAAAACTGTGTATATCAGGTGGCTCGTTGGTTTTTGTAGTGTTTTGTAACGATACATGGTGTTTCTTAAGGGCTTTTTTAAAGGAATCCACTGTCACAGGCTCATTATTTACAATAGCAATGACGTGCTCTGATCTTGAATGATTTTTGATCAAAACAGTGCAGCTACCTGTGAGGATGAAGATGAAAATAAACAAATGCCTGTTCTTAAAGGCTTGTTTCAATAGCTTAGACCATGACATCTTACACAGAGTTCTTTGTTTCCCTTCAATCTGCATAAATCAGGATTTTCTCTTTTATGGGGGAAATGGCATGAAATACATAATATCTCTCCTGTCACTGCTAAAGGGATGCTCGTGTCATCCTGCCTAAGTAAGATTTTTTTGGATGGGATTATACCTACAGGATGGGATACACCGAGTGATTCCTCACTATGGCATTTATTGCAGGCATTAATACCATTTTGGCGAGTCCTTTGAATTATTTTATATTGAGCAGGTCTGCATTGTGGGTCGCTAAGATGTTCCTTAGCCTCAGTATGACATCCTTCACATTGTGCGGTAGGATGATCAATCTTTTCACAATGACAACCAGCTTGTAAACAAGGATGCGGCGGGCACTCGCCTTGGACAGTAATATAGGTAAAAGCACACACTATAAAAAGCAGGCCCACACATATGCATACTGCTACACGATTTTTTTTGTTCATCTTTTTAGTATTACAATGTATTTTTTTAATCTATTATTTCCCTTATCGGAAAAATTCACTCATATTATGGGCTCATGTTAAGGCTTAATGTATCAACGAGCTCAATGGCAATTCTTTGTGCGAGGGCAAGAATCATCTGTGAATCTGTCTTCTGGAATAAGTGAGAGGGCGAATAGGTATTGCCACTTTTATGAAATTCTCCTTTCCACACTATTGTACCATCGTCAGTATCTAAAAGGGTGGCATCAAATCGAATTTCTGTTCCTTCAGGATCTTCCTTATAAATAATAAGGGTCCCTACGAGCACCCCGTCCACCTTCAAAGTATCGCGCAGCATTCTTAATGTCGCTCGATCAAGAGTAGCCGGAGCATTAATATGCTCTTTTAATAAGGCCTCGTATACATCCCCATATTTTATGATTTTTATAGTTCTATTCTTAATCAGTTCGGCCATTATCATATGATTCATAATTACTCCTGCATCTAATTTTTGCGTAAGATTATGAAAGGGCGCTATGGCGAGCTTTTTCATTTTTATTATCTCTTCTGGCCTGTTAAAGGTATGCTGTTTAACGCGGCCTGAACATGAATATAAAATGATCATAATAAGATATAAGATTATTTTCTTACTTTTTTGCACAATCAAAGGGAATCCTTGTAAGCAATTTTTTAAAAATATCATGGGTAAGATCGTGAATTTCCAGAAATCTTCTTCTCCCCAACCATGATTCTGTGTCACTAGAATCAAGGACTGCCGAATCCATCCATGATATAGGGATATTCTTTTCTTTTGTATTGTAAATCTTAATAATTAATCCAATTTTAGGATAAGGTTCCCCTTCATAAAGACATATCATACCCGTGAGAATTGAACATGCTCCTAGTGCTTTGCTTATAGTAGCTGCGTCAGCAGTTGTAAGGTATGCAGTATGCCGAAGTTGAAGATGTATTAATTCCTTCTCGACTTCATGTGCAGGTACAAGGTGAGCTTTCTCCCCCATAAGCTCATAAATTACACTCATTACTGAGGTAAGGGCCTCAAAATTGCCGCTCATATTCTCGAAAGGGAGAATTGCAATCTTGTGTGCATATGCGGACACAACGAAGAGGAGTATCACAATAGCTAATACTACAGCTATTATATGAGATTTCTGGACCTGCATGAAGTTAGTCTTTCACTTCATATATCAATGTTTCTACAACTTTTTCCACCGCATTCAAGGTTGTCTTGCTTAAGCTCTCTTCCCCAATTCCTAAGATCGTAGGCAAGACTCTACCTCCTCTTTCTGTATGGTTTATGGACCAGATAATTGTGCCTGTTTTTACATCGATCATTCTCATGCTTAAGCAGACCTCGGGATACGAACCTGACTGCATCCGTTTCATATCATATACCTCAACAGAGCCTTGGATTATAGCCTGCACGCCTAATATCTGACCTAAAGCCATTACTTTCTCTTTTTCCATAGTGGAGGTAGTCACCTGGGGAGACTGAAGCCACACTCCCTGTTGAGGGACCATCATTTCTCCCCCACCAATACTGCTTAAAGCTTTTTGGACATCCCCTAATTCCACTACATCAATAGCGTGTGTTGCGAGCAGGGAAGTAACAAACATATTCCATACCTTTTGCCCTGCATATTTATCCTGCGATAAACTCTCAAAAGGAAGAACAGCAACTTTTTTAATAAATCCGAAATTTACGTCAGGATTGATGTATACTTTCTGATATCGCCCTGTACACCCGAAGAAAAGAAAAATAATTAGTATAAAATAAAAACGTATAACGCTTTTTTTGTACTCTTCCACTGCCACATCTCCTCTTGTTAATAAGTTAACGCCCCCTGATGTATAAATATCATACATTATACCATAGTGAATTGTCAATAAATGCAAATAAATGCAATAGAAATCAGGTAAGGTTCCTGAAAACAGCCAGTTGACAATAGGGGGTGATCTAGTATAAAATTTGCATTAGGAAATAGTAATTATTTCAAAGAACTATGCCTTTAAGTAGAATAAAATTTAAGGAGAAGTTATTATGAGCGGTAAAAAAACAGGATGTAATTTAGGAGGATTACTGACTTTCCTGTTATTAGTGTTATCTGTTTTTTTCTTCCTTTCAGGGGTTCCCTATCCTCGGTATGTAATGGCAGCCACTTTTTTGGTTGAAAGTACGAATCCCTCGCACATGCAAAGGGATGTCACAACAGATTCTCCTATTACCATACATTTTAACCAACCTTTAGACTGGTCTATAGTGGATCCGGCTATTGTAACCGCAGATGGTCCTGAGAGCAGCTATCCCCTTTTTTTTGAAATAAATCTCTATGAGAGCCCGGAAGGAATACTGACCCACATAAATCAAGAAGACTATGAAATTGATCCGAATAGTATCGATCCAGATACACCTAAATATATGGACATTTCAATTATTCCCCAGCCGACTCTCAATCTAGATTCGAATTCTGAATATACTTATTCCATTCATGTGCATTATAGTGAAGATGGGATAGATCCGAATAGAGAGATACATTTTTTCAAGTTTACCACAAAAGCGTCACCAGAGGTAATAGCCACAGTACCTGTCCAAAATGCACTTATTCCCATTGAAGATCCCGATCAAGATCCTAATGTGACAATCCATATAACCTTCTCTGAACCTATGGATCCGAATAGTTTTTCAGCTTTGATAGATTCATATCAGCCGATTCCTTCAGGAGCGTATTATTGGGACAGCAATAACACCGTGGTCATTATGGAAAATATACTATTTGATCGGAATGAACCCTTTCATTCAATAAAGATAGTGGAAGCTTATGATCGTGCGGGGAATCTCCTTAAGAATGCCCCTTTTACTCTTCATTTTACTACTGATGGATTTACTGAGAGACCTCGAATAGAAAGGGTTTTTCCTGCCGAGGCTATGGATGCGTTTGAGAAAATAGATCTTATTATCATGGAGTTTGATAGGCCAATGAACACTCAGTCAGTGGAAAATGCCTTTTATCTTCACCTCGACCCAGATGGTGAGATAGGTGCAGGCCCCGATGATTTTAAATGGTATGACGATAATACACGGATGATTTTTTACCCCGACCAGAATGAATTTCTTTATGAAAGAGTATATAGTTTCGGATTGAGAGAGCCTGATAATGTTCTCTCATTGGATGAGCAGCCCCTTGAGAGTGGCCAGTTTTCATGGACGTTTTATTCAGGAACCGAGCCTTTTTGGGTAGAGCAACCCTTTGGGCAATCATTACTAGACGGGTATATTTCTTCTATTTTATTGGATGATGAAGGAAATTTTTGGATCGGGCTTGCCGATTCCGACGCACCAGGGACAAGCGGAGGGGGGGTGAGCTACTTTGATGGACAAGGATTGACCCTTTATCGCGCTTTTGATGACCCTCATGAGCTCGATGATCCCAATTCGAGAAATGTTCTTGTAAGTAATACAATTCATGCCATGGATTTTGACAGCAAAGGACGTCTTTGGATAGCGACGGGTGCTGGTGATGGGGGACAAGGTGGAGTATCCATGCGAGATGAATTGGGTCACTGGCATGCATATCAGTATGATACTCTTGATCCCCTCAGTTTTGCAGATAATAATGTAAACGCCTTAATGATTGATGAGAATGACAGGGTATGGCTTCTGACTGATAAAGGAATCTGTGTTGGTGTAAAAAATGGAGAAGAGTGGGTATGGACGACATATAATGTGAGTCATATGAATATTGATGTCCCATTGCTTGAATGGAGTTCATTTAATTCCATTGCCGGAAATGAGAGAAGCGGAATATTATTTGGGGCAGGGGAATCAACCAGTAATATTATTCGCCTGAACACCGCTTTAGGACCGGATGATCCGAATGCCTGGGAATGCATTATTGATAATAGTCATACTATAAATGAAAAGTTTTGCTCTATTAGGGCGCTTCATTTAGTTGATCCAGACAGGGGGAAATTCTGGATAGGAACAACTAATCGAGGCCTTATTGAGTATGATATTAATAATCCCGCCACGTATAGACAAAGGGACGAAGCTATAGCAGATAATGAGATGGTAAGTGCGATTTTAGCTGACAAGCATACATCCCACATCTGGATGATTGTGAGAGCCCAGAATGGGCATTACCGGTTGGTCTCCTACAACACATCTTTTTTTGGATGGCATACCTATACTCTATCTTCTGATCTTCAGGGGATAAGAATCAATGATATGGATTTTGACAGCAACGGTAATATTTGGGTGGGTACAGATCAAGGGCGGATAAAGTGCGATATTATCCCTTCGCATATTGTTGTTACCTCCCCGCAGAATCATGCGGTTAATGTAGCTCTTTCTAATGATATAAGTATTATTTTCTCTGAGCCAATGAATCATGGCAGTGTTGAGACAGCATTTCATATTACCCCAAAAGTAGAAGGGAGTTTTGTGTGGGAGAATAGCACTACGATGAGCTTTAGGCCGGGCAGGGATTTATTTTCCAGTACAACGTATGAAATAGTGATAGACACACAGACACGCGATGCGGCGAATCATGCGTTATATCCTTTATTCAGATTTGATTTTACTACTGAAGGGCAAGCTTTGCCAATAACTACTCTTTATCCGGCGGAAAATGATACTCATGTGCCGGTTACTTCACGAATAATAATTGAATTTGAGGAGCCAATGGACAGAGTGTTGGTGGAGGAAACATTTTGTGTGAGTACCGCCACTGGATGTATTGAGGGTGAGTTTTTATGGGGGAATCAAGATGCAACATTATCCTTTATCCCTTCCTCCTCCCTTTCATATGGGAGAGGATATACAGTAATGATCGGCAATAATTATGTAAATTATTTTACCACTGTCGCATCTCCTGAGTACCACTATAGACCCCTTGTCAACTCATCGAATGCATTCGGTGATCTTGCCGGAAGCCATATTACTGCTATGACATATGATTTAACGGGAGGCTTATGGATTGCTGCGCGGCCCATTGAGAGCTATGAGGATGCAGCGATCAGTTATTATGATGAAGCGCACTCCCTTTGGACATCGTTGAGGAGTGAGGATATATATGAGAGCTGGTTAGATGACAGTATCGTAAATAAAATGCTCTTTGATAGAGAGGGCAGGTTATGGATGGCTATGGAGCCAGATTCGCAGAACCTTATGAATAGTTATGCCGGAGGAGTAGCTTCAATGTATAACGGGCAATGGCAGATATATCAATCACCCTCTAATCCTGAAATTCCGTCTAATTTTGTGAATGATATTCTTGTTTCAACGTCTGAAAATGATACCACTATGTGGGTCTGGATTGCAACAAACAAAGGTCTTGGGTTGGGGTATTACAATAAAATAAGTAATAACTGGATATGGACAGCCTATGAAGCGACACACATAGAGAAACTCCCCCAAAACGAAAGCTTTACCTCAATTGGGAGAGCCCCGAACGGGAATATGTGGTTCGGTACAGATGAGGGGAATTTGATTGTGTTAGACAATGCCATGGATCCTTGGAATCCAAGTGCATGGACAATTGATCAGACGGTATCAAGCTTTCACAGAGCTATCAATTCCATTGCTATTGATTCTAATGGGGATTTATGGCTCGGCTTGGCTGACGACGATGAAGATCCGTATAATAATCCTGGTCTTATCCGTTATTCTCCCGATTCCGGGGATTCAGTGTATGTTGAATATGGCTATGATACGACAAATACGGTGGTGCCTGATACAGGAGTCATTGATATACAGATAACCCACGAAGGTTCTCTTGGCGTATTAAGCTCGAACAACAGGGCAAGTGTGTTTAATCCGTTTGAACCTGAGGGGACACAGTGGGCTTCTTTATTTGTTCCTAGTCAATGGGAAGATGCACAACTCACCTCCTTTGCCTATAGTGAAGAGCGTGTATGTATCGGAACAGACAAGGGATTATTGATGGCTGATGATATCCAACCAGAAATAGAATCAATAATGCCCCAAGATCTGGCAACCAGTGTTGCCTTGACTACTGCTATTGAGGTGAGGTTTTCCGAACCAATGGACAAAGCTGCCACTGAAGCAGCGTTTAGCCTTGCCTATCTTACAACAGGGGCCTTGGTGAGTGAAATGGATTTTAATTGGCAGGATGGCAATAGCGTATTAATTTGCAGCCCTCCGCAATTGGATAGTGCTACCTCATATTTAGTTCAGATTTCAACTGATGCAAAAGATTCTGCGGGAAATAGCCTGGAGATGGCCAAAATATTAAGCTTTACGACAGTGGAACCAAATGCCCTGTTAACGGTGGCACAGACTTCCCCCTCTCATGGCGAAACAAATGAGTCCATAGAGGAGCTTGAAATAATGATTCGCTTTAATAAAGCTATGGATCATACGTCGACAGAGGCAGCACTCATTATTACTCCAGAGGTAGAAAGTACCATTGTATGGAGTTCTGATAGTACTACTATGATTATTAAAGTGAATGAGTTACGCTATGACCAATTATATGCTGTCGCTATTTCAGAGGAGGCTCAGGATGCAGAGGGGAAGAATATTCCAGAGGCATATGAATTTTCTTTTACCACGGGCACTCCAGAGGACTATAAAAAGGTATATAGAAAGGTAGAGGGAGAGGGGTGCTTTATTGGTATACTTTAAGAAAAAATTGATAATGATAAAGGGTAAATGTTAAATATGAAAAAGTTTATAATAAATAGTGTATATTGTGTGATATTGTGCTGTTTTATGTGTACGTTTATATTAAAGGCTGGGACTGTACGTGGAGATACTGGCTGGATACGATATGATATGGAAGATGGTCTTTCAAATAATATGGTATATTCCCTGGCAGCAGATAGTAATGACAGTATTTGGATTGGGACCGGGTATAATACAGGCGACCCAACGAGTGATCCCGGTGGAATCACTATGTATGACGGTAGCGAGTGGTATCATTATTTGACCAAGGATAAAGAAAGTGCTGATCCTGTTTCTATTTATCCTGTAATTAATATTTCAATTGACAACAATGATATAATGTGGGCCAATGGGGCAATTTACTTGAATGATGCCAATCAAACAATACTTGGTGCGGGATTAGTCAGCTATGATACTCACAAAAAGGAATTGAAAAAGATATTTTATGATTACAGCGAAATATATGACAAAATAGCATTCGGGTTATTTACGGCACTTGCAGTGTCTGAAGAAGGTGAGTTATGGGCAGGGTTATCCGGCAGTGATGAAGCGCAACAAGACTATTACTGTAAATTATGCAAATATGAAGGGGATACATGGGCGGTTTTTGATCCTGATAATGTTTTTCAAGGAAGATACATTTCACACCTTGCCATAGATGGCCGGGGATATGTGTGGATCGTCAGTTTTAATTACAGGACGAGTGCTGAAATTGAGCTAAAACCGGAAATAATGGTTTTTGATCCCACTTCACATACTGTCATAGAACGCTTCGATGAAGATAATTATTATGATATTGTGACCAATGTGAGTGTAATCGATAAAGATTATAATGGTGATATCTGGATTGGTACTATTGCGGGGCTTTTTCATTATGACTATAGAAAGGGTGATTGGGTGGCAGAGTATAATTCCTCAAACACGAATGGCATGATGACAGGAGATACCATAACTAATCTTTTTATTGACAAGCTCACTCAAGAGATATGGATGCAAACATATAACAGCTCTTCCAGAGAAATTGGCCTGCATTGTCTTCATGACACTCTCAACGGATGGAGTCTTCTCTCCAGGGAGATCATGGATCAAACGATTACCAATGATATCATTAAGGATAAAAAGGGAAGGGTATGGATTGGCACCTCAAATGGTTTATTTACACAAGATGTTTCTGAGGTGCTCTTTTGGATTGAGCCTAATGATTATATCGATGGCGTAAAATATAGCCCAGGACCTGACGGAGGTCAGTATGAATTTAAAATAGGGTATAAAAGTATTGATAATGCAGCCTTAGATCCTAATGGACATCACCTGTTACTGGATTCAGACGGTGATGGAAGCTTTGAGAGCAGAAAAAAAGTAAGCATGGGGCCCTTCCCCAATAATGGCCAATATACAGAGGGAAAAGAATATATAGCTGTAGTAAATGGCACTACGATCAATTTTCCGGTAGAGGGAGAAATTGGGTATAAATTTTATTTTACAGAAAATAATACACAGGTTCCAGGAATTCCTGATATTGTGTATAACCTCCAAAAATATCCTGGTATACTCTATTGGGTGGATCCTGTTAATTATCCGGATGGCGTAAAAGAGCTAAGAGTAGGCTCAGATATAGAAGAATATATATTTAGAGTGGGATTTAAAAGTAATTATGATATCAATGTAGATTCTAACGATTGTCTTTTATTGTGTGATGTTAATGGCAATGATACATTTGATAGTGATGAAAAATTTATTATGAAAATGCAGGATCCAAATGATAAGGATTATCGTAATGGAAAGGTGTTTTTTTATCAGATCATGGCCTCTACAATAGATTTTTCTCAGAGGGAAGAGATAAAATATCGCTTTCAATTTACCATTGATAATCAGCAGATTACAGGAGAGGCAAGCGAAGTTCTCTGGCTTAAGGAATTTAGCGAATTACTCTATTGGATAGATAACTACACCAATGGAGTAGATCGTGCAGAAGGACCTAATGGAGCTGAATTTGAATTTAAAGTTGGCTATAAAAGCAGTAAAGGTATTTCTCCTGATGAAAGCCAGTTGATGCTTGATTCTGATGGGGATGGCAATTTTAGCAATAGCCTACGAATACCTATGACCCCAGTTGATCTCAATAATGTGGATTATGAGGAGGGAGTTACCTATACTCTTACAATCCCCATCAATTTTTCTTCTTCCCACCAAGTTGGCTATAAATTTTATTTCGCTGTTGATGATCGAGAAATATTCGGGGCTTCCGGTGAATATATACTGCAGCAGACCGATTGGCAGGACACAACTGGTGGCAGCGGAGGTACTGAAGATGATACCGGCGAGACAGGTGGTGATACAGGCGGTGATGTCACAGGGGATGAGAGTGACATAGGGCCTGAATGGGTAAACTATACGCAGCAAAGTGGTCTCAGTAGTAATACTGTTCTTTCTGTGGCGATCGATAGTGCTGATCGCGTGTGGTCCGGCTCATTTTACCATTCATTAGATAGTAATGATCCGGGTGGAATAGCTATGCTTGATAGTAATAGCTGGGATGGCTATCTGACAAAAAATGACACAGATTCCGTGTATTCTATTTCCACTCTACTGATCGATGATAATAATATTATGTGGTCTGGAAGTATATATTATCAAAATCAAGGATTAATGAAATATGATATCTCAAGGGATCAGTTTACCTCGTATAAAGAGGCAGATCCGGGAGTTAAATTGTCAGGTGATCTCATTACGGCATTAGCACAAGATACACACGATACTCTGTGGATCGGATCAATGAAACTTGAAACTGACAACACAGGTGCCACTACGTATAAAGTGGGATTGAGCACGTTCGATGGTGTTCTATGGAGAAGCATTGACCCTGATATTTTAGGGGGGCAGGGATGTAGTTATGTGAGAGCATTGAATTTTGACAGGGATGGTAATCTTTGGGTAGCCATGAATGATAATAATATATGCCGGGGCATAATTGTCATCGATCCCTATTCAGAAGAGGTGCTCGTGAGGCATAATGAGGAAAATGAGCATTTTGATGTTGAGTTAATTAGTGATATCGCAACAGATAGTTACGGAGATACGTGGGTGGGGACGATGAGCGGACTTTGTCGATATGACCGAAGTAGAGGGGAATGGATTGAAAAGTATACTTCATCGAATACCAATGGAAAGATGGCAGGTGATCGGGTGACCAGCCTGTATCTGGATAATCAAGAACATGAACTTTGGATAGGATCGCAGGTATATGTGAATGGACAAGCTACCGGAGAAGCAGGATTAAGTTGTTATAATATAAGAGCAAATACCTGGACCCTTTTTACCAATGAGGCTATGGATAATGGTTCAGAATCAGAAATTAATATTATTTTAGATATCACCAAGGATAAAAAGAGTCGGCTGTGGGTTGCTACCAATGCCGGTCTTTATAGATACACGGAAGGCAGAGGAGCAATTGGTCCGGATACTGAAAATCCAAAAATTCCGGGCTCAGGCATATTTGATCCCAGTTTGCCGGATGATAATAACGGTTGTTTCATTTACATATTAAATTGATCGTAACAAGGGAGTGGTTAATGTGAGAAAATATTATTGTGTAATTATTCTGATTATGCTGTTTCCAGTGACGGTGTGTGCAAAATCAAAGACGCATGATATGGCAATAGAGCCAAAATGGGGATGGTATTTCCCCGATCATAGAACCTGGTGGCAAGAGGGGTCGGCCCAACGACGGTATTCTTTTTTCGGCGGTTTGGAAGCTAAATATGAATTTCTCAATTCAACTGAAGTGAGCTTAGGGGTCAATTATCTCCGTGAATCATGGGAGCGAACCAATGAAGATGATCCCAATGCGATTACGACTTTATATAATTATATTTATATGTTGCCTGTAGATATTTCTCTCAATTATAAGCTGAGATATGCAGATAAACAATTTCTTGTCCCCTATGGTGGTATAGGATTTGATTATATCTATTGTAAAGAGCGTCAGGAGCCCACTGTTCGTTTTCACCGATATGGGTATCATCTCACATTAGGAGGGCAATTAATGCTTAATTATTTCATTCCTGATGAAGAATCGGACCTTGATTTGGATGAGAAATTTGGAATTAATGCGGCCTATCTTTTCTTTGAAGGCAGATATACCAACGTTGATAACTTTGGTAATTTGGATGGCCACGATATAAGTGGTTATTTTTATTCTATGGGGATATTACTGGAATTTTAATAATTGTTTCTCTTGCACCCCTCTACTGGTGCAATTACAGAACTCCAGAATCACTGGAGTTTAAGTTGAAGCCAATTTATAAATGAGTAAGAGTAAGAGTAAGAGTAAGATTACGATTAAGATTGAGATATTTATTAGAAATGTTTATCATACTCCTAATCTTAATCTACATATAATATCACTCAATAATCCAGACATAGCCTTGTAACGGACTGAAAATAAATATACGGATCAGGAGTTCTGTAATTTTGGTAAAAAGGAGACTTCCGATAAAGCGGAACATCAGGGAGTTAAAAAAAATCATCCTGTCAATCCTGTTATCCTGTCTATACTACCTGGAAAGGTCACGCACAGTGATTATCATTTTACCACAGAGGGCACAGAGAGTATAGAGGCGCTCTCCATCTCCGATCCGTGTCCTCTGTGATCTCTGTGACGACCTCGTAATATCAATTTCTCAGTGAATTAATAAAGCATCCATATAAATCATCATCACTGGATTTTGATCGTGAGGTGCCTCCGACATTTATTTTCGTAGGATGACTGACCACATTGAATTTTCTTGCGGTTATATATGTTTCACCCGAGCCAACAGCTTTGAATTCACCATTTTCTATTACACCGACATTTGGATTACTGCTTTCCCATTGAATCATATCCGTCACATTTCTGTGTATTGCCCTGTCACATACTTCCGTATCTTCTCCGTAATAGATGCTCGCATTAAAGTATATGCTCTCTCCCACATTTGTAAAACTTTTTTCAGAAGAAATCTCAATATTTTTTATCGGAT
Organism: bacterium; assembly: GCA_049472395.1. Classification (GTDB taxonomy): domain Bacteria; phylum SZUA-182; class SZUA-182; order DTGQ01; family JBLIRR01; genus JBLIRR01. Next base: position 54,478 of record JBLIRR010000011.1, on the reverse strand, counting down.
AAAATATTTGAAAAACCCCCAATGAATCGAACATGAAGGTGACGTGACCTTGCTCCTCATTAGGAATAAAAATATCAGGGCTAATTATATCACCAATGCCTTTATCCAAGGCTTCAATATCTTCTGCCCAATAAATTATAAAGTATCCTTGCTGGAGAGATTCTAAGGATATATCGAGGACATTTTTCGGATCAGTAATTGGCAATTTGACTTTTACTTGCTTAAAACCCCTGAAAGCACTGCCGGTATTCGGATCAATTGCATTTATTTCATACACAATGGTACTTTCAAATGTATCCTCAACAGCGTAAAGATCCTCTGTAAATACTTGATATTCTATTGCTTTCAGCTCTATCGCTATGTTAGAAAGAAGTGAAGTCTCATTTATATCCCTTTCATCAAATGTCACGGAGAAATGGTTACCTTTATACGTTAAACCGACGATTCCGCCACTCTTTGATATTTCATCTGAGATCGCTTCTCTTATTTTAATTCCACTTCTCTTATCAGACGTAAATGTACTGGTAGCCACATAATCATCAAATCCAGCACGGGTGTCAGTAGCCCCATCTCCGGTTGTATCAGCATGTATAAGGAGTGTATATTGTTCCGAAGTGCTTTGAGCAGGTATATACTTGAGGCTGTAATATTTTTCTTCATTATTAAATTCAAGTTCCGTAATTGTCCCCGCTCCCTTTAAAAGGCTTACTTCAATCTCATTTGATGTCCCAACAAAATCAGGTTGTGCATGGATTTCGATAATAATTTGATCCGGCATTCTTCCGTTTGGATCTATATATATATCAGTATAAGTAGAAATTATGGTTTTTTTGGTAAGTGGAAAATCTATTGTTATATCATCCTTTGAGTCAAATTCCGAGGCATCCAATTCAATATTAGATGTGGTCACATATCCCTCCTTATATGCAGTAAAATAATACTTACTGACAGTTCCCTTTTTTAACAAATTAGATGGTATCCATAATTCATAATTGCCATCTTGATCGGTAAAGACAGGGTCCATATCTACAATTACTTGCTGATTTCCCTCAAAATATCTTCCTAATCGGACAGCCACACCATTAATACCAAGATTATCAGAACCTTTTTCTGTGACTCTTCCACTGACAATCCGGCCATCTCTAATCCAAAATGGACCAAAAGTAGCGGTGCTTAAATCTCCCACCAGGTCAGGATCGCCCTCGATTGTAACCTGTATATAAAATTCAGGGTTCATAGTAGGATCTTCCAAGCTTTTTGCAGGAGAAAAATAATTTATTGGCTCATATGTCGTATCACCAGTTAAAAATGTCCCATACTTATCCGGATCAGCAAGAGCGGTTGTGTCATGAGGGGAGGCGACAAGCGCCCATCTATATACAATATTATCCCCTACAGATCCTTTCAACGTGAGAGGTTCAAACTCCCCTTCAACGAGAAATATTTTTGACGCCGGCGTCAATATGACAGGGACAGTATAGTTTTTAATTTCCTCTGCCACATTATAACGAGAATCCATGAGTTCTATCGTATATTTACCGGCAAAATCTAAGCCGAATAAAGTCTCGGGGTCAAAAATAAATAAGGGCCCCTCTTGTTGATATTCCCCATTCACATACCAGCTATAGATGCCTGCTTCGTCAGACGCTTTAAATTCCACTGTGCCGTCACTTATTACATTGTCTACTATGGATAATTTTGATGCAGTGACATAGAATAAAACATATTCGCCATACAAAATCCCTTTGTCCGGAAAATCAGCCCTTATTGTATACGTTCCAGGTTCACAGCCTAAAATCAGTGATGTTGAGGCAAGGCCGTTTTCATCAGTTGTCACACTGACATCTGATAAATATGGTTCGCAGCGTAAATCCTCTATGTCTGGCATATCAGTAATAAGGAACCTGACTTTGACACCGCTTAAAGGGTTGCCGGATACACCCGTTACTTGTACTGTGATATCATCAAGCCGCGTCAAAATTCGTGCTGTCTGTTCTTGGCTTGAGTATGCCGTGATATGTTTCTCAGGAGTTTCTCTCACATCCCCCTCATTCACAGTGACAGTTTCAGATTTACCTATATTATTTTCAGGGTCCGACACCGTGATGGTTTGACTGCCAGGTGTTCTGTAAATAATATAAAAGGTATGCTCTCCTTTATCTTGTTCGGGATCGAATGTATACCTCGTAAGAGATTCGCTCTCCTCGTCCCTTATGACCGTTGAATTATCAGATGAAGAAAGAAGTATTGTTCCGTCATAATCTGTTACAGTATTTCCATACTGATCCTTCGCAGTGACAACCATTACGCGTGATATATAGTCTAATTCGGGATCAGAGGTAAATTCTATCGCAAGATGATGGAGAGCTCCTGCCTCAAGTGCTACGGGGCTTGATTTTGTTTCGGCTTCTTTGTCGGATGAGATGACTATTGTCTGATCACCAGCCTTGTTGGAAATGATTATGAAGGTATGTGAGCCATAGTCCGCAGGAACAAATGTATAACTTATCGGTAAATCTTCCGCATTGCTGCTTGCACTCCGTTTTATTTGCGCATCAGGATCATCAGGCATTGATATGGTGATAGTGCCATCATAATCGGTTATGACGGCATCCGAGAAATCTTTTATGGTAATGGTTAAGTCAAATGATTCGCCAACCACTAATTGATCAGCTGGGGGAATGAGGATTTCTATATCAACCTCTGGAATATCATCTATTGTTACTTCAATCGGATCGGACGATGATTCTACGCCCGCCGCAGTATCAGATACAGTGATTGTGTGGTCACCCAATGATTTATAGATAATATAGAAGATGTGAGAGCCTTGATCTTCAGATGTAAATGTATAGGTGGTGATTGAAGCATTTTGAGCATCGCTTATTATCGCATAGGTATCGCTTGAAGAAATATGTATTGTGCCATGGTAGTTTGTAATGGTATTTCCGTATGCATCCTTTGCAGTGACCTCTATTTGGGCAGATTTGCCCTCTACACCATCAATTGTTTGCGTCACAACAAAATGATGAAGCTCTGCCGTATTGATGACAATATCCTCAGATTCGGCAGACTCTTCCTGCTGAGCAAATGAGATTGAAATTGTTTGACTTCCCGCGAGCCTAGAGATAATATAAAATGTTTTTATACCATGATCAATTTCAGGAATAAAGGTATGGGGATAGGGCATGTCAAAAGAGCTTTCATCATCCTTCTCCATCTTTATTCGAGCATTCGGGTCGGTTGAAGCTACGGTAACGGTTCCGTCATAGCTTTCAATGATATTTCCGTCATAATCAGCAACAGTGACGGTCAATTTAAATGGTTCCCCTGCTGTGTATTCATCATCAGTGGTTATATCAATCTCAATATTAGGATCAACGGAGAATTGAAGGCCCTCAGCCCATAATCCTTGATTATCTTCGGGAGAGACATAGTCCGGGTCAGAGGAAATGACCCGCACTCGCCAGTAATAATCCCCTACTGCCAGATCTTTATAAGCCACATATTCTCCGGTAAAATCAGTTATATCAGGATCATGTATTTCCCTATCCGCGAAATTCTCATCACGTGCAATTTCAAGTTCATATTTTGTCGCATGGGGTACATCATCCCACATAAATGTCGGATGCTCTTCATCCCCCTTTTTATCCACCGCCAAATTCGCAGGAGGTGCAACCTTGCCGAAGGCATAGACATATCCGTCAGTTCCTCCGACGTACAGGGTCCCATCGCTGGCAATAGCGGCAGATGACCATATTCCATATGGTGTTTGATAGGACCATAAAAATGTATCTTGCTTTTTCTGTGGATTAAAGGCATATACATAGCCTTTGTCATTCCCTATATAAATAGTACCATTCTTATCAATTGCGGGTGTAACCCTAATACCACCGCCTTCTGTTTTATATTTCCATATAGGTGTCCCATCCCCATCCGGATCAAAAGCATAGAGATATCCATCTGAACTGCCTACATAAACTGTTCCATCAGGTGCAATCGCAGGTGATCCATAAATATTTCCTCCTGTTGTATATACCCATTTTTCTCGACCATTCGGATCAATGGCATAGATATTGTCAGAATCACTCCCAATATAAATAGTCCCATCATCTCCGATAGCAGGTGAGCCCCATAGTGCTCCCATACTTTCATCATCTCCCGAATGAATCCATTGGACCAGTGAATTAGGATCATCTTCATCATAGGAAAGCGAATCATAGTGAAGCGCATATAATTTACGATCCAAAGATCCAACATATACAGTTTCTCCATCAGGGGAAAGAGCGGGTGAGGAAATTATCATGTCCCCTGTTTCATATTTCCATTTTAATTTCAAGGTGGGAGTGAGCGCATAGAGTGTATGATCATTACTCCCAATATAGATTGTCCCATCCGGTCCTATAACAGGTGATGATTGGACAGAATTTTCTGTTGGAAAAGTATCGACAATACTTCCATTTTCAGACTCTATCGCATAAATGATTTTATCATCGCTCCCGATATAAATAATGCCATTGCTCCCTATGGCAGGAGATGAGGTTATTGCATTTATTTTCATCGGATCAGTGTTGTTTACCAATACCTTATCATCCCATTTCATCTGACCATATTTAGTCAATGGATAAAGATAACCATCGAGGCTTCTGATATAGATAGTGCCATCTTGCCCTATTGCCGGAGATGCTACACCAATACAACTGTCGGTTTTAAATTTCCATCTATACGCATTACTTTGAGGCCCTGCATAGGGAGATTGTCCCGTATGTTGACTATTATGCCCCAAGCATGACCAAGGATGCGCAGACAGCTCTGAGGTAAAAAAGGAGAGAGATACTACAAATAGCAGAATAACTATCCCTCCGGCTCTATAGAAAAATTTTTCACTATTACTTTTATGCATATCCTTATTTCTCCCTAGATTAAATAACTAAATTGTTTTAATATATTTTATTATGACGTTATAATAATTTAACATATATTGGTTGAAATGTAAATAGGATTAAGTGAATGTATTTTTGTGTTTTTCCTTATTTTTTAAAGAAGACCATTACAACACAGGAGTAAGAAGAATGAAAAAAGCGCTGATTACGGGAATAACCGGCCAGGATGGATCGTACCTTGCTGAGCTTCTTTTATCCAAAGGATATGAAGTCCACGGGCTTATCCGTCGGGCAAGCACCTTTAATACAGGGAGAATTGACCATCTTTATCGTGATTTTCACACTAAGAATACTACATTGTTTCTGCACTATGGCGATCTTTCGCAATCAGGCCAATTAACTGAATTTATATATAATATCAAACCGGATGAAATATATAATCTGGGGGCCCAAAGTCATGTGCGGGTAAGTTTTGACATGCCTGAATATACGGGGGATATTACCGGACTCGGAGTATTAAGACTTCTTGAGGCAATCAGGAAGACAAATATTGCGACCAAATTCTATCAGGCCTCTTCGAGTGAAATGTTTGGGAGCTCACCCCCTCCCCAGAATGAACACACTCCCTTTATTCCCCAAAGCCCATATGCAGCGGCCAAGGTCTATGCATTCCATATCGCGAGAAATTATCGTGAGGCGTATAAGCTTTTTATATGTAATGGAATTTTATTTAATCATGAATCCCCACGGCGAGGAGAGACATTTGTGACGAGAAAAATTACCCGTGCTGTAGCTCGTATCAAATTTGGTTTGGAAAATAAGGTTTATTTGGGAAATCTTGAAGCAAAGAGGGACTGGGGATACGCGAAGGAGTATGTTGAGGCAATGTGGCGTATGATGCAACAGGATAATCCGGACGAATTCGTGATAGGAACGGGCGAAGCCCATAGTGTAAAGGAGTTCCTTGAGGAGGCATTCTCTTATGTGGATCTTGACTGGCATGATTATGTGAAGACCGATCCCCGATACTTCAGGCCTACGGAGGTGAACTACCTTCTGGCTAATTGTCAAAAAGCGAGAAACATTTTAGGATGGGAGCCGCGAACGAAATTTAAGGAGCTCGTGCGCCTTATGGTTGATGCGGATTTAAAAGAGCTTGAGGAAATAAAACATTGCAGGGATATAATACAAAAAATAAAAAAAACGCAGGGGAAGAGGGATGAAAAAAACTGATCTAATATATGTGCCTGGCCATGATGGCCTTGTAGGAAAGGCCCTTTTAGGTGAGCTTAACAGGGCAGGATATCATAATATAATCTGCAGGAGACAGAGGGAGCTTGATCTGAGGGACCAACGATTGGTTGCCCGGTTTTTTAAGGAGCAACGTCCCGAGTATGTATTCTTATTAGCTGCTCGAGTAGGGGGTATCCAGGCAAATAATATGTATCCTGCAGAATTTATCTATGATAATTTGATGATTGAGGCGAATATAATTAATAGCGCATACAAGTGGGGTGTAAAAAAGCTGCTCTTTTTAGGGAGTTCCTGTATCTATCCTAAATTTGCTCTTCAGCCAATGAAGGAAGACTATCTTTTAACAGGAGTCCTTGAACCAACCAATGATGCATATGCGATTGCCAAGATAGCAGGCATAAAGTTATGCCAAGCTTACAGAAAACAATATAATTTTAATTGTATTTGTGCAATGCCAACGAATATGTATGGACCTCATGATTATTTTAATCCAGATAATTCGCATGTGCTTCCGGCATTAATCAGACGGTTTCATGAAGCGCGCTCAGCAGAGTTATCAACCATAACCGTGTGGGGCTCAGGAAAACCAATGCGGGAGTTTTTATTTGTTGATGATTGTGCGAGGGCCTTGCTATTTTTGATGGAACATTATGAAAATCCGGATATTATAAATGTAGGTACAGGCCAGGATGTAACTATTGCAGAGGTCGCAGAGATGATTAAAAGGGAAGTCGGATTTAAGGGCCGGATACAGTTTGACGCGAGTAAACCTGATGGTACGCCCAGAAAAGTGCTCGATGTGAGCCGCATTAATGCATTGGGGTGGAGAGCCAGCGTGAGCCTGAAGGAAGGGATCAAAAAGACATATCAGTGGTTTTGCACACATTATGATCATATAAGAAAATAGTGCTGCAATGCTTCAAAAATTGTGTGGACAGATAGAACGTGTTACCTATGTGAATGAGGAGAATGGATATACAGTAGCCAAATTAAAGGTAACAGGAGAGAGAGATTTAGTAACTGTGGTCGGGACTGTTTCACACATTAATGCGGGGGAAGTCCTGGAAATTACAGGAGAGTGGGCACATCATCCTAAATTCGGACCTCAATTCAAGATAGCAGAGCACCGCGTCACACTTCCATCTAGCGTGTATGGCATTCAAAAATATTTGGGTTCGGGTCTTATAAAAGGTATCGGACCGGTGATGGGCACAAGGTTAGTGAATAAGTTCAGGGAAAGGACACTGGAGATTATTGATAAGTGCCCGGAGAGATTGAAGGAAGTGGATGGTATTGGAGCGAAACGCCTTTCTATGATTCAGGAGGCATGGGAGAGTCAAAGAAAGATCAGGGATGTAATGGTTTTTCTCCAGGGCCATGGAATCAGTTCAGGGTATGCAACAAAAATTTATAAACATTATGGGAAGAATTCGATCACTATTGTTCAGGAGAACCCGTATCGCTTGGCCAAGGACATACAGGGCATTGGATTCATTACTGCAGATAAAATAGCCACTCATTTAGGTATTCCAAAAGACTCAATTATTCGAAGTGAAGCAGGTATAATGTATGTGTTACATCAAATGGCTGATGAAGGCCATGTGTTTTATCCCTACACAGATTTGATAAGAAAATGCCATGAAATACTTGATGTAGACCAAGAGGTTATTTTAAAGGGTTTTGCCAATGCTGTTACTGAAGAGCACATAGTGATAGAGGATTTAAATGATGAGGGAGGGGAGTTTATAGAAAATAATAAGGCCGTGTATCTGAAGGGGAATTATATTGCTGAGGTTGGAATAGCGAAGAAACTGAAAGCCATTTATAATGCTCCCTCTCATATACGCTCCTTTGATATTTCAAAGGCCATAGAGTGGGTTCAGAAAAGGATAAAAATTAAATTAGCGGACAATCAAGTTGAGGCCATAAAGACTGCGTTTCAGGGAAAGGTCATGGTACTCACCGGAGGCCCTGGAACCGGAAAGACAACAATTATCAGATCAATATTGGAGATTTTTAAATGTTTACATGCCCGTATTCTCCTCGGGGCACCCACTGGAAGAGCGGCAAAAAGAATGTCGGAGGCAACCGGATATGAAGCAAAGACCATTCATCGCTTGCTTGAATATGGTTTTCATGATGGATGGAAGTTTAAACGTGACCAGAACAATCCATTGAAGGCTGAGGTAATAATTATTGATGAAATATCGATGATGGATAATCTGCTCATGTATTATCTTCTCAAGGCAGTGACTGTTGAGACCATATTGATCCTTGTGGGGGATTCTTATCAGCTTCCCTCTGTCGGTGCTGGTAATGTATTAAAGGATATTATAGAATCCAAAGAAATTCCAATTGTTGAGCTTAATGAAATTTTTCGTCAAGCAGCGGGAAGCCTTATTATTACAAATGCTCATCGTATAAAAAATGGGAGGTTCCCGGAGATAAAAAAAATCCAGAGTGACAGATTAGGAGATTTCTATTTTATTGAAAGAGAATCTCCCGAAGAAGTGGCTGCTACCATTATTGAATTGACCGTCAAGAGGATCCCTCATACATTTTCTTTTGATCCGCTCCGCAGCATCCAAATAATAACTCCTATGAATAAAGGCATAATTGGCACGGCTCATCTCAATAGCGCACTTCAGCAACAGCTTAATTCATCCGTAAAAGAAGTAAGGAGAGGCCTCTATACTTATAAGATAGGCGATAAGGTTATGCAAACCTCTAATAATTACGAGAAAGATATATTTAACGGGGATATAGGCTATATAACAAAAATCAATCTTATAGAGCACACAGTAATTATTGATTTTGATGGCAGAGAGGTTATGTATGATTTTACTGATTTAGATGAGCTCGTACTCGCTTATGCCATATCAATTCATAAATCCCAGGGGAGTGAATATCCGGCGGTAATAATTCCTATTCATACGCAGCATTATATACTTTTGCAGCGAAATCTCATCTATACGGCCATTACCCGAGGCAAAAATCTGGTAATCTTAGTAGGCACATTAAAAGCTCTTCGAATAGGCATAAATAATGATAAAAACAAGCTGCGATATACCAGACTCCGGAAAAGACTGGTCTGATCTTTAAGAGCACTATGCGTCTCTTTTGGTCCATTTAAAAAGTTTTTCTTTGAGGCTTTGAATTGATACAGGCTTTTGTATATAATCGTTCATGACCACAGCGAGGGTTTTCCCCCTTTCCTTAATTTCTGTCTCAGCATTGGATGTGAGAGCAATGATGGGAAGCTCCTTATTTATATTGTTATGGATTATTTTCGCTGCCTCAAGTCCATTCATTACCGGCATATCTATATCCATTAAAATTATATCGTACTGTTTTATTTCACTTTTTTCTATAGCTTCTTTCCCATTCCAGGCCATGTCAATTTCACAGCCAAATTTTTGCAGAAGTTTTTCCACAAGCTTCTGATTCACCGCATTATCTTCTGCTAATAGTATTTTTAAACCCTTTAAAGCAAGCTCTTCATACATATGTCTGGTTATTATTTGTCCGCTTTCGCGATTATCACCAAGGGTTGTTTGAATAACCTTGATAAGGTCTTCTTTTATAATTGGTTTGGGTAAATACGCATCAAATCCCAAAGCCTGCGTGATTTTTGCCGCGCCAGGTATAGTATATGAGCTTATGGCCACGAGTTTAATTTTCTTGTATTTTTCATGCGCTTTTATATTTCTTGCAATCTCAGATCCATCCATGGCAGCCATTGTTATGTCGCAGAGTATCATGTCTGGTGGTTCGCTTTCTTTCTCAAGCATCTCTAAGGTTTCATTCACCGAGGATGCGTAAAAAAGCACTTTCATGCCCAGCTCGCTGCAATATGTATCCAAAATACGACGCGGATTTTCAAAATCTTCAATCACGGCTATCCTTTTGCCTTTAAGTTCATTTTTTTGTAAGGGGGTTATTTGACTTTTAGCAACTGGCATGGTTTCTTTTACACACACGGTGAATATAAATTCGCTCCCCTTTCCCTCTTTCGATTCTACCCAAATTTTCCCCCCCATCATTTCAATTAAGTGCTTTGTGACAGTAAGGCCAAGCCATCTCACTTCATATTGTGTTGTTTTAATCATATCAGTGTGATTAAAAATATCATGTATGATTTTTTGTTTGTCTTGAGGGATGCCGACTCCTGTGTCTTTTACGGTTATTCGCAAGATTCGCTTAGCCTCTCCGGTATTATTAGTTGAAGGGTGGTCGGAGGTATCATAACTGACATGTATGCCTACTTTTCCTTCTTTAGTAAACCTTATTGCATTTGTTACAAGATGTATGAGTATCTGTCTGATTCTGGTTGGATCACCCTTAAAGCTTGTAGGCATATCTTCCTTGAATGTGCTGTAAAGTTCAACAGGCTTGTCAGCAATTTTAGAGCGTAATAGATTCAGCACACTATCAATCAAATATTCAAGGTCAAAGCCTATGTTCTCAATCTTTATTTTGTTCTCAGCAATCTTAGAAATATCTAATACATCACTAATTAAGGCTAAAATCGCCTCTGAATTTTTTGTAATGGTCTCCACATATTTCTTTTGATTATTATCTAAATTGGAGGAGTCTTTTAAAAGCGCGCCTGAATTCATAATATCATTCATCGGATGTTTAATTTCACGTGACATCTTCTCGAGAATATGGCTTTTGATTTGACTGGTATCAGATACTTCTGGTTTCTTTATAACTTCTTGCTTTTGCATGTGCGCATGCTCTCTTACTTTTTCATCTTTATGGCCAGCAGAGACTTCTTTATGGTCAGCAGAGACTTCTTTATGGCCAGCAGAGACTTCCCCCCCCGTACACACAATAGAGATTCTATTGATTCTTTCATTTTTTATAAGAGCGGTATTATACCATGCCATATTTTTTACTTCACCGCGTACAGTCAAAATAGGGTATTCCATATAGTCTAAATGTGTTAATTCACCATTTATCAGCTTTTCAAAGGTTGTTCTTACTTTATCTTTTTGATTTTCAGTGATAAAGATGTCAATCCAATTTTTCCCCTTCACCTCATCTTTTTTACACCCCAGAAGCTTACACCCTTTTTTATTAATAAAAGAAATTTTATTATTTTGATCGAGTATGACAAGTACTGTTCCAACGGCCTCGAGATAATTGAGCGCCCTATCTTTCCCCTCTCGTAGTGCCTCTTCTTCCTTTTTTTCTTTAGTGATGTCACAGGCTACATCCAAGGCAGCGGTTAAGTTTCCACGCTCATCAAAAATGGGGTATGATGTCAAACGAGCGTTAAACTTTTCACCAGAGCTTCGCACAAGCATTGATTCACTGGTTGTTCCCTCTTTTTTCTCACGCAATAATTTAAATTTTTCGGGTAATTGAGCGGCATCTTCTGGTGGATGAAGGAGGGTCACAGGTCTGCCAATAACGTCGGCTCTTTTATAACCGAAAATATGTTCCGCACCTTGACTGAATTCCAATATATTAGGTTCTGTTTTTGCCAAGTCAGTGATCACAAAGGAGATGTGACGCACAATATCAGAAATAGCCTCCAACCTTTTTCCACTCCCCTCCAATGTTTTTTCCAATTGCTTGCGCGCAGCAATCTCTTTGTGAAGATTCTCGATGGAGGTAGTCGAAGATTTTAAATGCTCTGTCATATTATCAATTGCACATGAAAGGTCTTCTATTTCATCATTAGTAGTAATATTTGTTTTATAATCAAAATCGCCGTTGCTTATTTCCTCAATCCCCTCTTCGAGCTTGTGAATAGGAGAAGAGATGACTTTCGCAATCAAGACACTAATGAGCCATGCTAAAAATGGAGCAATAAAGAGTAATACGGCGAGTAATAATTTTAATTTTAATAATGGTTTTAAAGCCTCTGACCTGTCGATTTGGGCTAAAAGAAACCATTGCATGGAAGGAATTGCTCTGTGAACTCTGAGGACCTTCGTGCCTCTGTAATCATCAAAGATACCGGATTTAAGAGGCCCTTCCTTAAAATTGCTCTTTTTTTTGAGAATAGTTTCTGTTTCTTTTAAAAAACGCGAGGGACTTATCATATAGCCGGTGTTATTTACCAGGTAAACTTCGCCCGTTTCCCCCAAACCGGTCCTCTCAGATAAAATATTAAATAAATGGTGTGGACTAATGCCTATAATAATGACACCTGCCACATACTTCCCCCTAGAAATTGGGGCTGCTGATTCAATAATAGGTTTTTCCCTTCGGGCAGGAATATGCAAATCCAAAATGCAGGTATCTTTTTTTCCTTTTATAAATATTTCTTCATTCTTTTTATTTGTACCAATATATTCATTATAGGTGGAAGCAAGAACTTGTCCATTCTTATTGCACAGGCTCACATCGCAAATTTCGGTGAAAGTTCTTTCAATATTTTTTATTCTCGCAGTGACACGCTTTAATTTATTTTCAAACTCTTCATCCTCCTCTGCTGTGTAAAATAAATCTTTAAAAATAATTTCGTTCGCCAGTAAATTCACGGTTTGTGTATACATCTGCAGGCTTGTTTCTATATGTTTTGTTTTTGATTCCACAGCAGTGTGTAAATGGTTATATAGTGTCTTTTTCAATTCTTTTTTTTGTAAAGTATAAAAGGCGTAACCACTCACAATGGTGATTAATAAAGTAGTTACAATAAAGACCAGGCTTATTTTTTTTCCGATTTTCATTTACAATCTCCCTTCGATGAGCATGTCACTAACCCAAAAATAGAGAATATTATATATCTTTAATAACTAATCGGCGTAAATCTTCGATCAATTCATATAATTTAGTGAAGATTGATGTGAGGTGATCTTTATGAACACATAGAGGCAGGAAAAGATAAATAATATTTCCTAATGGTCTAAGAATAAGGCCTTTCTTTAATCCTTCAAGATACACTTTAAAACCAATCCGTTCATTAAATGTGAAAGGAGTTTTCCTTTCTTTGTCTTTTACCAATTCAATCGCCCCAATCATGCCAAGATGCCGTATATCACCGATAAAAGGAAATTTTTTAAGACCCTCGATCATGCGGTGATAGTGAGGAATAATCTGATTAATTTTCAATAACGCATCGTCTTGTTCGAAGATTTCAAGACTTGCTATTGCTGCTGCCGTTGATATGGGATTAGCCGTAAAGGTATGACCATGGTAGAAGGTTTTCTGCTCTGTATAGTCTGCGTAGAATGCTTCATAAATTTCATCTGAGGTCATTGTAACTCCCAACGGAAGATAGCCAGAAGTGATTCCCTTTGACAGACATAAAAAGTCAGGTGCAATGTCGACGTGTTCAAGTGCGAACATCCTCCCTGTTCTGCCAAAGCCAGTCGCAACTTCATCAAAAATAATATGGATATCATACTCTTTTACGAGTGTGTAAAGATTTTTTAAGTATGCGGGCGGATAGATAATCATTCCTCCGGCTGCTTGGACCAATGGCTCAAGGATTATTGCGGCAATCTGATTTGCGTTTTTGTGGAGCAAAGATTTTAGAGGATTGAGACATTCACTAGTGCACTGATTTTGTTTCATATTCATGGGACAACGGTAACAATAGGGTGACGGAATTGTGTATGAATGAAATAAAAAGGGGGAAAAAGCCTCCTTAAAAAGAGAAATTCCACTCACGCTCATAGCTCCAATAGTGTCACCATGGTATCCATTATCTAAGGCGATAAATTTCACTTTCGAGTGTGCGCCCTGATTTTTCCAGAATTGATAAGAGATCTTTAATGCCACCTCGACTGATGTGGACCCGTTATCAGAATAAAAGACCTTGGTAAGATTTGAGGGAGTAATATTGACGAGTTTCTCGGCGAGCGTGATTGCATTTTCATGGGTGAATCCCGCAAATAAAACATGGTCGAGTTGCTCAACCTGTGTTTTGATGGCCTTATTAATATGAGGGTGATTATGTCCGTGTATATTACACCACCAGGAGGATATGGTATCATAGTACATAGTGCCCTTATCATCGAACAGATGAATGCCCTTTGCGCGTGTGATCAATATCGGAGGGTATTTTTCATGATCCTTCATTTGGGTATAGGGATGCCAGATATATTGTAAATCTTTTTCGATGTTATTTAACATTGGACGCCGAACATGAGACAATCCAAACCACTTCCGATACCGAAGATCGCTATTTTATCTCCATCCTCTACAAGGCCCCTTTCTAATCCTATGGCAAAGGTGATAGGGGCAGAAGCAGATCCGATATTACCCAGGGTTTCAAATGTGGAGAAATCTTTGGATACATCAAGTCCGAGAGTCTCGTAGAGTAATTTCCTATGGGCACTACCTACCTGATGACAGAATATTCTTTGAGGATCATCATCTGCCCACTCCAGTTCTTTCTTGGTGGCTTCCCACGTTTCTTTGGCAAGAAGGCAACCCTTTTCCATCATAGATTCAGCGTGAGTATTCATTAAAAGAGGGTTATCTTGAATATAATGATAATTTTCTCCGCCGCAGCAGAGTCTATTATGCTCAGTTGCATTGCGCACAGCTCCTCCAAGTAGCTGATAGCCTGTGTTAGATATGGATTTATGGGTCATAACTATAGCCACGGCGCCAGAGGCAATAGTGAGGGATGCAAAAGAAGATTTTATTTTTGCTCTCGTCGGCGCAGGATCATGTACGAGGGCCTCTATGGTGGAATCGATTAAATGTTCCGCCACTTCTCCCGCGGTAACAAGACCCGTCTTAACCTGTCCCAGCTCAATCATATTAGCCAAGATAGCCATACTATTGACAAATCCCAGACATGCATTTGAAACATCAAATAAAATAGCATGTTTGGAGAGACCTAACCCATGATGGACAATACATGCGGTTGAAGGCTCCATAAAATCCCGTGAGACAGATGCGTTAATAAGACACTCAACATCCTCACGTCCTATTCCCGCCTTATTAAGCGCTTTCTCTCCCGCTTTAATACTCACCTGACTAGGCTTTGTCCCCTTATCCCAGAAGCGCCTCTCTTTAATACCGCTGATCATCTCTAGACGCCCATAGGAAAGGTTTAATTTTTCATAGACAGGGGCCAAGCGCTCTTCGATGGTTAAGGACTTTACAATATTTGTGGGAAGTTCATAGCCAAGGGCTTCAATACATACATTTTTATAAAGCATACTACGATCCTATAGTGAGGGCTGGATGGTTAACGGATAGATATAGGGGCCTCTCCTTATAAGCAATAAAATACTTTCTTTTTCTGCAGCCATTACAATTGCCTCATTAAATGTTTTTTCATCGATGATTTTATGATTATTTATTTGTTTGATGATATCCCCTGCCTCAAGGCCAGCTCGATATGCTGCGCTTGATCTGTTGACAGATGTAATCATAACTCCCTCTTTCTCTATTATCCCGTATCGGCGCAAGAAAGTTCGATCTATGGGTTTTATTTTTATTCCCAACCATTCTTGAGCGATCTCTGTGCCTGCTTCGTGAGGTATTTTTTTTGCAATGAGAGGAACTTCTAAGTGCTCCCCATCCCTGATAATTGAAAAAGAAATGGTATCATCAGCTGTATAGCCTCCAATAATGGAGATATAATCTTCACGGGAATTAACATCCTGAGTGCCCACTTTTGTAATAATGTCTCCTCTTTTAAGGCCGGCCTTTGCGCTCGGACTGTTTTGGATAACTTTGATAATGATGACGCCTTTTTGCTTTTCTAAATTAAAATAATTCATCAAGTCAGCATTGATGTCCTGGACGGACATGCCTATCCATGCTTTATGAACACTGCCATAATGGATAAGATCATCGACAATGCGTTTTGCCCTTAATATGGGTATTGCAAATCCTATCCCCTCGGCTTGTTGATAAATTGCAGTATTTATTCCAATAAGTTCGCCGTTTATATTAAGCAATGGTCCACCACTATTGCCGGGATTAATAGAAGCGTCTGTTTGAATAAAATCCTTGTATATACGATTTTTCCCAATTTTGACCGAGCGGTTAATTGCACTGACCACGCCAGTAGTTATAGTATGACTGAGACCAAATGGATTCCCTATGGCAATAACGGGTTCTCCGATCATAAGATCATCAGATCGTCCCATTTTGGTGAAGGGAAAGGGAGTATCTGATTTGATTCTGACTACAGCCAAGTCCGATTTGGGATCAGCACCTACGAGTTCAGCATCAAAAATACGTTCATCTGAAAGAGTAACCTTAATTTTTGCTGCTTTGAGAATAACGTGTTCATTGGTCAGTATATACCCATCTTTGTTTATGATTACTCCTGAGCCTAAACTTTGTTCTTTATACTCTCGCTGTGGAAAGCTATCAAAAAAATTTGAAAAAAAATGGTCAAAAAAAGGATCTCCGAATGGATTTATCCTTTCTTTTACAAGACGCTCTGTACTTATATTGACCACAGCATCTTTGACTTTTTCTACAACTTCTACAACAGGAGTTTTTCTTTTGTTAATAGTGGGAGCTTCTGCAGAGAGAGAAGGAGGTGAAATAATTATAAAAAATAAAATAATTAAAAAAGAATATTCCATTTTTTCTTTTTTCCTGATACATCATCGTGCGACAACGCAGCAAATTCCCTCAGAAGTTCCTCTTGTCGAGAAGATAAACTCGTAGGTGTTTTCACAATTACTTCAGCTATGAGAAAACCCTTTCTGTGATTATGCAAATTGGGAAATCCCTCATTTTTAATCCGTAATTTATCCCCAGACTGGGTGCCTTTCGGGATATGAAGCGTACGAGTCCCATTGAGAGTGGGTACCTCAATTTCAGCGCCAAGGGCAGCCTGAGGAAAGGAGATAGTGACATTACAGAGTAAATCGTCACCCTCCCTTTTGAAGAATTCATCTTCTTTTACGATAATCAAGATATAAAGGTCTCCTGAAGGCCCTCCCAAAGAGCCGGGCTCGCCTTCTCCTGTAATTCTCAACCGTTGTCCGCTATCAACACCAGGAGGGATTTTTACATGTATTTTTTTTGTTTCAGAGACCCTTCCACGACCATGGCATTTCGGACAAGGATCTTTTATTATGCTGCCTTGACCACGGCATTGAGGACATGTTGTTCGGATATTAAATAAGCCTTGATTATGGGTTATACGACCGCTTCCCTGACAATATGAGCACACAGATGGCGAGGTGCCCGGTTTTGTTCCCTTACCCGCACAGCTTGAACAAGTTTCCTCCCTCGGGATTTCAATGGTCGTGCTTATGCCAGTGGCAGCCTCTCGGAACTCTATGTTCAGACGATATTCAAGGTCTGATCCTCGTCGAGGCCTTTGCCGACGTCTAAAAGACCCTGATCCTGACCCGAAGATATCACTGAATATATCAGAAAAGCTTCCAAAAATATCTGAACCGAAAATATCCTCAAAGTTGCTAAATCCACTAAATCCTGAATTTTGTAGCCCTGCATGACCATATTGGTCGTATAATTTTCTTTTTTCAGGATCGCTTAATACTTCATATGCCTCGGAGGCATCTTTAAATTTTTCTTCAGCACTCTTATCATTTGGATTTCTATCTGGATGATATTTTAAGGCCTGGCGACGATATGCTTTTTTTATTTCTTCAACCGACGCACTATTCGATATGCCTAAAATTTCATAATAGTCCCTCTTAGTCATTGTTTTATCTACCCCATACCTTTGTATTCCTCAATGTCAATCTTATTATTAATGTGTACTCTCTTATTTAGAATAATTTTTAAAATATTATTTTTTATATTATATTTGTGAATCAAGTTTTTTTATTTTACATTTACCAATTCCTTATATTATAATATATCTGTTTCCCTATATTATAATATATCTGTTCATAAATATAAAATAACTGGTTTATAATACCTTTTTACTATCCCTGTATGTGAATTATATAGTATATAGTGCAAAATTGTATTGTCAAATTTTCCTTTTTAGATTTTGCGGTATTGGCGAAAAGAGTGTTTTAATGTAAATTGGTTATTTTTTTGAATTATTAAGGAAGAGCGTAAGTTTATTTTTCTATCTGCGTCATTGTATGTTTACGGTTCTTTAATTTTTTTCGGGGGGAAAAAAATAGACAATCATGGAAAGAAATTTCTTACAAAATATCCCATGGTGGAACAGACTAAGGGGCAAATTATTTCTTATCATAGCTTTTCTGCTGGCATTTGGTTTGATCCTCGTGGGTTTTGTCGGTGTAAGGATATATAAATCAAATCTTCTTTATCATGCCAAAGAGTGTAACATACAGATAGGACGCAGCGCATATCAATTTATAGATTCCTATCTTGATAAAACTTATAGGCGCCTTTCATCAATTGCAAAGGATCTGAATATAAAGGAGAATGATCCTCTCGAAATTAAAGAACAATTGGAAGATGCCTTAGAGCAGCTGCAAAATGTCGGTTTGCTTGTCGTTTATAGTAATACAGGAAAGGAAATCGCAAAGGCGGTTAAAAATGAAAAGATATTTTTAAAGAGGATTTATAATCAAATAAATAGCAAAACTCACATCCCCCCTATGATACACTCTCCCGTGTATGCTACCTCGATTCATGATTCAATGATTGATATTTATCTGGACATAGCCAACAATGCCCAAGATAAAATGGGCATCTTAAGGGGATCAGTCTCTTTTGAAACAGTATGGAAGAGTCTCCCTGATTTACGTGTAAATCAAGAGCAAGAATTGTATATTGTTGATGATGCAGGATATTTGATCGCTCATACTGAGCTTGGCGTTCCCTCTATCCGGAAGGATTTTGGCCGTATTAAAAAAGTAAATGAATTTATATTTCACGTCACGAAGGATGGATCTGAAAATGCCTTAATATATAAAAATTCTCATGGAGTTGATGTACTAGGTACTCTCACGGTTTACCCCAGCCTTAATTGGGGGATTATTGTCGAACTTCCGCTTAGGCTGATTATACAGCCATTGCGACTATTTATGAAAAGAATGGTTTTATTTATTCTGCTCATCTTTGTTGCCGCTATGCTGCTTGGAACGTTCCTTATTAAAGTGGTGACTCATCCTTATGAAGAGGCGTATAGAAAAGCATATACTACAAATCAGGGGGAGACTATCCAACCAGATCTTATGGTGAAAAATGAGGCAAATCGCATTGAACAACTTTTTACCTTTTATAAAAAAACTATCCAAGAAAAGAATCTCATCCTGAATCAGCATAAGGAAAATATTAAATTTACTGAGAGAAAATTAAAGGAAACAGATGAGGAGAATGCAAGAATAACTGAAAAACTCGATATGTCTCAACGGTTTATTAAAGATTTTATTGAGGGAGTAAATATATTAATTTTAAGGCTTGATTTAAATGGCAAGGTCTTTCTATATAATAAGAAATGTCAGGAGATCATTGGCTATGAAAGAGATAGGATACTAGGAGCTAATTGGTTTTTAATGGTCTACGCGAAAGAGCAAGGGCAAAAGCAATTAAACGATTATCAATCCTATTTTAGAAATGGGGCTCATGTGCCTCATTATATTGAAGAGAGTATTATAGCAAAGAATGGTAAGATAAAAATTATAGCGTGGCATAATGTTAAACTCTACGATAAAGATAAAAAAGTTATAAGCATATTACGAATTGGAGAAGATATCACACAGAGAAAAAAGCTTGTTCGGGAATTAAAAAAAGAAAATGAAACATTAAAAAAGAACAATGCTGAGCTTGAAAATATACTTTCTATTGTGTCACATGATCTTAAAACACCACTTTATATCCTGCAAGATTTCGCCTCAATCCTCGTAGAGGATTATCAAAAATCCTTCGGCGAGGAGGTCCGGTATTATTTAGAGAGAATAAAAGTAAATGCCGAATATATGGAAAAACTTATTATCGATTTATTGGACCTCACCAGAATCGGCGGGGTTGAGAAGGAGAAGCAGCTCTGCGTCATAGGGGAGATTGTGGAGCGTGTGATGGCAGAATTTCAGAATCGAATCCAAGAGAAACATATTAGAGTAACAGTTGCTGATCATTTCCCATCTGTATATTGCGACGCCAATGATATCCTGCGAGTATTTATGAATCTCGTATCCAATGCGATTAAATTTTTACGCAGTGATTCTCAAGAATCTTTGATTGAGATAGGATATGCAGAACGAGAAGATTGTCATGAATTTTTTGTAAAAGATAATGGTATTGGTATTGAGAAAGAGTATCACGGAAAGATTTTCGTTATCTTTCAAAGACTTCAAGAAAGAGAAAATCTGGAGGGTACGGGTGTTGGACTGACTATTGTAAAAAAGATAATCGAAGAACATGGTGGAGTCGTCTGGGTGGATTCGGAAAAGGGAAAAGGGGCGACTTTTTATTTTACCCTTCCTAAAATGAAATCAGATTATGATATATATAACATTGAAAATACAGCATGGAATAACTCTTTTTTGAGTTGACAAAGTATTTTTTTTCTGCTACTTTACTGTTATAAATCAGTAAATCTAAACTTTTTTAAGGATAATCAGGAGAAGATTTAATGAAAGAATACCAGATAGATAAGATGAGGAGTATTGGAATAATAGCCCATAACGGTGATGGCAAAACCTCATTAGCGGAGGCAATTCTCTTTGATACGAAGATGGTATCTCGGTTGGGCAGAGTGAACGATAAAACGTCAAATTTGGACTATGATCCTGATGAAATTGCTCGCTCAATTACAATATTTTCCACTCCAACTTTTTGTGAATGGCAGAAGCACAAAATTAATATTATTGATACTCCTGGAGAGCTTAACTTTATCTCTGATACAAAAACGGCATTTTACGGGGTAGAAAATATTGTGGTGGTCATCAGTGCGGTATCTGGTATTAAGAGCTTAACGAATAGTCTATGGCAGCATAATAAGTCATTTAATTTACCATCTATAGTATTCATTAATAAAATGGACAGAGAGCGGGCAGATTTGCAAAGAGCATTTGACAGCCTCTCTGAGTTAGCTGATATGCACCCTGTATTACTTCAACTCCCGATTGGCAAAGAACATGAATTCAAAGGTGTAGTGGATCTCTTGAAGCAAAAGGCATATATTTATTCACCGAATAATTCAAGTGGCGAATTTACAAGAGAAGATATTCCAGGGGATTTAAAGAATGAGGTGGATACATATCGTGAAAAAATGATTGAAACGATTGCTGAGGCAGATGATGCTCTCCTTGAGAAGTATCTTGATGCAGGGGAGTTGTCCGATGAAGAGATAATTAAAGGATTAAAGAAAGGGATACGCGACAGGGCTTTTACGCCGGTTGTATGCGGGTCCGCTCTCAATAATATAGGAATTCAACCATTTTTGGATATTATTATAGATTTTTTCCCCTCTCCCGCAGAGAGGCCCCCAGCGATCGGCAAGAATCCCAAGGGAGAGGAGATTCAAAGAGAGCCTCGTATTGATGCTCCATTTTCAGCATTTGTTTTTAAAATAATCGCTGATCCTTATGCAGGGAAACTCACGGTTTTTAAGGTTCTCTCCGGAACGCTCTCTTCAGATTCTCAGGTGTATAATGCCACACAAGAGAAAAGGGAGAAAGTAGGGCAAATTCTCTTCCTGGAAGGTAAGAATAATCACCCTGTTTCTCAGGTAAAAGTGGGTGATATTGCCGCTATAGCCAAATTAAAAGGAACGAGGAGTGCTGATACTCTATGCGCGGAAACTGATCCAATTATCTATCCTCCCATTGAAGTGGTCAATCCGGTTATTTCTTATGCTATTGAACCTAAGAGCAGCGCTGATGATGAAAAGGTAAGCACGGCCCTTGCCCGTTTATGTGAAGAGGACCCAACGCTCAAGATTTCACGTGATCCTCAAACGAAAGAGTTTATCCTTTCCGGAATGGGGCAGATTCACATAGCGGTTGCCGTGGAACGAATGAAAAGGAAGTTCGGGGCTGAAGTGATTATGAAAACACCGAAGGTCCCCTATAAGGAAACAATCCATGGCTCGACAAAGGTGCAAGGAAAATATAAAAAACAGACAGGGGGGCGTGGACAATATGGTGATACATGGCTGCAAATAGATCCCCTGCCTCCCGGAGGTGGATTCGAATTTGTGAATGCAATTGTCGGAGGCGCTATTCCCAGACAATATATACCTGCTGTAGAGAAAGGGATAATGGGAGCAATGGAGGAGGGTATTCTTGCCGGATATCCAATCACTGATGTAAAAGTAACCCTTTATGATGGATCTTTTCATAGTGTCGATTCTTCTGAGATGGCATTTAAAATAGCTGCCTCTATGGGTTTTAAAAGGGGATTCATGGAATGTAAGCCTGGTCTTCTCGAACCAATAATGAATATTGAAGTGACTGTCCCGGAAGAGTGTGTAGGTGATATCATGGGTGATATGAATTCAAAAAGAGGTCGCGTCCAGGGTGTTGATAGCCAAGGGAACATGCAAACCGTGAAAGCGCAAATACCAATGGCTGAGATATTAAAATATGCACCAGAGTTAAAATCGATGACGAGTGGGCGAGGTATCTTTACAATGGAGTTTTCACACTATGAAGAAGTTCCTGCCCATCTTGCGGAAAAAATTATTGCCGAATCTAAAAAGAAAACAGAAGAGGCATAAAAAGATGAAGGAGGAATAATGAATGTCAGGTCATTCAAAATGGGCCTCTATTAAGCATAAAAAAGCAGGTATAGATGCAAAAAGAGGAAAGGCATTTACCAAGGTTATAAAAGAGATTACTGTTGCTGCACGATTGGGGGGTGGAGATCCAAATGGCAATCCGAGGCTAAGGTCAGCCATTGCCAACGCGCGATCAATTAATATGCCTCACGATAATGTTACGAGGGCAATAAAGAAAGGCACAGGAGAGCTTCCCGGAGTACATTATGAAGAAGCAATGTATGAAGGTTACGGTCCTGGGGGTGTCGCAATAATGATATCAATCATGACTGATAATAAGAATCGGTCTGTCGCGGAGATTAGGCATCTACTTTCCAAACACAACGGGAATCTTGGGGAATCAGGGTGTGTTGCCTGGATGTTTGAAAAAAAAGGGTTTATTGTTGTTGATAAAAAGGACACAACTGAGGATAAATTGATAGAGGTGGCTTTAGACTCAGGTGCGCAGGATGTCGTGACACAAGATGAGACCTATGAGGTGACCACCGCTCCTGAGGATATGGAGACAGTGAAAGAGGCTATTATAGCTGCCGGTATTTCAGTCTCTATGGGAGAAGTTACCATGATCCCTCAGAATACGGTAAAGTTAGAGGGTAAACAGGCATCTCAAATGATAAAATTGATGGATGCTCTCGAAGATCATGATGATGTGCAGAATGTGTATGCCAATTTTGATATTCCAGATGAGGTATTAAATACATTAGAAAATACTTGAGAATAGCGAATAGTGATTATTTTAGGGCTTGATCCAGCTTTAAGTGCCACAGGGTATTCGGTTATCCAGAAAAACGGGCAGGATTTAAGTCTTCTTGATTCAGGAGTGATCCGGACTAAAAGTAAAGATTTACTGTCTTGTCGAATAAAGAGTATCGCTGACCGGATAGAGAATATAATCAATATCTACCACCCAGAGCATGCTGTATTAGAAGAATGTTTTTTAGGCCAGAATGTAAAGACCGCCCTTCTGTTAGGTGAAGTCAGAGGAGCATTATTATTTATATTAAAATCGGCAAACATAGCTATATATGAATATAGCGCCAGGGTCGTAAAATTGGCCATAGTGGGGTATGGAGCAGCATCAAAGACGCAAGTTCAGTTTATGATTAATAATATATTGCATTTACCCCCTCACTCCTTCTCCTATGATGAGAGTGACGCGATGGCAGTGACTATTTGCCATATTCACCATAATCAATTTCAACAAGAGAAACGTGTATGATTGATCATTTATCGGGAAGGCTGACCTTAAAATCACCTGAATATATAGTGATTGATGTAGGTGGGGTCGGATATGGTGTATCCATTTCATTAACCACCTTTTCCGCTCTACCGCAAGAAAAGGAGGAAACCACTATTTTTACCTATACGCATGTGAGAGATAACGCGATGGAACTGTATGGCTTTTCTACTCTGCCAGAGAGGGATATTTTTCAATTACTGATAAGTATCACGAAGGTCGGCCCGAAGATGGCACGCAATATTCTTTCCAAATATGAAGTGCCGGATTTAATAAGAGCAATCTCCGAGGAGGATCTCTTAAAAATAAAGGCTATACCAGGAGTCGGTCTTAAGACCGCAAAACGGATAATTATGGAATTGAAGGATAAACTGCAAAGATGCCAAGGCTCTGGAGAGAGGAATGCAACCCCCAAAAATAGCATAGTTCAGGATGCGGTGTCAGCACTTATTAATTTGGGGTACTCTAAAACTATAGCAGAGAAAACAATACAGAAATGCATAAAAATGATGGGGAACGGTACTTTGCATCTTGAAGAGATTATCAAGAAAGCCCTTGAACTTCAAACCTAACTGTTATGCAGGAGAAAGAAGAAAGACTCGTTGATAAAACAATTCAAAAAGAAGAATTGTTTTTGTACCCTCTTTTAAGGCCTCAGTCAATAGATGAATATATTGGTCAAGAAAGTGTAAAAGAGGCTATGAAGATCTATATGAAAGCGGCACAAGGCAGGGGAGAATGTCTTGAGCATTGTCTTTTTCATGGTCCCCCAGGAATCGGGAAAACGTCTCTTGCCTATATTGTTGCACGAGAGATGGGAGCAAATATTAAAACAACCGCTGGTCCTGCTATTGAGAAAGGAGGAGACCTTGCTGCTATCCTGACTAATCTAAAGGAAAATGATATTCTCTTTATTGATGAGATACATCGTTTAGCTATTCAGGTAGAAGAGATCCTTTACCCGGCGATGGAAGATTTTAAATTGGATCTCATTATCGGGCAGGGACCGAGCGCGAGAACATTTCGTATCGATTTGCCCCCTTTTACACTTATCGGGGCTACAACGAGGGCAGGATTATTGTCCTCCCCATTGAGAGACCGATTTGGGGTCTTATGCAGACTTGAATTTTATAAGCCGAGCGAACTCAAGGTAATAATAATGCGATCCTCTAAGATCCTCAATATTTCTATTTTAGAAGAGGGGGCAATGGAAATTGCACATCGTTCAAGAGGGACACCAAGGATCGCGAATCGCTTGTTGAGAAGAGTCAGGGATTATGCTCAGGTAAGATCGGATGGCATAATCAATAAGAAAATAGCTGATCAAGCGCTCACTTTTCTTGAGGTGGATGACAGGGGGCTAGATAAGATGGACCGGGAATTATTGCTTACTATTATTCAAAAATTTGATGGAGGCCCTGTTGGTCTTGATAATCTTGCTGCCTCAATTAATGAAGAAAAAGATACAATTGAAGAGGTTTATGAGCCGTATCTGATACAGGAGGGTTTTCTGCACAGAACCCCGAGGGGCAGGATGGTTACCGAGTTAGCCACTGCTCATATGAATAGATTTTAATGATGTGAAGATGAGGATATGAAAAAAGAAGATATTACCGATAAAGAATTACTACAGGCGTGTATTGATGGTCAAGAGTGGGGATGGGAAATATTTTATGAAAAATATGTCCGGCTTATACACTATTATATTATGCAGACAGCGAAGGTGCATAATTATAACCTATCGCAGGAAGATCTGGAGGACTGTTATCAATCTATTCTTCTGGCGATTTTAAAAGATGATTGTCGCAGATTAAGGAGTTTTCGAGGAGAACATGGATGTACGCTTGCATCGTGGCTCAGGATTATCACCATTCGTCTCACACACAATTATCTTCAATCGATCTCAAGAGTGAACGCTCATAATATTTCCTCCGAGGAACTAACAACGTTTGATAAGATATCCTCTGAGAGGACGCCTGATTCTGAAGAAAAATTTTTAGAGAAAGAAATGTGGGATAATATTTATGATGTGATCGAAAATAAATTAACTCCACGAGAGAAATTAATAGCAAATTTGTATTGGATTGATGGACTGTCTTTTGAAGAGATAGCTGACATTACCAAACTATCGGTTAATAATCTCTATTTAATAAGGCATAGAATTCAGAAGAAAATAAAAAAAATAATTGAAAGAAAATAATTTGCTCAGTGTCAATTTAAGCAGTTATTGAAAAAAACAAATAGAAATTAATGAAAACATACGTTTAAGAATAGGAAAATCTCGATGGAAGCGCAAGATATTAATAAAATAATTAAAGAGGCTTTATGTAAAATGCAAAGAGAGAAAAAATATAGTCTCGGAGAGTGCCTTCCAGAAGAGATGATTGCAGCCTATATTGATCATACTCTTTCTGGATCGTTAGTTGAGAATGTTGAATATCATTTAGCCGAATGCCCTGCGTGCCGACAGGTTGTTATTGATTTAGGCAGAATAAAGCAACCAGTACTGGAAAAAGATCGTATAATATCTACCTACCTGGAAAAATTAACAAGGTCAATACTTGAGAAAGCGGGTGCGCTTAAAAATGCCCTTGAGATATCATTAATATGGATCAAAGGGCAACTGACTCTTCATGAAACCAATGGAAAGTTAAATTTAAATCTCGCTCCGTCATTAGTGAGAACCACCACAGCAGGGCTCCAGGATTCAGTTGCCCCCATTACCAAGAAATTTTCTGAATGTGAGGTTTCGGTTCAGATTAACGGCTACAACAAAGATAATCTCTGTGAGGTGTGGGTTACTATTTTAGGAGACACTATTCAGGAAGCTCCACTGCGCCTTGAGTTAATAAGGGATCAACAGATTCTTCAATCCCATCCAATTAAAAAGGGTAAGATCAAGTTAGAAGAGATACCACCAGCTCATTATACTATTCGAATCCGAAAACGGCAGAAAACCATCGCTAATTTATATCTCCATATTGATAAAGATTAAATTTTTAAAGGAGATTCTAAATTGGATAAATTTCAAGGAAATAAGAAATCATTGCATATCGACATCCTTGCCGAAGCTGCATCGTTTAAGATAACTATCGGGGAAAAGCTTCCCGGCAGGGAGATAGCGTTAAGACAATATTTCAGGAAAGATATTTCTTGGCCACATATTGATAATATATCTCAAAAAATTCTCTCTCTTTTATATCGCAATACTCATTCATGTGGCGATAAAGAAGGTGAAGCCCATCATTTGCGCCAAATGGGGCAGGATCTTTATGATCATATTTTGCCTTTGCAGGTAAAAGAATATTTGACAGCATCAGAAGCAGAGAGTCTTCTGCTTACTATTGATGATCGTCTGGTAGTAATCCCATGGGAATTGTTGCATGATGGAAAAGAGTTTTTATGTCGCCGGTTTGCCATGGGGCGACTGGTAAATACCGCCCAACAAGTCCCGAAAAGAGAGATACAAGATTTAAGCAAGGGAATTAAAGTACTTATTTTATCAGATCCTAAGGGCGATCTTCTCGAATCAAAAAAAGAAGGTCTGCGCTTGCAGGAAGAAATGGAAAAATTAAATGAGCATCTTGAGGTTCATTTCTTCTCAACTGATATTAAGGTTGAGACGGTGAGAAGGATGCTTCGGGATTGTGATTTAGTGCATTATGCAGGCCATGCGGAGTATTATTCAGATAACCCTAGTATGAGTGGGTGGCTACTTCAGGATGGTAATCTTACTGCACAGGATATAATGGCAATGGCTGGATCTAGTGGCACGTTGCCCTTGCTTATTTTCTCAAACGCATGCAAAACAGGGCATACCGCAAAGTGGGAAATAGAGGAGAGGATACCGACTGCACCATTTGATTTGGTAAATGCATTTCTTTTGGCAGGGGTTCAGCACTATATAGGTGCTTTTCAGGATATCTCTGATGAAGCAAGTCTTGATATAGCCCTTAATTTTTATCAATCATTACTGAATGGAGAATCAATCGGTGCCTCTTTGCAGAAGGCAAGAAGCCAATTTAGCAATAAATATGGTCAGGATAATCTTACCTGGGCATCCTATATGTTGTATGGTGATCCGACGGCTTATTATTTAAGCCAGGGAATAGATAAGAATGAGCCTTCGGAAGAGAGCAAGGCAAGTCCTATTGGCCAGATTCCTGTATATTTTGAACCTGCAGTTTCAAGAGGAAGCTCGAGTAGGAGCGGAAGTATAACTTCTGTAGGAAGAGTTGATTCAGCGCCATCGTGGAAGATGGCCATGAAAATATTTAGTTTTGGTCTCTTAGTTGTCCTTCTTGTGGCATCTATCGTGGTTATAAGTTTTGTGGGGAAGAACATAATCAATAAGGCGGAAAAAACGCCTATAATCTCGCCTATTGAGACAAAAGATCAATGGGAACAAGAAAAATGGAATATTGTGAATGATATTATACATAAACTTGAGACTCGGTATAAGGAAAAGGGAGAATCAACTCCAATACTCTCGAAAGAGAGCGCTTTTCCAATAACCATATGCATAATGAGAGACAAGATGCATCATCCTGATGGAAAAGAAGATAAAGTCCTTAATGGATTAATTGAACAATTTATAGAAGAAGAAAGTTTATATTGGCTTAAACAGAGGAATTTCAGTGTTGTAGAACGAGCGCGCTTAGATTTTGTCCTTGGAGAACTTGCGAGAGCTTCCTCTTCTATCAGTGAAAAAAAACTTAACTTTGTTCTGGGTCATGTACTTGGTGCAAAGGGAATTATTTTTGTGAAGGCTCTGCCAATTTATTCTTCAGATAAAGGCTATCAGCTCTATCTTCGTTTTATCGATACCGAAACCTCAGCCATAAAAGCTATAGCGCGTTCAGATTCTTTGATTGGTCAAGACATTTCTGCCCTGGCTAGAGATCTAGGAGCAGAAATAATAGCTATGCTGAAGAAGAACAATGTATACAATATATTATCGCAATAATTTCATCTTTATTCTCAGCGCACTTTTTATTCTTACCTTGTGCTCATGCACCGTTAAAAGACCAATACCTTGTGTTAAGGATGGTCGGCAGTATGGTCTGATTGACGAGTTAATAGTATCATATGAGTGGGATAGCTGTTATAAGCGCGCACTTTCTTATGCGGAAGGAGAATGTTGGCAGCAGGCGGGGGAGGAATTCAGGGCAGCGATTTCACAAAGAACAAAAGATCAATGGCGTGCGCGAACGTATGGCATGCATATTCTCGATCAATATTTTCCTCATCGAGAATTGGGCATTGCGTATCTGCAGCAAGGAATGATTGATACTGCTATTGATGAGCTTACCACCTCAATAGAGATGACAAAATCATCCAAGGCGCTGTATTATCTTGATCAGGCACGGAAGAAGAAGCTTGAGAGTGGTGACCTTGATCATGATCCACCACATATCACCGTGTATAATGATAATATGTACGATACTACAATTTATACGAACGAGAGTCATTTTCTTTTAAAAGGGAGTGCACGTGATAACTATTTTGTGGCTTCTCTAAGAGTGAATGAAAAGCCTGTGTATATATCGGTTTCTGAGCCGGAAGTCCCTCTTGCAGTAAAAGTTAATCTTACTACGGGGTTGAATGAGCTTTCTATCAAAGCCCAGGATCTTGTGAAAAACAGAAGTGAAATGCAACTGTATATCCTGCTTGATCAGGAAGGGCCCACAGTTGTTGTGAATAAAGAGACGAGTCGAGGGGAAACAGTGAGATTACAAGGGCTCATTTTTGATTCTGGCGGGCTTGCTCATGTCTCTTTTGGCAAGCAGAGCATATCACTTCATCCTGATGAAAAATATAAGGAATTTAGTTATACTCTTAGTAAGAGAGATAGTTTGTTTTTTATTGCCAAGGACAGGGCCGGTAACATCACGGAGGGAGATCTTTTGGATACTACTATTACAAGTACAATCCAGCTTGCTGAAAGCAGGGCAATAGTAAATGATACGCTCGCTGTATCTTACGCACATGAGGGGCCGGTTATTCGCTTGTTTGAACATACTCCTGTTGTATTTCAGCCAACAGTAGTGATTAAGGGAATAATCCGGTCTGAGAAAGAGCTAAAAAATATATGGATCAATAACCGTCGTGTATTCATTTTTAAAGAGGATAAAGGGCTTAATCGATTATTAAAGCGTATGTGGTATGGACCCAGAACAAATTTTTATTTTACCAAGATAGTAGATGGCTTAGAAGAAGGGTATAATGAAATTATTATTAAAGCCCAGGATAGCGAAGGGCGCAGTACCCAAGAAAGAGTAGAAGTTGAATACCGTATAAAAGAGTTCGAAAAAATAGGGAATCGATGGTCATTGGGCATTCTTCCTTTTGCTTTATTTGAGGGGCCTGAATATCATTTCGCCTCTCCACGACCACATCCGCTTGGCAGGTTTCAAGAAGAGCTTCAGTATGTATTTTTCAATAGTCAGAGGTTTAATTTGTTGGAACGGGAGCGGATAGAGGCTGTTATGCAAGAGTTAGGCCTGCAATCGAGTTCTGCTGTGGATAAGAAAACAGGCCCTGCGGTGGGGCGGCTCTTATCAGCGGAGGTTATTTTACCCGGGTCTATTACAGAAAGTTGGGACGGGTATGATCGTTGTATTCACGTGATTGCCCGCTTAGTAGATGTGGAGACGGGAGAAATATTATCCATTAAGGATGTTTATGGGCCATGGCGCAGTATTGAAGATGAACAATATGTTCTGGAGGGGCTTGCCCAGATGTTTGTCGAAGAGTTTCCTCTGCTTAAAGGAATAATCATTGAAAATAAGGGGAATGCAGTAAAGGTAAACCTTGGTGCGGAAGAGCGGGTGCATGATGGTATGCGTCTTATGTTATTTGGATCTGATGAATCTATTCTTGGTGAGGCAAGAATAACTGAGGTTAAATCGAACTACTCTATTGCAAAACCTTATCAGAAAGAGTTATTAGAGATTGTAAAAGCAGGGGATATTGTAGTAACTAAATAATAAATGGGTATATTAATTCTATGTATTATTTTAAATCTTTTTTATTCAAATCCTTATCGATTGCATGGATTATATGCCTGTTCATATTTATTCTTGATGGGAGAGTGTGCGCGCAAGTCCCGGAAGAGCCCTTTGATTTATTTTTTCTTTATACGGATCAAGCCTATTATTTGCAGCAAGTCCTTTATTCAGAGGCGACAACGAGTCCATCTGTTATTGTCGGAACGACCCCCGGTGAAATAAGTCCTCTTCCTGGGGAGAAAATAACATATGATCCTTTTGAGGAGAGCCCAATTAAGGCATTAATCTATGTAAAAGATCTCTACTCAGACGAAATCTTTACCAGATTATCGAACTATCCGGAGTGGGATCCGTTGCTTGATCACTACCTAATAATGTATTGTAATCCATTTTTATACATTGAGGATGACATGGGCACCATTCTCTCTCTGCCCTTTGATCTTTCATCAGAAATTGAAAAGAATGATGATAAGGAAAAAGCGAATATCGTATGGATAAACAGAAAATACCAATTGACATTTAAGGATTCGGCGGATGTTGATTGGATTAAATTCCCCCTTATAGGAAAGGGGGTGTGGGAGCTTGAGCTTACGCCGTTTTTTCTCTCAGATCCCAATATCTCTCCCTTTATAGTGTCTACTTATGGTAATCTCTCTACGCAGCCACAGTTTGAGAATTTTTCCTCTCACATTGATGAAGGATATAATGGATATTTATCCTATAGCGGTCACATGATCAATTACAACGCATGGGGAGGTTGGGTATACATCAGAATTGTCCCCCATTCGGATTACATATTTACCGATAACCGGTCATTTCCGTTAAAATATTATTTACAGATAAAATATAAGAATTATTTTGATGATATATCGATTTGGGAGCGAGACCCGGGTCGTGATTTGTCCTGGTATCATATTACCCCTAGTCTCAGAAGTGGGCATTTTCCGGCAATCTGTATGACACAATTTTTAGGCCGTGTTATCTCTTCTGTTGGAACTGGTGTTTCGGGAATTACACTTACGCTTACGCGGGGTGAGAATTTTGAGACCACTGTTATTTCAGGAGGCGATGGTTATTTTTTATTTTCTCCCATATCCAGTGATTTTAGTGATTTAGAATATGAATTAAAAGTTGGTGATAATACCTCAACATGCACCGTCATCGCAGAATGTGGAACGATACCTCTTAATGCTGATGAGTATGAGTGCTTGATAATCAATAATGACTCCTTTCTTGATCCGGATGGTGATGAGGATGGAGATGGTATCCCAAATTCAAGGGAACGGATTATAGGAACAAATCCATTACAATTTGATATTCTCTTTGATAAAGGGCTTAATCTATTCCGTTATCCCCTATGGATTGCCGATTCTGAAGAATTTATTGATTTAAGAAGCATTATTACTGATGCATCTATTGTGAGAGGGATTTTAATTGATCCTTATGATACACCTAGTTCCATGTGGCAAAAATATTATGATTTGAGTACACAGATCCCTGTCACAAACAAATCAGGAGGCATAATTTATTGCGAGAAAGAAAAAGCGTTTGGTGTCCCCGCTGAATATGGCATTAATTATCTGGATTTATTTGATCCTTCTAGTAAAGATTATAACCCTTATTTTCCCAGTATGATAAATCTTTATGAAGGAATGAATATGCTCGGATTATTCGGATTCAAAGATGCTTACGGCATAGTACATCCCATAGGTGAAGAAAAGTTTTCATCCTTTTCTTTTTTAAATTCTTTGAAATCTTCTCTCAAAGAGAATAATCCAGGTATAATAACGAATTTTGATGATCGAGACGG
Source organism: bacterium (assembly GCA_049472395.1). Lineage (GTDB taxonomy): Bacteria > SZUA-182 > SZUA-182 > DTGQ01 > JBLIRR01 > JBLIRR01. The sequence goes on along the minus strand of JBLIRR010000011.1, from coordinate 21,669 downwards.
GAAATGGCAGAGCAGTTATTCGTTTTTTAGTCGTACCTCGGGTGAAGAATACGATCTTAAAGTAAACAAGTCATATTTAATTATTATGAATAAAGACAAGGAAATTAAAAATTGGGTACCCGGATCTTTTTAAATATAAGAATAAATAGCTATATAGGGCTGATACTCTTTTTTTGTGTATTGACCAGAGCGAGTTTTGGATTCTGTCAGGCAGTCCCCCATATTTCCATTACTTCTCTGCAACCTGTCGGATCGGGTGCCCGTGCAATTGGAATGGGGGGGGCCTTTATTGGTATTGCTGACGATGCCACGGCTGCATCCTGGAATCCAGCAGGATTGATTCAGCTTAAACGTTCTGAAATATCATTTGTCGGTGATGTTATCTCCATTGATCATCAAGATGACCAATTTTCTGATAAAAGCGATTTTGCGGTAAACTATTTCAGCTTCGTGTATCCTGCATATCTTTTGAAACGCAATATGGTTTTCTCCATTAATTATCAAAATCTTTATCAGATGGGCAGCGAAGGGCGTATCAATACAACTGAGATAGTGCAAGGGACGCCATGGACCGACAATAACCTCACACATTATAAAAAGGAAGGCTCTTTATCAGCCATCTCGCCAGCGGTAGCATTTCAGGTTAATCCTTCGCTGACGGTTGGAGTTACCTTAAATATTTGGCCGAAAAGGCTTATTGCTCAGAATGGTTGGGAGCAATCATTGTATTGGGAAAATGATCTGATCTCTAGTGTCCCAACTATTCCCGATAGCCATTCTTTTTTATACGTGGAAGATGACTATAAGCTTGAATCAGAGATTAATTATTATATAGGGTTTCGCCTAAAATTAAATCATATGGTTACTTTAGGAGCGGTGTATAAGAGCCCACTGACTGCTGAATTTACAAGGGAAAGAGAGTTTGATTTTGAAAATGTGCTTCCAGATGAGTTTGATTTACCTAAAGTGGATGGTGAATTATACTTCCCGGAATCATATGGTATGGGAATAGCAGCCCGAATAAATGATAATCTCACCCTTGATTTTGATATCTATTATACAGAGTGGGATAAATATAGCATTGAATTTAATTATATGGAGAGTGATCCTAATATGGATGATCCTATTATATCGGAAAATGGTGAATCTTTACAATCAATAAATTATATAAGGCTCGGCGGAGAGTATCTTTTTATCCGGCCCCGTTACATTATCCCATTTCGTTTTGGGATATTCTATGATCCTGAGCCATCTCAGGCCCATTACAAAACTGTTGACTGGCCTAATGGATGCAGTGTTGGAACAGGAGTATCCTTCAAAAGGATTTCAATGGATTGTGCGGTGAAATATCGAAAGGTACAAGATAATAAGAGAATAAAGGATCCTAATTTACAGATAATCACGACCGATACCGAGGAATTATCTTTATATTTTTCAATAATCTATTATCTGTAATTAATCTAAATCAAGGATATAATTAAGCGGATTTACATGTACATTATTCATTCTGATCTCGTAGTGAAGATGAGGAGCTGTGCTTCTTCCTGTGTTGCCCAACAACGATATCACATCTCCACGTTCTACTCTATCCCCAGCCTTCACAAGATTTACTGAATTATGCGCATAAAGTGTGGAAAAACCATACCCGTGTTCAATTTCAACTACATTACCATATCCCCCATTGAGTCCTGAATAGGTAATTATTCCCCGTGCAGGGGCAACCACAGGAGTGCCTCTTCTTCCCGCAACATCGATTCCTTTATGCAATTCTCTTTTTCCGGTGAAAGGAGACTTTCTATACCCAAATCCGGAGGTTATCCATCCATGAGTCGGATATATAGAAGGGGTTGAATCCAAGATGGATTTTCGATTTTCCATTATATAGCTCAATTCCATCAATTGATTGTCCTGCGATACTGTTTCTAAGGTGAGCTTCTCGAGATCAACACGCATCTGATCAATCAATTTTTCCATATCTTCACGATAGAAACGACATATGTCGCCTGAAGTTTCTCCCCCAATACCAAAAACTTGTCGATTATTTTCAGGTTTTTGAAGCCCTGCGAGAATCTGCAATTTCGTGTTTGAATTTTGTAAATCAACCATCTGTCTTTTAAGTGATTCTATTGACTTTGAAAAAGAAATAATACAGCTTTCCTGCTCACGGTTTTTTTCTTTTATTCGGTCAAACTCTTTGATTTGCTCCTTCATTTGAAAATAATGAAAGGTCATAAAAATTCCGCAGCCCATAATAGCTATGAGAAAAAGGAATAAGAATTTCACTAGATATTTAGGAATATGAAACCGGTGAAACTTGGAGCTTATATCAGGTATTATCATAAATGTATATTTTTTGCTCACAAGACACTCCTTTTAATTATTTAGTTGCTTTCATTATATATAAAAATGTGTTATTGTCAAATACACATTCTTTCCTTATTAAACTATATCGGCGCGAATAAAAAAAAAATTAGGGAAAAAATAAAAAAGTTATTCAGATAAATTGAAAGGCATCTTTATAAAGGTTAATTTCCATAATATGGTCATTTTTAGTGATTGTGATTACATCGAATCTGCAATTGACATCTCGTATATGATTCATTTTCATATAATATAACGCAACCCGGCTGATTTTACGCCTTTTCGAGTAATTGATCGATTCTCTCGCATCACCGAATGTATCGGTTTTTCTCGTTTTTACTTCTACAAAAACAAGCGTATCCTTATCCCAGCCGATTATATCTATTTCACCGAGACTGCAACGGAAATTAACGTTCTCAATAGTATATCCACAGGTGGTTAAATATTCAGCAGCTTTTTTTTCTCCCCATTTGCCGATAATAATTCTTGCTTTTGACAAAGTTCTCTCACACCCTTGAAACTCTTACGATGAATTGGACAGGGCCCGTATCGTTTGAGAGCATCCAAATGCTCTGCAGTGCCATAACCTTTATGCTTAGCAAAGTTATAGCATGGAAATTTTTCATGCATCTTGAGCATAATTCGATCACGAGTAACCTTGGCTAAAATGGAAGCCGCGGCAATACAATAGCAGTGCTTATCTCCTTTAATCTCGGCTAACTGTTCTATTTCTAAATCCGGAATAGGAGCTTTTCCGTCAACTAAAACAAAATCAGGCCTCATAGGCAGATGTTTAATAGCAGCCTTCATCGCACTGAAGGTTGCCTGCAGGATGTTTATTTTATCAATTTGAGCAGCATTGGTCATTCCAATTCCATATGCACGTGCTTCCTTTGTTATTTTATTATAGAGACACTCTCGTTGCTGCATAGTTAAAGACTTAGAATCTGCGATTCCTTCGATTTCGCCGGACAAAGGCAAGATAACCGATGACGCCACCACCGGTCCTGCTAAAGGGCCTCTTCCTGCTTCATCCACACCCGCGATAGAAGAAAAGCCTAGGGCTGCTACTTTTCTTTCAAGAACTCTTAGAGACATAGGTCTATTTTCTAAGTGCTTCTTTAACTTTAGCCTTTTTACCGATCTTTCTTCTGAGATAATAGAGCTTTGCCCTTCTTACCCTTCCCTTACGTGTGACTTCAATTTTTTTGATATTATTGGAAAAGAAGGGGAATATTCTTTCAACACCTACTCCCCATGAGATTTTCCGGACCGTGAATGTACTTCTGCACCCTCTTTTTTTAATCCTGATTACTACCCCTTCAAATACCTGAATCCTTTCCCTTTGCCCCTCAATTAGTTTTACATGGACACGTACTGTATCACCGGGCGAGAAAGCCTCAACCTCTTTGCTCATTTGTTGTTCTTCAATCGTCTTGAGTAAATCCATAATTATCTCCAACCTTTTTTAATAATTTCTCATTACCTGATTTCTTACTCATATTTTTTCGGCAAGTAATCGGTCAAGTATAATTGACACTGCTGCTCTCACCGATAAATGATTATAATTCCCCTGTCCTTTGATAGGTTTCAAACAAAGATCCGCCTTCAGAAATATACTATCTTCCATACCCCACCCTGTGCCAAAGAGAAGTAATATTGGCGTTGTTGACATGGAAGTATGCAGCATTTCACGAAAATAATCATACTCTATACATTTTACCTTTGCTTGTGCACCCGTTACCACTATTTTGGGGGACTGTGATTCTACCGTTTTGATTCTATGAATGCAATCCTCCAATGTATTTATAATATAAATTGTCTCTAACGCAACGCCACGGGTAGGATTATAGGTCGCTCCATACCCTTGCCTCCAATGATTAATAATTGTTTCTATCAGCTTTTGCTGCCGCAGCAGTGGGGTAATAATAAAGAAGTTCTTTACCCCGAATGTCTTGCATGTGCGTGCTATATCGTGAATACTGGAGGTAGAAATCGACGATGCAATAATTTCACGAGATTTATTATATACCGGATAATGAATAAGTGCAATATATACTTTTGATGACATTATTCTATTTTCATCTTATTCTTGAGCCACTCTTTATCCTCCTGGGAAAGCTGTATCTTCGTAAGAAGATCTGACCGTTGTTGTGCGGTTCTCAGAAGTGCGTGCCTGTATCGCCACTGTTCTATGTGAGCATGATGCCCTGATAATAAAATTTCAGGAACCCTCCAACCCTTAAAGTCGCTCGGTCTCGTATATTGAGGATACTCCAAGAGGTCATTAGAAAAAGACTCGGTTTTGAGTGAAGAAGCCTTTCCGAGTACACCGGGTACCTGTCGTAAGACCGCTTCTATCACAACCATTGCAGGGAGCTCTCCCCCCATTTGAACAAAATCTCCGATTGAGATCTCATCATCTACTAGATATTCGCGGACTCTCTCATCAATGCCTTCATATCGGCCACAGATAAATAATAATTCTTCCTCTGCAGAGAGCTCCTTGGCAATGTGAGAATTAAATTTTCTTCCGCATGGAGACATTAATATTCGCTTCGGCTTATTTCTATGAGCACAAATATCATTAATCGCTTCATAAATCGGCTCAACCTTAAACACCATCCCTGGCCCTCCTCCATAAGGGACATCATCCACACTGCCATGACGGTCTTTTGTATAGTCCCTCAGGTTATGAACCTCTATCTGGATAATCCCCTTTTTTCGTGCTTTGGATATAATGCCCACTGAAAAGAAAACCTCAATAAGTTCCGGAAAGATCGTGAGTATATCAAATTTCATTTTAGTCGACCAAACCTTCTAAAAGATGGACAAGTACATAGCCCCTTTCAAGATCAACTTTCTTAATCACCTCTTTTATTGCAGGCAGCATATATTCATGGTCTTTATTTTTCACTACATAGACATCATTACTCCCTGTGGGGAAAATACTGGAAATTTTGCCTAACTCTTGTCCTTCATCAGTGATAATAGTAAGTCCTATAAGATCAAAATAATAATATTCATCCTTTCCAAGAGGCCAGAGATCTTTTTTCTCAATACCAATGGTAGCACCACGCCATTTTTCGGCTTCTTCCCAATTGTCACAACCGGATACTGTAAGTAATATGTGATTTTTATGAAAGGTAGCATGTTCAACGGCGACTTTTCGATAAGTCGCCGCCTTGACTAAAAATACTTCTTTTAAGGTTTTAAAATGTTCAGGGAAGTCTGTTATAGGATAAACCTTTAAGGTCCCCTTGTTATTATGAACCTTTACTACTTTTCCAATGGTAATTAATTCAGGAGATAATGCGTTATTCAAGTATTTCCAATACAGCTCGCTTTCCTAATTTAGTTGCGGCAGCACTTAAAATCACACGCATTGCTCTGGCTGTTTGCCCTTCTTTTCCAATAACCTTACCCAAATCGCTCTTAGCCACTCTTAATTCTAACACCGTTGTCCGATCACCCATTACCTCCAGAACATTAACCTCTTCTGGATAATCAACCAAACTTTTAGAAATTCGTTCTACTAGTTCTTTCAGCACTGTAATTCACCTCCATATTATCTTGATTATTGAATTGTTTATAATGCTTTATTCTCCAGATTTTACTATGCCCTCGCGCGCCAAAATATTCACCACAGTTTGTGATGGAATGGCACCTTGCTTGAGCCACTTATTTATTTTCTCTTTCTCCAGGTTGATAACTGCCGGTTCAGTCATTGGATTATAATATCCTAATCGATCTATATATTTACCATCTCGCTGCGTCCTGGAGTCAATAGCTACAAGCCGGTAAAAAGGTTTCTTTTTGGCACCTAATCTGGTTAACCTAATTTTAACAGACAATCCCTTATCACCTCCTTTTCTTTTGTTTCTTTTTACGTCTTTCTTTTTTTATTTTCATAAGTTTTGCGGCAAGTCGAGATTTATTGGCTTTCGATCCGAGAGATTTCTTCTGCATCTGTCGAATACTTTTCTTCATCATCTCAAATTGGCGCAATAACTGATTGACTTCTTGTATTTTTAGCCCGCTTCCGGTAGCAATACGCTCTTTACGGCTGGTATTAATAATGCTGCTGTTTTTCCTCTCCTCTGGTGTCATGGAATTAATAATAGCCTCTGCGATTACTAGCCTTTTTTCATCGATTTGCGCATTTTTAATCCCTAATTTATCAGCGCCGGGTATTAATTTAATGAGGTCTGTCAGAGAACCCATTCGTTTAATCTGTCGAAGCTGTTGCCGAAAATCATCCAGGGTATAGCTGTCCTGTTGGAGTTTCTTTTCAAGTTCTCTGGCTTGTTCTTCGCTGACAACTGCCTGGGCTTTCTCAACAAGAGAAAGAATATCTCCCATGCCCAAAATACGAGACGCCATTCGGTCAGGATGAAAGGGCTCAAAGGAATCAAGTTTTTCTCCTATGCCGATGAACTTAATTGGTTTGCCTGTCACTTCATGAATGGATAAAGCAGCCCCGCCCCTGGCATCACCATCAAGCTTTGTTAATATAATACTATCAACTCCGAGTGTCCCATCAAATTCCTTCGCCATCGTGACAGCATCCTGGCCTGTCATGGCATCTGCAACCAGGATAACTTCATGAGGTTTGAGAGCTGATTTAATTTGAACAAGTTCTTTCATTAATTGCTCATCGATATGCAACCTTCCGGCCGTATCAATAAGCACAGGATTAAATCGATCTTCCTTGGCCAGTTGATGGGCTCGAACACATACACTTTCTGCCTTTTGAGCCTTGGCATCGACAAAGACGTGAACCCCGAGCTTATCACCTAGAAATTTTAACTGTTCTCTGGCAGCGGGACGCTGGACGTCAGCAGCTACCAGGAGAGGATTGTATCCTTCGGACTTATATTTTCGGGCAAGTTTACCCACTGTCGTTGTTTTCCCCGATCCTTGAAGACCCACCATCATTATTACTGTAGGAGGGATGGAGGTCATATGGATTGGGGTCTGGTTTTTCCCTAAAAGTTCTATTAATTCATCATGAACAATCTTAATAATTTGTTGCCCTGGAGTAATGCTTTTTAAAACATCTTCTCCAATTGCTTTTTGTTTTATACGTTCAATAAATGCCTTGACAACCTGGAAATTAACGTCAGCTTCGAGGAGAGCGATTTTAACTTCTCGCATTGCATCGCTAATATTGCTCTCCGTTATCTTGCCATATCCTCGAAGTTTCTTAAAGACCGTTTGAAATCGATCTGTCAGTTTATCAAACATTATAAGTATTCCCGCGATTCAAAATAGGGTTGGACCGACCGCTCTAAATCAAGCATCTGGACTCCTTTTATATAATCCATGCTTATCACTTTCGTTGCTTTAGAGAGCATTTCAATAACAGTTTTAATTTTTTCTATTTGTTCAAGAATTAAATCAATTCTCTTAAGGTCATCCGGAGAATTCCCCTTTTTTTCAAGAGAAGTACGAAGCATTTCTCCATTGGCCAATATGGAACACAAGGGATTATTAATATCATGGTTCACCCTCACCGCTACCTGTGCCAATGTTTTTAATTTTTCAGCCTCGATTAATTGCTCGTGAAGATATTTGATTTTCAAGAGAACGTGTATCTTAGCCAAAAGCTCGTCTTTATTGACGGGTTTAATGATATAATCATCAGCACCTTTATCATATCCACGCAATTTATTCGCCATGGCAGAATAGCACGTGACAATTATTACCGCAATCATCTTGGTCTTTTCTGATGACTTCAACATTTCACATATATCATATCCGTCAAGCTTGGGCAGGCCCACATCAAGTAATATTAAATGCGGATTTTCTTCACGGGCTCTTACGAGGGCATCCTCCCCGTTTCGCGCAACTATAATAGTATATCCTTTTGGCCGGAGCATCCTTTTATATAATACGACCGTATCTTCATTGTCATCAACTATCAGTATTTTTTTTCCCTTTATGATTTCATCCATATTTAGCATAATCATATAGCCTGTTTTTTCTGACTTTTATTATAAAGGTTTACTTTTTATTAGTCAATATCTTCTAATACGTGGAGTAAATATTGACCATAGGTATTTTTCTTATAAACAGTCAATGCCAACTCTTCTAAGTGCGCTGCATTAATATATTTCATACGATACGCAATTTCCTCAAGACAAGCTATTTTTAAGCCTTGCCTGTGATCTATAGTTTCAACAAAGGTAATGGCCTGGGTCAAGGACTGTGGGGTCCCGGTATCGAGCCATGCGACACCACGCCCCAATTTTTCTACTCTTAGTTGATGATTATTAAGATACACAAGATTAAGGTCTGTAATTTCGTACTCTCCCCTTGCAGAAGGAGTGAGTCCATCTGCAATATCGCACACCTGGTCATCATAAAAATAGAGACCAGGGACCGCATAACTGGATTTTGGATTCTGCGGTTTTTCTTCAATACTTAGTACCGTCCCCTGCTCGTCAAATTCAACAACCCCATAGCGGTGTGGATCTCTCACTCGATAGCCGAATATTGTGGCTCCTTCGGAGTAAGAGAGCGCTTTATTCACAGAGTCAATAAAGCCGTGTCCATAAAAAATATTATCCCCGAGTATGAGGCAGCAGGGATTATTATTTATAAATTCACGCCCTAACATGAATGCCTGCGCCAATCCCTCTGGTTTTGGCTGAACTTTGTACTGAAAGGATAAACCAAGGTGACTTCCATCTCCCAATAAGCGCCTGAAGCCTTCAATATCTTCAGATGTGGTAATTATGAGTATTTCTCTGATACCGGATAGCATAAGCACAGAAAGGGGGTAAAAGATCATTGGTTTATCATATATGGGTATGAGTTGTTTGCTAATTGCTTTGGTAACAGGGTAAAGCCGACTGCCGGACCCCCCAGCTAACACAATCCCCTTAAAGCGTGTATTCATAAATTTCTCCTTTTAAAGATTATCCCTCCCCTATGATATTCGTCTCTCATAGTCACACGAGAGTAACTCAGCATATGTAGATAGTTTATAAAAAATAGTTTACTAAATTTTTCATATAATAGCAAAAGCTGGCGGCCATTCTTTGCACTTCTCACATTAGTCTTTAACCTTATCGGTGTAAGGGAGGGTTTAACTAGGTTTCGGTGGAGAAGGTTTTGGAGGAGAGGTGTCAAAGAGAGAGCCAATAAGGTTTTTTATGCCCTTTATTAAAGGCTTTTTAATGGTAACCTTTAGATAGAGATCTCCCGGGGTTCCTCCACTTTTTCCAGCCAGTCCCATTCCTGGCAATCTTATTTTTTGGCCATCTCGTATGCCTGGCGGAATTTGAATAGCTAGTTTTTGAGATGTTTCACGGTGAATATAGGGAAATCGTCCGCCCTGTTGAACCTGCAACGGGGTGAGTGTAATGAAATCATAAAGGTCTATTCCTTTTTGGGATAACCTTTTTTTATCAGGTTTATTGAAAAAGAGCTTTTTTAATCCCGTGAATCCATCGAACCATCCCGTAAACACAAAACCTTTCACGTACACACCCTGCTTTTTAAATTCAAAGCCTTGATGGTGTCCCTGATTGAACGACTCTTTGAAAATCTCATCAAATCCTCTGAGTCCAAAAGATCGTGCAATATCTTCAAATATCTGAGAGATATCTGAATCCCTAAAAATATCCTGTTCCGAATAGTTCCTTCGAAACTGGCTGTAAGCGGATGCCCCACATTCCTGCCGCAGCGCATCGTATGCACGCCTTTTTTCTGAATGAGAAAGCACGGCATATGCCTCATTTATTTCTTGCATTTTCTCAACAGCATCTGTTCCTGCTTTGTTTCGGTCAGGATGATATTTTAACGCACAGTTACGGTACGCTTCTTTGATCTGCTGAGCAGTTGCCTCTTTATCAATTCCCAAGATTTTATAGTAATCCTTTTGCTCCATTTTTATGTAATTCCTCACTAAAATATACTGCTGTATATTGTATCATAGAGGATAAGGATATGCCATCACAGTCACAATGATATGATAAGGAATTTTTGCTATTATCACATTATTATGATAAAATTTCTTTATCCATAGTGTTTTAGAAATATATATAGACAGAGAGGTTTTATGAGTAGTGAACAAGAGAGCACCCAGGATAAATCACAAAATATTGTATTAGTCTCAGAGGTTCTTCCGGATAAGGTTTCTATTTTGCCAGTTTCCCCGCGCCCTGTCTTTCCCAGTCTGGTAATGCCAATGTCTTTCAGTGGCGAGCGGTTTATTGGAACTGTAAATCACGCAATGGAAAAAGAAAATAATCTATTAGGATTGTCATTGATTAAAGAGATAGATGAGAAGGATTATTTTTCCTCAAAACTCTATGAGGTTGGGACATTAGTTCGTATCTACCGAGCTGTTTCTATTGATGATATGACTATTGAGGTTCTTATACAAGGATTGCAAAGGTTTCGTTATAAACGCAGTGTTCAGAAAGAACCATTTCGGAGATGGGAAGTCACCTATCATTACGAGCATGAACCGGGACCTGAAATGATTGAAAAGCTCAAGCCTTATATTCTCGCCATTATGTCTTCGGTGAAAGAACTGCTGAAGGTGAATTCACTTCTTCAGGAACAATTGAAGCTGCTGCTTTCACATATAACGTATGATAAACCTCATGTACTTATGGATTTAGTATCCTCTCTGCTCACCACAGAACCAGCGCAACTTCAGGATCTTCTTGAAACATTCGATTCGCAGAAAAGGAGTGAAAAATTATTGCTCTTATTAAAGAAAGAGATTGAGCTTTTTCAAGTGCAAGACAAAATTAAAAAACAGATAAACGAAAAAGTCGGCAAACAGCAAAAGCAGTTTTTCCTCCATGAACAACTCAAGGCGATAAAAAAGGAACTGGGGCTGACCAAGGATGATAAAGCACAGGTTATTGAAAAATTTGAACAAAGGTTAAAAAACCTCATATTGACCGAAGAGGCGGCGCAGGTTGTAAAAGAGGAGATTGAAAAACTTCAGATGATTGAACCGCATTCACCAGAATATCATGTGTCCCGTAACTATTTAAATGAGTTGACCCTCATCCCTTGGGGCAAATATTCAAAAGACAACCTTGATATAAAAAAAGCTCGTGAGATTCTCAACAGAGATCATTATGGGCTTGAGGATGTGAAAAACCTCATCCTCCAGTTTATTAGCGCGATTATAAAAAAGGGGAAAGTAGCAGGTTCTATCATTTGTCTTACCGGCCCTCCTGGGGTGGGGAAGACCTCTATCGGGAAATCTATTGCTGATGCCTTGGGCAGAAAGTTCTATCGTTTTTCAGTTGGAGGGATGCGGGATGAGGCAGAAATTAAGGGACACCGCCGGACATACATAGGGGCCATGCCGGGCAAGATTATACAAAGTTTGAAGCGCACCGGTACGGCTAATCCTGTAATAATGCTTGATGAAGTTGATAAGATAGGCATGAGTTATCATGGCGACCCTGCAAGCGCATTATTGGAAGTGCTTGATCCTGAACAAAATAAGGATTTTCTTGACCACTATTTGGATGTTCGTTTTGATTTGTCAAAAATTCTTTTTATTACCACTGCCAATCAGATCGATACCATCCCACGTCCATTGCTCGATAGAATGGAGGTTATCAGTTTGCCGGGATATATTCTTGAGGAGAAAATCCAAATTGCCAAAAAATATCTTATTCCCCGTCAGATTAGGGAACATGGGCTCACGACAGATGAAGTAGCCATAACAGACAAAGCCCTTCGCACTATTATTGATAATTATGCGCGGGAGGCAGGAGTGCGAAGTCTGGAAAAGCAGATCAAAAAAATCATGCGTCAAATTACCTTGACCCAGGCCGAGGGTGATACGCGGAAGGTGAGAATTTCAATTCGTAATCTTGAAAAATTTTTAGGCAAGCCTCTTTTCACTCCGGAGCAGTTGTATAAAAAGCCGATTCCTGGTGTTGCGTTGGGATTGGCATGGACACCTCTTGGGGGCACCATCCTTTATATTGAAGCATCAGCAGTGACATCCAAAACGAGCGGATTTAAACAGACAGGGCAACTTGGCAATGTTATGCAAGAGTCATCCGAAATAGCGTATACTTATGTCCGCTCTCTTTTCGCTCATGACAAAAAGCATGGTAAATTTTTCGAAGAGCACTTTATTCATTTACATGTACCGGCAGGAGCCACGCCCAAAGATGGCCCATCGGCTGGAATTACTATGGCTCTTGCCCTTTATTCATTAGTCCTTGGGAGGTCTGTGGGCAAAGAAATAGCGATGACAGGGGAATTAACACTTACAGGCAAGGTGCTGCCTATCGGAGGAGTCCGTGAAAAGACAATTGCTGCAAGGCGTGTTAATGTGAGGGAACTTATTTTCCCCAAGGAAAATAGCAAAGACTTCGAAGAGCTTCCCGGATATATCAAAGAAGGACTCAGGATTCATTTTGTTGACTATTTTAGCGATGTCATAAAGATATTTTATAATATCACTCTATAGATGTGAAGATTTCACTAATAAAACAAGTACTTGATACAGAATTAAAACCTTTGCTCTGATTATTTTCAGGGATTGTCCCAAGCCCATACATTGAGAAACAGGTGACATGAGCTGAGATGATAGTATTTTCCTGATCAATCTGAATTTCTGACAAATTTTCCCAGGAAAAGGTGTCGGTGTTAAAAGCATAAAGTGTGAGCCGGTTGATATCTGTAACACCGGCTTGTGTCAAATCATTTTGATTGTAAGGGAGCATTATTGTAGGTTGTCTTGAATCGTCAAATCTTACTCCGTTAGGACCGAAGAAAATGGTGGGACCAAAAGTATGGATAGTGTCGGGAAAAGGTGGGGGATTAAATACGACACCAATGCTGAGTATTGTATTCTCGCTAAAAGCCTCTGGCGGGACTTCAATGGCAGTATTATAAAGAGAACTATTAAGATTAGATATCATGAGAGTTGATTTATAAGGGTCATGACTGACTACTTCCTTGCTTATTTCAATGAGGGACTCTGTGTGCAGAGAATTAAGTGAAACTTTAAACACTGCGGTAGGAGTCCACTTGCTGCATGATGTTGCATCATGGGAGCGGGCATGCCAGTAATAAAGGTTGTTATCAGATAGATTAGTCTCAACACGCCAATATGTTGAAGACAACCCCTCTGGGACATCAATTGCCTCCTCTAATAATGACTCAGGAGTAAGCCCTGGCGCTGTATATACTTCAAAATCATATTTGATTTCATTGTTATAGAGAATATCTGCATTAGTGACACTGAGGATGGGATGTAATGATGAAACAATCGCGCCGCTCACAGGATTATTGATGATAGGAGTAGTAAGACTATCCTCATCGGGGACATCGGAGGTAAAAGCTATTATGTGACTTGATTTTGGAGTGCTCCATAGACCAGCCCCGTTTTGCGCCTTAACCCAAAGATAATAACCATCTTCAGGATTCAAGGAGGACAATGGGATATAATAGCTGAGTTCTTGAGCTTGTCCTACTGATGTCCATATTCGTGTGTCTGAATCATTGGGATTGCTATCAAGAGCATAATGATTGTCCATTATTCCCGAGATGGTATCCCCGATGTTCCATTCTGATTCAATTATGCATGCTTCACTATCACATGAGCTGTTTATTATAGTAATATGAACGAGGATTGGAGAAGTGCTGTCAATAGTAATGCCATCGCTATGCCCGATAGAGCTCCATCCGGCTGAATTTTTTGCTTTTATGTGAAAATAGTAGGTGTGTCCCTCAGAAAGGGGGGAGGTAAAATTATGAATAATTTCAGTACTACTGCCTGCGGGAATCCATCCTATAGTAGCGCTGTCCTGAAGCACCATGAGTGTATCTATAGTATAATAATATTCGATTTGTCCTGCAAAATCGTCCTCTGTGTGCCATGATGCATGAAGGGAATTATTAATACTTGTATATGCACCGTCATCGATAATAATAGGCCTACTGGGAGGCTCTATGGGAGGATTTTCTTTCACTGTACCAAGAAGAATACATATATTATTAGAGCCCCTATTCGCAACAACAAGATCAAGACATTGGTCATTATTAAGATCTCCCATGGCTAATGCACAAGGATTTTTGCCCACGGGATATTCTGCGTGGAGAGAAAAAGAAATCCCCTGAGAGGTTGCGGTAAAGAGAGAGACCGTATGTGCACTATTGTTGACAACGGCAAGATCATCATAGGTATCGCCATTAAAATCAGCAGTAGCAACAGCACAGGGACCCTGTGAGGAGGAAAAGGTGGTTATATTCGAGGTGAGAAACGATCCCCCACTCTGACCCCATACTATTGAAATGGTATCTGACTCTTGATTCATGATAATAATGTCTTCATATCCATTGTTATCTATATCAGTGGTAGTAAGTGCACAAGGAGAGTAATCGAGATTGATTGTCTCATTGTGGGTGAGACTGCCATCAGTATCTCCAAAGAAAATAGTAAGAGTATCCGTCAGGTTATTTCCTATGGCACAATCAGGATAGTTATCCTTATTAAAATCTGCTGATGAGATTGATAATGGCATTGAGTCAAGACCGGTAAAATAATTATTGTTATGAGTAAAGATTCCGCCACTGTTTAAATACATAGAAATGGTATCTGACCACGAATTTGCGAGGAGTATATCATTTTGACCATCCAGGTTAAAATCTGCCGACAGCACACAACAGGGGCTTTTCCCCGTCATATATACAGTAGGTGAATGATAAGTTCCTTGTATACTGCCGAATGCTATAACAAGCTGGTTCGGATCCTTGTTTACTATCGCAAGGTCCGAATACCCGTCCAGATCGAAATCCGATGCTGTTATGGCATAGGGATCATTTAGGAGAGAGGAAAAAGTACCTGGGTCTTTAAAGCTTCCATCTCCGTTGCCGAGAAATAGAGAAAGAGTTGAAGAATTTATATTGGCAGTGACTATATCGCTGCTTCCATCCCCATTTATATCTGTCACAGTTATGGAATTTGGACCGTCACCGGTTTTAAGCATGGGATTTAGTATAAACTGACCCTCTGCGTTGCCGAAGAGTATGGTAAACGTATCTGCTCTGTTATTTATGACAACTATATCCTGTATAGTATCCTTATTCATATCAGTTGAGAGAAGATCCTCTGGCCCATTACCGGCAGTATATTCTATGTGAGCTTCAAAAGAACCATCACCCCTGCCATATAAAATCGAGATATTATTCGAGTCTTCATTGGCGACGATGAGGTCAAGGTTATTATCCTGGTTGAGATCGGTCGCCCTCATGCCTCGTGGTGTAATCCCGACTGTATAGTCAACTCTTTCAGAGCTAAATAGCCCATTTTCCAGTCCAAGTATAATAGATACACTGTCGGAATCTGAATTGGTTGCTCCAAGATCGAGATATCCGTCATTATTAAAATCTGCCGCAATCAGGCAATAGGGAGCGTTGCCCACGGCATACTCTCTCTTGTTTTTTATTAATCCGTGCTCATCAAGAAGGAGCGTACTGATTGTGTTATCAAGATTATTCGCCACTGCGATATCATATTTACCATCCTCATCAAAATCTTCTGCAACGATGGAGTATGGATTGTTGCCCACTTCATAGATACTGGAAGTTGCGAACATACCATCCCCTTGTCCTAAAAATACAAATGTCAGGTTCGCCTCTTTGCATGCCACGGCAAGATCTGAAAACCCATCCCTATTAAAATCGGCAATGGCAATTGAACGGGGGTAGAGACTTGTGGTAAAGTCAACTCGTGGTGCAAAGGTCCCATCTCCTTGGTTTAAAAAAACAGATATTGTAGTTTCATTATAATTTGCCACTACAAGGTCAGGTTTCCCGTCATTGTTAAAATCATCAGCCTTTAATCCTCTGGGAAAGCTGCCTGTTGCATAATTAAGTCTTGATATAAAATCCCCATTTTCAGAGGCATAAAACACGGAAACAGCATTGGATTTACTGTTACCGATTGCGATGTCCATAGAGCCATCGAGATTAAAATCTGAGGCAGTGAGTGAATTTGGGCCTTGCCCCGTATAATATTCGCTTGTGGGGATACGAAACAGAGGACCTGCCTTAGCTTCAAAGGAGCTATAAAGCAAGAGGAATAAAAAACAATATATAAATATCACATAGGCATTTTTCATAGAAATACCTTCACCCAATTATCTTGTTGTATGTTAATTATTTTTCGGTGAGATTGAGAAAAAAATTCAATGGGTTAAAGGGGAACAACATCCTTGAGAGACGGTGCTACCGTGATAGTCTGCTGATAGTCTACTAATACCATCCCAGGTTTTAATCCCTTAGCCTTGCGGATATATTTGCGTTGAGTATACCCCACGAGTGCCTTGTCCGCTTTTCGTTGACGGCTAAAAAAGGCGGCTACTGCGGCAGTTTTCTGAAGAATTGAAGGAGGAATAGTTTTTTCTTTATGAGGATTTCTTAAAATGACATGGGACCCTGGCGTATTATACGCATGGAACCAGAAATCTTCGGACCGGGCCATTCGTCGGGTAAGGTAATCATTTGCGTTATTATTTTTCCCCACCAGGACATTCCATGTATCCTCAATAACGAAATACCTTATGCCAGGGAGGGGTTTATGAGATTTTTTCCCCTCTTGTTTTGTCTCATCCCCATTTCTCTTAGGAGCAGGTACGCCTGTATTTTTAAGCTCCTCGGCCATATTAAACAATTCAATTCTATCTTGAGCAGAAAGAAGATTTTTTTCAGCCGTATCGAGAAGTGCAAGGGAGCTTTCAGTTTCATTAATTCGCTGTTGGATAATATGTATCGCTCGTTTCGCTTTTTGATAAAGGCGGTAAAATGCATGGGCATTTTTTACTGGTGGTAACTTTGGATCAAGCTTAATGCGTATTTGAGCACCTTCCTGATGGTGGTAAAGGTCAGGAAGGAGTATTTCCTCCATGCCTTTATGAATCTGGTTGAGATTTGCCATAAGAATATCACCCATGCGGCGATATTCGTCAGCATTGAGAGCATTTTTTTGGTCATCCATGAGATTTAAGAGCCGACGTTTAAAGCGTTTTTTGGCTGATTTTATGTGTCGATAGAGCTGTTTTTTCTCCTTTGCACATTCATCTGCTTCTCGAATAAGGGCATAAAAGGCTTCTGCTGCCTGATTGATATCTGAGAATGAATATGATGTGCCTTTGCCCTCCTTGAGTGTAAGTGGAAAAACTGACAAGAGTGGCTGGTGCTGAGGATTGTGCGGGACCATATATACTGCTTTTGTGATAGTTGGGTCACGATAAAAATCAAGGAGTTCCTGGAGCGCATCCCATATTTTGCCAATAGGTTCTTGCAAAGAATGGCCTGCGGGAGGCTTCTCATCAGCAATACGTGCTCGATGGATAATTTCATCTGCAACAGTCGGGTTTATCCCAAATAAGATGGCTACTAAATCAGCAGACCATTTCCCCTTTGAGGATCCACTGATCCGGCTGGTAAAAGTCTCATAATTAATCTCTAAAGGATTTAATTTTTCTTTTGGCCTTCCAGGAAAATGATATGTTTCTTGTGGGTGTGAGCGAAAGCAGCCAAGAATCTCTCTGCTTGCATGATCGATGAGCACAATATTAGGAGGTTTCCCCATTAATTCAACTATTAATTTCAAAGGATCTCCCTTATGGCCCGCCTCAAAGGGGATTATATTGAAAATAAGTATTCGCTCCATTGGGAGCGCGTAGATCGTTTCTATCTTTGATCCGATTAAGTATTTCCTTAAAATAATAAGAAACGGCGTAGGGTGGGCAGAGTCAATTTTGGGTTGAATGTTCGCCATATAACAGTGGGGGAAATCTGGATTTACGCATACAATAATATATTTATGCTGTCGCTCTTTGTAGGTCCTGAGGATAAGTGTAGAGTGGTTTACAAGTTCAATATGGGTAATTTTTACTGGGCAGAGACTCTTGTTTATTTCATGCCCAATCGTCTTAATAACAAATGAATCCATTACGAACTATGTACTATAGATTTTTAAGAATGTCAACATAAAAGCTCAGGGCAATCGCATGAAAAATTTTTCTATAGTAGTAAGTTCACTATTACTTGCTCAAAGAGCAGGAGCAATCGAATTGATGGATATTATGCATATAGGTGCTGCGTATTCAACTCACCTTTTATTCCATGAAATGGGACATCATATTCTGGCCTATGAAGTTAATGCTGAAAATCATAAAATGGCTTTTTTTGTAAGGCAAAATGGTAAGATGTATCCAGGGCTCTCAATGGCTGACAGTATTCCGAAAGAATCTGTACTGCCTTATGCAGCGGCAGGTGACCAAATGGCAGGGATAACATTTGAATACGGATTGCAATGTTACCGGCGTAATCCGACAACTTTTAATAAGGCACTGATGTTATTCAGTACGACTGATTTCCTTATCTATACTATTTTAGGAAATTATATAAACGATGATAATGAGTTTTATGACACA
This sequence comes from bacterium, assembly GCA_049472395.1. Lineage (GTDB taxonomy): Bacteria > SZUA-182 > SZUA-182 > DTGQ01 > JBLIRR01 > JBLIRR01. The sequence continues at coordinate 2,866 of JBLIRR010000011.1, read as the reverse complement.
AATATTATACGTCAGGAAACAGGGTGCAATAAAACGGCATTATTATCTGTAGCTTTGGCAAAAACAATGCTGAATACATATAGAATAATGAGCGGGGATGATAGGTTTATTCCTATGATCCAGACCGGAGAAAATTGGGCTGCATTTGTCATAAAGTATAGTTTCTAAGTGCTTCCCGCCTCCATTTCCCTTTATTGGTATAGGGCATGTCTAATTTTTTGTTTTATATGATATGAGAAGATGGAAGTGGGTGAATAATATGCTGATCGTAACCACTCTCGGGTGTTATGCGTCATTCTGATAGTTATAATAAAATATCTATTAAATTTTTATGATTTAGAGGAATTAATTAATAATTCATGGTAAAATTTATTTAAGGAGTAATATTGTTTTATTGCATTAATAGTGATTATTCTTATGGTAGTGTATGGTTCCTCTTAATTTTGAGGAGGAAAATCCCCTCAAAATGATTGACGCAAAGGAGGTGATAGTAAGAACAAAAAAAATATATAAATATGTGAACGTAAAAAAGGGCTGAGATAAAAAATGTGGTTTTGTGAAGGCATAGGCATGGGAAGAGAGATTCCCGCAGAAGATTGTTTTCCTTAATTTCCCCCAATAATTTCTTTGTAAGCACTATCAACTGTTTTTCATTATAATAGTGAATATCAATAAAGATTAAACCTGAAAGAAAGGACCATATTATGAATGAAAAGAGGTATTTTCTAAAAAATATATTTTATAGCCTTATCTTTGTATTTGCCATAAGCCTGATATGTATCCCTTACGCTGGGGCACAATATAATTGGTGGCCATTGCCACCTTATAATACTCTTTGGCCCTTATGGTCTCCTGAATTATCACCGATAAATCCCCTCACGGGTGCTCCTACCCCTATTGTCGATGATCTTGAACCCGATACAGTGCTTCCCATTCAGCCTGGGCTCACATGGGACCCGGATTATAGTTATCCATGGCTGTTATACAATACTCCATTAGGGATGGTTTATTATGATCCTCTATATGGAATTGATCTTTGGCCCCCTCGTTATTTATTGGATATTTTTGGCAATCCCCTTCCTTTGACTATTACACTTATTGATTTAGGTGCGAAACCGACGAGCACCGCATGGTTGTCAACCAACATACCTATTGCCAATAATGCATACTATACGAGTTATCCGCGATTTGCTCCATTATTGACGCCTGCGACTATTGTAGGTCTCCCGCCATTGTAAGAAAGGGCTTCACCACAGCCCTTTCTCTTGGCCCTTTGTAAGTAAGAGCTTTTGATGCAGAATCCTATCCATTAATTTTCTTGGTTGAGGAGGCGGTAGTCAACCCCGCCTCCTCGCAATTATTTTCAATTTTTTTAGACTTGTGTTTATTTGCCATAAGGACTCGAAGATACCTCTATTCTATACGAATCGCTTTATGATGATCTCTTTTATGATGAGGATATTAGTGTTAAGAATAAAAAATTTTTAATTGTACTTTCCTTAATTTTACATGTATAATTCTTCCAGCTTCATAAAAACGATTTCTCTCTATAATCTATCATAATATCCCGAGGCGGGGAGCAAATTGGCCGATCCCTTGCCCTTATTTAAAAAACCAAAGGAGATGAAAATGGAAGACAGAACCGCGACGGAGTGGCCCGCCGATATGGGTCAACTTGACCTCAGAATAGGTGAGATCGAGAGTGTAGAAGAGCATCCGAACGCAGACAAGTTGATTATCTTGCAGGTGAACATCGGCGAATCAAAAAGGCAACTGGTTGCAGGACTCAAAAAGCATTATTCTGCCCAAGATCTGGTGAGCAAGAAAATCGTGATTTTGTGCAATCTGCAGCCCGCGAAGCTGAGGGGTGTTGAATCGCAGGGAATGCTCCTGGCCGCCGTGAAAGATGATGAGGTTTCGATATTAATACCCGTGGGCGAGGCAAAGGCCGGCGATAAAATCAGAGGCACTTTCGGACACGGAGGCTTGCTTAGTTTCCCCGAGTTCAAGAAGATGCGCATCGAGATCGGCACGGACGGTTATGCGGAATTCGTCGGACCGGACGGCGGAAGATTCCAGCTCCATACCTCGACCGGCAGGATCAAGCCGGACCGGCCGATGCTGCAAGGAGCAAGGATTGAATGAAACTAGATTTGCAGGTTTATTCCCCCTATTGCTTTGACGGCACCTATCTTCGAGGGGCATCCTGAAGAGCGCGAATGTCTCGTAAGGGGATGCTTCCTTCGATTTCCGGCTTGTTTTCGCAACAGCTATACCATTTCCTGTCCCTCTGTCGTACACCTCCTTGTTTTCCTCTTGAGAATGCAAGGAAAATTTGCACGGATTTTGTCCTGATTTTTATCTAAAGAACACTTTGAAGTTATTGAAAATATAAGGTTTAATTAATGGAGAGGGCAGGAAACGCCCCCCTTTGACAATTAACTTCAATTAAAAGATTATTTTATAAATACTCAAAAAATAATAGATATGGGAATTGTGATCAAACCAATCTCCTTTGAAACAATTCTTAGAAGTTATAATGCAAGGACAAAGTATGGGCTGATGATAAATGATTCAATTCTTGTTGCCAGTATGCAGTTATTTGAAAATGCCGGTTGGTTAGCAGGTCTCCTTTTAATAGACGAAAATGTATTTGTTTTATCAAACACTTTGCCCTCTGAACTCCTGGAAGATTTGAGAGGGGCTTTTAAAAAAAGATTTTTCAGACAGCGGATAATGTTACGCAAAAAATTTTTGTTGGTGAATTTGAAGGCTCCATTCTTGAGGGTAAACAGACCGATATATATATTAATAACATTATTTGAAAACAAAGGTTAATAAAAAAAATGGCTCAAATTAATTTTGC
>JBLIRR010000103.1:0-5438 GCA_049472395.1 bacterium | reverse complement strand
ATAAATATGAAAAACGATAAAAAATTATCTATATTAAATCCAAATTTGAATTTAGACAATTTTTTATCTATAATACCTCTAATAAGATATATTTTCAACACAGAGGTAATTTAATAATAAGTCGAATACCTCTAAAATTGAGTCATTCTCAACACGCTCATGTATAGTAAAGCTGAAGGCCCATGACCATGCCGGTGAAAAGACCGACGAGCATGACAATATGAGAATATTCTTCACCTATTGTATGAATTACCCTCTTATGCATTTTTCATCGAATAAAAGATTTTCATAATCCCTTGCTTTATAGAAGATTTTTTCTCCTTTGACTAAGTTGGGTCTCTCTCGGAAGAATACAAGGGACTTTGGCGACAGGATAGGTTTCACCGGTCAATGCGGTTTCATTTACAAAAAGATTATTCGATTCCAGAATGAGACAATCCCCAGGGATACCTGCCCATAAACGCTAAGTTATTTTGTAGACGTTCAAAGGTTGTATTTATGCAATACAGAGTTGTTTTGAAAGATGAACATCGAATGAAAAAATAAATGCCCAATATTGAACATTCAACGGCTATTTCTATTTTAGGATCTCACCATCTCTTAATGATACCTGATAGCTCTCTTTCTACATCCACCTGGTTGGTTGGTTGTCAGCTTACCACATCATTTTTCATCTGATCAAATTGTTCCTTGGTAATTTCACCTTTTGCATATCGTTTCTTTAAAATATCCAGAGCTGATTCTTGAAGAATACCTTCAGTATTCTTTGCCTTTTTCTGCTGCACGAGTAAATATACTATCACTCCAATAAGGATTAGTAAGAGAATCCACATAAATATTCCTCCCCACATATAATGCCAATTTCGCATATGCCAGACACAATTCCATTGGGCAAAGGCAGTTGTCGGCCATGTTAAGTATGTAATAAAACTCATCCATATGTTTTTCATAATCTCTCCTCTTTTTATTGTTTATTTATTGTATGAAGCAGCCGGACATTTGGATCACCCTTAATCTTTCTCATAGACAAGAGCGCTCCATCCAAAACCGGATTTAAAAGTAATCCTGCTTGAAAATTGGGTATCTATTTTAATACGGAAGAGATTTTCTTTCCCTGGCAGGAAAAAAGAGTTAAGATGTCTTTCTGGATTTGTCGGTTACCCAGAATTCCATATACCTGCCGAACAATAGCCGTGTCTGGGCATCAAGTGCCGGGAGAGCGTTTAATGCCGCTAAAACAATAGGAATTGTCATCCATTCAAAGATATGTGTTACTTTTCTTAACCACCCGAATTTCCCGTCAATAGTCGGCAAAAGCACCATGCCCACAAAAATAGAGACTATTAGGGAAAAGACGGAGCATCCCAGATATTGTTGTTATATACGGGAATGGGTTGAAAACTCGCACGTATTCTATCCGGAGCAATCATAAAGTTATAGGTAAGACAAGCGAAATAGTGAGAATCAACAACAGTATCGGAGTCAAAACAAGAGACAATAACGTTCTCAAAAGCAATTTTTCTTGCCGCGAGAATCTCTCCGGCTTCCTTTGCGGCAAAGGAAGCGTTAGCTCCCTTAACCCTTGCTTCTCCCGGCAGATTATCAGGATGAATCGAGGATAATAATCGGACATCCGATAATATATATCAGAACAAATGTATAAAAGAGGATTTTCCGAAATATGAGCATCATTTGCTCACAACCCCCTTTAATCCTCCTGAAATGAGGGTGGCACAATTTAATAGAATCTGAGGCAAAATCAATTTGCCTGCCGGGCAGGCAATATATCGTGGCTCCCATATGGGGTCAAATTTGTTTTTAAACTGCCGCAAGCCTTGAAAATTATAAAAATGTTCTCCATGCTGAAATAAAAAATTTCCAAAGCGATTCCAAAGCGGAGCCAGGCTGTGCTTCTCAAATCCTGAAAAAGGCGCCATCCCTAATGAGAACCATTGATAACCCTCTTTTTTACCCCATAAAATAAGCTGTATAATCAGATAGTCCATGAGACCCTCAGCAACATCAGGGAGATAACGGATAAGATCGACCGACAATTCATTTTTTACAGCGCTCGACCAAATATTTGCAAAGGCAAGAATGTCTCCCTCTTTTTGCACTATCCCAACAGGAAAGAGCTGTATGTATTCTGGTTTAAAAAAGCCCAGAGAGAAGCCCTTCTCACGAGTATTTTTTCCCTTTAACCATTTATCAGAAATGTCTTTTAATCGTGGCATAAGGCCAGCGACGTTCTCTGCAGGCACAACATCAAATGAATAGCCTTCTTTTGAAAATCTATTATAATGATACCGTAAATTTTTATGAGGTTTTCCTTCAAGAGAAAACTGTTTTAGTGGAACATGGCCATCTTCTCCGAGCTTAAGCATACTCAATCCAAGATCAAGATAAAGAGGGATATGTGTAGGATCGATTTCATAAAAAACTGTCCACCCCCCATGGAGATCGCACAACTCACGAAACTGCCACACAAGATCTCGCCATTCATCCTCCGGTCCTATTGGATCACCCATGGAAATCCAGCTTTTTCCTTCTATACCATACATTATAAAGGCCTTCTGATTGGCGCTGGTTAAAAATAATTTATCACCGAGCAAGGCAAGATTAGCTGAAGATTTTGTAGCGGTGCTGAGAATTTGTTTAATTATATCACTATTGAAAGAAGGGAGAAGTTCCTGCCCCGGCAACGCAGGGTGAAGCAGACGGGAAATCACAAAGATGAGGACGAGAGCGATGACGCCAATTTCAGCCCTCAGAAAACGAGGGGCATTGCCGAAGAGGGCAAATTTCCACCATAATTGTGCTGAATACTCCACATGCTTATAAGAAAATATGCCCAACCAATATGAACTAATCAAGGCAATCAAAATAGCGATAATCCATCCGGGCGTAAAACGCTGGCTGATTAAAGATGCCTTACGGTAGAAATGCTTCCGCAGGGGAGCAAGGACTACAAGTATAACGGCAAGGATGATGGCCATTTCATAATTGCCGCCTTTAAGGACGGATACAATGCTTCCCACACCTAAAAGAAATACGGTGAGCAGATAAGCTGCATCAAGCCTGCGTTGTAAACTTCGTCCTAAAAGAATAAGGCCAACACCGATCAGGCTTGCGATAAAATGAGAAAGCTCTAATACCGGTAGGGGGAAAAAGCGGCTAAGCCAGAGCAAACGAACCCTTGATTCAGGGGTTACATTTGAAAACAGGAGAATTACGCCGCTTATAAAAGTCGTGAAAGCGAGCACATGTGGCACAAGCTCGGCAACCCATATGCCAAAAAATGAAAGAAACCGTTTAACCCCTTTTTTCTTTTCAAAGATCTCATGTGTGGCAAGCAGAACCGATGCTATTGCAAGGGGACAAAGATAATATATCATCCGAAAGGCTAATAAAGCACTCAGAGTGGTTGATCCTCGCATAACCGATGGGAGTAATAAAAGGATTGTGGCTTCAAACACGCCGAGTCCTCCGGGCACCTGGCTTGCTACTCCAAAAATCATGGCTAAGATATAAATACCCAGAAAGTGAAAATATGAAATAGGGGGTGATGGAAACAGGATATAGAGGACACTTCCCGCGGTAATTAAATCAAGAGAAGAAAGACAGACTTGAGCAATAGAGATAGTTGGAGAAGGCAGGGAAAATTCCCACCTATAAATTTTTATGGGATTTTTCCTAATACCACTCACTACAATATAGATCACCACCGTCACGAGAAAAATTATTCCCAGAGGATAGACTGAATGAAGAAAAGGCAGATCAAGAGAGAGTGGGATATAGATGTGCTCAGATACAAAGATAACGCCGCTTAAGGTAAGAAATCCCAGGGCAAAAGTCAATCCATTAAAAAGCACTACCGTGCCTATCTCAATTATTGAAAGCCCCCAGCCCGAATAAAGCCTATATCTTACCGGAGTGCCGCTCACTAAGGGAAGTCCGACATTCTGGCTGAAGGCGTAGCTGATAAAGGAGGCCAGGGCTATCTTAGTATATGAAATAGAATGATGTATATAATGAAGGGCGAGGCTATCGTAACCGGTTAACAATGAATAGCTCAAACCCGTGAGAATAAAGGCGGATATAATACGATTGACGGAAAGAGACTTAAGACTATGCACTATTTCATGGTAATGATAAATTTTGAGCTCATGATGAAGAATGAAGAGGGCGTAGGCGAAAAAAATAATACTTAAAACAGGAAGAAAAATGTGAAAAATTTTATCCGTAAATGAGGTATTAACCGCTAATTTATCATGCGGTTGTTTTTGGGTGATCTTGGGAAATTTCATCTTCCAATGTCTAACGACCGAGAGCAATATAAAGGGAGCCTCGTTTTACGGTAAGCTCCATTGTTTTTCCTTCCCATATAAGCCCTACCTTAACTTTGGTCCCCGGTTTCATGAGGCCCGCATAGGGGGCCTTCACTGTTGCCGGGCTTGATAGACGCGTCGGTCTTAATAAAAAAACTATAAGGCCCTTCACTGATGGCGTGCCATTTGGCACTCACAATGCCTCATTAGATAATCCTATATGTTTCTCATATTCTTTGCAATAAATTTTTTGCAACACTTAATCACCCTCTTCTTTCATATTAGGAATCAAATTAATTTCAATATACTTCTTCCCATGATTGCATTAGTCACAGCTCCGCCCCTTAAATTACTCTATCCTCCTCCTCCTAAAGATCTCCATACGGCCAACACCCACTCTTGTGCTTTGTCCGCTCAACTAGTCGGAATATCGCGGTTTCTTGTTTTGCAGCATATTCTAAAAATTTATTAGCATGAATAATAATAGTCTTTGAATATTAAAGGGAGATTAAAAAAATGTTAGATAAAGATTAAAAAAAAATTAGAATAATTTAAATGGGGTATGCACTTGACTCCAATCACCCCCATATATTGTGGTCTGCGTCATCATCGAGGGGATCGAGATTTAAGTTGTCTTCTCCAACAAGGAAAAGCAAAGATGGTCCTTTTAGCGTGGCGACTGGTGCGGGATCAACCATCATCGCTTGCTGTACCAGGCGGTAAAATAGTTTGCCGCGAAAAGTACAAGTACGACGATTGAATCTGAATGTATATTCGTCCAAGTAATAAACCAGGTGTGATGGTCGGACTGCACCCTGATAAGTGCTTAGAATCCAGCGTTTCAACAGTGCCGCAATCAGATGAGCAAGCTTAAGATCGTTGGAGGACTCAATGATATGATGAAAGCCGATATCAGTCAATTCGCTATACCCTGGCCAATCGTCCGTGCGGATGACGCTGCCCGGCTCGGCAATCGATTGAACAAATGAACTTAGACTAGCGGACGAAGCGTCCTGTAAGTGCCATAGACGAATACGGCCAATCCCCTCATCACCCTTATCTTCCACGGCAATCCCAACCAGAGCTTTACCGGCGGCTCCGCGACCCCGC
>JBLIRR010000102.1:0-5532 GCA_049472395.1 bacterium | reverse complement strand
GTTGGGGCTAAGAATAAAGCCACCCCCGAGTTACTATTAATATATTGCGCGCGTCGTATTTCTATCCAGAGCGCGGACAAAAACCGCAGGCCAATTTTTGCAATACCCGGCTGTGGTTAGATAGTTTATTTATCAAAGATAAATCATTGTTTTATCAGCGGTTTTTGCCGGTGATCTCAAACGTTCTAAGGAATAAAAAATTTATAATTTCGCAAAAGTTAAGGTTCACGAAATTAGCCGCTACCCCTTTATTTTACTGCTTAAAAAAACGGTTTGTTTAAAATATCTAAAATAATATTGATTTTTCTATTTAGATTTTTTATTTTTTTCAATAATTATTTATCTCAAGTCACAACGCTGAAAGAGGGTGATATTATTGAATGTATAAAGCTATATTTTCCCATGGAAAATATGATTAACTGTAATATTTAAAGTGAATTAGAAATTATTTTCCAATATAAATTGAGAAAGGGAAGGAAAATGAAAGTATTAAGAAATATAATTGTTATTACCTTGGCAGTATTATTTATTACTCCAATTTTTGTTCAATCCGCTCTTGGTGGCGACTCTGATGATGTACCTCCATGGGAATATTTATATACTCTGAATGCAAAAGATAGTGCTGAGGATGTGGTATATGTGGACGAGAATGGTAACGTCGGCATAGGCACGACGAGCCCAAATTACATACTCCGCGTTAATGGTAGTGCTAGTAAACCAAGTGGCGGTTCTTGGTCGGATTCATCAGATGAGAGATTACAGAAGAATTTACAAAATCTAACAGGAGCGCTTGATAAATTGATTCAATTACAGGGGATAACCTTCAAGTGGATCAATCCGGAAGAACATGGAGATCAGACCAATATACAGGCAGGTCTTGTCGCGCAGGAGGTGGAAGAAGTATTCCCAGACTGGGTCTCAGAAGTCGAGCCCACAGGAAAGGATAAGGAACTGGTAGAAGAAGGAGAAAAAATAAAAAGCCTGCAATTTCCTCATGCCTTTAACGCTTATCTTGTTGAAGCGATCAAGGAGTTGAAAGCACAGAATGAAGAGCTTAAAAGACGCATTGAGGCTTTAGAAGGTAGAAAAAGAAAACAGAGATCACATCAGTAAAGAGATGTAATAAGGCAGGGTCAGCAATGACCAAGTCTTTCCAATTTCGCCTTATTTAAAGATTACGAAATTAAAACACTTTATAGCAGGGTATATAGTATGCTTTTAAGATTTACTTAACACTAAAATAGCCCTTATTTGTGACACGGATGAAAATACGAAAAACATTCTGGAAAAATTCTTAGAACAAATCGATCCACACGGACCAAAACCACAGGCCGATTTTTGCGATAGCCGGCTGTGGTTAGCGCACTTATTTTTCGAAGATAACTTATTGTTTTATCAGTGGTTTTGGCCGGTGATCTCAAGGCGTTCGATGGTATAATATAAATGAAACAATCAAAAGCCAATAAATTTAATGCTTCGCTTCTTATAGCTATAGTTTCCCTAGCTGTATCGATAATAGCTCTTGGGCATACTTTTTGGCAAAGTTGGAAACAAGAGAAAGAAGAGTTGATAATCCGTGTCGCTCCGAATGTTGAGGGTTTTCCAATAAAATTATCTTCCATAGACCTTGGTAAAGAAGGACACGTAATCTATCTCCCGTTTAAAATGAATGTCACAAATAGCGGTCACAAAACCTTGTCTATCATAGAACATAGAATATTTCAACTCGTTGGTGAAGGACCAATAGAACAAAATAAAAAATATTACACTGGAATTGATGGGGGTTTGTTTAATTTAAATGGGACAAAAGCAAAAATACCAATAACTATCTCTCAAGGCGAAACTATCGCATACATAGTATATGTTGGCGTTTTAGTGAAAACAGATGTAATGGAAACTCTAAAATCTTACAATGGAAAAACATTGAGTAGACGCACCATGTATAAAATTTTGGGTAGAGATGGTATGGATATATATGGTAATACAGTTGATTATCATGAAAACAAAGATGGCTCTTTCAGTTTTGGCGTGAAAGACTCTTCATCAAATATACCAATATTTGTATTTCAATGGAAAACAGGAAAAGGAAATAAATTTGTTAGCTTAGGCGGTGACTATATATTCTCAGAATATTAAACAAAATCATCGAACCAAGCAGTACACCTGCCTGGAATCGCTGGCTGATTTTGCAAACATACATGAAGCCTATTATGATAAGCCAAGTGTCAAAGAATAATCTATGTATTACAGCGATTCCAGCGGATGACCGCAAATATTCGCAGCCAAGGATGACGCTATGAACACCACCTTTGCCAAACGGATCATCGAGAACGCCGTCGCGACGACCGAACCACGCTGGCGACAGTACGCAGAGACGTGGCACGATATAGACAGCATCTTCATTCGACGTGGCTATGAGCAACAGGGCTTCCTCTTCTTCCGATTCGTGCCATTTCTGGCTGATCGTGGACTATTCTCAATCGATGTTCTCGGCAGTTTGCTTGATGATACCCGAGTTGGTACCCCCTATGATCCAGCATATGCAAAGGAGCTGACATCGCCGTTCTACCGGGAACTACGGGAGGGGAGATTCGGAGCTAACGGTCTCTTTTTTGAAGAAGCCGTTCGGCTCTTCAAGAGGCAGGACCCGAGAAGCTGTGGCCGGTTTTACTGGAAGCTCCTCTGGCAAATGTTGCAGGCATGCTCCTACCTCTATCATCACCATAATGGGAGCTTCGCCCGGTACCTTCTGTCTTCATATGGGAAATACGTTGGCGGCAGGAACTTAAGCGACGTCGAATTCCTCAACGAGCCAGAGGATCGATGGCTAGCATTTTTGGAGGCAATACAGCCGTGGAAGCCTCTGAAAGGCATTAGCGTCAACGTCTTCGATTTCATCATTGGTGACGTAGTGGAAGCCAGGTTTGCAAAAGACTCGTACAAGTTTGACTCGGCCAATGAGCACTTCCTGACAGTCACGGGGATTCGGATCTTGCTCTCGCCTTTCGACAGACCGACAGTAATCGCATTCCTCCATGGACTGGAACTCCCGTACACTCTGCGTGAAATCAACAAGGGCATCTACACCTATTGCTCCGAGACTGAGTCAGAGAATTACGGGTACTGCCGCAGCCCCTCCAGGTGCCAAAGTTGCATAGTGGTTGACATCTGCTCCCGGCGCCTGTGAGAGCAAACAACGGCCTTGAGGCGACGTGAAACCCCCGCCTCAGGTCAGGCGTTCGAATGAGTATTAATGATGAGAAACATAATCCCTGTAATTCCAAAGGCGTTTGAATCGTTTATAAATGATCCCTCTAAAGTGCCTGCTTCGAGGGCAATACCGGTGATAACTTTTCGAAAACTTGTTGAGGCAACAGCTAAATTCGCCTATCACAACAAAGACTATCTTCTTTTTTTCAGGGGCCAAAGACAAGATCACTTGAACAAAGCTGGTAGTTCAACTTTTTACCCCACAATATATCGGGGTGACTATCTTCAACACCGCGAACTCCGCTATCATTTCGATATTCTTGAAGGAGCTGCCAAGGCACTTGTTGATCTGTTTGAATCTAGGGGGATAGAGGGGCATAGGGACCTCAAGCGTAGAAAGCTGATTCAATGGAGCATTCTTCAGCACTATGAAGTGTGCGATACTCCGTTATTGGATTTCACCCATTCACTTAGGGTTGCGTGTTCTTTTGCTCAGTTAAAAAATTCATCCGACAAGGCATATGTTTTTATGTTTGGCTTTCCGTATCTTACAAATCGGATATCACTTAACACCGAGCATGATCTCGTTAATATTCGACTTCTAAGTATTTGCCCTCCTGAGGCACTAAGATCACATTTTCAGGAAGGCTACCTGGCAGGAACGGATGAGATCACCGACAACTATGATCGAAAAACCGACTTAGACTTTAACAACCGATTAATTGCCAAATTTGAAATTCCCAACAAGGGAACATTTTGGGGTCGAGGATTTCATCAGATTCCAGAAAGTTCTCTTTACCCAAAATTTGATCCCATCAAAACACTATGCGAAAAAATTAAGGAGGTTGCTTCTCGTGAGCTTAAATCAGGAGACCTTGGTGATTTTCTTAAACTTTGGGCCGCAATTGAAGAATTAGTTACTACGCATGCTCGAGAAGGGCAAAGGCGTTATTTAAGCTTCCGTCAAGCTCTCTCCGATTTAGTTGAACAAGGTCGAATAGATAAAGATTTATATTATGAACTCGACAGAATCCGGTCTTTCCGGAACACAGTTGTTCATCAACCAAGTCGAGTTGATTCTGGTATGATAACAAAATTTTTATTATCAATAGAACAGTCACTTGAGACTCTTAAAAATATACTATGAATCGAACCATGCAATTCACTCGACCGGAACCACTGGCTGATTTTGCTATCAGGCATAAATCGTATTATAATAAGCTAATTGCCAATGAACACCCTATGTATTACAGCGGTTCCGGCGAGTGATCGCAAACGTTATGATAATGAAAAAAAGCACCGTCATACTAATCGTAGGAATTTCAGCAACAGCTATCATTACCTATTATTTGCCAGTTATTTGCATGATGATTGGCTTGATTATTGGGAAAGGTGACTCATTTGGAGAAGGGATGACGGGAATTGCAATAGGTGAATCTTTAAGGCCTATAGCTGTAGTTTTTCTTATAATATTAACCATGTTTATCAGAAAAAAGTTCAAATCAGGAGAGGGTCAAGAGAATCCAGAGTAATCTAGTTTGAAATGTCAAATATAACGAGTCATTGGAGATGGACGTGCAAAACTGTGGGCGAGGAACGAGCCCATAGTTTTACACGCCACTCAATTCATTGTTATGTGCAGCAGGAACAAATATGAATCCAAGAGCAATATTGAAAGATGGCGCTGATATATTAGGAGAGTATTTATACCCAATCGGCTTTCATTTTGAAGTAATTAACGAAGGCAAGGGGTCTGGGGGGAATTTTGTCACGGGAGAATTCAAAAAAGGGGAGATAAAATTAGAATTGCACTTTCGATACTCACTAGGAATGGTGAGGTACCATTATAAAGAAAAGTCAGTTTCTCATAAAAATTACATGAAAGCCTTAGGAGTTATAGATCGCTGCCAGTATCCTGGATCCAGCAATGATCCCCTAGATGGTTTTCGGCACTTGAAGCATGACATTGCCAAATTTGGCTCTGACTTTACTGATGGAGACCATTTCGTACTATTGCGGGCAGCAAGAGAAGAACAAGCACATGAGGCTGAAATAGCTAAAGTGCGGTCTGCTGCAGCTGAAGGGGATGATATAAAAAGAGCAAATGGCAAACGGTATTTTACTCAAAAGCAATACCAAAAATGCATTACAGAGTTGGAAAGTGTCCATTATCCAGAATTATTATCAAGCTCTGAGCGTAAAATGCTGGAGATATCAAAACGAAAGTTGAAAAGCACATAACAACTAAAGGATTAGTTCTGAGTCGAGGAACGAGTGCTCAGAGCTAATCCATGGTTCAAGAAGCCGCGGAGCCCGAAAAAA
>JBLIRR010000101.1:0-5735 GCA_049472395.1 bacterium | reverse complement strand
ATTTATCCATATCCCAATAAATTTCAAAAGTGGCTCAATGACATTAAACTGAATTTAAAGAAAGCTGAGTCCTTAGAGGATATGGAGCATAAATGTTGTTTCTATTATTACTTAGATCAAGAGATAATAAACACTAGTTTGCCAATTGACGGATTTCCAAAAGTGATTGAGCGATTAGAAATACTGGGACTGCCTTTTACATATAGTGAATTAGCAGGAGGTTACACGTACCAATACACTCTCAGGAAAAAAGTAATTGAAGAATTCAATGGAACTGTTTGTGCACGGTTGGCAGTACTAAAAAATTTGTCTAGGGGGGAAATCTACGATACCTCAAAGATGACTATTCAAGTCATACGAGATGCAAATAAATTACTTTCTATTGATTCTTTGTCATTGGAAGAAAAAGCTTTAGCATTGTTGTATTTGGCAGAAGCTTATGAGACAGAATGGTTTGCGTACGTTTACCCAGACCAATCAGGACTAGCTGATTTTCACACAAGGAGCAAACAGGAAGCTAGAAAAAGAACTCTGCAATCATACAAGAGTCTGGCAAACATTGAATCGCCTTTACAGGACTATGCTTTGAAAAAAGTCAAATCTATAGAAAAAGGAGAAATTCCTAAAACAGTCAAATATAACGTTTTTGAATAAATACAGGTGAAAAAAGCAATCGACAAAGTGTCCGCTCAGGGGAAGATGAGAGAGCCAAAAAGTAATTAATGTATTTTTTTATAGAAACGATGATTTAGGAGAAACGTATGGTTAAGGAGTATCATTTGTGTAACATAGTAGTCAATAAAATAGTAATGAGACTTAAATTCATTGTGTGCTTTTCACTATTACTTCTTTTTTATCTTAGTATTCCATTATTCGGCGAAACATTTATTCTTGATGATTTTGAATATTAGGATACACCACAGGCAGATTAAAATTTTTTAATTTTTTTTTAATCCTTTTTTAATATTGTTTTAATCGTCATTTAACATTCCTGGACTATTATTGAATCTAATAATAATTCAGAGAAAATAAAAATCACATTAACGGAGGGAGGCCACTATGAAAGGTAATGAAAAACTTATAGAAAGATTAAATGCCCGCCTTGCGGACGAGCTTACGGCCATTAATCAATATATGGTTCATTCAGAAATGTGTGACAATTGGGGTTATAAACGTCTTCATGAGATATCTGAAAAACGGGCAAAAGAAGAGATGAAGCATGCAGAAGCATTGATAGGCCGGATTCTTTTCCTGGAGGGAAAACCTGTTGTAAGTAATCTAAATAAAATCCTTATAGGATCTGATGTTGAAAAACAGTTTATAAATGACCATAAAGCTGAGAATGAGGCTATTAAAGCCTATAATGAAGACATTCGTTTTAGTGCTGAAATAAACGATAACGGGACGTACGAGATTCTCTTATCTATACTTAAGGATGAAGAAGAGCATATTGATCTTATAGAAACACAGCTCGATCAGCTCAAACAAGTAGGAATTCAGAGCTTTTTATCCGAACAGATTGGCTCATAACAAAAATTAAAGGAAAGGATTAAATTTAAAGGTAAAAGGGAGATGATATAAAAAAATCATAGTTAAAAAAGTACGATTACTAGTTTCACTATTTATATTTATTATTATATGTGGTCTTTTTTTATCCCGGATCAAGGCAGAAGAGAAAAAGTCAGCAGAGGATACTTCGCCTCTTATCAGCGAGGAGATATGGCTTGTTTTTCAGGATGAACCTTTGGATACTTCATGGATGTGCGCGAATCTTTCCTTAGAGGGGACCTTAACAGAAAAACATATAAGCTCCCCTTTTTAAAAAAGGGAATACATTATTTTCCATTATTGCAAGGTCAAAGATGAGGATTAAGAAATGAACGGTACAAATAAATATTTAGTAATTTGTTGTATTATTTTTTCAGCGATTGCATTACTCTCCGCAACAGGGATGGCTCAATTTACCGGAGGAGGAGATATTTGGGATATGCCTGCTTTTGAGAGTCAACCAATGCAGCTCCCCATATGGAGCAATCCTTTGGAGGGAGATGGGGATATTTTAATAGACAACTTCGAATATCATGATAGCCCTTTGAACCATGGGTGGATTCAAGAAGAACCTCCCTATCCTGTCTATGGATTCGGAATAGGCTATGCCTTGACTCTTGAGACAGTTTTGGACTTTGCCGAAGGAAGCAGGGTCATGGAGGCATATCGTCCTGCATCTGTGTTTATACTGGGCACCGAATATGAACGGTATTATGTAACTAAAAATCTTGTCACTCCTCCTTCTCCGAGTTCTCCTCAAGGAAGCCAGGGAATTAGTTGTACTGAGAATGGTGTCATAAGTTATAAATGGAGAGCACCGCTCGGTATAGAGGATTGGGATATATTCAGATTGGAAATCATCGGAAGCGCTGATAACATACCATTCATGATTCAGGTAAGGCCATATCATGTATGGAATGGTGAATTAGGGGCAGCAAACAACACAAGGAAAATTGGCGGATACAAAGCGACGCTTATCGAGAGCCCAGCGTATAATAATTCTTCCGTTATCCTTATCCAAGTGGATGTTGGCCGTAACTACAACGATGGTTCATGGCATATACTATGGCTGGATCTTAATGATATCCAAACAGCGGCTTATGCCGATGCTGGTCTTCCTATTGGCGGTGAACAAATCCAAACAGCGTATAGTGTGAGAGCAAGCGGTCAACAATTTCGATTAGATGATATTACCTTTAGAGAAACCGATTACTCGCCCCTCAACCAACCCGATCTCTTTGAGACGGGTCCGTTATTTGCGCAGCTTTTTGTTCCCTACCGATATCTATTTATTGCTGATTATGAGGCTGATGCACCCATAAAACTCATTTCCGATTTCATGCTCGATCCTGGTAATTTTTTAACAGATCAGGATCAGGTACGGGAGGCGTGGATCGCGGATCTCACTGCCCTTGACTCAACACACCCTGTCGCTACTGATCCATCCTACGCAGACAGATGGGTCCCTGGTCACGCTGATTATGGCACACCAGATCCCGTGGCCGAACAGTATCTCGGAAGCGGTTTCTTTATAGATGTTACGCTGCCTGTATTTTCCGATTCTGAGCTCCGGCTTGCCGGTAGCAGGGTTAATGAGATACGGAACCATGGCGTTCTAGGCTGGAACGCGACAATCGGCGGTTACGGTGCAGCGGGGATTGCCACCTCTAACAAAACGGGAAGTGCCTCTATGGTAGAACCTTTACCCATCAATCCCTATGATGGAATGCCTACATATATTCCAGCTTACTATTCTTCCATCAAGGCTTTACATGCCCTTGGAGCAGCCCATTACGGACCGATGCTCTGTTTTGCTCTTGAGTCTTCGCTATGGAATTCCGGTATGAAATTATGGCCAAATATTGCGTTCATGGACTATCTGCCACAAACAGTGGAAAACCTCATAGTAACGCTTGAGGTGACAGATGGAAGACGATCTGATCACAGGACTTTCCCCATGAGTGTTGTTAATTACCCGGGGATAAACTATATCCCAATAGTCCAACTGAATGCACCCCCAACGATATTCTATTGCGGGCAGTCAAATGAATATATGATAAAATTTATAGACCCAGACTGTTTTATGTTCGATCTTAGTCAAATCCAACTCGGGACACCGGCGATCGACCATCGTCCCGGTTGGCCGATTAATGATATCAGTCAGATAAGAACTGATCAGGATGAGCTCATCTTTCAAATGACGTTAGACGGTTATCCCAACTATCAATATGGACCGTATACAGAGAGCCTGATTGATCAGGACAATGGTATGATCAAATTTACTCCTCAGTTTGAAGGTACATATAGAGCACATATTACCTGTAGAGATCCTTTTGGTGACATCGGAACCTGGGACTTTTCTCTTTATTGTGTGAATCCGGGTACCTGGTTAAACCATCCACCCATTATAACCTCGCGTCCGAACATTCCCTTGGTTGCAAAACAAGGAGAGGAGCTTATCGTCAGTACACCTGATTTTATCGTTACCGATGTAGATGGCGAAGAAATGTACGCATCATGTAATATTGGGGCAGTCGGCCAGTTAGCTGATGGTGGCTTTTTATGGACATTCCAAACAAACTTTCCCGGTATTTACAATGTTGAGGTTGCTTTCTATGATGATAGTGGCGGTTATGCGGTAATGAAGTTATTTGTCGATATAGTCCCCTGGTGGACATATTAGTAACCTCATTTTTACATAAATAAAGGAGAAATAACTATGAGGAAAAAAATATGGGGTTTAATACTATGTATTTGTGTTCTACTACTATCAAATAATCTTATCCTCGCTCAAAATACTCCTTTTCCAACCGTCATTGATGAGGGTACAGCATTACCGGTTAAAGCAAGTAATGCCTTTGCATCATGGGGCGCAACTGCCCCATTTGTTAAAGGCTCAAGTCAATGGCCTGCCATAACTTCCAGTTCTTCTTACCAGGTGACGAATCCTTTCTTAAATTATAGTACAAAGGAATTCTTTGCAGCGACACCATGGAGTGCTCAAACAGGCTATAATCTTAATTTAAATACATACAGCGGATGGAGTGGAACTACCTTTTCGACAGATTTCGCATCTTCGGCCGGGCCGGCAGGGAGTACTACTTCTTTTTCACAGCTATTAGATTTGCCACAGGTCACGATTAGTTCATACTATTCGGATTATAAAAGCGTTGCTTTGACAGGATGGGGAGTTACCGGTACTTATGGGGTAACTGCCTCGGAAAGTGTATCGGGTAAGATTACTCCATGGACTGGCACGCATCCTCAACTTGAAGCAGTGAATATATTACAGTCAATGGTTCCTGGTCAAATTTCGGCAACAGATAGGGTGCTTGCTGAAAATGCTGTGTATATTGGTGGGCAAAAGGTTTACCTCACCTCCGGTTATGTGAATCCGTACAGCACTTCAAAGTATTATTACCCTGAATATAAAACCTCGACCACTTCCAAGATGACCACTGTCAATGGATTTCCGGTTGCAGGCTCTGTATATGGTCAGAGTTATACTCCACAAGGCAGTTATGTTAATTTACCTACATATACGTATGGATTTCCTTCAACTGATTATAGAGTCCAGAGGACCACAACAGGGGAGACTCCTTCAGGGACTGATACTATAATAACAGATGATGTCCCCTTAGAACCTGACTCTTCTTTATAAACCAGGAGAATGCAGAACAAAATTAAGAGAGCTGTATGATAAAACAGAATGATTTCTCTATAAAAACAGTCAAAGAAGTCTTTGATATTCTTAAAACCAGCGATAAAGGCCTTTCTCATCAAGAAGCAGAAAGAAGGCGCTCGGAATATGGCGAAAATCGGTTGAGTATTTCATCAAGGACACCGAACTGGTTAAAATTTTTGCTACAATTTAAAGATGTGCTTGTCATTATTCTTATTGTTGCAGGAATACTCTCTTTTATAATTGGAAATTTTCGAGATGGATTCATTATGTTTATCATCGTTCTCATAAATGCCGCTACCGGTTATTTTCAGGGATATAAGGCAGAGCGTATTATGGATTCCCTTAAAAAACTTGTCCAATCTCCCGCCAAGGTTTACAGAGACAATGAATTAGCAGAATTACCCCAGGCACACATAGTGCCCGGAGATATCATATACCTTGAAGAGGGGGATAAGGTCCCTGCTGATAGTCGCATAATCGAATCATTTAATCTACGAACAAA
>JBLIRR010000100.1:0-5770 GCA_049472395.1 bacterium | reverse complement strand
AATTTACCTGTCTAAGAGCAGTAGGAAGCAATCCCCCTATTACATAATTCATGCCAACCTTTTTTTCGGGCTCCGCGACTTCTTGAACCATGGATTAGCTCTGAGCACTCGTTCCTCGACTCAGAGCTAATCCTTTATTTGTTAGTTGCTCTCTATTTCTTTCTTTTTTTTCGAATACCACTTGATCGCATTTTTAACAGTATCGATAAAGAATTCATCTGCTAGACCGTGCTTACCTTGGTACCTTCGGTCCTTCTGGTCCGGTGCAAACTCCCCATGAATCTTGAGAATGAATCCCAGATGTCTTGCCGCAAAATATCCCGCCTGCAAATCTTTGTCAGGGAGTTCCATGATGGTCTGGAATCCCGCTGAAAGTAGCATTTGTTTGTTCTGCTCGGTCAGAGTAAACAAACGATTGCCTTGATTTGTTGTGAGATTGAAGGCTTGGCAACGGTCCAATCCCTTCTTATGTGCAAGAATTATCTCAACTGCAAGCGGTATGTAAGTATTGATGTCAGATCGGCTCAGCAAGGCTGATGCCGATGCTCTGCGTATGCCAAGGTTCTCTTCCTTGTTCTTGGCTAGACTGAGCAGGATAGCTTCAGCCTCAGGACACCACTGTTTATTCATTATGGCACTAATTAGGATGCTCTTTTCTGTCTGCCCTGATGCCTTCTGAAGAAGGGAGAGTAGAATCTTGGCTTTCGCCAGTTCATCCTTGGGCGACATATGGTGTTGCCAAACCGCACTTGCCATCAGGTAGATTCTGTCTCGCCGGGTCAGTTGATCATTGTTCCAAGGGGTGTCTCCCCATGGATTGATGCCGTAGAATGGTTGGTAGTCAACGAGTGCCTTCAGGATGATGGGAGCAATCTCGGCAAATGGTTCCTTCTTCGATCTTTCAACAAGTGCTGTCCGCTCATCTGGTGAGAGGTCTTCTTCGTACCAAGCATCTTTGATAATGTATTCAGCGCCATGTGCGAGTGACATAACGAACACCAGTGCGAAAGCGGTGATGAGTGTCTTCATTATTCTTATCTCTGCAACTGACGCAACGTTCAGTGGCCAAAGACGCCTAAATACAAAATATTATCCTTTGCAATTTATATATTGTAGCAAGATAAAGCATGATCGCAAAATCGGCCAGCGGCTTTGGTCCACTGGAACGGTTCGTTAGCTGGTTAAGTGTTTCTGGATCAATTAGTTAGGTAATACCATCGTCATTTAAGTAGTGTAGATCTTGTTTCTCGCGCCTTTTTTGAATCCGTGATTTCATTTTAGTTCCTTACTGTAATTTTTCTTCTGTTGAGACTTAATCTTGCATAATAAATTTCTTCTTGGACTACAAAGTCTGCTATTGAATAAAAACATTTCTCTGATGTTATCTTATAATTATCTAACGAGTAGCTGCCCGCCGGAGCCGTGAAGTGGCGAGGGAGCGTCAGCAGGATTGCATGGTTGTCTAGGTTTCTGTTTTTGCCGTATCCATCTAAGAATCTAGCAGAGGTTTGCATATGTTTCCTTTACAGGCTATGCAATGCCGTCATCCCCTTCCCAATGTAATCGGCCTTACCTTCTCAGAGTACTATGAGATGATCTGACTCCCTTCCCGTTTTCGGAGCTCAATAGCGCGGCCTACATCCTTGCTCCATCTAGCGCCGTACTCCCATTACTGGGTTTGCACCTAGATTTCACTACTGTCCTGTTGACTATACTTTGGACAGGTGAGACTTTCCCGAACCTCGATTCGGAATCATCCATTGGGTAACACTATCTAATTTCATAGAACAATCCTCTAATCCCAAAGACTTGGGTTTAGCTTGGCACAATGAGCGCTGGGTTAGCTCAATTACTATTTTATTATTAGTTGCCATGTCTTACGCAAATACCTTACTTCATAAGGGATCAAGATCGTGCCGAGTAATGGTACTTTTCGAAATCCTCTTTATTATAAGGAATAGAATCCATGACAAAAGTACAGTTTGTAGTAATAAAGTGGCTGTTATTGCACCAAAAACAGCAAGTGCGCCTGACCCAATCATTGCATTAAGCGCTTGGCCAATGATGATACCTATAATCGAGCATGGTAATTGCAGCATAACACCGAAAGTCATCAGAGCCGAGTGTGCTCCCCAGGAAATAACAAGTATGCTGATGAACCCAGCGATCAAGGTTTCAACGCAGAGGGAAATGAAAAAGGCCTTTTTAAATGCTTTGCTGTTTTTGCTTATCTCTCTAATCGCTTTCATACCCAGACTTTCGATAGCTTGTCTCTCTTGCATCCATGAACGACCAAATGACTCCAGCAAAGCACTACTGTAAAAAACATGAGGGTTAATTTTAGAATCATGTGATCCATCAGGGATGCTGTGTTGACCTGAAATTGGCGCATCATAACTTTTGATCGCACTATAATGCTTGAACTAACCTGCTGAAATAGCGAATAAGAAATAATAATCTATAGCCGATAAAATATTATCATACGATTAAATGTATTTGCAAAATCAGCGATTTTCAGTGAATTGTTAGCTTTAATATTTATTTATTTCTTTTAATATCAATTGCTTGAGCTTTATGTTTCCCGGTTTATCAACACCATCTATATGGGCAAATTGGCCAGATTGTTCTGTAGGGGTAGACATATGTACATCATAAAGTCCAAATATTACATCCAGAATATCTTGATTTACATACACATCTGTAATCCTGGAAAATGGAAGAGTAATTTCTTTTTGAGCGATTGCGCCTTTTCGAATGATAATATTTTCATTGTTAATATCATAAAAATAACGTTTGAAATATAAATAATGATAGATTGGATTCCAGATCACTAATAAAAATATTAAACCAAACCAACAAATTCTTAGTACTTCCCTATATGCTATATATGGCAAAAGGGATTGAGGAATGTGGTTTGAGTCACTAAATATAAATGCGATCAAAAAAATAGATATAATACCATAGAATATAATTAATTTTGTTATTCCTTTAATTGTATTTTTAAATATTTTTTGTTTTCGTAAAGGTATTGTTTCTCGTAAGGTTTTCATATAATTATTTTCTGTTGATCAATCAGAGATTGTTAATTTTTAAATTCTTTATTTATATTAGTTAATATTATTTGTTTAAGCTTTTCATTCCCACTTTTATCAACACCATCTATATGGGCAAATTGGCCAGATTGCTCTGTGGGAGTAGACATATGTATATCATAAAGTCCAAATATTACATCCAAAATATCCTGATAGACATATACATCTGTAATTCTCGAAAATGGAAGAGTAATTTCTTTTTGAGCGATTACACCTTTTCGAATGATAATATTTTTAGTATCAATATCATAAAAGTAACGTTTATAATACCAATATTCATAAAAAGGGATTATAAAACATGAAATAATGATAAATAATAGGCATGCAATCCGAAGAAATAACTTTGGAATTTCAGAAGTCGGGTTATTAACCTTGAAAACAATAAGCATAAATAAAAAGAAACCATATATGAATAAAAGCCCAATTGAATTTTCGATACTTTTTTTAATTATCTTTCTTTTTTGTAAAGGAATTGATTCGCGTAAACTAGCCATTTTTTTCCTATTTTAAATAAGCTAATGATTAAGCTCATCTGTAGAGATCGCTTTTAAATACAATAAATTACCATAGCTCATTGTTAGCGTTTGTGTTGTTTTCCAAGCATGAAAGCGGCGATTCCAGCAATAAGGAAAAAAGAAACAACAAGCATTGGAATGGCTCCCTGTTGTTCTTTCTTCTTTTTAGCGGCAATATCTGAATAATTAATCAAGACTCTGTTTCCGCTTGTCATGTGATAAACCGTAAAAATCGAGTCACTTTTCAGCACAGCGGAATTGGCATCAAGTGAATGCAGTGGTTGTTAGGTGTACTATTGAATTATTGTCTCCGTTATAGGAATGATATCAATTAGAAAAGTATTGTCATAAATCTCGAGTACTTTTTTTAGCAACAAATTGAAATCCTTTTCCGTTCCATCTAAACTTCTTCTGAGCCAAAAACCAACAGAAGGAGTGGTGAGATTTGGACCGAAAATGTATTTTGCATTCTTTATAGAATTGTATCTCTCAAGAAAATTAGTATATTGATAATAATTGAAATGCCTACCTTCTTTCATAATTTGCATATATTTCTTAAGTTCATTTTCTTTCAATTCATTCTTTTTTGCTAACACAAGATAAGTCGTAAAATAAGTCCTGCACAACGACTTAAAATATTTATCATATATTTTCTGTGAAAATTCCCTAAACATAATATCATTGTCAGCCGGTATAAGATTCTCAGCAGCCCACTTAATAAATTCTGGATTGTAATGTGCAAAGCTATTATAATTATAGAGATCCACTCCATTTTTATCGTGTGGGCCTTTTATGAAAATTTTTTTACCAGAAATTCTTTGAATTGTAGAGATGCTTATATATGATTTAACCATACAATAAAGCCCTCTTAAACCGGATGCTGGCCAATAGTTCACTCCAGATCTGTTTTCTTCTAAACTGCATCGATATTCTGCATTCTCTATACCAAGCCATATCTTATAACCTATACCTTTTAAATAAAAATCATCATACAACTTTTGATATTTTTCTTCCTCGGCTGTTCGTTGATAGGGTTCATCATTACGACATTCGATAATTTTTGTCATATATAATATACTTATAATTATGATTAAAAATAATATAAATCTCTTCATCTTATTTCCTTTCTTTAAGTTCTTTATATATTAAAATATTTTTATTATTTAAAGACTAAGCCTCATAGTCTGCCCAAAAATTTTATATTTCTTTCCTTAAAAGATTCATTGTTCAGAAGCCTCTATCTCTGCTTTCCATCCTTTGAGCTGTTCACATCATTGATTTCTTCTGGTTTTAGAATAAGGGGAAGACTGTCGGAGAATTCCTTCAATATGCTTGTGGCATTTGGATAGCTCGAAATAATGTCTTCAATCGTGTACATTTGTTTCAATGTCTGTGATAACGAACACATAAACCGCGTTCTGTTAAGCGAGTCGACGTGATATAGTGGCTATACGCCACATGTGTGATAATTCCCATCACGGTATTCTTCGATCGCTGTGCGTAGTTCATCCCACACCCACGATTTGCCCCGTTTCTCCAACTGTTCGGAGAAACATGCCACAACGGCGAAGCAGTTCTCCATTGCCTTGCGGATTTCCAAGCGCCAGTACCGGCCGCAGGGGATATGCCTATCCCAAAAGACTTCATAGCCTCTATTGACAAGATCATCGTAAAGCTGCTTCACGGCAGCTTTGTTTTCATGGCAATAGGAGAGGAAAACTTGTGGCATCGGTACATTTGAGCAGTATAACGACAAGGGTAACTTGTGCAATGGAGCGGAGCGGAATTGCGTCAAGTTGACCCATTTGATGTTAGACAACAGAAGTTAGAAGCCGTTATATTACTTTCTTAAATTTACAGCTAAATTTGTGCTATTTTTAAATTATTCTAATATCTTCGATAACCGCCACCACTACGATTTCTTCCTCCACCTCTACTATCTTTGCTCCTCTGTGGACGTGCTTCGTCAACCCTTAAGTTACGTCCTTGAAACTCTGTGCCATCCAATACCGTTTTTGCTTTTTCAGCCTCTGATTGGCTAGACATCTCAACAAATCCAAAATTCTTGCCTTCGATTATATTGACTTGCCTAACTTCACCGTAATTAGAAAACAATTCCTCCAATTGTTGATTAGTTACAGAGTAACTAAGGTTTCCTACATA
>JBLIRR010000010.1:0-165221 GCA_049472395.1 bacterium | reverse complement strand
GCTCAGGCCGGTCACTAATAGTTCTTTCTTCTCTTTATGAAAATCGTCCTTATTCTCTATGAGTATATTGTTGATCTGTCCTGTTGAGATATCAATCTCCACCTCTCGAAGTTGTTCTATAAGCAACGGTTGAGTTACATGACACCCATGATATTGATATAATACAAAAGATATCAGCCCCGGCCCAAAGTGACCTGTCACATCCTTTGGTAATTCCCCAGTAAGGTAATCCCCTGCGGGTGTCCGCCAACGTGCTCGCCGATACCGAACATTAAATGGTTGAAATATGATATCCTGAACTATGAAATCTTTATAGTCAATAAATTTGCTTCCGGAAGGTATAGTATCAGGCTCTATTATAACGTCTTTGTGGATTTTTATATTTTTACGCTTCGATTTCTTTTTCCGTTTTGAGCGCCCTTTCCCCCTTTTATCTTTGTCACTTTCTTTACCAAGATTCGAGGGTTTAATAGTGGGTTTGGGCTTTTGCCCTTTTAATCGCGCAATCTCATCTTTTAAACACTGTATTTCTTCTGCCTGCTGCTGAATAATGCCTAACAATTGACAGACAATAGGACTTTTTTCTCCTTCTAATATTTTGGGTAGTAGCTTCTCTATATTCATCCATATTGTTATATCATAAAAAAATTGGTTTGACCAGTACTTGTTTCTTTTTTTTCCCACATATTTTTTGAGAAGTTACAACAATATGTGCTTATCTATTGATTGTTCTACGCCAACCAACCTTCTTACAGAACACGGCATGCTTATAGATGCTGTTTGGATGTGGCTGAATTCCTAACTATTTGCTTGTACCGGACCGGACACGCCACTTTTAACAATAAGTTTAATAATTGACAAAACACTTTAAGTTCTGTATCATATCTTATTGTAATAATAAAGACTATTTAAAAAAAGAGGACAACAATATGATAATAAATTGGAGTAAAGATTTAGGAAATCCGACAAAACCGGGCCAATATGAAATCAAGAAATATGGAAAAACTATAGAAATTACAATAACTCAAAAAAATATTGATGCAGCAAGTAGGGAAGAAAATCCTGATGTTAGAATAGATGATGCGACCTCACAGCGCGATAACCAAAAAAAATATAAAATAGGCCAATTTATCCCAAAACAAAAAGAAGATACAGTATTGAATTTCATAAAAAATAGTAAGAAATACAGGTCAGAGCATTAGGGGAAATTAATATTGCATGAATGGATTTTAAATTTTCTCAAATCAATTAGCGACTCCAAAAAATCTATCACTATAATAAGTTGTATTTTCTTTACTTGTGCTTTTATTATATTCTCTCCAGATAAATGGATCAAAAAAATTGGGCTTGAAAAAGTTAAAACTGAATATAGTCTCTATATTGGCCTTATTTTTCTTATAACCGGATGTTTTTTAATCGTTGAATTAATAACTTTTCTATACAATAAAAGAAAATTAAGCAAAATTAAAGCAGAAAAAGAATTAAAAACTATAGAAGAATTAGATAATTTAGACAAAAAAGAAATTGCTGTATTAAGAGAATTTTTTCTCCAAGGCCAAAACACTATTCATTTGCCTATCGACCATCCTGTTGTAACCGGCTTATTATCAAAAGGGATTATTGTTGCAGTTAGTGATATATATGTACAAAATTTAGCTGGCCTTGTATATTCCATTAAAATAGCTGATATAGTTAAGCCTTTTATTAACTTAGATTTTGTAGGACTTTCAGCTAAAAAATTTAATGAGGAGGAATTACGTTATATTAATGGTAATCGCCCAAAATTTATAAAAGAGGCTATTAGAGGAGGAAGAGAAGAATATTTTAATGGATTTCAGTAAATAAAATATTTTTCCCAATCTCCCTCACCACTTTTCAACAATAAGTTTTTGATACTTGATATGGTTAACAAAAATGAGTATAATAATTCATAATAATTTGATTTTGAAGGAGGAAATAAATTGGACGAGCAAACTTCAGAAGAAATAAAGAAAATTAATAAAAAGATTGAAGAAATAGAAAGAAAATTAAAATCTAATACTTCATTTCTAGAAAGAAGGAAGTTATGGACCAATCTTACAATTTTAAGCTTACTTTTTAATATTTATCTTGGTGTTCCCATTATTCCAAGTAGAACAAGAATGCATATAAATAATATTTCTAGAATATATAGATATACTAGTAAAGTAGCTAAAAATATTATTCCAAAGACTAAACAAAATAAAGAAATTCCTTTTCCTATTGATCTTATGCGTGATCATGATGGTATTACCACAGTCCAATCATCAAGTAGCGCTATTTTTGGATCAATGTATGATCCATCATCTTGGTCTATTGTAGGATAATATTCTTACTGCCCATCCGTGCTCGCCATCAAAAACTCGCGCCTGATATATTCCTTATGTCTGCAATGTCTTTTCATCTGTCCTGCGATGCAGTTGCATCGCAGGAAACCATCGCTAAAATCCTCCACCTCATAAAATTTGTCTAAATCACTATTACTTCTGACTTTGTGGACTTTGAGGGGAAAAAGATGCTTGTAAATCTTTTTCAGCTTCATATTTAGAACGGAATGTTTTTGGGATCAACCTTTTCCTCTGATTCATCATCTTCATTCTCTATAACCGGAATATCATCAGTATCTTCTTTCGCGGCCCCCTCTTTCACTACCTCAAGAACAATAAACTCCTTTTCGGCGCCAGCGATATTAGCCGACTTTATTCTGACAATGGCCTGCTTTCCAATAAAATCCTCGCTGTCCGGGTCGTTCTGGTCGGAGCAATACGCCTCCACTAAATTATTCACCGATTGCTCGTTCAAGGTTAATCTGCGCACAATATCTTCCTTTGGAAATTTTACCTTGAAAGTAGAGACCGGTTTGCCATTAAAGTTAGTCCCTGGCGTGCCTTCGTCCAAGATTTCTAAAATATCGCCGTCTTTCACATTGTCCGGCTTCAAAAAAGGCTCGCCTCTGTAATCTTTCATCTTCATTGATTTTTAATCACCTTCCTATGAAACTGATTGACTTTTGTAATCAGCTTATAAGGAAAGATAATATATTTTAATTAGATTCTCTTACTTTTAATTTCCTCAATCTGCAATATTTTTCTTCGGTGCTATGTCCGTCCCAACGATAATCTCTATAATTTAAATGGTCAAACATAGGAATTTCAGTATCGTGGATATGCCAGCTTAATTGTAGCGATGGATTGTCGAATCGATTTTCCGATTTAATTCGTTCAATCTCATAAGTAGATAAATTGGCTTTTTCAATTGGAATGTTAATAACCACAATCGTTCGCCAATCATCTTCCCACTCCTTGTCATCTTCTGGGTGCTTGGCAAGATGAGAGGGAAATAATTTTGAGAGTGCCGCTACTAACTGATTACGTTCCCAATAGGCGTTATCTTTTTGTTTTTTTAATTGTTCTATTTCTTTTTGTTCCATATTTTTTATTCTAATCCCCCCTGCCGGGCATGAAGGGAAACCCGGCAGAGAGAACTCACAATATTAATCTTTACATCTTTGAAGTATCTTGAATTTTCTGTTCGCACAACTTTGGACTAAGTTTGCTTTTATATGGTTTGTGTAATTTTTCTCCTTTAATCTTCTCAATCTCTTTCTTGCCTTCCTTAACCACCTTCTCAATTTCCTTCTGCAAACTCTCATATCCCTTTTCCAAGTCCTTCAAGCTCATTCCCTCTATCTCTGTCCACGACAAATCCTTAACCTTGAACGCCTTCTCGCAAACCTCCTGCTTCTTCTGCTTCATCTCCGCAGACATTCCGGGGAACGCTTTGGACAAGACACTCTGGATTTTCTCCAATGTGATGTCCTTCTTCTTCCGCCACTCCGCCTTTTCCTCCTCGGTCTTAAATAACTCCTCCGTCTTTCCTTCAATCGTCTGCTTGCCTTTAACAGGGTTAGCCATCATCGCCTCAATAGTCGGCTCAAAGTTGGCATAAGTGGGGTTCTTGAAGGTCTGTCCGTCCAAGAGGGTTGACCGATCTTTCAACACAGTCGCCTCTCGCCACACTTCCTTTTCTTCCCCGATAGTCTTCTCAAATCTTTCCATCAAGAGCAATAGGTCCGGCTCATAGGCGGTTTCTCCTTCCACTTTCATTTTAATCCCCGACTTGTAAATCTCTCTCTTGTGGGTATCGGGATTGACTTCGTTCTCATACTCATATCCGGCGCGGCCGCACATAATGATATGGTAGGGATCGTTCACAAACGGGTCGGAAAACTCCTTCTTCCAGGTCGGCTTGATAATGCCCCAATCTTGAAACTGCAGGAAGGTATGACCGGTCTTTTTCTTATACGCCTCCAGCGTGTTTTCCCAAACATGCGAGATTGAATCAATTATCAGAATATCGGCAAAGCCCTCTCTCATAATCCGCATCGCTTCCTTGAGGTCGGCTAATGACCTTGATTTCTTTACCAGCAATTTAATCTTTGCTTTTTTGAATAGGGGCTTCAAGAACTTGGCGGCCTTTTCCGTGTCAAAGATTACCACCGGCTTCTCTGATTTGATTCTCTTGTGCAGACCGATAGCGATTTGGGCGCCGGTGTAAGTTTTACCGCTCCCAGCAAAGCCCTGTAAGGCGGCTTTGAAATAAGGTTTGGTGTTATCGGCAGGTGTGAAAAAATTGTTTTTTGTATTAGTCATGGTTTTTGTTAAAGTTAATTCTTAATGCTCGTCATTATCAAAGTGGTAGATGTCATCGTCTTCCTCTTGTGCCTCCAATGATGCTTCTTGTGCGGGAGTGAGATCTTCCCGATTGACAATGATGGTGGTTAGAGTTTCCAACTGCTCTGCTTCTAAACTCATATTTTTATCCACATTGACACCTCGCAAGAAACTATTACAATAGAATTACAATCAAGTAGTTACTGCTATTGTAAAAATCTCGTTGCTTCGGCGATGGGATTTTTATTTTTTAATTCTATCTCGCAAGGCCAAGATATGCTTCAACGACCTGGCTGTGCCGGCGAATGAGAATACACCTCTCGGAACTTTCCACATTCTCTTTTCTTTCCTGTCTGCCCTTTCCAATGCCTGTCGGATTCGGAAGAAGGCACTGATATTATCCAGATCCCCGACACAGAAATTATTAAGCACATCTTGTCTGGTTATTCGCAATGTCATTTGATCTCACCCCCTTCCTCTTTAATCAGTTTCTCAATCTGCTTCCGATTGTGTTTGCGGTATCTTTTCAATTCCCTTTAATAGCGCATAAGTCTACAAGTTTTGATATAAAAGATAAATTTATTGTGTAAAGTGCTGAAATATAAGAGAGATCATGCTTCTATACCAATTAGAGCAATTTTGCATAGAATTCAATATGTTAGGCAAAAATATCAAAACTTTTAGACTTATGCGTTTAATAGATAGTTCCGACACAGCCGGTAGAGATGATAGGATCGCCGGTTTGCTTGCTTGCCTCGGCAATGGCCTGACTATAACTGTATTTCTTATATTTGATACAATAATAGATGAGGAGGTTGCGTAATTTTTTAGGTTTGTTCATTGTGGTAGGTTAATGTTATCAACTACTTATAATGTAAGCGATTGTAAAACCCTTGTCAAATGGTAAAACTGTGGATAAACGATTGAAAGATAAAAGCCCCGTTTTTCAGGAGCTTTTTATCAGAGGGTCAGTCTAATTTTTTGGTTATTCCTTTGAGATGTCTTGATGTTAAATGGGCGTATCTCAATGTTGTGGTAAAAGAACTATGTCCTAACAACTGCGGCTTATTGAGAACAGCTAATGCAAGTGAACTTTTACCCCTTAAACACTCAAAAGTTCACTTTCTGTGAGGAGCAATAAACCGCCCATGAGCGGATAAAATAAAAATAGCCCTTGCTTTGTGGGGACTATTTTTGTATCTTATATCACTAATAATATGGCACACAAAACAGCTTGCTGATATTCTATGAGACGCAATTTTTTGTGCCGCCAGAGTGCCGCTGAGGATTCAAAACACCTTAAAATAGATGAAATTAGGTTGAAATTAAAAATCCGAGCGGATATAATAAATCATTGTATTTCAAAACAGAATGAAACGAATTAAACCGGGAGCGGGTAGGGTTCTGGTGACTCTCTTGGACTTCAAATCCAATGGCGGACTCTAAAAAGCTCCGCGGTGGGTTCAATTCCCACACGCTCCCGCCACATACCACAATAATGGGGGACTATGAAAGAGACAGGCCAGGAACAACGAAGTGTTCGATTAAATAAAATACATAATTTGCGTACACAGGGAATAAATCCCTATTCAAACAGATTTCGTGTTACCATAACAATTCCCACCGCTATTGATAAATACAGCTCTATATCCGATGTGGTATCTGACGATAAGCATGCCCTGGCAGGCCGTTTAATCTCTATCAGGAAACATGGGAAAACCTCCTTTGCTCATATTCAGGGCGATGGGAAAAATATACAGCTTTATATACGCAAAGATAAACTGGGTGATAATGAGTTCACCCTATTTAAAGAATGTGATATCGGAGATTTTATTGGGGTTGAAGGGCACTTCTTTAAAACTCATACGGGAGAACTGACCCTTTTGGTTGAAAATCTGTCTCTTTTAACCAAAGCGCTTCGTCCTCTCCCCGAAAAGTGGCATGGACTGCGAGATACAGAGACCCGTTATCGACAACGGTATTTAGACCTCATCTCAAATAAAGAGGTTCGGGAAATTTTTATCACAAGAGGCAAGATTATCCACTATATTAGAAATTTCTTTGAACAACGAGATTTTCTTGAGGTTGAAACCCCTATGATGCATTCTATCGCAGGGGGAGCCACCGCAACACCATTTAAAACCTATCATAAAGCGCTTGGGATGCAGCTTTATCTGAGGATTGCTCCTGAGCTTTATTTAAAAAGATTGGTAATAGGAGGATTTAATCGGGTTTATGAGCTAAACCGCAATTTTCGTAATGAGGGATTAGACGCAACACATAATCCTGAGTTTACAATGATTGAATTCTATATGGCTTATGCTGATTATAATGACCTTATGAATTTGACTGAGCAGCTTTTTAAAGAACTTGCCGAAAAAATAAAGGGATCGCTTTCTTTTGACTATCAAGGAAATCAAATCGATCTGACCTCTCCCTGGGCACGCATGAAGTTATCCGAAGCCATAACACGCTATACAGACCTTAGTGAGCCAGACCTGGGTGATTCTGAAAAATTGCGCTCCCTTATAAAACACTTTGATATTCCTATTTCAGGGGATGAGGGTCAGGGAAAACTCTGCATGAAAATATTCGAATCACTTATTGAACCAAAATTAATTCAACCGACATTTATAATTGATTTTCCCAAAGAAGTCTCTCCTTTGGCTCGCTGTAAGGATGATATGCCGCATATAACAGAACGGTTTGAATTATATATTGGAGGCAGGGAGATTGCCAATGCATTTAGTGAATTAAATGACCCTATTGACCAAAAAAACAGGTTCCTTAAACAAATAGAAGACAAAGAAGAGGGGGTCGACACAGAACTTGATACGGACTATATCCAGGCTCTGGAATACGGGCTTCCTCCAACCGCCGGCGAAGGAATAGGAATTGATAGATTAGTGATGCTATTTACAGGGGCTTCCTCTATTCGAGAAGTAATATTTTTCCCTCAGCTTAAATCTCATTCTAAACAAAGCAATGATGGCCTCTCATGCACCTTTTGAATATTCCCTATGAAGTAACTATAGGCCTGCGTTATCTGAGAGCCAAAAGGAAACAAACTGTTATCTCTATAATTACATTGATATCAATACTAGGAGTAGCCCTTGGAGTGGCTGCTCTTATAATTGTGTTAGCTGTTATGAGTGGATTTGAAATGGATCTTAGAGATAAAATATTAGGGACCAATGCGCATATTGTTATCCTGAAATCCCAAAAGCAAGGTATACGTGACTATACTTCCTTAATTCCTGATCTTGAAAAAATAGACAATGTAATCGCAGTGTCACCATTTATTTATAGTCAGGTAATGCTTAGTTCGGATAAAACCGCTCTCGGTGTTATTCTTCGAGGAATTGAGCCTGAATCAGAAATCCATGTCACTGATCTTGATAAAAATATGATTCCCGGCCAGGGAAAGTTATTAGATTTGGTTAAAAATAATGAAGAGGGTATTATAATAGGAAAGGAGTTGGCCTTAATATTAGGTGTTGAGTTTGGTGAAGAGGTAACCGCCATTTCTGCTATGACTCGTATGACTCCTATGGGAAGCGCTCCTAATATGAAGACATTAAAGATTGTAGGTGTTTTTCATTCAGGGATGTATGAATATGATACGAGTATGGCCTATGTGAGTTTGGAGACTGCGCAAAAATTTCTGAGCATGCCTGATGTCATCACCGGTCTTGAGGTAAAAACAAAAAATATATTCAAAGCAAAAGAGACTGCTCAACACATACAGAATCACCTTGGATATCCCTACTGGACAAGAGATTGGATGGAAATGAACAGAAATCTTTTCTCTGCTCTTAAATTAGAGAAATTAGCTATGTTCATCATATTAATTTTAATTATTTTAGTTGCTGCCTTTAATATTATTAGCAATCTTGTTATGATGGTGATGGAAAAACATAAGGATATAGGTATATTAAAATCCATGGGCGCCTCATCACGAAGTATTTTATATATTTTCGTCATTGAAGGGCTTATAATAGGCATTATCGGTACTTTAATCGGATGTGTTGGTGGGAGTTTGATTTGCCATATTGCAGATAAATATCATTTGATAAAGCTACAAGCAGATGTATATTATATTAGTTATCTTCCTTTTAAAATGAAATTTTTTGATATTTTTGCAATCTGTTTAACATCCATATTGATAAGTTTATTAGCTACTATTTATCCATCATGGCAGGCGTCTTCCTTAGATCCAGTTGTTGCTTTAAGATATGAATAATTTAATAGTATTAGAGCAAATCCATAAATCTTACTATATGGATGGAAGAGAATTGCCCGTGTTAAAAGGCATTACTGTAGAAATATCACAGGGTGATATAATTGCTATTGTGGGCCGATCTGGCTCGGGCAAAAGCACTCTTCTTAATATATTGGGCGCTCTTGATCGACCAACAAAGGGTTCCTATTTTTTTAAAAATAAAAATATTAATATACACTCTGATTCTGAATTATCACAATTTAGAAATCAAAAAATTGGCTTTATCTTTCAATTTCATCACCTGTTGCCTGAATTTAGCGCTATTGAAAATACTATGATGCCTCAATTAATGGCGCGAAAGGATAGAAAAGAGGCGTTTATGAAGGCGGAAAGGCTCTTGGATGAAGTTGGACTGTGTAATAGGAAATCCCATCTGCCTTGCCAATTATCAGGTGGAGAGCAACAAAGAGTTGCCATTGCACGAGCTTTAATAAATGACCCTGAGCTTTTATTAGCTGATGAACCTACGGGAAATTTGGATAGCAAAACGAGCGAGGCAGTCTTTAACCTGATGCTGCAACTGAATCGTTCTCGAGGAATAACAATGATCATCGTGACGCATAATCCCTATCTCGCGAATTCTGCAAGCCAGATCTTTGAACTCGTTGATGGGATTTTTATTGTTTAAATACATAAAATTGAGTAAAATATATAATAAGAGCATCTAATGTGTAAAAAATTTTTGCATACTATATAATATTTATTATTTCTGAAAAAATGGAGTTTTAGGCTGATGTTTATTGAGCAATTTACAGAAAGAGCAAGAAGAACGATCATATTGGCAAGACAAGAGGCTCTTCGACTAGGTCATGCCTGTCTTGATACAGAACATCTACTTTTAGGATTAATAACAAAAGGAGATGGGACAGCGGTCACTATTATTCAAAACTTAGGTTTGGATATAAAAGAGCTTCATTATGAAGTAGAGAAAAAAATTACAAAATCTTATGATCATCTGGATGAAAACAGAGATATTCCGTTTACACTACAAGCTAAAAAAGTTCTTGAGCTGAGCATTGAAGAAGCTAATTTAATGTCTCATTCAAAAGTAGGGACAGGTCATATACTTCTTGGTTTAATAAAAGAAGGCAAAGGAATCGCTGCACAGATATTTGAAGAGCTTCAAGTGGAATTAGTCGAAGCACGGCGGGAGTTAATCAATGTTATTCTGGCAA
The DNA here is from genome assembly GCA_049472395.1 of bacterium. Lineage (GTDB taxonomy): Bacteria > SZUA-182 > SZUA-182 > DTGQ01 > JBLIRR01 > JBLIRR01. Next base: position 155,073 of record JBLIRR010000010.1, on the reverse strand, counting down.
ATGAGAAAAAGAGCAAAAAGGAAATAAAAACAGAAAATTTGGATCGATATAGCCATGATATCACAAAAAAAGCACAAGAAGGAAAATTAGATCCGGTTTTTGGGCGTGACAAAGAAATAGAACGATTGATCCAGATTCTCTGCCGACGAACAAAAAATAATCCTGTGCTTATTGGTGAGCCGGGTGTAGGAAAAACCGCCATTGTTGAGGGACTCGCTCAAAGAATTATCGATCGGACAATCCCTACCATATTAACAGGGCAAAGAATTGTGGCGTTAGATCTCGGCTTATTAATTGCTGGCACGAAATATCGAGGTCAATTTGAAGAACGGTTAAAATCTGTTTTAAAAGAAATATTACAATCATCTCATATCATTGTATTTATCGATGAATTGCATACCATCGTAGGGGCTGGCGCAGCTGAAGGCTCTTTGGATGTTTCAAATATGCTGAAACCTGCCTTAGCACGAGGTGAAATTCAGTGCATTGGGGCAACAACCTTGAGAGAATATAAGAGATTTATCGAAAAAGACGGGGCCTTGGAACGACGTTTCCAAATGGTAAAGGTCGATCCTCCTACCATCCAAGAGACTATCAATATTGTAAAAGGATTAAAATCTCGCTACGAGGAGCATCACAATGTTACTTTTGAGGATCAAGCTCTTATTCGCGCAGTAAATCTATCCCACCGCTATATTACCGATAGATACCTTCCAGATAAGGCCATTGATGTCCTGGATGAAGCAGCATCCAGAGCCCGAATACGAAATTCATCGTTTCCATCCGAACTTAAAGAACTTAGAGATACAATAAGAAAAGTGAAAGAATGCAAAGATGCTGCCATTAGAAGACAGGAATTCGAAAAAGCAGCCAAATATCGTGACAGGGAAAGAAAATTGAGAATCAGGTATGATGAAGAAAATCGTGAATGGCAGGTAAAACAGAGACGGGTTGAAATAAAAGTAAATGAGAATGATGTCGCACATGTAATATCGAACTGGACTGGGGTACCAGTCTATAAAATGGGAGAAAAAGAAACAGAAAAATTAATTAAAATTGAAGAACATTTACACAAGAAGCTTATCGGACAAGATGAAGCGATTAAGATAATCGGAAGGGCTATTAAACGATCCAGGGCCGGGATAAAGAGTCCTCACAGGCCGATTGGTTCATTTATATTTTTAGGGCCAAGCGGAGTTGGAAAAACCGAATTAAGCAAATGTCTTGCGGAATATCTTTTTGGAAGCAGGGATTCCTTAATTCAGCTTGATATGACGGAATATAGTGAAAAATTTTCTGTCTCTCGCTTAGTAGGAGCTCCTCCAGGGTATATTGGATATGAAGAAGGAGGACAATTAACTGAAAAAATCCGCAGAAAACCATATTCTGTTCTTTTAATCGATGAAATAGAAAAAGCCCATCCCGAAGTATTAAATATACTTCTTCAAGTATTAGAAGAAGGTCATTTGACAGATGGGAGCGGTCATGCGGTGAATTTTAAAAATGTCATAATTATAATGACCTCGAATTTGGGCGCTAAATATCTGGAAAAAGGCACTCATCTTGGTTTCCATCACAAAAAAAATGAACTCGATAAGGAGAACTATAATAAAATGAAGGATTTCGTTGTCGAGGAGCTTAAAAATGCCCTTTCTCCTGAATTCTTAAACCGTATTGATGATATAATTGTATTTCATAGCTTGACTAAATCTCATTTACAGGGTATTATGCGATTACTTATAGATCAATTAAACCAAAATCTCCAACATAAGGAGTTATTTATTAGATTAGAACCCGACGCAGAAGAATGGTTACTGAAAAAAGCCTATAAACCAAAATATGGAGCGCGTCTTTTAAAAAAATGTATTCAAAAATATATTGAAGATCCTTTATCAGATGAGGTAATCATGGGGCACTTTGGGCCTGGTGATGAGATCATTGTAAATGTTGAAGATTCTGAATTGCTCATGACTAAAAAAGATAAAAAGTATATTCAATTGCTAACATCTTGATTTTTAATATTAAAAATTTTATCACTCTTATATGCACAGGTGTGTGTTTACTGTTATTATCAGATGCTATAGGTGCACAAACAGTAAAAACTCAACAAATTATCAAAGAAATTCAAATACAAGGAAATGTTAAAATAGAGGAATCCACCATACGCTATCAAATTAAAAGCAAAGTTGGTGAAAAAGTAGATCCTCATCAAATAAGAGAAGATATCAAAGATATATTTAATATTGGCTATTTCCAAGATATCCAGGTGGAACAGCAAAAATATGAAGATGGTGTTCGATTAATTTTCATAGTAAAGGAAAAACCGTGGATACGCGATATTGAGATATCCGGCAATAAAGCGTTTCGCCCTGAAAAAATTAAAGAACAAATTGATTTAAAAGCCAACTCCATACTGGATGAAGCATCTATACTGCAAAATATACAAAAATTAATTAAATTTTATAAAGAGGGAGGATTTTATCTAGTTAATATTTCTTATAAAACCGAGCCTGTTGCCGAAGGATGGGAAAAGCTCATTATCTCTATTGAAGAAAATAAAAAACTTAAGATCAGAGAGATATCCTTTCATGGAAATAATTCTTTTTCCAAAAAAGAGTTGCTCAAACAGATAAAAACAAAAGAAGCGGGGGTTTTTTCATTTTTATCGGGAAGCGGCATATTAAATCCTGATGAACTGGAGGAAGATAGGTTCAGGTTAACAAATTTTTATTTAGATAAAGGATTTATTAATATCTCGGTCTCCTCTCCTACCGTATCTTTAAAGGAAGATAAGACGGGATTAAGCGTTCAATTTGCTCTTGATGAGAGAGGGGCTTATACTGTTGCCAAGGTTGATTGTACCGGCAATTCCCTATTTGATAAAAAAACCATTATGGATTTGATTTACTTACAAGAAGGTGAAATTTTTGCACGAAGCAAGGTTTCCTTTGATATCACAAGAATAACTGATCTTTATGGTGAACATGGATATTTACTGTGCAATGTGCACCCGGATATAGAAGAAAATAGAGAGGATAAAACAATAAATATTATTTATAAAATAGATGAAGGGAGGGCTTCTCATCTTCGATGGATCAATATAATGGGAAACGTAAAGACCCGCGATAACGTTATTCGAAGAGAAATTTTATTGGACGAGGGTGATATTCTCGATACAAAAAGAATAAGAAAAAGCTATCGTAACATTAATTATTTAGGTTTTTTCGAGGAGGTCTCTATTGATCCGAAACCAACGGATGATGAAAGCATATTTGATCTGGATGTCCATATTACAGAGCGGCTCACCGGTCAAATAATGGTAGGGGCTGGCTATAATACACGAGATAATCTTATGGGTACCGCGGAAATTAAAATAGGAAATCTTATGGGAAGGGGACAAACCTTATCTATTTCAGGTGAAGTAGGAGGTGAACGCCAAACCTATAATATAGGCTTTACAGAACCCTGGATATTCAACAAACCCATATCCTTCGGATTTAATGTATATGATGAAAGTAAAAGTTATGAATATACGGATTATTCGAATCAAGATATTCGCGGAGGCGACTTAAAAATAAGTTTTCCCGTGACTGACTATACTCGATTTTATACCACTTACTCATTAGAAAAAGTCCATACAGAATATGATCCTAATTTTATTATTAATAGGGACAATTGGACAACTAAATCCTTAGTTGATACTGATTACGAATTATATAGATATCAAGATGCCAACGGAAACGTCCTATTTTATCAAAGACCTGAAGAAAAAAGTCTTGTGAGTAGCCTGATATTTACCTTATCACGGGATAGCAGGGACAACAAATACCGGCCGACAGATGGTTCTTTAAATAAGATATCTTATAAAATTGCCGGCGGAGTACTTCAGGGAGATGAGGATTTTTATAAAATATATGCGGACAGCGGGTGGCATCTGCCGCTGCCCTGGTATAAGTTCACTCTTTCTTTTCACACAGGTCTTGCTTATGGAGATGGTTTTAGTGGGGGAAAACTTCCTGATAAATTTTATTGCGGAGGTGATACAACGGTCAGAGGATACGGGTATGGAGAAATCAAACCGAGGGATGAGGTGTCTGATATTGTCAATAAACGAGCGGTCTTTAATCTTGAGCTTCATTTTCCACTCGTTGAGGCAATTGCCGGTCTTTTCTTTTTAGATGCCGGCGCTGTATACAGCGTAAAAGAAGATTTTTTTTCATACCCTTTGCGACTTGGCGGTGGGATAGGCATACGATTTTTTACGCCCATGGGGCCAATACGATTAGACTGGGGGCAAAAATTACTTAAAAAACCTAATGAAACATATGCAGATTGGCATTTTTCTATTGGAACATATTTTTAATAAATGGGGGTTTACTATGCGTTATATTACTTTATTTTTAATTTTATCTCTTGTATGTTATGTTCTTTTATTTCCTGCGTCTCTTAATGCAGAATCAACCTTGAAAGTTGGTTTTATAGACAGTCAGAGAATTATTGAAGGCTCAATTAAAGGCAAAGAAGCGATGGAGGGAATTAAAAATATAAGGAATGAAAATGTAGCTCAGATAGAAGCATTAAATAATGAAATTGAAACCTTGAAAAATGAGCTTCGCAAAAAGGAGTTTGCTCTGACAGCCGAGGGAAAAGCTGAGCTAGAGGAAAAGATACGCAAAAAATATGTGGATTTAAAAAAATTTCAAGATGAAAAGGAGTTGGAATTAAAGGATACCTATCTTAAAAAATTAAAAGATATTGAGCGTGAAGTTATAGATATTGTTCAAAAAATCGGAAGAGAAGAAGGTTTTTCTCTCATACTCGGAAGGGATGAGAGCGGGATAATATTTGCTGATCCTCAAATCGATTTAACAGATAAAGTTATACAACTATATGATAAACCATCAAAGTAAGCATACATCCTATTCTCTAGCGGAAATTTCTTCTCGCGTTGGTGGGAAAATTATCGGAGATGCTGATTTAAAAATCAAAAATATCGCTCCTATTTCTGAAGCAACAGAAGGAGATATTACTTACTTAACCAATCCAAAATATAATTATCTTATTCTCCACACAAAAGCATCGGCCCTTATTGCCTCAGGCCCTGTTTCCGGATTTAATGGCCCTCTACTATGCTCAAAAAATCCCTATTTGCTCTTTGCAAAGGTTTTGGGTCTTTTTTATTCCAAAGAGGAGCCTCTTACGGGGATAGCTCACGATGCCATAATTGGGAAAAATGTTCGTTTTGGTGATTCTATTAGTATTAAATCCGGCGCAATTATTGGTGATAATGTTGAACTTGGTAAAGGAGTTATTATTCATCCAGGCGTGGTTATAGGTGCGCATACTATTATTGGAGACCATTGCGTACTCTACCCTCATGTGGTCATTTATCCTGATATGATCATAGGGAAGAGAGTAATTATACATGCCGGCGTAATAATAGGCAGCGATGGTTTTGGATATGCACAGGATACTGATCACTTGCATAAGGTGCCTCAGATAGGCAAATGCATTATAGAGGATGATGTAGAAATAGGGGCCAATTCAACTATAGATAGAGGCACTATTGGAAACACGGTGGTTGGGAAGGGAACAAAAATAGACAATCTCGTTCAGATTGCACATAATGTTGTTATTGGAGAAAATTGTATTATTGTTTCTCAAACAGCCATTGCCGGGAGCTCTAAATTGGGCAATGGAGTTATATTAGGCGGCCAATCCGCGGTGAGCGGACATATTACCATAGGTGATGGTGTAATATTAGCTGCTAAAAGCGGTCTCACAAAAGATACTCCCGGAGGTATGGTCATTGGCGGTATGATAGGCAGACCTATTAAGGAATGGCGAAGATCCGAAGCAGCTGCGAGAAACCTTCCAAAATTGCAGAATGAAGTACGCCTTCTTTCAAAACGTTTAAAGAAATTGGAGGATCTGATGGCTCATGAATGATAGAAGAAAAACATACCAAGACTTTGAAGCCCATTCTCTTTATTGTCCAAAATGCAGACAGGCTATGCCGGTAAGAAAAAGACTTCTTTTAATATTACCTGATGGAAATAAATATGAATATCGGTGCTCTGTATGTGCCTCTTCCTTGGGGACAAAAAAAGATTCCGACAATAAAAGCTTTAAAATTATAACCAGCGCTTAATTTCTTTGCGCATATAATTAGCTCCTGAACTTTACCCTTCTTATATTATAAAACCTTCTTATTACTACACTTCTTCTCTTTTTTTATTACTTATCCTGACAAAAGCTCTTTCACAGGAATATGTTTTACTTCTCTCTCTATGACGGGTTCAGCACTTTTCACTCATGAAATAACATGATGGAAAAATATAATCATCCGATATAAATAGATAAGAAAGTCACAAGGAGTCTCTTATAAAATCAGGCTCATGGACATACTAATTTTTAATAAACGGTTAAAGAGAGAGGGAATTTTCAATGAAACAAGAAGTCACACAATGTTTAACTGAATTGGTGAGGGAGAAATTTGGTCAAGACAAATGGGAAGATGCTCTTGAAAAAGCAGGTTTAAATAGGAATCTTCAATGTATAGACACCAGCGTTATTGACGATGAAGATATTATAAATGTTATTAGGGCGCTTTGTAACGTCTTAAATCTTTCAATTTTTCAATTAGCAGACAGGTTTGAGGAGTATTGGATCACTAATTATATAAGCGATAATTTCTCAAATTGTCAATCTTCCACTGTGACATAAAAATTTTTTTCAATATCTTCTATCTTTTTTTCTAAAATGCTTTTATAGTGATCACTCTGAGCGTATAATTTTTTATAAATACCAAGAGCTTGTTTTAATTCGCCCATTTTATAGTAACATTCCGCAAGAGAGAGTGTGCTTTTTAAGGTGATCTTTTTGTCAGAGGTATTCTTTATGGCCTTTTTGTAATAATTGTGTGCGACATCAAATCTATTTTCTAAAAAATACAGATTCCCTAATCTAAAAAAGATTTGATCATTGTATTTATTTTTTGGGTAATTTTGAAGGATAATTTCATACTCTGTTATGGCCTGAGAAAAATATTTTAAAGAGGAATAGCTCTCAGCAACGTTAATCTGCGCTTCTATGTCTTTTATATTATCTTTATTAATTTCAATAAACCTTTTATATTCGACTATAGCTTGATTATAATCTCTAAATTCCTCTAAATATATCCGTGCTATATTCCATTGTGTATCACATATAAACTCTTTTTTCTTATCATGCTTGAACACTTGTCTATAATATTTTACAGCACTTCTGTAATCTTCTAAATAAAGATAATATATATTTCCAAGGTTATGATATGCTTCAGCGAGATGAGAATTATCAGGATAATTAGAAACAAAGCGTTGAAAAGTATTCGCTGCCTCTGTATATTCGCCCTTCTTCCAAAACTCTTTAGCTTGAGAAAAAAGTATCTCCGCTTCCCTAGAGCATGAAAGGAGAAAAATACAAACAATTATACTACTTATTATTTTGATACTGTTCCGCCAAGCAGGCAACTCCAACAACTTTCTCCTCTTCATCTAATCCTACCAATTTAATACCCTGTGTATTTCGAGATCTTATCTTTATATCATCGGTATTTACCCAAATAATCTTACCGTTTGAACTAATCAGCATAATAGAATTATTAGGATAAATAGCCTTTACTCCAACGATATATCCTTTTTTTTCCGTAAGTTGGATATTCTTTATTCCTTTTCCTCCCCTGCTTTGAATTCTATATGCAGATAATGAAGATAATTTTCCGTATCCTTTTTCTGTTATAGTCAAAATATTCGCATCCTCTTGAGTAACGAGCATTTCTACTGCCTCATCATCATCTATTTTTATTCCCCTCACTCCCATTGTCTTTCTTCCAATTGGCCTTAATTGATTTTCTTTAAAATGTATCGCTTTTCCCTTACGCGTTGCAATAAAGATATTCTGGTCACCATCAGACATCTTTACTGCAATAACTTTATCACCAGGATCAATATCTATAGCCATTGATCCCTGGGCGCAGAATCCCCTTGTTGTCTTATAGACAATCACCGAACTTCGTTTTATCTTGCCCTTTTTGGTGGCCATAATAAGATAATTATTTTCACTAAATTCTTTAAAAATAAAAGCAGCTGCAATCTTTTCATTGCTTTTTATAGGTATAAGATTTATCAATGGCTTACCTTTTGATTGCCGCACAGTTTGGGGTATTTCATGTATTCTTAACCAATATACCCTCCCTTCATCGCTAAAAAAGGATATATAATGATAATTAGTAGTGACAAAAATATGCTCTACAAAGTCCTCCTCTACAGTTGTTACTCCTTTTACCCCTACTCCTCCCCTCTTCTGAGTGCGATACTGCTCTAAAGAGGTTGTTTTGATATATCCCTTATGAGTAATGAGAACAACAATATCTTGCTCTTGAATTAAATCCTGCGGCGTAAATTCTTTATCATCCTCCAAGAGAATTTTCGTTCGCCTTTCATCTTGATACTGCTCTCTTATATTTATCAGCTCTTCTTTAACCACTTCCGTCAACAATTTTTCATCACCAAGTATATCCTCTAATCTCTTTATTAATTTAAGCAATTCCTTAAGGTCTTGTATGACTTTTTCTCGTTCCATCCCCGTGAGTCTTTGCAAGCGCATGTCCAAAATAGCCTTTGCTTGGATCTCTGTTAAAGAAAATTCAGATATTAATCTCTCAGCAGCCTCATTTGGAGAGGAGGACTGTTTTATTAATTCTACGATCGCATCTATATTTTCAATTGCAATCTTTAATCCCTCGAGGATATGTGCTTTATGCCGGGCTTCCCTTAATTCAAAATTCGTCCTTCTCCTTACGACTTCTTTTCGGTAATCTATAAAATAAAATAAATACTCTTTTAAATTCAATACCTTTGGCTGATTATTGACAATAGCCAACATAATTATGCCATAATTTATTTTCAGATTTGTTCTTTTAAATAACTGATTTATAATTATTTTTTCATCCTGGTTCCTTTTCAAATCAATAACTATTCTCATCCCTTTTCGATCTGATTCATCTCTAATATCTGCTATTCCCTCTATTTCTTTACTATTAACTAACTCCGCGATCTTTTCTATAAGCTTTGCTTTATTGACTTGATATGGCAGCTCAGATATAATGATCTTTTCTCGATCATTCTTTTCATCAGACTCAATAGAATATTTAGCCTTTATCTTAATGCTTCCTCTGCCTGTTTCAAATGCCTCTTTAATACCATCTATTCCACTAATATATCCGGCTGAGGGAAAATCCGGACCCTTAATGTAACGAAAAAGCTCATCTATTGTTGCATTAGGATTATCATCTATTAAGTATAAAATGGCATCAATGACCTCCTTAAGGTTATGAGGGGGTATATTTGTAGCCATGCCCACAGCAATGCCTACAGACCCATTTATTAAAAGATTTGGGATTCTTGTTGGCAATACAACGGGTTCATTCAGAGTCTCATCAAAATTTGGTGAAAAGTCTACTGTTTCTTTCTCTAAATCAATGAGCATATCATGGGCAATCCTCGCTAATCGAATCTCAGTATATCTCATAGCTGCCGGTGAATCACCATCTATAGATCCAAAATTTCCTTGCCCATCTAAAAGAGGCACTCTCATAGAAAAATCCTGTACCATTCGAGTAATACAATCATATACCGACATATCCCCATGTGGATGATACTTACCTAAAACTTCTCCTACTACCCTGGCAGATTTTTTATATGGCCTATTCCATGATAGACCCAAATCATTCATAGCATAAAGAATACGCCTATGAACCGGTTTGAGTCCATCCCTCGCATCAGGAATAGCCCTGCCAATTATGACACTCATTGCATAATCCAAATAGGATATTTTCATCTCATCTTCAATATCAACTAAAAATTTGGTATCACTCATATATATCCCTTATATCCCTATTAAATATCCAGATTTTTTACATAGAGGGCATTTTCCTGAATAAATTCCCGCCGTGGAACTACATCATCACCCATGAGAATAGTAAAAATATCATCTGCTTCTACTTTATCCTCAACGCGTACTTGAAGCAGTGTCCGTGTTTCCGGATTCATTGTAGTTTCCCATAGTTGTTCCGGATTCATCTCTCCCAATCCCTTATACCTTTGAATATCAATTCCTTTTTTTGATAAATGTAAAATGGTATATACCAATTTTTCATAATTATGAACCTCTATTTCTTCATTTTTTTTCTTAATACCAAAGGGAGGAAATCCTAAGATGGCTATATTTTTCGATAAATAGATAAGTTCTTTGAATTCAGGGGTAGTAATAAAGGACTTATCCACCACCAAGATACCATGATAATCCTCCTTCATATACTCCAATTTTATTTTAAATCCCCCATGTTCACTATCATACTCTTTTAGTATAGTTAAATTTTCTTCTTTATCAATAAAAAAAGAAGATTTACTTTTAACATTTTCTATAAATTTATTAACAATTCCCTCTTCTTTTAGATTATATTTAAAAATATCAGAATTACTAAAAAGAATAAGTTTAAGAAGGTGAGGGTCAATTCCCAAACGCTCCATTTTTTTTATTTGCCCCTGCATTACAATTAAATCTTTGATCACTTTTATCAGTGTATTATCTGAGACCTCTCTCATACTCTTTTTTTCAATCACCGTAATATCTTTAATTCCCTTTTCTAATATAATATTTTGCATTTCTTCTTCATTTTTGGCATATATAATTTTTTTGCCCATTTTTAATCTAAATAAAGGTGGTTGTGCAATATATACAAAACCTTTTTCAATGAGATCCGGCATTTGTCTAAAGAAAAAAGTAAGAAGTAATGTCCGAATATGGGCCCCGTCAATATCCGCATCTGTCATTATTATTATTTTTTTATACCGTGCCTTGGAAATATCAAAATCATCTTCTCCTATCCCCATCCCAAAGGCTGTAATCATAGTCCTTATTTCTTCATTGCTGAGCATCTTATCAAATCGAGCCTTTTCAACATTTAAAATTTTACCCTTTAGGGGGAGAATTGCTTGAAATTTCCTATCTCTACCTTGTTTTGCCGATCCTCCTGCAGAATCTCCCTCAACCAGATAAATTTCACATAAATCAGGATCCTTTTCAGAGCAATCCGCTAGTTTTCCAGGAAGGGAGTGAGACTCTAAGGCGCTTTTTCTTCTCACAAGCTCTCTTGCCCTTCGTGCAGCATCTCTCGCCCTTGAAGCAGCTATGAGTTTTTCAATAATTTTTCCAGCTATAGAGGGATTTTCTGCAAGAAAAATACTTAAACTCTCATTGACTGCTGATTCAACGATTCCTTTAATTTCACTATTTCCTAATTTTGTCTTTGTCTGACCCTCAAACTGTGGATTAGGAAGCTTTATACTTATTACTGCTGTTAATCCTTCTCGAACATCATCCCCGCTCGGAGTTAACTTAAAATTTTTAAACAAATTATTCTCCGTAGCATACGTATTCAATGTCCTGGTTAATGCCGCTTTAAAGCCACTTAAATGTGTACCTCCTTCATATGTATTAATATTATTCGCATAAGAAAATATCTGACTGCTATAACTATCATTATACTGGAAAGCTACCTCTATCAATATATCATTTTTTTCTTTTTTTAGATAAATTGGCTCATCATGAAGTGGTTTTTTATTCTTATTTAAATGCTTTACAAAAGATATTATCCCACCGGAATAATAAAAACTGTTTTTCTTTCCGCTTCTTTCATCCTCTATATTTATTGTAATCCCTTTATTTAAGAAGCTCAGTTCCCGAAGACGATTGGAAAGGATATCAAAACTAATATCTACCTTATTAAATATTTCCTTGTCAGGTAAAAAGGTAATTTTCGTGCCAGAACTTTCGGTTTTCCCCACTTGGTCTAGTCGCGATATGGGAACTCCTCTTTTATATTGCTGCTGATACACATAACCATTTCTTCTTATTTCTATTTCAAAAAACTCCGATAAGGCATTTACGACAGAAATGCCAACACCATGAAGTCCTCCGGATATTTTATAACTCTCATTATCAAATTTTCCCCCTGCATGAAGCCTTGTTAAAACTATCTCTGCGGCTGATATTCCCTCATTCTGATATTCTTCAACAGGAATCCCTCTTCCATTGTCAATGACTGTTACACTATTATCAACGTGAATAATCAAATCAATTTTATTACAAAATCCTGCCATAGCTTCATCAATACTGTTATCAGATACCTCGTATACTAAATGGTGAAGCCCATGGGTATCAACATCCCCAATATACATGGAGGGTCTTTTACGTACAGCTTCCAATCCTTCTAATACTGTAATATTTTCAGCAGTATAATCTAATCCCATATTAAAATATCCTTATCACTAGTATGCCACCTTTTAAGTAAGGTGCCACATTCAAATGATGAAAAAAAAATATTATTTTTTCTATCAACTATAAATGATTTGTAATTTTTATCTGCAAAATTTTGTTTATTCATAAAAGAATTCTTACAAGAAAATATTCCAATTATTTCTTTTTTTATCAAATAAATATTATTTCCAATATTTAAAAACATCTATACTTTTTCTTTGCATCACAATGTTCTGTCTATTTTTATAAAGTAATAGTATATATAATTATTTATATATAACATTAATAGGAATGTTAATTACCTCCCATATTGTATATAATTAATTGTTTTATTTAGTATTTTTTTATGTACCTTTTATATAATAAATCCGGAAATTTTTGTGGATTAAACAAAAAAAAATATATTTAAGTATATATTCACATAATATCATCAGTATAATTACAGGATATACCTATATGTATTAATAATTAGTTATTTGGCTTGTGATCTTGCTAATAGTATGTCGTAAATCAAAATCATCTTCTAATAATTTTTCAATTTTTTTGTATGCATGTACGACTGTCGTATGATCTTTTCCTCCAAATGATCGACCTATTTTGGGAAGAGATTCTTTTGTAAGTTTCCTACATAAATACATAGCTATTTGTCGTGGGTAAGAATTTTCTCTTGAACGGCATTTTGATTTAAGATCAGAGAGTTTTATATTAAAGGATTTGCACACAGTTTTTTGAATTATATCAATATTTATGCTATTACTTTCAGCCGTAAAGAGGTCAGCGAGGACTTCACTTGAAAGCTCCATGGTTATTGGGCATTTATTAATAGAAGAGAAAGCTGCCAATTTTGTTAAGCATCCCTCAAGTTCCCTAATATTAGATTTAATATTCTTAGCAATATAAAAAGCCACTTCGTTGGATAATTGTATATTACTCAAATCTGCTTTTTTTAATAAAATAGCAACCTTTGTTTCTAAATCAGGACATTGAATATCTGCAATTAATCCCCACTCAAAACGAGATCTTAATCTTTCTTCAATAGTGGGAATATTTTTGGGAGGTGCATCGCTGGTTATAACAATTTGTTTTCTCGATTCAAATAGAGTATTAAAAGTATGAAAAAATTCTTCCTCAGTCCTTTCCTTTCCAGCTATAAACTGTATGTCATCAATAAGTAATATGTCCATATTTCTGTATTTATCTCTGAATTGATTCATTCGATCATAGCGGATAGCATTGATCAATTCATTTGTAAATTTTTCTGATTGAATATATATCATATTAAGATTTGGGAGATTTTCCAATATAGTATGGCCAATTGCATGGACTAAATGAGTTTTGCCAAGACCAACTCCGCCATAGATAAATAAGGGATTATAGGTAAGCGAGGGATGTTCGGCGACAGCCTTTGCAGCAGCATACGCAAATTGATTAGAATCTCCCTTTACAAATGTCTCAAACGTATATTTTGGATTAAGTTGAAAGGAATAATGAGGTTCTATCTTTTGATTTTCAGGGTGTATAGTAGGAATCATAGGAAATAATTTATTATCTGTGATATTAGACGAAACAATAAATTCAATATCAATATTGGTATACATAAGAGAAGACAATATTTCTTCTATATACACAAGATATTGATCACTGAGCCATTTTTTAAAAAATTGATTTGGCACTTCAATAATAAGTTTTTTATTATCAAAAGAGTATAATTTTGTTGGCAGAAACCATGTATTATAACTATGTTGGTTAATTTTAGTTTGCATTATATTTAAAATTGAAGACCAAATATCAGACATAATACCTATGTAATATTTTTATCCACAATATTATTAATCTGTGGATAACTTATGTAAAAAATTTATACTAATCGTTCTAGATTAAATAAAACAAATAGATAAAAAATGACTCTTATTTTTGTAAGAATGAATTATCTGTTAATAAATAGCTAACATCTTTTGAGCTACACTATCCCAAGAATATTTATCCTTTACTATTTCCCATCCTTTATGGGCTAATTTATAAGCATGATCCCAGTCTGAGAAAATTGTATCAATAGCCCAAATAAAAGAATCTGGTTTTTGGTAAATCTGGAGCCCGTTTTTATCATGATTTATTAATCCATAAGATCCTTCATAGGTTACGACAACCGGTTTTTGTGCACTCCATCCGGCAAGTACTTGATATGGTGAATTAAATTCACGGTTTGGGATAGCTATAATATCGCAGGCTTGAAATAACTCATGGAGTTCCCAACCTTCTTTATGTCCCAATAATCTGAGAGCATACTCAAAATTAAGATAACGCGCATGGATTCTAAAATTCCATCCTAATTCTCCCTCTCCGACCATTATAAACCTCAATTGCGGGTGTTTATGTAAGAGATGTGGAATTGCATCAATAATAATATCGGGACCATTTTTATAATCTAATGATCCCACAAATAAAACAATAGGATCAACGGGCCCTAAATTATATCGCTTTTTGATTTCTCCGTGATCTGTTAAACCGGTAAAATTAGAACTCTTAAATCCATCAGCTAAGAAATGGACCTTCTTTTTTAAATGAGCATAATTCTTTTTTTGATCCTGAGACATGGCTTTATTTATAAGAATAAATTCATCACAAAAATCAATAAGTCCTTTTTGTAAAGGATCTATTTTATCAGATTTATTTGAATCATTCATCTCATGATCCATTAATGCTAATACTAATTTTTTATTTCTGCTTTTCATAAGCTGCTTTGCAGCTAATCCTGCTTCCAAGCCATATAGATAAACGATATCGAATTCTCCCTTTGTTTTTTCAATAGAGAAAAAATCCTTTTTAATTGAATGTGAAAGGGCCTTGCCTCGATCCATAAGCGGTAAAGACCCATCTATATTAAAAAAATGATAGAAGACCGAATCGATTTTTTTGAGAGATTTTTGTTCATTTTTTCTTGTAAATATATGGACATCATGGCCCTTTCTATTTAATGCCGCAGCTATTTCAGATACATGGGAAGAATATGGCCCCTCATTATCACCATGTAGGCTGTTCCACGAAAGAACACCTATTAGTAGTTTTTTCTTAGATATTTTTATTTTATTTTTTTTTATTACATTATCACCTTTTTGCATTGAAGTAGAAATCTTTTTATACTTATTAAGTATATTATCTTTATTATATATAATAATTTTTTTATTTATAGGTGCAGTTTTTCTTTTTGTGACAGCCATAAAAATCTCCCCCATTAATTAATTTGGGTATAATTTCTTTTACTTAGTGCTAGATAGAAATTATAATCAAATCTTTTTGATACCCTTTAATGAATGTTGGGTATGATAAATCTTCACTTATAATTTTCTTTTAGGTAGTAAGGATATAATACTTTAAGAAAAAAATCAAGAAGAATATTACAATTTCAGACATAATTTGATGATCAAAACAAGAGAAAAAGTGTCACTGAAAGATAACTTTTTGAATAATTAATTAAAACCTGTGGATAACTTTTAGAAAATTAAAAATAGGTATCGATAACATTTTGTAATTATAAAATAAATCTTAAAAAACAATGCATTAAAACAATTTTAATTAAAGAGTAATTTAATTCTTGATATGGTTTTTCAATAAGTTAATATGAGAGAGAAAAAAGTTATCCTCACGTTATCCACAGGATTAAAAACTAAAAATAGTAAATTATTATAAGGGGTATTATTGTTCGGGAGCATTAAGAGCTTTATTGATAATATGTCGTAATTCATCTATTTTAATAGGTTTATTTAAATATTCAAAAGCACCTAAATTCATTGCCTTGAGATAGGAATTCACTTCTCCATAAGCAGTTACTAGTATTACACTTATGGTAGGTTTTTCCTTTTTTATTTTTTCAAGGAGTTCTATTCCCCCCGTACCCTCCATTTTTAAATCTGTAATAACAATATCAAAATCTGTAGTCAGAATTTTTTCAAAGGCAGAGGATCCATCTTCCGCACAGACAACTTCAAAGCCCTCTTTAATTAATATCTTGCTTAGACCCTCCCGTGAATTTACCTCATCATCAACAACAAGTATCTTTTTCTTTATATTCTTTATATCTTTTTCCATTTTTTCTCCTCAGCTCTGCTCTTTAAAAACTCTTCACTGATCGTTTCTTAAGCAGAGGAAGATTTCTATATTTAAGTTTTCTGATTGGAAAATATCACTAAAAGAATAAAGATACAATACAATAAACATTAATCAATGTCAAGAGAGACTGCAATTAAGTAAATATTATTTCTTGCATTTAAAGATAATGGTTAGTATAATTATCGTGGAGAGAAGCAATGGCGAGTGTAAAGGAAAATCTTATCAGCATAAAGCAAAGAATAACTAGGTCAGCGGAGAAAGTAAACCGTAATCCTTCAGACATCACATTAGTAGCTGTCACAAAAACAGTGCCTATTGAAAGAATTAAAGAAGCTGGAATTTTAGGAGTTTCTATGTTTGGAGAAAATCGAGTTCAAGAGGCAAAAACGAAAATACCCTATATAAATAATAAAATACAATGGCGTTTAATAGGACACCTTCAAACAAATAAGGTCAGGGATGCGGTAAATCTCTTTGATTATATTGATTCAGTAGACTCAATTCGCCTTGCTGAGAAGATTGAGAAAAGAGCAGCTCAGATAAATAAGGTGCAAAAGATTTTGCTGGAAGTGAATATTTCCGGCGAGGAAGTCAAATATGGGATAGACCCTAAGGATATATACTTTTTATTCGAAAGAATAGCAGATTTTAAACATATTCAAATAGAGGGTTTAATGACTGTTCCTCCCATATGCGAAAATAAAGAAGAAGTGAGACCTTATTTTCGAAAAATGTACCAGTTAAAAAAGGATTTGGGATTAGCGCTAGTTTCAATGGGTATGAGTCAGGATTTTGAAATAGCCATAGAAGAAGGCTCCGATATGGTAAGAATTGGGAGCGCCTTATTTGGTAGTAGAACTTAACACAAGAAAGAAGAGAGGGATGAATAAAAAGATAGCCTTCATCGGAGCTGGAAATATGGGAGAGGCTCTGATAAAAGGATTAGTCCAATCCAAGGTAGTTAAGCCGGAAAGTATTACTGCAGCTGATAAGAGAGAGGATAGATTACTCTATTTACAATCACACTATTGTATTAATGTTGAAAAAAACAATATCTCTGCGGCAAAGAATTCGGATATTGTTATATTGGCTACAAAGCCACATGTTATTGAAAGAGTTTTACAAGAGATACAGGATGTTATTACAGAAGAAAAGCTTATTATATCCATAGCTGCGGGAATAAGTCTTGCGACACTTAAAAAACATTTATCAGGAGAGGCGCGAGTAATTCGTTGTATGCCCAATACGCCTGCACTGGTGCTTAAGGGAATAACAGTAATTTGTCAGGATGATACTGAGGAAAAAGATCTTATCACTGCAAAGAATTTATTTGAGTCTGTTGGTACCGTGATGATATTAGAGGAAAAATATATTAATATAGTAACTGCAATTAGTGGGAGTGGACCGGCTTATTATTTTTTAATAGTGGAAGCAATTGCTGATGGAGGAGTAAGGATGGGTTTATCAAAGTCAACGGCTCTTTTACTTGCGACAGAGACAATGCAAGGAGCTTCCTCTTTATTGAAAGAGACTCATAAACATCCGGCTGAATTAAAAGATATGGTAACATCACCTGCAGGGACAACAAGTTATGGATTATATCAATTAGAAAAAGGAGGTATACGGGGGGCTTTAATTGATGCCATAGAATCTGCGTGCAATCGTTCAAAAGAGCTTGGTTCGAATAAGGGGTAAAGAATGGCCATAGCAGGAATTATTCTGGCTGCAGGCCAGAGTAAAAGAATGAAATCAGATAAGGTAAAGGTACTGCATAATCTATATGGTCGGCCAATTCTTTCTTATACCATAGAGGCAGTAAAGGGCAGTGGCGTAGAAAAGATTTTCATTGTTGTCGGGTATCAAGCAGAAAGGGTGATAGAAAGATTTCAAGATAGTAATATTACATTTGTGATACAGAATGAACGTCTCGGAACAGCTCATGCTGTCGAGCAAACGAGGAGTTATCTCTCCAATTTTAAAGGTGATATTATCGTTTTATGCGGAGATACACCCCTTATTCAATCTGAAACCTTAAAAGAATTGTGCAGAAGGCATAGAGAGGCAAAGGCAGCTATAACCCTTCTTACTGCTATTATTAATAATCCTGCAGGGTATGGAAGAATTTTAAGAAATCAAGATGGTACTCTAGAGGCTATTATAGAGGATAAAGATACGACATCAGACCAGCGCCAAATAAAAGAGATTAATGCAGGAATATATTGTTTTAATAATAAGGTCTTATTTGATCTGCTTCCTCAGATAGGATGTAATAATAAACAGAGGGAATATTATTTAACAGATATTATTTTCTTGGCCAAAAAAAGAAAATATCGGCTTGAGAGTTATTTACTCCCTGATTTTAATGAAACAAGAGGGATTAACACGCAAGCGGAACTGATTCAGGTAGAGAGAGTCTTAAAAGAGAGAGTAGATTGTTTTAATAGAATAAGCCCTTAGCAGGACAATAAGGAGATAATATAAGTAGATGGGTCAAAATGGAGGCCATAATATATTTGATAATGGAAATAGTGCTAAGATTTGGGCTGTAGGGGGTGGAAAGGGTGGTACAGGGAAAAGTATTGTTGCCACCAATATTGCAGTTCAATTATCAAGGCGACAGAAAAGAGTGGTAATTATTGATGCAGATTTAGGAGGAGGGAATGTTCATACTTATCTTGGGATTAGACCTCCGGCAGTAAGTATGGCGGATTTTTTAAGAAATAAAGTCCGTAAATTAGAAGAGGTGATGGTAAATACCCCCTTTGAAGGATTGAAATTAATCAGTGACGCAAATGAGGTATTGGGTCTTGCCAATACAAATTGGCTCCAAAAGGAAAAAGTTTTGCGATGTATAAAGAATTTGAAGGCAGATTATGTGATAATAGATCTGGGAGCGGGGACTTCATATAATATTTTAGATTTTTTTCTTCTCTCAAACAGAGGATTTCTTGTATCAGTTCCAGAGCCCGCATCTATTGAAAATGCATACCGATTTATTCGATCCGCTTTGCATAGAAAGCTGATCCGTATATTTAATAAAGAGTTTATGAAGAATATATTTGAGAAGATTATGTATCCAAAATATAATGGGATCAAGACAATTTATGATTTAATAGAGCAAGTTGAAAGGGAGGATCGATCATTAGCAGAAAAATTAGTACAGGAAATAGTTAGTTTTCGCCCTAAATTAATAATGAATCAGATTAGAAATAATAATGATATCATGCTGGGAGAATCCATAACAGATTTAAGTAAAAAATATTTAGGAGTTAAGTTAAAATATATTGGCTATGTCAGTTATGATGATCGTTTAAAAACAGCTGCTCAAAAGAGAGTATTATTATTTTCAGAATTTCCTAACTGTGGAGCAGCAATATGTATTCGCAATATTGTTGATCGATTAATCCAAGAAAAGACTAATGTTCAAAAAGGGGGAATAAAAATTGGTCATCAAAGAAGTAACACAACTCAATTATTATGAATTATTGAATATAGAACCTAATGTATCAAAGGTCGAGATTCAAAGAGCATATTATCTTTCTTTAAAAACATATGGCGCCGAATCAGTAGCGGTGTATGGTCTTATTGATGATGAGGAAAGGGAAAGGATTCGAAAGAGGATTGAAGAGGCGTATCATATTCTCATGGATGATCAAAAACGAAAGATTTATGATGAAAAAATTTCATCAGGCTCACCAATAAGTTGTACAGAAATCGAAGATATAGTGAAAGAGAAGAAGAATAATGGAGAACTAGAAGAGATTATAGGTGAGGAAGAAGTAAAAGAGGATGTGAGTGCACCAGATTTTTTAAAGAGAATCAGAGAGAGAAAGGGAATTATTTTACAAGATATTTCTGATGCTACAAAAATAAATATTACTACGCTTTCTGCTTTAGAAAAGGGGGAATATAATAAATTACCGGTAAGAGTATATACTTTAGGGTATCTAAAGTCTTATGCGGAATATATTAATATGGACTATAAAAAGGCACGAGAAAACTTTGATATTTTAAGTAAAATGAAGGGGTAAAAGGGAAAAAGCTTTATTTTTTTAAATTGGACGCTCTTGTGAATATGATAAAATGAAATATATTTCCGCCTTTTTTATTACTCTCTCCCCAAATAGAACCATTCATTTTTTCCGCTATGCATTTTGCTAAGGGAATACCTATATTTGCATCTTGCGAAATGGATTTATACACAGCCGAAAAGGGGAGAAATATATCCTCTAATTTATCAGAATCAATGGTGCTAGACGTAGTACTTATAGAAAAAAGAATGCTTACATTGTCATCTTTTTGGGCTTGTGATACTCTTGACAGTATAGAATAAGGTATTTTCTCCAAATTTTCTTGTGTCTCTAAAAGAGACACCTTGAGAGAAATAGTTCCATGATTTGAATATTTTAAACAATTACCTAAAAGAAGCATGAGAACCTGATGTAGACGTTTAGGATCAGTATAGAGTATATCAGGTATATCTTCAGTTATTTCATTGTAAACCTCGATACCTTTTTCAGCAGCCTTGAATTTCCATGATTGATAAATTTTATTAATAATTTCTCGTAAAGAAACAAACGATTCTACTAATTCAATATTTCCATTTGATAAGCTACTATAATCAAGTATTTCCTCAATAGTTGCAAAGAGCCTATCTGCTGAAGCCTTTAAAATATCCACATACTTTGTCTGTTGCGGATTCAGTTCTGTTTTTTGAAGGAGTTGAGCAATTCCTATAATTCCATTCATAGGAGTACGCATTTGTTGCCTCATTTGAGTGAGAAAATCACTTTTTACACGCGTAGCATCTTCAAGTAAAACATTATGCTGGGAGAGTTCTTCCACCAGCAAGGACAATTTTTCGTGATGCATGATTAAAAGAAGAATATCGGCAATAATAACGAGCATATCTTTTAAATCATTTTGCAATTTATCGGTGAATATGCAAGGGTCTGTGAGGGCCAGAATAAGCACTCCCAAATTTTTTTGTTCAGTGCCCATAGGCAGATAGAGGATTGATTGGGATTTCTTATCTTTTGAAATAAGAAAAAAATTTTCCTCTAATTCCTCTATATCAGTATTTTTTATTAGAAAAGATTGCTTATTCGAAAATGTTTTTCCAATATAACCTTCCCCTGGTTTTATAACAAGTTCTGCAGGATTATATTTATCAGTGAGGGGTATAATAATATTTTGCTTATAATATACAGAGGAAACTTTTAATACATTCTTTGTGTGGTCAAAAAGCAATAGACATGAGAGATCAAAATGGAGCGTATCGACTAAAATTTTTGTAAAGCGAGAAGAAAAATTTATTAAATCAATTTTGTCATGTGCTCTATTGAAATCAGTAAGCTGTTTTATTATGGAAAGGCTATGAAGAGGTAAATTATCCAGGGGAATTGATTCTTCACTTGTTTTGCACTTTTCTACCATATTTATCATGTTTAAATAATGGCACCTATTAATTCGTGAATATTATCTTTCTCTTTTTCCAAAGTAAGCGATATGAGGGTCAATTGTTCTGTATTAATATGTATCATATTCAATAGAGAAGGAGAAAGACTTGCAGGAACATAATCACCACTGTGTCCTATTTTAAGATCTTTACATAGCGAGTTCGCAAGATAGAGAATAGCATTTTCTGTGGCATTATTAGTATTTTGGATTGGCTTATGGTGATTTTTTATTATATTTGTAAAAATTTCCGGTAAATTCCATTTTCGACTTACCCAGGAACCAACAATTGTATGGTCTATGCCAAATATTTTCTCCTCTGCTTGACGAATAGAAATCCCTTCTTCTTGAACAAGATCTAAAGCCTTTTTATATTCTTCAGGTGAGAGGGATATAAAAATTAGTTTTCCTAAGTCATGAATAATCCCAAGAGTAAAGAGCATTTCCATTTCTTTTTTTTCACATTCTTTTGCTATCAATTGTGATGCCACTCCTACACCTATTGAATGCGTCCAGAATTTTTTTAAATTGAAATAACAATTTTCAATATTATCGTTAAACGCATTAATAACAGATATGGTAATGCTTAAATTTTTTACAAGCTCAAAACCGAGTAATACAGTAGCTTTAATAATGCTGGAAACTTGCCCTCTTTGACCATAATATGCGGAATTGGCAATTCTTAATATTTTGCTAGTTAAAGAAAGATCATTTTCTATAATTTTTACCAAATCTTTTGCATCTGATTTTTCATCCTGAACTACTCCTATAATTTTTGTTATTACAATGGGAATTGTAGGAAGGTCACGAATACGCAATACTTTATTCTGTAATGATTCTGTCATATCTCTATACCTTGATTTTTTTATATCTTCTTTATCGGAAATAAGATCAAAATCGTTGGTACTTCCAAAGTTTTTCTCATGAAATAAAAAATAAAAGAGATTTAGGAGCAGTATGCCGATATTTAGAATATAAGTAAAAACAGCTCTGTCTATTTTTTACTATTTGGAAAGTATAAATAAATAATCGTTACCTAATAAATAATTTAAAGAGAAAGACATAGTTCAATGAAGATATTGGTTGTCGAAGATGATATGGTATCTCGTTTTTTGCTGGAAGAGATTTTAAAGAAGCTCGGACATGAGATTATTTCTGTTTCTAATGGTGAAGAGGCATGGCACATATATAAGAAAGAAAAAATTCCCTTTGTGATTACTGATTGGATGATGCCGAAGATGAATGGATTGCAATTATGTCATCATATAAGAGAATATGGACAATCAAATAATACTCATTATTGTTATATTATTATGTTAACGGCAATGGGAGAGACTGATAGCCGTCTTGAAGGTTTATGTTTTGGGGCTGATGATTTTATTACAAAACCCTTTGATGACAGAGAATTAGCCATACGAATCAGAGCGGGTGAGCGTCTTATTAATCTAGATAATAGCTTAAGAGAGGCAAATGAAAAATTAAAAATTCTTGCCAATATAGATAATCTTACAGGCCTTCTCAATCGCCGTAAAGGAATGGAAGTCTTTAAAGTAGAACTTAATAGAGCCAAAAGGCAAAATATTCCCTGTTCTATAATACTATTGGATTTGGATAATTTTAAATCTGTTAATGATTGTTATGGTCATTTGTCTGGGGATAGAGTGTTGGAAGAGGTCAGTTATCTCTTTAAGGAGGTGAGTCGTCCCTATGATCTATTAATTAGATGGGGAGGGGATGAATTTTTATTGGTTTTTCCTAATACAAATAAGGAACAAATAGTGACTATTGCTGAAAGATTGAGAAAGAAAATCGCTGATAAACAGATAGTTATAGATAATGATATCATTATTCAAAGAACTGCTAGTTTAGCAACAATGACAATAGATAAAGAAGAAAATATCACTATTGATAATATTTTTCGAATAATAGATAATTATTTATTTAAAGCTAAAAGATCGGGGAGAAATTGCGTCGTTGTGAGTCAAAATAGTTTTACAGAAGAGGGCGATTTTCCTCAATCTAAAAAAGTTATCTCAGACGGTTAAACGTTTTCTGCCCTTTCTTCTTCTTCTTTGTAATACCGCTCTTCCATTTCTTGTAGCCATTCGTTTAAGAAATCCATGCACTCGTAATCTTCTTCTTTTTTTTGGTTGATATGTACGTTTCATTTTTTATCTCCTAAAATAGATATATTTTTTATTCATTATGAGGCGGCAATACGCCCGGAAGGATTTGAACCTTCGGCTTCAGCGTCCGGAGCGCTGCACTCTATCCCCTGAGCTACGGGCGCAGATTATACTCAAATTTTCATTATACCGTCCTTAATAATTTAAGGCAAGCCCTTGGTATAAATTATTAAGGAGAATCGCATGAAAATTTTGATTGAAAATAATCTTTTAAAAGCCGTCCACAATAGCTATCTTTGCTTACAGGAGTTCCCTCCACTTTTCTGACTGGAGCTGATAAGAACAATGAATTTGTGACGATTATCTCATCAGCAGTAAATAGGTCCTTTAATTTAATAGGTTTATATAAAATTTTAAAACCTTTTTTTTCAAAAAATGCCAAGGCATATTTCTGTGTTACTCCAGGAAGGAGATCCATTGAAGAGGGAGGAGCAATAATAGCAGACGCACGGCATATCATAAGATTTGATATGGCCCCTTCCAAAACATTTCCCTTATGGTCCATAATTATAGCATCATGAGCTTTCTTTTGTTTGGCAAAGCTAAAGGCGCTAATATAATACAGATAGTTCAGAGATTTATGTTTGGCAAGAAAAGTCTGGTGAGGATAAGGAAACACCACTAAAGATAAACCGGATGTATATAATGATTCTGGAAATGATCTATAGGGTCGAACAGTCACAATAATTGTTGGTGTTTTAGTGGCAGTAACCATAAGTTCCCCTGTGATACCTCTGGTTATTATAATCTTTGCGGCAGCAACAGAGGTATTGAGTTTATTTTCAACTAAAAGGCGTTTAATAATCGCGCCCATTTTATCCATTCTGGGCAGGGTAATTTTAAATTCTTCGCACGATCGACAAAGCCGATCAAGGTGGTCTTTAAGGAAAAGTATCGTTCCATTTTGACAACGAATTGTCTCAAAAAATCCATCTCCAAAGAGAAAGCCACGATCATAAATGGATATATGAGCATCTTTTTCATTCAGAAAAATTTTATTAATATATACAACACTCATCAAAGAAATAAAATAAAGAAAAGTGGCAATATACCCCGCCCTCTTATTCTATAAGTACAATTTGACCAGGATAAATAATACTGCTCTTTGTTAATCTATTAATTCTAATAAATTTGTCTAAATCCATATTATGGGTTTCAGCTATTTTTGAAGGATTATCTCCTTTTTGTACTATATATTTTTTGTATTTCTCTCTCTCTATTCTTTGTCGGTGAGAGGTTTGTGATATGCGTCGTTTGGAACGATAGGGTATTTTTAAACGCTGTCCGACAGAAAGTTGATCGGGATTGTGTATATGGTTTATTTTAATAAGGGTTTGTAATGAAATCCTGCGGTTTTCGGCTATTTCAGATAGTGTTTCTCCTTTTTTTACTCGGTGATATTTATAATCTACATATCGAGGCTCCCAAGGAAGTATCGTATCAACAGCTGCAGTGACGGTATCTCCAAAGCCGATAGGAACCTTGAGAAGATACCTATAATTTGGCGTTACATTATACCGTAGTTCGGGATTTAGTGAAATAAGGATTTTTATATCAATATCGATTTTAGCTGCTAAATCTTTAAAACTTATTTGTTTATTTATCTTTGTTTCTTCATATTGGACAGGATCTGCAGGTGTTCCCAGCTCTATTCCATATTTTTTGGGGTCCTCTATTATATGAAGCACAGCGATAAACCGGGGCACATAACGAGCGGT
The DNA here is from genome assembly GCA_049472395.1 of bacterium. Classification (GTDB taxonomy): domain Bacteria; phylum SZUA-182; class SZUA-182; order DTGQ01; family JBLIRR01; genus JBLIRR01. The sequence goes on along the minus strand of JBLIRR010000010.1, from coordinate 129,245 downwards.
TTCCCGTGGTAATTTTTCAAAAAGATCCCAAAAATTGTCAAGATAATTTATATGTTGCGTTCTGATTATTTCAAGCACTTTTCTTTCCCCACAATTGTAAGCAGCCAGTGCAGTTGTCCATTCTCCAAATATTTTATGTAACTGTGTTAAATATTCTATAGCTGCTATGGTTGATTTCTCAGGATCCATTCTTTCATCAATCCAATTATCTCGAACAAGGCCGAATTTATATCCGGTTGAGGGAATAAATTGCCACAGACCAAGCGCTCGTGCTTTTGAGAATGCTTTTTCATTAAAATTGCTTTCAATTAATGGCAGCCATGATAACTCCGCAGGAAGCCCCGCTTCTTTTAATTTTGAAAGAATCATGCGTCTATATCGACCCGATCTCTCATAGGCTTGTAAAAAGGAAGTTTTTTCTTTTCCCAAAAAGTACTCGATTTCTGTCTCAACATATTGATTTATTACACATGGGATTTCATTATGATTACCATTAACCATTGTCTGACGAGAAGCATAAATCTCTACTATTCTTTTAGAAATGAGAAACCTGATATCATCTTTTTCCTGCATGAGAGTTGGATCATTGACACTATCGACTTCAACGAGCAATTTATTGGCAGTATCCAGTTTTTCCAATGCCTTTTCCGGAAAACCCTGACGCCAAATGGTTTGGGCCTCTTGGCATAAACGCAGGGCTTCATCTAAATCGTTTTGACCGTTATCAGCTTTATATATTTCTCCATGGCTATTATTAGATAATAATAGGGGTGGAGAAAACTTGTTTGGATCATCGAGCAGTCGTTGTTCCCCAGTTTTTGTTTCTTCCTGCCCTTCAGATTGTTTAATCTCTTCTCCAAGCATCCCAGGTGCGTTAATCGGTGGTGTCCCCTCATTTGGGAGGAGTAGATTAGGGTCTATTGATTCGACGGTGCTAAAAATTGGATGAAAGAATTCCTCTTCTGGTGATTTGATAGCTCTTTGGGAAAAACATCCGCTTACGATAAAAGCTGCTATAAATAAAGAGAAAAATATCTTATATGGAATGCGTTCCATACAATAATCTATCCTGTTTTCTTTTAATATATTTCTCACTCTCCATTATATATCACAATACCATAATAGCCTATTTTTCATAATAGGCTATTATGGGTGTGATGTTAGTAAAAAGATTATTCTTTCGCTATGTTTAATTTTCCTTCTTTTTCCATCTTTCTTAACCATCGAGGACGATGATGAGCACACCAAGATAGTTTGGCCCGGCCACTTGTAATAACACTTACACTTCCAGGATTTGCCCATGCCCCCAGGTACCAGTGGCCCAACCACCCGATGCCAAAGAAGAAAGCACATAAGGCATGAATAGGATAACTTAGTTGAACAGTCTGCCTTGAGAAATCAAAAGGTGTCCACATAATATATCCGGTTATCGATACTGCGATCCCGAAGAAAATACAGTACCATGTGAAGATTTTTTGACCAGGATTAAATTTTCCTAAATCAAAATGCTGATCAGTCCTCACAAGATAACCGCCAAGAACGCTAAACCACTTCATATCCTCCGCATCAAAAAAACAATCTTTGGCCCACACAATAAAAGCCAATACGATCGAGATTGCAAAAATCAATCCCGCTATATGATGGACGGTTTTTGCTCCATGAGGAAATTGAAGTAAATACTGTATAATATTCAAAGAGCGAAACATAAAGCCAATACCTGTGATAAACAGGATTATACAGCTACCGGCAAGCGCCCAATGAGTTATTCGCTCTAAAGCGGTGGAGCCATTTGTAATATAGGTATCCGGATTGAGTTTATCAATATCTATTTTACTCATTATTGCTTACCTCCTTTTGATTCTTCAATCACGTGGGGGCCATGAAACCAAAAATGAACCAGACAGGCCAGAATAGTTAAAGGAATACCCCATTTTACCATTGGCTTAAACACGTTTTTCCACCAATATACGCTCTTCGGAACCCTTGGTTCTTTTGGCAGCCCATATTTTTCAGGGGATTCGGAAAGTGCATACATTACATGAAGCCCCTTGAGCTCATTTTCTCCATAGATTCGAGTAAACCCCGAGGATTTGGCTTCCGCAATAAGTTTACTACGATCACCGAATTGTATGGCACCAGTAGGACATGTATGAGCACAAGCAGGAATTAATCCATTGGCTACTCGATCATGACAGAGGTGGCACTTACTGATTTTTTGCGTTATGGTATTAAATTGCGGTACTTCAAAGGGACAGGTAAATACACAATATTTGCAGCCAATGCATTTATCCGGATTATGAACAACGATTCCCTCTGGAGTACGTGTTAAAGCTCCGGGAGAAGGGCATACAATCATACACGTTGCTTCTGTGCAATGCAGGCATTGCTGTTTTAAAAAGAGCCATGAAATACCATATTGTATCGTATCGCTCCTATCCGATGAGGTCGTATATTCATTAAATTTTATTTTTGTATAGGTCGTTGGATTCAATGTAGGCGGATTTTCGAAACTGCCACTATTGTCTGTTTTCACTGCCGGTAGTTGATTCCAGTTTTTGCATGCCACCTGGCAAGCCCTACAGCCAGTGCAGCGGTCCGGATAAATCATAAAGGCAGCCTCTTGTTTATATTTCATTTTCAATTTTTGCGACATTTATACCACCTCCTTCTTCTCAACATTAACCATAAAGGCTTTTGATTCCGGGATCATAGTATTGGAATCTCCTACCGTTGGTGTAAGTAAATTAGCACTGTCGCCCATGGTTAACCCTGGCCCATATTTTTCAGTGGTAATCCAGCCAAAATGCCAAGGAATACCCACCTGATGCACGGTCTTTCCTGCGATCTTAAATGGTTTAAAGCGGTCGGTAACTATAGCTACTGCCTCCACTTTTCCTCGAGCAGATGAAACCCAGCACATATCACCGTTCTTGATGCCTCTCTCTGCGGCTAATGTTTTACTCATCTCTACGAACATTGAGGGTTGAAGCTCTGCTAACCATGGCTGCCAACGCGTCATAAGCCCTGTCTGCCAATGTTCTGAAACCCTATAAGTTGAACAGATATAAGGATATCGTGGATCACAACTTTTGAATACATCTTCTCCCATACCTTCACCTTCTTTACTAAACATTTTTACCGTCGGGCTTATTCTATAATTATTTCCTGGAATAAGATTTTTTTCAACAGGACATTCCAAAGGCTCATAATGTTCAGGAAACGGGCCTTCAGCTACTCCCGGACCAAAGATATGGGCATGACCCTCTGGCTTCATAATAAAGGCATATCGAGTTTTTTCACTATTCTCAAGTGGTGGCCAACCGCCATCAGGCACATCCCCAATCCACGCACTTCCATTCCAATAAATAACAGGATGTTCTTTATCCCACGGGCGCCCCTGTTCATCCACAGATGCCCGGTTATAGATAATTCTTCTGTTGACCGGCCAGCACCACGACCATTCAGAATAGAGGCCAATGCCGCTTTTATCCTTATTATTGCGGCGGGCAGCCATATTTCCCTCATCGGTATAGCTATTACAATAAAGCCAATTTCCTGAAGAAGTTGATCCGTCACTTTGCAAGAAGGCAAAACTTGGCACTAAAGTTCCCTTTTTATAAAGTTTACCTTTGATAACAGTATCCTCCAAAAAGTACCCGTTGATTTCCTTCGCCGCTTCATGAGCATCAAAATAAAGAAGGGAGCCATCGGCTTTTTTTGGACCATAGTCCCATGTCATATTGAGGATCGGATCAGGAAATTTACTTCCCTTTGCCTTTACCAATTCTTTTATCTGATGAACAAGCTCACTTATTATTTCGCCATCAGGTTTTGAGTCACCGGCAGGTTCAACAGCTTTATATCTCCACTGCATCCATCTTCCGCTGTTTGTGATACTTCCTTCTTTTTCAAAAAAGCCCGCACAAGGAAGAAAAAAGACTTCAGTCTTAATATCAGAGGGATTCATTCCAGGGCCTTTCCAAAAGGAACCGGTTTCATTCTCAAAGATGTTTACATTTACCATCCAGTCCAGTTTTCCCATAGCCCTTCGGACCTTGCCCGCATTAGCTCCACTGCATGCAGGATTTTGACCCCATGAAAAAAAGCCTTTGATTGCACCTTTATCCATTTTATCAAATAGAGTGAGCCATGAATAGTTCGCGCCATCGTCAAGCTTTGGCAACCAGGAATAGCCAAAGTCATTTGATAAAGAGGCATTCGATCCAAAGAAGGCCTTAAGCAAACTTACAGAATATTTAGGGTAGTTGCCCCACCAATTTGCACTTTTAGAATCAGCTGTTTTAGGCGTATATTTATCGTTATACTCTTTAAGAGTAGGCTCGGAAGCCTTGGGCGTTTTCAAATATCCGGGAAGAATATGAAAGAGCAAGCAGTGATCAGTGGACCCTTGGACGTTGGATTCCCCTCGCAGCGCATTGACGCCCCCACCTGCAACTCCCATATTGCCGAGAAGTAATTGGATAATAGCCATAGTACGGATATTTTGAGTCCCTACTGTATGCTGAGTCCAGCCCATAGCATACATAATTGTTCCTGCTTTTCCAGCTTTCCCGGTTGAGGCATAATCTTTATAGACTTTTTCTAAAAGTTCCTTTGGCGTACCAGTAATCTTAGATACTATATCAAGATCATATCTTGCGTAATGTCTCTTTAATTGTTGAAATACGCAAAGAGGATGCTTGAGAGTAGGATCTTTCTCGATAATACCCTGGGCATCTTTTTGAAAAGTCCACGTGGCTTTATTATACTTTCTGGTTTTGGGATCATATCCGGAGAAGACCCCGCCATTATCTCCAGGGAGCTTAAAGCCCGGATCTAGAATAAAAGAAGCATTGGTGTATAATTTTACGTATTTCTCAAAATATAGCTTATTATCTATGATATATTTGATCATTCCTCCAAGGAAGGCAATATCAGCCCCAGACCTTATAGGAGCATAGATGTGAGCTTTTGCTGAAGTTCTGGTAAACCTGGGATCGACGCTTATCAGCGTGGCCCCTTTTTCCATTGCTTTCGTTACCCATTTAAAAGAAATGGGGTGATTCTCTGCCGCATTGCTTCCCATAATCAGGATAGTATCTGCGTTTTGAAGATCAGTCCAATGATTGGTCATTGCTCCTCTACCAAACGACTCTGCCAGAGCCGCTACCGTCGCGGAGTGTCAAATACGGGCCTGGTGTTCAATATAGACTAATCCAAGAGCAGTGAGGAACTTTCGATAGGCATAACATTCCTCATTATCCATCGCAGCACTGCCAACAGATGCAATAGCATCTATTCGGTTCACCGTTTGTCCTGAAGCATTTTTAAAAATAAAATTTTTTTCTCTCACGTTGTAGACACGGTCGGCAATGTTTTCTATTGCCCATTTCCATGTAACTTCTTTCCATTGGGTGCTCTTTGGTTCCCGATATAAAGGTTTTTTAGATCTCGCTGAGTTATTGTCCGATAGTTGGTAGACTGCGCTTCCTTTGCTGCACAAGGAACCTCTGTTAATGGGATGGTCAGGATCACCTTCAGTATAAATTACCTTTCCATTTTTAGAATGGACAATGATCCCGCAGCCTACGGCACAATAAGGACAAATAGTATATGTTTCCTTTGAATATGCAGAGCGCAAAGGAGTGACTTCAGCGTAGAGTGATGCTACATCGAAACCAAGTTCTTTTAATACAAAACCAGCCGTTGTCGCACCAGATAGCTTTAAAAAACTTCTACGATTTATTTCTGTCATAAAGTTCTCCCCCCCCTTTATTTATTAAGGTTAATAAATTATAATTAAGCTTCCATCTTAGCTTTATTATTTAAAAATGGTGCTCTAAGCCAAGACAGAAACCAAGATCCTTATACATATTTGCCTCAATTTTTCCCAATAGATTTTGGATCATTGGGAATTTTATTCCTCCTGTGAAAATTAAAGACAGTTTTTCTGCAACATCACGCTCATCAGAAGGAGTATCTAATTCCGATCGAGCGAGCCCAAATTTTATGTATGGGCTCACTTGAGAATAATACCAATAAAAATCTCCTGTGCATAAAATTCTTTTATGAGTATATTTTCGGTTAGAAAGTTCTTCCTCATCATGAACCGCCATGAGATAATCTAAAGAAATGGAAAAATCAAGCGGAATTCCCACCTGAAGATTTTTTAAAATATAAAGAATTCCTCCTATTTTCCAAGAAAGAGCAGGCTCAAGATTTTTATTTACTCCACTTTCATCTGTAAAGTCCAGTTCTTCAAGGCCAAGAGAAAAATAAAGCTCAAGAGTTTGAGGAGAGGAAAAACCCAGACTGAGTTCAAAATTAGAGGCTGTCATTTCCTTTTTAGTTTCTGATATTTCGATGTATTGGTTCCACTGGAGCGTGCCTGTAAATCGTGGCGAAGATTGTTGTGCTCTCATTGAAGAGCATGGATAAAAACTCACAAGGATTACTGTCAAGGTGATGAGTAAAGGAATTTTTTTAAAAAAGTTCATCTTAAATATTTTGAATTAAGCCTTTCCTAATTATTTATGCTCTAAACAGCATAAATTTTATACTTCACATTCAGAATTGTCAACAAAAGTATTAATATAAAATATTTATTAAAAGATACACTGAAACCTTATTGTACCAGCAATTCTAATTTTGACTGTTAGGTTCCTCGACCGCAGGGTCAGGTCTTGAAATATTGACAACGACTCGAAGGATAATCCTTGAATATATTGTATCTCCGTTCTCATATTTCAAGACTTGACCCCACTTGCCACATGTTATGTACCCAAAATTAGAATTGCTATTATAGTACATTATAAAAAAATAGAATAATATAGATAAAATCAAAGAAAATTGGAGATATTAAGCTATTTTCCATGTTTTTTTCCATATAATTGCCTTTAATTAAGTTTGCTTTTCCTTCTTGCTGTCACTATAGTAAATAAAAAATTAGCACTCATTAGGCGAGAGTGCTAACAAAATAGGAATAAGGGGGTGAAGATAGAAGAAAAGGAGTTATTTAGAGCAGCATCATAAAAAAAGAAGGTCAATATAATTTAAAGGAATAATGTAAGAAAGGAGCAGCAATGAATATTAAACCATTACAGGACAGATTATTGGTACAAAGGGTTGAGATAGGTGAGCAAAAAAAAGGTGGAATAATCATCCCGGATACTGCAAAGGAAAAACCTATGGAAGGAAAGGTTATGGCTGTCGGTGGAGGAAAAGTAAAGGATGATGGCACAAAGGCTCCAATGGATGTTAAGGTAGGAGATAGGATTCTTTTTGGAAAATATGCAGGTACAGAAATAAAGCTGGATGATCAGGAATATTTAATTATGCGAGAAGACGACGTTCTGGGAATTTTAGAGTAAAAAATACAAAAAAGAGAAAAACGGGTAATTTTAACTAAGGGAGAAAGATAAATGGCAAAACAGCTTAATTTTAGTGAAGATGCAAGACGATCTATTGCCAAGGGTATAGATAAACTGGCCAAGGCAGTTGTAGTCACATTAGGCCCGAAGGGACGAAATGTTATTTTGGATAAGAAATTCGGTTCACCTACGGTTACGAAAGATGGGGTAACTGTTGCTAAAGAGATCGAGCTTGAGGACCCTTATGAAAATATGGGTGCTCAGATGGTAAAGGAGGTCGCCTCTAAGACGAGCGATACAGCCGGTGACGGTACTACCACTGCGACTGTTCTCGCACAAAGTATTTATAGAGAGGGGATAAAAAATGTCACAGCCGGCGCTAATCCAATGGCATTAAAGAGAGGAATTGAAAAGGCTGTTGAAAAAGTTGTCGCTGAATTAAAAAAGATTTCAACTACTGTGAAAGACAAAAAAGAGATATCCCAGGTAGGGGTCATTTCAGCAAATAATGATCAAACAATAGGTGATATTATTGCCGAAGCAATGGATAAAGTTGGCAAAGATGGCGTAATAACGGTTGAAGAGGCAAAAAGCATGGAAACATCCCTTGAGTTTGTTGAGGGAATGCAATTTGATCGTGGATATGTATCCCCTTATTTTATAACCGATCAAGAGAGGATGGAAACTATTCTTACAGAGCCTTATATCCTTCTGAACGAGAAAAAGATCAGCAGTATGAAGGATCTGCTCCCAATACTCGAGCAAATTGCGAAAATGAGCAAACCACTTCTTATCATTGCTGAAGATATTGAGGGAGAAGCCCTGGCGACCTTAGTAGTAAATAAACTGAGAGGGACACTGAATTGTGCTGCAGTGAAGGCACCTGGATTCGGTGATCGCAGAAAGGCAATGCTTGAAGATATTGCAGTTTTAACAGGCGGTAGGGTTATTAGTGAAGATATGGGGATCAAGCTCGAAAATATAACCCTTGCAGATCTTGGAAAGGCAAAGAGAATAACTATAGATAAGGATAATACCACAATTGTCGAAGGCAATGGCAAACCAGAAGATATTGAGGGCCGGGTGAAACAAATCAAGTCCCAAATTGAAACCACAACTTCAGATTATGATCGGGAAAAACTTCAAGAAAGACTTGCGAAACTGGTGGGGGGTGTTGCTGTAATTAATGTTGGTGCTGCAACTGAAACTGAAATGAAAGAGAAAAAGGCACGGGTTGAAGATGCTATGAATGCAACACGAGCTGCTGTGGAAGAGGGAATTGTCCCGGGAGGAGGGGTTGCTCTTCTTAGGACATTACCGGAACTTGATAAATTAAAACTTGAAGGTGACGAAGAGGTTGGAAAAAATATTATTAGAAGGGCAATAGAAGAGCCTATCCGACGGATTGCCGAAAATGCAGGAGTTGAGGGATCTATTGTAGTCCAAAAAGTAAAAGAGAAGACAGGTAATTTTGGATATAATGCGGAAAATGATCGCTATGAAGATTTAGTAAACGCTGGTATTGTAGATCCAACAAAGGTTACCCGATCGGCACTTCAGAATGCAGCAAGTATTGCAGCTTTAATGCTCACCACAGAATGTCTTGTTACTGAGATAAAAGAGGAAGAAAAAGCCCATCCTGCTCCTGGTGGAGGAATGGGTGGAATGGGTGGAGGAATGGGTGGAATGTATTAATCCCACACCATTTCAAACATTATGCTCAAGAAGGCCCTTGTCATTTTATGGCAAGGGCCTGTTTATTTAGGTGAAACAGAATTTTGAAGTGAATTTAAGTGCCCAAAAGAGAGAATAACGTATATCACATAAATTTTATGACACACATTTCTTAAAAAAAATAGTAGTGAGCATTAAATTCCTTACTTTCTTTACTAAATTTTCTTATGTAAATTTATTCATTACACATTGATTTTCAATTTGTTAAAATAACAACAAGACAGGAGAAAGAAACACTCATTAAATGTTTAAAATTTGAAAGCATTATAGGAATACATTTTGCAAAACTAAGTAATGAAATTAGTGATATACACATTAATTAAGAAAGAAATAGTGAGGAGAGAGAAATATTAAAAGGAGAAAGTAGATATATGGGGGAACAACAAAATAAAGGATTTAATATTTGTGATCGCAGATTTAAATCAAAAGAAAAAGAAATAAGACAAGAAGAAGATAAAAAAGAATTAAATCAAGAAAATAAACAAAGTTCTTCACAAAAAGAAGAACAACATCAAAAGGATAATAAAACAACTCCCTTGCAGGAGCCTACCTTATTATCCTTAATTTTCTCAATTAACGCTAATGCATATATGCATATGGAACCACCAGAGGAAGCAGGAAAGAAAGCAGAGGTAAATCTGCCTATGGCAAAGCATTATATAGATTTGATTGCCATGTTAGAGGAGAAAACAAAAGGTAACAGAACAGATGAAGAAACCAAAATAATCCAAGAGATTCTTTATGCCTTAAGAATGCACTATGTTTCACTCTGTTCTAAAAAGTAAAATAAGAAATTCAAAGGTAGTATACGCGGGGGGTGGAGAAGGATAGATAGGTGTGAGAGATGTTTTATGATAGTGTAAAAGTAGAAAATAATTCTGAAGAGATATATTATGAAGATATAGATTTTGATCATGAAGAGGGAGAAACAGGCTCTGAAAATGGAGATAAGGCAAGTGAGACAGATTATGATATTAAGATATATTTACGAGAAATAGCCAAAGTGCCCCTTTTATCACGGGAGAAAGAGATGGAGTATGCGAGAAGGATATCTGAGGGTGATAATGAGGCTAAAATTAAATTGACAAAAGCTAATTTACGACTCGTGGTTAATATTGCAAAAAGATATATTAATTGCGGCCTTCCATTTCTAGATTTGGTACAGGAAGGTAATCTCGGATTGATGAAAGCTGTTGAGAAATTTGATGTGAAACGTGAGTGCAAATTCAGTACGTATGCTATATGGTGGATTCGGCAGGGAATTACAAGGGCATTAGCTGATAAGGCACGCACCATTAGAATTCCAGTGCATACTATGGATGCAATTAAGCTATTAATTAAACACCATCAGAGATTGCTGCAAGAGAATAAAAGGGAGCCTAACCTGCAAGAGCTTGCAAAAAGCATGGGCGTGTCTGTAAAAAAGATTCAGGAACTATTAAATGTAATAAAAAATCCTATTTCGATGGAACAGCCTATGGCTGAATTTGGCAATTATAGTATTGTTGACTATATAGAAGATAAGCAATGTGTGTCAGCATTGGATAAAATTATAAATGACAATCTTCGGGATCAAATTCAAAAGGTATTGCATACACTCACAGAAAGAGAAAAGAGTGTGATTGAAATGAGATTTGGTCTTTCCGGTTCATTAGAAGAAAAAACGCTAGAAGAAGTAGGAGATTATTTTAAGCTCTCACGCGAAAGAATTAGGCAAATTCAACATAAGGCTATGGCCCGATTAAAGGACCCTGGGCGATTAAAGCCGCTCTATGATTTTGTGAGAAATTGAATAGTTGAAAAATATTATAGTTCATGTTATAAGAGACATAAAGACATTCTTTCATTATATTTCTATTTAAAGTCTATTTTTATAAAAATAAAACTATAAATTGTTGCTTAAACAATCTAATTAAAGGGAGGGGTATAACGTGAGCAAAAAAAGAATAGGCATTGGGCTTATTTCAATTATAGGCATTGGGCTTATTTCTGCTCTTATAGGGGCAATTATAGCATCTAATCTTAATTTGACCGGTTCAACAGAGGCCGTTAAAGGGGCGATCTCCGAATCGCAACAAGTAACGCCTTCATCAGGAATCATATCATTCAATACATTTGTTGAAATAGCGAAGAAAGCAAATCCTTCAGTTGTATATATTAGTACGACCCAAGTTATTAAGGGCATTGAAAAATTTCATGATCCCTCGATGAGGAATCCTTTCCGTGATTTTTTTGGTGATGATCTATTCGAAAAATTTTTTGAATTCCCTAAACAGCATAAGCAAAGCAGTTTAGGCTCTGGATTTATTATTGATGAGGAGGGGTATATTTTAACTAATTACCATGTGGTTAAGGATGCAGATGATATCAAGGTGACAACTTCTACTGAAAATGAATATGAAGCAAAAGTTATTGGAAGTGATGAGGATATGGATATTGCTCTGCTTAAAATAAAGGCAAAGGAGAATTTGCCTATCGTAGAGATGGGAGATTCTGATGCGCTTCAGATCGGAGAATGGGTCGTAGCTATTGGTAATCCTTTCGGTCTGGAGCATACAGTCACCGCGGGGATAGTAAGTGCGAAATGGAGGCCCATAGGCCAGGGACCATATAATTCATTTATTCAAACAGATGCTTCTATTAATCCCGGCAATAGCGGTGGTCCTCTGCTCAATATTGAAGGCAAGGTAGTTGGTATTAATACGGCTATCATTATGGGGGGAGATGGAATTGGTTTTGCCATACCAATTAATATGGTTCAATCAGTGCTCTCAGATTTGAAAGAAGAGGGAAAAATCCGTAGAGGATGGCTTGGTTTAATGATACAAAAGGTAACGCCTGATATTGCGAGCTCCTTTGATATTAAGGAAAATAAAGGAGCACTTGTCGCAGAGGTAGAGGAGGATTCTCCGGCGGATAAAGTTGATATTAAAAGAGGTGATATAATTACAAAATTCAATAATAAAGAAATAAAAGAGTATACAGATTTATCGAGATACGCAGGTCTTACTAAACCAGGCACGAGCGTTGAGTTAGAATTTATACGTGATGGAAAACGCAAGACAGTGAAAGTCAAATTAGGTGAATTTCCCAAGGAGGGAACACGATCTAAAACATCTTCAACACAAGAGCAACTTTTTGGCATGACAGTCCAGGATATAACACCTGAGTTGGCCGCGCATTTTAATTTTTCTGAGACAGAAGGTGTGATGGTAAATGATGTGGAGTCAGGGAGTAATGCGGATGAGGCAGGAATTAAGAGGGGCGATGTAATTTTAGAGGTAAACAGAGAGAAAACAAGCAGTGTGAAGGAGTTTCGCAAGGCGATAAAATCAGGTAAAAGCAAAGATACAGTATTATTTTTAATAGGTAGGGATGATCGTATTATTTTTATAGCAGTAAAGAAATAAAAAAATTCATCAATTCTGATTTTGACATTATGTTGACAATATGCGGGATTAGGTCTTTGAGATAAGTAAATTTTTTTCAGTGTTCATATTTCAAGACCTAATCCCACCAGTTTATATCAAACACTACGCACTCTATTCTGTGTTTAAAATTAGAATTGGCAAAAAGAGTTCCTGGTTCTTGACAAACTCGTTCTTATATATTATTTTAGTATTCTTAATCGATGTTATTGTTATTAAAGAAAAAGGAGCTTTAGTTTCATATATTAATTATGGTTAAAAAAAGAGTTAAATAAGCAGGGATAATATCATGATAGAGATTTCTAATTTAAGAAAGACATTTGGCAATACCGTCGCTGTTGATGGAATAAATTTAAAGGTTGAAAAAGGAGAAATACTAGGGTTTCTTGGTCCCAATGGAGCAGGAAAAACTACAACCATGCGTATTTTGACCTGTTATATGCCCGCTGACTCGGGGACTGCAACGTTAGCGGGATTTGATACATTTAAAGATTCCCTTGAGATAAGAAAACGATTGGGATATTTGCCTGAAAATGCGCCTTTATATTATGATATGGGGGTTATTGATTACCTGCTTTTTATAGCGGAAATCCGTAGCATTCCAAATACTGAAAAACGAAAGAAAATTAAGGAAGCTATTGACCGTTGTGGTCTCCATGGGCAAATAAGCAAGAATATAGGAGAGCTTTCTAAGGGATATCGACAAAGGGTAGGCCTTGCACAGGCCCTGATTCATGATCCTGATATTCTAATCCTCGATGAGCCGACCAGCGGATTAGATCCGAATCAAATTATGGAAATTCGTGAATTGATTAAGAAGATAGGAAAAGAAAAGACCATTATCCTCAGCTCTCACATCTTACCCGAGGTTCAGGCAACATGCAAAAGAATAGTAATAATTGATAAGGGAAAACTCGTTGGGTCTGGTACTCCAGAGGAGCTATCCGCACAAGCTAAGGGTCAAGAGACCGTGTATATAACAATTCGTGGGCCCGAAGCAGAGATACGAGCTAAATTGGAGAAAATCGAGGATGTTATTGAAGTTGCTGAGAATCTGGAAAATGGAGGAATTCCGGGAGAAGAAAATATCTATCCATTTATTATTAAAAGTAATAAAGGAACAGATATACGAGAGAAATTATTTCAGTGTGTAGTTGATAATAAGTGGAGTTTAATCGAACTTGTAAGACATAAAGTTACGCTTGAGGATGTCTTTACACACCTTATTGAGAATTGAAATGGGAGAAGGTTATGAAAAATATTATTGCTATCTTTAAAAAAGAATTTGCCAGTTATTTTAACTCACCTATAGCGTATATTTATATAACGGCATTTTTGGTATTTAGCTCATGGATATTTTTTCGAGGGTTCTTTCTTATTGGCCAGGCGAATATGAGGGCCTTTTTTAGTCTGCTGCCGTGGATATTCTTATTTTTTATCCCCGCAATAACTATGAGGTTATGGGCGGAAGAGAAAAAGCTTGGTACTATGGAGGTATTAATGACTCTGCCCATAACAGATACTGAAGTTGTGATCGGTAAGTTTCTCGCAGCTTTTATTTTTTTCGCCTTTTCAATTCTTCTTTCTTTTACAATTCCTTTAACACTGTTTTTTCTGGGAAGTCCGGATATTGGGCCTATTATTGGGGGGTATTTGGGGGCTTTGCTCATGGGAGGTGCATACCTTTCTATTGGGCTCTTTGTAAGCAGCTTGACTGAAAATCAGATTGTTGCCTTTATATTGGGAATATTTTTTTGTTTTGTATTATTTATAATAGGCGAAGACATAGTTCTTATGGCTCTTCCAAGCACTCTTGCCTCCATATGCTCTTTTTTGGGATTGGGTTATCACTTTAAAAGCATAGGCAGGGGAATAATAGATACAAGAGATATTATTTATTATTTGTCAGTCATAGGATTTTTCTTATTTTTAAATATTCGCTCTATTGAGAGCAGGAAATGGAGATAGAATATGAGTAAGGGTAAGCTAGAAAAGATTGGGTATAGCACGCATGTTTTCATTTATATTCTCATTGTGTTGGTAATTATAATAGCTATTAATGTAATTTCTCTCGCTAAATTTTCTCGACTTGATATGACGGAGGATAAGAGATTTTCTATTTCTGAAACCACTAAAAACATAGCACGAGACCTTGATGATCTCATTAATATAAAAGTCTATTTTACTAAGAACCTTCCCCCTCAACTCGTTGATCTTCAGCATAATGTTCAAGATATGTTAGATGAATACAAAGCATATGCGCGAGGGAATTTGCAGGTTGAATTTATTGATCCTGCTTCTGATCCGGAACTGGAGCAACGAATGCAGTTCATTGGTATTCCGAAGGTCATGCTTAATGTTTTTGAAAAAGATAAGGCCCAGGTTGCCAATGTATATTTGGGAATGTCTGTACTTTATGAGGATAGGAAAGAAGCAATACCTGTAATACAAAATATAGACAATTTGGAATATGATCTTACGAGCGCAATTTTAAAGGTAATTAGAAAAGAACCAAAAGTGGTCGGATTTTTAACCGGTCATGGAGAAAGGCCACTGGAAGATGATTATAGCAATATCAAGAAAATGTTAGAGAAGCAATACGAAATACGGGAGGTTGATCTTAAGAAAGATAAAGAAGCATTAGAGAAAATAGATACACTGATCATAGCAGGAGCTGAAAAGGTTTCAGACAGACATAAATATCTTTTAGATCAATATCTTATGGGAGGCGGAAAGGAAATTTTTCTTATAGACACGGTGAAACTTGGTGAAGAAGGGGGTCTTTCTGCCAATAATGTGGAAACGGATCTGCTTGATATGTTAAGGCATTATGGAGTGACAATTAAAAGTGATCTTGTTCTCGATAGGAGCAATTCCAGGGCGGCATTCAGCGGAGGAGGATTTTTTCATTTTCAACTGCCATACCCCTTCTGGCCGAAAGTGCGTAAGGATGGCTTTAATAAAGAACAGCCGATGGTAAGCGAGCTTGAATCGTTGACATTGCCATGGACAAGTTCCTTAAAAATAGAGCAGGCCTCCATTGAAAGACAGGGTGTTTCCGCAACTATTTTAGCGAAGACGACTCCTCATGGATGGACCCAGCAAGGTCGCTATGATTTAAATCCTCAGCAAAATTTTGGTCTCACGGCTGCAGGATCACGAGAGGAAATTCCTCTTGCCGTAATGCTTTCAGGAAAATTTAAAAGCTTTTATGCAAATAAAAAAATCCCCCCAAAGGAAGAGGAGGATTCTGACAAAGAATCAACAGCTGATGAGAGCGCTCTTAAGGAAAACCATGAGGATGTTCAGATTATTGCAATCGGTAATTCCCGATTTATAAAAGATGATTTTTTAGGTCGCTTTAGGGAGAACAGCATATTTTTTATGAATATGGTAGATTGGCTTACCATGGGAGATAAATTGATAGGGATTAGGTCTCGCGAAACTGTAGACCGGCCGTTAAAGGAGATTTCATCCAGCCAAATGGCCACTATTCGATATATTAATATTTTTGGAATTTCCATATTAATTATTATATTTGGTTTAGTACGGGTTTACTTAAAACGGAAAAGAAGGAGTTATGTGTATGAATTCTAAAAAAACAATTATATTCCTTTTCCTATTGATAATAATATGTATTGTCGCATTTATGGTAAGGGCTCCTAAGGATAATAAAAATGAGAGCAACTCTCTTTTTCCAGGGTTTGATCCGGCTTCTGCTGCATCAATCGTAATTGATAATAAATCAAGCATAATAAATTTGAAAAAAATTGAAGATACATGGGTGGTAGTTGAGGAAGACAACCTTCCTGCCGGAGAAGATCAAATAAATAAAGCCCTTGACACTATTGTGGAAATAAATAAAGATACTATCATATCTCGCAATCCGGAAAAACAATCTATCTATGAGGTAGATCCCAATTCAGGACTTGAAGTAGTGGTGAAAGATAAAAATGATTCTATAATTGCGGATCTATTCATTGGAAAGAGTGGTCCTGACTTTATGAGTACCTATGTCAGAAAAAAAGATTCTCACGAGGTGATCAGTCACCGTGGATTTCATCTTAAATCAGAATTTGATAAAACTCCTCAGAATTGGGTTGATAAAACGGTTGTCGCATTAAAGATGGAGGATATTGATAAGGTAGAATTCATTCATGAGGATGAAGGAGCCTATTTAATTATGCGTGATGAGGAAGATGAAAATAAATGGAAGGTAATTTCGCCGGTTGAGGCATCATTGGGTTCTGAAGCCTCTAGTATTGTAAGGGCGCTGGCAAGCCTTCGTGCGCAAGAGATAAAGCGACAGGATAAAGAGCTGACGGAATATGGGCTTGACAATCCGCTGTTGACTTTAAAAATTACCTTAAAAGATGGGAAAATATATACGGAAAGAATGGCCAAGATACCTGATAAAGAAGATTATTATCTCAAGGTTGATGAGAAAGAGTATCTTTACACAATTGCTAAATATAACATTGAAAGGGTGAATAAAAAATGGCTCGATTTAGTTGATCGTTCAGTCGTAAAGATAGATGAAAAAGAAATTAAAGAGATTACCTTTGCCAAAAAAGGAAATACTTATACGATTGCGAGAGGTGACAATGGTGAGTGGGAGGCAATAAAACCTGAAAAAGTGGCGCTTAAGACGGATATGATAAATGATATTGTGAAAACATTAACAAACCTGCGTGCATTAGAAGTATTATGGCCAGAGGACCTAGAGAATGAATTAAAGGAGTATGGATTAGATATTCCTCAAGAGACCATCACCCTCGTTCCTAATGAAGGGGATGCTATAATTGAGCAGATTGGAAAACTCTTTGACACGAAAAAGGATAAATACTATTTTAAATTACACAATAAAAATTTTGTGTATTTAATTGGAAAATATAGCATAGATAAATTGCTGTTCAATTGGGAGGATGTGATAAAAAAAGAGGGCTAAATACTTCTTATAAAACATCCCATGCCACTGCGTGTATGGTTTGAAGAAGGAAGGTTTTCATCTTTATATAGCGGTGTTATACCCTCTTCTAAGGAGAAAGACAATCCTTCTTGAGAGGGTTCTCCGGTAGCAATCCCATAGGCATCAGTAAAATAGAATCGATAGGGGATTGGGTCTGTTTCAGGGCTCACAAGAGTAAGAGAGAGGTGATATATTTTCCCTTCAGAGTAAAGAGTATCAACCACATTCTCTTCGTTCATTTCAAATCTTTCTGAAGTGCTAAACGTAGAATTATTATCTAAATCGATCCATATCTCTTTTTGAAGAGGCGGGATATCGTATATATTTACATAAGAGACTTTAAATTCTACTTCAAGAGAGTTTCCATCTATCATGACCTCTATTCCATCGTCGTCAAAGCCGATTTCATTGACCCAATTAAGTTGTAGAGGAGACTCGAGCTGCACTGTTCCTCCTTCTGTATACGGTTCTCCATGTGCGAGATTTGCCCCATCATCAAAAATGAATTTATAGAATAATAGGCCTGTGGGTATATCAGGAAGGATAATTTCAGTAGTATAGCAGGTATTATCCACATAGTTGGGGGTATTATAGGGATCAGCCAAAGACATGGTATACGTTTCATCAGGTTCAATCGTCTGATTATTATTCAAATCTAACCATAAAAAGCTATTAAGCGGTGGTTCATTATCCATGTCCGAATATCCTATTTTAAACGTAATATAATATTTGTCATACTCTTTGATGGCGATAGAACCTTTATATAGTTGATATTCCTTTATCCATGAGAGTATTGGTTGATTTTTATATGAGGAGATGGTAATAAAGTGATCTTGCGCCGGATCTTGACCTTCTTCGTCTTCACCGGTTATTGGCTCATGATCGCTTGTCGCGAAGAAAAATCGGTATTGGATAGTATTTACACCCGGAAATTTTATTTCAGCAGAAAAAGAATAGGTTATATGATCAATCGGTTCCATTGTAAATTTTTCATTGTCTTCATATGACAAGTTTGCATTTAAGTCAATCCAGACCTCATGGAATGCAGGTAATTGCTGATCTGGCGAGATACAATTAATCATAAAATCGAATCTATCACCACCAATACCTTGATTCGGGTGGACCCCATCCCCGCTGTAGCCTTCCCAATCAGGCCATATTAAGCGAGGTGTAGAATATTTGAGTTTAATGAATCCGCCTTCAACCGCTTTACCGAGAGCAGCTTCCTTATCATCACTGAAAAAAAACCGATAACGGATATCACCCGGCTCTGGAAGAGGCAAGTATACCTCTGCCGAATAGATAACTCCTGTTTTATAATCAGGATTATTTTCAAGGGACGCCAAGGACATATCAGCGACAATATCTTCGGGTGAAGTATACTCTTCATCATTATCGCCATCAATTAGAACCTGCATTACGGAAGGTTCTTTTCCATCAAAATGGGAATATTTAACCCTAAAATTAAATAGGGTATTATTATCCCCCTCCGTTGGAGAGACGGCTGTGTCAATGAATTCAGGTTCATTTGTAAAAGAGAGAATGGGTGGATTAGAAAAAATAATAATTTGTCCATACAGATCAATGTCAGAGGAAGTATGCTCCTCCCACGCCAGGAATATTGAGCCTTCATTATTAAAGGATAGGGCAGGCGCTTTGTCGGTTCCTGTATTAAGAACGAAATCAAGGCTTATAGCACCTGATTCAGGGGGCATATCAAGTAATAGCCCATCGGCGCTTATGCGGCTTGCGAATATTTTTTTTCTTTCATCATTAAAAAAGATAGTATAATAGGAACCTGTCCACTTTACTGTTGGATTGGTTTGAATGTATGATGGATGAGAGCTTATTGTAATACTATTATTTATTATTTGACCATTATTATCGAGGAATGTCGCATAGATATTTGAACTGCCTTGGTTATTTATGCCATCCCATACAACAATAAAATTTTCTCCGTTAGAATCTAAAGAAGGATGCCTTGGAGAAATATTGTCCGGATTTATTGTAAATTCAGCCTCATTATCTATGGCTTTTCCATGAATAGAGTATGCGCTGCTTGATAATTGATTCTCCCACAGGACCAAAAAGAAAGAGCCATTAAATGATACAACTGGTTTTATCTGCCGGCCTGGTTGTGTGCATATTGGTATACCCCCGAATTCATTTGTGATGATTTGATTTTCAATTGATATCCTAATGCCAAATACGTCTGGTTCGCCGGATCGATAATCCTCCCAGACAATAAAGTACGCATCTTTTTTATTCCATTTTACCTGAGGATTTATCTGATCACCTATAGCAATTGATATTACCTTGCCGCTTGCAGTAGCGGGTCCGTCCAAAAGAATACCCATCTTAGAAACTCGTGCTCCAAATAAATCAAACGAGTTTCCATTTCGCTTATCCTGCCATACAATAAAATAATTAATCCCATTCCATTCGATTACTGGATTTATTTGGTCTCCAGGTGCTGTGCATATAAGTATTTGCCCAAGAACCATCCCCTTATTTACTACTGCTCCGATTATATCAAAAGAACCAGTTCTATTATCTTCCCATACAACAAAACAATTTTCTTCATCAGAATAAGCAATAGCGGGAGATTGCTGAAGACCTATTATACTGCTAATGAGTACAGGATCATTTGATGCATGACCAATACCCCTGTTTGTTAAAATAGTGAACAGACAAAAGAAAAAGCTGAACAAAAGAATACATCTTGTAGCTTTCAGAATGTTCATGTTTTCATTTCCTAAGTATCAATTATTGTCATATAAGTTTTGCTGCCAAATAAAAGAGCAAATTAGATGCCAGGAATTTTGGGGCGCTCTTATCTATCTTTTTTTAAGCAATCTTCTAAAGCCTCTAAGTGAATTTTAAGCCAAAGAAAAAAATCTTACCGATGGAGTGGTGTGTCTTTACCGATAAATAGGCAAGGATACTATTATTTCAAAGATTTTATTTAATATGTGGAGAGAAATAATGAAGAAGTTGTTACTACAATTTATCGTTATATTTGTTTTTATAATATTTTTTCACCTATCTGTGCATGCCTTTTTACCAGATCAAAGAGAAAAAGAAGAAATCTATATTAATCCAGCGCTTTGTATAAAAAGGAGTTTAAATTATCGATCAGGATTAAGAGATGAGAGAGAAAGGCAGAAAATGCAAAGATTCAGACAAGATAATGGCTCTTCCTGGAGATATACATGGAATGAATGGGGGACGATACATAGATTATATGGTGGAAAGCTCAATGAAAAAGTAGCCAGAAATACCCGGGGAAGGTCAGGAAGTATTGAAGAGCAATTGGTTGAAAGTGCTAAACAATTGATCACATTATACCCTGAATTTTTTAAGATCTCTGTTGATGATTTAGAACTGAGAAGTGTGAAGAAGAAAGCAGGCATATATTATGTTGATTTTGATCAATATTATCAAGGTATCAGAGTGTATGGAGGAGGCGCACAATTTAGATTTAATAAAGAAGGGGATTTACTTCTCATTGGTGGGGATACGTATTCGAACATTGATGTGGATATAAATATCAGGAGTTCGAAAAATAATGCCAGCAGCAAGGCATATAAAGATATGGGTTTTGATGATATACCCTCCTCCAAGGAGTATGAAGCAGAGCTTGTTATAGTGCCATGGCCTGTTGAAAATGGGCTTGGATATATTATAGCATGGCAGGTTTTTGTTTCCAATTCCTTGCCGAGTGGCGCATCATTATATTTTATCGATGCATCAAGTGGTGAAGAGATTATTTTATTCCGGAAATCACTTCTGAGAAAAGCTGCGAAAGGGAGGATCACGGGACAAATTCTTCCTGAATATTACAATGATACTCCACAGGAAGTCCCTTTTTCCAATGAGAACCTCTATTTGCTTATTGATACAAATACCCCGGTGTATAAGGAAACATTGGATCAAGATCCCCAGTGGAAGACTCAAGGGCTATGGGAATTTGGCGATCCAGTACCACAGGGTATTAACAGCATCTATGGTCATGCGGGGTGTCCTGATCCTAATTCCGGGCATACCGGCGCTAATGTGTATGGGTATAACTTGACCGGCGATTATACCAATTTAATGCGGCCTACATATTTAACCTCTCCTTCTATTTCATGTCAAATTAATTTAAATAGTGCTGATTGTCTCGTATTAACCTTCTGGCGATGGCTGGGTGTATATAGGGCATATTGGGAGAGTGATAGCGGATCCAGAGAAGACTATGATCGAGCTGAGCTTAATATTTCAGATGACGATGGATTTACCTGGACGAGTATCTGGAGCAATGATACTCGACAGATAGAGGATGGCCAGTATAATTCTTCAACTCACTTATGGGAAGGATGGAAGTTTCAATTTTTTGATATTTCAGAAGTTATGGGATTAGCGAGTGATCCTAATATTATTCTTCGATGGGGCATTGGCAGCACAAATGATTCCGGGACATTTTGCGGCTGGAATATCGATGATATTGCTTTTTATCAAGCACAGAAAGATCAAACCGATCCAAATGGACGATATTTATTTGAAGACAGCAATAGTGAAAGTATGCTTGTGGGGAAGCTTAAGGGCAAATATGCTGAAGTGATTAATGAAGATGGGGCATCAGCCCTTTTTCACTATGAATTAAGCGATCCAAATTTTACGCAGGATGTCGCATGGAACACAGATAAATCTACCTTAGATACTCTTGATGAGTTTAATGCCTATTACCATGTGAATAAAATATTGGCCTATGTAAAAGCTGTAGAGAAAGCTGAGGGTGAGAATTATGATTATATGGATAAGAAAAAGCCAATAAAGATTATTGTTCGCTATGGTGATAATTATGATAACGCATTTTGGTCTCCAGATCATGTCATGGCTTTTGGAGAGGGTAATTCGCAAGAGGATGGATATCGCAATTTTTCTCATTTTTCAGATGTTATCTATCATGAGTATACCCATGCCATAACAGATTCTTTTTATTCCTATTTGATGCCTCCCCTGACCTCTATGATGAAAGATCCAAGCCGTGAAAGTACACCAACTGATGATAGTACATCAACGCAGCCTGTATTTGTCACTGAATTTGATGCCATGCATGAAGCATTTTCTGATTATTGGGCTGCTACTGTAAATGGTGATTCGATGATAGGCGATGGAGATTTCTGGGTAGGACACACCTATCTTCGCGATGTCAGTAATGACTTCAAAATTCCCGATGATTATGGAGATGATGCGTATGCGAATAGCCTGATTCTCTCAGGTGCTATGTGGGAAGTAAGAGAGTTTTTGGGAGCAGAGATTGCAAATAAATTATTTCATTTTGCACGATACGGAGGGGCTTCAGAATTTAATGATTATCTGATTGATGTATTGATGCAAGACAGAATTCTTTATGAAGATCCCAATGATCCTGAAAGTTCGCATGTTGAGCTGATTACAGAAATTTTTGGAAATAGAGGAATAAGTCAGGCTCCAAGCACACCAACAGGGCTGGTGGCAGTAGCGGGAAACACGATCATTAATCTCCAATGGCGTGAAAATCCTGATATTGATGCGGTTGCGGGGTATTATGTGTATTTCCGTACTGAAAACGATATTGTGACCAGTCAGTCAGACCCCAGTGTGCAAAGAGATGCGGGAGTTACGACAGAGTATACCCTAGAAGGTCTGACGAATGGGACGACCTATGTAATATATCTAAAAGCATATAATAAGTATGATACAAAGAGTAATGAATCAGATTACGTGTATGCAACTCCTTTTCAACAATCTGATCAAACTCCATCTAATACTACACAAAAAACCTCATTATGTTTTATAAGCCATTTGATGTAGCATTTTGTCCCCCAATTTAGCGTAAGGAGAGTGTTTGGTTTGAGAAAGAATGAAAGTTGAGCGTTGCGGGTTAGGGTGAATTTTTAGGTGTTTGTTGCTTAAAGTTACCAATTACGACTCTAAAGATGAGGGGGATTGAGAATGAAAAGAGTAATTCTTAAGGTGTTAGTATTGTGTTTACCCGCCTTAATGGTCACGTTTATTTATTCTATAAACGCGCATGGATTTTTGGCTCCAGAAGGGAAAAGAGATCAAAGATATTATAGAGCTCTTAAATCGAAAGAAGAAAAGATCTTATTATATTCATTAGCAGAGAGTGATCAAGGGAAGTTTGGAAGCTTGCATGGTTCAGAGTGGAAGGTCATTGTCGATCCTTTAAAAGACATGGCTACCCGCATATATGGAGGAAAAGCTAGTTTAGGAATAGACACTGGGTCATACGGCCTGCATAATTATTTAACTCAAGACACCTTGATTTCCTCATGTAAAGAATTTATTAATCAAAATCATTCGCTCTTCAAAGTAAAGACAACCGATCTTGAATTAGTAAAGGTGGTCGATAAAACGTGGATTCGGCATCTCCATTTCAGGCAGAGATATGAGGAAAAGGTAGTCTATGGTTCATATTTATCCTTTATTATAAATAAAGGGGGGGATATTATTTCAATAAATATGAATCTATTTCCTGATATTTACATAGAGAACTTATCGAATTTTGATTTAGATGAATGTCAGACAATAATAGAGGATGACCTACAGGGAGATAAGTATGAACAAATAAGCCAAGAGATTGTAGTCTATCCTCAGTATAGTGATTCAGGGGGCACCTATGTCTTGGCAGGATGCTTTGAAATAAAGAGCAGAAGACCTTTGCACAGATGGCGGTATATAATTGATTTGCACGATATGAGAATAATTGAGAAGAATGATTTAGCCCATTATATGATTAGTGGAAGTGTAATGGGGAAAATTTTGCCAAGATATTATAATGACACTGAAAAGGAAGAACCTTTAGTAGATCTAAAGATATCATTATTACAAGTGGATTCTCCCCTATATTATAATTCTCTTAATGAGGATCCTGGATGGGGAGGAATAATGCCAGGGTATGGTTGGGAGTTTGGCAGGCCTTTACCGCTCAGTGGATCAGGCCCCTGGCCTGATCCGGATTCTGGTCATACAGGATCATCCGTATATGGATATAATCTTACAGGAGCGTATCCTCTGAGCATGGAAGAACCAGATTATTTGACAATGTCTCAACACGTTGATTGTTCACAGGCAGAGCAGGTTGGATTAATGTTTTGGAGATGGCTCGGTATTGAAGGGTCACGTGAGGATCGGGCAACAATTGAGATATGGGATGAGGCTACCGCCATGTGGAAAAAGATATGGAACAATGGGAGAGGCGATATATACGATGGAGCATGGCGATTAATGTTTTATGATATTTCCCAATGGGCCTCAGCACATGAGACAGTATGGCTGCGATGGGGAATGGGACCGACAAGTGAGTATTTAAGTTATTGTGGTTGGAATATTGATGATATAGGAATTTATAGCACAATAGAGGACTTTTCTGATAAATATGGACAATTTAGCGTAAAGGGAGAAAATAATAGTAATATCCTTGTTGCTCAACTTGAGGGAAGATATTTTCGAGTGATCAATGATAAGGGAGCGAATATTATATATTCAAAAAGTAACATCCAACGAGCTACTCACAGCCACAATTTTATTTTTACTAAGGAAGATAACTATAATGAGGATGAATCAGAAGGCGTTATTAATGCTTTAGATGATATAGACGAAATAAACGTTTACTATCATACCAACGAGATGATTCATTATATTCAAGATATTGATCCTGACTTTTTGAGTTCAGGAAAAGAAGCTATACTTCCTATAAATATCACCGTTCGTTATAATAATAAATTCAATAATGCCTTTTGGCTGTTAGGAGAAGGAATATTTTTTGGCGAGGGCGATGGATTTGAGTTTCGCAATTTCTCCCATTTTGCCGACATAATTTATCATGAGGTGAATCATGCCATAACGGACAGTATTTATGGATATTTAAATACATCGTATCAAAGAGAAATAGGTGGATTTGACGAATTTGACGCCATGCATGAAGCTTTCTCAGATTATTGGGCTTGCACAGTAACCGATGATAGCAAGATTGCCGAGGGTGGTTTTTGGATTTTTTCTCCTCACGATTATGTGCGTAATTTAGAAAATAATTTTAATTTTCGTTTTGATTATGGATATGAATTATATGAGAGTAGCTTGATTTTATCCGGTGCAATGTGGGATTTGCGCCAAAATCTAAAAGAGGAATCAGGTGCTGAGGGTGTTCGTATTGCTGACACACTTTTTCATTTTGCCAGAGAAGCAGAGGCAAAGACATATAGAGATTTTCTGATAGATATATTTTTGGTTGACGAGCTAAAATATGAGAATGCGCACGAGAAACTCATCCTTGATATCTTTGGTGCAAAGGGGATCAGTTTACCTCCTCTCCCACCCTCTTCAATTACTGTAGAAGAGGCATCAGAGGGTGTAACCATCAGATGGACAAAAAGTCCTGAGGCAGCAGGGTATTGTATCTATTATCAGGAACAGAGTAGTCTCTATTTAAATAAGGAGAAGAAGGAGCTTTCTGTTAAAAATGATATTAGATTAGACGTTGGTGACAGGAACAGTTACCTATTAACGGGGTTGAGCAAAGGAGAGTATATAATTAAACTTACCTCGTATAATAAATATGGGGTAGAAAGTATATCTTCCGCTGAAAGAAGACTTGTGCTTAATACAAGTTTATCAACCTCAGCTGATGAGCCGTGGGAAGCCGGTTATATAGCATGTTTTTTAAATACTCTATAGGGGAGTCATATATTTTAAAAATTTTGGGGGGCTTTGTTTAATTTATGAGCATATAATTCCTTATTTTGTTCGCTGGTATTCATAGAAGAAGCCCTTGTGCTCATAAAAATTATGAATTAGATAAAGCCGAGAGTAATTTTGCATTAAACCGTTCCTTAAGCTTAAAACTTAAGGAACGGTTTATCCTTTGAATCGTTGTCAATATTTCAAGGAAGTTCTATAAAAGACCTCCTTCTACCACTCAATAAATAGAAGGAATTCCCTGTATTTCTGGGCTTGAACAATAATGAGAATCGCTGCAAAGATCCCTCGTTCGAGGAATAAGACTATCAACATGAGAATTGCTCCCTGTAATTTGTTATATATTGGTATGAGGATTGCATAAATCCTTAACAAGATAACGAATATTTGGAGGGGGATGTCGAATGAAAGAAACAAGACTAAAACGATTACCATTAATTATATTTCTACTTTTCTTATTATCTTACCCTATATATGGGTATGGCTTTATACCTCCTAAAAGGCAACAGGCACAGAGTAAAAATTTATTGCCCCGTCCTGAGGTTCCTTTATCTTTGTTAAAAGATATTGATGGAGGAAGGTTTGAGGCTCAAAATGGTTCCGATTGGAGGGTAATGCTTAATCCGCTGACAAATTTGCCATCGAGAATATATGGAGGAAATGCCAGTCTAAGAGTTGGATTTGGCTTGTTCGATTCTCATTACCTCGATACTGAAAATCTGGCTCAGGCTTGCAAAGATTTTATTAGTCGCAATACCTCACTTTTTAACATTGATACTAATGATTTAGAATTAATAAAATTAGTTGATAAGGAATGGATATATTTTGTTCATTTCAGGCAGCTCTATGAACAAAAAGTCGTTGAAGGAACCTATCTTTCCTTTATTATTGATCAGGAGGGTAATATTGTTTCAATCAGCATGAACCTTTATCCTGCTATTGATATAGATAATTATACAACAAATATAAATTTTGAGGCATGTCAAGACACTGTAAGGGAAGACTTGGCAAAAGAGGGATTTACAGGGAGTGAATTTTTAGACGAGGATATTATTCTTTACCCGCTCGTTGATCAAACGCCCTTGTCGTTTACATGGGCCATTTGCTTCGAAGTAAAGATAAGCCAACCTTTACGAAAATGGCGCTACTTTATTGATTGTAAGGATGCAAGGCTCCTTGAAAAAATT
This sequence comes from bacterium, assembly GCA_049472395.1. Taxonomy (GTDB): domain Bacteria; phylum SZUA-182; class SZUA-182; order DTGQ01; family JBLIRR01; genus JBLIRR01. The sequence goes on along the minus strand of JBLIRR010000010.1, from coordinate 101,812 downwards.
GATTTGGCTTATTATCTAATAAACGGAAGGATACGGGGGAAAATCCTTCCCGAATATTATAATGATGTTGAAAGAGAGAAGCCTTTGCCAGACTTGAAAGTATTCTTGTTAAAGAGCATATCCCCACTCTATTTTAATTCTTTAAATACAGATCCTCAATGGGATGGCACAGCAACAAATCCCGGATATGGCTGGGAGTTTGGCAGACCAATACCCAGAGAGGATATTGATGGAGGACCTGATCCAGCATCAGGCCACACAGGAACGACTGTTTACGGATACAATCTCAGGGGATCCTATCCTTTAAACATGAAAGAAACCCAATATTTAACGATGAATCAATCTATTGATTGTTCTCGAGAGGGAGGGATAGGCCTCATGTTTTGGAGATGGCTTGGCGTAGAGGGGTCCCGTCAGGACCGTGCAATGCTTGAAGTATGGGATATAGAAGGAAACAATTGGCAAAAGGTGTGGGAAAACGGAAGGGGCGATTTGTATGACGGCGATTGGCGGTTGGTGTTTTATGATATTTCACAGTGGGTAGCGGGAAATCCGGAAGTATTGGTAAGGTGGGGCATGGGTCCTACAAATGATTATATTAGCTTTTGTGGCTGGAATATTGATGACATTGGCGTTTATGGGAGTGTGTATGGATTTTCCGATGACTATGGATATTTTAGGATTTCGGGTGAGGATGCCCAGAATATACTCACAGCTCATTTAGAAGGAAAATATTTTCGGGTTCACAATGGGGAAGGGCCGGACTTAATATACTCTCAAAGCGATGTTCTTAGAAATTCTCAGTATAAAGAAGTGCTCATTTCTAAAGATAGCCAATATAATAAAGCGACAGAGACAGGAGTTATCAACGCGATAGAGGATATAGACGAGATAAATGTGTACTATCATGCCAATCAAATGCTAAAGTATATTGAGGATATAGATCCAGGTTTTTTTGAAACGGAAATCAATAATTTTTTCCCTATAAATATTACGGTCCGATATAGCGAGGAAAAGAATAATGCCTCCTGGGTGCCGGCTGAGGGTATATTTTTTGGGGAGGGTGATGGATTTGAATTTCGCAATTTCTCCCATTTTGCTGATATTATTTATCATGAGGTCAATCATGCAATTACAGATTATATATATGGATCTTGGCGAGGGACCAATCAAGGAATTATTACCCGTTTTACTGAATTTGATGCTATGCATGAAGCATTTTCAGATTATTTTGCATGCACTCTCACAGATGACAGTAAAATTGCAGATGGGGGCTTCTGGATGCTTCCAGGGGAAGAATATATTAGAAATTTGGAAAATGATTATGTTTACAAATGGGATGCAGATGATGAGCTTTACAAGGCTAGTCTTGTTTTATCGGGAGCTATGTGGAATTTGCGGCAGAGTTTAAAGGAGAAAGAATCTAATGGTGTCCGAATCGCTGATACTTTATTTCATTATGCCAGAAAGGCAGAAGCAAAGACCTTCAACAACTTTCTCGTGGATATACTTTTAGTAGATAAGTTAAAATACGGTGAAGCTCATAAGGAATTGATTCTTGATGCATTTGGTGTGAAAGGGATCAGTATTGCCCCTTCTCCACCCACATCGATTTCTTTGGAAAAAACCGATGAAGGAGTTATTGTTCGCTGGGTAAAAAATCCACAAGCAGTAGGCTATTGTCTTTATTATGAACAAACAAGCAGCTTGGCTCGTGTCAGTTCCACGTTTGGAATAAGATACTCATCATCCGGCAGCAGTGGTGGGGATCAGGGAGGTAGTAACCAGGACGGAGACCAGGGGGGGGGCAACAGCCAAGATGGAGGACAAGGGCAGGGTGGGGGTAATCAGTCATCGCAAACAGATAATGATCCAGGAGAACAGACAGGAGAAGATTTAGGCGGAGATACAACGTATCTGGGGGATAATAGATTCGATCTTGGAGATGTCGACAATTACAAGCTCAACGGATTAGAGAGAGGTGATTATATTATTCGGTTGACCTCCTATGATAAATATGGTGTGGAAAGTAGTGCGCCTGCAGAGAAGAATTTGTATCTTGAGGAATCATTAGGCTCTCCTGATGATAATGTACGATATATTACTATTAACGATAAGAAAGGATTCTCTGTAACCTGCTTTTTAAATAGTTTATAAACCAGCAAAACCAGTTGATATTTTAAGAGAAAAATGATATATGTTTATGTTAATATATACCAATGCTATATTTTTATTAACATATGTCTTTAGAGAAAAATAAAGAACATCTTCTTCAAGCTTTACCCTCTGTAGATAGCATACTTCATTTGCCCCCTATTAAAGAGCTGCTCAAGATATACTCGCGATGTATTGTAACAGAAGCAATAAGGGAAATTATTAACAGTTATCGCCATCGTATTTTATACGAGCAAGACACCATTACAGAGGCTGACTATACTCCGGAAAAAATTGGGCAAGAAGCATCCCTATTGATTCACTCCTATCAAAACGTCAGTCTTAAAAGAGTCATAAATGGAACAGGAGTTATTATCCATACTAATCTCGGAAGAGCTTCTTTGGCAGAGTCAGCATTAGCTATGATTGAGGAGGTTGCGTGCGGATATTCGAATTTAGAATATAGACTTGATAAAGGAGTCAGGGGCAGCCGCTATGCACATTTAGAGGAATTAATTTTTCGTTTAACTGAAGCAACAGGTGTAATGGCGGTTAATAACAATGCGGGGGCATTATTGCTTTGTTTGAATACATTTGCAGAGGGCAAAGAAGTTATTATTTCAAGGGGTGAATTAGTGGAGATAGGAGATGCCTTTCGTATCCCTGATGTGATGAGAAAAAGCGGTGCTTTATTAAAAGAAATTGGGACTACTAATAGAACTTACATTCAAGATTATGAAAAGGCAATTACTGATAATACCGCTCTTCTTTTGAAGGTTCACACGAGCAATTTCAGAATTATGGGGTACACCAATGAGGTCTCTATAAAAGAATTAGTTGATTTAGGAAAGCGTTATAATATACCTGTGATGATGGACCTTGGGAGTGGATGTTTTATAGATTTAGCCCCTTTTAAATTACACAATGAGCCGGTTGTAAGACAAATATTAGAGCAGGGAGCCCAGATACTTACCTTTAGCGGTGATAAGTTATTAGGAGGCCCCCAGGCTGGGATTATCTTAACTAACGGTATCAGTATAGAACCTCTTAAAAAAAATCCCCTGACACGGGCCTTAAGAATTGACAAGCTTACCCTCGCTGCTTTATTAGGGACTCTAACAATATATCTTCACTCTGAACCTCATAGAAAAATTCCCGTTTTACAGCTCCTTTCTGCTTCTCTTTCTGAAATTGAAAAAAAGGCTCATACCTTATTTAAAGGTCTTATGACATATAATAATGGATTTATGAAGATTTGTATTGTCGACAGTCTATCTAATGTAGGTGGTGGGAGCTTACCCATACAAGCGATTCCGACAAAAGCAATCAAATTTTCCAAGGGGAGTATCTCTCCAGGGCATCTTGACAGGTTATTTAGAGGATCAGAGCCGGCTATTATAGGACGAATCCAGGATGATTGTTATCTCATAGATTTAAGAACCATCCGCAGTAAAGAACTAGATATTATTATTGATAAATATGCTACAATAGTAAAAGCACAATAAGGGCTTAGTAATTTTTATGAGACTTTTTTTAACCGTAATCGGGCTTATCATGGTGCTTGAGGGTATGCCATACTTTTTAATTCCCCATAAATTTAAAGAAATCATGATAATAATGCAAAAATTATCAGATTCTCATTTACGCCTTATTGGTTTTGTTTCTATGTTGATGGGATTAGTAGTTATATATTTGGCAAAATTATTATAGAGGCAATTTTTTGAACAGAGCATTAAGCATATGTTTATATTCTGGTGGATTGGATAGTATTCTCGCAATTAAATTGATATTAGACCAAGGATTTAAGATAATAGCGTTGAGGCTCACAACCCCTTTTTTTTATGAAAGAAGTGATCCAGCATGGATCTTGGAGCAAAAGGCTGTTACTATTCAAAATTTAGATATTACTGCAGAGATTATTGATATAATTAGGTCTCCTTTTTTTGGGTATGGTAAGAATCTTAATCCGTGCCTCGATTGTAAAATTTTAATGCTTAAAAAAGCTAAAAGCCTCCTGGAGGAAAAAGGAGCATCTTTTGTTTTTACCGGCGAGGTTGTCGGACAGAGGCCAATGACCCAAATGAAAAATAGCCTTCGTATGGTTGAGAAGAAATCGGGAATGGAGGGTTTTTTATTGCGCCCTCTTTCAGCACAACTGCTTCCGCTCACAAGAGCAGAAAAAGAGGGATTAATTGATCGGGCTCATCTTTTGGGGATTAGCGGCAGGTCTAGAAAGGTGCAGATCGCAATGGCTAAGAATCTGGGGATTGGTGATTATCCCACGCCAGCTGGAGGCTGTCGTTTAACAGATCCTCAGTTTTGTCACAGGTTAAAATTTTTATTGAAGGAAGAAAAAAGGCTTGATCAATTTGATATTGAGACGTTAACTTTGGGAAGACATTTTATTTTACCTCGCACGGAGAATGAGGGGCTAAAACGTTTAGTAGTGGGGCGGAACAAGGAAGAAAATTTTAAATTGCTCTCAATTGCTTCATCCACCCATATAATAATGAACTCTCAAAATACTCCGGGTCCCACGGGGATTTTAATCGGACAGTTCACTAAAGACGATTTGGTTTGTGCCGCTTCTATAATTGCTCGGTATAGTGACAGAGGAAATAAAAAGAGCTTAATAATTCAGATTTGTCATAGAGGTGCATCTCATGATAGCGAAGAAGTAAAACATTTACAGGTTTCAGCGTTATCTGAAGATAAGATAGAGTCAATGCGCATTTGAAAAAAATTTAAAATTTGTGTACCTTAAGGAAATAGAAAGTCAGGATAAAAAAATAGAGAGAAATAAATGAAATTAAGAAAACAACAAATTGAAAAGATATCGGGTAGAATTATTGATGAGCTCATAGCGAGAAACTTCATAAAAGTTGATGATATTGAAAGGGCTAAAGCGCTTGTGAAAAAGATCATTATAGAAGATCTATTAGTCGAAGAACGATTAAATGAGGAAGTTCGAAAACTTTTAGAGGCCCATACATCAGCCATTAAAAGTGGGAGCATTGAATATCATCGCATATTTAAAATGGTTAAGGATAAATTAGTGAGGGAACGACAGCTTATTCTTTAAAATTCAGGTGTATAGCAAGAAGAATGAGAATCGAGACTTTGCACAAATCCATTATAAAAGCCTAACTCAAAAAAGAAATCTTCTATTTCTTGGTATTCAGCCGGAGTGAGGGTTCTGTTCATAGGAGGAGATTCTGAGGCCTTATAAGTGGGGTAATATTGAGCCATTAATGAGACATAAGTATCATTCCCCAGGTTTTCAGCAATCCAGCGAATAATATTTTTACTTTCATTCACATGTCCGGGTAATACAAGATGTCGTATAAGGAGCCCTCTTTGCATAAGCCCTTCGTGATCAAAAAGAGTTTTGCCTGTAATATTTTTCATCGTTATAATAGCCTGTGAAGCGTGCCTAAAATAATCAGGCACACGGGAAAATCTTTGAGCAGTGGAATCATGAAAATATTTTAAATCAGGTAAAAAAACATCTATAGTACCATTTAGTTGGTTGAGAGTCTCGACTTTTTCATAAGCATTGCTATTCCATACTATTGGAATCCTGAGCTTTTTTTTGAGCTGAGGCAAGATTTCTATGAGCTGGAGAGAATAATGGGTCGGTGAAACAAAATTAATATTATGAACATTATGTTTTTCTACCAGATTTTGGCAAAGCGTGAAGAATTGCTTTTGAGTATAGAGGTGCCCTTTACCTTTATGCGAAATTTTATAATTTTGACAAAATATACAGGATGCATTACAATGAGAAAAAAAGATGGTTCCGGATCCCCTCGTTCCGCTAATACAAGGCTCTTCCCAAAAGTGGGCCATTGACTTGGCGATTTTAAAATCTCCGGGAGCTTTACAGATTCCCAACTGATTGGATCGATCGACATGACATTCAAAAGGACAACAATTGCATAGCATAGGCGAGATTCCTAAAAAAGGATTTATTAATTTTTAATGTGCATTATAACTAATAAGCAAAGTCATAATTAATTGCTGATTATACTCCTAAGGGCTTGCAAAATCTGTATTAATTATATAATATATTTAAGAATATAACAATAAACGTGAATTGTATCGAGATGAAGTCGTTGCAGTATATGTAAAGGGAGATACTCGCAAGGCGCGTATTTTGTTTTCACACATTAAATTATTGATGGGTAAAAGAGGAAAAAGTAAAGAATAATGGGGGAAGGGTTATTACACATTATTGAACAATCAGTAAGTTCTCCTTTTATTGCCGTGCCTGTTTGTTTTATTGCCGGTCTTTTAACCAGTTTCACCCCTTGTGTATACCCACTAATACCGGTGACCGCAGGATATATAGGTACTAGAAAGGCAAAGACAAAATTGCAGAGCTTTCTCCTTTCTTTCTATTATATTTCTGGGCTCGCAATTACGTATGCTTCATTAGGGGCTTTTGCCGCTCTTACAGGGAGTTTTTTTGGTTCTATAAATTCAAGCCCCTATACACTTATTTTTATGGGTAATTTATGTTTATTGTTTAGCCTTAGTATGTTTGGTATTTTCAATCTTCAAACCCCTGCTTTCATCTCAAATTTTGTTGACCGGTTTCAGACTGTATCTGGCTATTTTTCCGCACTCATTGTGGGGGCCCTGTCTGGTCTCGTCGCAGCTCCTTGTACAGCCCCTATATTGGGGATTATACTTGCTATAGTAGCTACTGGAAAGAATACATTTCTTGGGGTTTTGATGCTTGTTGCATATGCATTTGGTATGGGATTTCTTTTATTAATCATAGGTACATTTGCAGGAATCTTGTCGACACTTCCAAAATCAGGCAGATGGATGGAGTTTATAAAATATGGATTTGCAGTTGTCATGTTATTAGCTGCTGAATACTTTTTAATTATTGGTGGTAAGCAACTTGTATAGTGGCAATGACGGAGAGGTTTTTATAGCCCACAATAAGGATGAGCGCTCTTATAAATGAAGCGAATAAATTGTCCGAGGTATAAGATTTTTTCGATCTGTTCAATAATTTATGGCGATAAAATAATTATTACCATACAAAGATGCACACAATCTAAATGAAAGGGGGTGGATATAAGTATGAATGATCAAGAAAAATTTAAAAAAAAGGAAAAGATAAATCTTGATGTAAATAAAAATTTTTCAGATTTGATAGAAAAAAGAATTACTAATATAAATGAGTTTACATCAGGTCAAAAGCTTAAGGTATGCGTTGTCGGTACCTCGGGTGATTGGATGTTCGTAGATTATGGAGGGCGAAGTGAAGGCATTATTGCAAAAGAGGAATTGAGTGATGAAAATGGCACTATTACTATTAAAACAGGTGATGTAATAGATGCCTATTTTCTTTCAGCCAAAGATGGAGAAATTCATTTTACGACAAAACTAGGGGGACGCAAATTATCTAATGCAATTATCAAAGATGCGTTTCGCAACCAAATCCCAGTGGAAGGACATGTTGTAGCAAAGATTAAGGGTGGGTATGAAGTGATGGTTTCTGCAAAACGAGCATTTTGTCCATTTTCACATATGGAATTAGGAAAGGGTACTGATTCAGCGGATTATTTGGCAAAAGATTTCAAGTTTCATATTCTGGAATATAATGAAGGTGGGAAAAATCTCATTCTTTCAAGAAAGAAAATTTTAAAGGAAGAAAGGGATAAACTTCTTAATTTATTGAGAGCAAAACTGAAGGTAGGTGATGAGATAGAGGGAATAGTCCGTTCTATTCAACCTTTCGGGGCGTTTGTAGATCTTGGTGGTATAGATGGATTAATACCATTGTCTGAAATGAGCTGGGGCCGTGTAAAAGATGCAGCAGACTATATAAAGGTTAGGAATAAGGTAAAGGTCAAGATAACTTCTATTGATTGGGATAAAAATCGTATTTCATTGAGTCTTAAGCAAATCCAAGAGAATCCATGGGAAACAATCAAAGGGCGTTATCAAGAGGGCGATTGGACAAAGGGAAAGGTGGTAGAATTAGTTGATTTTGGGGCCTTTATAGAATTAGAGTCAGGAGTTAATGGTCTAATTCATATTTCCAATTTGAATGCACCTACTCATATCAATCATCCAAAGGAAGTGCTGAAAATAGGAGATGAAGTTAATGTTCGTATAATTTCAATTGACCAGAAAGCCCATCGTATTTCGCTTTCCATGGAACCGGAAAAGGTTGATCCTTTTGATACGGATTTATTATTGAAAGAAGGGGATATTGACGAGGGGCGTGTCGAATCTATTAAACCATATGGTATTTTTGTTAAATTATCCAATGGCATTATAGGGCTTTTACCAAACGAGGAATTGGACGTAGACAAGAATGTTGATAAAGAAGAGAAGTTTCCGATTGGATCAAAACTTAAAATCAATATTTTATATATTGATAAGAAAAAGAAAAGAATTAAGCTAAGTAGAAAAGCTGTTATTGAAGATGAAGATAGAAATTCTTATAAGAAATATCTTGAGGAACAGAAAGACTCTGGGGGAGGAGAAGAGCACGTTACTGCTTTTGGAAATCTTCTCAAGAAAAAGCTTCAGGAAAAAATATCTTCCACTCCCCACAATAAATAAGCATACCAGGGAAAAGCAGGATTATTCATCACCATGTTATGTTATTATTATTATAACAAGTAAATAGTGTGACGCTCCTTTTAAATAATCTACTTATAATTGTAACCTTATATTGATCTGCTAACAAAATTCCTAAGCTAGTGGGCATACCGCGTGAGACAACAAGAGGAATTTTTTGCCCTATAATTTTTTTAATAATCTTTGAGGGAAGCCTTCCTGTAAAAAATAATACCTTATCCTCAAAAGAAATTTTTTGCATATAGGTCATACCAATTATCTGATCAATTGCATTGTGACGCCCAATTTCATCAGAGAAAAATAGAGGCTCCATTTGTTCCGTTAAAAGGGCTGCGCTATGCACTCCACGAGTCATTTTATGCAGATTTGATTGGCAAAGAAATTGATCAAAGGCTTTATATAAAGCGGATAATGAAATATTCGGAGTATGTGTTATATGAGTATAGTTTTTATGCCCTGCCTCCGTAATTTCGCGCATGGATCCGGAATAATATAGGTTGGAACACACTATTTTTTTAAGGTAGCTTGTATCAAGCACAACACTGCAATTGATCTGTCCATCCTCTACATTAATATCAATAGACGAAATATCACCCGGCTTTTTAATGAAACCTTCACTTATAAGATATCCAATAACGAATTCTCTACTATAGAGACCGCAACTTGTAAGGCATATATATACTTCCTCATTGAGAGATACAATAAGGTTATATTCTGAAATAATATCAATTTCTTTTTTAATTAGATTTTTTGTGTCCAGTTGCATAACTATCACAGGACATAACTGGTAGGGAAAGGCTTCTTTAATTTTCATTATAGTATCATATTTTGGTGTTTTTTGTAACTAATTATATCTTATTGATATATTTGAAGCAAATATTATGAAAAAAAATTTAAACTCAAAATCTTCGATCACACCTTGATTTTTAACCGATATAGAAACTAATTGCGGGTGAGATTATATAAAGTTGGAAGATAAAGTTAGGTTAAGGAACATGGAGCGGATAGTAGAAAGTAGTAATTGTAGAAATGAAAAAATTGTTGATTATCAGACTAATTTTAGGAGGTGGAAAATGGCATCTACATACATGAAGAGGGTACAAAGATTACAGAGTATGATGGATGTATTTTTAGATGCTTGTAATATTTGGGCTAATTTTTCTAACGACGATGAGTTAGCGATGCAGATTAATAAAGCGAAACAAGATATTGAAGCAGTTGATATTGAAAAATGTGATGACAACTCCCTTTTATCTATGGAGAATATGACAAGTAAGATCTTGGGGAATATGGATATGTCTTTAAAGGCTTCTGGCTTCAGTGGATTAATTTATAAAGGGATAAGACATTAACTCTGATGAGAACTACTCATTGAGGCCTCTATATAGTGAAAAGTTATTTTATAAGCATGCTATCTCCATAACTATAAAAGCGGAAAGACCTTTTGATAGCATAGTGGTATGCTTTCATACATAATGTATATCCGCAGAAAGCACTTACAAGCATCAGAAGAGTTGATTTTGGAAGATGAAAATTTGTAATCAATTTGTCAACTATGGTAAAGGCATATGGTGGATAAATAAAAAGATCTGTCCACCCTTGGATATTATGTGAAGGAATAAAAGTGTTATCGAGGATTAGGGGGGCACAACTTTCCAATACCCTAGTTGTTGTGGTTCCAACAGCTATTATTCTATGTCCTTTCTTTTTAGATTCTCGTATACGCATGAGAGTTGAAGAGGGAAGGATATAATATTCTTTTTCCATAACGTGTTGTTTTATATTTTCCACTCTTACGGGAAGGAAAGTACCGGTACCAATATGAAGTGTTAAAAAGACTATTTCGACACCCTTATTGTGTATTTTATCGAGAAGTGGTTGTGTAAAGTGCAATCCTGCGGTAGGAGCGGCTACTGCCCCCTTACATCTGGAATAGACAGTTTGGTATCGCTTCCGATCGTAAGGATCCGTTGATGATCGTTTAATATAAGGGGGCAGTGGTATCTGGCCACAGCGCTCAAGAATGGTAGTGAGATCCCCTTCATAGAAGAAGTCGATATATGCTCTGCCTTGAGGGGCCTTTTTTATAATTTTCCCTTCGAGTATATGCGGAACGAAAATAATTCGCGTGCCTTGTGTATAACTCCCTTTAGTCAAACACATCCATGTTGAATCACTTACATGATGTAAGAGTAAGATCTCAATTTTTCCCCCGGTATTTTTGGTTCCCTTAAGGCGGGCGGCTATTACTTTTGTATCATTTAGGACCAGTGTATCGCTTGGTAAAAGATGCTCTGTAATATTTTTGAATGTTGATTCTTCAATTGAACCAGATTTTTTATTAACGATTAGTAAGCGAGATTCATCCCTTACGTAGGATGGTTTTTGAGCAATAAGTGATGATGGAAGAGGGTATTCAAAATCAGATAACTTCACAATTTAACTCTATTTATCAAGGATGATTATTTTTTTATATGCACATATAAGAAGGTCTAGTAAGCTTCGATACGTGTAATTTCAGCATAGGGATAATATTTATTGAGAATTTCTTCATATCGCGCACCAATTTCGCCCATACTTTTCGCTCCCCATTGGCAAAGGCCGACTCCATGTCCCCACCCTTTTCCATGGAATATAAAATGGCCATTTTTAAAATTAACGGTAAAATTAGAGCTTCTTAGAGTGTCATATCCCAATAATTCCCTTAATTTTTTCCCTTTGATGAGTAAGCGCGAAGAAGAACTTTGGCTTGGGTTATATTTTATGGATAGTTGATTTACACGACCGGCAGGATATCGATTTACAATTTCTATAGTCTTAATTGGATCAGCGCGATAATCATTTCGTAATAATATATTTCGCAGTTCTATTGGAGTTATTATGTATTCCCATTCAAAATGTGGTGAATTACTGCAGTAATCACACGCTATTCCAATAACTGAGGGATAATCTCCGAAAATATTCTGGGCGGATTCAGTGTGTCCGCCACAGCAGGCATGATAGAAAGCGGGAAAGATTTCTCCATTTAAGGTGAGTATATAGTGTTCTGTTTCATGAACAGCACGATTTGTGCGGGGGTCTTCTCCTGTCATACCTATATAAACCTGTGAGTCTATTGATGCTTTTAAATCATAGGCATCATATTTTTGGAGTGATATTTCGCGTAAAGCATATGTTCTCGCAATAATAGCCTGTGCCTTTAAAACCTCATCAGGCCAATCGGGAGAGATTTCGCTTTTCATTATGCCACATAAATATGAATTAAGATCCAGGCTATTTATAACTTTAAGTTTCCATTGGGAATCCACAAGAATAATTATCTCTCCTCGATAAGCATAATCGTCTATCTGAAGAGGGTTGTTCTCTGCCACATTATTTAAATGTATAGTTCTCAAGTCAATTTCAAAGTCATTAATACTTATACCTGAGCTGGATGGTTTGATACTTATTGGGAGCCCAAATTCAGAACATGGTAATTTCAGACTTTCTTCTGAATCACTGGTTATCTCGATCCATCCACTACATCTGATATTGACGCTGCTGCACGACTCTTTTAATAAAACATTTATTATGCCACTAGATTGATTTTTGCCATAGGTCACCCTGCTCCATCCTGCGCACATAATAACAAAAATAATGATTATATAGACTATCTGATTTGATATTTTAAAAGCGTTCATCCCCTCAATTTCCAAAAATTAAAGGATATTATTTTTCATCATACATTTATAGCATGGAGAAGAATCTTTTGCAAGGATCACCCAGTAATTCTTGTAAAATACACTGGTCTGTGGTATATATAAGTAATTTTATTTTGCACGGAAAATTTGCACGGAAAAAAATTAGTGTATGGATAATATTTTGGCGATAGATATAGGCGCAGGCACGCAGGATATTCTTTTTTATAATAACAAAACAAATATCGAAAACTGCATTTCAATGGTTCTGCCCTCTCCGACACATATTCTTTCTCAACGAGTTGCTGCAATTAAGGAAAATTTATTACTTACCGGCGATACCATAGGAGGGGGGCCTTTAGTAAAATCATTAAAGAAACATTTAAAACAGGATTATCGTGTGGTAATGGAAGAGTCTTGTGCCTATACAGTAAGAGATAATCTTGATGAAGTGAGAGCTTTGGGAATAAGGATAGGAAATCAAGGTGAAGCAGCATATTTCAAGAGAATTCATTGTCAGGAAATAGATATAGTATTATTTTTAAATTTTCTTGAAAAGCTTGGAGTATATTTTCCAATTGATCTTGTTGCTATTGCCCTGCAGGATCATGGAAGCTCGCAAGAAGGACTTCCTGATCGAAAATTTCGCTTTAAAATGATAGAGGAACGTCTTCGGAATGATGCTCATATTTACAGCCAGGCATTTCGTGATAATGAAGTACCTCTGTGCTATAAAAGGATGCAATCAGCCGTTAATGCAGCCCAGAGGGATATTGGAAAGCCAGTATTAATAATGGACAGCGCTTTTTCTGCCATTGCAGGCGCTGCTGAAAATCGGGAAGGTCCTTATATGATTGTGAATATAGGAAATGGTCATACAGTGGCGGCGATAGTTTTTAATGGCAGGATAGATGCTTTTATGGAGCATCATACCAAAAGGTTGACTACAGAAAAATTAATTATATTATTAGAAAGGTTTAGTAGAGGACAGATTAGCAATGAAGAGATATATGAAGATCAGGGTCATGGCTTTGTATCGTTTGCCTCATATGAACCCTTGGAATTAAAGGATATTATTGTCACAGGACCTAACAGAGATAAATTAAAAGATACCCCCCTTAACGTGACATTTGCCGCGCCAGGCGGCAATATGATGATGACAGGTCCTGTCGGTCTTATTCGATCCGCCTCCAGATTATATCCGATAAATAAATAAAGTTTTAATTGAAGGTTCAAGGATTATTATCATGGCGGAGCGCCCCGAGCACAAATACCATAGACTCGCACATAAATTTATTTTTTATAATCTTGTAGCATTTATTCCTTTACTGATTGTAGGCGGAGTGCTCTTATTTTCCAAAGGCTCGAAAAAGGAAATACATATTGAGACGCTTAATAAAAATGAGCGGGAAAAGATAGCTGTTGCTGCCAATAATATCAATGAAAAAATAATTATCCAGTTGAATAACCATCTTGAAAATATAGCGATTATATCATCGCATAATCAACTACAATCCCTTCTTTATCAAGTGAGGCTGAGTGGGAGATTAAACAAGAAGAAACAATGTATTGAATTGAAAGAACCCTCTTTGTATTACACACCCCTCTATACCTACTTTAAAGAAGTTGCACAACACTCATCCCAGATAAAAAGCATTGATCTTTATTGGAGAAATGGCTATCTTCTTTGTGGAGTAGAGGATAAGGGAGGAGAGCGGTATGTTGGGGACAGAAAGTGGTTTCAGGAGACAATGGAGCCCAATTTTAAAAGTTTAAAGGCATTTTACATTTCAACTCGCTCTGAAATACATTATGCCACTCCTATTGATATAATGGGGAAGCGATTGGCTGTTTTGTTAATAAGAATGGACGCACATTCTATTTCCAATTGCATTTTTAAAAACACAAGTCAGGATAATAATATATATGCAGCCCTCGTGGATACTACTTCTGAAGAAGGTGATCCTTTAGTCGTTTTCAGTTCGTGTTCGACTCCGGCCAATGTCATAAAGGACCTTGTCAATGCATTAAAACAACATCTATCTGAACAAGAAAATGTACCTTTTCATTTTTATCATAATGGCGATAAATGGTGGGCTCATTATAGGCAAATGCCCCTTGATCAGAAACAGTGGTATGTCGTAACAACCAGAGCGAGCACTGAATTAAAGCAAGGACAGTATTTTATGTCCTCTTCATGGGCAAAAGGTATTATTATATGTTGTTTATGTGTTACCATGTGTGTTTCTATCATTGGTATGTGGAATTTTTACCTTACTATTTTTAATCCATTAAGCTGGTTAGAAGAAAAGATGTGCCGTGTTATCGAATCGGGTATGGAAAGCGATTTATATGATTATGATTTAAATATAGAGTGTCCACAAGAGTTATCTTCGCTCATGCATAATTTTAAAATAATGATGAAAAAGATTAAGAATGAATTTAACACTATGCAGGATCTTCCTAAATCAAGGGGGGGAGTAAAAACTGAGAACAATATATTTAAGGCAATTTTTGAAGCTGCTGCTGATGGTATCCGCGTATTAGATAATGAGTTAAACGTTCTTTTAGCTAATCCTAAAATGGCCTCACTAATTGGGATTCCTGTTGAGGAGCAGGTAGGAAAAAAATGTTTTGAAAATTCTTTATTTACTGATTGTCAAGGCAAAAAATGCAAGTTTAAAGGTATACTTGAGAGTGGGATAACTACTCTACGAAAAGAATTCAAGTATAATGGTACAAAAGATGAGGTATGGTTGCAGCTTAATGCAACCGGATTAAAGGATAATAAAAAGAATGTGATTGGTATAATTCAATTCTTTAAAGATATTACAGAGGAGATGAGGGTCAAGAGCGATAATACGGAAAAAGAAAGAGAGCTTTTTTTTATTAAAAAGGCACATAAATATTCAAAAAATACAAAAAATCAATTATGTGCTTTTTTAAGTGATGAGCTGAGCTTTCCGGTTATTAGTATTTTTAAGATAGCCCGGCTTATGGGCGAAAGGATAATGGATGAAGAACAGCACAAATACATAGATCAAATCAAATTATCTGCTTTTTCATTTTTTGAGGTAATTAATAATATTATTGATTATAAAAATATTAAACTTAATACTCTTAAAATAGAAAAAATGAGGTTTAATCTTGTTACCTTATTAGAAGAGGTTTTTCATCAATTTACAGAGGAATTAGAGGAAAAGAAGCTGGAACTTTCGTGCGATATAAGCCCCGAGATACCAAATCTTCTCTTAGGGGATCCAGAGCGAGTTCGCCAGGTCCTTCAAAGTGTAATAAAACATGTTATTAAATTGAGCGAAAAAGGCACACTTATAATTGGGATAAAAATTGCTTCGAATGGGTATAAAAAAGATGATCTGTGTCCGTTACAGTTTTCCCTTACGTATAGGGGAGATAGCAGGCATTCCTACAATCGATATAAGATGTTTTCAGCCTTTAGTCATGAAAATGAATCGGACCTCACTATATCATTGATTAAGGCCTTAATAAAATTGATGGATGGAAGGATCTGGATAGAGAATAAAGAAAATAAGGAGAAAGTTCTTTATTTTTCATCTCTCGTTCGCGTGCCACCTGCCCTTCCACAAGAAAACTCAAAAAAAGTAAAAACAGTAAAAGATTTAAAGGGAATGCGAGCTTTGATTTTTAATCCCATCACAAAGATGCGGAAAAAACTGAGTAAGGAGCTCGCATCTTACAACATTACAATACATGAAGCTCATAATGAAAAGGAGATGATGGAAAAGTTAGAGAGTGCAGAGCGAGCCCAGTTGCCTTATCATTTTCTTATGGTTGATAATTCTTCTATGCCGGAGAAAAATATTTTTGAGATGGCAAAGCATATCAAGAATAATCCGGCATTATCTGATTTGTCTATTATCTTATTACCATTCTATAGTCTGCCTGGAGATTTTGCCCGTTGCAAAGAAAGTTCAGTGAGAGCGTATTTATCACCACCTGTTTCAGAATCAGACATGTTGTCGACACTCGTCACAATCCAGGAAGGGGGGGACAATCAAGAACTCATTACGAAGTACAGTATTTCAGGAGAGCAGAGCAAGAAACATGTTTTATTGGTTGAGGATAACTTGATTAATCAAAAGGAAATTAGAACCCAGCTTGCAATGGAGGGATGCAGGGTGAGCTGTGCTGAAAATGGAAAAAAAGCATTGATATTGTTGGAGGCTAATGAGTATGATCTCGTTTTAATGGATATACAGATGCCTGTATTAAATGGATATGAAACAACGAAAAAGATACGAGAAAGGGAGTCTCATATGGATAACAATAGCCATCTTCCCATTATTGCAATGACAGCACGCCCTATTAAAGAATTTCGTGAGATGTGCCTTGAGAGCGGTATTGATGATTATATAACCAAACCGGTCAAAGAGGATCAGCTCAGGGATATTCTCACTCGCTGGAACATATCCAAAATCGCCCCCTTTATTTGGGATGCCCGAAAAGCGTTGAGTCAGGCGGAGGATGATGTGGAAATGTTGTATCAGTTAGTGCATATGTTTATAGAGGAATTTCCTGATTTGGTTGCAAAGATCCGATCCTCTATTGAAAATAAAGATAATCAAGAGATTGAAGATCTTGTCCAATATATCATAGGCTCAGCCGGTAACCTCTCTGCCTATACCTTAATTGAAAGGGTTTCTGAAATAGAGAAACTGTGTAAAGAGAACAATTTTGATGAGACCTCACGAATAGTTGATAATTTGATGATAGAATTTGAACAATTTAAGAATCAGGCGAAGGGCTTACTGTGTGATATGCCAAGTTTTTAAAAGGCATGGCCTATGCTGATATAAAAAATTCCTCGATGTTTCTTTTCAGGTTTATCAATATCAAAAGGAAAGCCGATGTCTGCTCGGATCGGGCCAACAGGGGTTAATACGCGCAACCCAAAACCAATCCCATGGACAAGGTGTGTAAGTTTTATATCTTGTATTTCCATCTCCTCCCAGACATAGCCGGAGTCCCAGAAGAGAACCCCTTTAAGCCCTTTAAAGAGTGGAAAGCGAAGTTCCAGATTGTTTATCCACACTTTATTTCCTCCTGGCATAGGATCATCCTGCTCGCCAATGGAGTCTTCTTCATATCCACGTATAGTGTTGATACCACCGGCAAAGAATTTTTCATCAACAGGGACAGTTTGAGTATCACTATACTCATTCACAAGACCCATCTTAATCGATGAAGCAAAAGTAATATTATCAATAATAGGGAAAAACCATCTTGATTCAGCCTTTATTTTATAATAGTTTGTATCACCTTTCATTGGTCCTCCGGCAAGGTCAAGAGAAACAGTTGAGTAGTGTCCACTATGAGGGTCCATAAAATCATCCCTGCTATCATACGAAAGGGTTGGCATAATATGACTGATGGATAATTTTTTATCCTCATCCGGAATGCTCGCCGGTGAGATTTTAATTTTACTAAACTGAGAAAAGTCTAAATGATAATTAAGTGATATTTTCATTTTCCGGGTGAGGGATCTGGTTATTTTTGCCTGCCAGCCAGTAGTCATTATGTTATATCCCTCTTTTTCTTTAAATTCAGTATATAATTTGGTTTCTCCCTCTATTTTATACTTCGGGATAAAGAGAGGATCCTTTAAGGTGAGGGTATATTTATCATTTTTCTCGATTCCACCGCCAGTTGTTACCTTGTTGCCAATACCAAAATAATCAGCGCGAAATGACCCTGAGATAGCTCTTCCCCATAGATTATCCTCTCTGATTTCAACATAGCCTCTATACCCATCCCGTGAATTAAATCCAGGGCCAAAGTTTAAACGGCCGGTTCTCATCTCTGTTACCTCAATCAGACAATTGATTATTTCAGGTTTTTTATCAATTTCGAGCGGCTCTATGTTTATGGATTGGAATAGCCCTAGATTATACAGTCGTTCCCTTGTCTCCGCAAGCTTTTGAGGGCTAAAAGGATCTCCTTCCTTATATGCCAATGACAGGAGGATGACCCGGTCCTTGGTAATAAGATTTCTAGAAATGGTGCTTTTGCCGAAGTAGGCTGGTTTTCCCTCTTCTATTCTATATTTAATAATAACTTCCGCTGTGTTATCATTAATTTCATGGTCAGCAAAGATCCGTACATAGGGGAACCCATGCTCCGCATAAAAAAGGCCAAGCTGACGTTTATCCTCTTGCCATAACTTTGGGTAGAAAGGGGCATGTTTTTTTAATTGTAATTGCTTAAGAAGCCGGGCCGACGAAAAGGAGTGGTTTCCTAAAATATTAATCTCCCCTAATTTTGATTGAGGACCTTCTTTAAAAATAATGTTGATCTCTATTGTGGTATCATTTATTTTTACAATCTCCGTTTTTACCTCTATCTGGTTAAATCCTCGTGATTTGTAAAGCATTTTAATAGCCTCAATATCCTCCTTAAATGTAAGAGACTTAAATGGTCGTCCCAGAAGAGATAATCCCTCCAATGCAAGTATTTGTTTTTTAATTTTTTTTGAAGAAATATGGTGATTATTAAAGAAATGGATCCTTTTAAGATATGTACAGGGGCCCTCCTCTATTTTGAAAATAATCTCTTGATCTGAGGCATATGGCTCATCAACAGGTTTCCATTCAGGGGTTACCTTTGCGGATAAAAAGCCGTTATCTTGATAAAAACTAAGAATCTTTGCCGCGCTCTCCTCGATTTCAAAGCGATCGTATGATCGCGTAAACCAAAATACCATTAAGTCTAAGAGACGGCTGCTTTTGATATTTTTATTTCCGATTATCTTTATTTTGAGGTGTGCACCCATGCTGCAATGAATAATTAATTTTACATGCTTTCCAAATGGTTCAGTCGTATACCAGAGCCGGGCCTTTAAATAGCCCTCTCTCACAAATAATTCTTCCCTTCTCTTTAGTTTTTCTTTTAATTTGCTCCTTTTCAGAGTCATTCCTGGCTTAAGAGCTAGAGAGCTCAAGAAATCTTCCCAATAGGTGGTCATCTTTTTTTTTCTTCGTGATTCTTTATCTCGTATAGATTGAGTAAGGACTGATTTTTCTTCTCCTTTCTCAATACTGATAATCTCTATCTCTTGAATGAGCGTTTTGGGGCCCCTGGAAATAGAAAATGTCAGGATAACCTGTTCTTGTGCCAGATCCTCATGCGTTTTATACGGCCTTATGAGAGGCCATACATTCACCCTATCGTATCCTTCATCAAGATATACCTCTTTGATTTTATTCATGGCTTCTTCAAGGCTTTCTTTTTTTAATTCATCACCAGTTCTTAATTGAATAACTCTAAAAAGGTCCCGTTTAAAGATGGGGAAATTTCCCTGTATTTTGATCTCTCGTATTAAAGGAAAAGTCTCGGTTGAAGCACCGTAATGGGGGATACAAATAAGGAAGAGTAATAAGAAAACCAGTAACCTGAGCCATTTACCTTGAGGGATTTTTGTTTCGGAATATTGTTCCTTATTCATTGATCAGGGGATCTTTTATTCCGGCGGAATGAAATCCTTTTTTTCTCAATTGGCAGCTATCACATTTACCACAGGGATATCCGTCGGGATCGGGATCATAACAAGAATAAGTCAAAGAATAGTCAATTCCTAATTGCGTCCCTTTCCGAATAATTTGATCCTTGGTAAGAGAAATGAGGGGAGTGTGAATTTTTATAGGGTGCGTCTCTTCAACTCCTATTTTAGTGGCGATATTGGCCAATTTTTCAAAGGCGAGGATAAATTTCGGTCTACAATCAGGATACCCTGAATAGTCAATGGCATTTACCCCTATAAATATATGGACAATAGAGAGGCTTTCTGCCCATGCCAGAGCATAGGCAAGAAAGATCGTATTGCGTGCAGGAACATAGGTAGAAGGGATCTTCGCAATTATTTTTTCCAAAGGCCTGTTTTTAGGGACCTCTATAGTATCGGTCAAGGCTGATCCCCCAATATCTCTTAAAGGAATAGATAAAATGAGATGTTTTTGAGCACCAAAAAGAGTGGCTATTCGTTGTGCCGATTGAATCTCTATCCTATGCCGTTGGTTATAATCAAAGGTAAGGGCATAAAGTTCATATTCATCTTGTTGTGCGATGGCCATGCAGGTAGTGGAATCAATACCACCTGATAATAACACTACTGCTTTTTTTCCCATTATTCTTATTTAGAAATAAAGATGAAAACAATCTAATAGTATACCCACTTCAGACGAATTATCTTTAGAATTATAGAGTCTCATCGAAGGTGATAACCTAAACTTAAAATTGGGGCCGGATTCAATAGCCAATCCGTAACTAAATCCTCCGATTGCCCCAATGGTAGCTCCAATACCCAAATTTTTCCGCCATGTGTCATTATCCGGGTCGCTTTTGGTTAATGTATAGGCAGCAGAAATAACTGCTCCTGTAGCAAGCCCCCATAATGTATTATTGAAAATATTTTGAAATGATTCTCCTTGGTTTTTGGCATAGGCAAAGCGCGTGCAAGGGCCGGTTTTGCACAAGAAAAAGACCATAAGAACACTACTTATAAAAAAAAATTTTTTCATACGGTTGCACTCCTATAATTTTTAGCAATTTTAATTATGATAACTAGAATTACTGCATAATTTTAATAATATTTGATGTTAATGAGTAGAATATAGCATAATAGTTATTCCCTATCAACAAAAAACAGAATGAATAGATAGGAGCCTCTCTTAAAGCCTTATATTACTCTTGATGCTATATGCATAGGATGGACAGACAATAAGATGATCATAAAGCTCGATATTAAATTCTGCTGCAAGAGCAGTTAATTTCTTAGTTGTCAGATGATCGTCCCGAGAGGGAGCTGCATTTCCGCTTGGGTGATTATGGACCAATATCATTGCCGTCGCATTGTGCAGAAGGGCAAGTTTCAGTATCTCCCTGTAATAGACAGGTGCTTGATCTACCGTGCCTTTTGCCATAATTTCATGGTGAATTAAACGGTTTGCTGAATTAAGGCATAACACCATCACGCATTCACGCTGGTCTGATCCGATAGCTAATCGTACAAATTTTGCCACATCGTGCGGTGAAGAGAGAAAAGTTGCATTTTCAGCCCGCTCTTTGAGATATTCAGTCATAGAGGCTTTAATTGATAAGAGAAAAGCAGCCACCGCCTGGCCACTCCCCTTTATTTCTTGCAGCTTTTCAACAGGTTGATCAAAGACAGCACTGAATGAGCCAAAAGTATTTATAAGGGTTTTGGCTAAGAGTTTTGTATCCTTTCTTGGGATACAGTAACCAAGAAGCAGTTCAAGGAGCTCATAGTCAGCCAATGCTTCATGCCCTGCCTGTAAAAAACGGGCTCTTAGACGTTTTCGATGCCCGATTCTGTGATCTTTAGAATTATCCCTACACATATTGCGCTTGAGAGCAAAATAATCTAAACTTACTAGAGTTACTAGAGTTACTAGAAGTTACGAGAGAATGATACGTTGTACACAAAAATTTTTCTTCATTATATCATTATAAAGAGAAAAAATAAATATAAGGAGCCTATTTTTATGCATTTTAAGAAGATATACCCTATTTTTTTTATTCTAATAATAGCACAGATATATATAGTTCATAATCCTACTTTTGTATATGCAGGACACGTTCATACAATGACACTCGAAGAAGCAATGGAAGTTGCCATAAATCAGAATCCCCTCATAGAGAAAGCTCAGGAGGCTCTTGCGAAAGCCCGGCTTGATATTTCCTTTGCCCGTTCTGTTATAAGACCGGCTATCGGGATGGAGATTGGTCGAAGTTATAATCATAATTATTCAGCGTATGGTTTGACAGATCTCCTGATAGGGCAATCTCCAGATCAGTATGTGGCTTCAGAGATTACTACAAATGAGCTGAGCATATATCTGGCTCAGCCACTCTATACTCAGGGCAAATATGGTTTACAAAAAGAGATTGTAGAAATTGGCACAATGATTGCTCACTACAATCTTGATTTAATGAAACAGGATGTGGTATTAGAGGTAATTAAAGCCTATCTTGAAATTCTCAAGGCGCAAGAGATTATCAATATCAGAGAACAAGCAAGGGACAGGCTTTTAGAGTATCTTCAAAGCACAAAAGTGAAATATGAGGTGGGCCTTGTTGCTCAAAATATTGTTATTGGGGCAGAGATGGAACTTTCCGGTGCAGAGAGTGATCTTATTGAAGCTGAGGCTAATTATAAAATTAGAAAGGAGAATCTTAAGAGGACATTACAATTCAGTATGGAAGATGATATTGAAGTTAAAAGGCTTAATATAGGAGAAAACATAAGTTTTATTTCGGAAACAGAAAAGTCAAAAGAGCAGCTTATTGACTATGCACTGCAACATCGCCTTGATTATCTGAGTTTATTACAACGGATAGCCCTTTCAGAAAAAAATGTTAAGCTTGCATATTCAGATTTTTTGCCCACTGTCAATCTTGAGGCTGCATATATAAAAGAGGGAGAGGAATTTTTACCCAAAGAGGAACTTTATTCTATTGGGGCCACGATTTCACTCCCTTTCTTTGAAAAGGGATTACGCCTTTATAGAGTGAGAGAGAAGAAAAATGAGGCACGACAGTTGGAATCAGAGAGGAAGAGCCTTGAGCAAATGATACGGTTTGAAGTGGTTAATGCATTCTTTTCCTTAAATAGTTTGCTTTCCCGCGTGAAAGCCACAGAAAAGCAAGTGGAATTTGCCACAGAGAATATGAGGATTACGAAGCTGCAATTTAATGAGGGGGCAGCTTCAAATCTTGATGTTCTCGATGCTCATCTTAAGCTCGTAGAGGCCGCCACAAGCCGCACTACACGGGAATATGATCTCATTATAGCACAATATACACTGAAAAAGGCTATTGGTGATTTAAAAGTTGATCCACCCCATTTTCCGTAACAACTTGCATAGGGAAAATACATATGGAATTTGTTGATAGGGTTACAGAGGATGATAGGGTTCTCGAAAAAGTATTAAGAAGTCAATGTCATGGAAACCCCCATTTGATACACCGGGCAGCCCATGTATTGCTCTTTAATTCTCAGGGTCAGTTATTGCTGCAAAAACGATCGATGAATAAAGATATTCAGCCTGGTAAATGGGATACCTCAGTTGGTGGTCATGTTGAATCGGGAGAGGATTATGAAAAAGCAGCGTATAGGGAGCTGGGGGAAGAGTTAGGAATAAAAGATGTGCCTCTTGAGTATTTGTACGATTATAAAATGCGTAATGAAGTTGAATCAGAGAATATACGAAGTTATCAATGTAAATATGACGGCCCCATCCTCTTTAATCACGATGAGATTGATGAAATACGGTTTTGGGATATTGCTGCCATAGTGCGCCAATTGGGGAGCGGTGTATTCACACCGAACTTTGAGCAGGAAATCAAGTTATACTTTATCCATAAAAACAAGATGTTTTCTTAATCTTTTAGAGATACTTAAGGCTTTAAATCTATGATATAGCCATCATTCGGATGGATATCGAAATTGGGGCCGGAATAGCTGTTAAAAAATAAATAACTTGTTTCCCATTTTCCACTCTTTGAGTGATAATGGCTGATTGCTACCGGCTGGTCGTGGTCTGTGGTTGACGTAAACATACTATAAGAGCAAAGCAGTTCATTATTAAAAGAAAGTGGAGAGAGAATATTATGCCCTGGATATAATATGATGGGTGCTGGCTCCAAGACGGGTTCACCCTCCAGGATTACCAGGTTGCTTTCTTGATTAATATAAACTATATATCCCTGGTCAGGTGTTATCAAGAAGGGATCACCATCTATCTGATCACGGAGATAATTTGTTTCCCATTTTCTTTGAGCATTATCATAACCCACCAGTCCGACGAACTCATTATTAATAAAGTTTTGAATAAAATCATAGGATGTATACTCGTTATCTGATAAAATCAAAGGGATAGAAATCAGATTAATTCCTTGGCCTAAGCGCATAAGATGTTTATTGTCCGGCATATCTTTGAGCGTAAGTGTTATTTGAAAAGACCTGTAATTTTGGGATAAAGAAAGATTCATCGGTATCAGTGTAAGTCTGGGATAAAGGCTATTGCGGCCAAAAAAGTCAATAGTAAGGCTGCTTTTTTGAGTGGGATAATCGTTAAAGTCATCTATTGAGATAATTTTTGCTGTGTCAAAGTCGCCATCTTGCCGAAAAAGAACTACTGAGAGCCCAAATTCCGAACCATCTTCCCCATTGAATTCAACGATTAATTGATTTTCTTCTTCTCTCGCTTCAATTCCATAATAATAGCAGCTCAAATGGTTGAGTACCCAACCGGACATTTCATCCTCGTTTACCACAAGTGGATTACTGCTTGTGATGGAGTAATTGCCCGCGTGCCATACGAGGGGATAATATTCGCCCTCTTCAAAATCCCTGAGAAGGACCTTGATTCTAAATTCAGCGAATTCATTTTTCAAGTCAGATCCATATTCTTTAAGTGTGCTGCTTATCGCAGGCAAAGCAAGGACATCTGGTGAACATTTTGTAAATATGTGTCGTATAATATCGGGCCCATATTTTTCAGAGAGATATTTTGCCCATATACATCCTCCATACATATAGAGTGTATTAAATCCATTATTGCTACTATCGAGAGATTTTTCAGGACATTCAAACCAGGTGTCTTCCTTTTTATGATAAATGTCGCCAATTGTCCCATCGATCTCATACCATGTTTCTCCGGCGTCCCATTGGAGATTATTATTTAAATCGTCATATTTGTGTCCTAAATAGTGCAGGTACCCGTTAATGTAATCAAAGACTTCGTCTTCCATCCATACAGCGGTATTTTCTTCCCACCACATATTTTCATCTGGCCAGCCGTCATATTTGTATTGCACGGCATGAAAAAACTCGTGGGCAGCAGTAATTTTCATATTCCCTATCTCATCCGATTCTGGATCGAAATTTATATCTAATTTTGAATAATTATTGTTAATGACAATGTAAGGAAAATTATCTTCATCAATATCTGTATAACCGTAAGCGCTTATTTTTAAAATATAAATATCGAATCTACCATCTCCGCCTTTGTTTCCATCTGGTTCAGGGGGATCATAGCCCATATGGGTAATTTCGTGGAGATAGGTGTGCTCAAAATAATTTCCAAACCGTATTACATATTCTGGTATAGTATCTTTAACTCCGTCTGAATCAATAACCGCAGAATCTGCATCGAATGCTTCGGTATAATGAATTTTATAATGCCCTTCCGGGGTATCATAAGTCCACACTTCCACATTACGCCCATAATAGTCAACATCATATTCATCTGTAGGCCTATATAAGATAAAACGATTTTCAGGTCTTAAAAGATGAGAATAGCTCTTTGCCCTTCTTATTATATGCGTTGCGCATTTAATGCGCTGTATACGAGAGGATGCAGATACTCGTGCTCTTTGCGCTCTTTTAAAAAAAAGCTCTTCTATTTCCTTATTTATTTCTAATTCAGAAAATTGAGGATATGCAATCCTACTTCCGATAAAAAGATAAAGAGAGAGAATTGAGATAATAACTATACATTTTTTCCACAATGATGTGAATGAACAAAACATAGAGTGTAAGAGATACCTTATTGTTATAAACACAGTAAAATAAAATCCTTCTATAGATAAATATACCATAAGTGAGGAATAACTTCACATTATGCTGTTTTTCATAATGAAATATGTGTTCGAAATTCCTTATAATAGCAGGAATTATTTAATTTTAATTGACACTGTATATAATGAATGTTATAATATTTGTTTATAAATAACCGTTTGTTTTTATTAATCTTTTAAAGGAGGAGAGTATGATGGGTAATTGGAAAAAATTCTGCTTGTATTCTTTGTTATGTGCAGTAATTTTAGTAGGCACAACATTTATTGTTGCAACAGAGGCCTGTAACGGTCAAGGACAATGGGGCCCTTATTCATCACAATGTGAACACGGACCTGGAGTAGGGCCTGGTGCTATTCATGGCCCTGGCCGGGGATTTGGACCAGGTGCCGGTGCTAATCCAGGATGGCAACATTTAGACCGTCAGCGAGGCTTGAATTTGCCTCACCCTTATCTTGAAATGCTTCTTAATAATGAAGAGCTTAAATTAACGGAAAAACAAAAAGAAGCTATTAAAAAGCTCCAGGTTTCTTATCAAAAAAGTACCTTTGAACCACGGTGTGATTTACAGATCAAAAAGCTTGAACTGAAAAAGCTTCGATATGGACTAAAACCCAATTATGAAAAAATAACCTCAAAACAAGCAGAGATTTCTGAACTCCAATTAAAGATTCAAAATGCGAGAACAAAGCTTGGTCTAGATGCAGATGAGGTGTTAACAGCCGATCAGAAGGATATACTTTATATAGGCCCCCTTGTGAGGATGCCGAGACCAGGCTGGGGAAGAGGGCAAGGGTATAGCCGTTCCTCTAATTTTGGCCCCGGCCAGGGTTTAGGAAGAGGGCAAGGCCCAGAAGGTTTTTATTCTGTTGACGAGGCTGAGGGGAATTAGTGGGAGAGAAACGCGAGAGAGAACAATAGAGGGTGAAAACATTTGAACAGATAAATGAAAAGATAAAAAAGGGGAAGGTTGTAGTACTGACAGCGGAAGAAATAATTCCGTTGGTGAAAAAGGAGGGGGCAAAGAAAGTAGCTGAAAAGGTCGATGTAGTGACCTCAGCTACTTTTGGCCCAATGTGTTCTTCAGGCGTCTTTCTTAATTTTGGTCATGCTGATCCTCCGATCAAGATGAATAGGGTATATCTTAATGATGTGGCTGCATATGCTGGTATCGCAGCAGTTGATGCGTATCTTGGTGCAACTGAACTATCCGGAGGAAAGAATGGATCGTACGGAGGTGCTCACGTAATTGAGGATTTATTAAAAAGAAAGCGGATAAATTTACGTGCTACTGGTTATAAAACAGATTGTTATCCAAGAGATAAGATAGAGACCACAATTACGTTAGATTCAATAAATCAGGCAATTCTTTTTAATCCCAGAAATGTGTATCAAAATTACAGCGCAGCGACAAATTCATCTGACAGAAGATTATATACCTACATGGGGCCCTTACTTCCTAAATTCGGAAATGTAGCCTATGCGACCGCCAGCCAGATAAATCCCCTTATTAATGATCCGGAATATAGGACAATTGGATTAGGAACAAGGATATTTTTAGGGGGCGGTATAGGCTATGTGGTAAGTGAAGGCACGCAACATTTTCCCGCCCAAATTCGAGGTCAGAATAAGGTACCTTTAGATGCCGCCGCTACGTTGGCAGTGACAGGAGATCTCAAGCAAATGGAGTCGCGTTATTTGCGAGGGGCTCGCATAAAAAATTATGGTGTGAGCTTATTCGTGGGCATTGGCATCCCTATCCCCATTTTAGATGAGGGTGTTGCAGAGTCAGTGGGTATAAGTGACGAAAGTATCTATACCACTATTTACGATTATAGTATACAACGGCGCAACAGGCCTAATTATGGAAGAGTTAACTATAAACAGTTGCGGAGTGGGACTATTACATTGAATGGGAAGAAAGTGTCTACCAATCCTGTGAGCAGTTACGCAATGGCCCGGGAGATTGCACTTATTTTAAAATCATGGATTGAAAGGGGAGAGTTTTTTCTTACTAAACCTTATCAATCTTTATCCCACGAATTAAAAAAAAAATCCCTGAATGAATGAAATAAAAGAAATAAAAGGAAATTTGTTTAAGGATGGAGATATCGAAAAAAATCGTTCTTATTTTCCCCGCATACTTGGCAGAGAAACCTATTACGTATCATCTTATTAAGGATTATGATTTAGTGCTCAATATATTAAGGGCTAAGGTTACTCCCAATACTGAAGGCAGACTGGTGATTGAGCTTACGGGTGAGGAGGATAAAATAAATGAAGGGATAGAGTATATACGGGCACAACATATAGAGGTAAAAGAGTTAGCCAGAGAGATTGTATTAGATGAACTGTCTTGTATGCATTGTGGGGTGTGCAATTCTGTCTGTTCAGTGGGCGCACTGCGTATGTCTCCCAAGGATTTTAAACTTGAGTTCAATCGTGATAAATGTATTTTATGTGAACAGTGTGTTGATGTCTGTCCGGTTAATGCTATTACAGTAATGTTTTGAGTGCTCGATAGGTTAATGAACCATGGAACGAAAGAAAATTTCGCCATCAATAAAGTGTAGTATCAGTATGTGCATGGTATTCTCCATGCTTTTCGTGTCTCTTTTATCACTTCCTTTTTTCGGGATAACTATAAATAATGTAGTGGCAGGTCTGTGGAACAGTATTTGGGAACCTGATGATTCAATAGAGAATGATACGATAAAAGCTATTGAGAAGGGATTTTTTTGGAGCAATAATGTTGTTCTTATTCTCTCGTCACATACTTCATTGCAGGACCCTAATAGGGAAAATAGTTTATGGTATGGTCCTATTCCTGAAGACCCGAATTCGTGGGAATTAACGCTTTGGAATAAAGAATTTTTTTTAGAGAATAAAAAGATAGAAACCCTCTTTACTGATCCTAATTTTTTATATTTTTGTCTTTCCGATGCAAATTCTGCACCGGAGACAAAAAATAGCTTTCCAATTGTAAAACGCATGAATACCTCATTTGAGCTGGACGCTGATATAGAGGTGCAGTACGGGGATATCAGTAAGATTTATGAAGGCGCGATATTTCATAATAGTATGTACCTCGGTGTGTTAAAGGATAATGGGGAGTGTGAACTCTTAAAGGGCACGTTGCCTGATCCCACTTTTTCAGAGGAAGAGGAGATTAATTTCTCCGATCCTAACAGAAGAATTACGGTGCTTAAAGTTATAGATGATCATTTATATCTTACGGTAGAGGCTCTCGATGCCAATGATGTTGCCTCTTTATATAGGATCTCTGATGGAGATGAGTGGGAGAAGATTACAGAGGGATCATATACTGAGGAAAGCAATGAGAGAATACCAGAGTTTATTACAATTGAAAAGGTAGGGAGTGCATACTGGCTTTTTTGCAGGTGCCTTGATGCTTCTTCAGACACATATTGGAGAGTATATAAAACAGATGATCTTTTATCATCTGCTATTGAATGGAGACATGCTATAAGTATTAATTTTAATGATCCTAATATTGTTATCTTGGATATTCAACCCTGTCCTATTGATGAATATCTCTATATGGGAATATCCAGCTCTGCCGGAAGCTCTATTGTAAAAAGTTATAAGGATGAAGGGTGGGAGGACCTATCCGAGAGTATTTTTGATCCGAATGATTATTTTAATGTACTATTTGCAGATCCTAACGACAATAATTATATTTATGCCGGTGTGAGTGCACAGGATGAGGATAGCTATATAGCGAAGCTACATAAACGCTTTGTCCCGCGCATTGATATAGAGCACTCATATGTAGACCGTTTCTATAACACCCAACAAATTACATTTGATTTGAATAATCTTAAGGCGAATTGGGATGAGAGTGAAACTTTTGTTCCCGAAGAGGTATCTTTCATAAGTTATCAAAAAATTGGAGAGGAGACAGATTCAAATTCTCCTAATATTGATGCAAATTCCATATATATCGATAGTAATTCCCTCCTAGCGATTATTGAATTTGGCAATGAGGAGGGATTATATGCAGCGCGATTTAACTACATAAAAACGGATGACAATGAACAAAATGAAGAGACTGTGACAAAGGATGTGTTACTCTGTTATGATAGCACATCACCGGCGACACCAACGCTTAATTCTATTCAAGAAGGAAACAAGCACCTTCCCATATCATGGGCTAAATCCACAGATAGCCTTGAATATAATGCGCAAGACCTCTATTTTGAAGATCCAAATTTTCATGAAAGCATTAAAGAATACCATGTGCAATATCAAATGGAAGATGAACAATGGGAGGATCCGAATGATACCAGTTTCATAATTACAATTGCGGCGTATTATGATGCAAATAGGATACAACAGGAAGACTACGGTTATGATATAAAAGATCTACAAAATGATAGTACATATAAAGTTCGAGTGAGAGCTCGAGACAGGGCAGGGAATACTTCTAGTTGGTCAGAAGAGGGAACAGGTACTCCCTATAAACCAATCGGCGTGCTTGACATTACAGGAGAGGAAAGTAAATGTTTTATAAGTCTATTAGACGAGAAAGAAAAAAAGAGAAAAGAGGCTCCTAAACCCCGATGGATAGTAGGGGTGAGAGCGGAGAATCAAAAGTTTCAAGATGATACAATAGCCTTGGTGTATAATGATGACTCCTATGGAGGGAGGATAGCACTGAGCTATAAAAGCTCTCGATGGATAGAGAATAGTCTTGAATTGGGTTATTACCAGATGAGTGGATATGGATTACATCCAGGGAGTCTTCAGCAAGGTATTGATAGCTATTATTTTCATATTCTTCCTCTCTCTACAACCTTACGGATTCTCCCCTTCGGCGATAGAGAGTGGTTTATGCACCCGTTCATAGGTGGTGGATTTGATTGCTGGTTTTATCGGGAAGATGATGGAGACTCTCATCGTGACAGCTATTTAACAGGATACCATGGTGTATGTGCTCTCCGTTTTTTGATGGATAAAATAGAGCCAAGGGAGGCCGAGTTATTTAAGGAGAGTTATGGTGTTTTAAATACGTATCTTACGCTGGGTATACAATGGAATCAGATAGATGATTTTTCCGATGAAGGGCTTGATTTAAGTGGGAAAAATGTATTCATTGAGGTGGAATTTTTCTTTTAGAGAGAATTTAGAGAGAGAATTCGATGTCTAGTAAATGTCCGAAATGTCGATTTAGCAACCCTTGGGGAGCAGAGATTTGTGGTGAGTGTGGAGAACCTCTTATATCTGATAGAGAAAAGGATAAAAAGGAAGAGAAACCTACCCGGGAAAAATATCCCCGCCTAACACGAAGTATACAAGAGAGTGTGCCGGTCGTTTTCCGGATAGTAGGATATGTAGTGGGTATCAATGCACTTTTTCTTATAGGATTAGGTTGTGCTCCCTATTTTACGCCTTTTTGGGGAAATTATATATATAGTTTTACCGCTGTTTTTTTATTGTTGGGCGGATTAGCTTTTATTGTCTCGTGCGGCTTCATAAAAGCACGGCCATGGATTCTTTCAGTCTATTCAATGTGGGTGGCGATAAAGATATTTCTTTATGCATTATTATGGGCTGGGTTATGGCAGCCAGTTCCTTCTTCCTGGCTTACGTCAAATACAATGGGTGTCTTATTAGGGACTTTGCTCATTGAGATTGCTTTTATTCCTTATGTATTTATAATTTCCGCGAGGCTAGAGAGAGAAGAAGAAAAAATGAAATACCTGGAGTAAGGATATAATGATTAAAAGTGTTCGTGGAGTGTATGATATATTACCCGACAAAAGCAGTATGTGGCAACAGATTGAGAAAATTATTAAGGATATTTTTTTCTGTTTCGGGTATCGAGAGATAAGGACCCCTATTTTTGAATATACTGATCTTTTTTCTAAAAGTATAGGTGATCAAACAGATATTGTGACCAAAGAGATGTACACTTTTGCTGATAGAAATAATAATTTGCTCACACTAAGGCCTGAAGGGACAGCCTCTGTTGTTCGCGCTTATATTGAACATAAGCTTTCTCGAGAAATATGGGGGAACAAGCTCTATTATGTAGGGCCCATGTTTCGTTATGAGCGTCCCCAGGCGGGCCGAGCACGGCAGTTTCATCAGATCGGAGTGGAGTCCTTTGGGCTGGAGAACCCTGAGATTGATGCAGAACAGATAATATTACTCGACACGCTGCTGAAAGCCATATTCGGAGAGGCTCATAAGGGGCATTTTCATGTGGATATTAACTCGCTCGGCTGCCGGGAATGCAGACCTCGTTATCAGGGAGAGCTTAAGAATTATTTAGCCACTATCGCACATGAGCTGTGTTCAGATTGTCAGACAAGGTACAAAAAGAATCCTCTCCGTGTTTTAGACTGTAAAAATAAGTTATGCAAAGACCGTTTAGGAGATTTTCCCTCTATGGAATCGTATCTTTGCCACAGTTGCAGGGAACATTTCAATAGCTTACATACCCTATTAGAGACAAGCAAGGTTGAGTATCAAGTAAATCGAAAGTTGGTAAGAGGGCTTGATTATTATACTCGTACAACCTTCGAGGTGCTCTCGGATCTTTTAGGCGCTCAGAATGCTATTGCTGGTGGAGGCAGATATGATTATTTAGTAGAGAATTTCGGAGGCCCTCCCACGCCTGCGTGTGGTTTTGCATTGGGAATGGAACGCCTTATTATGGCCCTTTCAGATTCTTTTTCTTCCCCTTGCCTCCCTATGCTTTTTTATCTTGTGTTTTTAGGTGATCGTGCCAGGAAAGAGGCATTTACTCTTCTTAGCAGGCTGAGGATTTTTTCAAGTAAATCCGGGAGTAAATTTTCTATTGAAATGGATTATGGGGACAGAAGCTTTAAGAGCCAAATGAGAATGGCGAATAAAAAAGGCGCCTCCTTCGCGCTCATTTTAGGGGATAATGAGATAGAGCAAGGACAGATTCTTTTAAAAAATATGGCTGATGGGAAGCAAGAAACTATTTTGTTCAATCAATTAGAAAACGCAGTTCTACAGAAAGTTATATACAAGGAGAATGGGTGTGGAACAGATTGATGTATTAGGGAGTTGGAAAAGGACATGCTCTTGTAATAGTCTCACAGAGCGAGACAGCGGCAGAGAGATAGTGTTAATGGGGTGGGTAAATTCAAGAAGAGATCATGGATCATTAATTTTTATTGATCTAAGAGACAGGGAGGGGATTACCCAGATTGTTTTTCAGCCAGAAGAAAATAAACTTTGTCATCAAAAGGCCCATCAGCTTCGCACTGAATATGTTATCTCGATTAAGGGGAAAGTGCGCGTGAGACCAGATGGAATGAAGAATCCGAATCGCCCTACAGGAGGAATAGAAGTAGTGGCGGAGGAGATGAAAATTTTAAATACTTCAAAGACGACTCCTTTTTTAATAGAAGATGACATTGATACCTCAGAGGATCTTCGCCTGCGGTATAGATATCTTGATCTGAGAAGGCCGGTCATGCAAAAAAGTTTACTGCTTCGTCATCGTGTATCACAGAAAATACGCTCCTTTTTGGACAAAAAAGGATTCATGGAAATAGAGACGCCTGTATTAACAAAGAGCACACCGGAGGGGGCACGCGATTATCTTGTGCCAAGCAGGATTTTCCCAGGCTCTTTTTATGCGCTCCCTCAATCACCCCAGCTTTTTAAACAAATTTTAATGATAGCGGGTTTTGATCGCTATTTTCAAATAGTGAAATGTTTTCGTGATGAGGACCTCCGGGCGGATAGGCAACCGGAGTTTACCCAAATAGATATGGAGATGTCTTTTGTTGATTGTGAAAGCGTGATGAAAACGGTAGAGGAGATGGTGAAGGAAATTTTTTCTGCTGAAAAAAATATTTTTTTTAAAGAGGATTTCCCTATTATTACCTATAAGGAGTCCATTGAGCGATTTGGAGTAGATGCTCCTGATATGCGTTTTGATATGGAACTTGTTGATGTTTCTGATATTGCAGCCGAGTCTGAATTTCAGGTCTTTATTCATGCCGTAAAAAATGGGGGAAAGGTGAAAGCGATAAGGGCAACATCCGGCGCACAGATGAGCCGCAAACAAATCGATGAATTGGCAGAAGTTATTAAAGTATTTGGTGCAAAGGGTCTTGCCTGGATGAAGATTGAGCAGGGGGGGATTTCTTCCCCTATTAAAAAATTTTTTATTCAAAGCCAGCTTGAAAAGCTTAGTGAAAGGATGAAAGCGGTAAGCGGAGATATCATATTTTTTATAGCAGATAAGCCCGAGGTAGTCGCAGAGTCTTTGGGACGTTTACGAGTATATATTGCCTCGCAATTAGGGATAATCCCTGAAGATACCTATCAATTTGTATGGGTAACAGAATTCCCCTTGTTTGAGTATGATTGTGATCAAGGACGTTTTGTAGCGATGCATCACCCTTTTACTGCGCCAATGGATGAGGACCTTGTGCTTCTTGAAAGTGAACCCGATAAAGTGCGGGCAAAAGCCTATGATCTTGTCTTGAATGGACAAGAGATAGGAGGTGGCAGCATTAGAATTCACCGAGCTGATATACAGAGGCGCATGTTTCAATCGCTTGGAATTTCTGATGAAGATGCACGTGATAAATTTGGCTTTTTAATTGAAGCATTGGAATATGGTGCTCCTCCTCATGGTGGTATTGCTCTCGGGTATGATCGTCTGATGGCAATTTTAGCAGGAATTCCCGCTATACGAGATGTCATCGCCTTTCCAAAAACATTAAAAGCCTCGTGTTTGATGACAGGTGCTCCATGCGCAATATCCCCAGTCCAATTGAAAGAGCTCGGACTTACATGCACCGATTAATGGGAGGAGTTGCCACTCCTTGTGATGGCCTCCCAATTATTCCGGTTGCCATGCCAACAGTGGTGACGACTCCAACAGTAATAACAATAGTGTCACTTTTCCTATAATCTGATGTAAGAATCCTGTTTTTTTCTGTGTGAATTTAAAATTCTCATTGCACAGGTCGAAAAGATTTAGAAAAAAAAGGACGATAAATAAGTAAATAATATGTATGAGAGGAAAATGATTATGGAAGAAAATTTTAAACCCAGAATAATCATTTTTTGCTGTAACTGGTGTGCTTATGCAGGCGCTGATCTTGCTGGAGTAAACCGTCGAACAATACAACCATATTTTAGAGTAATAAGAACACTATGCTCTGGGAGGGTTGATCCGGAATTTATAATGCATGCGTATAAAAAAGGCGCTGATGGAGTCATGGTAGCGGGATGTCATCCCGGAGATTGCCACTATATCGGAGGAAATTATCAGACACGAAGAAGAATGGCACTTCTTAAAATTATACTTTCACAATTTGGGCTGAATAAAGACCGGTTTAGATTGGAATGGATCTCAGCAGCCGAGGCAGATAAATTTATGAAAGTGGTAAATGAATTTGTTGAGAGAATAATGGAACTTGGACCAAGCCCGTATAGGAAAATGCTTGAAAAGGAATAATTATGCCAGAAAAGATTACTATAGCACTTAAACGCGGGGCTTCATGTGTAGGATGTGATATTGCTGTCGTTAATTTTAATGAAGCCCTATTCACGCTTTTAGAAATAGCAGATATCGTGTTTGCCCCGACCCTTCTTGATGTGAAATACAATGAAATTAAAAATATGCCCTCCCGCTCTATTACAATAGGTTTTTATCATGGTGCGGTGAGAAATTCAGATAATGAGGAGATGGCTAAGGTAATGCGGGATAAATGCAAGATTCTTATCGCCTATGGCGCCTGCGCACATATGGGTGGTATACCAGGGCTTGCGAATGTCACCAACAAGAAAGCAATCCTTAATCAAGTGTATCGTCACACGCTCTCTACGATTAACAAAGATAATGTTGAACCATTAGAAAAATATAGGGATAAAGCAGGGCATGAACTGACTCTCCCTGTGTTTTGGGATGAAGTCAAAGCATTGGATGATATTGTGGATGTCGATTTTTATGTTCCCGCCTGTCCTCCTACACATGATATGAATATGCAAATCTTAAACGTTGTCAAGGCATTTGTCGAAGAAGGTAAACCTCTGCCACCCAAAGGTACTGTTATTGCTTCAGAAAAAAATTTATGCGATGAGTGTAAGAGGATTCGAAGTGACAGCATGAGCAGTGAGAAATTTTTAAGGATTCATGAAAAAGAGTTTGATCCTGAGAAGTGTTTCCTTGAGCAGGGAGTAATTTGCATGGGCCCTGCAACACGAGCCGGGTGTGGCGCTGTATGCCCGGGTGTGAATATGCCGTGCCGCGGCTGCATGGGACCAACGGCCGCTGTGGGTGAACAGGGTGCATCTATGCTTTCGGCACTCGCTTCACTTTACAGTATCAGCGATAAAGAAAATGAATTAAGTGAAGAGCACATTGAAAAAATCATTCAACAGATTGTAGATCCACTGGGGTGTTTCTATCGGTTTTCTTTGCCCAAATCAGAATTAGGCCGCGTGGTGAAGGATAATGTATAATGAGGATAGCGTAAATGTCAGGTACACATATTTGTATAGAACCTGTCACCAGGTTAGAAGGACATGCCAAAATCGATATTTTTTTGGATAAGGAGGGTAATGTTGAAGATACTTATTTTCAAGTTGTAGAATTGCGGGGTTTTGAAGAGTTTTGTAAGGGTCGGCCTGCTGAAGAAATGCCAAGGATCGTTACACGTCTTTGCGGAGTATGTCCCTGGCCTCATCATTTGGCTTCAAGTACAGCGCTTGATCAATTATTCGATGCTCCTCCACCCCCTGCTGCTTTAAAAATAAGGGAATTAGGCTATTGTGCGCATATGTTGGAGAGCCATCTTGAGCATATTTATGCACTTGGACCGGCACCGGATTTTGTCGTGGGTCCTACTGCAGACCCTAAGAATAGGAATGTTTTCGGGGTAATTGAGGCCGTTGGATCGGAAGTGGGGAGAAAAGTTATCATCCACAGGGGATATGCGGTTGAAATAGAGAATATTATCGGCGGTAAATCTACTCATCCCGTATTTAGCATACCCGGCGGGATATCACATTGTATTACGCACGAGCAAAGAGACAGGATCAGGGAACTGGCAGACAAATTAGTAGAGTTCTGTGAATTCACCCTTACTGTGGTAAATGAGTATATTCTCTCCAAAAAAGAATATATGGATATCATTCTGAATAAAAACTTATATTATCATAATTCCTATCATATGGGTATGGTGGATGATGATAATAAATTACTATTCTATGGTGGCACATTAAGGGTAATTGATCCGGATGGCAAGGAGGTAGTAAAATTCTCCGGGAGGGACTATTTGGAATATATTGCTGAACATCCCGTACCATGGTCGTATTTAAAATTTCCTTATCTTAAAAAGATTGGTTGGCGGGGTTTGTCGGATGGAGTGGAAAGCGGTCTTTATCGGGTTGCCCCTCTTTCGAGGCTGAATGTTGCTGATGGTATCTCCACTCAAAGAGCGCATAAGGCCTATGGGGAATTTTTTAAAGCACTTGGGGACAAGCCTGTGCAAAATTCCCTCGCGTTTCACTGGGCGCGAGCCATTGAGTGTCTCTATGCAGCGGAACGGCTTCAAGAACTTGCCAATGATGATGATATATGCAGTTCTTTATGCAGAACAATTAGTAAAAAAGTGTTGGGAGAGGGAGTGGGAATAATAGAGGCTCCACGTGGAACATTATTTCATCACTATAAAACTGATAAGAATGGAATAATGACAGACCTGAATTTAGTCGTAGCTAGTGCCCAGAATTACGGTGCCATGAATATAGATATAAAAAATGTTGCCCGTGCTTTAATAAAGAATGGTGAGGTGAACGATGGGATCCTTAATATGGTAGAGATGGCCTTTCGTTCATACGATCCCTGTTTTTCATGCGCGACCCATGCTGCTGTGGGCGCAATGCCTATGGAGATAATAATTTTTAATCATGAAAAGGAACAGATACAACGCATATCAAGGTAAAATCAGACAGATTAATTGCTTATTTAGGAAATCCTATTGTAAAAAATGATTGCATTGGCATTAAAATAGGAAAACTCCTTGAAAAAGAATTGTATCATTATAAAAATACTGAGGTGTGTGAATTTGTAGGGTCTCCCTTAGACCTTGCGTGTCAATTTTCAGGATATAAAGAGATCATATTACTTGATTCAATAATCACGAGTAGGCTAGCGAGCGGTTCTGTGATTATTTTAAGCGAGAAAGAATTATCAGCTTTTTCTCAAAAAGTATATCATATTCATGGGATAAATCTTCCTGAGGCCCTCGTGCTGAATAGACGGTTAGGCATGCCTTTGCCTGATCGCCTCTATTTAATCGGAATAGAGATAGGACATGCTGATGAGTTTGGCGAAACCCTCTCGGATGAGCTGAGAGGTAAGTTTGATGAGATTTATGATACTGTGTTGGCAGCTGTATATAGATTATTACCTCCATAGATTCCATTAAAGTCAAAGATATGGGGATATGAGGGAATTATGACAGAGATCAATCGCCTTGCTTTTTCCATAGGCAAGATGGGGATTAATGTAATAGAACGTCTGTTCAAGGCCTCAGTGCATATCCATGGCGTCGAAAAAATCCCAAATGGAGTTAACCTCTTTGTGGTAAATCATTTTACCCGTCTAGAAACCCTGATACTTGCCTACGAGCTCTATAAGATTACTGGTAAGCCCTTGATGTCATTGGCCTATCATGGTCTCTTTACAGGTCCCCTTTGTAGTTATTTGGAACATATAGGGGCAGTCTCGACAAAGGATCCTAATCGTGACAAAATTATCGTAAGGTCCCTTCTTACAGGAGAAAATCCCTGGTTATTCTTCCCCGAAGGAGCAATGATCAAGGATAAGAAGATTGTTGAGAAGGGCAAGTTTCTGATATACAGCACAACAGGAGCGAGACGTCCACCCCATACAGGGGCTGCTGCCCTCTCATTGCGCGCTGAATTTTATCACCAAAGGCTTCGACATTTACAAAAAAATATGCCGGAATTGTTACAGCAGCAACTTGAAGTGTTTAACCTTTCCTCTATGGACGAAGTGACAGAGAAAGAAATATTCCTCGTTCCCGTCAATGTGACCTATTACCCCCTCCGTTCAGAAGAAAATGCAATTGAGAAACTTGCCTCATATCTTGTAAAAGACATTTCGGATCGGCTTAGGGAAGAATTGAAAACTGAAGGTACTATGCTCCTGTCCGGAGTTGATATAGATATTTGGTTTGGCACACCTTTCGCTATTAAACAATTGCTCAAGAATCGGCGCATTCAGAAGGACATCATTACTCCTCGGCCGATACTTCCGGATGATGTATTGCCTTCTCGACCTCTTATGAGGCGGATTGCCAGTAAGCTGACCATGAAATTTATGGATTCTATTTATCGTATGACAACAGTGAACCATGATCATCTCTCTGCATATCTTGTAAAGTATTATAATCGCACACGTCTTAACTTGTTTGATTTGGCAAAAAGACTCTACCTTGCTTCCGAGGCGGTGGCGAATATACGTTCCATACATTTTCACGCTGCATTGCATCATAATCAGAATGTTCAACTGAGCTACGATATGGAAAGGCTGTTAGATTTTCTCTCAGTAGCTGAAAAGAGCGGGATTTTAGAAATAGAGGGTGATATGATTCACAAGAGGAGCACAAAGGTATCGGAGATATTTAATTTTAATACTATACGCAGCCAAAATACATATCAGGTTATTCTGAATGAAATCGAGTATCTGCGTCCTGTTACGAGAAAGCTTCAGTTTATTGCCTCCTATCCCCGTTGGTTTACCAGTTGGCGGCTAAGAGAGTTGTTTTGCCACACTGATACACAGGAATTCATTGCTGACTATAATGAATACTTTATTAAGGAGGAGTCGAAGCCGATGAATATCGGTGCTCCTTTTTTCCTGCGGCGTTTTCGAGCCAAGGTTGGTATACTGCTTCTTCACGGTTATATGGCTGCCCCGGAAGAAGTAAGGCCTCTTGCTAAAAGGCTTCATGAATCAGGGTATACGGTGTATGCCCCACGATTGAGGGGGCATGGCACAAGCCCGGAAGATCTTGCCCAGCGAAGCTGGGAGGAGTGGATAAACTCTGTTGATCGGGGTTACCTTGTGCTGGCAAATACGTGTAAAAAAGTAGTCCTGGGTGGATTTAGCGCAGGTGGGACCTTAGCCCTGCTGTCTGCTGCAAAAAATCTTTTTAAAGTGAGAGCAGTCTTTACTATTAATCCGGCGATTCGGCTTCGAAAAAAGACAGCCAAACTTGCGCCCGCTGTTCTTCTTTGGGATAAGCTGGCACATAAACTTATAAAGGAAGAGGGCCGCTGGCATTTTGTTCCCAATGAGCCTGAAAATCCGCATATTAATTATATGCGAAATCCAGTGAGTGGTATCAAAGAGCTATTGGAACTAATAGATGTTGCCTCACAACGCCTTTCAGAGATTACTATACCTGCGTTAATAATCCAAGCTTCCGATGATCCGGTCGTTGATCCCCAAGGAAGCGAGTGGTTGTATAAGAAAATAGGATCCCCTGACAAAGAATTAATCATTATCCCCTCAGAACGCCATAATATTATTAACAGCAATGGTTCGTATGACATCCTCGATCAAATAATTAAGTTCTTAAAGAGCAGATTATAACAAAGGCTATAGTTTGCCTAATAATCCGCGTGCTATGGTATTTTTCTGTATTTCTCGTGTACCCTCATAAATCTCGGTTATTCTGGCATCCCGATAGAAACGTTCCACTTCATATTCAAGCATATAGCCATATCCGCCCAACAACTGAACCGCCTCTTCTGCTACTTCGACTGCAACACGGGCTGCATGCATTTTAGCCATGGAGGTGAGTTTCGGATCAATGTTGCCTTTATCAAAATTCCAGGCTGCTTTATACACCAAGAGCCTTGCTGTTTCAATTTTTGTCGCCATATCTGCAAATTTATGTTGTGTTACCTGAAAATCTATGATCTTTTTGTTGAATTGACTGCGTTCTTTACAATAGGCAAGCGCTCGGTCAAATGCACCCTGGGCTATGCCAAGTGCCTGGGCTGCAATTTCTATTCTGCTTTCATCAAAGAACTTAAGCACATAATAAAATCCTTTGTTTTCCTCTCCTATACGATGTGAGGAAGGAACTCGGACGCTATCGAAGGAGAGCTCTGCTGTGGAGGTCATTTTTATTCCCATTTTTTCGCCAATTTCTCTCGCCGTATAGCCGGCTGTCCCTTTTTCCACAATAAAAAGTGATTGACCACGGTAGGGAGGTTCCGCCTTGTTGTCTGTGTGGCACAGGACTATCACAAAGTTCCCAATGGTTCCATTGGTAATAAAGGTTTTTACTCCATTAATAATATACTCATTTCCCTCTTTTATGGCGGTTGTATTCATGAGCGTAATGTCACTTCCATGATCAGGTTCTGTAAATGCTCCACCAGAGATTGCCTCACCCTTGGTAAGGGGAATTAAATATTTTTCTTTCTGCTCATCTGTTCCAAAGCGTAAGATAATCTCTGATGCAAAATCAGCTAAAGTCAGGCATGTTCCGATTCCTGAATCTCTGCGGCAAAACTCTTCCACAATAAGAGCATTTTCAAAGACGCCATAATCCTGCCCATTATACTTTTCCGGAAAGTGAACACCAATAAAATTTAGATCGCAGGCTTTTTTCCATATTTTTTCCGGAAAGGTATGAGATTTTTCATGCTCAAGAGCGCTCTCTTTATCAAATTCACCCTTTGCAAAATCTCGTGCTGCCTTTTGTATTGCTTCTTGTTCGATACTTAGCTTAAAATCCACTTTTTCCCTCCATGCTATATGTTGTTATATGAGGCATAAATAATAAGCAATTAATAATTAAAAATTTTAATTTTTTCTTGTTTTTCATACTCTGCTTCTCTGAGTTTCTTTTTCAGGATCTTTCCAATTTTACTTTTGGGAAGCTCTTTTCTGAATTCAACTTCCGTGGGCAGTTTATATTTAGCCAGGTTCAATTTACAGTATTCAAAAAGCTCTTTTTCAGTTGCTGTTACCCCTTTTTTAAGCACTATATATACTTTAATGGCTTCACCCCGATAGGGATGCGGTGTCCCAATAGCAGCAACCTCTTCTACTTTTGGATTTTTATAAAGAACCTCTTCTATATCACGAGGATATACATTATATCCACTAGAAATAATCATATCTTTGATACGATCCACAATATAGAAGTACCCCTCTTCATCCATTGTTGCAACATCACCTGTGTGGAGCCAGCCTTCTTTAAGGGCTGCTTCGGTTTCATCGGATTTGTTCAGGTAGCCGCTCATTATTTGCGGGCCTCTGATGAGTAACTCGCCTGTCTCTCCAACAGGAACATCTGTTGTTCCGTTTTTTATATTCACGATGCGGCATTCTGTATCAGGAAGAGGAA
This sequence comes from bacterium, assembly GCA_049472395.1. Lineage (GTDB taxonomy): Bacteria > SZUA-182 > SZUA-182 > DTGQ01 > JBLIRR01 > JBLIRR01. The sequence continues at coordinate 59,315 of JBLIRR010000010.1, read as the reverse complement.
GACCAATGCTGCCAATTTTTCGCTGTCCGTAAATGGGGTTAATGTGTGTTACCGGTGATGCCTCAGTAAGACCAAATCCTTCCAATATTATTGCGCCTGTTTTTTTCTCAAACTCTTTTATTACTTCGATTGGAAGAGGAGCGCTCCCAGAAAAACATGCATTGATGGAGGTCATATCAAATTTGTCAATATCAGGATGATTAATCATTCCAATATACATAGTGGGAACGAGGGGAGCAAAGCTCGGTTTATATTTATGTATAGCTTTAAGCAGAATTTCGGGCCGGGGTTTGGGAATCAAGATATTCCCCCATCCCATATATATCGGGAAATTCATTGCCGTTGTGAGCCCAAAAACATGGAAGAAGGGGAGAGCCCCGAGCAGCAGCTCTGCACCTTTTTCAAATTGGTCAAACCATGCTGCAATTTGCTGGACCTGTGTGCTCATATTGCCATGGGTAATGATAGCGCCTTTTGAAATACCTGTGGTTCCTCCTGTATATTGATACATGGCTCTATCGTGAAAAGAAAGAGGCATGTGCTGAGGATTCTCTATAGGTGAGCTCAGAATATCTTTCCATCGATACACATTGTGAGAAGATTTTACCTTTGCGGCAAGATTTTTCCTTTTTGCCACAAGCGGAAATAATAAATTTTTTGGGAAAGGCAGATAATCTCCTATTGAGGTATATACTATTTGTTTAATATTTGTGTGTGGGCGCAGATCTATCATCTGATTTGCGAGAAGGTCTAAGGTAATGAGACATTTGGAACCTGAGTCATTAAATTGATATTCAAGCTCCGGAATTGAAGAGAGGGGATTATTCATGACTGCTATCGCCCCTATTTTTAATATGGCGTAATAGCTTACTACACAAGGGATAAGGTTTGGAAGAAGAACAGCCACCGCATCACCTTTTTGTATGCCGAAATTGATAAGGGAGGAAGCAAGGTGGTCAACCATGATCTTAAGCTCTCTATAGGTAGTTTTATATCCCTCAAAAAAAAGAGCCATTTTATCAGGGAATATGCGTGCAGTTGCTTCCAATATATCCGGCAGGCATTTTTCTTGGTACTTTATTGTTTTTGGAATCTCTTTATCATAATGTGATAGCCATGGTTTATCCTGATAGCTGATCTTTTTCATTATGCAATATTCCTCACAATCATGGCGTCACCCTGCCCCATCCCAATACACATTGTGACCAATCCATATTCAATATCCGGTCTTTTTTTTAATTCATGAACCAACGTGGTTAATAATTTGGCACCGGTCGCACCAAGAGGATGCCCCAATGCAGTCGCCCCGCCATTCACATTGATTATTTTTTTAAACTCCTCTTCATCAATGGCAAAATCTTTACTAAGCTGCTGTATACATGCGAGTGTTTGTGCACAAAAGGCTTCGTTCATCTCAATGAGGCCTATGTCCTTTAAATCAATGCCAGCCCGCTTTAAAGCCATCTTTGTAGCTACCACGGGGCCATAGCCCATAATATTCGGATCAACGCCCACCGACCCCCAGGCAATAATCTCTGCCATTGGGCGAAGCTGCTTCTCTTTTACATACCATTCCGAGGCAAGAAATAAACCCGCTGCTCCGTCAGAATAAGGGGCTGAAGTGGCGGCAGTAACTGTGCCACCATTTTTAAAAGCAGGCTTGAGCTTGCTGAAGAGCGAAAGAGCTTCTTCTAAAGAGCTATATTCCCGTGGGCCAATATCTTTTTTGAGTAATGTGCCATCCGGCAGGGTAACGGGGATTATTTCATCGTCAAATTTTCCTTCTGAGGTTGCTTTTACAGCCTTGGTATGGCTCCCGAAGGCATATATCTCCTGCGCTTTTCTTGAAATATTATACATTTCAGCTAATTTTTCAGCTGTTAATCCCATGCTTAATGCATCAATATTGTTTTTGGCAAATTCATTGTAAAAATAACTACTCGGTCGAAAGGCAGCGCTCATATCATGGTGCCCCATGTGTTCAATCCCACTGACCAGAACAGCCCCCGGTTTTTCATCCTTAAATTTCTGACCGGCAATAAGGAATTCCGCGGCTTTCATGGCAGCAGTCAGACTTGAACCACATAACCTGTCGACCGTGACAGCAGGAATGTCCCAGGGTAAATCCAAGGTAAGTTGTGCTATTCTGGAGACATTTGCACCCTGATCCTTGTCCTGCATGGCACAACCGGTTATTATATCCGCAATATCTTCCTTTGGTATGGGGGTGCTCTTTACTAAATCTTTTAACACAAAGGAAAGAAGCTCCACAGAGCCCATACTTTCATATGTACCCTGATATCGTTCAATGCCATTGCCCCCTTCTTCCGGGGGTATTTTTTCACCCCTACTTTTACACACCGGTATTCTTCTTGCGTTGACAATGTATACTTTTTCGCTCATGGCCTTGCCTTCCTTTTTTCGTTTAGTTTAAATATGAGTTCTTAATAGCTTTAAAAGCCCATGGAAATGGTTTTTTCTTGAGCGTGCTTGATGCAATCTGGAGCCAGGAAAATTTTTCTTTAATGGACATTTCAGTCGTCAATCTTAAAAATGCTTCCTTTTCTTTTTCCAGCAACTCAGATTCACTGAATTTTTTACCAGGGAAAGGGATATCCCCTCCACTGACAACATCCGCTAATGTTTTTGCCACCAACTCCATATGTGTTCTTATGAAATTGGGCACCTTCATGGGGGGTAATTGACGAGCTGCTTTCGCCAAATCTATGCCTGTATAAAGCGTTGCTTTTATATCTCGGCCGGGAAGAGGAACGTATGTTTCTTCCGGTGGAGTGTAATGCTCTGAAAGTTCTTTAATATCTTCTTTTGCATCATACAGTAAAAAATCACTATTCATGGAAATACGATCCGTTTCTGACAAATAACCAAGTTCCTGGGCTTCATAGGCGCTTGTAGAGACTTTTAAAAACGCTATTTGCTCAAAGGCCTCCCTTATGTAATCTAACGGGTCCAGCTCTTCTTTGTGGGCATGCTTTTTATATTTTCTGATTAATACCTCTTTGGTTCCTCCCCCTGCAGGAATCAATCCGACACCAAATTCCACCAAACCGATATAGGTGTCATGAGCAGCTCTAATATGGGCTCCAAAGCCAAGTTCACAACCTCCCCCTATTGCTATCCCTCTTTTTGTTACCACCACAGGTACCTTGGAAAATTTAAGCTTATGATTAAGCATTTGAAAATTGCGAATAACTTTTTCAATAACTTTCGTTTTTCCTCTCAAAGAATATCCGACCAACATATCGAGATCTGCACCGAAGGAAAAATTTTCCAAATCATTTCCTATGATTAATCCGCGAGCTTTTTCTTCCGCAAGCTCAAGGGCTTTACTGATGGCCTCTATTACCTCTAAATTAATAGTTCCATTCCGAGAGAGCATCTCAACCGCTAGGATATCATCGCCTATGTCAAAGATCCTTCCGCCGTTTTTTATTTCAAAAATAGGGTGCGAGCGCTTACTTAGTTCTTTAAAAGTGAGATATTTATCTGGTCTTTTTATCTTTTTATATTCACTCCCATGAGCAAATATCAGATCTTCCTTATTTCCGTTTGATAAATAAACTCTCTTTTTTCCTGTTGTATACAATTCTTTTAAGAGCGGGGGGACCTCTGCCTCTTTTTCAACATTTTTTACCACCTTCTCAACTCCGATAATGTCAAGAATTTGGCCAGGCCCGAATTTACGATTAAATCCCCATCTCATTGCATTGTCCACTGCTTCTATTCCATCAGGGCTTATCTCCGGCGCTCTGGCAAAAGAATACCGTATCAGTGCATGTACATTTTTTCTGAAGATTTCACCCCCTACGTCACTGCTTTCATACATTATCTTAATGGCGTTCCCTAATGATTTTGCATGCTTTATTTTTTTTATTGATTTAATTGTGATATTTTTTTTGGGAACATACTGCAAGGTATCAGGATCAATAACAAAATCCATCTTATGCCCATTTGTGTTTTCACGTTTAAAAAATCCCGCCCCTGATTTTCTTCCAATCCGCCCGCTGTCTACCAGTTTTGTGAGAACCTCCGGCGCGGCAAATATATCGTGTGATTCGTCGTGTGTCGCAGAATAAAGATAGTGCACCACATGGGACAGGGTATCGAGTCCCACCAAGTCGCAAGTGCTGAAAGGTTTTGCACTATAACCGAGTTTTTTATCATACACTGCATTTATAGTGACGATGTCATACTCTTTTATGAGGCTCATCAGAAACATAATATCATACACACCTATCCTGTTGCCTACAAACGCGGGAACATCGTAGCTTCGGACTATTCCCTTTCCTAATTGTTCCTGCCCTATTGTTTCTATTGTCTCAACAACATCGGGGAGTGTTGATTCATCTTTAACGATTTCAAGTAGTTTCATATATCGTACGGGATTAAAAAAATGGGTAATGAGGAAATGTTTTTTTAATTCATCAGAGCATCCCTCCACCATTTCCTTTATGGAGATTCCCGATGTATTGGAGGAGACAATGGAGCCAGGTTTTCTGACGGTATCTATCCTCTTAAAAAGCTCGTTCTTAATTCGTGCAACTTCAGGAACGACTTCTATAATCCAATCCGAGGGGGCAATGAATCGCTCAAAATCGTCTGTTGTGTTTCCAATGGTTATATTTTTTTCTAATTTTAATGAGCCAAGCTGTGGGGGTTTCCCTTTAATCAGTGCATTCAAATTTTTCCGTGCTACAATATTTCTGATGTGTTTATTTTCACTGGTGTATCCTTTTTGTATTTGCGCATCATTTAGTTTTGACGGCAAAATATCCAAAAGACACACATCATTAAAACCGGCATTAACAAGATGCGCAGCTATGCCGCTGCCCATGACACCCGACCCGATTACGGTGATCTTTTGTATTTCCATCGTTTCCCTCATTGTTTAGGGTGAGTAAAAAATAAAATTTGTTTTTATATTTATAGTATATATATCGGTTGAATTAGCTTTGTCATTTTGAAATAAATTATTCTATAAATCGGCATGAGGTTTGCAATGTTTTTAACTAAGAATGACAACTGTCGTAACCTTAGGAGAGATATGAAAAAATTCCCATTATTAAAAACAGAACGTTTAGTTCTTCGGGAATTAAAGGTTTCTGATGCTCCCTCAATCTTTGATATTTTCTCTCGTGAGAGGGTTACCAAATTTATCAGTGCAAAAACCATATATTCCCTAAAAGAAGCCAAGAAAATGATACGCTACAGGAAAAATCGATTTAAGACTATGCAAGGGATCCAATGGGCCATAACATTGAGAGAGAAGCAAGAGTGCGTAATTGGATCGTGTGGTTATAATACCCCTCATCAATTTTTTCACTATAGTAATATTGGATATGAGCTCCATCCGGATTATTGGCATAAAGGTATTATGACAGAAGCCTTAACCGCCATTATTAACTATGGTTTTAGTGAATGGTTTTTCTATTATCTCAATCGTATTGAGGCGTTAACGTATATAAATAGTGTCGCATCTATCACTCTTTTAAAGAAATTAGGGTTTAAAGAAGAGGGTATTCGAAGGGAGTACGGATACTGGAAAAATAAATTTCATGATTTGCGGAGCTTTTCCCTGCTTCGTCGCGACTGGAAGACCCAATTGTGTGGTCAAAAAGGGAATGTGTAGTGGTTCAGATGTAATTCGCGTTTCATTGTCAGAATATTTTTTTGAAGGTTCTTGTTGAGAGGGATACCTTCTTTTTGCCGTATTTTCTCCATTTCATATTCCTTCTCCCCTGCCGTGTAAATTCTTGCTTCACCAGGGGCTTTTCGTGAAGACCGGAGTGCTCTCATTATATTTCCTGCTATATGCTTGAATTTTTCAAGAGGAAGGAAATGCTCGATGTTAAGGGCAAGAAAGAAATGCCCTAGCTTATACGGTTGTCGCGTTCCCTGTTCATCATATCCAAGAAGTCCTTTTAGATAGGAACCCTCCTGAAGCGCTGAAGAGAGTATTTCCACCATTGTCGCCCATCCATACCCTTTATGTCCTCCGAAGAGTTCACCCATGCCACCCAGAGGAAGCAATGCCGCATCGCCTGTGACGAGATCTTTTAAAAGTTTTTGTGTATCGGTGTGGAAATTTCCTTCTCTATCGATAGCCATGCCCGCGGGTGTTGCTTTATTCGCGCGCTCATAAAATTCGATCTTACCCCGTTGCGTGATGGAGGTTGCACAATCTATAAGAAAAGGAAATGTTTCATCAGTGGGGGCGCCAAAGGTAAGCGGATTTGTGCCCAGCATAGGATCTACTGCAAAGGTCGGGGCGATGCTTGGGCGGGCATTGGTTACCGTGAGCCCGCACATGCCCTGCTGTATAGCCATCAGGGAATAATAACCAGCTATACCATAATGCGTCGAATTTCTCACCGCAGTACTGCCGAGGCCATACTTTTTTGCCTTGGTAATCGCTGCTTCCATGGCTCTATACCCTATGACATGGCCCATGCCATTGTGACCGTCCATTACGCACGTTGTTTCCGTCTCTTTCACAATTTTTATGGTGGTTACAGGCTGTTGGACTCCTTCTCGTATTCTGTCATAGTACATTTTAAGCCTTCCTATGCCATGAGAATCAATTCCCCGTAAATCGGATGTAATGAGTACATCCGTACAGATATCCGCATCATCATCAGGCACACCGAGCCCTATAAATACATCCTTCATAAATGATTTAACTGTATGTACGGGGAGAAATACTACCTCTTCCATACCCTGATCTTTTTTTATGCTTTCCATTATCCTCATACTTATATGCGCAAGAAAACTGCTCATGCACAATGGCACCTCTCACCTGGTAGTGTAACAAAAAATTAATCGGCAGGCAACTTTAAATGAATTTGTGTCAAAGCAATTTAGAAATGTCCTAGAGAAGAATTTGTCAGAGCATGTTAAAGGATTTTTTAGTAAGATCTCAGTGGCGGATACAGACGGATAGTAAAAATAATTAAAGAAGAAATTTACTGTTATAAAATTAATCTGGAATATCAAGAGCGATACGTAGGGCTTGATTGAGGGCATGAATTTTTTCATCCTGTGCAATTAACTATACTCAGCAAGGATATGATGTGGGTTTTTTAAATTAACCACAGAGAGCATAGAGGACACGGAGATTCATACCCCTCTGTGATCTCTGTGTCCTCTGTGGTAAAAATAATAATCCCCGTGAGTACCTTTACAGGTATATTTGTTGACAGGATAAGAGGATTGACAAGATAAATTTTAAATCCTGTGTATCCTGTTATCCTGTCAAACCCTCATGCCCTTTCAGGGCACCGCGAAACATAAAAATAATCTAATTTATCATACTTTTGATCTATTTTCGGAACAAATATTTTTTAAAGTTCCTTCTGGATAAAAACAACTTGAACTTTGAACCTGTGAACGAATACTTAAAATTTTTCATGCGATTGCCCTGGACACAATAGAATAAAGCAATAACTATGGAAGAATATTTGAGTATACCTATGATCCAGATGACCTTTTTTATCGGGAGGCTTTATAGTTTACCACGTCCCTGAAAAAAAAGTAGGCGATTATAATTTTATTTTAGGAATTAATTTTATTTAGCAATTTACCTCCATAATGCATTTAGTCTATGTTGGGATTAAGAAGAAAAATCAGGCAACTTCAATATTATGATATCTTTATATAAAAATTATTGAAGAATCTTGAAATTATAATATAGGTATGAAATAATAAATAAATTCATAATTAAGCGCTGGTAAAAAATTGTAAAAACCTTAAAGGATTGTACTTTGTCCCCAGCACGAATGATAACTATTTGTTCAAACAAGATTATTTTTATATTAATTTTATTATTTATCTCTTGCGCTCCTTTTAGTCAACCTACCTCTTTTGAAACATTAATAACTTCTCAAATAGAATCAATGAGTTCTACACACAAAATTGAATTATTTGTAATGAGTCAGTGTCCATACGCTATTGAGGCTGAAAAAGCAATAATTCCAGTGCTTAAAAAAATTAAGGATAAAGTTGATTTCAGGCTCTATTTTATTGCTGAAGAAGAGAATGAGGATTTTAATACAAAATTCTTAGACTCAAGTTTTGAAAAGACAGAAGACATTGAAGAGCATCGAGAAGATAAATGTCATGGAGAGTTTATTTCAGAGGGTGGGAAATTTAAAAGTCTTCATGGAAAATCTGAAATAGATGAGGCTATACGCCAAGTAGTAATAGCTAAATATTATCCTGAGAAATTTTTTCATTATCTTCTGCTTCGAAGCGAGAATTATTCGAGTAATAATTGGGAAGAGTGTGCAGTTAAGGCATGGATCGATTGTGAATTTATAAGCAAAATTGCACAAAGTAATGAAGCAGAACAGCTTTTTAGGCAGAATATCAGAAGAGCTCATGAATTAAAAGTTAATGCATCTCCTACATTATTTATTAATGGAAAAAGAAATAAGGAGCAGATTACCCAATTTGGGGTAGGGCGTATAATCTGCAAAGAGGGTAGAGCCTATGAATTTTGTAAGACTGTCCCTGTCTGTGGTACAGACGCTGATTGTTTAGCAACGGGCAAAGTGGGTGTTTGTATTAATGCTAATACACCAGAAGCTGCTTGCAAATTTAATGATCCAGTAAGCTTTAAACTAACCGTTATAAATCCATCTAAAGAATGTCCACCATGTAGCCCCAAGCAATTGCTTGTAATGATAAAAAATTTATTTCCAGCAGTTGAAGTTACACACTTAGATAACAATTCTGCTGAAGCAAAGAATCTAATTGATGAATTAGATATTAAAGAACTCCCAGCATTTTATTTTGGCAAAAATATAACACAAACAGCGAGATACCAGAAAATCAAAGATAGATTATTAGAGATCAAAAATGGATATCTATTAAATCCTGAATATCTGACTGTTTCTTATTTAGCAGAGAGAAAAGAAATGCAGGGGGATATTAAACTGTTTGTTCAAAGTATGTCACCAAAGGCAATAGCAACAGAGAATTTTCTTATTGAAGATGGATTTATAAATAAAGCTTATGTTGATATCCACTATATTGCGGGAAAAGTAAATTCTAAGGATAAAAAAGTGAATTTTTTAACTGTAAGACGTGATAACGACAATCCTGACGTATTGCATCTTCAGCCTAAACAAGAGAAAGTAATCTTTAAATCTCCAAAAGGTATGAAAGAAATTCAAGAAGATATTAGACAGCTATGTATAAATAAATACTATCCAGCATACTACTATGATTATCTATCGTGTATAAATAAAAAACTGGAAGGAAGCGAGGAGAACATTGACTGGCGGCAATGTTTGGGAAGGGAAGAGAGTGATTATAAAAAAATAGCCTTTTGTACTAATAGTGAGGAAGGAATGAATATGCTTTTGCAGGATATAGCTTTAATTGAGGAATTGGAGATATATCAATGTCCTACCTATTTAGTCAATAATACTATTTTAGTTAAAGACATTGATCCTATGGGCTTTAAAATGATTTATTCAGAATTGACACAAGAAGGAAAATAATGATATGTGGATGATTTTGTTATTAAAGTTCACTAATTTTTCGGCTTTGGAAAAATTTAATCATTCAATATCCAGCAGAAACAAGAAAGGAGGTGGTATATGGAATATATGGATTTATTAGTAGTTGCTATTTATGCATGATGACAACTTATTTTGGCAAATAGTTACCATTGAGAGGAGAGATATGAAATATTTAAAGTTATCCATAATAGTTTTATTAATATCTTTATTAGCAGTACCATGTTTCGGTGAAGTACCTAAATTAATAGAATATATTGGGGAATTACACAAGTTAAATGGAAGTCCATATCCGAGTGGATTTTATGATATTAATTTTTCGTTTTGTACTGATGTAGACTGTACAACTTCTATCTGGTCAGAAATGCACACAGTGGAGATTTCAGGGAAAAACAAAAAGGATATAGATGGGGGGACAAGCTATCAGGCTCAATATAAAGTAATTTTAGGCAGTGGTAGTGAACCGCTAGATATTACTTTTGATCAAGCATATTACTTACATGTAGAAGATTTAACTTTAGGAGAATATTCGTCTTGTGAGCAAATTACAAGTACTCCATATGCTATTAGAGCAGAATATTCAGAGATTGCGTATTCAGCCGTTGAATCGGATATTGCTAAGGGAATGAGAGCTTTATCTACTCCACCTGAGCCTGCTTCAGCCGGGGAATTCTATTTTGATATTGAAGATAAAATAGCATATATCTACGATGGCATAGATTGGTATGAATATACAGGCCCACAAGGACCTCCAGGTATACAAGGGCCACAAGGTGTTGAGGGACCACCAGGTGCAGATGGTAAATCCGCATATCAGATATGGTTAGATGCGGGAAATACTGGTGAGGAGGCTGATTTTCTTACTTCGATTAAAGGGGATACTGGGCCGGCAGGGCCTCAGGGTGAAACCGGACCCCAAGGACCTAAAGGGGATACTGGGCCAGACCGATTCTCCAAATTACAATATTGTGCTGTCTGGCATAGTAACCCAGCAGTTCCACATAGATATCTTGAGATTGTCCCAGATGGGTGGGACGCAAATGATTGTAGAGATTGGTGCTATACGTATAATTATACGCACTACCAATGGGGTACAGTAAATGAAAATGGGGGATTTAATCGTATAATTATCCAAAATACCTGTCAATAATTTCTGAGTAGACTATTTCATCTCAATATCAAACGGAATAATTGTGATAATAAGGCGTCAGATATTATGCTAAAAAGAGCAAAATATTTTGGTCACTAAGAAAATTATTTTTTAGTGGCTTTGTATGAGGATGCTGAAGAGTATAAATCTATTGACTATTCAAAGCTTACTCCTTTGTTGATAGAGGCGATTAAATCCCAGCAAGCGCAATTGGAAGAACTTAAAGCTCAAAATAATCTATTAAAAATTGAAAATTTTGAAAATATTATAGCGATTAACTTACTAAGAGTTGAATGAATATTTAAAACAAGAAATTAAAAAAATCAAGGAGTTATTGGATTATAGTTTAATAGACAAAATAAAATATTAATAAAGCAGTGTTTATGATAGGCAGAGTCGGCAATTGGCTCTGCCTATCTTATTATTTATATTGATTTAACTTCATCATCTCCCATAACAACCGGCAATGAAAACCTTTTTACCCAAAATTCCATAATAAGCCACCTCAGCAAGCCCCTCAGCAGCACCAAGATTATAATAATGATACTTAAATCTTAATAAAAAATTAATAAAAAACTAATCGTTAAGGTAACCAAAATGCGAAACTCCCATTTTTCCTATCCCAAACCTCCACAACACATAAATTAAGCCTGCCCTAGCTCTAAAGATTAAAAGGTTACTCGGTCGGTGGGAGAAGGCACAGAGCAGTATAGAGAGAGGGTCGATCATCTGATAATGTGAAATTATGTAATCTGTTAAGGGGCTCATCAGGTTTTACAACTGATTGTTACGAATAATGCCACGCTCTTTAGCCAGGTAAAACCTGTGACCCCCTAAAGCACTTACATAATTGACATTATCAGACGCTCTCCCTGGTAACACTAAGGTTGCTCTGTGCCTTCTCCTACCGCCCTCGCTGCTTTTACTTAGAGCCCCTGCCCGCCCTGCTCCGGTGGCTTGCCGGGCTTCACATATACGTTCCCTCAAGCAGACAGCACATAGCTTTTTTCTTTTAAGCCGTCTCCTTTGGCTGTCTGCCTCCGGTCACTGCGCCTCTTCGCTCATCAAGCCGCACTGTCCCCCGTCCGTCCGCCTCTATATATATGATACCCGCTAAATTAGGATCGTCTTCCATCCAGGATTTGGCTAACTCCTTCTCCTACAAATTGAGCGCCATCATTTATTGTCGAATGATTTGCCCATAGACCGAAACCTGTTTTAGTTTTCTTTGCAGAGTTAGGCAATGGAACTACCATTGCCTTTTGTATACCTCTGTAAGTGATAATAATTTTTTATATACCATGCTTCCCGTTGAAGAAAGAATAGCCGTTGGGAGCTTCATTAATACCGGGTGAAGGCACAATAAGAAGTCCATGGGGTAAGAGTACTAATCAAAATCAGCATAGAGCTCCCCGAAATTCATTCCAGCAATGTTCACCCTTGCGTACTTATTTTTTAATGAGAGTCGTGCCTCCTGAAGATCATGATGCGTACTTCCATTAACAAGTGCCAGATAGGCCTCTATGAAGGCAGAAAGCTCATCCGCTGCTTTTACTAGCTCCCCGTCTCTGGGGTTAAATTTATCCTCATTATACTTATCATGTAGATCAAGACTCACTACCTTTTCCGATTTGCCCTCTATCGTGATTACATTGTCGAATTCATTTTCAGTAAACATTTTTATCTGTGAAGCCCATTCCTTTGGTATAAGGCCGTATACCTCCTTGTTCATCTCCTCTTTTTCATATTCTTTAATCAAATCGCTCAGGCCTTCGATCGATCTTTTTACAGGTGAGATAATATCCCGGGTAAGGGCTTCCGGCAAATCATGAAATAAACCGGTGAAATAATTATTCATACACCTTCTTCTGCACGACTTTATTTCTAGAGAGAAAAGATAGGAGAGTATAGCCACAAATAACATATGTCCCAATACCGAGGTCTTCGGTATTCTATGAAGATGAGCCCATCGTGCCTGAAATCTCAGGTGACCACATAAATCAATAAAATTCTGGTATTTTTTATTCTCTTCCAATTCCGCTACACCCTTTAAATCATAAAAGTGGCTAAGTCGTGCCTGTAAATCATTCTCTATCTTCCTCATCTCAAGGGCATTGGGATTTATACCTTTTATTATGTCAAATTCCCATTTGGTGGCATAAAGATGCGCAGCCCCCAGAATCCTCTTATTGAGAGTCTCACCTCCGGATGAAAAATATTCTCTAAACCTTTTTCCAAAATCATGGCCCAAAGGTGACATGATCGGCTCAAGCTCATAATACACCCACTCGTTTAATCTCTTATACTTCGCAGTGTCCTGTTTTATTTTAAAAAATATGGGCGGCTTTAAATCAGTAACAACGATGCGTTGCAAAAGTTCGAAGACTCCTCCCTCAAGGATATCTATCCAGTTAAATTCAGGCGTATGTTCTTCAAATTTGGAGAAAAAATATGCAATGACCATTTTATGCGCTTGCTTATCGAGTTCGATTAATTCTATTGGGCGTATCTTATCATTCCACCGCTGCATATATGCTGCGTCAAAAATTTTTAGAATAAATGCCTTTCTTATCATACCCTTACGCCTTTAGAAATATTGTGCCTTACCTCTCATGGAACCTATTCTTAAGTCTTTATTGTACCATAATTCTCTATGGATTATTACATGTACAATAAAGCACTCGCAAGGCGCACTGAAAGTAAAAAGAATGAAAATAAGAATTACTTATTGTAATGTGCGAAGATAGGCCAAGGTCGTTTTATCGTTGCTTTTAATAAATTGTGCTTCTTTTTTTATCTCAGGCAGATAATTTCTCATAAACCTCTCTGCCACTGCTCTTCTTTCGGGAAATTTCTTAGCCTCATCTGCAAGAATATCGATAATTGTTGTGTATGCTTTTAATCGTGTCAGCCTCTCAGCGCAGAGCATGGCATATGAGAGGGCCTCTTTTTCCTTTTTTTTGTTTTTAAAAAGTTGGGCAACAGCAAAGGGCCGTTTTAGATAATCTACCGCAGAGGTAAAATAAATATGTGCCCAGATGACCTGCCTGTCGAGGTGTGAAGCAAAAAGTGATTGTATCCGTTTCAGTATATTTTTTAAGGATTCTCCATAGGGGATGACCTTTGATTTTTTGAGTGTGTCACGCATCGCCATTAATGCTTGTATCTGGCTTGTGCCTTCATAAATAGTTGTGATTAATGAGTCTCTTACATGACGCTCTGCCGGATATTCTGTTGTATATCCATTACCCCCATGAATTTGAAGGTTATCTCGCGCAATATGTATGCATTTTTCTGTTATGAAATATTTAACAAGGGGCACCATTTCCCGTGCAAGATATGTATATTTCTTGAATTCTTTTTCAAGACGCCCCTTTTCCGATGCTCCATTTTCGCATGCCCTTAGTTTATCTTCCAAGCCTGCTCTCATATCTTCATACTCACATGCTTTATAAAGGAGGCTTCTCATGGCTTTGATGTCTGTGTCTATATCCAATAGTTTATCGGCAATTAATTCATGCTGAGCAATGGGCTTTCCGAATTGAACTCTTTGCAGGGCATACTCTTGTGCTTCTTCGAATGCTTTCTGGGCGATACCAAGGGCCTGGGCTGATACACCTAATCGAGCCTCATTCATGAGATAAAACATCTGTTTGAGCCCTTCCCCCTCATTTCCTACCAAATAGCCAATTGATTTGTCAAATAAAAGCTCGAGGGTTGGTGATGCGTGAATGCCTATCTTATGTTCTGCGGTGCCGAGGGAGAAATTTTCAATTTGACTCCCATTATTTCTCATGAATCGTGGCACAAGATACATGCTTAGCCCTTTTGTCCCTTTTTCTTGTGGATTTGATCGCGCCAGAACAAGAGTAAGTTCACCATTGCCATTGGTAATGAATATTTTATTTCCTGTGATCTCCCACTGATCTTGATTTTTTATTGCGGTGGTGCCTATCTGTCCAAGGTCTGATCCTGCCTCCGGCTCTGTTAAGGACATTGATCCGCTGCACTCGCCCTTTACCAGCAAAGGTATGTATTTCTTTTTTAGCTCTTCAGAGGCGAATACTTCGAGTGTTTTTGCAACACCGGAGTAAAATGAATACACGGTCATAAATGCTGCATCTGCCTTGCATATCATTTCTATATTAATCATATGAATGAGAGTTGGCATTCCCATTCCCTCATAATCACTTTTCACATTCAGTGCGAGGGCTTCTGCCTCTTTAAAGGCCTTTAATGCGCGCTTAAAGCCCTCTGTATAGATGACCTCTCCATTTTCATACTTGACACCTATTTCATCACTTTCTTTGGCTGTTTCCTCAAGCTCCTGTGCAGCGATAGTCCCGAGCTCTTTTAATGTGTCATGATACATGTTTATGGCTTGCGGTAATTGGAAATCTTTATCTAACTCTTCATAGAGAGGAATGATTTTTTTCCATTCAATAGTATTTTTAAAATGAAATTGTATATCTTCATCCAAGAAGTAAGTCTTTTTTGCCATTTTTATTAAGCCCCTCTTTTTATTTTTATTCTAATAGAATATCTAGCATCTGATAAACTTGTTCATCAGTAAAATTTTTTTGCTGGCATGCTCCGGCAGGGCAGGCTGCAATACATGCACCACATCCTTCACAAAGAATATTATCAACCTTTACTATATTTTTTTCCTCATCAAACTTTCGGGCATTATAAGGGCAACTACTAATACAGATTTTACATCCAGAACATAACTCTTCATCCACAAAGGCAATATTTGGTTCATGATAAAGTTCTTTCCGAGAAAATAAAGCAAGCACCTTACTTGCAGCTCCGCTTGCCTGGGCTACTGTCTGGGGAATATCCTTAGGCGCCTGACAAGCTCCTGCTAAGAATATACCAGCGGTGAGACTTTCAAGTGGCCTTAGTTTAGGGTGGGCCTCGCATAAGAAACCATATGTATCCGTAGAGATCTTTAATTTGGCAGTTAACTCCTTCACACCTTCGGAAGGTAAGATTGGAGTGGCGAGTACCACTAAATCAGCGTTTATCTCTATTCTATTTCCACTTAATGTATCGACACTCAATACGGTCATTTTATCATTTTCAGGAAAGACTCTAGAAACTTTCCCCCTTATATACACAACCTTATCCTCTTCCTGCGCTCTTTGAACAAATTCTTCATATCCCTTCCCTACAGAGCGTATATCAATATAAAAAATATAAGGTTGTCCAGAGGGTACTTTATGTTTATATAACATGGCATGTTTCGTAGCATACATACAGCAGATTTGTGAGCAAAAAGAAACTCCTTTTTCTGGATCTCTTGATCCTGCACATTGTATAAAGACTATCTCCTGAGGTTCCTTTCCATCAGAAGGGCGAACTATTTTACCCTCAGTTGGCCCCGATGCAGAAAGCATTCTTTCAAACTCTAAGCCATTTATCACATCCTTATAAAGGTTATGACCATACTCAGCAAGAGCTTCTTTCGGATATAGATCATATCCAGTAGCAACAACAATAGCTCCAATATCTATTTCTAAAAAATTGTCCTTTTGTTCATAATCTATGGCCCCTGTGGGGCAAATTTTTTCACATGCTTTGCATTTTTGCTTTTGAAAATAAATACAATGTGCAGCATCAATAACAGGTTTGTTGGGTATAGCCTGAGGAAAAGGGATATAGATAGCCCCTCTCTTATTCAATTTTTCGTTGAATTCAGAATCAACCTTTGCAGGGCACTTCTCCCAGCAAAGACCACAGCCAGTACATTTAGCAAAGTCTACATATTTTGCTTTTTTCCTGATCTTTACCTTAAAATTTCCCACATAGCCGGATATCTCTTCTAATTCAGAATATGTGAGCAGCCTAATATGGGGATGGTTGGCAACTTCAACCATTTTAGGAGTAAGAATACACTGAGAGCAATCTAATGTTGGAAAGGTTTCGGAAAGTTGAGCCATGCGCCCGCCAATTGAAGATTTTTTTTCAAGCAATATAACATCATACCCGGAATTGGCAATATCTAAAGCAGCTTGGATTCCAGCAATTCCTCCTCCGATAACTAACGCTCTTCTCGTTACCGGTACACTTATTTGCTCAAGAGATTCATTCAACCTTATCTTTTCAATCATCATTTTGATTATCTGAATTGCCTTTGCCGTCGTCTCATTTTTCTCTTTATGAATCCAGGCACATTGCTCTCTAATATTAGCTATTTCACACTGATGAGCATTAAGGCCGCCTTTTTGACAAACCTTCCTAAATGTAGCCTCATGCAGTGTAGGTGAGCATGAAGCAACCACTACCGCATCTAATTTATATTTACCAATTGCCTCTTTTATCATTGCCTGACCAGGCTCTGAGCACATATAATTATTGTCAATGGTGAACGCAACAGAAGGATAATTTTGGATTTCACTGATAACCTTCTGAATATCAACAGATGTGGAAATATTCGTTCCGCAATGACAGATAAAAATTCCTATTTTTTTCATCATCAATGCCTTTTATCTTATTAATACTTATAATGATTCAAATAAGAGTTCGCTTATATCCCTAACTTCCAAATTAAGATTCATGACTTTAATAGCATCCTCAAACATTTGAAGGCAATAAGGACAAGCTACTGCTATAATTTCAGCACCCGTGCTCTGCAATTGTTTAATCCTCACATTAGTTATACGCTCCTCGGGGGGAAGGTCAATCCAGAGGCCACCGCCGCCCCCACCACAGCATACAGTATATTGTCGGTTAAAATTTTCTACTTCCACTAATTCTAAGCCTGGAATAGCGGAAAGAACTTTTCTCGGCTCATCATAAATGCCGTTTTGCCTGCCTAAGGTGCAGGGATCATGATACACGACTCGTTTATTTAGTGATTTTTGAGGACTTAGTTTTTTTTCCTCAATAAGTTGTGCAAAAAGCTGTGTTGAATGTATGACTTTATAGTCATTTTTAAATACCGTATAACAATGGGGAGATGTTGTTAAGATTTGCTTAACGCCCGAATTGTTAAAAGTTGTCCTATTGGTATTTGCCAATTTTTGAAAGAGCTTTTCAGCCCCTATTCTTCTTATACTCTCACCGCAACATTCCTCACGGGAGCCCAATATTCCAAATGATATGGAGCATTTTTTTAAGATTTTGGCAGTATCGCGTGCTACAGTTCTGGCCCGTGGATCATATACAGGAATACAGCAAGGAAAATATAAAAATTCCATGTCTGGTTGGAAAGCTCCAATATCTAAGTCCTTACACCATTCATCCCGTTTCTCTCTTGCATCTCCTAGTGGATTTCCTGTTCCTTGGATTTTAGATATGGCAGCTTTTAGTTCTTGGGGCAATGTTCCATATTCTACAAATATTCTGCGTATTGCTTTAATAATATCTGTTATGTTAACGCCCCTCGGGCACTCATTAACACAAGCTTCACAGCCTACACATTCAAATATCTCTTTAACTTCAGCCTCTATTACCTCTTTATCCTCACTGCTGGCGATTATGCCAAGTTTTGTAGCTTGAGGAATCCTGTAAACGGGAAATTCAACTGCCAATACGTGATACCACGGGCACACACTGAAACATTTTCCACATTGGTAACATTTGAAAATATCTTGTGCACCCGCTTCCACAATAGCATCCCTAATTTCTGGAATTATCTGTATAGCCCTTGACATAGTTCTATCCCTTTAATGTAATTACTTTCTCTTTAAGGATTGGCACAACATTAAATAGATCATTTACAATGCCATAATCCGCAATATTAAAGATTGGAGCATTGGGATCTTTATTGATTGCCACGATGGTTTTTGCCCCTTTCATCCCCGTCATATGTTGACTTGAGCCACTTATACCAATGGCGATATAGAGCTTAGGAGTGACTATCTTCCCTGAGCTTCCTACCTGTCGATCTTTCGGTAACCAGCCCGCATCAACGATTGGACGTGAACATGCCACAACACCTCCCAGGGAGGTTGCCAAATCCTTCACGAGTGAGAGATTTTCTTCCTCTTTTATTCCCCGTCCCACGGCGACAATTATATCTGACTGAGTGATATCAACATCACCAATGGCTGCTTCCACGTATTTAATAAATGTGCGGTAGGGTATTTCTTCAACCAACGGGGAAGTATAATATTCAATCTCTCCGTCAAGGTTCATCTCTTGAGCCTCAAAAGCTCCTTGCTGGATTGTTGCAATATATGCTGGGCCCTTTTTTAATTTCACATCTGCATTTACTTTTCCCCCATACATCTGTCGTTCAGCACCTAACTCATTATTTTCCAAATATAATTTTATGCAGTCTGTCACTATGGGAAGGTCCAGCTCAGTGGCCAAGGAAGGGGCAAGGTCGATACCGAACGCAGTGTGTCCAATTAATGTAAGGCAGGGCTTCCTCTCCTTCAACAGATAAAAAAGTATCTTCTGATATACTTCAGCATTATAGTATTCAGCCTTTATCTCATCAATGCATATTACTCTATTGGCATACTTTTTTACTCTATCTTTATAGAATGAAGTATCCTTGGCTATGAGGACCGCGGTAAGAGTGGCCCCATTCGCTTCGGCTAATTGCTTTCCCTGGGTGAGCATTTCAAAGGTAATATCTCTGATTTCATCCCTTCGATGTTCAACTAATACGCATATCTCACTCATTACATTATACCCTTTCCTTTTAATATCTCAGCAACTTTGGTTGAGACCTCGTCCGATGTTCCTTCCAACATCTCTGCTCTTTTAAGAATAGGAGGTATATATATTTTTTCAATTTTTACTTTTGAGCCGGATTCCCCGACATCAGCCTCTTGAAGTCCAATCTCACGTAAGCCTAAAAGTTCAATTCCTTTTTTGGCTGCTTTTCTGATGCCGAGCATGCTCGCATAACGCGGTTTATTAATACCTGTTTGTATGGTAAGCAAGGCAGGGAGTTTTATGTCGAGAACTTCAAAAAGCCCTCCCTCAAGTTCACGCTGCACCTCAAGCATATTTTCTTTAACCATGACGTGAGTGACGAGGGTAGCGTGTGGTACGCCTAATAATTCGGCGAGAGTTGGCCCGACCTGACACAGACCATCATCTGACGCCATGCACCCTGTGAGAATAAGATCAAATTGTCTCTTTCGAAGTTCTTGTGAAAGAATATATGCGATGGTATATCCATCTGAATAAGCAAAGGCCTCATCCCAAAACCTGTGAGCGTTATCTGCACCTTTAGCTAAACCCATGCGCAGAATTGATTCTGTCTCTTCATTGCCTATACTGATAACAGAAACAGAGCCTCCTGACTTTTCTTTTATGAGTAATGCTTCTTCAAGAGCATAGGTATCTGCTTCGTTAATGTCAAAAGTAAGCTGCTCTTCATTGATATTTTTCCCCGTCTCATTAATTGTGATCGGAATCTCAGCTGTATCCGGCACTCGCTTTATACAAACAATTATATCCATTTAATGGTTCCCCCTCATTCGTTTTTAAATTATTATACTCTCTCTATAACTTATCGATCATATTTTTTTTAAAATTCGATAGCTATTGAGGATTAAGAGAGAAAATTATAGTAAAGGGGAAATTATATTAAGGGATAGATATAAGGCGTCTGTAAAGGAGCGCTTTTTTTATGCGTGGTATTTCTTGCTTCACACTTTCATAGCCGAGGCGAATAGCCTCATCGCTTCGGCTAAAATCTCCCCAATGAATGGATGACACAGGAGGACGTAGTATAAAATCTGCCTTTTTAAGTTGACAATGAAATAAGGCACTTTGAGAAATCTCTCCTGATCGAAGCACAATATCCAGGGAGGTTTCATATCGGCCTTTTTCTTTCACAGTTTTTTTACTTACATCGACTGCGATCACATAGCGTGCCCCAATCGTGCGCACAGGCTCTATGGGAACAAGATCAAGGCATCCTCCATCTATGAGAACATGTCCATCAATGTTTTGTAAGGGCATTATTCCCGGGATAGCACAGCTTGCGCTCACTGCTTTTCCAAGAGGCCCCTGTGTGAGAATGACTTCTTCCGCTTTATTAATATCAGAGGCCACAGCGCAAAAAGGGATTTTGGTATCGTTAAACCTATTATCCCCAAATAGATAGCGGCTATTTTCTTCGACGATTTCTTGAGAAATGAATGCCATTTTAATAAGTGAAAGGCTATAGAAAACCTTTTTTTTTATATATTTGCCAAAACGATAAAAAAATCCCCCTCCATTTTCCAAGCCGGGATTTTGTAAAAATTCCATTTTTGTTTTAATGAATACTTCATCTGCTAAGTACTTCTGTATTTGAGCCTCAATGGATAGTGCATTTGGATTAAGGGCATATAGTCCCCCTATAATAGCGCCCATGCTACATCCGGCAATATAATGAATAGGTATTTTACTCTCTTCTAAGGCCTTAAGAGCTCCGATATGCGCAAGACCTCGCGCGGCCCCTCCTCCTAAAGCCAATCCGACTTTTAATCGCTGGAACATTGATATACAATTCTTTGTGCGAGCTCCGTGGCCACCCTTTTCCCTTCAAGATATTCCACAATAGTTAATCCGAAGGGAATTGCGGTCCCCATTCCCTGGCTGGTAATAATATTGCTTTCTACGACTACCTGTGCTTTTGGGTGAATTTGAGCACAATTTATTCGTGGTTGTATATCAGGAAAACAGGTGGCGGATTTATTTTTCAGGAGGCCAAGATCTGATAAAATAGTAGGAGCGGCGCAAATCGCTGCGATGAGGCCACCACGTTGGTATATATTCATTATAAACCTATGTACCTCCTGTGATTTATTTAAATTCACAGTACCGGGCATTCCACCGGGCAAGATAATGCCGTTGAATTCTTCTATATTAATTTGATTGATCAATTTATCCGCTTGTATCTGGATTTGATGGGCACCTTGGACGTTGAGCAAGATTGATATGGAACAGGTCACCACAGGAATATGCGCACGCCTCAAAAGATCGAGCGGTATAATGGCTTCTGCTTCTTCAAATCCCTCTGCCAAGGTCATTAATATCTGATTTTTCTTTTTCATGTATAGTTCCTCTTTTAAAAAATTTGCTAGTATTATTTCTAATTTTAATATTTATTTTTTATGAAAGTCAAGAATTTTATCTTGCAACTCTATTGAAATTATGGTATCTTTCTATAAACTCATAAAAAATACATCCCTCGATCTTTAGAAGGGTGTTGGTATATAACTATGCCAATTTTCTAAGGAAATGAAAGGGGTGGAGAGATTAAACCCTTATTTATCAACAGGAGTAAATATATGTTAAAAGTGTCCATGAAGCAAATGCTTGAGGCAGGGGTTCATTTTGGCCATCAGGCAAAAAGATGGAACCCAAAAATGAAGGATTATATTTTCGCTGAAAGGAATGGTATTTATATCATTGACTTACAGAAGACGATGCGTTTATTTAAGATGGCGTACCAATTTGTTCGGGATATCACGTCTGACGGGAAAACGATTCTCTTTGTGGGGACAAAGAAACAAGCCCAGGATGCAATATGTGAAGAAGCTCTTCGCTGTAATATGCATTATGTGAAACATAGGTGGTTAGGTGGTATGCTCACCAATTTTGGGACTATAAAAAAGAGCATTGCCAGGCTGAAAAAGATTGAACATGTCTTAGAAAGCAAAGAGTATGGCGCGTATACAAAGAAAGAAATTTTAAAATTAGAAAAGAAGAAACATAAAATAAGCCATGTATTAGGGGGGATCAAAGAGATGGAGATCCTTCCTTCTGCTATTTTTATTGTAGATCCAAAGAGAGAAAAAATAGCACTCAATGAAGCCCGAAAATTAGAAATCCCAATCATTGCTGTTGTCGATACAAATTGTGATCCGGAGGGGATAGAATATCCAATACCAGGAAATGATGATGCAATTCGGGCTATTAAACTTATCACATCTAAAATAGCCGATGCTGCTATGGAGGGTCGAGGCGAATATCTTTCTAAAGCAGCCATTGAAGAGGAAGAAGAAAAGAAGAAAGTTGAATCTGAGAGTGAAAAAGAGGAAGAATTTGAAGAAAGTTTTAGCGACGAAGAGATACGCGAAGAGAGTGGATTAGATGACTCAAAAAATTCTGCATTATCTGAATCTACCACGTTATCAGAACCTGCAGCGTTACCTGATTATAATCTCAATGAATAGTAAAATGAAATAATAATTTTTTAAATAAAAAGTGAGGTATAAAGAGAAAATGGCTATTTCAGCAAGTTTAGTGAAGGAATTGAGGACAAAAACCGGTTGTGGTTTTATGTCGTGTAAAGAGGCATTGACTGCGACCGATGGTGATATAGAGAAGGCAGTAGAATATTTGCGCAAAAAAGGAATTGCTACCGCTGAAAAGAAGGGGGGACGAGAGACCTCTGAGGGGCTCATATATTCGTATATCCATGGAAATGGGAGGATAGGAGTTCTATTGGAAATCAATTGTGAGACGGATTTTGTTGCAAGGACCGATGAATTTAAGGACCTCACCAAGGAGATAGCGATGCAGATAGCGGCTTTTAATCCCCAGTATGTAAACAAAGAAGATGTGCCGGAGGAAGAAATTGAGAAAGAAAAAGATATTTATCGAGCCCAATTTAAAGATACAGGAAAACCTGCAGAAATAGTAGAAAAAATCATTTCCGGCAAATTGGAAAAGAATTTTTTTGCTCAGAAATGCTTGTTAGAACAACAATATATACGGGATGATAAGAAGATTATTAAAGATATTGTGAAGGAGAAGATTGGCAAATTAGGAGAAAATATACAGATTAAGCGTTTTGTAAGGTTTGAGCGGGGTGAAGGCTGATTCCCTCATGAATACCCTTGCGTATAAGAGAATTTTATTAAAACTTAGTGGTGAAGCCCTTCAGGGGAAAAAAGGTTTTGGTATAGATAATTCAACAATTATATCTCTGGCTGGGGAGATAAAAAAAGTAAGGGACCTAGGCGTTGAGATAGCAATTGTTTTGGGGGGAGGAAATATCTATCGCGGCTCTTCTAAGGAAATAGAGTATGTGGAAAAGACGTCTTCTGACTATATGGGCATGTTGGCAACCGTGATTAATGGATTGGCACTGCAGGGCACGTTAGAAAAACTTGGAATATTCACAAGGGTGATGACGGCGATAGAAATGCATCAATTAGCTGAATCCTATATAAGAAGAAGGGCAGTCAGACATTTAGAAAAAGGGAGGGTTATTATCTTAGTTGGCGGTACCGGCAATCCATATTTTACCACAGATACCGCTGCTGCCCTTCGTGCCACTGAAGTCGGAGCAGAGGTTCTTTTAAAAGCAACCAAGGTTGATGGTATTTATAGTGCTGATCCTTTTAAAGATGAGAGTGCAATACGATTTCCTTCCATAACGTATATGGAAGCCATAGAAAAACGGCTTAGGGTCATGGATAATACTGCAATAACGTTATGTATGGAAAATAATCTGCCAATTATTGTGTTTAATTTTAAGGAAAAAGAAGTAATAAAAAAGATTGTATTAGGAGAACATATCGGTTCGATTATTAGGAGTGAGT
The DNA here is from genome assembly GCA_049472395.1 of bacterium. Taxonomy (GTDB): domain Bacteria; phylum SZUA-182; class SZUA-182; order DTGQ01; family JBLIRR01; genus JBLIRR01. The sequence goes on along the minus strand of JBLIRR010000010.1, from coordinate 35,115 downwards.
GAAATGATTAAGGAAATCCAGAAGGAAGCTGATCAAAAAATGAGCAAAGCTATTGATGCCCTGCGCCATGAATTTGCATCCATTCGTACAGGGAGGGCCTCCATCGCTTTACTGGATGGAATCAAAGTTAATTATTATAATACGTTAACGCCACTCAATCAGATGGCTAATCTCACGATTCCTGAACCTCGGATGATTGTCATAATGCCTTGGGACCCTTCAACAATTAATGAGATTGAAAAGACAATCTTAAAGTCAGATTTGGGAATAAATCCTACAAATGACGGAAAGGTTATTCGACTCGCCATTCCTCAACTTACGGAAGAGAGAAGAAAGCAACTCGTAAAGATTGTTAAGTCCAAAGCAGAAGAGAGTAAGATATCCATCAGGAATATCAGAAGGGATACAAATGAGCGTTTGAAAAATTCTCAGAAAGAGAAAAAAATTACAGAAGACGATTACCATGGGGCGGTAAAAGATATTCAAAAACTCACAGATAGCTACATCGAAAAAATTGATAGCATATTAAAGGATAAGGAAGAGGAGATTATGGAGGTATAATGTCATCTCCTTTCATGGTGCTTAAGCGGGATAATGATACCTCAGCCAGAATCGGGTGCCTTGATACATGCCATGGTAAGGCGGAAACCCCATTATTTATGCCTGTTGGTACAAGGGGTACTGTTCGAGGGGTCAAGCCTGATGAACTTGAAAAAATTGGAATAAGGATTGTACTGAGCAATGCATACCATTTATATTTACAGCCAGGGATAGATATTGTGGAGAAGATGGGGGGACTTCATTCATTTATGGGCTGGAAGGGTCCAATTTTGACCGATAGTGGTGGTTTTCAGATTATGAGTCTCTGTAATTTTTCCCATATATCGGACGAAGGAGTGACATTTCAATCCCATATTGATGGATCAAAACATTTTTTGTCTCCTGAAAAGGTTATCGATATTCAAAAAGCCCTTGGAATAGATATAATAATGTGCCTTGATGAATGTGTTTCCTATCCTGCTTCGTATGATAGTGTTAAGAAATCCATGGAGTTGTCCCTTGAGTGGGCGCAACGTTCCCGAGATGTAAGTATGAAAAACACCCAAAAGATATTTGGCATAGTCCAAGGTGGCGTGTATAAAGAATTAAGAGAAAAATCAGCAAGAGAACTTGTAAAGATGGATTTTGATGGATATGCTATAGGAGGATTAAGTGTTGGTGAAGAGAAGAAAGATACCTATGATATTATTGGTCACGTTGCTTCCCTTTTGCCTGATGAGATGCCCAGATATGCGATGGGAATAGGAACACCGTTAGATATTATTGAAGCAGTCATAAATGGTATCGATATGATGGATTGTGTTCTGCCAACCAGGAATGGAAGAAATGGCCAATTGTTTACCCATGAAGGCAAAATAGTCATTAAACAGGCGCAATATCGCACGGATGATAAGCCTATTGATAGCAAATGCTCATGCTATACATGTAAAAATTTTTCCCGTGCCTATGTGCGGCATCTGTATATGAATAGGGAGATACTGTCTAGTGTATTATGTACTCTCCATAATTTAAAATTTTATGCTGATTTATTTTCTGAAATTCGTAATGCAATAAAGAATAATTCACTATATGCATTAAAAGCAGGATTTGAGAAGGCCTACGGGCCTTGAAATGAAAAGGAGAACTATATGTTTGAAGTCGCCGTGGCGCATGCATTGACAGCCCCTGCTCAATCAGGTCAAGGAGGAGGCAGTACGATAGGGGGTTTTTTAATGATTGCCCTGATTATTCTTATATTTTATTTTTTGTTGATTCGTCCTCAACAGAAACAGCAGAAAGCTTCAATGCAGATGAGAGAAAGTTTAAAAAAAGGGGATAAGATTGTTACATCAGGAGGTATTTATGGGACCATTGAAGCGGTAAATCCAAAAAGCGTAACATTATATGTGAGCGATAAAGTAAAGATTGAGGTAGCAAAAAATTCAATTAGCGCAAAGCGTGAAGAACAACAATCAGAAACAAAAAAGGGAACATAGTAATTAATAAAGGAGAATACGGTGAAAGATAATTTAAGATGGAGGTTTTGGTTAATCTTCATTATTAGTGTGTTAGCTATTTTTCTTATTATTCCTTCGATCCTGCCAGTGCGGGAACATCTACCCTCCTGGTGGAAGGATCATGTTGATGTGATTCATCTAGGATTAGATTTGCAGGGAGGAATGCACTTAGTGTTAGAGGTTGAGACTGAAAAGGCGGTTGAAAGTAAGTTGGAGAGAGCAGTGATCGGATTAAAGGATCGTATAAGGACTGCAGGGTTGATATTTGATAAGGTAGAAAAAATTGGGCCAAGGACTATAGATATTGTATTAGTTTCCAGTGAGTTTGTGCCGGGAATGGTCACTATCTTAAACGATTATTTTGAATATAAGATGGAGCACCCTGTTGGGGGAGATGAAATGCATTTTCAATTAGAACTGGATGAAAAACAGGCCCAAAATATTAAAGTGTTTGCTGTGGATCAGGCGCTGGAGACTATTAGAAAGCGTATCGATCAGTTTGGCGTGACAGAGCCTATTATACAAAAGCAAGGGGATGAAAGAATAGTTATAGAGCTTCCCGGGATTAAGAATACCGAAAGAGCTATTGAGCTAATCGGAAAAACAGCCCAACTGGAATTTCAGCTTGTTGATGATGATGCAGATGTCAATGCTGCATTGGCAGGAAATATTTCCGATGACAATGAGATACTCTATGGCGAGGAAATTGACCAGACCACAGGGCGATTAACTCGAAAGCCATATTTATTAAAGAAGAGAGTACTCATGACAGGGGAAGTGCTCACGGATGCTAAGGTTCGAATTAATCCTGAGTATAATGAAGCTACTGTGAATATTACCTTTGACAAGGAAGGAGCCCAATTATTTGCCCAAATTACAGGAGACAATGTGGGAAGGAGATTAGCAATAATTCTTGATAAACATGTGTATTCCGCACCAGTTATTAGGGAGAAGATAAGCGGGGGACAGGCCCAAATTTCAGGAAGATTTACCAGTGAAGAGGCCCATGATTTAGCGATCGTCTTAAGGGCAGGTGCACTCCCTGCTCCAGTGCAAATACTGCATCAGCAAACAGTCGGTCCCTCCCTGGGAAAGGATTCCATCAGAAAAGGAATGTTTTCTTTACTCATCGGATTTGTCTTTGTTGTTCTGTTTATGATTCTCTACTACAAATTATCAGGGCTTATTGCAGATTTTGCCTTGATTTTAAATATTTTATTGATTATGGCAGCGCTTGCTCTTCTTAAGGCTTCCTTAACATTACCGGGGATTGCAGGTATTGTTCTTACTGTAGGTATGGCGGTTGATGCTAATGTTCTCATATTTGAGCGTATCAGGGAAGAGCTTATTGTTGGGAAGACACCCGGGTCCGCAATTAGTGCTGGGTATTCAAAAGCCTTTATTACCATAGTAGATGCTAATGTAACGACCCTGATTGCAGCATTAGTGCTTTTCCAATTTGGCACCGGTCCCATAAAGGGCTTTGCTTTTACCCTAAGTATAGGCATAGGCGCTAGTATGTTTACCGCTATTGTCGCAACTCATTTTGTATTTGATTGGGTATCAAGTAAACGCAGAATTACCAGATTGAGTATTTAATTTAGATATAGGAGAATATAATATGCAATTTTTTAAGAGTGATCTTAATATAGATTTCATGGGGGTCCAGAAATGGGCAATCCTAGGCTCCACTATAATTATCGTAATTGGGATCGTTTCCTTGGTGGTCAAAGGCGGACCGAAATACGGTATTGATTTTTCAGGCGGTACATTAGTTCAAGTAAAATTTTTCAAAGATAAAGCAGACGTCGACGTTGATAGGATTAGAGAAACTCTGAAAAATTTAAATCTATCAGAATCTCTTATTCAGCAATATGGGGTTTCAGAAGAAAATGAATTTTTGATAAGGATGAGCCAGAGCTCGTCAGCGTTGAAGTCTATTAGTGATGAGATTAAACAAGTTCTTATCGAGGAATTTGGAGCAGAGAGCTTCGAAGTAAGAAGAGTTGAAATGGTGGGCCCGAAGGTGGGGAAAGACCTTCGGCAGAAAGGATTATGGGCTATAATATTCGCTACTATTTTGGTTTTAATTTACACGGGGTGGCGTTTTGAATTTAAATATGGTATAGGCGCTATTGCTGCGTTGGCTCATGATGTTATGATTACTGTCGGGGCCTTTTCTCTCACTAATCGTGAAATTTCATTACCGGTCATTGCTGCGTTATTGACAATCATAGGATATTCGCTTAACGATACGATAGTTGTTTTTGATCGTGTACGGGATAATTTACGAATTATGAAAGGTGAAAACTATGAAAATATATTTAATAAGAGTATTAATCAGACATTAAGCCGGACCATTTTGACCTCTCTTACGACGTTCTTTGTAGTTGTTGCACTTTTTGTTCTTGGGGGTGAGGTCATTAACGATTTTGCCTTTGCCTTAATTTTAGGTGTTATTATCGGTACATATTCTTCTATTTACATTGCAAGTCCTGCAGTACTCATTTTTAATAAACTGTTTGCTCATCAGGTTGAACCAGAAAAAGGAAGAGCAAAATCTTCAAACGCAAGTGTAGCCGCAGCTCAAAGGAGTGCTTCTTTAGCAGCAAGCGGCGAGCTACAACGGATAAAACAAAGAGAAGCGGCTCAATCTAATCAGAAAAAGGGTAAAAAAGGCAAAGGGAATAGAACCAGAAAGGTGAAAGGATAATAATCTAAATATTAAGGCGTAAAGATTTGTATACGGTTATTTCCTGTATCAACAACAAACAATCGGCCTTCATTATCAACCGTCAATGCGGTGGGATTATTAAAATCACCAGGGCTTGAACCTTCTTTCCCGATTGATTGGATATATAATCCCTCATTGTTGTATTTATAAATGGTGTGGGTTTCTCTGTCTGAAATAAAAATAAATCCATGATTATCACTACATAGGTCAGTTGGTTTTTCAAGTTTTTTATTAGTGCTGTCCTTAGGCACAAAGGCTTTTAGAAAGTCACCATTGAGATCAAAATTATGTAATTTCCCATCCTTTGAATCAAGAATCCACAAGGAGCCGAATTTACTGCTATCAAAGGCTATTTTTATTGGGGAATAGAAATAGCCCTCTCCTGAGCCGAATCCCCCAAAGCTATCCAGATATTCATAATGTTCATAATATTCTTTATATTTTGTATCGTCTTCTTCATAATTGCGCACATTAAATTTTAAAATATTGCTCGACTTATTATCAATTATGTATAATTTTCCGTTCGAATCGATGGTGAAATCGATATGTTTATGATCTTCTTGGATAAAATAAATAATTGGCTCTCCGAATAAGCTTATATTTGCAAGAGCAATAGCCTGAATATTATCGAGTTTAATAGCCTCATAGAGTTTTCTGTCCCTTTTTTCCCTAATAATCTGGATCTTATTCGGGAGTCTGCCTCTAATCTCTTCGATTTCATTGTTATTTTTAAATATAAGAGGACGAAAATGCTGAAAAAATTCCTCTAATTTCCTTGAATCGGATTTTAGATTATCATAATCCCAATGTTCGATATAATCTCCTTCAGAATCAAATTGTTGTATTCGTTTATTTCCCTTATCAAATATAAATATAGTATTCTCAGATGTATCAATCGCTATATCAATGGGATTGTCAAAATATCCTCTACTTGTACCGTATCTCCCGAAGCTCTTATATAATTGGTAGTTATAATAGCCAATAGGCTTCATCTCAGAGTCTTTTTTTTCTTTTGCAAGACCGCTACTATCTCTCGGTAGTAAAATGAGACATAGTGAGAGTATATATAAGAATGTAAATGCTGCGCTTTTCATCGATATAGTGTATCCTCTTGAGTAATGTTCTCTTCCTGAGGAGAAGGTGAAGGCTCTTCAGATGAAGGCTCTTCAGATGAAGGCTCAACTATTGGTTCTCGATTATAGGCACTTTTGCTGATATTATCTTTGAGTGCGTCAACAATTTCAGAACATGCTTCTCGTGCCAGTTCTATTGGTGTTGGCCCCTCACTTATTCCAAATATCCTTGAAAGTGAATTATCCCCTTTCTTAAAATGATTGGCAGCCCACATAATATTACCCGTTTCTACATCTATCATTCGCACGCTTATGGTAACTCGGGCCCCTGAATCTTTATGTTTACCAAAGCCGTAATCAGAGACAACTCCTAAAATAAGATAACTTACGTTGAGCTTCTCACCAATGGCACGGATAGTCTCCTTATCAAGAGAGTCTGGTTTCCGTATGCGCAAACTCATGAGCGCTGCATTTGCCTCAACTAAATCGACAATATCATTAAATATATGGGCGCCAAAAAGTTCTGTCAGAAATATCTCCCGCACCGTAATATCAGCATCTGTATCTTTTGTGAGATTTTCAAAGGGGAGTATGCACACCCTTTTATTGGGGCTCCATGATGTATATGGATAAGCAATTTCCCCTGTAGATGGTTTTCCCACAACCATAGGGCGCATGCTGCACCCTGATCCTAAAAACGAGATTAAAAGAATAAAAGTCATTGAAACTATAATTGATTGAGCTGTGCGTTGCATATTTTTGTTCCTCCTTTAAAGGTCGTTAAAATTTTGTTTTAAATTTAAAAAACAATGTATCTTCGTACTCTGACGGTTCAGAGAATGTATAATTATATTTATACTTCACTTCGATCGAATAATTGTTATAGGCATATCCAATTTTTGATTCGACTGATTCTGTATCAATACCAACCTCTCTTTTATCATATTGATACGATCCGCTCAAGTTCCAGGCATTAAGATCAAAGTCAAATTTGATAAAATAGGTCGTATCCTTGGTATGAAGAAAATTAATCCGATCATCTCTCTTTTCTATGTTAAGCCCTGTATTTAGGTAGAGATTTTCAAAGGGTTGCGCAGATATATCCAATTTGGAGGCTGTATTATACTCTTTAGACTCATGGTCAACACTAATCCCTGTGTTAGGATCATTATAGTCTGTTTTTATTTTTTTCTCATCCCAGGAGTGAGAAATCTCAATTTCTGTTTTGTCAAGAAGAGTTACGGTATAGCCTGCTTCAAGACTATACTCACGCGTCGTGTCTTCATTTAAGGTATCATATTTTTTTATTGTTGAGAATTCGTAAGCCGGCTCAAGATTTAAATTCTTTATTGGCTCCGTTGCCCAGCTCCATTTGATATATTCTTCCTTTGAATACAAGCTCTCACTTATGGTCCGGTGATTAACAGTCTGCCTGCTTTTGAAAAAATTTTCAAAATAAGCCCTCCAGCTTTGCTCGGTTAAATATCTTCCCCTACTATTATTATTGGGATCAAATGATTCGTCTTCTGAAATCCATTTAAAGTTTAAGTCAAGCCATCGTGTGGGATCAATGGTTGTTTCTAAAAGCCAGATGTTCTTTTCGGAAGTATCCCCGTTGAGGATATCAGCTTCTTCCTTATCCCAACTTCGCTGATATTTTATGTGCATCCACTCCCATAACTTCTGGCTTAAATCAAAATCTATTTTATAATCATTATTATTTCTATTTGGGTCTTTTTGATTGTCTAAAATTTCAGTTTCATATTTTATATTCATGAGCGTTTTTTGTAATGGCTTATATGACGCTTTCCCCTGGATAGTATGAATAATTTCATCCCGTTGGTTTTCTCGATAAAGAGATTCTACCTTGTATCCTGCCTCAACTTTGAGAATTTTTTTTGGGAAAAAGGTATGTCGTCCCCTTACCCTACCAATTATTCTTTGCTCATTGTTTTGAGGGTCATCATATTCAACTTCATAATAATTTCCCACAAATTCCAGAGAGGGGAACATATTATAGCGTACCTCTACCTCTTGTCTATCGGTTTTATCTATATCTTCATTTTCCCGTTGGGACAATTTAAACCGGAAATCAACAGGGAAATTTTGAGGCTGCACTATTCCTTCTCCAAACCTATATTTATTTATTACCACAGGATCAAGCTCATTTTGTCGCTCTCTTGTTTCATTTAATCCGGCATTAAGCTGGTAAATATCTGAGCGAAGCCCAAAATCAAAAGAGGGTTCCATTCTTTCCCGTGTGATCATATTTTTTTCTTTTCTATAATCTATTTTTAGATTTCCTAAAAGCTCGGTCTGTGCAATTTGATTTTTATATTGCATAAATAATTTAGGCCGATATTCACTAGTATCATCCACATTGCCTTCTGTATCTTTTGTTTCAGTTTTTTCAGAATTAAATTCTATCCCTACGTTTAAATCAGCACAATATCCTTTTTTATTGATGAAAAGTATAAAAAATAAAGATACGCATAGTATACTGCCTATCAATTTAATATATATAGCATTTGAAAAGATCATCTTAAATTATACATCTCATTTTATGCACTATTTGATTCCTAAGACCAACTTGAGTTCGAATTAAGACCATTAGGCATAACTGTGAAGCCCTCCTAATAAATAGCTTACACCAAAATATGTCATTAAAACAAATAGAAATCCTAGAATGCATAAGTAGGCTGTTTTTTTGCCTCGCCATCCTGCTGCAAATCTTGAATGAAGAAATGCAGCATACACAAACCATGTTATTAATGACCACGTTTCTTTTGGGTCCCAACTCCAATATGTTCCCCATGCATAATTAGCCCACGCAGCTCCCGTAATAATCCCTATCGTTAAAAAGGGGAACCCAATGGCCACTGCTTTGTATTGAAGATCATCCAAGATATCACAGGAGGGGATTATAGATAGAATACCTTTGCCTGAGGGTTTATTTATTTCATAATTATATTTGAAGAGATACATTATACTAATACCGCATCCGACTGCAAAAGCCGCATATCCAAAAAAACAAGTAATGACATGTGTAAGGAGCCAATTACTTTGAAGAGCTGGCACAAGCGGAGTTATCTCGTCTGATAGCAAGGATGCTCCTGCCAGAATGAGAAAGGCAATAGGAAGAACAAAAGCACCAATGCTCTTATAATGATATTTATATTCTATAATGATATATATAAGCACAGTAGACCATGAAAAAAATACCATTGAAGAATAAAGATTCGCAAATGGGGGTTGTCCAAATCCCATTTGATATGAAGAAAACGTTCTTAAAAATAGTGCACAGGAATGACAAATGAGACCACAAATTGTACATAATGTTGCTGATATGCTTATTACTTTCTGAGTGTGTATGAGATTGATTATATATAAAAGCGATGCAATGAGATATATGACCGTCACAACGCCAAATAATGTTGAACTTATTTGAAACATTTACTGAACTCTCCTTTTCTATATGATTGAATTACTTATATTTTCCCAAATAGCGCTAAACTGTCGCTCAAAGTGAAATTTATTTTTATTGCTGTGTCCATTTAATAAAATTCTCGTTCCTGAATTTTTCTGCTCAAGACGAACCCATATCCTTGCGTGAGCAGTATACAAAAGAAAAAGAATCCCAATAATCAGGATTATACATCCTGCCCACACCACAGGGACACCAGGATCCTTTGCCACTTGCAGCCCTGTGTATTCTTTCCCTTGATACCCTTTTAATGTAAATATATAATCCCCTGTTTTGCTCATATGCACCCCTGGGTAATTTTGAAAGCTCCATAATGAATAGGGAGGCTGATTTTCAGGTGTCACTATAATATTGATAGCCGGATTATTTAATCTGTCTGATTTTGATATTTTCTGTCGATTCTGATTCATACCAAAATCAGGCAAGAACTGAGCTACACGAACACTTCTTTGAATTCCATCACTTCCCTTAAATTGAAAGGTCCCTCCCGGAGATACAACAAATTTTTGCACAGGCTCTTGTTTTTCCGGATCTTTAGGTTGTACTTCTATATACAAATTTCCAGACTGCATATCCTGCCCATAGCTAGATTGGTAAAATTTATATCCTTTATAGGATAATGGCTTATTCACTTCGATTATTTTGGTAAGAATTTCTTGATTATTCTCTATTATAGTCAACTTACTTCTATAATCCTTCGGTTGTCTTGAGTTAGGATAATATTCAATATGAAAATCGTCACACCGTATAGTAAATCCTAAATTTCCTATTGTATTGGAGTAAAATGTCTGGTAGGCAGATCTCATTTCCCCTTCAGGCAACTGGATAAACCCCTTTTCCCCTTGGATTGCCCCAATGATTCCGCCTATAAAGATTAAAATGATCGAGATGTGCGTTAAATAAAAGAAAAGAAAATTATAGCGGTTTTTTTGAGAAAAAATAATTTTAGTCTTGTTTTCTGCCTCCTCAGAATTGGTAATTGTATGGAATCCAAACCGTTTGATAGTCTGGATAACAACCTGTTCAATGTCTTGAAGATGTGCGTTAAAGATTTTATCTTTGCACAGCTTATACTGTTTTGCAGTATTCTCTGACAATTTTATTACAGGGTGGACTGCCCTATGCCAATCTCTGGGGAATCTTCTCAGTGAACAAATTAAAAGATTTAAAGACAATAAAATTAATATCAATATGAACCACCATGAATGATATACATCAAATAAATTAAATGTCTGGAAGAGTTTAAATATTTTCGGTCCATAGTGTTGCAGATAAAGTCTTGGGTCTTGTTTTTGCGCAATTAACGTCCCAATAATAGAAGTAAGAGCGAGAAGTATTAAAAGAAATATTGTTAATTTTATAGAACTGAAAAATTTTATAATTTTTTTCATTAGTGCCTCATTTATTAGATATTGTCAAAATTTACTCATTCTAATTCTAAACAGTATCTATTGTCAACATAATATATTTAGTTAGAAGCAAGTTTTAGGCCAAGGTTTTGCCTTCTTTTTCAGTGAGCGCTCATTAATAGTTTTAGGTTTGCCGCAGGAATTTCTCCTTCCCGAATAATGTTTATAGTATTTTGCGTGACATCAACTATGGTCGATCCTCGACTTGGTGGCAGCGTGCCAGAATCTATTACCAGGTCAATCTTATCCCCTAACTCCTTAATTATTTGGGCCGGATCGACAATACTCTGGTTGCCTGAGATATTTGCACTTGTTCCTATAAGTGGGAGATGAGATGAAAGGGATAATTTTTCAGCAATTGGATGATTTGGCCATCTTACCCCTATATTAGAGCCTTTTCCATCGGGAATAATAATAGTAAGAGCTCCAGGCCAAAAGATATCCATTAATTTATTTGCCAGCGAGGAAATATGAGTACATAGCAAAGTGAGCATGTTTCGATGCCCGATAATTAAAGGCAATGCTTTGTGAAGCGGCCGTTTCTTTATCTGATAAATTTTTTTTCTCACCTGTTCAAAAAAGGGATTCCCTCCAAGACCATATACAGTATCAGTAGGGTATGCGATTATTCCTCCATTTTTAATCACTTCAGCAGCCAAGGAAATAATTTCCATATCAGGATGTGTTGTATCGCATTTTAATATGGTTATCTCTTTATTATTACCTTTCCAATTCAAGCTGCTTATCCTCTATTTGTTGAGCCATTGTCTCCTTATAATCATGCAGTTTCTCTCTTAATTCGGTAGAATTTAATGCGAGGATTTGGGCAGCAAGTAATCCGGCGTTTTTTGCACCTGCTTTTCCGATAGATACGGTTGCAACAGGCACTCCACCAGGCATTTGGACTGTTGATAAAAGCGCATCAAAACCGGAAAGTGACGCATTAATAGGAACGCCAATCACAGGGAGTATAGTATGGGCTGCAAAAGCACCCGCTAAATGAGCAGCCATACCCGCTCCCGCAATAATTATTTGGATACCTTCCTTTTCTGCTTCCTTAGAAAGCATAGCAACTTTCTCTGGTGCCCTATGAGCAGATGCTAAAACTAACCGATAGCATATTCCAAAAGATGTAAGAATAGAGCTCGTCTCCTTCATAATTGGCAGATCATTTTCACTTCCTATTACAATAAGCACAATTGGTTTATTCATAATTTTCCCCCTCCTTGAAGCATAGTACAGCACTTCTCACTTATGGTTTATATTATACAATGATATGTGCTCAAAATTTGAATTGTTACCTCTATTATATCATAAATGGAGGATATTGCCATATAAGGATTGCCGGCTTTCCAGCAATTTTAATTTTAAAAGATGGAAAATTAAAATTGCCTCGGACTCTTAGTTGGCTATAGTGTGAGAATAATTTATAATATTTAATTATCAAATATATTTTGATATGAAAAAATGAACACTATTGTGCAATATATTACAAATTCAGCAAAAGAAACCTATAATTTAGGGTATGCCATAGGGAAACTACTTAAGGGCGGCGATGTTTTAAGCTTCTGGGGTGGTTTGGGTGTAGGAAAAACTTGCATGATCCAGGGAATTGCGCGAGGTCTTGAAGTCCCTGAGAGTGAATATATAACAAGCCCCACATTTGTAATTTTAAATCAATATGAAGGGAAGATCCCTGTATATCATTTCGATTTTTATCGAATTAATACTCCGTATGAAGCTGTGGAACTAGGCTGTGAAGAATATTTTTTCGGTCAAGGAGTGACATTAATTGAATGGTCAGAAAATATCATCTCATTACTCCCTGAAGAATACATTAAGATAAGTATTGAATGGACATCGAATATGGAAAGAAAAATTAACATCATGGCCATCGGATCAACAACTTATGAGGATAGAGTATCCTCTTTTAAAAACCTTATATCCAAATAAATCAAGGCTTATTTTCAATTTTTTTTTGGCTCTCAGTAGTATGTTCATCAGGTAACGTTGGCTCGTTGTCTCCAGCAACTCCCTTTTTGAAATTTCTAATGCATTTACCAAGCCCATGCCCAATTTCTGGTAACTTTCCTGCCCCAAAAATAATTAAGACAATAATTAAAATGATGCTTAACTCCATCATACCGATGCCAAACATAACTTTCACCTCCTTTTAAAAATTTAAAGCAAACGTCGCTCCCCTTCGAGCTGCTGAATTTCTGTTACATCCTGCGTTAATTCCATACATCCGATATAGTTATTTTCTTCATCACGTATGGCAAAATATCTAATATATAACTTGCGCCTATGCAAATCTATCCAGAAAGAAGCACAATCTCTGCGCCCACTTCTAAGATCGTTAATTACTTGGTTGACAAGATGAATGGTCTTTTGAGGATGACATTGCTGTACCTTTCTTCCAATTATTGCCTGAGGTCGGGAAAATATGCGACGGCCTTCTTTATTAAAATAAATAATGCGGTCATCCTGATCAATATAAGTGATTTCGAAAGGAAGAGAATTCATTATATATTTCCAAGTTTCGGCTGTAATATTCTCAACCATCGAGTACCTCCTTATTCCTAATTGTTCCTTTGTGCTCTATTATGTAATTGTAATATATATAGGTATTATATACCATTCACTTTATGCACTCAAGTTTTTTTTTCAAGATACGTGATCATAGCAATTTCTTTGCAATTGGGGAATTTAGGGCATTTGTAACAATCCGACCAGATTTTGTGAGGTAATTTAGACTTATCAATAATCTTGAATCCTAGTCTCAGGAAAAAATCTTTTTTATAGGTAAGACAGAAAACTTTGCCGATACCTAATTGAATCGCTTCATTGAGGCATGTTTCAACCAGTTGCCTGCCTATTTGTGTTTTTTGATATTTTTCAATAACCGCAAGCGATCTAATTTCTGCAATGTTTTTCCAGGTAATATGTAGTGCGCAGACGCCACATATAATAGAGTCATCAAGATAGACGATAAAGTCCCTTAAATGTTCATATATATCCTGTAATGATACAGGGAGCAAATCTCCCCTCGCTGCAAATTTATTAATAATTGCTTTGATAATAGGGGCATCTTTAATACGGGCTCTTCTAATCATTATTATTTTTTTTAGATTCTTTAATATACGCAGGTAAATCTAAAATAAAGCGAGTATATTTATTCTCCTCAGTTGCTACTAAAATTTCACCATCATGATCTTTAATAATTCCATAACTCACACTCAGTCCGAGACCTGTTCCTTGCCCTATTGGTTTTGTAGTAAAAAATGGATGAAAAAGCTTATCTTTATCTTCAGGTTTTACTCCGATCCCATTATCCTCTACTTCTATTCTGACATATGGTTGGTTTTTTGAATTAATAACGGAAGCGGAAAATTTAATATAGAGTTCATCATGAGGTGTTTTTTGTCTTTTTGCTTTTTCATTTAACGCATATTGAGCATTATTAATCAGATTGAGAAAGACTTGCTGGATCCTTCCATAATTTACATACACCATGGGAGCGGAAGAGGGGAAATCTCTTCTTACCTTTATTCCATTTAAACCTAACTGTTTTTCTGCTAAATTAAGGGTTGATTCGATTAATTTTATTATATTTACGGGGCGGTTTTCTTTATAACTTTGACGAGAGAAGGTGAGGATATCATCGGCAATCTTTCCGATTCTCAGTCCATCTGAGAGTATTCTTTCTGCGTGTTTATAAACCTCACTGTCAGGAGGCACTTCTCCCTGAATCAACGTAGCAAAGAGAAGCATTCCATTTAATGGATTTTTAATTTCATGAGTGAAATTGGCAAGTAATTCCCCCATAGATGCTAATTTTGACGCTTGGATGAGTTGCTTCTGAAGTTGTTTTTCTTTTGAGATATCCCGAAAAATTTCTACCATCCCGAAGATTTTGCCTTTTTTATCTTTCATGGGTGCTACGCTGATTCTTATAGGAATAGTATCCCCTGTTTTATTATATAAACTTACTTCAATATTAGAGACAGTTGTTCCTGTGTGCAGGGGAGACTCTAAAATATCCCTTTTATTTTCAAGATTACAATTGAAAATTTCTGTGTGATGGTGGCCAATCACTTCGTCAGTTTTGAATCCTGTAATCGCTTCTGCCTGACGATTAAATAATGTAATGCGGCAATTCTGATCGAGTGTGCATAAACCATCAGTAAGACTATCGATAATAGTCTCCGTCCAATTTATTTGCTCACGAAGTTGTTTTGTCCTCTCTAATATCTTCGACTCTAACTCTTTATTGAGCTGATCTACTTCATTTTTTGCATTGAGCAATTCTTTATTTGAATTTTGGAGTTCTACTACCAATCGTTTATTTTCAAGAAGTAATTTTTGCTCATTGATTGCTCTTGTTAAGGTATTTTTAATGGTTTTTATATCAAATGGTTTAACAATGTAAGCATAAGCACCATGATTTAATGCCATAATAGAGCTTTCAATCGTTGCCGCTCCTGTAAGAATAATCGAATAAATATCTTTATTTATTTTCTTTATTATTTGTAATACTTGGAGACCGCTTATATCAGGAAGATTAATGTCTATAATTACCACGTTATAAAAACTATGCTTGAGCTTTTCAATGGCCTCTCTGCCATTCTCTGCACAATGAACCTGGTAAATATCATCTCCCAGAATATCTGTAATAGTCTCTCGAATGCCGGGTTCATCATCAATAAGTAATATCTTATACTTTTTTTTTAATGTCTCTTTTTTTTCTTTTTCTCCCACTATTTGTTCGATGAGTTCAATAATTTTATTGGGAGGAAATGGTTTGCTTAAGCATTCGTAGATTCCGGATTTAAACGCTTCTTCTATAAGTTTTGGTGCTGTATACGCGGTCATTAAAATAACTTTTGAATCAGGCCTTATTTTTGATATCCGTTTATATACTTCTATTCCATTTATTCCTGGCATCACTATATCCATAATGATAATGTCATATGAAGACTCACGACACATATTGATTGCACTGGGCCCATCATTGGCAAACGCAACGTTGTATCCGAAATCTTCAAGAATGTCTAAAAGTGTTTCGATCATATCTTGTTCGTCATCGACGATTAAAATACGAGTTTTCTCTGCTAAAGTCGTTTCCATCATGCCAATGCTTTTGCTTTATGAAAGTGGATGATAAATCGAGTGCCTTCCCCCTTTTTACTTTCCACTTTCAGGGTTGCCTCATGATTGTTAATAATAGATTTGGTTATAGTAAGCCCAAGCCCAATGCCCGTACTTTTAGTAGTAAAAAATGGATCAAAAAGCTTGTCAATATCTTCTTCTGCAATCCCGCATCCATTATCACATACTAACACGTCGACTCCGTTATTACTTTCTCGAGTAATTATATCGACTTGTCCTCCGGATTTTGGAATTGCCTGATACGCATTTGAAATCATATTAATGAGAACTTGAAGAAGTTGATGCTCATCACCCATTATTTCAGGCAGGTTTGAATCAAGCTGTTTATTTAACGTAACCTCTTTTTTTGTTTGTACGCGTTTTATAGCTGATTCTATGATTTGGTTAATATCAATTATTGTATCTGGTTTATTATTTCTTTTATTTCCAATTGAAAATTCAAGTAAATCAGCGATAATTTTATTGGATATTTCTATTTCATCCTCAATAATTCCCAAATGTTTTCTTAATTTAGGATTATCATCTTTCATTTTACTTTTTATATAAAAGGTGGCATTCTGAATAACCGCCATCGGATTCCGGAGCTCATGTCCTACAGATGAGGCTAAACGACCAAGTACGGCAAGCCTTTCAGCTTGAAGGAGCTGTTCTTGAGTATTTCTTAATTCTTCTGTCATCCGCTTCCAATCAGTAATATCTGCAAAAACTTCACATCCTCCCATAACTTCGCCGCAATAATTTTTTATTGATGAAGCACTTGCCATGATAGGGATCTTATCCCCATTTTTTGATTTAATCTCAATTTCTACATGACGAATTGGCTTATTTTTTAAAGCAGACCTTTTAATTGCACAACTATCATGACATATATTACTCTTAAATATATCAGAGCATTTTGCTCCTAAAGCTTCATATGACTTATATCCGGTTAGTTCCTCGCACGCAGGGCTGAAATACGTTATATTCATATTATTATCAACTGTAAAAACAGGATCTGCGATCGCATTGAGAATAGTCTTACTCGTTTGAATCTGATGTCTAAGAGAGAGAATCATTTTGTTAAATGATTCTGCAAGACTTGATATTTCACCTTTTCCCATAATATATAAAAGTTCTTTAAGGTCCCCTTCAGCAATCTTGGTGGCGAGTGTATCGAGCATAGTAAGGGGCTGGAGGATAGAAAGAGCTATGTAGGTAGCTATGGAGAGGCCAAGAATCGTTGCTAACACCAACATCCCAATCATCCACCAATGAGCTGAACGCCAAAGGGAATCAGCCTTTTCACTGGTCTTTTTCATATACGCGTCATGTACCTTTAAAAGCTGTGCAATATGCTCTCTTGTTGAAATGGCCAGGGCATCCATTTCTTCCATCATGTCTATAGCCTTCTTTTTTCCGGAGACAAGATCGGGATTATATGAAAATATCTTATCAGAAAGGTTTTTAATTTCATAAAAATCGTTTTCGATCCTTTTTACAAATCGTATTTCTTCTTCCCGGGCCATTTCCAAACACCATGCCAAATCTTCCTTTACCCTATTTTCCAATCTTTTGCTGTTCTCTATTTCATTAGGATCTCCGGAGATTAAATAGTCGTTGGCAGGCATAAGATAGTCTGTAATGGAGGTTTGTGTATTCTTGATAGCCCGCTCATGTGGAAATTCATTCAGAATATTTTCAAAGGCTAAATTCACCTTTTCATTTTTTAGATAGGTCACTAAACTACTTACGACCATAAGTGAAAGCAGTGCGAAAATGAGCATGAATAGTCTGGGAGCAATCCCGATCCCCCTTTTTAAAGATTCAGCAGCACTGAGATCTGCCGTAAAATGATCAACTTCTTGTTTTTTCATTTATTCCAAGTTCCTTATTGCGCACCTTAATACTTAAAGAACACTTTTCTGTAAAATTTCTCTCGCATGCTGCAAGGCTATTTCTGATTTTAGATCCGCGCCCATCATTTTTGCAATTTCATCTACTCTTTCATGTCCATGCAATTTTTTTGCCTGAATTAAGGTTCTTTTCCCAACAATTTTTTTTTGGATTAAATAGTGAATATCAGCATAGCTTGCGATTTGCGGAGAATGAGTTATACATATTATTTGCTGCCTTTTAGATAATAGGCTGAGTTTTTTGGCAATTAATCCTATTACCTTGCCCCCGATCCCTGTGTCAATTTCATCAAAGGTCAATGTAAGCACCTGGTCTGCTTCAGCCAACGAAGATTTTAATGCGAGCATAATACGTGAAATCTCTCCTCCCGAGACAATATGAGCCAAAGGCTTTAATGGTTCACCTAGATTTGTTGAAATAAGATATTCAATGTGGTCATATCCCTCAGCACCAAACGCCATATCTTCTCTTAACGGTTTAAATGAAACAGAAAATCGTGCCTGATTCATATTGAGAGAGAGAAATTCCTTATTTAATAATGATTCGAGCTGCTTCGCTACAGCATGCCTTCTTCGTGATAAATCCGCACTTTCTTGTGCCAGTGTTATCTTTGCTGAATGCACCATGATTTCTGTTTTTTCTATATTCTGTTTTAGTGATTCAACATTACTTAATTTATACTCTATTTCAGAGCGATATTCCATCAATGATTCTATAGTATCTGCGTGGTATTTTTTTTGCAACTGTTTGATTTCATTTATCCTATCCTCGATTTCATCAAGCCGTTCGGGGCTAATTTCAAGTCGCCCTTCATAATCCAGGAGTTGATGAGTAACATCCTCTATGTGGCATAATGCCTCCTCTATTTGATTGCCAAGAGGAGAAAAAAAATTATCTATATTACTTAATTCTCTGATAATACCCTGAATTTTACTTAAAATTTCCGAAACAGAACCGTCAGATTGATATAAAGTCTGTTGAATATATGCTGAAGATTCCTTAATTTTTCTTGCATTGGCAAGAATTTTTCTTTCCTCATATAATCTTTCTATCTCGCTCGCCTTTATATTCGCCTTATCAATCTCGTTTTTTTGAAACGCGAGCAATTGAAGTTCTTGAGAGGTTTTCTTTTCCTCCTCTTTTAGAGAATGGAGTGTAGAAACTAAATCTTTATATTGATGATAAAGTGCGGATAGATTATGACATTGCTTTTCCAATCCTCCAAATTTATCCAAAATGTGGAGATGATTTGAAGAGTGTAAGAGAAGCTGATGTTCATGCTGGCCATGCATGTCAACGAGCCAATTGCCAATCTCTATTAAGGTTCTAAGAGAACAGAGCCGCCCATTAATATAGCAACGATTTGATTTTTCGGAACGGTATATTATTCTTCTCACAATAAGATCTTCATGTGCATCTGAAGGAAGTCCTGCGGATCGGAGATGGGATAAAATAATCGGATGAGAATCAATTTGAAAGGCAGCTTCAATTTCAGCACAATCCACGCCGCTTCTTATATAACTGCTTAAAGCTCTACCTCCCAAGAGCAGAGAAATAGCATTAATAAGAATGGTTTTCCCCGTTCCGGTCTCTCCTGTTAAAATATTTAATCCCTTATCAAATGATACATGAAGCTCATCGATAAGGGCGAAATTTCTGATACAAAGATCTCTTAACATTGTTCCTTAAATATCTCGATACCCCCTCTCTCCCCATTTAAGTTTAGCTCTTAATATTTGAAAATAGCTTCTATTTGGAGCGGGTATTAATTTTATGACTTTTTCAGATTTTGTAATAATAACACGATTATCTGTGTGTAATTGAATTTTCAATTGACCATCGACAGATAAACATGCACTTTCTTTTTGACTCTGAATGCTTAATTCAATCCGGGCGGAATCAGGTATAATGATGGGTCTATTCGTCAATATGTGAGGGCAAATAGGTGTCATCAATATACAATGAAGATCTGGGTATACAATAGAACCACCAGCTGAGAGAGAATATGCTGTCGAGCCTGTGGGTGTAGCGATAATTATACCATCACCGAGAAAGGTATTAACCCATATATCATCAATATATGCGCACAGTCTGATTAATTTGTTTCTATTTCCCTTATCGATTACAATATCATTTAAAGCGCTGCAGTGTAAAATTTGTTTCTCTTTTTTATATACCTTGGCCTCTAACATCATTCGTTCATCAAGGCAAAAACCGTTTTTTAAGATGTATTCCAAGGTAGGAAACAATTCTTCTACTGTAACCTCAGTTAAAAATCCTAAACTCCCCAAATTAATTCCAAGAATTGGTATATTATGAGTGCTCTTAATTGCATGCGCTGTTCGCAGTAAGGTGCCATCACCGCCCAACAATAGGATTATATCCACGTAATCGGCTATATCAGATATACTTCCTCCAGAATATTGAGGAGAGAAAGCTATGGCTGTTTCATTCTCCATATATATTTGAAGATTGTTTTTTTTCGACCAGGAGAGAATCTCTCTGATAATCGATCCTACTTTTTGATTACCCGAATTTGATACTATCCCAATCTTTGTAATGGATAGATTATTTTTCATTTATGAATTAAAATGATCTTAATTTAACCCCAACTTCCTGATTTTTAATATCTAGTTTATACCTTCGTTTTTTTTTTGTCAAGAAAATAACAATAGCCTTGATTACGTATTACCGCGAATTATCTTATTTATCTTATAATCTTACTTCCCCTTGAAATATATATATAATTATGGTATATTTATTATATTAAAAAGAATATATTAATGTCATATAAATTCAATATCATATGTTTTCACTTTCCTTTTATTCACAGGTATAAATGAGGACATTGAGTGTGAAATAGGTTTAATTATCTAGGTCAACGAGGGATTTAGATAATTAGTGAAGAAATAACGCCTTAATTTAATCTTTAATTTCATATATAGGAGATAAACTATGAAAAATAATCGTTTAATAAGAAAAAACAGTGTGATAGTAGTAATAACCTTAGTGGTGTCTTTATTATGTATTTCGCAGGCCGGCGCACAATTCTTTTATTCCCCTCCTGTACCATATGCTTTTGGCGCGCCCCTACTTTTTCCACTATTATCGCCTGTGAGAGTGGCGGCTATACCGCTCGCAAATGTTACTCCTGTGACAGTTACCGTGCCTCAAGTCACAGCAGCAGGTCTCACAATAACATCTCTTATCCCGGGCCTTGCTGCGCCAACGCCCACACTTTCTGTAATCGTAAATGTGACAGCAGCCACCTTTCCTCTTCTACCGACAACATTTGTAGCACCATTCCCATTAACAGCAGCTGTTATACCAACTTTGCCCGCAGTAACAACGACAGTAACGCTCCCAGCTGCAACACCAACTTTAACTTCTATTATAGCACTTGGTCTTGGGGGAGGAATTCCCGGGTTAGGTGGCGGAACCACCATTGTTACTGCATTGCCAGCACCAGTTCCGACAACAACATTGCCGGTTGTGGCGATTCCAACCGCTGCCGCGCCTATAACAGTTCCGATTATTTAATCTAATTTATTAATTTTAAAGGTTTAGAGAAGGAGAATTAGGATGATTCAAAAAAAGCAAATGTGGAAATCAATATTAATGGGTATTGTTGCAGTAATATGTATCGGTTTGATCTATACGCCACTCGCCCACTCTCAATACTGGACTAATTTACCACCGTATAACACTCTATGGCCGTTATGGTCTCCTGTGCTGTCACCGGCTGATCCATTAACCGGTCTTCCGACCCCTATAGTAAGTAGCCTTACCACAGATACTGTTCTTCCCATACAGCCTGGATTGACTTTAGATCCGACTAAGAAGGTTCTATCCCCTTATCTTCTGTACAATACCCCACTTGGAATGGCTTATTATGATCCTCTCTATGGTGTGAACCTCTGGCCGCCTAGTGATTTACTTGATCCTATTTTAGGGACTCCCCTGCCAATTAATTTGAGTTTAATAAAGGGGTGGTCCATAATTGCTCCAACCTCGACAGCCTGGCTTACTACCTATGTACCAATAGCGAATAATGCATATTATAACAGCTACTCGACCTATGCCGTGGCTTATGAAATTCTTCAGGGTGGGACATTGGGCAGTTACCCTCTTTTTGCTAGTTTGCTAAATCCTCCTCCCGCGTATATCTCTCTATTGACTCCCGGATTAATTTTAGGTTTTTAAAGCTATACTATGTGCGAGGCTCCACCTTCAACCAACTAATTTTATGTAGGTTGTGAGGTGGGGCTTCCAATACTGACTACCAGATAGTCGATGCTGTATAAAAAAACACTCTTTTTATACCAACATCCAGAACAGAAACGAGCATCAAGCATCGATCAACCAAAAAACTGGCTTCAGTTGTTAAGTTTTTGCCGTATAAACTATGACAGTGTGGAAAGGTCCTATTTTGGGATACAGAAGGCTTTTATAATTGACTCCCCCTTGTGAAGAGTTTCTCTGTATTCTGCCTCGGGATCAGAATCATAGACAATTCCTCCGCCTACATTAAAATAATAGGCCCCGTTTCGAAAAATAAGTGTACGAATGGCGATATTCATATCCATCGTTCCGTATAATGAAATATATCCGATTGATCCACAATATACGCTCCTTGCCATCGGCTCCAGTTCATCAATTATTTCCATAGAGCGAATTTTTGGACAGCCGGTAATGGAACCGCCGGGAAAACATGCTTCTATTAGATCTAAAGGCGTTTTTTGAAAGCCTAATCTTCCTTTTATGATTGAAACCAGGTGATACACATTTGTATAGGCCTCAATTCTTTTATGCTCCCTTACACACACAGAGCCTATCGCGCATACACGGCCAAGGTCATTTCGCAAAAGATCCACAATCATAGATAATTCAGCATCGTCCTTTTTACTGGTCAAGAGCTCAATTTTAATTTCATCATCTGCTTCTTTTGATTTCATTCGAGGCCGTGTTCCCTTAATAGGACGGGTTTCCACCTGTGAATCACGCAGATATAAAAATCGTTCGGGGGAAGAGGAGAGTATCTGAAAATCTCCTCCATCCAAGAAAGCGAAGAAGGGAGCAGGATTTAGATTGAATAGATATTTAAATAACCATTGGGGAGATATGCGGGGTGCTGTTACATGAAATCGTTGTGATAAATTTGCCTGATATATATCTCCTGCCTTAATATACTTTATTATGCGCTTGACCGCTTTTATATATTCATTATGAGTGAAATTGGACTTTAATTTTAAGCTGGTCGAATACCCAATGTGAGAGCAATGGGTTCTTGTTTTGGATAGATTGGTTTCCCGCTTTATAGGAGAAATTCCCGTGCCATTATTATCAATACGCAGGAGTTTTCTTGTATGGACATTATAGATATAAAAGGTGCGATAAAATACAAAATGCATATCCGGCAGGTTTAAATCATCATGAGCGGTCTGTGGCAATCGTTCAAGGACATTTTTCAATTCATATCCAAAATATCCAATGCATCCGCAGGTAAGGGGCAAATCTTTTAATGTGACATTTTTTATGTGCAGGGAATTGATTATTTTTTTTAAATATGAGAATGGATTGCAATGGAATTGGTATTCCCTTGTAGTATGAATACAGCGGATATTTTCCCCCTTGGCCTGAATTACGAAATAAGGATTTGTTCCTCCAATAGAATAGTTTGATAACTCATGCTCGCCACCACTTAGAAGTAAGGCAGGGTATTGACTTGTAGCACTTGTTTTAAAATAAAAATCAACAAAGGATATTTTTTCAGGAAGATGAATAGATTCAGTAGTTTGAGATACAATTTTTATCTCAGGAAGATACATAAAAATTATTTGCTATAGTAAGAAAATTTTTAATTATTTCCCTTCCTCCAGCTGATAAGAACGATTCCGGGTGAAACTGCACACCAAATATGGGAAACCTTTTGTGAGCAAGTGCCATAACAATGTTATCTGATGTGTGAGCGAGAACCTCAAAACACGTTGGTATATCGGCTATTGTGAGAGAATGGTATCGTGCGACAGGAAAGGGGGAAGGAACTCCAGAGAAAATAAAATGTCCGTTATGATGAATAAAGGACGTTTTGCCATGAACTGGTAAAGGAGCCCGAACAGTATGTCCTCCAAATACTTCATTAATAGCTTGCATACCGAGACAAACCCCTAAAATAGGAATTTTTTTATAATATCGAGCAATAATAGTCTCTGATAAGCCTGCGTGCTTGGGAGTGCCAGGCCCTGGAGATATTACAATAATATCATAGTATGCTTCATCAATCTCCTCAAAGTTGATACTATCATTTCGTTTAACCGTTACATGGACGGGAAATGTGCAAAAAAGCTGAAACAAATTGAATGTGAAGGAATCATAGTTATCAACTAAGAGAATGTTACATTTTTTTTTCATAGTATTCTTTTTTCATTATCTTTTAAGTGTTGTTATTTGTCAATAAAAATTGATTTTTTATGTTCAAATAATTTATAATATTTATAAGTGTATATGTGCAATTCAATATAAAAATTTTCAATAAAATTAAAAGAGGAAAAGATTATAATTGTTTCGCGTGCAAATATCTCACTATAAGAAAATAAGCTTCTTAGCAGTTATTTTCCTTTGTTTATCCCCGGCACATAATTACGCCACATTTATTCCTGAGATCATCAATAAAAATATTAAATTCATAGCTGAGATAAAAAAGTATACTCCAGGACTTAATCTGAAGTCTCCCGTTCAAATAGAGATTGATAAAAAGGATAATATTTATATTCTTGATAAGGGGTATCAAATGATTTTTATCTATAATAAGGATTTTATTCCTGTAGATAAAATCGATAGTTCTCAAGGTCTTCTCTCTCCTGTATGTTTTTGTGTTGATAAGGAGGGTTTTATGTATGTGTCAATGTTATCTGGCAAAGGACAAGGATCTGAAAAAGCATTTATAGGTATATTTAATTCACTTGGCCATTTAACTAAGAAGATTTACTTTGAAGATTTCCCTCACGCAGAAAATTTTATAGCACGGGCTATTGCAATCGATGAAAAAGGCACTCTATTTTTAGCAGGTGGTGTGGGTTTTCCCCTTATTGTATTGGATAAAAACGGTAAGTTCGTATCCTCTATTTATCCGAGTGAGCAGCAAATGGGCAAAATGGTGAAGGTAGATGTGACGGCAGTGGCGCTCACCGATGAAGAGATTTATCTATTAAGTGAGGGAATGGGACGGGTCTATGTATTTGGAAAAGATGGAGAATTCATACGAAAATTTGCTCGAAAGGGAGGCAGTACCGGAAAATTGAGCAGGCCGAGAGGATTGACCATTGATAAAAAAGCACACTTGGTATATATTATAGATTATATGAGGCATACCTTATCCATATATAATTTAGAAGGAAAATACCTTACTGAATACGGGGGATTCGGGTCAAGGCCTTCTTGGTTTAATTATCCGAATGGAATATGTTCAAATGAGGATGGAAGGCTTTTTATTGCAGACACATTTAATCAACGAGCCCAGATTTTTGACACGAGAATGAAATTTTAACGTTGTAAATCAGAAAATAATAGTATAGAAAAATCAAGGAGGATGAAGGATGAAATGTCGGCTTTTTCTAATGATTAGCGCTATTCTAATGCTCAGTGTGCTGGTTGTAATTCCTCATAATGTTTTGGCTATTACCGGTGTATGCAGTGATTGCCATACAATGCACAATAGTCAAGGTGGAGAGCTCTTTGAAGGGAGTGAACAACCAAATGATCAATTGCTCATTAGATCTGGATGTTTGGGATGTCATGGCGATACAGGTTCGGGTATAACATCTCTTAGAAGAGAGGACGGGACCCCATTAGTGTATGCGAGTAGTAGCAATTGTCTCGCAGGTGGGAATTTCAAATGGATTGAAGACGGTGGCAATCCCGATGGTAATAGGAGGGGCCATAATGTGGATGTGGATCCTATTAATGAGAGCCATAAAAGTGATGATCTAATCAATACAGATGTGCCTGGATTTGATGGAGTATGGGGTCTAGGCTCAAATAGATTAACGTGCGCAGGTTCGTATGGATGTCATGGCAAACCTAGTAAAAAAGGGGATGGAGTTACAATCTATGATAATTGGGCTGGTATAAAAGGTGCTCATCATAGTAATAAAAGAGGGCAAATTACCTTTAGTGATTTAGACATGGGGGATCCAAATGATGTAGGCGGCAGTTATCGTTTTCTTCTCGGTATCGCGGGCTATGAGGACCCTAATTACGAGGAATTTGTCAGCGAAACACGTCATAATGTGTATAAAGGAGCAAATATCAGTACACCTTCTGATGAAGCCGAAAGCACCATTAGTGCATTATGTGCACGCTGTCATGGATATTTTCATTATGATGGCGATATTGGAGGTCGTCCTGGCACTGTAAATACTACAGGAAGTCCATGGTTAAGACATCCAACGGATATAGATCTGCCACCAGGTGAATATCAAGATTATGGTGGTACTGCGCACCAATATAATGTTACAGCTCCATTGGGAATGACAGTAATCCCCACTGGTCCAAATAACATAGTGGACCCAACTGGCAATACAGATGACATTGTCACATGTTTGTCCTGTCATAGAGCTCATGCGAGTGAGCACAATGATATATTACGATGGGATTATGATGCAATAATTGCGGGGGGGGCAAATAGCGGGGGTTGTTTCATCTGTCATACAGACAAAAATGGCACCTAGTACGCCTTAATAGTGTCTACCTCTTTAGTATAATAACCATATAGACTCTCTTATATTTTATTTAGAAAACAAGAAAAAGTGAGAAAGGTTAATATGAGAGCTCTTGTTGTGGTTGATATCCAATATGATTTTTGCCCTGGAGGCACGTTAGCAATAAATCACGGAGACGAGGTCGTTCCTGTGATTAATAAAGTGCGAGGTTTTTTTGATAAGGTTATATTTACACAAGATTGGCATCCTCCAAATCATAAGAGTTTTGCATCAAATAATAATAAAAAGGTTGGGGATATAATAGATCTAAATGGAATTTCTCAAATAATGTGGCCAGATCACTGTGTGCAAAATACAAAAGGAGCACATCTTCTCGAAAGTCTTACTGTGAGGGACAATGACTTTATAATCCACAAAGGTATGGATGAAGAGATTGACTCTTATAGCACCTTTTTTGATAATTGCAGGCAGAATAAAACACCTCTTGATGATTACCTTAAAGCTCACCACATAAAAGATATATTTATGGCCGGATTAGCAACAGATTATTGCGTTAAATTTAGTGTAGTGGATGCACTGGAGCTCGGATATAATGTGACAGTAATCGAGGATGCTGTTAGAGGGGTGGATCTAAAGCCAGGGGATGTAGATAACGCTATTCATGAAATGAAAGAAAAAGGGGCAACCTTTATTCACAGTGATCATATTATACAAGGCTCTTTATAACATGAGTTATGCATTACTGCCTTATAATATTTCGCTTACTCTTTTAACTGATCTTTATCAATTGACCATGGCATATGGATATTGGAAGCAAGGCAAGGCTGAACAAGAGGGGGTTTTTAATCTTTTTTTTAGAAAAAACCCCTTTAATAGCGGCTATACTATTGCTGCAGGTCTCGCATATGTAATTGACTTTATCAATAATTTTAAGTTTTCTCGGGATGATATCGATTATTTACATTCAATCACAGGTAATGATGGGAATCTTCTCCTTGAAACGAGTTTTCTTGATTATCTTAATAGTCTTAACCTTACTGTTGATATTGAGGCAACGCCTGAAGGCACCGTTGTCTTCCCCCAAGAACCACTGGTTCGTGTAAAAGGCCCTCTTCTTCAATGTCAGCTTTTAGAAACAGCATTATTAAATATTATTAATTTTAATACATTAATTAGCACGAAAGCCGCACGAGTATGCTTTGCAGCAGAGGGAGACCCTGTGCTCGAATTTGGATTAAGAAGGGCCCAAGGAATTGATGGAGGGCTATCAATGAGCAGGGCAGCCTACATAGGGGGCTGTACGAGCACATCAAATGTTCTTGCAGGCAAGTTATATAATATTCCCGTGAAGGGGACGCACGCCCATTCATGGGTAATGTGTTTTAATACAGAATTAGAGGCTTTTGATGCGTATGCGCAGGCTATGCCTAATAATTGTATTTTCCTTGTTGATACCTACGATACTCTTCAGGGCGTGAGAAATGCTCTCATTATCGGGAAAAAGTTAAAAAAAAATGGCCATAAGATGGCTGGGATTCGATTGGACTCAGGTGATTTGGCCTTTTTAAGCAATGAAGCGCGCATCCTTCTCGATGAAGCTGGATTTAAGGATACACTTATTTTTGCGAGTAATGATTTAGATGAGCACATTATTCAGAGTCTTAAACGTCAAGGATCAAAGATTGCCGTATGGGGTGTGGGCACAAATTTGAGTACTGCGAAGGATGAGCCTGCTCTTGGTGGAGTATATAAATTAACTGCAATAAAAGAAAATAATAGATGGAAAAATAAAATAAAGGTCTCTGAGCAAATATCTAAAATTACAAATCCAGGTATTCAAAGAACCTATCGCTATCTTGACAACAACGGTTTAGCTTTGGCAGATATAATTTATGAGGAGGGTTATAATCTAGAAAACGGAGCGGTAATTGTTGATCCTTTAAGTTCACTTCATCAAAGGAAAATTGAGAGAGGGGCGCAAGGATTTGAGCTGCTCGTTCCTGTATTTCGTTCTGGTAAATGTGTCTACACCCAAGAATCCCTTCTTACAATCAGACAGAGAGTGAGAGAGCAGCTGGCGCTTTTTCATAATGGGATAAAGCGATTTGAAAATCCCCATTCATATCCGGTAGGTCTTGAAAGAAGCCTATATAAAAAGAAAAAGCGACTCATTAGTAAAATCAAAAAATATAATTGGGAATTTCAATCGGATACAAAGTGATGATTGCATGTATAGATGTGTATTATAGACTACAAAGCGCTACTGTTGCCTGTATTCTATTTCAAAGTTGGACTCATGAATACATAATAAAACAGATAATGGAACAGGTCAAAGATGTGAAACCTTATGAATCTGGCAATTTTTATAAGCGTGAGCTGCCATGCATACTCGCAGTTATTAGTAAAATTAAAGAACAATTAGAGTGTATTGTAATAGACGGCTATGTGTGGCTTGAAAATAAACAAACTCCCGGGCTTGGGGCGTATCTTTATAAAAATTTGCAGAGCTCAATACCTGTCATTGGAGTGGCGAAGAGTAAGTATAAAAGATCAATTTCGGCTCAGATAATCTTCCGAGGAGGCAGTAAGCGCCCTTTGTATATAACTGCCGAAGGGATTGATGAAAAGATTGCTGCAGGCTACATAAGGAAAATGCAAGGCCCATATCGTATTCCGAACCTGATAAAACAAGTTGACAGACTTTGCCGTTGTGGGATATCCGTCTAAGGAGCCTTATTATGTGTTTTAAATATATAGGGCAGAGGCTGATTGAGGTACATTTTTTGTAAATCTATCGTCACATCATACGCCATTATCTCCACACCATTATCGACAGCTAATTTTAAAGCCTGGCTATATGAAGGATCAATATGATACGCAGGGCTAAAGAGTGTTGCATCAGTTCTTTGGACAAGAAAGAATATAGTACATCTGTCCCCTTTTTTTACTTGCTGTTTAAGTTCTACAAGATGCTTCAGCCCCCGTAATGTAACAGCATCGGGAAAGTAAGCTATTTTTTTTCACTCGTCAATTATCCTTATTTACTCCCAGTATTGCCGATCAAGGCTTCTATAACTAATGGCTTCTGAGATATGATAAGATTTAATGTGATTAGAGGAATCAAGATCCGCGATAGTTCGGGCAACCCTCAGGATTTTATCATACGCGCGGGCGCTCAGGCCAAGACGGTCAAGGGCTCTCTCAAGGAGTGCTCGAACCTCTTGGCTTAAGGGACAGAATTTTTTTATTTTGCTCGGAGGAAGGGCCATATTCGATGAGACATTAATATTTTTGTACCGCTCTCTTTGAAGTTGTCTTGCCTTTAGGACACAATCCCTGATAGTGGCTGATTTTTTTCCTGACTCTTTGGCTGATGAGAGTTCATTATAGGTCAGTGCCGGCAGCTCAATATGAATGTCAATCCGGTCCAAGAGAGGGCCTGAAATTTTTGCTAAATAAGACCTTACTTCATAAGGTGTGCAGCGACATTCCTTGGTAGGGTGACCATAATAGCCACATTTGCAGGATTGCGTTGCCTTTCTGTCATGTTGAGTTAAAAGCCCCAAAACCCTTGTCCCCTTTATATCCTAACAAGTTGAAAACAATTGGTGATCATATCAGGAAAAAGAGAATTGAATTAAGACTTACTCAAAAAGAGTTAGCTCAGAAAATTGGGACATCGGAAGTGACTATTTATAATTGGGAAAATAACTATGCAAAACTCTCTATTAAATGGTGGCCAAAGATTATTGATTTTTTAGGTTATGCTCCTTATTCTCCTCCACAATCCCTGGGAGATAGATTAGCTGCTTATCGCCGATTTCAGGGGCTCACGCAAAAAGAAGTGGCTAGAAAAATGGGGGTAAATAAAACCACTATACGGGATTGGGAAAATAGAGAGCATATACCAAAAGAAAAATTTTTTAAGATTATTCAGAGATTTTTTAAAAATACATTATAGATCTATATTTTTTACTAATACTTTTCAATAAATAGGTTTTAGAGATTATCTTAAAATTGACACTCTCTTGGCTTTGAAAGTCTTCTAGAGCCTATATCTTTAGAAAATTAACATTTATAGATACTTTCAAATGAATTGATACTATGTTTTATTAGTATATTATACAAAAGGTCTTATTTTATTAATCCTGCCTTAACCTTTAATCTCTATTATTTCAAAAATAACAATGAAGCTTCGCTAGATATAATTATATCTAGAAAAATTTTTTTCTAATCTAAATTTGATGAACTCGTAAAAAGTCATTTGCGAGCAACTTTGAGCATAAAGAAAATGAGATGAATGAAAAAGCGGAGCGTAAAAAATTTCAATGTTTGAAGGGCTTTAGCCCGAGTTTTTGAAATTTTAGCAAAGCTTTCATTCATCATCAAAATGCTCAGGAAGCGAGCAAATTCTACTTTTTACGAGTTCATCCTTCTTGATTATCGGAAGAAAACCAAACACTATTGATTACGGCTCAGTCTCCTCAGGAGGTGCTGCTTCTTCAGAGGTATCTGTTTCTTCAGAGTAATCTGCTTCGTCAGAATGATCTGACTCTTCATAAGGGATGACAGTTCTGGTTAAAAGCATCATCATGGTGTAGATAATGACTAAAAGAGTGTTTAACGCTGTTGTGATAAGGAGACATAGGAAGAACACGGGGTGAAAGATCATAAACACTGTCCATACGAGGATGAGATAAGAAAATAAATATTTTAGGAAGATTTTCGCACTAAACAAGGGAATAACCCCCATTTTTTCGTATCGTTTTGATGAAATATATCGTAAGAGTAAAATAGTATTTAATCCAAATCCTGCAATCAGTAGGGGAGGACCGCCTATAAATAACGATAGGGCCATCATAAGAGTCGGCACTGCTTTTAATAGTTTCGATTCAATGATGAGATAATAATACGCAGCCAGATTTGTTTCTTCATAAAGATCAGAGAAACGCTCAGCCGGGAAAACCCAATCGCGAAACCTTATTGCTATCCCTAAAGCAACGATGAGAAGAAGGCCATAAAAGAATCGAATAAGGGTATTTTTCTTTCCATACGAAAAAACAAGATTTGGATTTCCCCCCAGTTTTTGAAAAGAAAATGGGATACCTTCCTCCGGAAAGGTAATATCCATTGACCTCATACCCTTTAGCAAGCTGCTCTGACGCATGACCTGCTCGCGGGATTTGGTGTCTTTTTCTTTAAACTCCTTGACTTTTGAGCTTACAAACGTTGAGGCCTCATCCTTTAAAACCTCCAATGTTGAAGAGTCCTCGGAGAAGGGCTTGCCTGTATGCTGAGGCATTATTTGTGATCGTAATACTTTATCTTGATCCATCATTCCGCCAATTTCCCCTCCCAAACCCCTGGGAAGGTCATAACCGTCTTGTATGTTCCTTCTTGTATCTTCCAGTTTACGGAGTCTGTCTTGTTCTACCTTCATATAATTGTTAATGGATGTCTGAACATCTCTCTGCGCGGGAATATCTGTTGTATTAAACTGCCACCCTTTCATCTGTGCCCTTTCCCGCATGGCCTGGCGGCCCTCTCCAGGCTTTCTCTCTTTGATATGTCTTTGTTTTTTTTGCCCCTTACTACTCCGTATCATCTCCTCTGCCTGATTAAGAATCTTGGCATTATACTGCTGCGCCTGTCCAAGAAGTCTTTGATCAGCATCGGGCCCTGTGATACGTCTTTGAAGATCTCCTTGCAGATTCTTTGCGAAATTCTGCTGTGTTTGATACTCATTCAACACTTTTTCTATATTCCCAAGAGCCTTAGTTCTCATTTCTCCTTTTGAAGAATCTGCCATTTTCGTCCAATAGGCATGCTCCTTTGCAAGCTCATACGTCTTATCTACCTCGATCATCGTCAGGTCTGCTTCATTCATATTATGGGTAAAATTCATGTAGGAATAATTACAGGGAAGAAAAAGAGTCCATGTAGTCTTTTCTATGGCAAGGTCTCCTGTACTGATCATATTCAAAGATTGCTTGCCATGAATACCCCATGCGGCTATCTCTGACTGATACATACATTTAATCTCAAAATCTCTATCACCAGATCCGCTTTTAATCAGGGGAATTAAGAGATTCTTCCTCGTTGTATCGTCACTCACATCGGTAAAAGAGGGTCTCACCGGTTCACCGGCCACCCACAAACTCCATATTTCCGCATCACAAGGAAAATCTATGGGGAGGAACTGCAGGCTCTTATTCCGGACTTTGAATCGGACCGTGTGGATTATTACCCCTTGTGGGATTACAACGCTTTTTATGTCCTGCCTCAGGATCTTTGCTTCAATTAATTTTTCTCGTTCAAGTCTTTTGAGCATGATTGTATATTCCCAATCTCTGGTTTGACCACACCGGTATGACCAGAGCACATGATGCAAATTGATCCCCACAGGAAAAGCAGGAATTAAAGCGCGATCAATTTCCATTAATTTCCCTGAGGGTTTTGAATCAATCTGGTAGGATGTGTTCGTCTCGACACTGATAAATTCCATGGGACTTGCCACTTGAGGAAATATAATCTGCGGCAGTGTAAATTGTTTATCCTTCCCAAAATACTTATTGTATGAGATCTCCATCATATATGACCGGTCAACGCCGGATACCATATGTACGGTGATGATGACTTTTTGTTCCTCTGTATCTACTTTTTTTAGAATTGTTTTTATGCCTTCGCCCTGAATAGTAAGTGAATCCTTAAGCTCTACGGGGATCTTCATGATAAAATGCTGAACAGGGGCATTTTTAATATCAAATATGGACAGAAGCCTCACATTGACGAGGTTATCCTCAACTCTTACACAATTAACCTTAACAACATCCAGGAACGCTTTCTTCCTTGAGATGGTAAATGAAGCCCTGTATTGTCCCTCCTTAAAGGTATACGCATACTGTGCTCCATCATACTGTGCGAGTTCATTGGTATAGTTTTTCGACAAGGTTTCAAGGGCTTTGGATTGTAAATTCACTATTTCACTTTCCCTTACCTCGTATTCCCTTGGAAATACCACACTCATCGCTCCATGAGCAATGTTCACATCCAGAAGTTCAAATCCCTCAATTTCAATCAAATCATCGAAAGTAATTTCTTTTTCAAACTTCATGGTAAAACGGAAAATCTCCCCTCAAGCCGTGGATAAAAGAGAGTATGATATGCTGCTGCTCTTTATTAAAAACCGGGTCGGAAATACCCTGTGCTTGAAGAGATTTTAATCGGTACCCGGAAGGAGAATAGAGGGCCATATGCGTAAGATATCCTTCTTTCATATGAATTGTACCGGCCACCTCAGCATATAAGACATTTTCAGATATACGATAGTGCGTAAAGAGGTCTGCCCGGACTTTTGAATCATAGGGAAGACAGAGCAGCTCAGCCTTGAATGTATCGGTTAAAAAAGAGTAGCTTTTCTTAAGCAGAAAATTCTCGCGATCTTTTGTATGCCTTAATTCTGAAACTCTTAGGTTTTCACTATTCAGCACCTTTAGGTGAAAATCGGCAGTGCAATAAATATTAAGAAATCCATGGACTTTTTTTGTGCCAATTGGTTGAAAAAACAAGTGAGGGATCATCTCTCCTGGTTTTGTTTTAAATCGTCCTTTTATCATGAGCTCAAGACGATCGGTTATCTCATGCTTAAAAACCACTTCAACAAAAGAGTCATCTCCCTTCTTCTTTATATTCCAGCTTTTTACCTTATCCGAAAATATATCTAACACCGTAATTCCCGGATGTTTTAAGAATGAGAAGGACACAATTGATGATTTCTCCACCTGAATTGTGACGTCCTCTTCAATCAGGATATGATCATAATCAACGAATAGATTGAGATCACAGTCTGTATATATAAGTGGTTTGTCTGTTTCTTTGATAAACTTCTTGGGAAACCAAGAAAGTTGGATATGATTCTGCAGGGAAGGTGAGATTTTTATTACAAAACCCTTTTCAGTTCCTTCTAGGGTATATCCTGTAGCATGTGAATCACTATCAAATACAATATCTTTTTGCTCTATTTTAAGCAGCCAATCAGAGCATAATGTTGCAGGAAAATTAAAATCCATTGTCTTTTTCCCGAGCAGGGACACGATATTCACATGAAACACAAGTTCAAGGGAATGCCCTCCTTTTCCGAAAATCGGGATTTCGTAGATATCATGTAACAATCGGACATCCGTCTTAGATTTTATTTTAACCGGCATTTCCTCTCCATCCAGCTTCATTGATTCAATCACTGCATTTCGAAAGGGCAGTTGCGCTAAAGCCCACTTATCATGATTTATAAAAATATTTATCCGCGCAGTAAATACTACCCGGTCATCTTTAACTATACATCGAGCTTGCATGGCCGTAATGTCATATTCGTTTTCATACTGAAAATCGTATTCCGGTTTATACGGAGGCTCAGCTAAAAATTTTAGATCAAAATAATCCTCTGTGGGAATATATACTTGTGCATCGTTATTAAGTGTCAGAGGAGAAGACAGATCATAGGGAATGTATACCTCTACATCAGGAAACATGGTCTTATCTTTACATAACACAACTGTTGCATTGAACACATACCA
>JBLIRR010000001.1:0-356932 GCA_049472395.1 bacterium | reverse complement strand
TTCCAAATATATACCACCATTCTTCATAAGCTTCAATGTCTGATCCATGATCTGGTGCTCCTAATGTTTTATAAGCTAATATTAGTGTATTGTTATCAATTTTAGCTATGGATTTAAGAAGACCATCAACAATTTTTTCGTAATGATGTGGCTTTATATTACTATCTTTGAGTTCCTTAAATTTTTGAATAATAATTTTTGAGGCTATTTTTTTATCTAATATTGTTAAAGTTTTTCCGGATTCGATAAAAAGTTCATCTACATAAATCTTATCAATATACTGCATATTTTGAAATGTCTTTGCTACTAAAGGAGCAATGGATGGATCATGAATTTCTCTAACAACCTTCAGCAAGTTAATGTATGTAACAGAATCTAGATTTTTTTCATTAAATTTTTCAATCAATGGAGTAATCTCAGATGTTATTTCTTTGCCTTTCTTAATGAGCCTTTCTATAGCGGGATCAGAAAGGGAATTATGCCATAATTTTTTAACTAATCGTCGTGTAGAATTAAATGTTACAATAGAATAAATAGTAATAATAAAGATTATTGCCACAATAGACCACTGAAGATATAAAAATAAATTTTGCAATGTTTTTTTATCTGGAATAGAGTATATGGATTTTTGGCTTCGATAAATTGCTAGGGACCAAGAAGGAATAACTACAATTAAAAATGGTAATAAAACACTCCCCATACCATTAGCTGATACTATAATAAAAAGTACAGCCAGAGCTATAAATATTATAGGAGACAACCATGGATGTTTGAAAGAACTTAAAGGAATTGATTGACAACATATTTTACCAATAATCCAAAAAATGATTCTTATAAAAAGCCAAATTAAAAATATCGGTATTAGAGGCCTTAAAAATGGAAATCTCCAATCCAACAAGTAATCAGTGCATACTCCACAAGCATGAACTATATATGGATTTATTACGAGCAATAATAATATGATAATAAATACCTTGATCTTTCTTAGCATAAAAATCAACCAATTTTACTTTGTTAATTCAAAATGATGAGCAAATTTTTGATGTGGCCATTTCTGTAAATGAATAAAAAGGGTACTTATACTTTTTCATCAACTCTCCTTCATCTCGAACATAAGTAACAATATAATTATTTAAAAATGATATGGGCTTATTAATCTCATCGGCCTTTCTCCCTCCAAGATAGTCTTCATTAGTTCGCTTGACAATTGAAACAATTACTGATGTTGCTCATCAATGTTGAGTGCGCATTACTTGATGAATGCTGCAGAGCTTACTGGAAGGGGGATAGAAACCATATTCTACTTAATGTAACTGAAGGTGACAATAACCATTTATATGATACGGTCTTGTAGATAATATAAAATTGGAGCCTATCCCCGGTGCTATATTGCTCCTTGGCACTGGTATCTTTGGACTTCTGTCAGTCGGATTATCACCTCTTGATAGCGGAAAATCAGAACGGAGAAAAGCAAAAAGAAACCAAAAAATTTCTTGGGCGGCACCATAGCGGCACATAGGACAAAAAGAGAGTTAGCATATAATAGCTAACTCTTTGTTTTTTATGGATTTAAGAGAGGAAAAAAATTGAAATGCCGTTGGATTTGAAGTCCAAGAGAGTTACCAGAACCCTACCCGCTCCCGGTTTAATCGGTTTTACAAAATATTATTTTTCACTAATTATAAGTGCCTGTATATTTTTTTCCTGATAAATAGTATCTCGCACCTTCTGTGCTTCTTCGTACGAGGTATAATGGCCGATCATGACCCGATGCCATATACCTTTCTTCTCAAGATCAACGGCTTGTGTAAAAGCCGGATATCCGGCTTTTTCGAAATCAGCGGCGATTTCATCCGCAGTCTTTTTTGATCGGAAAGAAAACACCTGGAGTAAAAATTGTTTCTTATCAGGCTGCTTTTTATCTAATGGTTTATTTTTGATTTCCTCCTTCGATCTATTCTTTCTAATCCGGACAGGTTTTTCTTCTTTCTTGGTAAGAGAATCAAAAAAGGAATAGTGGCCGGATAATTTTTGACGGTTTATCAGTAAAGGGTCTAGTTTTTTGGTACCAGAGTCATCGCGTCGTTCATATAAAATACCCAGAGAAAAA
The DNA here is from genome assembly GCA_049472395.1 of bacterium. Taxonomy (GTDB): domain Bacteria; phylum SZUA-182; class SZUA-182; order DTGQ01; family JBLIRR01; genus JBLIRR01. The sequence continues at coordinate 354,822 of JBLIRR010000001.1, read as the reverse complement.
GCCATAACAAAGAACAAGCCTCCCACTAAAGTAATTAGCAATCTACTTATCCGCTGAGAGGAATCCTCTTTTTTTTTATTTCTTTTTTTTGGTGCTTTTTTTGGTATTTTTTTTGTTGGTTGTTTCATAACATTTACATATGCTCAGGGGCCGATATCCCCAGAATAGAAAGCCCATCAAAAATAATCTTTTTTATAATGAGTAATAAAAATATACGCGCCCTTGTGATAGTCGTATCAGATGAAATAATTCTATAGTCTTTATAATAACTATGAAATAATTTTGCAAGCTCAATCAGATAAAAGGTAATTCTATGAGGTTCCAGGGAATTTGAGGCAAGTTTAATAACTAAGGGATAAAGTGTGAGTTTTTTTATGAGTTTTTTCTCTATGGGGGATGATAAATTCATTAGTTCTTTTTCAGAGACATTATCATATGCAACATTGGCTTTTTTTGCCTCAGCAAGAATGCTGCATATCCTCGCATGAGCGTATTGAACATAATAGACAGGGTTTTCTTTCGATTGCTCTTTGGCTAAGTCCAAATCAAACTCGAGCTGGCTATCATGTCGTCTTAATAAAAAATAAAATCTGCACGCATCCTTACCAACTTCAGCTACCACCTCGCTTAAGCTGACAAAAGAGCCTTCTCTCGTGGACATATTAATTTGATTTCCTGCCTTCACTAATTTCACCAATTGGACAAGCAAGACTGTGAGGAATTCTTCATCATATTTGAGCGCCTTAATACCAGCCTGCACCCTGTCAATATACCCATGATGATCTGCTCCCCAAATATTAATAATCTTTTTAAATCCTCTATGGAATTTGTCTTTATGATAGGCAAGATCAGAGGCATAATAGGTCATTTCACCGGAAGATTTTACTAAGACCCTATCTTTTTGATCGCCAAATAGCGTGGTACGCATCCACAGAGCATTATTTTCTTCAAAAATAAAGCCTTCCTTTTTAAGATAGTCAATGGTTTCTTTTACCTTACCTGTTTCATAGAGGCTTTGTTCATTAAACCAATTATCAAATGTAACGCCTATGAGACCTAAATCATTCTTTATAAGTTCAAGAATAATTGTTGCTGCCTGTAGACTAATCTCATCTATCGTATATTCTGATAGGTTAACGCCTCTATTACATAAATCTTTTGCAATATCAATTATATACTCTCCTTGATAGCCATTCTCCGGAAAAGGGCTTGTATGGTCTGTAAATTGATTATATCGAGCTAGGACAGAGTGGCCTAATAGTTTGATTTGATTTCCGGCATCATTGATATAATACTCTTTCTCCACGCAGTAGCCTGTTTTTTTTAATAAATTAGCCAGCGCATCGCCAAATACCGCACACCTCCCATGTCCTACATGAAGCGGACCGGTGGGGTTGGCACTCACGAATTCTATTTGAATTTTTTGATTATTCCCTATGTTAATAAAAAAATCATTATTATTTAATTGCCATAGGGCCTTGAACCAATAATCAGGGGTTAGATAAAAATTGATAAAACCAGGTTTGGCTATTTCAATATGATCAAGAAAATCGAATTTATATTTTTGGAGGTTATCAACAATACTTTGTGCAAGGTTCATCGGAGAGGTGTGAGCGAATTTGGAAAGTATGAGTGGTAAAGTGGAACTGTAATCCCCAAATTTTTCATTTTTAGGAATATCAAGATAAAAATCTAATTTTTTATTATTTAATATGTCTTCTCCCGCAACCGCTACGCTCGCTTTTTTTAGATTATCAATAAGTAGATCGATCATTTCTATTGCTAATTAGTATTAGCGTCATCCTCTATTTTAACCTCTGAGTAATCATTCTCCTGGTCTTCTTCGGCGTGATCCTCTTCGTGTTCATTTACAGGATCGGTGGAGTGTGTCTCGTCCTCAGCCTCTAGATTCTCTTCTCCTTGATCCTCTGTTTTTTCTAAGACATTCTCGTCAGAGTGATTTTTTATCTCTTTTGCATAGAGTCTGATACTGAGACCTATTTTTCGATTGTCGGGATCTAATCGTACAATTTTGGCTGTAATTTTTTCACCTATTTTTAAAATCTCCTTCGGTGATTCTATATTCTCTTCTGCAATTTCAGATATATGAATAAATCCATCGACGCCCTCTTCCAAGCTTACAATAACGCCATTATCAGTTATACGGACAATCGTACATTCAACCTCCATTCCCACAGGATACTTATCGGGTATTATTTTTTGCCATGGATCTTCTGAGAGCTGCTTTAATCCCAAAGAAAGTCGTTCATTCTTCGTATCAATATTTAAGATTATAGCCTCAACTGTTTCACCCTTTTTTAATATCTCCGAGGGATGTTTGATTCTTTTAGTCCAAGACATGTCGGATATATGAATAAGTCCGTCAATGCCCTCTTCTAATTCGATAAATGCCCCAAAGTCGGTAATATTTCGCACTTTCCCGGTAATAATAGATCCGATATTATATTTATTCTCTATTACAAGCCATGGATTAGCCTCTGTTTGTTTCATTCCGAGGGAAAGCCGTTTTCTTTCCTTATCAACATCAAGGACAATACATTCTACCATTTCCCCCACCGCGACAACTCGTGAGGCATGTCTCACCTTTCGTGTCCATGACATTTCCGAGATATGGATAAGACCCTCAATGCCCTCTTCAAGTTCAACAAATGCTCCATAATCAGTGAGACTCACAATTTTACCCGTCACCTTACTTCCTACAACATATTTTTCATCAGCATCTTGCCAGGGATCAGGAGTTTTTTGTTTTAATCCCAGTGAAACTTTTTCATTATCCGGGGAAAATTTTAATACTTTAACCTCAACCTCATCACCTATAGCAAATAACTCACACGGATGAGGTACCCTGCCCCATGATATGTCAGTGACATGCAAAAGTCCGTCGATACCGCCTAAATCAATAAATACTCCATATTCGGTAATATTTTTTACAATACCTTTAATAAGTTTGCCTTCCTCAATTTTACTGAGGGTATCGCTTCGTTTTTTATTTCTCTCCTCTTCTATAATAGCACGCCGCGAAACAACAATATTGCCCCGTTTTCGATTTAATTTAATAATTTTTACTTTTATTTTTTCTCCTATCATGAGATCCAGATCTTTGATACGTTTAATGTCGATCTGTGATCCGGGTAAAAACGCTGGTATGCCAATATCAACGGTTAAGCCGCCCTTAATTCTTCGCGTAACTTTCCCTTCCATCACTTGGTCTTTTTCATAGGCTAAATTTAAATCATCCCATATTTTTATTTTATCAGCCTTTTCTTTAGACAGGACAATTACACCATCTGCATCTTCTTTGTTTTCAACTAATACATCAATAACATCCCCTTCTTTAAGATCAATCTCCTTATGTTCCCTGCGAAATTCAGATATTGGGATAGTACCTTCAGATTTATAGCCTATATCTACTAATATGGAATCATTGAGGATTTTAATAATAGTTCCCTTTACAACCTCACCCTCTTCAATATTAATAATGGTTTGCTCATAGAGCTTTTCCATTTCCTCAAAATTATAGTCCTCAAAGTCTGTGTCTTGTTTCAGGTCTTTCTCAATCGTTTTTTCCTCACTCCTTATATTATTTTTTTCTTCTTTTGTTTTGTTTGTCACAATGTTAAACCCCCTTTATATAAGAATTAGCCATATAATGGCTATAAATTTATTCATTTTAAGCTTTTAGTATACTTGAAAAGGGCAGTATACTCAATATTTATTTCTATTGAATAGTTAGTATATCATATATAGTTATCTATTTGCAAGCAAAAGGAATAGAATGAAGTAATTCTAATTTTAGGCGAATATTTCACGATCTGATCCTGCGTTTTCGAGGATTAAAAAGTCGAAATGAGAGTTTCTTATAGAATTACTGTGAAAAGATGGTGTGGCCTGATTATTATTCTTCGTCCATCTCTACAATTAAATCTTGGATTAACAATCTTCCTGATAAGAAGAGTTCCGCGATATTCTTCGTTAACCGGGTAATCTCTATTATGAGATAGTTGTTAATACTACGGATATATTTCACACTTTCCTGATCAGGTTCCTGAGCTAAATTATCCATTAATTTGTAAGTCGCTGTTTTAATTCGGGATATTTTTTCACAAAACCAATCCTTGAAATCAAGATCAGGATTTTCTTTATCAATTATTACTGGAGCATGAGACAATACGGGTTTTTTCATTGCCTCGAATAGATTCATAGGAGCATTATTAACGTCAATAGGCATAACAAGCCCTTCCAATCTGTTCGCATACACACTTAAATTCACTAGATGTCTGTCTATTTCTGCCCGTTCTCCCCGGAAATCATACTCTTCTAATAATGATGTTAAGCGTACGGCACAATTGAAAATTTTTTCACTCAATACGATTGTATTTTTTCTGTAATCTTTAATCATTACCTTCATAATAATAACAATCTCCTCCTCCATAAATCTATAAAAAAATCGATATGATTATGATCTTATCGGGTAAGACGTAAAAAGAAGCCAAATAGTTATCGAATAAAAAATTTAATGTTTAAACGCCCGTTGTTTCGTAAAGACCATGGCAACCTGAGGAGTTGCCTCGTTACATGCTTCAATAATTTCAAAATCCCGTTCTGATCCTCCAGGTTGGACGATTGCACGAATACCCTCTTTAATACCTACATCTACCCCATCCCTAAATGGGAAAAAAGCATCAGATACCATAACGGCTCCTATAAGGCCTCCATGGAGTTCTTTCGTCTCTTTCTTAATCTCCTCTATTTTATTATGATCGTCTCCCCCTTGCGCTACAGCCAGTTGCAGGTCTTTATAAGAGATATTATGCTTTTCAAAACACAATGAATCAGCAAATTTTGTATATGCTTTATATACAGCGATCTCTGCTACACCAACTCTGTCCTGCTCACCTGTGCCAATACCAACGGTAACGCCATCTTTAACGTAGAGCACAGAATTTGACGTAACCCCTTGCTCTACATTCCATCCAAAAAGGAGATCCTCATATTCTTTTTCCGTCGGCATTCTTTTAATGGTATATTCTTGATTATTATGAATAGTCGTAGCGGTGATAAAGTCAGCTACTGATTTTATGCGGTTTATCGATGACTGTTGCAGAATGAGCCCTCCATCTATAAGGGATTTAAAATCGACAAAACGAAAATCGCAATACTTTTGTAATCGATTTATTTTATTGATTCGTATAATACGAAGGTTCTTTCTTTTTTTCAGTATATCAACCGTGCCATCTTCAAATTCCGGTGCAGCTATTATCTCCAAGTAATTACTCCTTATAAGTTCCGCCGTGGGGATATTGAGAGGTTTATTTATCACGCAACATCCGCCAAAAGCAGCAATACGGTCTGCCTTATTAGCTTTAAAATATGCATCTTCAATTGTCGATCCAAAGGCGACACCACAAGGATTATTATGCTTTAAGATTACAGCGGAGGGTTTATCCGATAGATATTTTAAAATATTCAATCCATTGTCAAGATCAGTCAGATTAATTTTTCCCGGATGTTTTCCAAATTGAAGCATATCCTCGTCGGTAATAGCGCTTACCAGAGCATTCCCCGGTTGTATAAACTGACAGTCCCCTAATAGGAGATTCCCATTCATAAGTTCATACAGAGCAGCTTCCTGACCGGGATTTTCTCCATAACGCAGGCCCTTATTAATTATTTGTCCCGATTGGGTATCCTTTATCTTCCATGATTTTTTTTTATACATGAGGATTTGATCACCAAATTTGATAGTGAGGTTCTCAGGAAAGTTATCATCCATAATCGTCCGATACATTGCTTTTAAATTTGGCATACAATATGTTCCTTTCGTTTTTATTGTTTACATTTGACATTATTTTATAAAATATCTACTATAAACACAATTAAATATTAAAAACTATAGCAATTCTAATGTTGGCACTTGGGTTCCTGATCCCACTTACATCATGTGATGTATCCAAAATAGAATTGCTGTTCATTTAGAAAAGGGTATATATTATGTTAAAAGCTAAAATTATTGGAGCATGCGGTTATGGAGGCGTGGGGATGGTGGAGCTTTTACTCAGGCATCCTCATGCACAAATTGTCTCTCTTATAGATATCGAAAATGTAGGAGAGCCTGTGAGCACAATCTATCCTCATCTCCGTGGATTTTGTGATATGACAATTATAGCCTCCTCGGACGAGGACCCTGCTGATGGTCGGGCAAATGCGGTCTTTATTGCTACTCCCGATGGAGTAGGGATGAGTCTTGCCCCTGGTTATGTGGCGAATCAGGTGGCTGTTGTTGACTACAGCGGTGATTTTCGGTTTTCCCAAAAGGACATCTATAAGAGATATGCTCAGCGCATAAAAAAAGAGGGTGCACATAAAAGTCCTGAGCTTTTACCCTTTTCTGTGTATGGTCTTGCAGAACTTCATCGAGAGGAGATTAAAAAGGCAAAAGTTGTAGGTAATCCCGGATGTTTTGCCGTTGCCTCTATTTTGGGGGTTGCTCCTGCTGTCAAGGCAGGTATTATTAATACTGAGTGCATTATATTTGATGCCAAAACAGGCGTTTCAGGGGCCGGTAAAAAACCCTCCTCAACATTTCATTATCCAGCACGTTATGAGGCTATGAATGCATATAAGATTGGCCAACATCAGCATGAAATTGAGATCGAGCATGAATTGGGGAAGCTGGCGAAAAGGGAGGTTGCAATTAGTTTAACGACCCAGGTTGTCCCTTTAAGCAGAGGTATTATGGTCTGTTGTTATGCTGAACTTGATGAAGGATGGATAGAGGTAAATAAAATTCACCATATCTATACAGATTTTTATAAGAATGAAAGATTTATCGATGTTTTGTCTATAGGTAATCCCGGCAACAGCATAGGCGTAAGGGGATCCAATTGTTGCCATCTTTCAGTAAATGTAAACACAAAAACAGGCCGTTTAATCTGCATCAGCTATATTGATAATTTATTGAAAGGACAGGCTGGGTCAGCGCTTCAGAACATGAATCTGCTTCTTGGAATTGAAGAAATATCAGGGCTTCTTTACCCGGGAATGGTGCCATAACTTACCCTTCACATGCACAAAGCCATAAGGACCACCATTATACCATGACGAAAAGCATTTGCCCTACTTGGATTGGTTATCCCGAACGAACCGTCACTTTCTTGGGAGCTAAGAATAAAATTAATAGCTCGCGGCAAAGAAGGCAGAGATTCCTCCATGTTCAATATTTTTCCGCACATAATAATTTCTCCAAGCAGATCGATATGTTTTGCTTTTATAGCCCACTTCAAAGATTCTTCAAAAAGTTTTGAATAAAAATCTTTTTGAGTGATGAGAATTTCTACTGAAGGGCTGATTTCACCAAAATCGGTGAGACAAAAAATTTCATGGGTTATATTGTAAATAGTCAGGCCTATATGATCAATGCTTCTTTTATCGAATTTGCCTTGCAAGGCCTTCAGTAATCTACGATATATGAATTCCTTGGAAAAGGTGCTTTGACTTATTAACTCGTCAAAAGAATTTTGAGGGGTATAGCCTAGTCTTTCCAAGAATACATGGTTCCAGATACAGGTTGTGATATGATAAGAGGGATACAGTAAGGGATCTTCGAGCATGACTTCTTTAATTATTGTATCATAGTCTAATAAAGGAAGATCTAATTTCTTCATTATATAGGAAATTGCAAGAAAGATAGTATAGTCCTGCGGAGTAATTTTATAAGCCGGATTTGAGGCTAAAAGTTCGAGCCGTTTTTGTATCTGCTCACGAAAATATGCGTGAGGACGAGATTTACAGTGTTTATAAAGGACATAAAACATGACAATACCTTCACTTATCTCTAAGAATTGTCCATCTGTAAATGATTCCGGATGATTTTCAATCCATTGCAAGGCGTTTTGTATTGCTTTTTCAACCTTTTCAGGAGCAGGTGGCGTGCTCTTATTGCTAATAGAATTACATGAAAAGAGAATGAAGGATACAACTATAATCAAGATACATATTTTATTTGTTTTCATAAATCTCCCCATAAGATATTATTATGTTAATATACTAATATACAACTACCTCAAGTTCAAATGTAGGTGCTTCAGCGCTCGAATCAAAAATTTTCGTATACTCCAGTTCAATAAAGGTAGTTCCCCTATCTTCGGCTTTAAATATCCATTGTTCATATCCGCCGATTCCAAGATATCCCAGAGCGGATTGATAATAGATATCTTCTAATTTTTCAAGGATATCACTATCGAGTTTATTGATATCCAGATTCCATTTATATCCTGTTGTTGCATTGGATGTCAAAATTATGCTTAATGTTTCACCCTCCGCGAGATGAATTGTCTGCCCCGAATAGGTTTCATCTAAGGAAACATCGGTATAAATAAATTGATCAGATGGTTGAGATGGAGCGGGAGGAGTAAAAAAGTTTTGAATATTGAAATTTGGTATATAAGGGTTCTGGTTGTAAGTATCTAATGCATACGTATTCCAATTATTATAGAATGAATAAGGGGATGGAGTTGTGCTGGAAGGAAATGATATATAGGGAACGCCATTGGAGGAAGTCAATCCAGAAGAATTATACTGATAAGGATTATTCTGGAATGGAAACAGGGGAGGGTTATAGAGACGAGGATAATAGGCATTAAAAATATATTGCATAGATAGCGGAGATATTTGTGAGGAGGGTGAGGAGGTATAATAATCCTGACCATAATAGGGCAGGGTGGAAAATTGTGCTTGTAATGGGAGTGGTAAACAGGTAATATGAGCCAGTATGCTGAGAATAATGATGAGCATCTGACAACAGAGTCTACTTTTTTCCCACATTATTTTTTCCTTTCAAATTTTTTATGGTTTCATTACACCATTGAGAAAAATATTGTGTCAATTTTGCCTGGTGATATAAGAGGAAATGCATTTAATTTGCCATACACCTGATCACTATCCCTTATAGATTTTTATAGTAAGAGAAGATATTTTTGTATAAAAAATAAACACTATTTTTATACTGTTCAACAGATAGCAGTATCCCAAGGGCAATTGCATGAAAAATTTCATCCTGTCTAATATTTTTTAGAAAATATCTAAAATTCTCACTGAACAAATCGAAAACCTTCATGCGATTGCCCTGGCAGGATTGCCCAGCACACTTGACATTTAACCATATAATATCTTACAATTATTCGAATTAATTCATCAAAGGATTAGGAAGAATGAGCAAAGGGAGGCCTAGGGAATAAAGAAAGAGGATACATTTGATAAAAAACTTCCATTGACCGCCCATCTTAAAGAGATTCGTGAACGATTGATTCGTGTAATTATTGTTGTGGGCGTTACCTTTGCAATTTCTTTTGGGCTATCTGAGGAAATATTCCGAATTATTCAAGCGCCGATAAAGAACTATGAGCTTATCTTTCTAAGTCCAACAGAGGCTATTTTTGTTCATTTAAAATTATCCTTTTTTTTTGCACTGGTCCTTTGCATACCTTATATCCTTTATCATATATGGGAGTTTGTTTCTCCGGGATTGCTCCCTAAAGAGAGAAGGCATATCCTGCCTTTTGTACTTTTCTCAACCTTTTTTTTCGCCCTCGGGGTATTGTTCGCCTATTTTCTTATTATCCCTTTTGGAATAGCTGTATTAATGACGTATAAGACAAGGGCGCTTCAACCGCGAATCAGCGTGGGTAAATATATAAGCTTTGTGTTTCTCTTACTGTTTAATTTTGGGGTAATCTTTGAGATGCCCCCTATAGTATTCTTTTTATCTAAGATTGGCCTTATTAAACCCTCTATGCTTGTAAAAAAGCGAAAATATGCAATTGTTATAATTTTTATTATGTCTGCTATTTTAACTCCTCCTGATGTGGTGACGCAATTGCTTATGGCATTGCCGTTAATTATGCTCTATGAAATCAGCATTTTTGTCTGCAGGAGAGTTTATAGAAATAAAAAAACATGAGTTCTTTTTTTGATTATGGTAAATAAGTCTCAGTTGAGTAAAGAATGAAAGAGCCCAATTTTGTTTATAATCAGGATATGTCCATGGTAAGGCCTGCCATCCATTTTTTTTTGAATAAGAAAGGGTAATTTCTGCATATATGCCTTTGTGTAAATATATTCGATGACCATGGTCCTTGGTCGTTGCAAGTATTATTTTAGATAATGTCAAATAACCCGGGTCTATATTCACGCGGCGTCTTTGCGTATGTTTATCAGAAAAAAAAAGCTCCAGGTCATTGCAAAGAAGCTTTATTTCAGCAAGATTTTCTGGATAAATGCACGATGAGAAGGCAATATGAGTTCGCCAGAGCTTCTCTCCTAGCTCTTTCCGGTAATACTCCGTATGATCAAAAGGCTTTATTTCATTTTTTAGGTCAATATTGCCAAATTTTTCACGAAGCGCCGTGACCACCGGATCATATTTTATTGTATCGGAAAGGATTAATGCAATAAAAAGTTTTACTGGATCAGGGCGGGTAACCTTGCCCATACTTATTCACCACATAGTTTAACGATAACTTCGCGATTTCTTGGGCGGTTGTCGAAATCAATAAGCACAATTTGCTGCCAGGTCCCAAGAGAAAGAGTTCCATTGGATAAAGGGACATTTAATGAGGGGCCTAAGAGAGCAGCTCTTACATGAGAAAAACCGTTTCCATCATGCCATCGCTTATCATGATGATATGATAAGGATTGTGAAGCGAGTCTTTCGATAGCATCTTTTAGATCTTGCAGGACACCTTCTTCATATTCAATGGTGGTGATTCCTCCTGTAGAGCCAGGGAGGAATACCAGTGCATAGCCATCTTTCATACCGCTCATTGTAACCGCCTCTTGTACCTTCTCAGTAATATTTATGATATCAGTAAATCCTTGCGTAGATAATTTGATAATTTTGGTATAGATAGACATATTATCCCCCATAGTTAGTGATTATTGTTAAAATTAATATCTCCCCATTCATACTGAAGGATTGATAAAATGGCTATCGAGGCAGTCTCTGTTCTCATGATCCATGGCCCCAAAGACACACAATGATATCCGGCTGTTTCAGCAAGAAGAGCTTCATCATCAGAAAATCCACCTTCCGGACCCACAAGAACAGATACGGCAGCAGGTCTTTTGTGAACAGAGGTGAGCATTGCCCTGATACTCTGGGACTTTTCTGCTTCCCAAAGGAAAAGCTTCACATGCAACGATTCTTTAAAAAGATCCTTTGACTCCTTTAATAGAAAATCACGTAAGAGCAATGGTTTTTTGAGTTCAGGGATTAATGATCTCCCAGATTGCTTTCCCGCCTCTTGAAGAATACGTTTCCATCTTTCCCATCTGTGGTAATTTAAATGTCCGTGTGAAATATAGGAACGCTGCGAGGCTATTGGATAAATACAATCTATTCCAAGTTCAGTCCCTTTCTGCAGTATCAATTCCATCTTCGAAAAACGTGGAATTGATTGAGCAAGGATGAAAAAGGGTTTTTTGGGAATAGTAAATTCCCTTTTTCTCTCTATATAAAGGAGGCTTTCTTGTGAGGTGATTTTAATGATTTCAGCTAAAAATTCATCTCCTTTTCCATTAGAGAGAGTAACCTTTTCACCCTTTTTCAACCGCAATACTTGTAAGTGCTTTGTTTCCCTTCCCGATAGCGTTAATATTTCGTTAGGTATAATTTTTTGCGAAGAAAGAAAAAAACGCGGCATTAAGGTTTATTTTTTATTATCATCCATTACTTCAAAATCCGCATCAACGACATTTTCATCTTTTTTCTGGCTTTCTGACCCTCCTTCGCTCCCCGTCTGTTGTGTGTGAGCACTTTGGCCTTGATCTGCTGCTCCCTGTTGAGCTGTCTGCGCATACATCTGCTCAGCAAGTTTATGAGATGCCTGGGTCAATTCTTCTATTGCTTTCTTAATGGCGTTGATATCTTTGGCTTCATCTTTCAGCTTTCGCAATTTTTCAATTGATTGAGTAATTTTATCCTTCTCTGCCGGGTCTATTTTATCACCATATTCTTTCAACGTTTTTTCTGTGGTAAATATAAAAGAATCAGCCTGATTACACGTATCGATCAATTCCCTTTTCTTTTTATCCTCAGTTGCATGCTCTTGGGCCTCCTTGATCATTTTATTTATTTCTTCTTCTGTGAGACCGCTTGAAGAGGTGATCTGTATAGCCTGTTGTTTCCCTGTAGCCATATCCTTGGCAGACACATTAACGATTCCATTCGCATCAATATCGAAAGATACTTCGATCTGGGGTATTCCTCGTGGAGCAGGAGGAATGCCTGTAAGATCAAATCTTCCAAGGCTTCGATTGTCTGCAGCCATTTCTCTTTCACCTTGCAGAACATGGATGCTGACAGCTGTTTGATTATCCTGGGCAGTTGAAAAAATTTGACTCTTTTTTGTAGGAATAGTAGTATTTTTTTCGATTAATTTCGTGCACACACCTCCGAGGGTTTCAATGCCCAAAGATAAGGGGGTAACGTCTAATAATAGTACATCCTTGACATCTCCTTTTAATACTCCTCCCTGAATAGCAGCACCGATAGCCACTACCTCATCAGGATTAACTCCTTTATGAGGTTCTTTACCAAAAAACTTTTTTACTTTTTCCTGTACTAAGGGCATTCGTGTTTGCCCTCCAACCAGAATCACTTCATCTATTTCCGCAGTGCCGATTCCCGCATCTTTAAGCGCTAATTTACAAGGTTCGAGGCTTTTATCCACAAGGTCTTCAACCAAGGATTCCAGTTTTGCACGGGTAAGGGATAGATTTAAATGTTTCGGGCCAGTTGCATCAGCGGTAATAAAGGGGAGATTGATTTCTGTCTGTGTAGCAGAAGACAGCTCGCATTTTGCTTTTTCCGCTGCTTCTTTTAGCCGCTGTAAAGCCATTTTATCATTTCTAATGTCAATTCCTTGATCTTTTTTAAATTCATCGGCTAACCAATTGATAATCCTTTGATCAAAATCATCGCCCCCGAGATAGGTATCGCCATTTGTCGATTTAACCTCAAAAACTCCCTCTCCTAATTCAAGAATAGATATATCAAAAGTCCCTCCGCCTAAATCGTAGACAGCAATCTTTTCATCATGTTTTTTATCAAGTCCATAGGCAAGGGATGCTGCTGTTGGTTCATTAATAATTCGAAGGACATTAAGCCCGGCAATTCTTCCCGCATCTTTTGTGGCCTGCCGTTGACTGTCATTAAAATATGCTGGGACTGTAATTACTGCCTCTGCAACAGTTTCACCTAAATAATTTTCCGCGGTCTTTTTCATTTCCTGTAAGATCATGGCAGAGATTTCCGGAGTGCTATACTGCTTATCCTTGACTTTAATTACACAATCACCATTTGAAGCTTCTGCAAGTTGATAGGGACATGTTTGCAGAGCTTTCTTCACTTCATTGCTGTTATATCGACGGCCGATTAATCTTTTAACCGAAAAGATAGTATTTTGGGGATTAGTTATCGCTTGTCTTTTGGCCACCTGCCCAACAATTCTCTCCCCTTTATCTGTAAAGGCAACTATTGAAGGGGTGGTACGAGCCCCCACAGAATTTTCTATAACTTTTGGCTCCCCACCCTCTAAAATGGCTACCACAGAATTTGTTGTACCAAGGTCAATGCCTATAACTTTGCCCATTTAATGTTCCTCCTCTAATCTTTGCACTGCATATTTATTATAAATAATAAATTGTGTTTATTTGTTTTTCCGTTTTGCAACCGTCACACGCGCCGGTCGAAGTAATCGATCTTTTAATATATATCCCTTTTGGTGCTCTTCTATAATAGTGTTGTCTTCATGTTCAGTTGAACCTTTTTGCATTATAGCTTCATGGACCGTTGGATCAAATTTTTCTCCCAATGCTGAAACAAGCGATACTCCCTCTTTGGCTAAAAAATCATTGAGTTGTTTATGGATAAGGTCTATTCCTTGAGAGAGACTGTTAAAATCCTCGCATTCTTTTGATGATTTTATGGCCATTTCAAGATGATCAATTATGGGCAGCAGATCCTTTAAAGATTTCTCGATGGCGTATTTTATAAAATCCTCTTTCTCCCTCTCTCTCCTCTTTTTATAATTTTCAAACTCTGCGTGCATACGAAGATATCTGTCATAAAGTTCCTTATTATTCTTTTTTTCTGCAGCTAATTGTTCCTTCAGTTCTTGATTATTCTTTTTTTCTGCAGCTAATTCCCCTTCTAGATTCTTTAATTTTTCCACAACATTGCTTTTTTTACCATGTTTATCTTTTAATTGATGTTCTTCTTGAGTGGGTTCTGCGTGTTGTAGGTTACTCATTTTTTTTGTCAATGAAAAAACTTCCCTTATATTTCATCCATAAAAATATAATTCATGATAGTTGCAATATATTCAACCGTTGATATTGCTCTTCCATAATACATTCTCATAGGCCCCACGACTCCCAACAGACCTTTTACGTGGTCTCCCATATTATAACTTGATAATACCATGCTCATATGTTTAATTTTTATATCTTCGTTTTCAATACCGATTAACACCTGAGGGCTATTATCATATTTTAAGCAATCATCAATAAGTTTAAGCAATCGTGTTTTATTGTCAAAGGTATCAATAATACTCTTGATTTCCTCAAAATTTGTGGTTACAGAGGGCTCGTTTAAAATATTACCTCTTCCGTCAATATAAATATTTCGGTCTTTTTTTATGGAAAATGCCTTATTGGTGAGCAAATATGCTTTTTTGAATAAGTCGTTATTGAGTAATTCATTATTTTTCAGGGTAGTATCATTTAAATTACTATTGAAATTATTTTTAATGTCCTGAATACTCTTTCCCTCGAAAAGCTTATTTGAAAGATGCGCCATTTTATCTAACTGCTGTTGGGATATATGCTCCTTTTCATTGATGATGGTATTGAATACCATACCCGATTTAGAAACAAAAATTCCTAATATATTATTATTATTTAACTGAATAAATTTTATATGCTTGAATATTAACTCAGAGTGTTTCGGCGCTATTACTATTCCGATATATTTTGAGAGATGAGACAGAAGAGAGCTTATTTCAGATAACAGGGTATCGCGTTCTTTTATCTCTAAAAACATCTCAATATCTTTTTTTCTGATAAATTTAGGTGGATGAACAGTAAGATTTTTTAAAAGGTCATTCACAAAATAACGATAACCTTCCTCTGTAGGTATTCTCCCCGCTGAGGTATGGGGGTGCTTCAAGTAGCCTTTATCCTCCAGATCTGACATGGTATTTCTTATGGTAGCAGGAGAGAGATTGAATCCGAATTTTTTACATAAATATCGTGATCCCACCGGTTCAGGATGCTGGGTATAAAGTTTAATTATAGCAAAAAGAACCTGCTCTTCTCGTTTTGATAAAGTCTGTTCCATTATCATCTCTCCTTTATCTTAGCACTCTTTGTGAAAGAGTGCTAAGATTGAATACAAAATATCAAGAAATCTTTTATATGTCAAGTAAAAAGAGTTTTTATTTTTCAGACTTGCTCAAATAATTATTGGAGAGTATAATAAAAAAATACTACATAAAATATAGACAGAGCAGATGGGAAAACATTTTGACGAACTAGTGGAGATAATGAAAAAGCTCCGTGGAAAAGAGGGGTGCCCGTGGGATAAGGAGCAGACAATAGAATCGATAAAGCCATATCTCATAGAAGAATGTTATGAAGTGATAGAGGCCATAGAATCTGGATGTACAGAAAAAATCAAGGATGAATTGGGGGATTTATTTTTTCAGATACTATTTTTAGCTCAAATTGGTGATGAAAATGGAATGTTTGATATTAACGATATATTACAAAATCTAAAGGAAAAAATGATTCGCCGGCATCCCCATGTATTTTCCACTACAGTAGCTCGGGATAAAAAGGAAGTCTTAGTCCAATGGGAAGCCATAAAAAAGAAGGAAAAACCCATTACACCTAAAGAGTCTATATTGGATGGTATCCCCAAGAGCCTCCCTTCATTAATTTTAGCCTATAGAATTCAGGAAAGAGCAGCACGGGTCGGGTTTGATTTTGAGACCACAGAAGCTGTGATAAAGAAGAGTGAAGAGGAGTTTGAGGAGTTTAAAAGCGCCCTGGAAGAAAACAATGTAGTAAAATATGAAGAGGAGCTCGGAGATTTGATTTTTTCGATGGTGAATCTTTCCAGGTTTCTCAATATAGATGCTGAAAGAGCGATAAAGAAGGCTATTGAACGGTTTAGCACACGTTTTCATTATATTGAGAATAAAGCAGTAAATGAGGGAATACAGCTTATAAATATTGATATGAGTGAGAAGAATAAATGGTGGGAGGAGGCGAAGAATGTATAACAGATATTAAAAAAATTAAAATTATATTAATTTTTTTTATGTGAATTTGATTAATTATGGTAATTTTAAAAAGGGGTGTTTCTCATGAAAGAAATGATTGAGGAAATTGTAAAAGCTATAGTAGATAATCCTGAGAGTGTTAAAGTCAATGAAATAGATGGAGGACGAAGCACAATTATTGAGCTTAGTGTGGCAAAAGAGGATGTAGGCAAAGTAATAGGAAGGGGTGGAAAAACTATTTCTGCTATGAGGACCTTATTGGCAAGCACAGGAGGCAAACAGAGAACAAGGTTTATTTTAGAATTAATAGAATAGCATGGGAAGCCCTGCCTTAAATCGACAGGATGAAAGGTTCATTTTCAGTGGAGCTTCGGGATATAAGATGAGAATCTTCCTGGGAAATGTGAGAGGAGAGAAGAAGAGGCTTGTATTTTAGGCACGTGTAATAAGAGGGCACAAATTTCTACCTTAGGATGAGAGAAAAATATGTCGAAGAAAGACGTTGATATAAATCAGCTAAAAACAGTAGCTCGCCAGGTCCGGCAGGATATTTTGACGATGCTTTATGAAGCCGGTTCAGGTCATACAGGAGGATCCTTATCAATTGTAGAGATACTCGTAAGTCTTTATTATGTAAAGATGCATACTCGGCCTGAGAACCCCGATTGGGGGGAGAGAGATAGATTTATCCTTTCCAAGGGACATGGTGCTCCAGCATTATATTCGATTTTAGCAAGACGGGGATATTTTAACCACTCCGAACTCAAGAAACTTCGCAAGATAAATTCTATGTTACAGGGACATCCCTACAATCGTTCAACTCCCGGAGTGGAGATATCAACCGGTTCTTTAGGCCAAGGATTATCAGTGGCAAATGGGATGGCATTAGCAGCAAGACTTGATAATAAACCCTTTTGGGTGTATGTCCTTGTCGGAGACGGAGAAATACAGGAGGGACAAATTTGGGAAGCAGCAATGAGCGCGGCCCATTTTAAACTGAATAATCTATGCTGTATTGTGGACTATAATAAGCTTCAGATTGATGGACCATTAAGTGAGATCAAGGGTGTCGAGCCACTACAAGATAAATGGCAGGCATTCGGATGGAGAGTGAAAGAAGTTGATGGTCATGATTTTTCACAACTGCTCGAGGCTTTCGAGTGGGCGAAAGAGAAAAGTGGGGAGCCATCAGTCATTATCGCCCATACAGTGAAGGGAAAGGCAGTTTCTTTTATGGAAAATAAGGTTGCCTATCATGGGGTTGCTCCTACAAAGGAAGAATTAGAAAAGGCATTATCAGAGATTTAATATGACAGAGAAGAAAAACGAAATGCTCGGAACACGAGACGTCTATGGAGAGATATTATTAAGACTGGGAGCAGAAAATAATCAGATTGTAGTATTAGATGCTGACTTATCTGGATCAACGCGAACCGCTAAATTTGCGAAAGCATTTCCGAAGAGATTTTTTAATATGGGCATTGCTGAGCAGGATATGATAAGCACTGCTGCTGGCCTTGCCACGTGCGGGAAGATTCCTTTTGTAAGCACATTTGCGGTTTTCGGGTCAGGCAGGGCGTGGGATCAAATTAGGCAATCGGTGTGTTATTCTGAACAGAATGTGAAAATTGTAGTGACTCATGCAGGGATTAGTGTTGGAGAAGATAGTGCTACTCATCAAGCTAATGAGGACATAGCTTTAATGAGGGCCTTGCCAAAGATGACTATTATTGTCCCTGCTGATGGTTATGAAACGGAAAAGGCCCTTGAAGCAGCATGTACCTATATTGGTCCTGTATATATGCGTTTAGCCAGGAGTCCTTTTCCCGTCCTTTTCGGAAAGGAGTATACATTTGAAATTGGGAAAGCACCCACTCTCAGGAATGGGGACGATGTGACTATTATTGCTATTGGTATTATGGTATCAAAGGCGCTTAAAGCAGCTTCTATTCTTGAAAAGCAAGGGATAGAAGCACGAATTATTAATATGTCAACAATCAAACCAATTGATAAGCAGGTAATCATTGCCGCTGCAAAGGAGACAGGAGCCATTGTCACCGCAGAGGAGCATTCCATCATCGGAGGATTGGGCAGCGCCGTTGCGGAGGTCATAGGGGAAACAGTCCCTGTTCCTTTAAAAAGGATAGGCATTAAAGATTGTTTTGGTTTATCAGGGAAACCAGAAGAATTATTTTGCAGATTTGGTCTTGAAGAAAAGGATATTGTGGAAGCTGTAAAAGATGTTATGATCCGTAAGAAGTAGAATGAATAACAATCACCAAAGTGCAGTAATTCAGATGTATCATGTCTCGAAATCATATGATAGAGATAACAAGATACTGAGTGATATTAATCTTGAAATACATCATGGAGAATTTATTTTTCTTACCGGAGCGAGTGGAGCGGGAAAAACAACTTTTATAAAATTGATTTTAAGGGAAGAACACGCTACAAAAGGACAGATTGTCGTTCTTGGCCGCAACTTAAACAGACAAGGAGACTCGACTCTCCATCTTTTAAGGAGAAATATAGGGGTTGTTTTTCAGGATTTCAAGTTATTAAAAGATAGAACGGTTTTTGATAATATAGATTTTGTATTAAGAGTTGTGGGAATTCCTCCCAAAATTAGAAAAAAACGAGTATTTTCTTCTCTCAAGATGGTAGGTCTTGAGAAAAAACTATGGAGTTATCCCCAAAAGTTATCAGGAGGGGAACAACAGCGGCTTGCGATTGCCCGAGCGGTTGTGAATAATCCTTTATTAATATTAGCTGATGAGCCGACCGGTAATTTAGATCCACACATGGCAGAAGAAATAATGGGTCTTTTTGATAAAATTAATACAATGGGTACGACAGTAATGATCGCTACCCATCAATTAGCGCTTATAGAACAAATGGGAAGAAAATATATTACCTTGCGTGCGGGGAAGATATGGAACAATTAAGGACCTTTTTTTTCTGTGTACGAGAAGGAATGTATAATCTGAAAAGGGGCGGCTTTCGGGGTATTATCGCAATGCTTATTATAGCCTTTACTCTGACAAATGTCGGTCTTTTTTTATTGTTGACTGATAATGTAGCCCCAAGGATCGCCAATTTTATTGATAAACCAAAGATTATAGCGTATTTAAAGGATGATATACACGAAAAACGAATTAAGGAGCTTGGGGAGGAACTTAAAGCCATAGAGGAAATTGGCTCCACATCCTATATAGGGAAAAAAGAGGCACAGGAGCAATTAAAGAAAGTGTTTAGCTCCAAAGAGGATGAGATTTTTCTTCAAGGACTGGAGGAAAATATACTGCCGGCATCGTATGAGTTAGTGATTAAGAACGAATATAGCAATGATAATGAGAGAATGAAAAACCTTTATGAGCACCTGGAAGCGCGCTCAGAGTTTTCCGACGTAATAGGGGAGCAAAAGGGATTAAGCCGCGTTACCTCGTTTATTTTTTTAATAAAGAGCATAGGATATGCGATAGGCATGATATTACTTATTATATCTATATTTATTATTGCTAATACCATGCGCCTTTCCTTTTATCATAAACGTGAGCAAGTAGATATCATGCGTCTTGTGGGAGCAAGCAAATATTGTATAAAAGGTCCATTTTTTATTGAAGGGTTAGTTGAAGGATTAGTGGGAGGCATACTTTCAGTGTGTATTCTCTATCTTTGCTATTTAGGGATAAAATGGAAAATAAATCCATCCATTTTTACTATATTGGGTCATGGCAGTCCTGTTTTTTTATCATCTGGCTGTATATTTTTGTTAGTTTTTCTAGGAATGGCTGTAGGGGGGGGAGGAAGTCTATTCTTGAGCTCTTAAAGACCAAAACAGTACTTTTATTGTTATTATTTTGTTTCATAGGAACAGAATCTGTATCTGCTAAAAAGCAAAGAAATAATGAAAGTCTTAATGAGCAAATAAAAAGTAAAAAATCTCATATAAAAAAAGTAGAAAAGGAAGAAGGTTCAATTCTTCATGTTTTGAATGAGATTGATAAAAAACTCGAAAAGAAAAATAGCGAACTTAAAATATATGAATATAATTTTAATAGGACTAAAATAAAAATAGAAAATATAAAAAAAAAAATTGATGCACAAGAACAAAAAATGAATAAAAGAAAATCATTATTAGTGAAAAGATTACAAGCTATCCATAGATATGCTCAGATTGGATTTTTAGGATGTGTGCTTTCAGCCAATTCGTTAAGTGAATTATTCCAAAGATATAATATGTTAAAATATATTATAGAGTATGATAAGAATTTAATTCTAGAGAATAAACAAGCTATAAAAGAGATTGAAAAGGAAAAGAAAGAGCTTGATAAGTATAGAGACCGTATACTATATTATCAGAAAGAGGTGGTAAAGCAAGAGAGCGAATTAGAAATAAAGCAACGCGAGCGTAAAAAGTTATTAAAATCGGTGAGAATAAATAAAGATAAACAAAAAGCTTTACTACGGGATCTTGAAAAAGCAGCAAAGGACCTTGAGAGAAAAATACGAGAGAAAAAGAGGAGATATAAAGAGCGGACATCTCCCCCTCCTTATAAAGGAAAGCTTTTATGGCCGGTTAAGGGGGAAGTTATCATAGGATTTGGAGAGCAAAAAGATTCTCAATTAGGAGTAAAAATACAGAATAAGGGCATTGATATACAATCTCCTTATGGGGAGCATGTATATGCGGTTACGTCCGGAAAAATTTTATATGCTGATTGGTTTCAGGGGTATGGGAAAATGATAATCATCGATCATGGAGATGACTATTGTACTATCTATGCTCATCTTTCAAAGATATTAGTCAAGAAAGGAGATACTGTTCCATTAGGTCATAAAATTGCTTCCGTTGGAGATACATGTTCTATCCATGGTCCGGAGCTTTATTTTGAAATCAGATACAGAGGCAATCCTCTCAATCCTTTAAAATGGTTGAGTACAAAGAAAGGAAAATAATAATGCAGAGAATAACAAAAAAAAGTTTAATAGTATTAATTCTTATATTAACAATGAGCACTTTTATCTTAATATGTGTCGTGAGTCAATTTCGAAAAGTAAATGCTGGCTTGAATCCCGAATCAGAGGTGTATGCAAAATTAAAGGTATTTACAGAAGCGATTTCGTTTATCCGTAATAATTATGTTGAAGAGGTAGAGGATAAAGACCTGATATTTGGAGCAATACGGGGGATGCTTAAGGATGTTGATTTTCATAGTTATTTTCTCACACCTGATATGTATTCTGAAATGCAAGTTGATACACGAGGAAAATTTGAGGGTGTTGGCATTGAGATTACGATAAATGAGGAAGGCCGACTTATCGTTGTCTCTCCGCTTGAGGGAACCCCTGCATATAAAATGGGGTTGCAGGCTCAGGATTGGATTATCAAAATTGATGGGGAATCAACAAAAGATTTTACTTTAATGGAAGCTGTAAAGAGAATACGAGGGAAAAAAGGCACACCGGTAGTTCTTACTATTGTCCGTGAAGGACTCGCAAAGCCGAAGGATTTCGAGATAATACGGGGCGTGATAAAAACAGAGAGTGTCACGTCGGAAATTTATGAGAACTCTATTGGGTATATTCGTATTAGACAATTCCAGGAAAGGACCGCCCAAGATGTAGCTAAAGCATTGAAAAAAATAGAAGCTGACAAATTAGATGGCTTAATCTTAGATGTAAGAAATAATCCCGGGGGATTGCTCAACATTGCGATTGATCTTGCTGATCATTTTTTGGAAAAGGGCAAAATAATAGTAAGTACTAAAGGAAGAATAAAGGATGCTGATGAGGTGTATAAAGCACGGCATGATCCTTTAATCAAGGGAAATATTCCCATTGTTGTATTAACAAACGCCGGAAGTGCGAGTGCATCTGAGATACTCGCGGGAGCACTGAGAGATCATAATCGAGGATTGATTTTAGGGACAAGGACGTTTGGTAAGGGTTCTGTTCAAACAATTTATACATTAAGCGATGGTTCTGCCATACGTCTTACCACAGCAAAATATTATACTCCTAATGGGACCTCCATTCATGGCAAGGGGATAGATCCCGATATTATGGTTGAGAAACTTTCAGCAGCTGATAAGGAAAGAATTATCTCTGAAGAGAATGTGATACGGGAGAAAGACCTTCTTGAAATGGAAAAGAAGGGACATAGAAATAACAATAAAGATGAACTTGAAGATGAAAAGCAAGAAAAAGAGGATAAAGAAGAAAAAAATAAAGACTCAGGTATGAAAACAATTGAAGATCTCCAACTTCAAAGGGCAATTGATGTAATTAAGGCAACAAAGATATTACATTCTCAATTGGTAAGTAAATAATGAAGAATAGAAATAGACAAAATGCGTTTCTATTGACCATTATACTCTTTCTGGTAGTGATTGATCTTTTTTTACTTTATAAGCTCAATCAGACGAAAAGGGAGAAAGAACCAGAAAAAGTAGAGGAGAATTCAATTGTTGAAGAGCGGGCTGTAGAAGAAGAGAAGATAATCCCAGAGAATTTAATTGAGGAATATGAAGAGGAACAGGAGGAAATAAAACCTCGAATAGCAATCGTTATTGATGATTTGGGATATAATCTGAAGCGGGGGGAGCGATTGTTAGCATTAGACTTTCCCTTTACGGTATCGATACTGCCTAATTTACCCTATTCTCGAAATTTGTCTGAGAAAGCCCATGATTGTGGCAAAGAGGTTATCTTGCATCTTCCAATGGAACCGTATAATAGTGAAAATAGAGCGCTTGAGAAAGACACATTATTGGTTTCGATGAGTAATGCCAAAATTATTGAGCTTTTCGAGAGAGATCTTTCAGATGTCATTGGCGCAGTAGGAGTAAACAATCATCAGGGATCAAAGATGATAGAAAATGAAGAAAAAATGGAGGTCATTCTAAAAGAGCTCAAAAAAAGAGGGCTTTTTTTTTGGACAGTCGAACCTCTCCAAAGGGAGTTATTGAAAAGATTGCCAGGGAATATGGCGTAAAAACAATCCAAAGGGATGTTTTTTTAGATGGCCATGAAAAAGGACAAAGAAGTTTACCCTATATATACCAGCAATTTGATCAACTTGCAGATGTGGCGTTAGAAAACGGCATTGCGGTGGGTATTGGGCATATTCATTCGAATATGATTAAAGCACTAGAAATATATGGAGAAAGATTTAAAGAGCAGGATTTTGAGTTGATACCAGTATCAAGGCTTATGCACTAATCATGCTTATTTTGGGAATTGAAACCTCGTGTGATGAAACTGCTGCTGCTGTTGTAAAG
This sequence comes from bacterium, assembly GCA_049472395.1. Taxonomy (GTDB): domain Bacteria; phylum SZUA-182; class SZUA-182; order DTGQ01; family JBLIRR01; genus JBLIRR01. Next base: position 331,175 of record JBLIRR010000001.1, on the reverse strand, counting down.
GATGGGAAGCACATACTGAGCGCTATTGTCCATTCTCAGATCAAAGATCATCATAAATTTGGTGGCGTGGTTCCTGAAATTGCTTCGAGAAAACATATAGAATATATTATACAAGTGGTAGATACCGCGCTTTATGAAGCACGCAGTAGTCTTAAAAAAATTGACGCACTGGCGGTTACGTGCGGTCCTGGATTGATTGGCTCGCTGTTAATAGGATTATCCGTTGCAAAGGCCCTGGCTTTTTCACAGAACCTTCCCATAATAGCTATTGATCATTTGGAGGCTCATATCTATGCCTCTTTTCTAATGTCATCAAATATTGAATTTCCCTTCTTATCCTTTATTATTTCCGGAGGCCATACAGATATTTATCTTGTTAAGGGGCATGGGAATTATACTCTTTTGGGGCAAACCAGAGATGATGCCGCTGGGGAAGCTTTTGATAAAGTTGCTAAAATGTTAGGATTAGGTTATCCGGGAGGCCCCATTATTAGTAAACTGGCAGTCTCTGGAAATCCTTCGGCGATACATTTCCCACGGGCTCACTTAGGTAAAAACTCTTTGGATTTTAGTTTTAGCGGGTTGAAGACCTCGGTGTTTAATTATTTGAAGGAAAAAGAAAATAGAACTAATATACCTGATATCGCTGCGAGTTTTCAGGAAGCAGTCGTTGATATGCTCGTCAATACTATTATTGTTGCCCAAGAGAATCAAAAAGTGGCGACAATAACAGTTGGAGGTGGAGTTGCGTCTAATCGCCGATTGCATGATCGTTTGTGCCAAGAAATGAAGAAAAAAAATATCCATCTCCTGATCCCGCCACCCCATCTTTGTACAGATAATGCGGCGATGATTGCCTGCGCTGCTTATTATAATAGAGATCGAATGGCATATGGGAATTGGTCGTTAAATGCTACCAGCAGACGATTTATCACTGTGAGTCATTCTCATATGTGAATAACTTTTCATAGTATGCAATTCCAATGACATGATAAAGAGGGAGGTATTGAGAAAAATGTATATCCTTGTCACATAAGAGAGAGGAAAAATTTGACGTAAGTCCTTGTGTTTTGGCTTATAAAGGAGAACGATAGTGATATGCTCACATGAGATGGCATAAGATATGCTCTTATATGTTGCGAAACGTGGTAAAAGTATTATAAATTATGATTATGTGCGGGGGATAAACATATGGAATACAATACGGCAGTTAACAACAATAATGATCTGCTCTTAGGAGAAAGCCCACAAATAAAAAAGATTCATCGACTTATTGATCTTATAGCCAAAACAAAATCAACGGTTCTCATTCAGGGAGAAAGCGGGACAGGAAAGGAGGTTGTTGCAAATGCTATTCATCACAAAAGTCTCAGGGCAAATAAGCCATTTATTAAGGTTAATTGCGCCGCATTGAGTGAATCTTTATTGGAAAGCGAATTATTTGGCCATAAAAAAGGTTCTTATACAGGGGCCTTTGAGGATAGAAGAGGTTTTTTCGAACAAGCGAATCAAGGGACGATTTTATTAGATGAAATAGGTTCAATGCCATTATCCGGGCAAGCAAAACTTTTGAGAGTTCTTCAAGAAGATGAAGTGACACCTGTAGGGGGATCGAAGGTAGTGAAAGTAAATGTACGGGTTATTGCCACCACGAATGTTATGTTAAAAGTAGCAACAAAAAACGGACAAGTGAGAGAAGATTTGTATTATAGATTGAGTGTGATTACTATATGTTTGCCTCCGCTGAAAGATCGCCGTGAGGATATTCCTCTGCTGGTAAACCATTTTATTAATCTCTATAATGAGACTAATCATAAATCAGTCTGCGGAGTTACGGATAAGGCTATGGATGTATTGATGAGATATCATTGGCCAGGAAATGTCAGAGAGATTAAGAATGTTATGGAAAGTGTAGTGGTAATGTCTCAGAATGCCGATTATATTGATGTTGGAGATCTTCCGGAGTATTTAAAAGAAGAGCAAGAAGAGGGGGTTATACAGCCGATAAATACAGATGATTATAATTTGAGGAATCAATTGTTGGGATATGAGAAATCGTTGATTGTAAATGCTCTTAATAAAACCAATTGGGTAAAGAGCAGAACAGCTGAACTTTTAGGTATAGACAGAAGGAACCTCGGTTATTTTATTAAAAAGCATAATATTTTAATGCATGACAAGTCTGATAAAGCAACAATAGAAAGTTATTAAAAGCGAGAAGTAGATCAGATGATCGCTAGCTATAGAGATAAAATATGGCTAGAGGAAAGTCCGAGCTCCATAGGGCAGGGTGCTTCGTAACACGAAGTGGGGGTGACCCTAAGGAAAGTGCCACAGAAAATATACCGTCTTGATTTTTCAGGATAAGGGTGAAAAGGGGAGGTAAGAGCTCACCGCTTCGATGGTGACATCGGAGGCATGGCAAACCCCACTCGGAGCAAGACCAAATAGGAAGGCGTTTGAGAGCGGCCCGTTTGAGGCCTTCGGGTAGGTCGCATGAGGTATCAGGTGACTGATATCCTAGTTTAATGATCATCACCCTGGAGAATTATCCATAGGGTACAGAACTCGGCTTATGATCTGCTTCTCCTTTTTTTCACATAATCCTCTCTTCATCTTTAGTTTTTCTGACGCTCTCTGGATGGCTGAGAGTAATATCTTTTTTTTACATGGTTTGAGTATGAAATTAGATATATCCTGATTCACTGCTTTAACCGCTATATTTATGTCAGCATATCCTGTAATGACTATTATTTCGCACTCTGCATATATCTTTTTCACTTTTCGAATGAATTGAAACCCATCCATTGCTCCAGGTTTAAAATAGATATCGGTAATAATAATCTGAAAATCACCATTTTTTAAAATTTCAAAAGCATCCTCGCAATTCTCGGCCACCGTCACATCTAGCCCTTCAGAGGATAAAAGAGATTGATAGGCATCTAAAATAGAGGAATTATCATCAATTAATAATATTTTTTCCATAAATAATAAATATAGTACACAGATTTTTGATAATTAAGAATAGATGATAAAAGATAGCAATAAGTTTGTCAATAGTTATTTTAAATTAATTTATAAGTGTACATCATAATTTTTTTTCAATATCTTAAGAAGTTCTCGCATATTTGATATCGTATAGGTGGGTTTGGTTTTTCCCTTAATTTTGTATTTTTCACCCTTTTGTACTAATACTGTAGTCATGCCTATTGAATTTGCAGGATCAATATCTGTCAAGGGATTGTTTCCTATATTCATACAAAAATGAGGGTCAATATTGACATTTTCACATGTATATTTATAAAGTTTTGGATTAGATTTTCCAATCCCGATCTGATCACTTATAAAAATAAACCGGGGATCAAAATATTTTTCAAGATCAAGACGGATTAATTTTTCTGCTTGTTTAGAAGGAATTCCAGCGGTAATTACACCCAGGATTATATTGCTTTTTGATATTATTTTAAGAAATTCTGAAACATCTTTATAGGGGGCTAAAAGATGTTTTTTTGTTTTATGATAAGCTATAACACCTGCTGCAATAATAAGGACGGGATTAATCCCTTCGAAAGATTTTTGTGGCAATCGTCGAAGCAAAAGATCGTAATGATGGTCATAATTAGAGCCAAATTCATTAATGACTTCATGAAGTTCATCCATGCATTGATCAAGGGTAACATCCTTTAATCCCATCTCAATCATTGCCTCAATACTGTTAATGCGAGCTTTGTGGGCAAACTCAGAGGTAGGGTAGAGAGTATCATCTATATCAAAAAACAGGGCTTTAACACTCAGCATCGATACTCCTTTTAAAGACTTTTTTTAAATATATAATACTCAATAAAGCAATACAAGCTCCAACTGCATCAAAGAGTAAATCCCATATATCTGCTTTTCGCAGTGGAACAAAAAATTGATGAAGTTCATCCGAACAGCCATAGAGTATGGTTAAAAGCGGGGCTATCCACAGGGCGTAGCCCTTGTAAATAGGATGCAGGGTATGGTCCAAGGCACGGAAGAATAGAAGAGTGAGGATAAAATAGAGTATGCTATGATAGAGCTTATCTATATTAGGCAGCGATGGTCCAATGGAGACAGAGGAAAGAGAAGAGAGTGCAAAGATAAAAATACAGTATAAAATAGGAGGGAGCCAATAATAGGAAAATGAAATGATACAAGACCTACATTTCATATTTCCCAAAGTCTTCCGGTCTTAATTTCATGAGCCATTCCTTCCATTTTTTCTTATTCTCATTCTTATCTTTTTGTGCCTGATCAAGGTTTATGTCTGCATTTACATCCGTGGGAGTCTCCATTGCTGCATCTCCAATATCAATAGATACAGCTTTTTGGATAACATCTTCTGATACAAAAATCGGGCTATTCCATCTCACCGCAATAGCAATAGCATCACTTGGCCTTGAATCTATTTCCAAAATTGATCCATCCTTATTTAATACCATAATAGCGTAGAAAGTGTTGTTTAAAAGATTATTAATAACAACTTTTTCCAGTCTTACATTAAGAAGTTGGAAGATCTTTAAAATAGTATCATATGGCAGGGGACGAAGTAATTGGTTCCCCTTAAGACCGTATTCTATGGCCTGTCCCTCAAAAGGGCCGACCCATATTGGTAAACACTCCCTGCTATTTAATGCTTTTAAAATCACGATAGGAGTTTTGAAAATTTCGTCTTCCGCAATTGCCGCTACCTTCATTTCAACTAACATTCCACATCCTCCCTTTTTTTAATATTAGGTATTATTAAATTATAACATTAATAAATGCCATGAAGCAAATAATTAATGTTTCTCTATGACATCTCTCCTATAAGATCAAAGGGTTTAGCTCGTGTAATACTCACATTACATATTGTGCCAATTAAAGAGCTATTACCCGCGAAATTTACTATCTTATTGCTCCTTGTACGTCCAAAAAGTTTAGTAGGATCTTTTTTGCTTGTTCCTTCAACCAGGACAGGAGCAGTCTTTCCTGTGAGTTCCATATTTTTTTCAAGAGAGATTTGATTTTGTAAATTTTGTAATATTCTTAGACGCTCCAATTTTACCTCTTCCGGCACCTGTCCTTCATATGCAGATGCTTCTGTCTGAGGGCGTTTTGAATATTTGAAGGAAAACAGCCCATCAAATCGAATTTTTTTCATAACTTCTATAGTATTGTGGAAATCATTATCTTTCTCACTCGGAAATCCCACAATCATGTCCCCTGTTAAACTTGTTTCAGGAATTGCCGCCTTAAGGGCATTTACCTTTTCAATATATTCCGCTGCACTGTATCCGCGATTCATTCGGAAAAGAATTTTATCTGACCCCGATTGAAGAGGAAGATGAACATGTTCACAGACTTTATCGCACTCTCTTATCGCTTCAATTAATTCATAGGAAAAATCCTTCGGGTGCGAGGTTGTAAATCTGATTCTTGACAATCCCTCTATCTTATTTACTCTATAAAGCAACTCTGAGAAATTTATCATGGGGCTTAGTCCTACTCCATATGAATTAACATTTTGACCGAGCAGTGTTATCTCTTTACATCCACAGTCTACAAGGCTCTTAATATGATCGAGTATATGCTCCGGAGGCCTGCTTCTTTCACTTCCTCTTACATAAGGGACGACGCAATAGGAACAAAAATTATTGCAGCCCTCCATAATTGTTACCCACGCAGAAATCCGACTTCCGGGATTGAATCCTATAGGAGATGAGCTTGTGCCATTATAATGAAAGGGAACTGGTTCATTAAGGACTTCGCACACTTTCTTGTGGTGACGTTCAAGCTTCTCAATCAACGTGGGAAGGCGGTCAATATTCAAGGTGCCAAATACCAAATCTACTCCAGGCATTAATTGAAATAGGTATTCTTTCTCCCTTTGCGCAACACACCCACATATACCAATGCGAAATAAAGGATTTTTCTCTTTTATCCTTTGCAATCGTCCTATTTGACTAAAAAATTTTTGCTCGGCCTTTTCTCGTATACAACAGGAGTTGACAAGAACAAGATCGGCTTTCGACGGATCATCCGTCCATTCATATCCCCTCTGCCTCATTAAAACGGTCATTTTTGATGAGTCATATAGATTCATTTGACAGCCGAAGGTGATAATATGAATATACATGGAGTATTCCTTATTCTAATATTTTATTATTATACATTAAGGAGAAGAGTATAACAACGATAATGACCGATATGCAGCAATTCTTATTGCGAAATCATTAATAGTAGAGAGAAGAATTATATTATAAGGGGGGTAATTTTATGCGGACAACCTGATTTGGGTCACCCAAAGACCCTACAGGGGTACCCTCATAATCAAGCTCAATACCGGCGGCATTTCCGATAAGAAGATTAAAGCCGGTTTTTGCTTCCAGTTTCTTGACTCCTCCAGCCGGGAGAATAATATCAAAAGGTTCTTCATCATCTATTTGTATATCAATCCAGGTTATTTCTTTAGCTCGAATCACCAACAGTTTTTTATCTTCTATAACAGGCTCGTCACTAAAGGATCCATAGTCGTATTCAGTTATGTGTGCATCGATGGATTCTTTTCTCTCATTTTCTGGATGTGACAACGATTGACCAATGGGGGCCTCCTCATAATCGTCAGACATAAGGCTTTCCTTATTGCTATCAATAAGGGCTTCATGTGGCCTATCGTGAGGTAAAAGAGCAGTATGAGAAGGTTTTTTTATATTAAATATCTCGGTTTGAAACCATAGAAAAGAAACTACCAAAAGAGTAATCATTAAAAGTATATACCCAAAAATGAACGCTCGATGTTTATTTTTTTTAAGTAAGAGAACAAGAGGTTTATTCACATAGAAATCAACCCTCACTGTTTTATCCTGGTTGAAATTATCTTCAATAGAAGGGAGGGAGTGGATATACTGAGCAGTGGTCTCTACAGGATCAAGACCTAAATAAAGACTGTAGGATCGAATAAAGCCTTTAAGAAAAGGGAGTGGAGGCAATTGATCCTGCCGATCCTCTTCAATTGCATTTATTATATGCCGACTTATTCTGGTTGCCTCAGTAACTTCATCAAGTGAAATATTTTGTCTCTCTCGTTCTTGCTTCAAATATGTGCCGAAAGATTCCACTTTTCACGCTTCCTTCTTTTAAATTTCTTACAGTTAGCATAATATCATCTTAAAATACATACTTCAACGCTTGTTATTCTTTTCGGTAAATTAAAAAATTACTATCATAAATTAAAAATTTAAAAACAGCGCTCACTCAACAGGGGAATTAGAACGGGGAACACAATTGTAAACTATTAAGAAGTTCTGGAAGGGCAATTGTAAAATATCTCCCTGTATGGTATAAATAATTTCATCATCTTAAAATTTCTTCAATAAAAGGAATAGAATCCCGGGATAGTAACGATGCCATTTACAATTAAGGTCCTGCCAGATAATCTCATTAATATGATCGCAGCTGGTGAAGTAATAGAAAGACCAGCCTCCATTGTCAAAGAGTTAATAGAAAACTCTATAGATGCGGGAAGTACAAGGATAGATATCTTTATTGAGGGCAGTGGAAAAAGAGCTATCAAAGTTGTAGATAACGGATGTGGTATGGATTATGAGAATGCGCAGCGTGCCATACAGAGACATGCCACAAGCAAGATTGAGAGTGTTGAAGATCTCTTAGCGATTAATTCTTTCGGATTTAGAGGAGAAGCCCTGCCCAGTATAGCGGCAGTATCTCGCTTCGTTTTGACAACGAGAAGTGCACTATGTAAATTAGCTACACAAATAGATATCACAGGAGGAAAGATTTCCGAGATAAGTCAAACAGCATTTCCCATAGGAACTCAAATAGAGATTAAAGACCTTTTTTTAAACATACCTGCACGTGCAAAATTCCTCAAGAGCGATTCAACTGAATTATCGCATATTATTCACACTGTCATTAGAGAATCGATCCCCAGACCTGATATATCCTTTTCTCTCCGGCATAATGGACGATCACTCCTTGATCTTCCGGTAACCGCCCAGATATTTGAAAGGATTTACAGAATTCATGGTGAAGAGTATAGTAAAGAATTAATACCGATCGATAAGAAGGAAGAGAATATTTCGATTAAAGGTTTTATCTCCTCCCCCTCAATACATCGCCCTGATTGTCAAAGTGAATATCTTTACATTAATAAAAGATATATCCGCAACCTACCTATTCAGAAAATTATTCATCAATCATATGGAAGCAGGTTATCCCACGGCAGATACCCTTTATTTATTTTAGAGGTGGACTTAGAGAGGCATCAAGTGGATGTTAATGTGCATCCTGCCAAATTAGAGGCGCGCTTCTCCAATATTAGACAGATTCTAAGGATCATAAATGAAACTATAAGAGAAGCATTAAATAAAGCCCAACCAGATACTCACTTTATGAGTCAAGGCCTGCCAAAGCAAAATTATAATATTGTTAAAAATGAACCCATTGCCTCTTACACTCGCACCTATTCACACTCACCGGGCCTCTTTAAAACACCTGCCCCTGTTAAATCCCCTTCCACGACTAAATCCTCTGTGATGATTGATCCATCGCCACCTCTCATGGCTCAAAAGGATACACAGGACATTTTTGTCGTGAGCAGTCCCTTTTTTCATTTTAGGAGTATGTTTATTATATATGAAAGCAAGGCAGGCTTGACTATGGTTGATCAACATGCAGCTCACGAAAGAATAAATTATGAAAAGTTTGAATCGCTCCTTTTAAAAAGGGACATTCCCCGGCAAAATTTAATTACCAGCCCAATCATTACTATTTCACCGGATGAAGAGGTGTTGTTGGATGAGGCTTTGCCATTGCTAAAAGAACTTGGTTTTGAGATGGAGATATTCGGATCTTGTTCCTTGATACTGCGCACAGTACCTTTGTATTTTAAGGCAGATCCCGCTCCGCTGCTCACGGAGATTTTTGATCAAATAAAAGAGATGAGAGATACAGTAAATAAAACCATACTCATTAAACCTATGGCAGCTAAAATGGCCTGTCATAATTCAATAAAAGCCGGAGAGTCCATAAAAAATGAGGAAATGGCGCTTTTAATTAACCAGCTATCCCTTAGCAAAGAGCCTTTCTTTTGCCCCCATGGCAGGCCGACTATTTTGAATATGACATTGCCTGAGATAGAAAAAAAATTTGGCAGAATTTTATAAATTATACAATGGTGCATGGAAGGAAAAAAAATGGTCAATAAAAGGGTCCTTGTTACAGGAGGAGCTGGTTTTCTTGGATCACATCTTTGTGAGAGGTTGCTCTCAGAAGGAAAAGAGGTAATCTGTCTTGATAATTTTTTCTCAAGTACAAAGAACAATATTGCGCACCTTTTAAAAAATCCTCGCTTTGAATTATTAAGACATGATATAGTGCAGCCTCTCCTTATAGAATGTGATGAAATCTATAATCTTGCCTGCCCGGCATCTCCCATACATTATCAATATAATCCTGTGAAAACAATAAAAACAAGTGTAATGGGAGCAATAAATATGCTCGGTTTGGCGAAACGTGTAAAGGCAAAAATTCTCCAGGCTTCAACCAGTGAAATTTATGGTGATCCGGCTGTACATCCGCAAACAGAGGACTATTTCGGAAATGTCAATCCCATTGGTCTCAGGGGTTGTTATGATGAAGGAAAGCGGTGCGCAGAGACCTTATTTTTTGATTACCACAGGCAAAATGGTGTAAATATTAGAGTAATTCGTATTTTCAACACCTATGGCCCCAATATGCATCCTCAGGATGGGAGGGTTGTAAGCAATTTCATAATGCAGGCACTCTCTGGCAATAATATTACTGTGTACGGAGATGGTACGCAAACGCGATCCTTTTGCTATGTTGATGATTTAATTGATGGCATGATTAAGATGATGGAGGGTCCTGATGATTTCATAGGCCCTGTAAATTTGGGGAATCCCCATGAAATAAAAATGCAGAATTTAGCCGAGATGATTATAGACGTAACCGCCTCTCCTTCAAAGATAGTGTATCACCCTCTTCCTCCGAATGATCCCAAGCAACGAAAACCAGATATCACCCTTGCCCGGCAGCGGCTTCACTGGAAGCCCACCACATCTCTTGAGGACGGGATTAAAAAAACTATCACGTATTTCAGGGATTTTGTTCGATAGAGGTGATGATCTCTCGGGCTTTCGTCGCATCCTCAGATTTAACTAATATTTTTACCTCTGCCAATCCATCAAGAGTAAAACCATATACAAATCGAAGTGCTTCTCCGGCCAGGATAGCTTTTATTCCATTGCTTTCAAGTAAGGATCGAATCACTTGGGCCTCCACTTCCCCATGTGTTCGCCATACCTCGACGAGCTTTATCTCGGGATCACGCCTATTTTTTTGCATATTTTTAACATTCGTTCTTTGCAGTAATTTTAATTGCTGCTTTCTTCGGGTTGAGCTTATATATAAATAATATACACACCTATTACTATATTACAATAAGCTGTATAGTAATTCTAATTTTAAGCACATACCATGAGGAATTTAACAATCAAAATTAGAATCGCTGTAAGCTGTAATGGAAGTCTCATAGCTATTGACTTTATTCCTTGCTTCGGGATAAAATTCTCACGAATTGGTTTCGTTAATTTTACATAACCAATTACTTTCAATGAGAAAGGGGGGGTAAAGAGATGAAGGTTGAACAGATATCCATATTTCTGGAAAATAAATCGGGCCGTTTAGCGGAAGTTACACAGATTTTGGGTGATAAAGGGATTAATATAAGGGCGCTCTCTCTTGCTGATACAACTGATTTTGGCATTTTAAGACTCATTGTCAATGATCCGGAGAAAGCAAAGAAAGTCCTTAATGAAAGTGGATTTACCGTCTGTAAAACTGAGCTTATCGCAGTGGAGGTAGAAGACAAGCCCGGCGGGCTTGCCCGTATACTTAAGGTTCTTAATAAGGATGCTATCAATGTAGAATATATGTATGCCTTTGTAGAGCGTCACCATGATAATGCAGTTATTATTCTTTGTTTTGACTCACAAAATTTAAATCGAGCTATTGAGCTTCTTCAAGAGGCTGGTATACCAATTCTTGAAGGGGACAAGGTCTATAATCTTTAACCCTCAAAGAAAGGAGTTTTGTTATGATTAAAATAGACCAGAGGAAAGTAGCAGTTTTATTCATTTTTACTATTATTCTAAGTCTTGGTTTTTCCAGAGTCTGTAACGCCAAAAAAGATTCTTATAAAATTGGTGCTATATTTTCTGTGACAGGACCAGCTTCCTGGCTGGGAGAGCCGGAAAGAAATACTGCTCAGATGATAGTGGATAAAGTTAATGCTGCCGGAGGCGTTAATGGTCATCCTTTAGAATTGGTTGTCTATGATACCGAGGGTGATGAGACCAAAGCAGTCTTAAATACTAAAAAATTGATAGAAAAAGATAATGTTCTCGCAATAATAGGGCCTTCGAGGAGTGGTTCGAGCATGGCTATTATTCCTACCATAGAAAAAGCCCAGGTGCTGAATATTTCCTGCGCTGCGGCTGCTGCCATAGTACAGCCCGTAAAAAAATGGGTTTTTAAGACCCCCCAATCCGATGCTTTTTGTGCTGAGGCAATGTATGAGTTTATGAAGAAGAAAGGGATTACAAAGATAGCAATTATTAGTGTGTCAAGTGGATTTGGAGATAACGGGAGAAAGGAACTCTTAAAAGCAGCGGAAAAGATGGGGATGAAAGTTGTGGCTGATGAGCGTTATGGCGGAAAAGACACAGATATGACAGCTCAATTAACTAAAATAAAAGGCACAGATGCACAGGCTATTATTAACTGGTCTATTGGACCGACCCAGGTCATTGTTACGAAAAATGTTCATCAGTTAGGGATAAAGATTCCTTTATTTCAAAGCCATGGCTTTGGAAACACAAAAAATATTGAGCAAGCAGGAGACGCAGCAGAGGGTGTGATGGCTCCCATAGGACGGCTTCTCGTGGCTGATTTATTACCGGATTATCATTATCATAAAAAGGTATTAATGGATTATAAAACTGAATACGAGAAAAAATTTAAGGCAGAGGCCAGTACTTTTGGAGGACATGCCTATGATGCTTTATATATGATAATAGCAGCACTGAAGGAAGTTGGTCCGGATCGGGCCAAGATCAGGGATTATATAGAAAATATGAAGGGTTTTCTGGGAACGGCAGACATATTTAATTTTTCACCTGAAGATCATAACGGATTGACCAAGGATTCCTTTAGCGTTTTAGTAGTAAAAAATCAACGCTTTATGATCGCTGATTAAGGTTTATGGAGTGGGGCGTCTAGATAATTGAGTATCTCTGTCCAGTTACTGCAGTTTATATTCACCGGGCTGACCATTGGCAGTATTTATGCCATGGTCGGCCTGGGATTTAACATAATATATAATGCCACAGATATTATAAATTTTGCTCAAGGGGAATTTGTAATGATTGGGGGATTGATTATGGTCTCCCTTACGAAGCGCTTTCACATTCCTCTTCTTCCTGCATTTTTTTTAACTGTGATACTCGTCGCGATTATAGGAATACTTCTTGAAAGGCTCGCCATAAACCCCCTTTCCAATCCTTCGATTATAACCCTTATAATCATTACTATTGGGGCGTCAATTGTATTTAAAGGATTAGCAATGCTTATTTGGGGAAAGGATACGTATATTTTGCCTGCCTTTTCAGGAGAAACACCCATCAATATAGGTGGGGCTGTGATTATTCCCCAATCTCTATGGGTATTGGGAATTAGTCTGTTCGTGGTGCTTTGTTTGGCTTTTTTTTTCGAAAAGACACTTGTGGGGAAAGCTATGAGGGCGTGCGCCATTAATCGAAAAGCAGCCAGTTTAATGGGAATAAATGTTAAACAGATGGTAATGTTTTCTTTTGCCCTGAGCGCTATGCTCGGTGCGGTTGGGGGCATTATCATAACCCCTATTTCGCTGATGGACTACCAGCGAGGCACTATGTTAGCTATCAAAGGTTTTGCCGCGGCGATTTTAGGGGGACTTGGGAGCCAAATGGGAGCTGTGATGGCAGGATTTATAATTGGAGTTCTTGAGTCTTTAGGAGCAGGATTTATATCCTCAGGGTATAAGGATGTTATAGCCCTTGTGGTACTCTTATCAGTTCTCTTTTTCAAACCAACGGGGCTTTTCGGTCGCATGGAGGAAAAATAAGAGAATGGATAAAAAAAACAGGATTATTTTTTTACTATTCTTCATTTTTATTCTTCTTTTCCCCATGTGTGCAACGAATAAATATTATATAAGTGTGATGGTCGTTGTGGGATTTTATAGCTTAATTGTAATCGGTCTTGCGATGTTAATGGGATATGCTGGTCAGATATCCCTCGGCCATGCCGCTTTTTATGGTCTGGGGGCCTATACATCAGGGATTCTATGTACACGATATGAGTGTAATCCTTGGCTGGCCATCCTGTGCGGACTTATTTTAACCGGCACAGTTGCGTATATAATTGGAGTCCCCTCGCTCAAGCTCAAAGGACATTATCTTGCCATGGCCACACTTGGTTTTGGAGAAATTGTGTATATAGCGTTTAATGAACTCTCGGGTTTAACGGGCGGGCCCTCAGGTATGACCAGTATACCATATCTTTCAATAGGGGGAATTTCCTTTGATACGGATTTTCGTTTTTATTGGCTTCTCTGGGGAGTCGTGCTCGTGTGTATTGTTCTGTCTATGAATATAGTCAACTCAAGAGTGGGGAGGGCCTTACGTGCCATTCATGGAAGTGAGGCAGCGGCTCAATGCATGGGAATCAATGTGACGTACTATAAGGTTCAGATATTCGTCTTAAGCGCCCTCATGGCTTCTTTGGCAGGGAGCTTTTATGCTCATTTTGTGACCTTTATCAGTCCCAGTTCGTTTGGCTTTATGCAATCGATTATGCTCGCCACTATGGTTGTTATCGGCGGCATGAGTGAGATATGGGGAGCATGTCTTGGAGCATTTATTTTAACTATTTTACCAGAGTACCTCCATCTTTTTCATGATTATGAGGTCCTTATTTTTGGAACAATCTTAATGATAATTATGATCCTCATGCCAAAGGGCCTCTTTATGGGTATGATGGACGCGCTGGCATGGCTTAAGAAGAAGGTGCTAAAGAAAGCTGATGAATCACATTCTTTCAGTTAATACCATAAGAAAAGAGTTTGGAGGATTGATTGCGGTGAAGGATGTCTCCTTTAATGTGTATGAAGGGGATATTCAGTCTCTTATTGGTCCAAATGGAGCGGGAAAGACAACGATTTTTAACCTTATCAATAGGTTCTTTCCTTTAACCAGAGGGGAAATTTTTTTTTATAATAAACGCATAGATACTAATAAATCCCATACCCTCTCCTTTTTGGGCCTTACAAGGACTTTTCAAAATGTCAGGCTTTTTCCTGACATGACTGTCCTTGAAAATGTAATGGTCGGATGTCATCCTCGGTCACGGGCAGGATTGCTGAGCTCTGCGTTTAGGTTTCCTCGAATTATAAAAGAGGAAAAAATTATACGAGATAAAGCTTTTCAGGAACTTAAGTTTATTGGGCTTGAGAGAAGAGCATATGAGAGGGCAGGTGATTTGCCCTTTGGCGAGCAGAGAATTCTCGAAATTGCACGAGGGCTTGCAACTCAGCCGAAAATCATTTTGCTTGATGAACCGGCAGCAGGTTTAAATACTCATGAAACAGAGAATTTAGCTCAGCTTATTAAACAAATAAAAGGAAGAGGGATTACCGTATTTATGGTGGAGCATGATATGGGACTGGTAATGGATATTTCTGACCGAGTGATGGTTTTAAACAATGGGGAGAAGATAGCAGAAGGAACTCCGGCGGAGGTTCAAAATAATCCCCTGGTTATAAGCGCCTATTTGGGTGAAGAGATTTAACGATGCTTAAATTAGTGAGTATTAGGACGTATTATGGGGCAATTCAAGCATTAAAAGGAATATCCCTTCATATTAATAAAGGTGAGATTGTTACTCTCATAGGAGGCAATGGAGCGGGTAAAACCACAGCCCTTAATACCATTTCAGGCTTGCTTCATCCAAAGATAGGACAGATATTATTTTTGGATCAGGATATTACCCACTTCTCGCCGGAAAAATTAGTCCGGATGGGAATCTCACAAGTTCCCGAAGGAAGACAGGTCTTTG
Source organism: bacterium (assembly GCA_049472395.1). GTDB lineage: Bacteria > SZUA-182 > SZUA-182 > DTGQ01 > JBLIRR01 > JBLIRR01. The sequence continues at coordinate 315,977 of JBLIRR010000001.1, read as the reverse complement.
CCTCGCTGTCGGTTAAGGATAATCTTCTTTTGGGTTCATATCATCGTTACGGGAGAAAAACAAAACAGGAAATATTTAAGGATTTGACTACTATATTTGAGTTATTTCCTATCCTTGAGGAGAGAATAAAACAAAAAGCAGGAACCTTAAGCGGAGGGGAGCAACAGATGCTGGCTATTGGTAGGGCGTTAATGTCAAGGCCAAAGGTGCTTCTTTTGGATGAACCATCCATGGGACTCGCGCCGCTTATAATTAAGGAAATATTTAATAGAATAGAAAAGCTGCGAGAAGAGGGGACTACCATATTGCTGGTGGAACAAAATGCGAAGGCCGCTTTAAATATAGCGGATCGGGGATATGTAATGGAAACCGGCAAGATTGTATTTCAAGAGACGACAGATCAACTCAAGGAGAATCTTGAAATTCAGCGGGCCTACCTGGGGAAAGGCTATAAAGAGGTATGGGAATAAGGAAGGGAGATGACCATGAAAATTTGGGATCCAAAAAATGAATGTATGTCGAGGGATGAGATAGAGCAACTACAATTGGAGCGGCTTCAATCTCTGGTAAACCGTTGTTATAAAAATGTCACTTTTTATCATCAGAAGCTTAAAGAGCTTACCATAGATCCTGAGGAAATTAGATCTCTTGATGATCTTCAGCATCTGCCCTTTACTACGAAGGATGATTTAAGAAAAAGTTATCCCTATGAAATGTTTGCGGTGCCCTTGAGGGAGGTTGTGAGGATTCATTCTTCCTCCGGTACCACAGGAAAAGCTACGGTGGTAGGATACACCAGGAATGACATCCGGATCTGGAGTAACCTGGTGGCCCGTTTCCTGACTGCAGGCGGGGTAACCAGGGAAGATGTTATTCAGATTGCCTTTGGCTACGGACTTTTTACGGGAGGCTTTGGCCTTCATTATGGGGCGGAAAGGATCGGAGCATCGGTTATTCCCACATCAAGCGGTAATACTAAACGTCAGATTCAAATCATGAAGGACTTTAAAACCACCGCGCTTGTTTGTACCCCTTCTTATGCCCTTTTTATTGCTGAGGTCATGGAGGAAATGAATATAGATCCGAAACCACTGTCTTTAAAACTTGGGCTTTTTGGATCCGAGCCCTGGTCAGAAAGCATAAGGAAACAACTTGAGGAGAGACTGTATATAAGTGCCACAGACAATTATGGCTTAAGCGAAGTTATTGGGCCGGGTGTCTCAGGGGAATGTGAGGTGAAAGAGGGACTCCATCTGTTTGAGGATCATTTTATTCCTGAAATTATTGATCCTAAAACAGGCAACAGCCTCCCCATGGGGAGCAAGGGTGAGCTGGTTCTTACGACGCTGACTAAGGAGGCTTTTCCACTTATTCGGTACCGCACAGGCGATATTACAGAGCTTATTGATGAGCCCTGCGGGTGCGGACGCACACATATACGCATGAAACGAATCTCGGGCAGGACAGATGATATGTTAATTGTCCGGGGTGTCAATGTATTTCCCTCTCAGATTGAAGAGATCCTGATGAAGATAGAAGGAACGGAGCCGCATTATCAGATTATCGTTGATCGGAAGAAGGCCTTGGATGAATTAGAAATTTGGGTAGAGATATCAGAAAATATCTTTTTTGATGAAATGAAGAAACAGCGGGAACTGATCGATCAAATTCATAGGGAGATCTCATCTAATTTAGGAGTGAGCGCTAAAATTAAGCTGGTAGAGCCAAAGAGTATAGAGCGTACCACGGGAAAGGCGAAACGAGTGATTGATAAACGAGAAATATTTAACAAAAAATAATTAAAAGGCAACAGCAAGGAAAAAGGATATGTAATGGGAAAATTACTGCTTTCAGGTAATGAGGCTATAGCTTTTGGGGCTTTTCACGCAGGAGCACGGGTTGGAACGGCCTATCCCGGCACGCCATCGACAGAAATTCTTGAAAATTTTTCAACCTATCCCGATATATATTGCGAATGGTCGGTGAATGAAAAAGTAGCGTTTGAAGTGGCAATTGGAGCAGCCCTTGCAGGGGCAAGGACAATTGTAGCAATGAAGCATGTGGGGCTTAATGTGGCTGCAGACCCCCTGTTTACCTCTTCCTATATTGGCGTAAAAGCAGGCCTGGTGATTGTGTGCGCTGATGATCCTGATATGCATTCATCCCAGAATGAGCAAGATAACAGGCACTATGCTCGTTCAGCAAAAATTCCTATGCTCGAGCCTTCTGATTCTCATGAGGCTTATACCTTTACCAAATTAGCCTTTGAATTAAGTGAAAAATATGACACCCCAGTATTGGTAAGGACAACAACCCGTATATCACATTCAAAGACGGTTGTTTTTCCCGATTCACACAGGGTAAAATTGCCTCCGCCGGAGGGATTTAATAGAAATGTGAAAAAGTATGTAATGATTCCCGCCTATGCCCGGCTGAGGCATGTAGAAGTTGAGAAAAGGCTTACAAGGATAAAGAAAGAGTGTAATAATTTAGAGATAAACCACATTGAACAGGGAGACAAAAAGCGTGGATTTATTACTTCAGGTATAAGCTATAATTATGCAAAAGAGGTCTTTCCCGGTGCATCAATACTAAAATTGGGAATGACCAACCCGTTGCCTGAAAGAATAATAAAGAAATTTTGCCAGGATATAAAGAAGGTAATAGTCGTTGAAGAACTCGATCCTTTTCTTGAGATACAGATAAAGGCGATGGGGCTTAATGTAGAGGGAAAGCGCTATTTTCCCCTTACATCTGAGCTTAATCCGGATATAATCCATAGAGCGCTTATTAAAAAAGAACCTGAAGATGAATGCACCATTAATATCCCTATTCCTCCTCGTCCACCCTCCCTTTGCCCCGGCTGTCCTCATAGAAAGGTGTTCGAAGTAATACATAAACTTGGACTTATGGTATCCGGAGATATAGGGTGCTATACATTGGGAGTCCTGCCCCCCTATTTTTCCATAGATACCTGTATAGATATGGGGGCGAGCATAGGAGCAGTGCAGGGAATAGAGATAGCCGAGGGGGACGCCTATAAAAATAATGTCGTCGCTGTCCTAGGGGATTCTACATTTGCCCATTCAGGAATCACCGGACTTTTAAATGCAGCCTATAATAAAAGACATTCACTGATAATTGTGCTTGATAACGGCACAACCGCCATGACAGGAATGCAGCCAAATCCACTCTCAGGTGAGCGTATTACCGGTGAGGCGACAGTGGCCCTTGATTATAAAAAATTGGCTGAAGCGGTGGGGATCGGGGAAAAGAATTTTTTTATTGTTGATGCATATAATGACAAAGAGATTGAAGAACATATTACCGCACTCCTTGTAAGTAAAAAACTTTCCTTGCTTGTGGTAAAAGGAATGTGTGTTATTTTAAAAAGAAAAAAAATGAAAAAAGCGAGATCGTAAAGAATGAAAAAAAATTTTAATATTCTCATGGTGGGTGTAGGTGGCCAGGGAATTATATTGGCAAGTGACATACTCACGTGTGCTGCCCTTTATTCAGGGTATGATACAAAAAAGAGTGAAATTCACGGAATGAGTCAGCGAGGAGGCTCTGTGTCAAGTCATATTCGTTTTGGAGAGAAAATATATTCTCCCGTGATCTCAAGGGGAGCAGCTGATTTTTTACTATCCCTTGAAGAGATGGAGATTTTGCGATGGCTTTCATATATTGGTCCTCACACGAGAATTATTTTTTCAACCACGAGGATTTTACCATTAGGCGTTACTGACTATCCTGAGGGAATTGCAGAAGAAGTCAGAAAGAAATTTCCCCATACAACGGTTATCGATCCTGAAACTCTAAAGGAAAAACTTGGGCACAGTAAATTTTTAAATAGTGCCATCTTAGGATTGCTTTCAAATTATCTTTCTCTTGACGAAAGTTCCTGGATCAAGGCTATCGAAGAGCTGGTGCCCCAGGGAACAGTTGATAAGAATATACATGCCTTTACTATAGGGAAAAATTTAAAATAAAGAGGGTGACATTATGATTTGGAATAAACAGTATGAAACAATGCCGCAGGACAAATTACAAAAATTGCAGGATGAACGATTGAAGACATTAGTGGAGAAAATTTATACAAAGGTGCCTTTTTATAGGAGAAAAATGGATGATGCAGGGGTAAAACCCTCAGATATCAACCATATTTCTGATATAGAAAAACTCCCCTTTACCACAAAAGATGAAATGAGGGAAGTGTATCCTTTTGGTCTTTTGGCAGTTGATCCATCGGAGATTGTTGAGGTTCATACCTCATCGGGAACCACAGGAAAACCGGTTGTTGATGCATATACGATAAATGATATTGAGATTTGGGGAGAGGTTATGGCCAGGACCCTCAGCATGGGGGGAACCACCAAAGAGGACATTATTCAGAATGCGTATGGGTATGGATTATTTACTGGCGGCCTCGGGGTTCACTATGGCGGGCGAAAGATCGGAGCTAATGTTATCCCCATATCCGGGGGTAATACAAAACGCCAGCTCCAGGTTATGTGTGATTTTAAGACGACAATTCTGACCTGTACCCCTTCATATTGTTTATACCTTGCGGAGGTTGGGGAAGAAGAGGGGATCGATTTTTCAAAATTGGCACTGAAGGCTGGGTTCTTCGGAGCAGAGCCCTGGAGCGAGAATATGAAAAAAGAGATCAGGGAGAAATTGCACCTTGAGCCCTTTGATATTTACGGATTAACTGAAATTATAGGGCCGGGAGTAACCGCGGAATGTGACTGTTATAATGGGATGCATATATTTGAAGACCATTTTTATCCTGAAATAATAGACCCGAAGACAGGCAAGGTGTTGCCGGATGGTGAGAAGGGAGAGCTTGTGATAACCACTCTCACCAAAGAAGGAACCCCGGTTTTGCGCTATAAAACAAGAGATATTACCTTTATTCATGCCTCATCCTGCTCCTGTGGCCGCACATCAAGACGGATGAATAGGGTTCTCGGAAGATCAGATGATATGCTCATCATCCGAGGAGTGAATGTATTTCCCTCTCAGATTGAAGAAGTGCTCCTTAATATTGAAAGTGTAGAGCCGCATTATCAATTGCTCGTGGACAGAAAAGGTCAACTTGATTATCTTGAAGTACAGGTAGAAATGAACGAGACATTATTTTCAGATGAGATTAAGAATTTAGAGAAAATAGAGAAAAAAATTGAGCATGAATTGCAATCAACTCTCTTAATTCATACGAAGGTCAGATTAGTCGAGCCAAAAAGCATTCAGAGAAGCGAAGGAAAGGCGAAAAGGATTATCGATAAACGGCAATTGTAGGAAACGAAGAAATGCAATGAAGGAGGCCTTTAATAAATTCCAAGTTTTCGAAAACCCAGGTGCAGAAAAATTACACCAAAGAGGCAGAGAATACACCCGCACGTGACAAGAACCCCATGGTAAATTCGATGAGAGACAAATTTTTTCCCTCCTGCGATACTAAATGATATGAGCGTGTACCAGGCGAAGTCTGCGCTGATATGGCCAGAAAAAAATGCTGCTATTCCGAGCCAGCCGTAAGCAAGGCTCGTGGCCAAATAGCCAATACCGATAGTAACCCACCAAATAATCCAGTAAGGATTGGAAATACTGGCTAAAATACCGGTAACAATAGGGCCGGACGTGGATTTTACGGGATTTTCATTATTCAAGGACAGGCTTAAGCCTTTGGCTTTCTTGATAGTGTCCCAGCCCATCCATAATAGAATAAAACCTCCCAGGAAGCTTATAATTGCAACTGCCTTATTTATTTTAAAAAGAGAGCCAAAGCCAGCCAGGATAATAATGATTAATCCTGCCTCGAGGATGCTGTGACCGATGATCAATAATACACCTGTCCATTTTCCCCTTACCATAGACTCACTAATGGTGATAGTCAGAAGCGGCCCCGGCATCATGGCGCCGGACAGGGCTATAATAAAAGCACTTGTGAAAATGCCTATAAGCTGTATAATTATCATGCAACACCTTTCTTATCTATTATTTTACATAACAGGGACAACAAAGACAATAAATAATGAGCACTTCTAAGTAGTGCTCATTATTGTGGAGAGAAAAACATATCTACTATACAATATCAGCTAAAATTGTATAGATAAAATGATTTATATTTGATAAAATAAAAATTGATACTATACAATATCGATAAAAATTGTATGATAAAGCTAATTAAAATGGATCTACGAAGAATTATCAAAGATATCTTAAAAGAAAACCAAGAGATTATCATAAAGGATTTAAAGGAAAGAAATTTTAATATAGAGGCGCTATTAAATATAAAGGCAGATAAAATATTCACATTCACTGGTTTTCGACGGGTTGGGAAAACGTATCTCTTGTTTTTGATTATGGGGCGGTTAAAAGGTGAATCCTGTATATATTTTAATTTTGAGGATGAGCGGCTTCCTGAATCCACAGAGACGCTCACTCAATTGCTCTATGCAGTAGATGAGCTATATCAGGCAAAGCCCAGCTTTCTTTTTTTGGATGAAATTCATATTATTCCCGGATGGGGAAAGTTCCTCAGAAGAATTATGGATAGAGGTTATAGATTGTTTGTTACTGGTTCCAGCTCAAAATTAGGATTAAAAGAGATACCTACAGAGCTGCGAGGGCGAACACTAAATTTTACAATTCTACCATTGAGTTTCAAAGAATATCTTTTTTTTCAAGGAGTATCTATTGATACATTAGATTCCCATAAAGAAGTTGAAATTAATCGGTTTTTTGAGCGCTATCTTATCTATGGTGGCTTTCCAGAACTTTTTGATGCGGATAAACTAGAACGTAAAGAAGTGGTACAAGAATATTTCAGAACTTTGGTTCAAAGAGATTTGATTGAACGATTTAATTTAAAGGAGGAAGCTTTACTAGTTGCCACTATTAAATTAATTTTGAATTCGTTAAATATTTCTATATCAAAACTCACCAATACACTAAAGAGTATGGGATTCCGGTGCAGTAAGAATACTATTTCAAATTATATCACTTATATGGAAAACTCTTTTTTTCTTTACCAGGCTTTATTTTATTCCAATAATGTAAAGGATCAGTTGCAGTATCCAAGGAAAGTCTATTTTATTGATAATGGTTTTATAAAATATCTTTCTTTAAATCCTGATAAAAGTAGGTCACTGGAAAATTTAGTAGCAATAGAGCTTATAAGGCGAGGATATGAGCTTTATTACTGGAGAAATACAAAAGGAATGGAAGTGGATTTCGTGATTTTTGAAAATGGCAGAGTCAAGCAATTAATCCAGGTCTGCTATGATATATCTTTAATTGATACGAGGGAGAGGGAAATTTGTGCCTTAAAAAAAGGGATGAAGCATTTTAGATTAAAAAAAGGAATAATATTGACAAACAATCAAGAAGAATCATTAAAAGAACAGGATTGTGTAATTAGTGTCATTCCTATCTCTAAATGGCTTCTAAATCTTCCATAACACCTCATGTATTTAATATTCCTTCAACAAATAATAAATAATAATATTATAGAGGTAAATAGGGCTCTCTTTACGATTACCAAAAAAATTGATATATTATAAAGTATGAAAAATATATTATTATCTTAATTTAAAGAGCACATCCATGTTTGAAAAGTTACGGGATCGTTGGATTGAAAATAAAAAAGAACGAATAAGAAATTCTAAGGGATTTGCAGGATGTTTCTTCTTATACTATAGATCTTTATACGCAAGCAGATGATAGTGAATTTATTCGCAAAATTAAGGAAAGGGGTATTAAAATTTATGAATCCTAATATTGAACTTTTAAAGGCAGATATTAAGGATGAGTTATCAAAAATAAAAAAAATCTATCAGGAATTTCAGTCTCTTAAGCCGAAGCTTCAGATGAAGAAGACACAGGTAAGCAATTTTGATAAAGCGGTGATCGGTTATTACCTTCATAATTTTTATAATGGCTATGAGAATATTTTTAAATCTATTGCACGATTTTTTGAAAATGATCTTTCAGTAGATTCTTGGCACCGGGACCTCTTAAAGAGAATGAAGATAACTATTAAGGGATATAGACCCGCTGTTATTAACGATGAATTATATTTAATTTTAGATGATTTCGACACAAATTTCGGCATTGTTATTCATTTGAGCTTGATTGGGAGAGAATGCTGATTGTTGCAAAAAAACAAGAAATTGCCTGGCAACAGCTATAAATTCAAATTGAACATTTTATTGCGCAGTTGGATACAATTGAAGATGAAGAATAAGAGCAAATATGAAATTTATGGTTACTAGTTATTTCCGAATTAGATCCTTCAATCGTTACGTTCAAAAGAGTTAAAAGTGTATATGCGCTAAGTTGTTTTTATCCAGAAGGGACTTTAAAAAAATATTTGACAGGATTAACAGGATACACAGGATTTAAAATTTATCCTGTCAATCCTGTCAAAAAACATACCTGGAAATGCCCTCAGGGGATTATTATTTTACCACACAGGACCCAGAGATCACAAAGTGAGTCTGAACTTTGTTTAATGAATAATAGAACAAAATAGTGATTTTTTTATTAGATTTGAGAATAGCCTCAATTGCTATTCAACACGGAATGATTTTAATAACAGGCAATGTAAATCATTTTGAGAATATCCCTCATTTAAAAAAAGTAGAAAATTGGATTCTATAACAAGAGGTTAATGTGTAAAGCCTTCGCTCTGCGCTGCATTTTTAGGAAGAAAAAAAAAGGAGAGGAAATTTTCCTCTCCTTTTTTTGAATTTATAAAAAACTAGAAAGTGAGTCGTGCGCGCAATCCAATTTTTGTTAACGCATCTACAGACGTGGTTCCAATATCTTCATAGGAAGTATTATCAAGTTCTAATGCATAGGTAAGATTGTCTGTAACCATCCAATGGGCTCCGAGAATAATATTAAGCGTTTCACTACCATCATCAAGATCATTGCCATCATCGATTATTTCAACAGCAAGGTAAGGTGCTATCGCATCTGTAACTTGATAGCTCCCACCAAGATTAATAACGCTTAAATCTGCGTCATCCTGTGAGTCTAACATTCTTTGATAATATTCCAAGGTTGCAGCAATTTTATCCATTTTATATTTCACATTGAAGGCAACTTCCATATCCTCAGTGTTTTCGCCTGTTGTGACATCAACAGCAGGTGTTTGGAGTAAGCCTAAATATATATCCAATCCATCCATGACCGTATAGTTTGCATTAAGATAAACATCATATGGTCTGGTATCAGTGTCAGTTCCCTGGTCTTCCTGAGTTTTATCAATTACCGCAAGATTGATGTTGAGCATGTCAGCCATTGGTTTAAAATTAAGCATTAATCCATTCTTTGCCTCTTTTGTAAAATAGAAATACGAGTAAGTGTTTGGTCCACTTATACCATAAACCGTAGGAATGTGGATATTAAATTTACCTAACATTAACGCCATTTTATTATCCATCATAGCATGTTTTACATAAGCATTATAGGTATAAAAGTCTGCGCGCCATGTAGTAGCTGCAGTATCTAACCGCCAATCACCATCGCATCGAAGAATTACCGCACCAGTAGTATCGCCACCCGGATCAACAGCGAATTTTAACACTGCTCTTTCCATATATAATCTTTCTTGCCTATCTGCTTTAGCACCATTTTCATCTGTATCCCTCGACAACCAGTTATCATACTCAACTCTCACTTCGCCGGATATTGTTATTGCATCGTTTGCAAAAGTTAATCCACTTACTCCAATGACTAAACAAATAACGGTAAATAAAACGCATAATTTTTTCATTGATTCTCCTTCTCTCCCTAATGTTAACATTATAGTTTCTAAAGTTATTAATTCGTTGCCATATAATGAAGTTTTGCCTTTAAAATCACCCCCTCCATATATAGTTTTTCAAGTTAATCTCTCGTGTTATTCTAAAGAACGTCTCCTTTTATCATATATAATTTTTAAATGCAAATAAATTTTGAAAAATTTTTTAAAAGCATTTAAGAATTATTAAATATTTCGTGTAACTATATAATAAAAAATTATAAATGACAAATGGAAATTTTCAAAAAAAGAAAAAATAAAGACAGGTTTTTAATTTTGTTGGACTTCCCAATCTTCCAGCTTTAATCCGACTACTCTCTTAAATTCAAGAGTATTATGTGTTACAAGCGTGACATTATTTACTAGTGCAATAGCTGCAATGATCAAATCATATGGACCAATTGGTGTGCCTAATTCTTCCAATTGAGCACGAATACGTCCATATACTTCTGCAGTGTTGTTATCATCGAAGGGCAATGAAGCAAAGCGATTTAAAAATTTACGTTGAGCTGCCAGATTTTTTTCCGGATTTTGGCTTTTCATGGCGCCATAAAACAATTCGGCTTTAACAATCGAGCATATAACAATATCTTGGGGATGTTTTGACTCTAAATGGCGTCGAATGCTTTCAGATCGCCCATTTAGATATTTGATACACACGTTCGTATCAAGTAAATATATCATCGGATTTTTTCTCGAATTTCATATTTTCCTTGATCACCCCGCTTAATTGGATCATCCGCCAAACAACCATAAGTTACTTTAATGAAATCAGGCCAACTTAATTGTGCATTATATTGACCTGACTTTGATGTATTAATTTGATTTGTAATCTCTGTTTCTGCAGGTGATTTTAAGGCCTTAACAATTTTAAATAAAACTTCTAGATATTCATCTGGTAATTCTTCTATTTCTACTTTGAGCAATTCTTTTGTGATCATTTTTCTACCTTACTTATTGTTTTACTTTGTATTTACTATAAATTAAGTATATCATTTTTTATGATCAGGTGCAAAATGTTTTTTAATTGTTATTTTTTTTACATGATTATATTATAATATAATATAATAAAGTTATAGGCGATAAAGTATACTTTAGAGAAAGAGCACACTTATATGAATGAAAAAAAAGAAAAAATAGCATCATTATTGGAAGAGAGTATTTCTGTAAAAAGAAAATTATTGGAATCAGGGATTGAGCCTGTGTGTAGGGCAGTGGAAATAATAGTAGATTCCTTGAAAGCAGGGGGTAAAGTGTTGCTTTTCGGCAATGGGGGAAGCGCCGCCGATGCCCAGCATCTTGCCGCGGAGTTCGTCAACCGTTTTCTTATTGAAAGAAAGGCCCTGCCTGCAATTGCCATAACAACAGACTCATCTATCCTGACGTGTATCGGGAATGACCGGGACTATAATGAGATTTTTTCACGGCAGATTGAAGCCCTCGGAACCCCTGGTGATGTTGCTTTTGGAATTACCACAAGTGGTCGATCGCCCAATGTGATACATGCCTTAGAGAGAGCAAAAGAAAAAGGGCTTTCCACTATTTCCCTTATAGGTGAGAATATGGGCAGTATCGAGCACTGTTCGGATGTGGTCATCAAAGTGCCGTCGTCTCACACTCCGAGAATCCAGGAAGCACATATTACCATAGGCCATATCATCTGTCATCTGGCAGAAGAAGAATTATTTAAGCCCAATGAGTGATCCTCAATGAGTAATCCTGAAGATAAGAAAATAATAACTTACTCGATAAAGGGCCGGCCAAGCAAAGTAACTGTTGACGATTTTGCGAAACCGCCCCTGCCTGATGAACCTTGTGCGAAGTTTATGGAGTGGTTCCCTGATATTTTAGCAGGTAAAGATATAAAAGAAATTGTTGAGAGTACTGTCAAGGCGAGGAAGAAGAAAAGAGGAGTAATTGTTGCTCTTGGCGGGCATGTCATTAAATGCGGTCTTGCTCCGGTATTAAACAGCCTCATAGAGAAGGATATTATTACGGCACTTGCCGTCAATGGAGCATGTCTCATCCATGATTTTGAAATTGCACTCTTCGGGAAGACCTCTGAAGATGTGGCAGCATCCCTTCATAAAGGCACATTCGGGATGGCTGAGGAGACAGGAGCCCTGATGAATCAAATCATAAATCAGGGGGTGAAGAAAGGTATGGGGTTTGCAGAATCCATTGCACATTATATAGGAGAAAAAAAGCCACCCTATGTGGACTATTCCCTTCTCGGCGCAGCGTGGGAGTATAAGATACCCATCACGGCGCATATCGCCATTGGTACTGATATTATCCATATGCATCCCGAGGCTGATGGCGCGCGCATTGGTGAGGGGAGTATGCGGGATTTTTATAAGTTTACCGACACCATTGTAACCCTTGATAAGGGAGGAGTGTATTTTAATATAGGCTCTGCAGTAATATTGCCAGAGGTATTTTTAAAGGCCATTAGCATAGTACTCAACAAGAACCGGCAATTAAGGGATTTTATAACCGTAAATTTAGATTTTATTCAGCATTACAGACCACTGCAGAATGTAGTAACCCGCCCGACCTTGGGAAGGGGCAAAGGATATTCTCTCACGGGTCATCATGAATTACTTATTCCGATTCTTGCAGCAGCTATATTAGCAAAGAAGGATTTCTGATTTTGAGCAGATGACCTGACCCTGCGTGCGAGAAACAAAACTGTCAAAATGAATTACTGGCTGTGAGTATAGAATGAGACTTGATCAATTAGTATATGCGAAAGGGCTTGCATCTTCTCGTCAAAAAGCGCAGGCCTTGATTTTAGCCGGACGTGTTCTCGTCAATGGAAAGAAGATTGATAAAGTTGGTAAGGATGTAAGCGGGGAATCGGAAATAAGAATACGGGAGCACAAAGAAGAGTTCGTGAGCAGAGGGGGCACTAAATTAGCCCATGCTCTCGATCATTTCTCCATAGATGTGAAAGGGCTGATTGCCCTTGACGTGGGAGTATCAACAGGTGGATTTTGTGACTGCCTGCTCCAACGAGGAGTTAAAAAAGTCTATGCAATCGATGTTGGCCGGGGCCAGATTGCCTGGAAACTGAGACAGGATCCCAGGGTGCATCTATTAGAGAAAACAAATATAAGATATATAGACCCTCGTAAAATAAAGGACCTGATTGAATTTGCTGCTGTTGATGTGTCTTTTATTTCCTTAGAATTAGTGTTGCCAAAGATTATTTCATTGCTGCACCCTGATTGGGGGGAAATAGTATCTCTCGTGAAACCGCAATTTGAAGTGGGGAAAAATGAGGTTGGAAAGGGCGGCGTGGTGCGTGACCCTCAGAAGCATATGCGGGTTCTTAGAAAATTAAGTGATTTTATTATTCAGCATACAGAAGTTTCCGTAAAGGGGGTTGTCTCATCACCTATCAGAGGCCCGAAGGGAAATAAAGAATTTTTTTTCTATTTATCAAAAAAGGAGGCGGGTTTACCTGAGCAGGAACTTATAGCAGCTATTGATACCTTATGCCTCTAAGGTTTTTGCTACTTTATCCAAAAGCCCATTTATAAATCGGGCAGAGTCGTCAGTTCCATAGATTTTTGCAATCTCAATAGCTTCATTTATGCTTACCTTCAAGGGAATGTCATCTCTATAGAGTATCTCATATATTGCGAAACGGAGGATATTTCTATCCACTGCAGGCATCCGTGAAAGGTCCCAATGTTCTGCATATTTTTTTATATACTCATCAATTTCGGGAAGATGTGAGAGGGTGCCCTGAATTAGCTCTAAAGAAAAACTTTTTATCTCTTCTTTGCAAGCAGTGTGTGCCCAAAAAAGTTCGCGCGGCTTTGCCGAATTCTCTTCACTCATTTTATTGGTGACATCTAATTGGAAAAGCAGTTGCAGGGTAAATTCTCGTGCTTTTCGTCTTTTCCCCACGCTATTGTGACCTTATTATAGTATATAATTATGAGGTCTATATCTTCTTAAAGACATTTACCATCTCTATCCCTGCTATTGCAGCATCCCAGCCTTTATTCCCCGCCTTTGTTCCTGCTCGCTCTATAGCTTGTTCTATATTTTCACATGTAATGATTCCATAGATAACCGGAACTCCCGTATCAAGGGCGATCTTCGCAATTCCTTTTGATACTTCACTGCTGATATAGTTAAAATGAGGGGTTTGCCCGCGAATAAGCGCGCCAAGGCAGATAATGGATTCATATTTTTTTGACTGTGCCATTTTCGATGCTGCATAAGGGACCTCAAAGCATCCGGGCACTCTTACCACGGTAATATTGTTCTCAGAGCTTCCATGGCGAAGAAGGGCATCAAGAGCCCCTTTAAGAAGCTGCCCTGTGATAAAATCATTAAATCGACTTACGATAAGACCAAATTTAATATCGTGCGCATCTAATTGACCTTCTATTATTTTGACCATCTTATAGCTCCAATAAATGTCCCATTTTTTCTTGTTTTGTTTTTAAGTAACGAATATTGTTCTCTGACGGATTTATCCTGATGGGGATTCTTTTTATCACCTGGAGGCCATATCCCTCAAGCCCGACGATTTTCTTCGGATTATTAGTCATCAATAAAATATTTTTTAATTTAAGTTCTGCCAGGATTTGGGCTCCTATCCCATATTCTCGCAAATCTGCCTTAAATCCGAGGGCTTCATTTGCTTCAACCGTATCTTTTCCCTGATCTTGAAGTTCATAGGCACGAAGTTTATGCAAAATCCCTATGCCCCGTCCCTCCTGGCTCATGTAAAGAATCACGCCTCGGCCCTCATTCTTTATCATTTCCATAGCTGTGTGTAATTGCTCGCCGCAGTCGCACCGTAAAGACCCCAGTGCATCACCGGTAAGACAAGAGGAATGAACCCTTACAAGTACCTCATCATCATCTTTCCAGCTTCCGAGCACAAGCGCTATATGGACCATATTATCAATATGGCTTTTAAAAGCATATGCATAAAAATTTCCATATCGGGTAGGAAAGGAAAATTGAGCAGTACAGGTAAATAATTTTTCATTTCTCATACGATATTTTATAAGATCCTTTACCATAATAAGTTTGAGATTATGTTTTTTCGCAAATGGAATGAGATCAGGAACCCGTGCCATTGTTCCGTCATCTTTCATGACCTCGCATATTACTCCGGCTGGATAGCATCCGGCTAATCGTGCAAGGTCAACTGCTGCTTCTGTTTGCCCGGCCCGGTTCAGTACACCTCCCTTTTTAGCCCGTAAGGGGAAAATATGTCCTGGTCTGGCAAGATCCTCAGGCTTAGTTTCCGGGGCAATAGCTGTTTTTATAGTGACGGCTCTGTCAGCTGCTGAGATGCCGGTTGTTGTGCCATGGCGTGCATCTATAGATACCGTAAAGGCTGTTTCAAAACACGAGGTATTTTCCTCTACCATTAAAGGAAGATTGAGTTTATCGAGACGGTCCTCTTCCATGGGTAAACAAATAAGACCTCTTCCATGGGTAGCCATAAAAGCAATTGCCTCCGGTGTCACCTTCTCTGCCGCCATAGTCAAATCTCCCTCATTTTCGCGGTCTTCATCATCCACAACAATGATCATCTCCCCTTTGCTGATAGCTTCGATAGCTTCAGGAATAGTATTAAATTTAATGGTGGGCTTTTCAAAATTAGATTCTTTCATTCCTCATCCCTCCAATACATCATTTAAAAACCGCTCTGCAGAATTTTTTCAATTGTCAAGGTACTGACCGCTGTGCGGTTTTTAAAATCTGCGTGTGCCCTTACCTGTCTTTGGATATATTTACCAATAATATCAGTTTCCAAATTAAGGCAGTCTCCTTCTTTTTTATATTTTAAATTTGTGTTATCCCTTGTATGGGGGATAATTGTAATCCAGCACTGTTCCCTCTCAAGTTCGGTAATCGTTAAACTAATCCCATCTAGTGCTATTGATCCGCGAGGGACTATATTTTCATAATACTCCTGAGGAACAGTAATAGCAAATTTAAAAGAAGAACCTTCCCTCACAATAGAGACTATTGGTACAGTCGTATCTATATGACCGGTTACTAAATGACCATCTAATCTTTGGTCAAATTTCAAAGCTCGCTCAAGATTTACTCTCTGTCCGAAGGATAACCCCCCTAAGTTACTGGCCTTTAAGGTTGAGAGGCTTATATCAAAAGAAAATGTGTTCTGAGAGAGTTTTACAATTGTTAAACAGACCCCATTTACCGCAATACTGTCGCCAATTTTAGCCCTTTCGGATGAAAATGTAGCCTCTACTGTAAGACGAGCTCCCTCAGCGGTTTTCTCCATTGAAATAACAGAGCCCAGGGTTTCTATAATTCCTGTAAACATATTAGCCTATATATCCTTCTATCATGAAATCATTTTCAAAACGACGAATTTCCATATCATGCACGCACACAGCATCCTTTAAATATGCAATTCCCTCTCCAGACACAATCCCTGGCGCAGTTTTTCCTCCGATAATTTTAGGGGCTATAAAAATAATTACTTTATCGACAACGCACGCTTCCAAAGCGGCAGCGTTAATTCCGTGTCCTCCTTCAATCATAATTGAGGTAAGGGAGAGCTTCCCTAACTGATCGAGCACGATACCAAAATCCACTGAATTTTTCCTTTTTGTGTGTATCTGAATTATCCGAGAACCCTGTTCCTCAAACCTCTTGATTTTCTCTTGCGAGGCCTTACAGGTCGTGACGATTATATTTTCAGACCCCTCTCCCTTCGCCTCTTGAGTAAATATCCGGGCCCCCAGTGGGATTTTAAGTAAATTATCAATAATAATTCGTTTTGGATTTCTCGATTGTTGTCCTGATATTCTGGTGGTTAATAAGGGATTATCCTGTAATATTGTCCCTGCTCCAACCATAATGGCATCCACCCTGTTTCGTAAGGCATGCACAAATTGCCGTGAAGCCTCATTGCTAATCCACTGTGATTGCCCTGTTTTTGTAGCGATTTTGCCGTCAAGGCTCATGGCTGCTTTTAAGATAACAAAGGGTTTCCCAGTGGTAATATATTTAATAAAAAATTCATTTATTTTTTTTGCCTTATCCTCTAAAACACCTACCTTTACCTCGATGCCATGGGATCGTAACTCCGCAATACCTCTACCATTTACCAAAGGATTGGGATCTTGAGTGCCGATAACAACCTTTGCAATTCCTGCATTGATAATAGCTTCTACACAGGGGGGGGTTTTGCCATAATGGCAACAAGGCTCAAGATTAACATAGAGTGTTGCCCCTTGCGCTTGATCACCGGCCTCTTGTAATGCCTTAACCTCTGCATGAAGTCTGCCGACATTCGTATGATAGTCTTTTCCTACAATGGTAGTATCCTTCACCACCACCGCGCCGACCATGGGATTAGGGCTCGTAAATCCCGCCCCTTTCTCAGCCATATCTAGAGCAAGGTGCATATAATCTTCATCAGTATGCATATAATTTACACTGTTTCAGATTTATCTTCAAAAAGGGCTTCCACAAATAGCTTTGACTCAAAAGTGCGCAGATCATCCAAACCCTCTCCGACACCAATAAACTTAACCGGAATATTTAATTCATGAGCTATGGAGATAATTATTCCTCCCTTCGCTGTTCCATCCAGTTTGGCCAACGCAATACCCGTGACACCTATAATTTCTTTAAATTGTTTAGCCTGTTGGAGAGCATTCTGACCACATGTGGCATCGAGAACCAAGAGAATTTCGTGGGGAGCCTCTGGGCATTCCCTCCCCATAATCCGTTTCATTTTGTCGAGCTCTACCATAAGATTCTTTTTAGTATGAAGCCTGCCCGCAGTATCAACAATTAATAAATCAGATGAATTTTCCTTGGCACTCTTTATGGAATCGAATACAACCGCAGAAGGATCTGAACCGATCTGATGGCTTATGACATCAATTCCCGCTCTCTTTCCCCATATTTGAAGCTGTTCAATAGCAGCAGCGCGAAATGTATCGGCAGCAGCAATTAATATGTTTTTGCCCTCATTTTTATAAAAATGGGCGAGTTTGGCAATTGTAGTGGTTTTTCCTACCCCATTTACCCCAAGTACCAAAATAATAAAAGGCTTTGAGTGGTTATCAAGTACAATTTTTCCCTCCGCTTCCTGAAGAATGTCCACGATGATTTCTTTAATAAGTTCTTGTATTTTATCTTCAGAGTCGTACTGAGCGCCCTTCGCCTTATTCTTTAACCGATCAATGATAAGAGCGCTTGTTTGAACGCCTACATCAGAGAGTATTAAAATCTCTTCTAATTGTTCACACAGGTCAGCATCAAGAACGGATTTGCCTTTTAATACACCACTTATTTTATTAATAAAGGAGTTGTGAGTTTTTCGTAACCCCAGTTTTAACTTATTGAACCATCCCTTTTTTTCGTTGTGCTCATTCTGCATTGTACTACTTTCTATTTTAATTCTATTCTCTCTAATAATTTTGCAGCTTCTTTCTCTAAATATACGGAATCTTCCTGCCTTACCTTACGAAGGTAGTGGATGCTCTCGGAATATTTCTTTAGTTTCATATATGCCAATCCCAGATGATAGTATATGCCAGCCTTTACCTCGGGGTTTTCATAGTTAAATTTTTTTCTGAGCTCTTCAGCTTCTTTTAATTGTTTAATTGCCTTTTCAAATTCGGATAATTTGATCAATGTTCTGCCAAGTTGGTAATAGGGGTCAATATAAAGAGGATTTGTTTCATATGATTTTTCGAATGACTTTTTAGCCTGTGTATACTGTCTAAGCTGATAATAAGCGGTTCCCAAATTAAAATAAGCAAATTCAGGTGTGTGATACGAGGGAAAAGAGAGGGCCTTTTTACAATACTTAATTGCCTCTTCCTGTTTGCCTAAAGCGCTTAATGAAGCTGCAAGATTATTGTAATAATCAGGTTGATTTGGCTCGATTGCGATAGCTTTTTTATAATAGAACGCAGCCTCTGGCAATCGGCCATTATAAAAGGCTGCAAGGCCAATGGCATTTAATACTACATCATTCTCAGGATTATACTCTTTTGCTTTTTTTAATTCAGTGAGGGCCCCTTCCCATTGTTGTTCTCTGAAAAGGATCATGCCCTTGTTATAGTGCTCCATCGCTTTTTTTTGATTGATTCTGCCTGCACATCCATACACACAGACTGCTGCTACTAAAAATCCACAGAGATCCTTATACAAGATCTTTTCCATTGTTACTCTTCATTCAGTGTGCTACGCTGCATAAGCTTTAAAATAGTTTCCAGTTGATCCAAATTCTTGCCAAAACCTTCCCAATCAAGGTCATCTTGCAATCTATTCTGTGCTTTATTCAGATAGTTGATAGCCTGGGCAGCGAGGTCTGATAATGATTCATCGCCGCGTATTGCCTCAATTTCTATCGGTGCCCCACCAATTATTTCCTCTGCTTCATCGATTTCGAATATGGCATTCAAAGCCTCCTTTACATTATGTCGCATTGCAATCTTATCCTCAAATACTGCAATAACTCTTTTGAGTTCGGGAAGCTCACCACTGCTCGCGAGCAGATAGACAGGCTCGATGAAGATAATAGATTGATTGATGGGGATAACAATCAGGTGGCCTCGAAATACTGTGGATCCTTCCTGGCTCCAGAGAGTAAGCTCACTTGAAATTTCAGTCTGCTGATCAATACGGGCATCGATTTGCCTTGGACCATATATTAATTTATCCTTTGGTAATTTGTACACAAATACCTTGCCATAATGTTCCCTATCACATCGAGCACATATTAAGGCGACCATATTTGTTTTATCATTAGGCGTAAAGGGCACCATTAAAAGAAATTCTTCCCTTTCTTCTTCAGGTAATTTCATAATTAAATAGTAAGGTTTCATCTCTTGCTCATAATTTTGGGTTTGCATTCCCCTCTCTAAGGGAGCTGCCCATAAATCCTCACGATTGTAAAATACACGAGGCTCTTGCATATGATAGGTCGCATATACTTTGCTCTGAAGCTCAAACAAGTCCCGAGGATACCGGATATGATCCCGAATATCTTTCGGCATATCCACTATATTCTTAAAAAGAGCAGGGAATATCTTCTCGTAGACCTTAATAAGGGGATCTTTATTATCTGAAATATAAAAATTTACCTCTCCATTATATGCATCGATAACGACTTTTACTGAGTTTCTGATATAATTAATCTTTCTTCTGAAAAAATAAGCCTGCCCCTTAAGACCTTGAAGGGGTCTTCTCGGGGGGGTAAAGGTTTCATCAAGAGGAAGCTCATAGGGTTCAGAGTAAGGATATTGGCTGGTAACGGTATAGGCATCCTGGATCCATACAATCCTTCCGTTGACGATAACAGAATAAGGATCATTATCAAGTTTGAGAAATGGAGCAAGGGTTCTTACGCGTTCCTTGATCTGTCTATGGAACATAATACGGCTTTCAGGCGTAATATAAGAGGTTAGAAATATCTTAGGATCCTTAAAACGAAAAGAGAATACGAGCTTGCGCCAGAGTGTCCCTATCGATACTCCTCCTCGGCCCGCATACTTGGTATACACATTTTGATCACCCTTGGGATAATCAAATTCATTGGCTTTTGAATTCACCATGACATAATTAAAGCTGCTTTCCCCATAATACATCTCCGGCCGTGTGATATCCTGGCCAATATCACTTATTGGAGGGATATCTTTTATTAATAGCTTTGGTAGCCCTTTTTCCGTCACGTAATTGACGGGACTTAAGCATAATCCGTAACCATGCGTGTATTGAAAATGGAGATTTTCCCATGTTTTTGCTTGTGGGGCCAGTTGCTCTTGGATCAATTCTCTCGGTGAGAGCATCATTTGGGTATATTTATCGTTTACAAAGTATCTGTCCTCATCAATGGAAAGGAATTTATAGTACAATCGAAGTCCTTGAAGCTCGCGATAGGTATCCTTAAGGGGCTTTGTATCCCATATCTTGATATTATCAATGGTAGGGGCATTTGCCTTGATGTCCGAAGCAGTGAGGTCGGAGGATGCGAAAAATTCTTTTTCCATAATGTTGTCTAAATTATATCCCTGCCGTGTATAGGTAATATTATTTTTTATATAAGGCATCTCCTTGGTTAATTCATTGGGCACCACAATAAATTTTTGTAAAAAACTGGGATAGACTATATTTAATAATATCCCCAATACAATCAGCACAGCCAGCCCAATAATAGGGATCTTAAATCCTTTTGTGGATATATTGATCCAGAATAAAATAGCACAGGCAAGAGCAATAATCGTTAAAACCCAATAGGCGAGCATTTGAGCTTTCATATCGGTATAACTTGCTCCAAAGGCAACACCCCTGGGAGAGTACAGCAGATTAAACATTTTAAGCCTCACTGCCCAGGCCCATAAAATGAGCATAATACCGCATAATATTGATAAATGGGCTTTGGCTCGTGGTATAAAATTAAAATTGCCTAATTGGAGATGAATAGCCCTGTCCTTTAAGTAAATAATACCGGATGCGAGAGTGATGATGAGGAATGTAGAAAAAAGCCACTGCTGAAAAAAGATATGGATAGGGAGAGAAAACACGAAAAATCCTATATCTTTATTAAAAATTGGATCTGGTTTAAGAAAGGGGACTTGTTTGATGAATTGTAAAATACTGTCCCATTTTATTAATGCGGGCCATATTCCCATAAGTATTGCAAAGACTAATCCTATTGCAAAAAGAAACCAATTTATATAGCGTGGCTCAACAGATATTATTTGATCTATATCTTGCCGTCGGACGGGAAAATCCCATTTTAATTTTGTGGGCCCTAAAAAGCGGGCAATATAGAGATTGATAAAATAGAGCGCGAGGAAGGCCAAACCACATACAATTCCTATGGCTATCTTTGCTAAGAATATTGTCCAAAAGACACTTTTATAGCCTAAGGCATTAAACCATAAGAGCTCTGAATAGAGGTAAAAAAACTGGCCAGAGCTTATACTAATAAGAAATAATATAGCAAATAAAAATAATAGTTTTTTATTAGGTTTTATTTTATCCATTATTGCTCCCTATAAGATTTTGTTATATATTCTGGAAAAAATATCCATTGTAGTCTTTTTTAAAAAAATTTCAAGTACTTGTATTGAGAGGCATTCTAACACAAAGAAAAGATTAGTGTCAAATGGAGGGGAGCTTCACGAACATCATCACTCGTTGGCAATAAAGTGATTTATAAAAACTCAGTACATTCATTAAGTGTATGGATTACGAAGAACGGTTATACAGTATATGAACTACAAATTGTATTCTCTTCACTCTCTCTTGAAAGTTTTAACATATTCAAACTTTTCGAAATGAGTTCTTCAAATCCTCCGGCATCAGTGGGATATGATGTAATGCCTATGTTTATTCTCTGCCCTGTGGTATAGTTCTTATCTCCTTTTTTGTTATAACCAAATAATAATATTTGCTCCCGCAATCGTTCTGAAAGAACATTCGCTCCCTCGATATTTGTCTCCGGAAGAATAAGGGCAAAGATATTTTTATCAAAAATAGAAATTATATCTGCATCACGAATATTACATTTAATAAATTCCCCAATTTTTTTGATGTCGTCTACCTTTCCTTCATTGATAATTTTTTCGATTTCAACAAATACAAGGGAAAGGAAAAGAGTATATCGTTTTGATCTTTTCATCTCCTCTTTGAGTCTTGTATTTAAGTAACGGTGATTAAATAAGTCGGTAAGTTCATCGATAAAAATATTTTTCTTCAATCTCTGAAGATCCATCCTTAACTTTAGATTCTCTTCCATAATATCCTTTTCCTTCATTGCTCTACCCCCAACCTTACATTAAATCCTCAAGTTTATTTATATAGTATGTCTTATGTAGTTTATTCTTTATTTATATTAATTATTTTTATATTTATTTCAATGCAAATTATATACCAATGTTTTTCCTTTAAAATAGAGTGCCAGAGCATACTACTATGCAATTATATGCTTATATATATGCAGAAAATTTCCCTTATGCTTTCCGAGAATGAATAAAACATGCGTTAAGGGCTAATCTCATATTCTTTTATTTTACTTAATAATGAACGATAGCTTACTTTTAATAATTTGGCCGCTTGAATTCTATTCCAATTAGTTTTATTAAGGACATTCTTAATGCTTGCTTTTTCTGCCTTGTACACAGCCATTCGGTTAATTTCCCTAAGAGGAATAATTTTAACAGATTGATTAGTCATTTTTTCCACTTCAATTCCTGAAGGGATAACCGTATGTACGATCGATTCATCTCCTAAAACAATCAATTTTTTTATCAGATTCTCTAACTGCCTCACATTTCCGGGCCAATCATAACCCATTATTAAATCCATGATATAGGGAGAGATTTTTACTTCGGGCTTATTATAGAGGGTCCTATATTTATTCATAAAAAAATTAATCAAGAGAGGAATGTCTTCTTTATGTTCTTTAAGAGGCGGAAGATGGATAGCTACTTCATTCAAGCGATAAAATAAATCCTCGCGAAATCCTCCATTTCTTATGCCTTCCTCTAAATTACGATTGGTTGCTACTATAATTCGAACATCCACTTTGATATTTTTTTTCCCTCCTAATCGGGAAAATTCCTTTTCCTCTAAAACTTGCAAGAGTTTTGCTTGGAGTGACCCGGGAAGTTCCCCTATCTCGTCGAGAAATATAGTTCCTTCATTCGCAAATTCGAATCGTCCCGGTTTTGGCCTTTGCGCTCCTGTAAAAGCCCCCCGTTCATATCCGAATAACTCCGATTCTAAGAGGTTTTCCGGAAGAGCAGCACAATTAACCTTAATAAAGGGCTTATCTCTTCGTTTTGAGAGATTATGAATAGATCGGGTCACTAATTCCTTGCCAGTGCCGCTGGCCCCACGGACAAGAATTGTCAATTCTGTATCGGCAACCTGTTCCACCATTTTTTTTACATTGAGCATAAATGTACTATCACCAATAAAATTCTCATACTGTGAGGTATTCTCCAGTTTTTGTTTGAGCACTGCGCATTCTTCTTTTAACTCTTTTTTTTCTAAAACTTTATTTATTGTAATTTTAAGTTCTTCCGTATCAAAAGGCTTGGAAATAAAATCCGATGCACCTGCTTTCATCGCCTTTACAATGTTTTGAGCCTCACCATGCGCAGAGAGCATAATGACTTCCGGATTATGTTCATTCTCATTAATCATGGAAAGCATTTGAAGCCCATCCATTTTGGGCATTTTTATATCAAGAAGTATTACCTCAGGAGACTTTTCCTTGAGTATTTTTAGGCCAGCCTCCCCATTGTCTGCTGAGAAAACATAATATCCCTCCTCCTGGAGAGATTCCTTCAAGACCCATATAATCTCTGGATCATCGTCGACAATTAAAATTTTTATTCGTTTTCCCTTCATATGACTTATTACTCCTTTGAGATTTTTCCCTTCCTCAATGAATGTACTCTCATTTTTCCTTTGAAATCGGCAAATATAATAAAAAAGTTGTTCCCTTGTTTTTCTCCGATTCAACTTCAATAAATCCGCTATGAGCCTTAATTACCCTGCTTACCACAGAAAGCCCCAAACCTGTGCCGGCAGGTTTAGTGGTAAAAAAGGGATCAAAGATCTTTTTCTTGATACTCTTGGACATCCCTATGCCTGTATCAGCAAATCTGATTCTTAAATATGCATGAGAATTATTATTTGTATATTCTGTACTGATCTTTAGGCTCCCTCCATTTTCCATTGACTCTGCTGCATTGACGATGACATTTAAGAATGCCTCTTTAAGTCTTTTTTCATTGGCGTTAAATAACAGAGGAACAAGCTTACTATCCAAATCCAATTGTATCCCCCTATGAGCAAGATCACTTTTTACTAATAATAATATATTATCAATAACTTCATTAATATTAACCGTGTTAAGAGGAAAATTCCCCGGCGTTGAAAAATCCAACAATTCTTTAACCAACTCATTGAGTCTATATAATCCCTTATCAACTATCTCTAAGGATTTTTTTCTGTAATTTTCATTTGACCATTTATTTTCCAGATTTTGTAAAGCCCCCTTAATACTAGTTATCGGATTTTTTAAATCATGCGCTATCTCCGATATCATCTCTCCCATGGTAATCAATTGTGTGGATTTGGATAAACATGATATTTTTTCATAGAGAGATAATGCCTGGGAGGCAATAATAGACAAAAACTCTTTTTCTTCTTTAGAGAATTCACCCTTTATATTTCTTCCTACGCTGAAAATACCATATAATTCCTTATCAATTATTATTGGAATTGCCACAAAAGATCCCTTAATAAGGTTTTCAAGCCCATCTTTTTTTTTGAACAGGGAGGAGAGCATAGTAGTGCAAAACGCACTGCTATCTATTTTTTCGTGCTGGGTTATCAAAGGGACATCAGTTTGTTTCAGAATATTTGATAACTTTTTTAATATGGTGTCAGATACGCCTTGTGCAAAATAAATATTAAAATTTTTTGATCCGGCATAGGAGAGACATAAAAAATAATCTATCCCTATAACTTCTTTAATAGCGGTGAAAAGAGTATTCAAGGCATCGTCAACATTATCTTGTGAGCCTATGGCCCTCGCCACTGTATAAAGGGCTGAGAGTTCTTTTACCCTCCATTCCAATTGCCTGTTTTTTTCCTGAATCTCCGTAAAGAGAAGGGTGTTTTTTACGCCCATTCTTCGACGATCGAGACTTCTCTTGATGACGGTTAAAAAGTTCTCAATAGAGGAATTTTTATCAAGAAAATCATAGGCTCCTTTTCTGAGTGCGTCTATTGTTTTTTTTGAGGGATAGTGATGCGATACCAGCAATATCACTAAAGTCTGAGGGTGGCATTTTTTAATATAGTCGATATAAAAAAGCTCCCCCCGTTGCGAGAAATCAACAGAGAGGATAATCAAGCTATAAGAAGATTCTGTTATCAATTGTATAGCTTCTTCCTCATGAGAGGTCACTGACATCACATATCCCTCTTTTTCCAAAGCGGATAAAATAGTCAGGACCTCTTCCCTCTGGGGGACACAAATTAATATACTGTCATTCATACCCCTATCCATTCTTTTTGTCTTCTAGTTATCCTTTTTATTTATCGGTCATAATGCCTTTTTTCACCACAGAGAGCACAGAGGAGAATGATCAAATCGAAATCCTTCATGAGATTGCCCTGGTGAAAAGAAGTGAAGTGTTGAAAAAATTCATGAATCATGCTATAAAAAGGCCAAAGTCCAGGAATTCATCGCGGTATCAATTCGAGAAGGAAATTAAGACAGTATGAAAAGATTATGTGAAAAATTTGATGTGATCGTCATTGGCGGCGGGTTAGGGGGACTAAGCGCAGCAAATCGTCTCCAGAAATGCGGGCATCAGGTATTATTGCTTGAGCAGCATAGTAAATTAGGAGGACTTGCCACATGGTTTCATCGGGGGAAACATCATATTTTTGATGTTTCACTTCATGGATTTCCTGCAGGAATGATCAAGAGCTGCCGCAAATACTGGAATAAGGAGATTGCCCAGTCAATAGTGCAGCTTAAAGGGATCCGTTTCGATAATCCTCAGTTTTCTTTTTCCACAGCATATGACAGAAAGGATTTTACAAGGATTTTAACCGATTATTTTAAAATACCGAGAACGACGGTTGAGGATTTTTTTGACACAGCACGGAATATGAATTTTTATGATGATCAGTGTATGACGACACAAGAGCTTTTTGAAAAATTTTTTCCCGGAAGAGATGATGTGGTCAGATTACTCATGGAGTCGATTGCGTATGCGAATGGTTCAACATTAGATGACCCTGCCATCTGTTATGGTATTGTTTTTTCAAATTTTATGGACAAAGGTGTGTATACTTTTCAAGGGGGGTCAGACAATTTAATCCGGAAGATGCAATTAGAGCTAGAGAAGGCTGGTACGTGTATTAAGACCAATTCACTTGTAGAAAAGATAATCGTCACAGGTGGCAGGGTGTGTGGTGTAGTGGCGGATGGCAGGGAGTATGAATGCAAAGCCGTGGTTTCAAATGGCAATTTGATGAATACTATTCATAACCTTGTAGGAGATGAATATTTTTCTGAGAGTTTTTTATCACAAGTAAAGAAGGTGCGCTTATCCAACAGTAGTTGCCAAGTCTATATCGGATTAAAGGAGGGAGAGTCCTTTGACTATATTGGAGATTTGCTTTTTGTCTCCAAGGCCGACACCTTTGATTCGCACATGTTATGCAGTAAAGACATTACCAGCAGAACTTTTTCTATTTATTATCCTGACTTGCGCCCGGGTGATAACCGGTATAGAATTGTTTCGTCAACAAATGCTGTGTATACGGATTGGGCTGAATTATCTGAAGAAGAATATGAAGATGAAAAGAGGCGGCTGATTGATGATACGCTGCAATGTTTGGAGCAGTATATCCCGGGAATAATGGAAAAGGTAGATTATCTTGAGGCTGCGACCCCACAAACCTTTGCCCGCTATACCAGACATAGGGAGGGAGCCTCCTTTGGTACAAAATTTGAGGGATTAAAGATAAGTATGGATCTTTCGAAACAGATCAAGGGTCTTCATCATACCGGGTCAGTAGGGATCATTATGTCAGGATGGCTGGGTGCTCTCAATTATGGGATTATTGTGGCTAATAATGTAGACAAAGAAGTTGCTCATGTTAAATTTTAAAGATCACACAGCTATTGTTACCGGAGGAACGAGGGGGATTGGCAGAGGTATCGCCGAGTCTTTCTTGCGCAGTGGTGCGACGGTAATAGCAACATATCATAGTAATGAGAAGGCGGCAGAGAAATTTCTAGAGGATAATAGCACCTATAAAAAGCACCTTTATATAAGAAGGTTTGATATTGGGGTAAGGGAACAGGTTGAAGAATTTTACAGGGATATAGACAAGGACTTTGAGGGATTTGAGATATTGGTTAATAATAGTGGCATAAGAAAAGATGCGGTGTGCGGAATGATGAAAGAGGAAGAGTGGTCTCGTGTCATCAATGTAAATCTTACTGGCACCTTTTTTATGTGCAAATATGCTCTTTTTACTTTAGTCAGAAAGCGCTATGGGAGGATTATTAATATTACCTCTCCGAGCGGACGCTTTGGTTTTGCAGGTCAGAGCAATTATGCAGCTTCAAAAGCAGGCCTTATTGGTTTCACCAGATCGTTATCGAAAGAGGTCGCTACCAGGAAAATTACTGTGAATTGTGTC
This sequence comes from bacterium, assembly GCA_049472395.1. GTDB lineage: Bacteria > SZUA-182 > SZUA-182 > DTGQ01 > JBLIRR01 > JBLIRR01. The sequence goes on along the minus strand of JBLIRR010000001.1, from coordinate 287,935 downwards.
TCCCCCGGATTCATTGAAACTGAATTTCTGGATGATATTCCCGGAGAATTGCGAAAGACTTACGTTGATCAAATCCCTGTTAAGCGATTTGGGACTGTTGAGGAAGTAGCTGCCGCAGTATTATTTCTCGCATCCAAGGAGGCGTCATATATTACGGGATCTGTGTTAGAGGTTTCAGGTGGATTATAATTTAGAAAAGCAAGAAATTTATGAGGCGCTTCCCCATAGGCCCCCTTTTTTATTTGTCGATAAGATTTGTCATCTCGAAGAAAAAAGAATAAAAACAGTAAAATATGTAACAGGAGATGAATTTTTTTTTAAGGGCCATTATCCGGGCCAACCCATCATGCCGGGTGTGCTTATATGTGAGGCAATATTTCAGACAGGGGCTATATTGTTATCTAAAATATTTAATGAAAAGGGCATGCTTCCAATTCTTACCCAGATAAAAAAAGTAAAATTTAAGCAACGAGTAGTACCCAATGATCTTCTTGAATTGGAGGTATTTTTACTGGACAGGGTGGATAAAGCTTATTATTTGAAAGGAAGGGCATCTGTATCGGATAAACTTGTTGCATATACTGAATTTGTGGGCACAATGATAGAAAGGACAGGCTAGAGAAGGGAGCATATGGATTATTTGAATGTGAAAGGGAAAAAAATCTTAATTTTTGGGCTTGCCAATAAAAAGAGTATTGCGTATGCAGTGGGAAAGCTCCTCTCAGAGTGTGGAGCTGAGGTGTTATACAGTGTTCAATCCGAAGAGATAAAAAAAAATGTCACCTCGCTGGTAGGAGACGGATCAACCTACTGCTGTGATGTAGCCCGGCGCGAGCACATACAAAAATTATCCGAAAAGGTGAGGCTACAGCATGAGTCAATAGATGGAATTGTGCACTCCATTGCTTTTGCTAATTATGGCAACGGCAAGGACGCTTTTTATGATGTGAAAAAAGAAGATTTCCTTGAGGCAGTGGATATTTCCTGTTATTCTCTTATTAATATTGCCCACTATTTTAAGGATATCTTACATCCGACGGCTTCTGTTGTGACCATATCTATTTCTGAGGTGCGCCTCGCAGCAGAGAATTATGGGTATATGGCTCCGGTTAAGGCCGCCCTTGATTCAATTATTTGTTTTCTGACAAAGTCGTTTAGCTCCTTTTCGCAGGTCCGTTTTAATGCTGTCGGTGCAAGTCTTCTTAAAACTTCTGCCTCCGCCGGTATTCCCGGGTATATCGACAGTTATCTTTTTGCAGAAAAGGTGATCCCTCGAAAGCGCGCTCTTACCACCAAAGAAGTGGCGAATACGGTGATTTTTCTTTTAAGTGAAAGATCAAGCGGCATTAATGCCCAAAAAATTATTGTCGATTGTGGAATGTCTATTAATTATTTCGATCAAGAGATCGTCCATAAAACCCTAAAATGAAGATATACCCTGTTATTTTGCCCATTAGCGACAGGTCAAAGTCAGGGCGTGAAAGTATTGCCATTCAGAGGAAGGTAGCACTTGAAGCTTTACGCTTAAGCGCATATAAACAAGGGATTATCCTGCAAAAGCTCGAGAAGGATGAGTGGGGTGCTCCTTTACCATGTGAGGGGAATTATTGGTCGATTTCTCATAAACCATCCTGTGTTGCGGCGGTAGTAGCGAGCTGTACCACTGGGATTGATATTGAGGAAATAAAGGAGCGATCCGCCTCACTTTTTCATTATGTTGTATCAGAGGAGGAATGGGAGATAATTGGCCAGAGAGATTGGACAAATTTTTACCGTGTATGGACAGCCAAGGAATCTGCCCTCAAACTGGCGGGAATAGGGATACGAGGGTTATCTGCCTGCAGGATTATGCAGGTTATTGACGATCATCATATAAGGCTTAATTACAAGGAACAGATGTGTGAAGTAGCGCAGTGCATATATAAGAATCATGTGACGTCTGTGATAAAAAATGATTGTGAGGTGGAGTGGATTATTCCCTCATAAGAAGATGGTGCTTACAAGGAGGATTAGATGCGGGTAAGAGTGGCGAAAGTTGGTGGTTTTTGTATGGGAGTGAACAGAGCGCTTACGATGGTGTTGGAAATAATCCATAGTGGAATGAAGGTCACCACATATGGGCCCCTTATTCATAACAGGCAGGTCATAGAGATGCTTGAAGAAAAGGGGGTTCGGGCAGAAACAGAGTATGCGAAGATTCCTCAGGGAAAGGTTATTATTCGGGCACATGGCGCACCGGTATCAGAGATAGAAATTTTGAAATCCCATGGATTTGAAATTATTGATGGGACCTGTCCTAAGGTGAAGTCCTCTCATGAAAAAATTCAATGGGCCGCAGCACAAAATGCACGGATTATTATAGTCGGTGACCATAATCACGATGAAGTCATCGGTCTCAAAGGACAAAGTGAAAAGGAATGTATCGTTGTATCTTCCTTAGAGGAATTTCAAGCTCTTGAGATGTATGCTGGATTAGTGGTGGTGCTCGCCCAGACTACCTTTTCCACTATAGAATATGAGAAAATTAAAAAAGACTGCGCTGAGCGTTTTCCTCATGTCAAGATCTTTGATACCATATGCTCTGCAACTGAAAAGAGGCAAGAAGAGGTAAGAGATATGGCGCGGTCCTGTGATGCAATTATTGTCGTTGGAGGATATGATAGTGCAAATACATGCCGTCTTGTAGAGATATCACGGTTAGAGAATATACCGACCTTTCATGTGGAAACTGTCAAGGATATTAACAAGGATCAGGTGAATAAGTATTCTACCATAGGAGTGACAGGAGGTGCCTCAACACCACCCTGGATAATCAATAAGGTCGTGTCGTATTTACAGTCTCTATCTTCCCATTCCTTATAATTTTTGAGGATGTGACTACCTCGTGTAAAAATTGCTTATCATGAGAGACGATAATATATGAAATTGAGAGACTTTTCAGGATATCTATAATTCTTATGGTTGTTTTTTCATCAAGACCTGTTGTTGGCTCATCCAATAGTAATATTTTTGGCTCCATAGCCAACACAGTAGCTATGGAAACCAATCTTTTTTCACCTCCAGAAAGATTATAGGTGACGCGATCTTCAAAACCCTGAAGCCCAAGTTCTTCGAGTATCTGAAGAGTAATTTTTTGTGCTTCTTCGCGGGTTTTTCCTAAATTTAAAGGCCCAAACGCAATGTCTTCGGCAACGGTCGGGCAGAAAAGCTGGTTATCTGCATCTTGAAAGAGAAAACCTATCTTTTCCCTGACTTCTCTAAAATCGTTTTGCGTTTCGCATCGTGTGCCGAATATTTCTATCTCGCCGTTTGCTGGCGTATGCAGACCCATGATAAGGGAAAAGAGAGTGGTCTTACCACTCCCATTTGCCCCGCCAAGGCTTAACCTCTCTCCTTTATAGAATTCGAAATCTATATCTCGAAGCACAAAATCTCTTCCCGGGTAGGCAAAACTAATATTTTTCAGCTTAATTAATGGAGAGTTTCCTGAATAATCCATATTTATAGTATCTCTCGCATGTAAAAATTTTTATTTAATGTCTATAGGTAATGTGTTATATCACAATGAGCAGGATAAGAAAAGAAAAAATTAAAATGGATGATATAATGTCACTCTTTTTAAGAGAAAAGTGGTCAAAAAGGTAATATTTTCCTTTAAAGCCCCTGCAGAGCATCGCATTATATATATTCTTTGAGCGATCATAACTTTTGAGCAATAACATTCCGATTAAATACGCATATGTTTTATAGGTGTGGATATTAGTGCCTGGTTTAAAACAACGTATTTTTATAGCATTTCGCAGTTTTATATATTCTAAATGTATAACATGAATATAGCGAAAGCAGAAGAAGAAAAGATGGATAAGCTTGAGGGGTATATAAAGATGGCTCATCGCATGCACAAGAGTGAATATTGTTGAGGTGGATAAAAGTGCAATGGTCGCTATGAGGATTGCGTTTGATTTGAGGGTAATTTTCAAAGCATAATGAATTCCTGCTGTTGTTGCTTTTAAGGGGCCAAGGGAAAAAGCCACACTTGTGCCGGGCATAGTAAATGGCAGAAACAGCCACAGGATAAGAATAAACGTGTTAATAATGAAAAGACGTTTCATAATCGCCTTGAAATTAAGTTGTGATATGAGGATTAATACGACTGAAAAGGCAAACCCGAGGAGTATGACGTCATATTGATGGGCTACCGCAATAATGATAGAAAAAATAACCGCTATAATAATTTTTAACCGTGGATCAAAGCGATGAAGGAAGGATGTGCCCTGTGAGAATTGCTCAATATCCAAACCGACGATCCCCTTATTATGATTCCTTTTTTGGTCTAAAGAGAAAAATGACACCCATAAGACCAAGAATATATCCTACCCCACCTATTATGTCGTGGAAGGATATACCACGATCAGCACCCTGTTTTGCCTGCATTCGAATGATGGGAGCTAGTTTTTTGTCTAATACCTCCTCCATAATAGAGGTTATTTCTTCCCGGCTTATTCCACTCATTTCCTTATCTGTCTGGGCTTTTTTTTCTCCGGTATCATGCGAGGGTTTCTTCTCCTGTAAGTTTTCAGGAACAACAGTATCACTCTCCCCTAACATGATGTCCTCTAATTCTTCTGCCTTCATAATAAATTCTGCGCGATGGCCCATACTCGCCTCAAGAACAATTTTAAGGTCTGTTTTAAGAGGCGGGACAAAAGAAAATTCCCCTTCATTATTAGCTTTACCCTCGAGCAACTGGTTGCCCTCTTTATCAAATACCAGAATTTGAGCCCCCTGACATTTCCTTCCATCATTAAAATAGCTCTCCGTCATAACTTTCTGCCCTTCCACATACGCGAAGATATTCACCTTATGGGCATAACAAATCCCTCTAATAAAAAGGATACTTATAATGACAAAAACACTAATCTTTATAACATGAATATTTTGTAACATACGCTACCTCTAAGATCTCAGGTTTTACTTTTTTAAGAAAATTTATGCTTACGGCGGTTATGATACCTTCGATAACCATAACGGGTAAGTGTGCAATGATGGCCAGCTTTGCGATTTGAATAAAAGACTCACCTGTAAATACCAGTGAGGTGGCCATGAGTAAAGCTGCCAGGAATACTCCCAGCGCCCCGGCCAGAAAAGAAAAGATAGAACCGATTGCAACGTTGTCCTTTCTGATCTGATTATTGCACAGATAAAAAACGATCACCGCAGGAAGCCCCATGATCAATGTATTCACACCAAGAGAGGTAATCCCTCCAAATTGAAAAAGAATTGCCTGAAAAATGAGGGCAACGAGTATTGCAGGAAAGGCCATCCATCCTAGTAATAATCCCATTAATCCATTTAATATTAAATGAACACTTGATGGCCCAATAGGTACATGGATAAGAGAGACGACAAAAAAGGCAGATGAAAGGATTGCCGCTTCCGGTATCCTGTCATATTCTATTTTTTTTAATCCATACGCAACACACGCTACTGCACTAATTGCACCGGCAATTAATACCGGGGCTGATAACACGCCTTCTGAAATATGCATAATACTCTCCTTTTATATTTTATGTCTTTTCGCTTAAGCTCATGCAAAAAATTTACCATTTTTAAGGTATGATATAATGCATAGGTACTGTTATTAATAATATCGCAGAAATTCATCTGTGTCAACAAAAAATAAATTGTGTTATTGGGTCTAGAGTTATATATACCTTGACAAGGCTATAATTTTAACAAATAATTAATTTTTACTATGATTATTAAAATACATCCTCAAAATCCTCAACCCAGGTTGATTAAACAGGCAGTACATATTCTAGAACAGGGGGGTATTGTTGTATATCCTACTGATACTACGTATGGGATGGGTTGTAATATTTTTAATAAGAAGGCGGTAGAGCGTCTGTACAGGATAAAAAAATCAGATAAAAAAAAATTATTTAGTGTCATTTGTTCAGATTTTAGTCAGATGAGCAAATATGCACAAATAAGTAACTTTGCTTATAAGATAATGAAGCATTGCCTGCCTGGCCCTTACACATTTATCATGACAGGCACACGGCTGCTCCCTAAAGTCACGTTGACAAAAAGAAAAACTATCGGTGTTCGTATGCCAAAGAATAAAATTATGCTTTGTTTATCAAAAGAATATGGAGAGCCTATTTTAAATACCGGCATATCAGTTACCATGGAAGATACAATGACAGTGAATCCGATTGATATTGAACAAAAATATGGTCAAGAGGTTGATTTAATTATCGATGGAGGCCAAATGCCCTATAATGAATCAAGCGTCATTGCCTTCATTGATGATCAAATAGAAGTTATCCGGCAAGGACTCGGTGATCTTAAGGAATTATCTAGGTAAAAAAAAGCGAGGCCCGAAGGCCTCGCCTTTCCTAATGGATGTGACTGCTAATCACTCTATTATGGGAGGGGTGGTGGAAAAAAATATCATTATTTGTTTGATTTTTCTCTAAAATATCATTTGCCATATAGTATACAAGAAGTGTTTTTTCCTTCTGGGTCAGTTCAAGATCCTCCACTTCTTTGTATAAAACGTCAATTAATTGTGCAACTGTGGTGATAACTTTTTTGTGAGTATTTTCTTCTATCATTGCCTCTTCTCTCTTCATATTGTTTATTTAAAAATGTTATTGTTCATTACATGCGTTATTATTCATAAGAAGCAAATAATATGCCATTGTTAATTTTTGTATCTTGTCCTTAAAAGACAAGGGGATAGTGTCATTTATTGCATATGGGGAAATCAATAAATAGAGAACCTTAAAAGTGCACCAGGTCAATATTTCACCATTATTGTGCAAATAGTGATCGTGCAGGTGATAAAATTAAGGTCACTTTCACTTTTGGGATTGCTGCGTGAAGAGTATACATGAACGAGGATATTGACTTTATCGTGAAGTATTATTATAGTTATATAAAAAAATATTTATTTTAAAAGGAGATCTATATATGATCGGCAAACAGATTCGTTTAGAGAGAATAATGAATCGAGAGCAGAAAAGAACTGTTATTGTTCCCATGGATCATGGAATCACAATGGGTCCTATTAAAGGCATCATAAATATTAAGAATTCCATTGATCAGGTGGCTCAGGGGGGAGCAAATGCTATTATTATTCATAAAGGCATTGTAGGTTCCGGGCATAGGGGTGCGGGAACGGATGTGGGGCTCATAATTCATCTTTCAGCCAGTACAAGCCTGGCACCAGATCCTAATGCAAAGGTTCTGGTGTGTACTGTGGAAGAAGCAATTAGGCTTGGCGCGGATGCAGTATCGATCCATGTAAATATTGGAGCAGATGATGAAAAAAATATGCTCAAAGACCTCGGTGATATATCCAAAAAAGCAGCTTTTTGGGGGATGCCCCTGGTAGCGATGATATATACCCGAGGAGCGAAGATAAAAAATGAATTTGATGTTGATGTAGTAAAACATGCTGCGAGAATAGGCGCTGAACTTGGGGCGGATTTGATAAAGGTGCCATATACCGGGTCTGTGCAAACATTTACCAAGGTGACCGAAGGATGCCCTGTGCCTGTGGTGATTGCGGGTGGAGAAAAAATGGAGACAGACCGGCAGGTGTTGGAGATGGTGAAGGGGGCTCTTGATGCGGGGGGAGCTGGCGTTTCGATTGGTCGAAATGCCTTTCAGCATAAAGAGCCGAAAAGGCTGGTTGAGGCAATTAGCGGAATGGTGCATCAAAATTGGTCAATAGATCAGGCTGCGAAATATTTGGGAAAGAACACAAAATGAAACAGATTTGGATAAAAGCAAAACCGTGGAATAAAAAGATAATTACAACAGCACTCGAGTCAGGAGCTGATGCCATATATGTTGAAAAAAAAGATGTGGAGAAGGTCAAAGCTCTTGGTCTTATCCGTACAATTGCTCCTGGTGGTGATCTGGAGCCGGGTAAGGACGTCATTGAAAGGGAAATAAAAAATAAGGAGGATGAAGAGGCAATTGTTGCCCTTGCCAAAGATAAATGGGTTATTGTGAGAACGACAGATTGGACTATTATCCCGCTTGAAAACCTGATTGCCCAAACAGATCATCTTATTGTGGAGGTCAAATCTTTACAAGAGGCAAAGGTTGCCTTAACCATATTAGAGAAAGGGGTGGATGGAGTGCTTGTGAATACTACTGATCCAGCGGAGTTGAAAGAAATTATAGCTGTAGGGAAAGATACGCAATCTACTATTTCGCTGAAAGTAGCCACAATAAAAAAGGTTACGCCCTGTGGAATGGGTGATAGGGTGTGTATTGATACCTGTACAAATATGGGAATTGGTGAGGGTATGTTGATTGGGAATAGCAGCGCAGCCCTTTTTTTAGTGCATGCAGAATCCATAAGTAATCCCTATGTTGCTCCGAGACCTTTTCGAGTAAATGCAGGCCCTGTTCATGCGTATATTAGGGTCCCACCCGATCGAACACGATATCTGGCTGAATTAGAATCAGGGGATAGGGTGTATATCGTAAACTATAAAGGCAAAATCTCCGAGTCGATTGTAGGCAGAAGCAAGATTGAACGAAGGCCCCTCGTATTAATTGAAGCTGAGTGTGACAATGTGTCCCTCTCATGTATTCTTCAGAATGCAGAAACCATTCGTTTAACCCAGCCGGATGGCTCTCCAAAATCAATTGTGGAGCTACAATCCGGTGACGAGGTACTCGTTTGTTTCGAGAGTGCCGGCAGACATTTTGGTATTAAGATTGCTGAGACTATTACAGAAAAATAAACAAATCCCGTATAACACATTGGTGATTCATATCCAAGCTGCTCCTCAATATATAAGTTATCTCAATGGGGTGTTTGAAGGATACGAATGGTTGGCTGTTATTCGGACTGTTGATCCTGAAAAGGGTGTATTAGAGCTTTTAAGCTCTCCAGACCTGGAGGATGATTTACGCAACATTCTTCAAGGTCTCACGAAGGAAATGGGGCTGAAAATACTGGATTGATTATGAAAAGGATTCATGATTGTAGTCGGCTTATCTTATTGATAATAATGGTAATAATAACAAGTTCCTGTGCACGTTATCGACCGCGTTTATTGTTAAAATATAGTAAGAATAAGGGATCTTTGTCGATAAGAAAACTTGGAAAGGGGCGAGAGCCGTCATGGTCTCCTGATGGCAATAAGATTATATATACCTATAATGAAAAAATTTATATATACAATCTGATTACAAAGGATACAGAGGCGTTACCTGTGAAGGGTAAAAATCCACGTTACTCTCCTGAAGGCGGGCATATACTTTATTCTCAGAATGGTATTAATAAATACAGCTTAACACTCAAGAAAGCCGATGTGCTATCTCCCTTCGGGGATCATCCCTTATGGAATTCTGATGGGGCGACAATCATTTTTTCATTTGAGGGTGACGTATGGCGAATGGCTTCAGATGGGGAAAGAAGAGAATTATTCATCCCCCAGGGGATACCACGGGCTCTTTCATCAGATTCATCTTCGCTGTTAATTGAGAGGTGGGATGAGGAGTTTCTTCAGTTTAATCTTGTATTAGTTGATATGGATGATGGCAGTATTACACCCCTTTTGAATGGGTACCAGGGGTCGTTTTCTCCCGATGATCGTATTATGGTTTTCAGCGCAGACGGGATTTTCCTCCATGAAAGGGAGCTTAAAAAGACAATTAAGCTCGTCGCCCGGGGCTTTGCTCCTTCCTGGTCTCCAACGGGAGATATGATAGTTTTTTGTGATAAGGGCTTTCTGTGGCTTATCGAGTCTGTTTCCAGTCTTTCTTTTGATTAGCTTAATTCTTTATTTTCTTTTCCTTTTGAATTTTTTCGTATAATTTGAGATATGTCTGATTTTGTTCTCGATCCATCCTCATACTCAACATATACTATTTTTTTAAGTATATCCAACGAGATGACTTTTCCCTCTGCTTCTTTCTTTTTTTCAAAAACCCTTTCTCCAATCTTCGGCAGTAAGCTTTTGAATTCTGCATATAAGGGATATTCATATGCTAAGCAACACCGGAGACGACCGCAAATCCCCGATATTTTGTTGGGATTGAGGGTAAGATTTTGATCCTTAACCATCCTGATAGAGACTGGCATAAATTCTGAGAGATATGAGCTGCAACATAAAATCCTCCCGCACGAACCCATTCCCCCTAATATTTTCGCTTCATCTCTCACTCCAATTTGTCTCATCTCTATTCTCGTTTTAAATTCCGACGCAAGTTCTTTAACAAGATTTCTAAAGTCTATTCTGCTTTCGGAAATAAAATAGAATATGGCTTTTTTGCCATCGAACGTATAATTTACAAAGATTAATTTCATTTGAAGGGCTTTTTTCTTTATTTTTTCTTGACACAGTTCCCTTGCTCGTTGCCCAAGCTGTATATTTTTTTTAAGCTGTTCCTTGTCCTTAGAAGTCGCTATGCGAATAATTTTTTTTAATCCTGAGTGCTCCTTTGTTCTTGGTATAGCATTAATAAGGCGAAGGACTATGGCATACTCTAAGCCCCTCTCAATTTCAACAATACAATGATCTCCTTCTTTTACCGACACACCCGGCTTGACAAAATATTTTGCTATTTTACCAATTTGACCCAATCTCACTACAGCTATAGTAGTCATAGCGATCGTTCTCCATTGATCCTCTTTGATTATTCCATTGCATAGATAAAGTCTGAATGATCACTTTTACATTTGTCGACTTATCTAACGCATATAGTGCATTAAGAATTAAGTTTATCCTATTTTCAATTAAAATGCTAGGGCATTGAGCAGCCTGTTTTTTGAGATCATCCAGGATATCAAGATTTGAAATCATAGTTTCATCTATACCTTTTTGGAGTAACCGTACATCGCGCAACCATTGCAGCATAATCCTTAGAGCCTCTCCTAAATCCTGTGCCTGCATATTTTCAAGAGAAGGTGGTTGAGATTCTTCAATCTGATGAAAAAATAACACCCATTTTTTTCTCAATTCAACTATTTCATCAATATTTAAGGTGAGTGCAACAGATAAGCATCCATTGGATAGATACCAGATTAATTGTGATTGATCTTTACTATACTTCTTTCTCTCAATCAAAAACTGGATAATTTTTTCCTGAGGGAGGGGATGGAATTTGAATAGTTGGCACCTGGAAACAATTGTTGGCAGCAAATTGGAAGCCTCTGTGGTAATAAGGATGATGAGAGTATTGGCTGGAGGTTCCTCTAAGACTTTCAGTATCGAATTTGACGCCTCAATCGTCATTTTCTCTGCCTCGTCAATAATGGTTACTTTCCAATGTCCCATATAGGGCTTATAATTCAATCTCTGTTGCCACTCTCGTAATTGATTAATCTTTATTGAAGGTGTTTTTTCAGGTCTAATGAGCGTAATATCGGGATGGATTCCTTTATTTATTTTTACGCATGAAGGGCACAGATTGCAATAGTCGGCATGAATTTTTCCGCAATTAAGTGTTTTGGCTAAAGATGCAGCTACTAATTTCTTCCCTATACCTTCTGGCCCTGTGTAAAGCTGTGCATGAGGGATTCTTCCTGAGGATATTAAATCCTTAATTCTATGAATAATGATATCGTGCCCGAGTAAGTCTTCAGCAAAAGGCATCGCTACTGGCCCCCGCACTCAGCAGGATCTCCCAAAAGTTTTGCCAAGGCATGAGAGAGAGTAGGCAAAATTATTGACAATCCCTCTTGAGCCCCTTTTGGGCTCCCTGGCAAATTAATCACCAAGGTTTTTCCCCGTATACCGCTTATGGCGCGGGATAGTATGGAAAATGGCGTAGAAGAGATACCTTGTATGCGTATGGCCTCCGAAAAACCCGGAGCATCTTTTTCAATAACAGCCCTGGTTGCTTCAGGAGTAACATCCCGTGGACTTAGACCTGTGCCACCGCTAGTCAGGACCAGATTGACCTTTTTCTGATCACAACATTCCTCGAGACAGCGTTTAATCTCCTGAAAATCATCAGGAATTATTTTATACAATGAAACACTGAATGTATCAGCAGGGAGCATTTTTTGCAGAAGAGGCCCGCTTCGATCCTCTCGCTCACCGGCTGAGCCTTTATCGCTAATGGTTATAATGGCGACAGTGTACATGGTTATTTCTTTTATCTCCTTATGAGCATAAATCTATTATTATTTATTATATGTATTTCTTCATTTTCTTCAACACCAATTCACAGGTCAATCGCAAGAAGAATTTCATCTTGTGCAATTAACTATACCCAGCAACGGTATAATGTAAGTTTTTTTTAAATTCACCACAGAGAGCACAGAGAACACGGAGATCTATACTACTTCTGTGATCTCTGTGTCCTCTGTGGTAAAATAATAATCACTGTAAGAGACCTTTACAGGTATAGTGGTAGACAGGATAACAGGATTGATAAGATAAACTCTAAATCCTGTTTATCCTGTCAAAATTTTTTTTAAGTCCCTTCTGGAAAAAAACAACTTAGTGTAGATACTCTTTGAACTCTGAACGAATACTCAAAATTTTTCATGCGATTGCCCTGATGCACCGATATGGCAGCTTGTAAAATACAATAATTAATGGTATAAAAGGATTCACAATAGAGCAGAAATTTTAAAGCAGATCGTAACTTAAATTCAACAGTGATATAAACGTGCCAAAACGAAACGACATTCATAGGATCCTGATAATAGGCTCGGGACCGATCGTAATAGGGCAGGGCTGTGAATTTGATTATTCTGGTGCCCAAGCCTGCAAAGCCCTTAAGCAAGAAGGCTATAAGGTCATTCTGGTTAACAGTAATCCGGCTACAATAATGACAGACCCGGAATTTGCCGACCGCACCTATATTGAGCCGATTACTCCCGAGATGGTCACAAAAGTAATTCAAAAAGAAAAGCCTGACTCTCTCCTGCCAACTTTGGGTGGGCAGACAGGCTTGAATACCGCGGTAGAATTAGCCGAAAGAGGTATACTGGAAAAATATCAGGTCCGTCTGTTAGGGGCTTCTCTGGAATCGATTAAAAGAGCTGAAGAGAGGGACCGTTTTAAGGAGACGATGAAAAAAGTCGGTCTTGATGTTCCCAAAAGTAGGTATGCTCACTCATGGGCTGAGGCTGAAAGTATTATCGAATATGTTGGTTTTCCCGTGATTATTCGCCCTTCTTATACATTAGGAGGAATGGGGGGGAATATCGCATACAATATGGAGGAATATGAGCAGTTTATCCCCTGGGGATTGGGCCTTAGTCCCAAAGGACAGGTTCTTATAGAAGAATCTGTGGCAGGGTGGAAGGAATATGAACTTGAGGTAATGCGTGATAAAAAAGATAATGTTGTGATTGTGTGTTCTATTGAAAACCTTGATCCAATGGGTATCCATACCGGAGACAGTATAACGGTAGCCCCTGCTCAGACGCTTACTGACAAAGAGTACCAGATAATGCGGGATGCGTCCCTAAAGATCATGAGGGCTATTGGTGTGGAAACGGGCGGATCAAATATACAGTTTGCGGTCAATCCGGCCAATGGCACGATGTATGTGATTGAGATGAACCCGCGTGTATCCAGAAGCTCGGCACTTGCCTCCAAGGCGACGGGATTCGCAATTGCCAAGATAGCCTCGCTTTTGGCCATTGGATATACTCTTGATGAAATACCCAACGATATTACCAAAAAAACCCCTGCATGTTTTGAGCCCACTATTGATTACTGTGTCACTAAATGGCCACGTTTTACATTTGAAAAATTCCCCCAGACTGATCCCGAACTCACGGTACAAATGAAGTCTGTGGGTGAGGCAATGGCTATCGGCAGGACCTTTAAGGAATCACTGCATAAAGCAATATGCTCCCTTGAGATTGATCGCTATTCCTTAGATAATAAATATATTGATGGGGATATGACCTCTGAGCGTTTAAAGGAAAAGCTCTGCACACACTGTTGGGACAAATTGTGGTATGTGGCAGAGGCCTTGAGAAGGAATATGTCTGTCGAGGATGTCTTTCACCTTTGCAGGATCGATCCTTGGTTTCTTCATAATATAAAGGATATTGTTGAACTTGAGACTGAGATAAAGTCCTGCGATTTGAAAAAAGAGGGGGACACCCTTGTGCGAAAGGCCAAGGAATATGGCTTTGCCGATAACTACCTTGCCTCGCTTTTTAAGATGAAGGAATTGGATTTTAGAAAATACCGCCAAAAGCTTCATACAGAAACGGTGTATAAGAGGGTTGATACATGCGGAGCTGAATTTGAAGCGTCAACGCCTTATTTATATTCAACCTTTGAGCAGGAGTGTGAAGCAGATCCTACTGACAGACGTAAGGTTATCATTCTCGGTGGTGGCCCAAATCGGATAGGACAGGGGATTGAGTTTGATTATTGCTGTGTTCATGCGTCCTTTGCCCTTCGTGAAATTGGTATTGAGTCGATCATGATAAATTGTAATCCGGAAACAGTCAGTACTGACTATGACACCTCTGACAGGCTTTATTTTGAACCTCTGATACTTGAAGCTGTAATGTCCATTGTGGAGAAAGAGAAGCCCGAGGGAATTATCGTTCAGTTCGGCGGGCAGACCCCTTTAAAATTGGCTACTGCCTTGGAAGAATCCGGACTCCCCATTATCGGTACCTCGCCGGATAGTATTGATCTGGCCGAGGACCGAAGGCGATTTAATAAACTGGTTGAAAAGCTTGGGCTTATGCAACCCTATAGCGGCACAGCGAGGACCTATGATGAAACCTTAAAGATTGCCGAGCAGCTTGGATATCCGCTTCTCATAAGGCCCTCATTTGTTTTGGGCGGGAGGGCCATGGAAATTGTGTATAATGAAACCTCCCTTAAAAGCTGTGTGGAAGAAGCAATTACCGTTTCCGGTGAGCACCCGATTCTTATTGATAAATTTATTGATGATGCAACAGAATTGGACGTCGACGCTATCTGCGACGGTACGCGAGTGGTGATTGGGGGAATAATGGAACATATAGAGGAGGCCGGCGTACATTCGGGTGATAGTGCCTGCTGTCTCCCTCCGGTCTCCTTGAGTCAGTCCCTGCTTGATGAGATAAAACGCCAGACGAAAATTCTTGCGTTGGCATTAAAGGTCAAAGGGCTCATCAATATTCAGTTTGCGGTGAAGGATGATGATATTTACATACTTGAGGTAAATCCGCGGGCCTCCAGGACTATTCCCTTTGTCAGTAAAACCATAGGTGTTCCTCTGGCTAAACTGGCTGCAAAGGTAATGACGGGGATGAGTTTGGATGAGGTGGGATTCATGTGCGAGGTTCAGAGAAATTATTTTGCGGTAAAGGAAGCAGTCTTTCCCTTTCTGAAATTTCCTGGGACCGATGCAATTCTTGGCCCTGAGATGCTCTCCACAGGAGAAGTAATGGGATTATCGGATGAGTTCGGAATTGCGTTTGCAAAATCCCAGATCGCAGCAGGCAATACCCTGCCGCTAAGCGGGACAGTGCTATTGAGTGTGAAAGATAGCGATAAGAAAAAAGGAGTTGAAATTGCGAGGAAACTTCACAGCGTTGGTTTTAAGATTATGGCGACAAAAGGCACATGTATCGAGCTTATCAATCATAATATTCCCTCAGAGTTTGTGTTAAAGATGACAGAAGGGCGTCCCCACATAGTAGATGCCATAATAAACAACCAAATCGATCTTATCTTAAATACGACAGTCGGGGCACAGTCAATAAAAGATTCTTTTTCTATTCGAAGAAACGCTATTGACAGGCAAATACCCTATGTAACGACCATCCGGGGTGCCCTGGCAGTGGTAAAGGCCATTGAAGCGCTAAAATGCAAAGAAATTGAGGTGAGACCATTACAGTTATATTATAAAAAGGAAACAACCAGGTGAGCGCGATTTTATTACTTGAGGATGGCACCATATTTGAGGGAAAATCTTTTGGCGCACGGGGCCAAAAGTGCGGGGAAGTTGTGTTCAATACTTCTATGACGGGGTATCAGGAAATAGTGAGCGATCCTTCCTATAATGAACAAATAATAACAATGACCTATCCCCTGATTGGCAATTACGGGACACACCACCTTGATTGGGAGTCGAGAAAACTTTTTGTCAGTGGTTTTATTGTCAAAGAAAACTGTAATTACCCGAGTAACTGGCGAAATGAATGCTCTCTCAATGACTATCTTAAAGCACATAATATTGTGGGACTTCAAGGAATAGATACCCGAAAACTCGTAAAACATATCAGAGAAAAGGGGGCCATGAGAGGGATCATTTCCTCAACAGAATTAGACATTCCTACATTGAAGAAAAGACTGGATGAATACCCCGGATTAGTGGGAAGGGATATTGTCAGGGATGTGACAATTAAGCAGGCATATACCTGGGATAAGGGAGTTGTTGATGTTCTGAATAATAAGGAACGCATACCTGAGAGTAAATATACCGTCGTCGCGATTGATTATGGAATTAAGCAGAATATTTTACGACTGTTAGTGTCCCACGGCTGTAAAGTGCAGGTCGTCCCTGCCGCGACATCTTCCGAAGAAATACAATCCCGAAAACCTGATGGAGTGTTTTTGAGTAATGGTCCGGGCGATCCCTCTGCAGTCAGTTATGCCATTACAACGGTAAAGGAACTTCTTGGTAAAGTGCCGATCTTCGGGATCTGCCTTGGACATCAAATCCTTGCCCTTGCCCTTGGCGGGACCACCTATAAGCTGAAGTTCGGACACAGGGGAGCGAATCATCCTGTCAAAAACCTCGAGACAGGGCGTATTGAGATTACCAGTCAGAATCATGGTTTTTGCGTTGACAGAGAATCAATTAAAAATAAGGATGTCGAGATGACACATGTGAATCTGAACGATAACACAATGGAAGGTATTCGTTGCACACGGCTTCGAGCCTTTTCTGTCCAATATCACCCGGAAGCCTCGCCCGGCCCCCATGATTCACACTACCTTTTTAAAGGATTTATAAGATTGATGGAGACGCGATAACGCACACATATCCATGATTTTTTCGCATGAAGACATTCATCTGCATGATTCAAATAATTTCTATACAACGATTTTTGTAAAATTATAATAAATTTATAATTATTCATCCTTAATGGTTCAAAAAGCGAATGCTTGGCAATGAAGAAGCTTATCTGCATCAGTAACCGATAGTTCAGCCCTTACGTCCTTACGTTAAAATACCGGTTATTATCATTAAAAAAAATAAAAAGGGAGGGCAAAGATTATGAGTAGAAAAAAATTTTATTTTACTCTATTAATCAATTCTTTTTATATTTTCTTTTTAATAACTTTATCCCAAGGAGCAGGTGATACCTTCTGGTATCCCACATATGTTTTCTCTGATTCTCATAGCATTACCTCCCCACTCACCGCAGGATTCTCTAAGTATTCATCGACAGTTTCTCCCATGTACAGTTCAGACTATTATACAGATATCTATTCAACCTATTATAGTAACATGATCTCGGCAAATTTTTTATATCCTTTTTCCAATGTTACGTTCTATGATCCGCCTCCCTCTGATGACCTTTTATGGCAAGCCTTGAAACAAAGCAGTCTTTTTTCTTTCAGCTGGAATGATTCTATACCAGCACCTTCAGATTTTAGGGCATCATATCCACTATATGGGTATAACTATAAGGGGCCCATTGAGATACATCTAACATGGAACGATAATTCTACCAATGAAGAGGGCTTTATAATTAATTATTTTTGTGGATATAACTCGACTGATCCCTGTGGCCACATGGAATTACCTCCCAATAAAACAGAACTGACCTTACCAGTGACCCAGGCGCCGAGGAGACCTACTTGGGTACCAACTCCTGACATTATCTCATTCTCCATCGTGGCTTTTAATGCTGAAGGGGAGACAAAACCGGTCAAGGCAGGTGTGACCATGACGGATTGTGGCTGTGACCTTGACGGTGACCGTCTATGGTGGTGACTTTTTTGAGATAATTTATTAAATTATTTGTCTGCTAATCTTTTCATAAATTGATAAAGGAAAATTTTCTTTATGTGGTTGTACCCCAAATGAGATGATTGCTGCGCTCAAAGCGTGGATTGCCCAAGTACTTCAATAATTCTTTTCATGTGCTCAGGGAGGGGTGCTGTAAATTCAAGATATTCTTGGGAGCGGGGATGGCAAAAACCCAGTTTCTGAGCGTGCAGCGCATGTCCTTTTAGTGCTTTAATGGCATCGTGCAACTCTTTCGGACAATTCTCCGGGAGTTTACGACGTCCATACACCATATCGCCTACTACCGGATGGTGAATATAATTCAAATGTACCCGGATTTGATGGGTACGGCCTGTTTTGAGCGTTAATTCCAGGTACGTAATGTGTTGAAATCGTTTAAGGATCCTATAGAATGTAATGGCACATTTGCCTTTTGACGGATTGGGGCACATGCGTGTTCGATCGTGTGAATGCCGTGCAATGGGTATTTCAATTCTTCCGCTGTTATGCTCTGTTTCCCCGAATACGAGCGCAGTATAAATTTTAAGTACTTTATGTTCCTTTATTTGCTGAGAGAGAGAAAGATGTGAGAGATCATTTTTAGCTACCATCAAAAGGCCAGAGGTATCTTTATCAAGACGATGGACAATCCCAGGGCGTTCTTTTCCTCCAATCCCTGACAGATCCTTGCAATGAGATAAAAGTGCATGTACTAATGTATGACGAAGATTTCCTGCCCCGGGGTGAACGACGATGCCCGCAGGTTTATTCACTATTATTATATCCGTATCTTCATAAATAATATCTAATGGAATCTGCTCAGGTATAAGCTTTAGGGGCTCCGGTGGAGGAATGGATGCTTCCAGATATTCTCCCCCCTTTATTATATATCCCGGTTTCATCGTCCTCCCATCAACAGTGACGCACCCTTTTTTTATAAGATGAGTCCATTGAGAACGTGAAGGAGGGCTTTTATAACGAGCCAAGAATGAATCCAGCCGGATTTTCTCATGAGGATGAGAGTCTACCTTGATTTTGAAAATATTTTTATCCATTTAATTAAAATGATAAATAAGTTTTTCTATTCCGTCAACCATCGTAAAGGTAAGTTTCTTCGTAATTTTTCTTGATATATAACGTTTCGTATTATATAATGATTTTAGATATTTACCAAAAAGGGATTATAGATATGAGCAGGTGAAAGTAGTAGAAAGGAGGGATGATTTTTATTAATGAAATGGAATAATAAGAAATGGAAGAATATTAGCAAATATAAACTCATTGGTATTATAGTAGTTCTTATTTTGCTTGTCATTTTTATTTTGCAGAATACTGATCCAGTAAGTTTAACTATTTTCTTTTATACATTTAATCTGTCGAGTGCATTATTAATTATGATATGCTTGATTATCGGCTTTTTATGCGGTTTGCTGGGGCCCAAGATTGTTGCAAAGAAGAAACTCGTGATTAAAAATCAGGAGAGACACGAGAAGGGATAGCCTAGTGGTTAAAGAGTGAAAAAATGAGAAAAAAAGGGCATTAACGAGGAGATACGACGGGTGGAATTGATCAATAAAGAAGGTGTGAGTTTTGACACTATTCCTGCAAAAATACCTTTTGAGCCTTTAATAAGCACGGTGATTTTTCCTTCAATGGTAGCTCCTATCATAGTGGGGAAAAAAAGATCTATTCTTTCTGTTCAGAAGGCGATGGAGGGGGATAATATACTCGCATCATTTCTCATAAAATCCGGAAGGGAAGATAAAGAAGAGCTTACACCGGAGGATATATATCCTATAGGGACAGCTATCGGTATTATTAAGATGTTGAAGATGCCTGACAATACAATGAGAATATTGGTTCAGGGAATAAAGAAGATAAAATTGAAGGAGCTCCGTCTGGAAAAAGGATTATATATGGCAGAGGTTGATGTGCTCCCGGACAAGGAGGTCAAATCACAGAGGATGGAAGCGCTTACCCGGACCCTTATAGACAAATTCAAGCGAATAATTGCCTTAGCCTCTTACCTGCCGGAGGATTTAGAAACAGTGATAACAAATATTGAAGAACCCCTTGCCCTCGTATATTTGATTGCTTCTGTAACAAATATGAAGATAGAACAAAAGCAAAAAATTCTTGAAATTGGAAATACCGCTAAAAAACTTGAATTGCTCTTGACGATTTTATCAAAGGAAGAACAGTTATTGGAACTTGGAGGAAAGATCGAATCAGAGGTGGTTGGCGAACTTACGAAAACCCAAAAGGAATACTTTTTAAAAGAACAGTTAAGGGCTATTAAGAAGGAATTGGGAGAAGTCAACACGCATGAGGCGGAAATCGAGGATTTGCGACAAAGGATAAAGAAAAAGGCATTATCCAAAGAGGTGGGGGAGGTTGCAGAAAAGGAGCTGAAACGCCTTGAATATATGCCTAATATGGCCCCGGAATATTATATTATTCGTACCTATTTAGAGACTATCCTTGAATTGCCCTGGATGGAGGAGACCGAGGATAATCTTAATCTGGCGCGGGCACGACGTATTCTGGATCAGGATCATTATGGCCTCGATGAAGTAAAACTGCGAATTATCGAATATCTTGCAGTTCGCAAATTAAAAAAGGATTCTAAGGGCTCGATATTATGTTTCATTGGGCCACCGGGAGTTGGGAAAACCTCCCTTGGGCAATCAATTGCCCGGGCCTTGGGAAGGAAATTTATGAGGATTTCTTTGGGGGGCATCAGAGATGAGGCAGAAATTAGGGGACATCGCCGAACATATGTGGGGGCGCTTCCTGGAAAATTAATCCAGGGAATTCGTCGTGCAGGGAGTAATAATCCTATATTTATGCTTGATGAGGTAGATAAGGTAGGTGCTGATTTTAGGGGAGACCCTTCCTACGCACTTCTTGAAGTTCTTGATCCCGAACAAAACCACAGCTTTATGGATCATTATCTGGATATCCCCTTTGATTTATCAAAAGTTATCTTTATCGCGACAGCCAATGTTCTGCAAAATCTTCATCCCGCCTTAAGAGATAGAATGGAAATACTCTATTTACCCGGCTACATTAGTGAAGAAAAAGTAGAAATAGCACAGAAGTATTTGATTCCGAAACAATTAAAAGCACATGGGCTTAATGCTTCACATATCGTGTTTGAAAAAAAGGCACTTTATAAAATAATTTCAAATTACACCCAAGAAGCAGGGGTGAGGGACCTGGAGCGCAGAATTGCCAAGATTTGCCGCAAAGAGGCCCACAGGATCGCAACAAAAGGGAATAAAAAAGCCCAGATTACGCCGAGAAATTTAACCAGATTTCTCGGACCGCAGAAGATATTTCCGGAAGTGGCTCGGCGTACCTCTATCCCAGGTGTGGCAACCGGCCTTGCCTGGACAGAGAACGGAGGGGAAATTCTCTTTGTGGAGGCCCTTATTATGCCTGGTAAAAAAGGACTCAATATAACGGGTCAATTGGGGGATGTAATGCAGGAGTCGGTAAAAACTGCTCTTTCCTATATCAGGGCTATTGCTCCTGTGTATAGTATTGATAGTAAATTCTTTGATAAATATGATATACATGTTCATGTTCCTGCTGGTGCTGTTCCAAAAGATGGGCCCTCTGCCGGAATAGCAATTGTTGCGGCTCTTGTATCCATATTGTCAGGCCATCCTGTAAGGAAGGATGTTGCGTTATCAGGAGAGATTACTCTTTCGGGAATAGTGCTGCCTGTC
Organism: bacterium; assembly: GCA_049472395.1. Taxonomy (GTDB): domain Bacteria; phylum SZUA-182; class SZUA-182; order DTGQ01; family JBLIRR01; genus JBLIRR01. The sequence continues at coordinate 266,228 of JBLIRR010000001.1, read as the reverse complement.
GGTGGTATAAGGGAAAAAGTTCTCGCAGCAAAGCGCGCCGGTATAAAAACGGTTATACTTCCCTCTCAAAATAAGGGGGATATATCACAAATAAAAGAAGATCTTTTACAGGGGCTGGAGATAAAATATATTGAGAAAATTAATGAGGCACTTGATATGGTGTTGGATATGAAGTGAGAAAATTTAGGATGCACGATGTGTATGTAAATCATCGATTGTAAAAATCGCCTCAAGATCAATACCCATCGAGTATAATGCATCTTTTCCCCCTTCTTCCCTGTCTACAAGTGCAATGACTTTTTTTATATGTGCTCCCCTCTCTTGTATCCTTTGCGCTGCTATGAGTGCCGATTTGCCACTTGTAACCACATCTTCCACAATAACCACACTCTCGCCCTCCTCGATCCTCCCTTCGATCAACTTTTTTAAGCCTCGATCTTTACTCTCTTTGCGCACCACGAAAGGCTTTATCAGTATTCCTTTCTGATAGGCAAGCACAGTGGCTGCAAGAGTAATAGGAATTGCCCCAAATTCTAATCCTCCAATTGCTGTGATCGGAAGCCCCTCTATTCTCTCAAGCACCACTTGGCCGCATAAGATAAGACCTTCCGGGGACATAATAACACTTTTGCAATCTATATAAAAATGGCTCATTTTACCTGAGGCGAGCTTAAATTCCGGGGTGGAACTATAATGATACGCACTATGTGCCAGAATTTCAATCAGCTTTTTTTCGCTTTGGGTCATCTGATTAGAGAAATAATGCTATTCCTTCCTTTTTATTCCTTCTTTTTTTTAGCATCCAATATTGCTTCTTTTTTTCTTAGTCTCAGGGTCTTCATTCTGCGGCGACGTTTTCTTTCAATTTCTCTCATTCGTTCTATTTTCTTATGTCTACTCATAAAGTGGTGTCATCCCCTTCCTTACATATTTTTTTAACATTATATATACAATCCACTCTCTCTGGGCTGCAATTCTATTTTTTATTCTTGTATACCATACACAGCAATTATTTTCAACTGATTTTTTTATTTTTCTTGTGCTCGATCCCCCGCATTTAAGGGAATGGTGAGTCCAAAATAGGAATTTCTGTATATGTTATCTAAGTCTTGATAATTGCCATGTTTTGGGATAAAATTTAAACTCAATTTTACGTAAGTGGTATGGAATAATTGAATGCATTAATTATACAAGCAGAGCGAGGGAAATTATACTGATGGAAAAAGGGAAAATAATTTTATCGCTTGATATTGGCTCAGTAAGTGTCAATCTAGTTTTAGTGGAAAGAGATAAGCACATTGTGCACACTGCATATTATCGCCACTACGGCCGCCCTCTTGAGAGGGTGTTTTGTATTTTAGATGAGCTCTCGACACAGCAGTCCGGCTACGCTTCCCAGATAAGCCTAATTGCCATTACAGGAACAGCAGGGCAGGTTATTAGTAACACATTAGGGGGCTTTTTCATAAATGAGGTTATTGCGCAAGCAAGTTCAGTCTGCTATCTCTATCCATATGTCAATACAATAATAGAGATTGGCGGTTCAGACTCAAAGTTGATCTTGCTTCAAAGAGATGACAAGTTGGCAACCAGTTCAATAAAAGATTTTGCCATGAATACCATGTGCGCAGCCGGGACAGGCTCATTTTTGGATCAGCAGGCCACAAGGCTTGGGTTAACTATAGAGGAGTTCAGTGAACGTGCCTTAAAATCCGAGGCCCCCCCAAGGATTGCGGGAAGATGCAGTGTGTTTGCTAAAACGGACATGATCCATCTGCAACAGGAGGCAACGCCTGATTATGATATTGTTGCCGGACTCTGTTACGCCATGGCCAGGAATTTCAAAAGTAATATAGGCAGGGCACGTGAATTTAAGAAGCCACTCATTTTTCAGGGTGGAGTTGCGGCAAATAAAGCTATGATAAAGGCTTTTGAAAAAATTTTAGGCCTTAATCCAGGGGAACTTTTAATTCCCCAATACTATACAGAGATGGGCGCTATTGGAGCAGCACTTATCTGTCTTGATAAGAATTATCCTATGAAGCCAATGCTTCTTGAAAAAGCCAGGATGAATTTAAAAAAATACCTTGAGGAATATAATTATCAACCAAAGGCATTAAAACCCTTATCAGATATCCTATCAAGAAATACAATAAAGCAACGATCGATACCAGAAAAAAGTACCCCGGAAGAAGATAAAGAGATGAGAGACTGCAATGGGGATCATAATTTGACAAAGGTTGTGTTTACGAAGTTCAAGCAAGGGATCAATGCGTATCTGGGTGTAGATATAGGATCAATCAGTACAAATGTTGTCGTCATGACTGAAGCGGGAGATGTTCTTGCAAAATGCTATCTTATGACTGCCGGAAGACCCATAGAGGCTATCCGCAAGGGGCTTTCCATTGTTGGGAAGAGAATTGGCAAGGATATTAATATAGTAGGAGTGGGGACAACTGGGTCAGGGAGATATCTTATTGCTGATTTTATAGGTGGTGATATTGTGAAAAATGAAATTACAGCTCAAGCACGAGCTGCCGCGGCGATAGATAAGCGTGTCGATACCATTTTTGAAATAGGAGGGCAAGATTCAAAGTATATTCAGCTCAAAGATGGGGTTGTGGTTGATTTTGAAATGAATAAAGTATGTGCTGCGGGGACAGGTTCCTTTTTAGAAGAGCAGGCGGAAAAATTGAGGATTAATATAAAAGAAGAGTTTGGAAAGGCGGCCCTTTCGGCCAAACTTCCCGTACATCTTGGAGAGAGGTGTACCGTGTTTATGGAGCAAGATTTAGTAGCACATCAACAAAATGGGGCGTTGAAAGATAATCTGATTGCCGGGCTTGCCTATTCGATTGTCTATAATTATCTCAATTGGGTTGTAGGTAATAAAAAAATTGGAGATCACATATTTTTTCAAGGTGGGGTGGCGGCAAATAAAGGTGTGCTCGCTGCTTTTGAAAAAGTAGTGGAGAAAAAGATTACTGTTCCCCCTCATCATGAAGTCACCGGGGCAATCGGAGTAGCGTTAATTGCCAAAGAGAATCGTTGTTGGGAGAAGAGTCTTTTTAAAGGATTTGATCTAAGCAAGCGAAAATATGCTATCAGCAGTTTTGAATGCAAAGAATGCCCTAATGTGTGTCAGATACGCCAAGTAAAAATAGAGAACGAAAAGCCCCTTTTTTATGGAAGCCGCTGTGATAAATATGATATTAAAAAGAGAATCCACAGGAAAACAGCTGAACTTCCTGATCTTTTTGAGGAAAGAAGAGACTTTTTACTTAAGGATTACGGAAGACATTCCCTCAAGGTTGAGAGTAGTAAGCCGAAGATAGGGATACCATGGGCCCTCTTTTTCCATGAATTGCTTCCCTTTTTTAAAACTTTTTTTAATTTTTTGGGATGTGAAGTTATTCTCTCTGATCCCACGAATAAGAAATTGATTGATAAGGGAGTTCAGACAGTTGTATCAGAGACCTGTTTCCCTATCAAGGTGGCCTATGGGCATATTCAAAATATCATTGATAAGAAGGCAGAATACATATTCCTTCCTAGCATTATTAATTTGGCAGGGGAGAATTATAAAATTAAAGGCAGTTCTATGTGCCCCTATGTCCAAACTATACCCTATACGATAAAATCGGCTATTGATTTTAAAAAAGCCGGCGTGAAACTTCTCGATCCCGTTATATTCATGAACCGGTCAATAAAGTATATTTCGAGGATGTTAGGGGGATTGGGCAGGGAATTGGGCTGTTCTCTCACTATGGTGAAAGAGGCTGTTGTAGCTGGATTTGCCTCACAACGAGAATTTTATAACCAACTGAAAAAAAGAGGACGAGAAATATTAACACGGATTCCGGAAGATCATAGAGTAATAGTAGTCGTGAGCAGACCCTATAATGGATGTGACTGCGGCCTGAATTTACATATTCCGAATATATTTCGTGAACTGGGTGTAGTAACCATGCCGATGGATTACCTCTTATTCAAAGAGATTGATATTTCTCAGGATTGGCCTAATATGTACTGGCGTTATGGACAGCGGATTTTAAGTGCGGGCATGGTGATTAAGAATGATCCGCGTCTTTATGCTGTGTATATTACTAATTTTGGCTGTGGGCCTGATTCATTTATTACCAAATTTTTTCAGATAAAAATGGAGAAAAAACCATATTTGCAGATAGAGGTGGATGAACACAGTGTTGATGTAGGAGCAATTACACGATGCGAGGCCTTTTATGATAGTATAGAAAAAATTAAAATCGAAAAAAGAGAACCCGCTACTATATTTGAGGAGCCTTATAGAAAAAACAAAGAATCAATATTTATGCAGCCAACGAGGCAAAAGAGGGAAGAGTTTATTGAGAGAACTGTCTATATTCCCTATATGTCTGATCATGCCTTTGCCATAGAGGCTGGTTTTCAAAGTGCGGGTATCAAGGCACGTGTGATGGAGGAATCGGATGAAGAGAGTAAAATGTGGGGGAGAAAATATACATCTGGAAGACAATGTTATCCTTGTATTCTTACTACAGGGAATATTATTAAGACCATAAAGCAACCGGGTTTTGATCCAAAATCCGCTGCTTTTCTTATGCCCGGCGGAGATGGTCCGTGTAGATTTGGGCAATATTCCATATTCCAAAGAGTCATATTGGATGAGCTCGGATATGCTGAGGTGCCTATATTTTCCCCTAATCAAGGGAAAAAATTTTTTATGGAGCTTTTTGATATTGTTGGCAAGGGATCTATTCGGCGTACCTGGGGAGGTATTGTTGCGATCGATCTTTTAGATAAAAAGCTTCGGGAGACAAGACCGTATGAATATACCTCTGGCGAGACCGACAAGATTTATAAAGAATCTCTCTCCATGGTGTGTCAGGCTATCAAGGAAAGAAGACCTCTTGAGCCTGTTATGGGGGAAATCGGCAGAAAGTTTGAAACAATAAAAGTAGATGGAAAACAACGACGGCCAATTATAGGGATTGTGGGTGAGATATATGTAAGATCTAATCCGTTTAGTAATGATTATTTAGTCCATCAGATTGAAAAATTAGGCGGGGAAGTGTGGGTGCCCTCTGTAACAGAATGGTTTTTTTATACTAATTATACTAATAAACGACGAAATTTTTCAGATAGGGAATATATCAAATATCTTATTCTCTCTATGATAGATTTATTGCAGAAATATAAGGAAAATAAATTAACCGCGACCTTTGCACAATATTTAAAACAGCCGCATGAGCTTTCGGTAGAGAAAATTTTAAATAAGAGTCAACCGTACCTGCATGAATCCTTTGAAGGTGAGGCAATACTGAGTGTCGGCAAAGCGGTTGATTTTCGGGAAAAGGGGGTAGATGGAATTATTAATATTATGCCCTTTACGTGCATGCCGGGTAATATCACTACTGCTTTATTAAAGAAATTCTGTGACCAGCATGAAGCGTTTCCCTGTTTAAATATATCCTATGATGGTTTAGAGCAAACCAATATGAGAACACGGCTGGAGGCATTTATGTATCAAGCCTCACAGCTTAGAGCACTCCATTAAGAACCATGGCCTTATATAAAATAGTAATATATCCTGACCCCATGTTAAAAAGAAAAGCTGAAGAGGTACACAATCTTGATCATAACATTATTAAGACCATAAAGGATATGACGAATACGATGTATGCGTCAAAGGGTATAGGGTTAGCAGGCCCGCAAGTTGGTATTCTCTCCCGTGTTGCGGTTATTGATACCTCTTTTGGAAAAGACATCTCGCATCCTCTGGTGTTGATTAATCCACGGATCATAGAACAGGAGGGATATGTAAAAGGAGAAGAGGGATGTCTTAGTTTTCCCAATATGTATGCTCCTGTAGCCAGGCATGAGCGCGTGCTCATTGAGTACATTGACAAAAAAGGGAAAGAGGTTCGTTTTGAAGCACGCGACTTTTTGGCCCGGGTCCTTCAGCATGAAATTGATCATCTTGAGGGAGTATGTTTTATTGACCGGCTGAGCAAAATACGCCGGGATATAATTAAAAGAAAATTTCTAAAAAAGAGATAATATGCGAACCATCTTTATGGGAACCCCTCAGTTTTCCTGCCCCTATTTAGAAGCTCTTATTAAAAACCGCTATAGGATAGCAGGAGTTGTTACACAACCGGACCGGCCCCGGGGCAGAGGACGGGTGAACCAATACAGCCCGGTTAAAAAACTTGCGTTAGAACACGGTCTACCCGTGTATCAGCCATCTTCTTTAAAAAAAGATCAATTTTTTTCACTATGGCAGCGTTTATCACCAGACCTTGTGATTGTTGTCGCCTATGGACAAATCCTCCCTGCATGGATCATTAATGCTCCTTTATATGGGTGCATTAATATTCATGCCTCATGTCTTCCGAACTACCGAGGAGCTGCGCCTATCAACTGGGCCATAATAAATGGAGAGAAAACAACCGGTATTACATTAATTTTAATGGATGAGGGTATGGATACAGGGGCTATTCTCTCTCAAGAGAAATTGCGGATAGATCCGGATGATACTGCGGAAAGTCTTTCGAATAAGCTTTCACATCTTGGCGCACATATGCTCCCTATGACAATAAAAGGGCTCATTGAGGGTACAATAACGCCTCTGCCTCAACAAAATCATTTGGCCACGTATACACCAAAACTCACTAAAGAGATGGGATTGATATCGTGGGAGAAGGATGCCGTTACTATCAACAGATTAATAAAAGGCCTGTTCCCCTGGCCTGGATGCTATACATATCTTGATGGTGTAAGGATTAAAATTTTGAATGCCACTATTTCAAGCTCTTCTAATAATGAAGCAGGGGTACCTGGTCAAATCATTGCGATAGAGCCGCGCAAAGGATTGTGTGTGCACACAGGCAATGGTGTTCTTCAAATTCTAGAGGTCCAACCTGAGAATAAAAAAAGGATGAATAGTTGGAATTTTGCATCAGGATGGAGGCAGCCTCTGCCCGGCCGCATTTTTAATCAGAATTCTTCTTCTAAAACGGATAAGAAAGATTAATATAAAAAAGATGATGGGTAAATTGAGAGCTCGGATAATATTTATCTTGATCGCTTAAATAAGTACCATCAAAATCTGATTGTCTCAATTGATACCCTAATCCAAGGAAAATATAATAAAATCTTTTTTTAAAATGCGTATCTAGGGTAAAAGAGATGCCAGACAGAAATTCTTCTTCCAGTAAGGAGGATTTATACGTATAGACTATGCCGCCAAGTTCTGTGTGCCATATAGTGCCTTTAAAAGGGATATCCTTAATCTTCATCCCCGTCTGCAATCCTGCGCCATATCCTTTTATAGCCTGCTGATAAGGATTAACCCAACCAGTGGGCTCCGGATTAGCGTCAGGAAGATTTATTTTGTTGTAATGGTAATTAAGGGAGCCTCCTATATAGGGATTAAGCCGGGTAAAGATCCCCCCTTTTTTGGTTTTAAATGGAAGATAGTTCAGCTTTACTGAGAAATCTTCCCCTTGCAGTTGACTATCGTTCCATTGGAAAAATGAAAAATCAACCTTCCATTTGTCATATTTATCCTCAAATTCCAATAAAAAGCCATATTCCTTTAAGGGTACCTTTGTTTTTTTATGTGATCCATCTTTGAGCGTAAGGTATACATCGCTGGCTCCTCCATATAAATTCCATAGGTTGTAGTCCGTGAGTGATTGTTGGGCGGTTTGTGCCGCACTAAAGCCTCTGCCCGGAAAAAGACAGAGGAAGAGAAAAATAAAAATTCTATATTTTATTGAACGTACCTGCATTTCAAATATATCCATTCAGGGTTTCAGTCATATTCTCGCGTGAATTATTATAATACTATTTGTGTAAAAATTAAACTGCTCACTATAAGTTTATAAAAATTATTAATCACTCCATCAGCATTCTCCCAGAGAAACCTAAGAAAATGAGGGGGATAAGAATATGGAATGATATTTGCAGTAATTAATATCAAAACGGGCCATGGAAAATTGGAAATAATCCATAAAAAAAGGAGGAGTTTTATTCATTTATAAGAGTATACAGTAAGCCTACTATGTATTTAATCACATAAATATCTTGAAGGGGAGACAAAATTATATGAAATATCTATGTATTTTTACTCTCATAGGTGTTATAGGAGGACTACTCCTTTATACTCCACAAACAATATATGCAGCGTCTCTTAAGGGAATCAGGTCATCCGCAAGCTCTGGGTACATGGAATCACGAAGTTCATTATTAGGGAGTTTTTCCACGGGGAATAAGGAAATAAAAGGCAGTTATGCCTATGGAGGGGGAAGCAGGGCCTATTCAGGTTTTGGGGGGAGTAAATACGGAGCGCGTGGCGCACTTGATGGTGTGCCCGACATTAGTGCAAATGGTACCAGTAAGGGTAATGTTTTTACCACCACAGTGTCAGCAGATACGGCAAAAGTAGGTCAAACGTATGACGGATCGTATTCGATCTTCAAGGGTTATATGAGTTTTGACACTACCTCTATTCCTTACAATGCCATTATTACCTCAGCGACCTTGATTATATATGGAAAAGAAAAGCATAATGATAATGAAATTGAATTTGGAATCGGTGTCTATGAATCGAATTGGGAGGAACCCCTCTGGAATATTGAATGGGGAGCCATAAGCGGATCTGAACACGGGCAAATAAGTGTCAGTGAATTTAAGGTTGATGGTCAACCCAATGAGATTACTATCACAAGACCCTTTGATATTATCAAACCTCGAGAAATTACCAAAATAACCTTGGTGAGCTCAAGAACAGTTGAAGAGTCCCAGAACATCAACGGAGATGAATATATCGTGTATTATACCTCAGATGCAGCAAATCCCACTCTACGTCCGCAGTTAGATGTTGTGTGGATTGGCGATGATCCTTCTATTGCGCCAAGCCTTAGTTTTACGGGAGAGACAATAGAATTGGCAGATCTCACTAAGACGGAAGAATTTGGAGATGATGAGATGGCGGATTTTAAATTGGAGGCAGCGTATCCTACTCTCATAAATAAAGGAGATAATCATGTAATATTTCGGGTGCGATATATTTATCCATTCGATAATTTTTCTGATGCGCCCCCAAGTCTTTCCCAGGTATGGGTAGATTTAAATTATGATTCTATGGATGAGAATTCTGATGGCAATATAGACTCGAATGAAGCTGATTTCGATGATAGTGGTGAGAAAATTGACATGTATAAAACCGACCCTGATTCTGATGATTGGACAAACGGAGTAATTTATCAAGCCGAGGTTGAAGTGGTGGGTGACGGAGTGCATCCTTTGGTGTTTCAATTTGTATTTGAAGATAGCAGCGCCACTAAAGCGCGCGCGTTAGTAGGAAATGCTGCTGAAATTATGCAGATAGCGCCGGTTCAAGCAAATGCCGGTTCTAAGGGTAGTACATGTTTTATTAATAGTGTATATGAACAGATGTCTAAAAATTATACTTTAAATCAATAGAGGAGAATATGTTCAGTCACAGACTCTTTATTCTTAACAGATAAACATTAAATGGATAGAGGAATGATATTTGCATGATATATAAATAAGCAAAGTACACACGGGGGGAATTAAGAGACAGGATTGTCTCGCATCATAAACAATAAATTAAAGAGAAGGGGGTATGATAATCAAGAATATATAACAAGCACTATTCAAGAAGAGCGATGGGGAAGAGGTTAAAGAATAGCATTTAGACACTATGTAAGAAGATGCTCACAATATATCAGTACGGATGTTTGAGAGAAGAAGTTAATTTAATTAAAGGTTTATTATTGATGTAAGCCATGATGCAAAGGGAGGTATAAATAGGCTCATGAAGAGATATTTATGTATTTTTGCTATTATAAGTTTAATGGTAGGCATGTTCTTTATTATGCCAAATATAACTGATGCAGCATCTATAACACTTGGTCCAACCACTTCCTCAGGGGAAATGAAATCAAAAAGTACTGCACTTGGAACTTTTTCTACAGGAGATAAAAATATAAAGGGCTCAGGTGCTTATGGTGGTGGGAACAGGGCGTTTGCTGGAAGTGGCGGCAGTAAAAAAGGTGCACGTGGAGCAATAGATGGCGTGCCTGATGTTAGTGGTTCAAGTAAGGGTAATACCTTTACCACCACAGTTGCAGCAGAAACAGCCAAAGTAGGGCAGATCTATGATGGTTCATTTTCCATCTTTAAGGGATATATGAGTTTTGATACCACATCTCTTCCTTATGATGCGATCGTCACATCTGCCAGCTTGACTCTTTATGGAAAAGAAAAGAATATTGATAATGATGGTCAATTCAATATCGGGATCTATGAATCGGATTGGGAGGAGCCCCTCTGGAATATTGAATGGGGTGCGATTACCGGATCCGAACATGGTGCAATAAGCTCCGGTGAGTTTGAGGTTGGTCAGGCAAATGTGATTGAAATAGTAAGACCTTATGATATCATTAAACCTGGGGAATTCACCAAAATAACCCTGATAAGTTCAAGAACAGCAGAGGAAGTGAGCTTTGACGGAGACGAGTATATAGAATACTATACCTCAGATGTTGATGATAAAAATTTAAGGCCACAATTAGATATTCAATATATTGGTGCTGATCCTGAGATTACCGGGAGCCTCAGTTTTACTGGAGAAACCCTGGATTTGTCAGCGTTAAACGGTGCAGAGAATTCTGCTGGTGAATTTGCAGATTTTAAATTGGAAGCTGTGTATCCTACGTTGATAAATGAGGGAGATAATCATTTCATCTTCAGGGTTCGATATGTGTATCCGGTTGATGATCAGGCGAATGCACCACCGGCAGTATCACAGCTATGGGTAGACTTAAATTATGACTCTGTAGATCTTAATAATGATGGGATAATTACATGGAACGAAGCTGATTTTGATGATCCGGGTGAAAAGATTAATATGCAAAAAGCAGATCCTGATGCTGATGATTGGACAAATGGAGTAGTGTATGTCGCTGAGGTTGATGCAGTGGGTGATGGAGCTCATTCCCTCGTATACCAGTTTGTATTTGAGAGCAACAGTAGTAATGAAGCTGCATCAGCAGGCAATGCAGCCGATACAATGCAGATAGAACCTGTTCAGACACAATCTGGTCCAGAGAACAATACGTGTTTTATTAATAGTCTATAGAGAGTTAAAATCTCTGATAAATTAAGGGTATCATGCTTACTTAGGGTTCTCATTCCCTAAGTAAGGCTGATACCTTTTTTTATTTTATAGAAGCTCATCTTTTGATCACTAAAGAGCGCAGGATGTTCAATCTGAGTGCTTATTTCTGATGAGGTGTGAGTGAAGCCCCCTGATCTCAATGAAATAAAGCATCTAAGAATATTATTAATGGTATAGTTGTTGCAATTCTAAATTATCTGATGGCACATAATTATTATCTAGCCCAATAGTAACATCTAAAAGGAAAATGAGTAAAAATATGCCTGCTACCTTAAAAAGATCATTCAAAATGAGAATAGTGTGGTGGATGATACTATGCTCACTTATACCGAATGTCGCAAGTAGTAAACTTTTCAATACATGGGAGCATCTTGAGAGCGACCATTTTAAAATTTCATATAAGGAGAAAAACAAAGATTTGGCCCTTATGACCCTAGATATTGCTGAAGAGACAGCCCACACGCTCGCGGATTATTTTGGATATGATATTAATGAAAAAAAAATAGCGATCGTTATAAAAAATAATAATGATTATATAAATGGAAGCGCAAATAGATATAATTCTCTCGTGGTCATAGAGTGCCGGAAAGCGGATATGTTTATGCGCGGGGAAAATGAATGGCTCAGGACAATTGTGTCTCATGAATTATCCCATATTTATTCTCTTCGAGTATTACAATCCTCAATGCTTGTTGCTCTCAGCCTGTTAAACTATTCTGAACCTAAGGGAGAAAACGTGATGTCGATTGTCGAGTATCAGCATAATGCGCTACCTATATGGTTTGTGGAAGGTATCGCACAATTGGGTTCATATGAATTTAAGGCGGAGTATCGGGATCCTTTTAGAGAAATGCTGTTAAGGGATTCATTTTATCATAACAGGCTTCTCACCATTGATGAAATGGCACGCTTTGAAGGAAGTTCCAGAGAATCCGAGCTTGCCTATAATCAAGGTTTTGATTTGCTGCTCTACCTTGTACATAACTATCCTCAAAAATCCATTAAGGATCTTTGTCGTCTCATTCGAAAAGAGCGATTTGAGAAGGCGATTATTTCCCATTATGGCAAGACTATTGAGCAGATATATGAAGATTGGAGAGAAACCTTAAAGATCAAATACCCCCAAAAGGATCACCTGATAGATGGGAGTCCTCTGTTTGAGAGAAAAAAGCGGCTCATGAATTTTGAAGTCGCCACGGTTGATGAAGGCATGTATACCATTGCCAATTGGAGGCATGATTACAACAGGTATGATCTTATGATTATGTCTGAGGATAAAAAGAATATTAAGAAGGTAATAGAGGATGTTGGCATGGTCCTTACGCAAGATTCTGTTACCAATACAATTTGGTTTAATAAACGGGTTAACAGCAGACTCTCAAGTGGTGTAAGATATGATATTTTCAAATTAAATAAAGATGGCGAGCCTGAGCGGGCAACAACTGATAAACGATGCATAGCCTTTGATGTGTATGACAATCACCTTATGTATGCGTCATATAATAATGGGAAAACCAAAATTGTGTTACAGGATCCCAATAAATCTTCGCCTCAAACCTTAAAGATATTTGATTATGGCCAGGGAGTGTATAAAATCTCACAAATTACACCACAATCAGCAGTAATATCAATTGGAACTGAGGGTAAAGTAAAAGCAGGCATTTTAAAAGAGGATTCATTCGATATCCTCTGGGAGAATTTAGATGCGTATATTATTGATTGTATATATGCTGGATCAGACCGACTTCTATTTGTCAGTACTCTCGATGGAACTCCACAGCTTTACTGGTGCAATATGAAGGAAGATGAGAATACCTGGTATAAAATAACTGATGTGGGAGGTGGGGTGCGATATCCATGCATTGACAATAAGAATAATATGAGCACTGTGACATGTTCAGTATATGAGGATGGCTGTTTTACCATATATAAACTTAATAATCCTTTTTCAAAAGAGCGCCCCATTATTATTTCCGACAGGATAAAGCCCGTTGAGGCCAGATCGAAAGTTACAGCTGCTTTGGCTGATACTCCTCAAAGCAGAGAGGTCGAATCGAATATGGTGTCAATGCCCCAATATTTTATAGGCTTTAATAAAATAAGATATCGACCTTTTACTGATGAAATCGTTGACAGCAAAAACCAGCTGATTCTCGGCGGAACATTTTTTTTGGATAATGCACCCGGGAATTTTAAATCTGGGCTTAACCTGAATATAAACAGATTATTCGGGTATAAAACAGTGCCGGAAATCTATCCGTCTGCTACAGTGTGGGGTGAATGTGATATCTGGAAATTTTCTGTAAAAGAAGAGGTTTCTTTACAAAAATTTTTTAATGAAATTGTGTATATGTATAATGATAGTATAGAGATGTATATTGCTGAAATGTATGACAGTACGGAGCTGAAGACAAGTGCACAATACAATCTTTGCCAAGATGATATTCTTACTGCTGCATATAGTTATGAATGGCGCACACGAAAAAGCAAATATACCCTCACAGATCCCACCCTGGTCTATAGTGAATCGGGTACCGGCATTCTGAGCAGGAATGATGGTATTATCTATAAATGTGATCATTGGAGTTTTGATTGGCTCCACTATACAGGGCGAAGCACATTCGATCCTGGAACACTTGGTCAACCAAGTTTTAAAGCCAATGCAGGTATCGATCTTTATAATAATAGATATCCTGGTTTTTCGTCATATAAAGAAAGCATGTTTCTTTATAAGCCATGTAGTGTGCCCAAAATACATTTTGGCCTAGGGAAAAATGCAGTGTTCTTTGACAGGAGGATGTCACTGCGATTTGGTACGGATGGATTCTCTTATTTCACAAAGATACGCTCACACAAAGGACCTCTATTTATGTATGAAATTTTAGGCCATGAAGAGATGTTCAGCGGGTATTCATATGGGAGCATATATGCGCGGCAATTATTTCGAGCGTATGCGGAATTACGGTTTAATCCCTTTATTTCAGTATGTAATAAAGTTTCCTGGTTTGAAAGGATGAGCGCGGGAGTTAAGATAGAGGTTGGTGATTTAAAACATTATGATGATATCCAAGATACGCTTATATCTGCTGAAGGATCACTACGATATTCCTTCTATTATTGGCCGAATCGGTTAAGTCATGTATATTTAAAAGGTGCTATCCCGCTAGGAAAAATAGAGAATAGTGAGGATTATCCATCCTATAGTATTTACTTTGGGCTCACATTGTAAATAATACCCAATGCTGCGTCAAAAATATTTTTCATGATGCAGCAATTTTAGTTTTGATGGTTATATAATCAGAGCCCACGAACTGCGTGATATCCCTCCAAAATCAGAATTACCGGAACTTAAGTGTGCGAGTTGAAATATAGAATGAAAGAAATATAATAAAGAGAGTGTCTATTAAAATGATATACTAAATTAAGAAAATATTAACCATAGAAAACAAGCAAAGAGAGGTGATGGATTAAGAAAGGTTTTTCACAGTCTGAATTTATTTTCAGCATAGTTTTATGTAATTTTAAGAAAATAAGTAAGAAGTTTAGAAGGAAGGATAGTGAGTTATGTTAAAGAGAGAGTATTTTAAAATTTTATTTTCAGTGCTGCTTATCATTTCATTTGTAATTGTATCTGCTCCTAAGAGCCAAGCCCAATTCTTTTCAGGCAATATGTATGGACTAGGACTAATGGGGGGGTATGGAGTGCAAAATACTGGAATGTATGGTTATAGACCATTTACGGGTGGCCTTGGCGGTTACGGTGGTTACGGTGGCTATGGTGGCTATGGCGGTTATGGTGCAGGCCTTTTCGGTATGGGAGGGATGTTTGGCGGATATTATCCAGGTAGTTTAGATACAACAAGCCTCAGTTACCCCTATGGCATGGGTGGTATGTTTGGCCGGTTGTATGCGCCTACTGATACAAGCACAATAGACACCACGACTCTTAGCTCCCTCTATGGGATGGGCGGTATGTTCGGAAGATGGTATTCGCCTACCGGCACGGGTACAGTAGACACGACAACTCTTACCTCTCCCTACGGTATGGGCGGTATGTTCGGAAGATGGTATTCGCCTACCAGCACGGGTACAGTAGACACGACAACTCTCACCAATCCCTACGGGATGGGTGGCATGTTTGGACGCTGGTATACTCCGAGCGGCCTAGATACTACGTCTCTTACCTCTCCCTATGGTATGGGCGGCATGTTTGGTAGCCACTATCCGTGGTGGGGTACGCTGGATACCTCAACGCTCACCTCACCATTTGGTGGCTACGGTAATATGTATGGCTATGGTGGCCTTTATGGTATGGGTGGAATGTATGGAATGGGAATGATGAGTCCATGGTATTCCCTCCTTGGATTGGGAACAACAAGTCCAGTAACAGCACCTGTTGTTGATACTACCCCTGTCGCACCAGTTACGACCGCACCAATTACGACCGCAACAGGCGTTCTTTAATACCACGACGGTTTAGATGGATATTTATAGCATATAAAAAGAGTTCTTTATCGCAGTAAAGAAAGGGGAATAAGAATAAGAATGTGCTTTTCTTGTTCCCCTTTGTCATTTTTTATAGTCCATGCCAAAAAAATTGAATAATTTCTTGCCCTTTTATTGTCCCATAACATCCCATCCTATCCAATTCTTTTATTCTCCAAATTATAATCAATTAGCGCATTAATTGACCTTACGAAACAGGGCAATCGCATGAAAATATTTTTTAAAGTCCCTTCTGGATAAAAACAACTTAGCGCGTATACACTTTGAACTTCGGACCTGTGAACGAATACTTAAAATTTTTCATGCGATTGCCCTGGGAAATATTGTGTGTTTATATATGATCTTATTTATGATATTGTATGCGTAACTACTACTATACGGGAATTTAATTTTATAAGGAGGAGGAAAAATGCCTAAAAAAATGCCTAATGTACCTTTTGGACAAAGAAATAATTCCGGTGGTGGGAAAGATTTCCAAGAGATAGTTGATAAGCTCCTTCCCGGGGCAGGCAGACATATTTTCATCATAGTGATAATTGTCATTCTTTTTTTATGGGTTCTTTATAATAGTTTTACAGTATATATCAAACCATATGAATGGGGTGTTAAGGAGGTAAAGGTCCCGATTTTTGGGAAACGGGGGATGAATGAAAAAGCATACGAAGCAGGGCTTCATCTTCTCGCACCTTTTGGTCTTGAAATAATGCATAAGCTCCCGAGACATCTGCTATTGCTTGATATTACAAATGAGAGGCGTGATTATACTGCATTGGGAAGAGTGGCAACCCGCAAGGAATCGGCGGTGAGGATTGAAACGAGCGATGGATTTTATGTGTACGCGGATGTATCAATTTTATTCAGAATTGATAATCCATATCTTGCAATCACAACCTTAGGCCCTGGAAAGGAAATCTGGGACAATGGTATTATTCCAAAGGCAGAGCCCTTTATCAAAAAAGTGCTGGGAGAATTTTCCTCTGAGCAGTTTTATGATTCCAAACTGCGCTATGCCCAATCAAGACGGTTAAAGGATCTTTTGCATGAGGAGCTTAAGCCGAAGGGGATTGAGATTAAGGATACGCTCGTCAGGTATATTAAATATTCACCTGAATATGATCGTCAATTGAAAGGCATGAAATTGGAGGATCAATTAAAATTGACGAACATAGCTAAAACCGCGGCACAGAAAGAAAAAGCAGAATATGAAAAGATGAAAAAAAAGGGGGAGGCGGACAAGGAAGTAAAATTAAAAGAAGGAGCAGCCTATAAGCTCGAAAAAGAGGCAGATATTGAGCGTTATAAGAGGATAAAATATTCTGATGGGGACAGAGAAGTAGCGTTGGCTCAGGCTTATAAAGAAAAGCTTGTGAATGATGCCTATATGACTGTCGGCTCTGAAATTCGCGTAGCCCTCGAACAGGCAAAGGCCTTTGAAAGCATTGATTTAATTATTACCAATAAGCAGGAGAATATATTGGATTATAATTATTTAATGGGCCTTTTTAATTTAAAAAAATATTGATAGGACAACGAGCGTCGTAAGGAGAGAATAAAAATGAATGGGAAAAGGAAAAACTGTCGAGTATGGCTCATAGGCCTGATGTTTTTAAGTTTTTTATGTACAGGGTGTATTCCCCACTCTACCGGGCCGACTGAGGTTGGCATAAGGGTGAGGAAGATAGGTTTTTTTGCTAAAAAAGGGATTGAAGAGAGAATATATGCTCCTGGTGCGACCTATTTTTTCCTGCCATTGATTAATGATTGGTTTACCTTTGATAAGAGCCTGCAAAAGATAGTCATGGTTGCCGATGTATCAAAAGGGGACCGCAGGGCCAAAGATGATTTGATTTTTCGTACAAAAGGCGGCAATGAGCTGAGCCTTGATTTGATTATCCAATACAAAATAGATCCTCAGAAGGTAGTTTATATTCTGCAAAATGTCGCCACTTCCAATGAAGCATTAAGGGATATGATCTTAAGGACTATAGGCCGCTCAAGACCGAGGGATATGTTTGGAGAACTGACTACCGAGGAGTTTTATGTTGCGAAGATAAAAGAGGGCAAGGCAGAGGAGGTAAAAGATATCTTGAATGAGGAACTGAAAGAGTATGGCATTATTGTAGAACGGGTCTCCACAGGAACCTTTCAGTTTTTAGATGCAAATTATCGTCAAGCCATAGAGGATAAGAAGATCGCTGAGGTGGAAAGGGAACGGTGGATTAAAGCCAGAGCAGCTCAGGAAGAAAAAAACAAGGAATGGCTTCAGGACGCCCAGGCGGAAGTAAATCAAATTCAAGAAGAATGGGAAGGAAAGCTCAAGGAAGCAAAATTGGATGCGGATGCCTATTATAGAGCAAAGCTCAATATAGCCGAGGCAATAAAAAAAGAAGGAGAGAATGAATCAAAAGCCGTAATCGAGATGAATAAGGCTTTGGCGAGCAAGGGAGGTCTTGTTAAATTGCAGATCAACTTATGGGAGACGCTTAGGGATAAAAAAATTATTTTTCTTCCCCAGGGGGACAAAGGGGGCATAGATTTAAAGACCACTGATATCAATGAGCTGCTCCAATTATATGGGACAGTGTCGGTTGCACAGGATAAAGATTCCAATATAAAGAAGGAGAAGCCATAAAGAATCAGCAGTCCTATTTATGGCTTAATTTCCTGTAATTTGACAGCAATATAACGCTGTGCTAAAATAAATAATTCAGTAAGCATACAGTCTTATCCCTATATAAATGAGCAATTAACACTAGCAATATAACGCTGTTTTTTTACTTCACATTATTATGGCATATACAATAGCATTAGCGGGCAAAGGGGGTACAGGGAAGACCACCTTGGCTGCTTTGATAATACGATATTTAATAAAAAAAGGAAAAACGCCGATCCTCGCTATAGATGCTGACGCCAATGCAAATTTACATGAGGTATTGGGAGTCGAAATACCTATGACAGTGGGGCATTTGCGGGAAAAGTCAATGGATGAAGTCAATAAACTTCCTGCGGGCATGCCAAAAGAGCAATATATTGAAATGAGGATTCATCAATGTGTTGTTGAAGCAGAGGGCTTTGATCTCATGAGTATGGGAAGGCCGGAGGGTCCTGGCTGCTATTGTTATGCCAATCATTTGATTAGAAAATATGCGGACAAGATAGGCATAAATTATCCCTATGAAGTGATGGATAATGAAGCGGGATTAGAACATTTAAGCAGAAGAACAACACAAAATATAGATCTTATGATAATTACCTCAGATGCGAATATGCGGGGCTTGAGAACGGTTGGGCGTATTAAAGAGTTATGTGATGAGCTTAATCTTGAGGTGAAAAGAAAAACATTAGTGCTTTCCCGGGTTAACGGGCCGGCTGACGTAAGCGCGGTCAATGCGGCTATTGCTCAGTTGAGGGTAGAGTTTATCGGAAGTATTCCGCACGATCGAATAGTGGAAAAGTATGACATAGAGGGGAAACCTCTCATTGATCTTCCGGAAGAATGCCCCGCTGTGACCGCTTCTTCAAAGATATTCGAGACTTTAACGCTTTAATATATTTTTATAAATGTGATAGAAAGGAGAAGATATGCTGGTTATAGGTGAGAGAATAAATGTGAGAACAAATATTATCCGTGATGCGATGCAACAAAGGGACTTTGGTCCAATAAAAGATTTTGCAGAGAAGCAAGTAAAGGCAGGAGCGAATATTTTGGATGTGAATATCGGACCTGCGAGGAAGGATGGGCCGGATTTAATGACCTGGATGGTCAAAAATCTCCAGGAAGCGGTTGATGTGCCATTATGTCTTGATACAACTAATGTTGATGCGATGGAAGCAGGTCTGCGTGTGTGTAATAAAAAGGCCATGATTAACTCTACATCTGCAGAGCCTGAACGGCTTGCGGCATTTATGCCGCTTGCGCAGAAATATAATTGTGATATCATTGCCCTTACTTTAGCGAAGGGAGGTCTGCCGCGCGATGGTGCTGAGAGATGCGCCCTGGCTGCTGATATTATGGCGGCAGCCGCAGAATATAATGTGCCGTTAGAGAATATTTATCTTGATCCCATAATGATTCCCATTAATGGTCAGCAGGAGCAGGTTCCGGCAATATTTGAGTCAATTCAGATGTTTAAAGAATTGAATGATCCTCCCATGAAAAGCGTAATCGGATTGAGTAATATCTCTAACGGATGTCCCGAGCATCTTCGCCCTCTTATTAATAGTGTTTTTGCTGCTATGGCGATGACTGTGGGCTTGGATGCTGCAATTATCGATCCCTTGGATGAAATGATGATGAAGACAATCAGAACAGTTGATTGTATTCAAAATAAAACATTATATTGTCATTCGTATTTAGAATAAAAAATGTAAACCGGAGAAAAGGAGTCTATTATGCCCTTTAGTATACCAAAAGAAATGTATAATGGAAAAATTAATCAAATTGAGGTTGGGCAGGGTGATCATGCATGCACTATAGGTGGCTCGGAAGTATTGCCCTTTCTCTCTTTTGAGGGGAAACCCAATCCGAAGATCCCTATTGCAATGGAGATAGCAGATACTTTGCCTGAAGGTTTTTCCACTGAAGTTTCATCTCAATATCCTGAAGGAGTGATAAATGATCCTGTCAGATGGGCCACATATTGTCAGGATGAATTAAAGGCGGATATGATATGCCTTCGTTTGCTGGGAACACATCCCGATGAGGGGAATCGTTCGCCGGAAGAGGCGAGAAAGACGGTTGAAGCGGTAAAAGCAGCCATTAATATTCCTTTAATGGTTTTTGGGACCAATAGTGTGGAAAAAGATGCTGAAGTATTTAAGGTAGTATCGGAGGCTCTTGTAAATACCAACTCGATTATTGGAAAAGCACAAGAGAAGAATTATAAAACATTTGCAGCCATGGCCAATGCGTATAACCTTAAATTAGTGGCTGTCTCGGATCTTGATATAAATCTGTGCAAGCAGCTTAATATCTTGTTAACGCAAGCGGGATTTGACGTGAGTAATATTCTTGTTGATCCGATGTCAAGTACGGTTGGCTACGGATTGGAGTATACATACTCTGTAATGGAACGTATTCGTATGGCTGCCTTGCTGCAAAGTGATACCATGATGCAAACACCTATTATTTCAGATATTTGTATAACGACCTGGAAGATAAAAGAGACAAGAGCAACGCAAGAGGAGCAGCCGAAATGGGGAGACCTTGGCCGCAGGGGGTATATGTGGGAAGCAATGACGGCAAATGCCTTTTTGATGGCGGGATCGGATCTTCTCATTATGCGGCATCCCAAGGCAATGGGAGTGGTAAAAAAGCTCCTCGCTGATTTATAAATACACGTATGATATTAATATAAAATAAAGAACGTAGAGGAGAAAAACAGATGGCATTGACTGGTATCCAGATTTTTAAATATTTACCGAAAAAAAATTGCGGGGAGTGTCATTTTCCTACATGCCTTGCGTTTGCCATGAGACTCGCATCAGCCCAGGCAAAGCTGAGTGATTGTCCCTATGTATCGGATGAAGCCACGCAGTTTTTGGGCGCAGCATCAGCGCCGCCCATTCGTTTAATTAAGCTTGGTCAGGGCGAAGAAGCAGTTGAGATTGGTGATGAGACGGTTCTTTTTCGGCATGAAAAAAAATTCAACCACCCGACAATCCTTGCGGCAAATATTGAGGATACGTCCTCACGCGAGGAGATTGAGAGAAAAGTGCAGGCTGTTGAGGATTCGGAAATTGAGCGTGTAGGCCAAAAGTTGCGGGTAGAAATGCTCTGCTTAACATCATGCTCACAAGATCCCCAAAAGTATCAACAAATGGTGAAACAGGTCGCAGAAAAGACCAAGAAGCCGCTGATCCTGTCGGCACCTGATAACAAAGTAATAGAAGCTGGGTTGGAAATTGTCGCTGAGAGAAAGCCACTGCTCTATGCGGCAACAGAGCAATCTATTGATGCTATGGCGAGTCTTGCGAAATCAAAGGGGTGCCCTCTTGTTATAAAAGCGGAAGGGCTCGAGGCTTTAGCCGCGTTAGCAGAAAAGGCAGCTTCCCTTGGTGTAGAGGATTTAGTTTTGGATTCCGGCGGCAGAAAGGCTGGTAGCCAGCTTTCTGATATGACTCAGATACGACGGGCCGCTATTAAACAGAAATTTAAAGCCTTAGGGTATCCCACTATCGCGTGGGCGTCAGAAGACACTGATGATGCGGACCTTGCCACTGCGCGTGCATGCATAGGAATTCTTAAGTATGCCTCAATAGTAGTGATCGATGATGTGTCAAAGGAAGTACTTCTTCCCTTATTTACAGTGAGGCAAAATATTTTTACCGATCCGCAACAGCCGATGCAAGTTGAGGAAAAGCTTTATAAGATAGGCGATGCGGATGAAAACTCACCCCTTCTTATTACGACAAATTTTTCACTTACCTATTTTATTGTGTTGGGGGAAGTAGAGGAGAGCAAAGTGCCGTCATGGATGCTTGTTGCTGATTGTGAAGGCATGTCAGTGCTCACTGCCTGGGCAGCGGATAAGTTTAATGCGCCGAAGATAGCTAAGTTAGTAAAAAATAATAATATGGAAGGGCATTTGAAACATCGCGAACTTGTGATTCCGGGCTATGTAGCCATATTGTCAGGGGAGATCGAAGAAGAGTTGCCTGGCTGGAAAATACAGGTAGGGCCGAGAGAGGCGGTCAATATTCCTAAGTTTTTGCGGTCTTATAATGTCGCCTCTTAGAGTACGATAGGAGCCTTAAAAAATCCGTTTACATGAGAACCCCGGTTATAAAGTTGAATTATTATACAATCAAGATGATTATGGGAGCGGATTTTTAAGAAACGAATGAGTAAAGGGAACGATAAGCCAAAGGAGAATGGTGAATGAGAGATAGTGAGAACAAAATTACTAAGTGTAAGACTTCTTTAGAGATGATAAAACAAGCTAAAGAAAAGTCGATATTTACGCTATGGGACAGGCATAATGATCAATCCCCCTCGTGTGGTTTTGGAGAACTTGGGATTTGTTGCAGGATCTGTTTTATGGGCCCATGCCGTATAGATCCTTTTGGAGAGGGTGCATCAAAAGGCGTATGCGGAGCAACAGCGGAAACGATAGCAGCTCGAAATTTTCTTAGAATGATAGCAGCTGGTGCCGCATCTCATTCGGATCATGGCCGAGGGGTGGCGCAGACCTTTTTGGCAACGGCGCAAGGGAAAGTCCCGGGGTATGAGATTAAGGATGAAGCCAAATTAATGGCCATAGCAGAGGAATGGGGGATAAAAACCGAGGGAAAGGACAAAAATCAGATAGCGCAAGAGGTTGGCACAATAGCCCTTGCTGAATTTGGGCGTCAAGAGGGCATGCTTAGGTTCTTGAAAAGAGCGCCCAAGGCGAGACAGGAGATTTGGGAAAATCTTGGGGTATCTCCCCGCGGTGTTGATAGGGAAATTGTCGAATGTCTTCACCGGACGCATATGGGTGTTGATCAGGATTATAAGAGTATTATGCGGCAGGGTTCACGAGCAGCCCTTGCTGATGGGTGGGGAGGTTCAATGATTGCCACAGAGCTTCAGGATATCCTGTTTAAGACCCCTGAACCCTTACGGGCCAAGGTGAATCTTGGAGTACTCAAGAAAGACGAGGTAAATATTATTGTTCATGGGCATGAGCCTCTTTTATCAGAAATGATTGTCATGGTAGCACAGGATAAGGGGATGCTTGATCTTGCCAAATCAAAGGGTGCAAAAGGCATAAATATTTCGGGGATTTGCTGTACCGCCAACGAGATACTTATGCGCCATGGTATACCGATTGCAGGGAACTTCCTGCAGCAAGAGCTTGCTATCATGACCGGAGCAGTAGAAGCCATGATTGTTGATGTTCAATGTATTATGCAATCACTTCCCACTGTTGCAGGATGTTTTCATACCGAGATTATAACCACCAATGAAAGGGCCCATATGGAGGGCGCTGTGCATATTCAATTTGAGGAACATGATCCTGTGACGACTGCTAAAGAAATCATCAAAAGGGCAATTGAAAATTATCCCAAACGGGGTAAAGTTATTATCCCGAAAGATAGTATGGACCTCGTCGCCGGTTTTAGTCATGAGACAATCAATTACATGTTAGGCGGGCGTTTTCGTTCATCCTACCGACCGCTCAATGACGCCATTATTGATGGAAGAATACGGGGAGTAGCCGGTGTTGTCGGATGTAATAATCCAAAAGTAAGCTACGATACAATTCATACGATATTAGTGCGCGAGTTAATCAAAAACGACGTCCTTGTTGTTCAGACAGGATGCTCAGCTATTGCCTGCGCAAAAGATGGCTTGATGATTCCGGAGGCTATAAAATATGCAGGCACGGGCCTTCGTGAGGTGTGTGAAGCAGTAGGTATGCCACCGGTGCTTCATGCCGGCTCCTGCGTAGATAATAGCAGAATCTTAATTGCCGCGTGTAATATGGTAGCTGAGGGTGGGCTTGGCAATGATATAAGCGAGCTTCCTGTAGCTGGTGCGGCTCCTGAATGGATGAGCGAGAAAGCCATAGCAATTGGCCAGTATTTTGTGGCAAGCGGAGTATTCACCGTCTTTGGTATTGGGCTTCCGGTAGAAGGGAGTAAGCTTTTTAAAGAGCACCTATTCAAGGAATTGAGTGAAGAATTGGGGGGCTCCTGGGCAGTAGAAGCAGATCCTTATAAAATGGCACAATTAATGATCGACCATATAAACCAAAAGAGAGAGGCTCTCGGAATTAAGGAGAAGAGAGAACGTGTTCTATTTGATATGGCAAAAAGGAGGGAATTAGAAAATGTCTAAGATTATTCTTTCAGGAGTTATACGAGGTGCCCATAAAATTGCAAATAGAGCAGAGAAAGCCTTAAATGAGGCGATTGATAAATTCGGGCCGGACCAGAAAGTTGAGCTGCCCAATACCGGTTATTATCTGCCTATTATATATGGAATATTGGGTCTTAAGGTGGAGACGCTAGGGGATTTGAAACCCGTCATGACAATCATTAGAGGACTGCTGCCCGAGGTGCCGAGTGAGCACGTGTGGCTTCCTTATTTGGGCAAAGGCCTTGACGCAGGCATGGGAACGTTATTTGCTGATGAGGTAATAGAGTGTATAAAGTATCTTGACGACCCGGTTCCTTACAGTATTACGGAAAATTGTCCGGAAGGAGGGCCTATCTGGCTTGGGGCGGCAGATGATATTATTATGAGAAAAAGAGGAATTGAGTTTGTCGATGGCTCTGCCCCTGGGTTTGCTGCATGTGTAGGGGCAGCTCCCACCAATGAGATCGCCGTTATGATAGCACGGGAGCTCCAACAGAAAAATCTCTATGTATTTATGGCCGGAGAGACCCATGGGAAAACCATGGCAGAACAATTAGCGGAAGAGGGAGTGCAGATGGGCTGGGAGACCCGGCTTGTACCCTTTGGCAAAGATATTACTGCTGCTGTGTTTGCCATAGGTTTTGCCACAAGAGCAGCCATGTCCTTTGGCGGGGCCAAGGGTGGCGATTTTAAAAAGATCCTGCATTATAATAAAGATAGGATATTTGCTTTTGTATTGGCGCTTGGAGAGGTCGATGATGAGAAATATGCCCAGGCTGCCGGTGCTATTAATTATGGTTTTCCAACCATTGCCGATACTGATATACCTCAGATTCTCCCTACTGGTGTGTGCACGTATGAACATGTAGTATCAAACATTCCTCACGATGAGATGGTTGCCAAGGCGATTGAGGTTCGTGGTTTAAAAATTACAATAACCGAGGTCCCGGTACCCGTGGCTTATGGCCCGGCATTTGAAGGTGAGCGTATACGAAAAGAGGATACCTATGTTGAGATGGGAGGTCAGAAAACCCCTGCATTTGAATATGTGCGCATGAAAGATATGAAAGAGGTTGAGGATGGGTATATTAAAATCATAGGTCCTGAGATTGATGATATATCCGAAGGTTCCCGCCTGCCGTTAGGGGTTGTGGTCGAGGTGGCCGGCAGGAAGATGCAAGAGGATTTTGAGCCGATTCTTGAGCGCCAGGTTCACCGATTTTTTAATGAGGCCCAGGGAGTATTCCACATGGGGCAAAGGGACATAAGCTGGATCAGGATAGGGAAAGAGGCGGTTAAAAAAGGATTTAAACTTCATCATCTGGGTGATATTCTTCATGCAAAACTTCATGGGGATTATGCTGCTATCCTTGATAAGGTGGCGGTGACTATATATACCAAGGAGGAGGATGTACTCAAGGCCCGGAAAGAGGCCAGGGCTGCGTACCATCATCGTGATGACAGAATCAGTAACCTGACCGATGAGGGTGTTGATACATATTATTCTTGCACCTTGTGTCAATCTTTCGCCCCGAATCATGTGTGCGTTATTACCCCTGAACGAAGCGGACTATGTGGTGCCTATAACTGGCTCGATGGAAAGGCTGCTCATCAAATTGATCCCACAGGACCTAATCAACCGATAAAGAAGGGCTCGACGGTTGATGAGAAAAAAGGGCAATGGCAGGGAGTGAATGAGTTTCTCTACACTGCGTCGAGACATACCCTGGAACGCTTTAATGCATATAGCATGATGGAAGACCCCATGACCTCTTGTGGCTGTTTTGAATGTATTTCCGGCCTTTTGCCAATGGCCAATGCAGTAATGACAGTAAACAGGGAGTATGCAGGCATGACACCAGTCGGGATGAAATTTTCTACATTGGCTGGCTCTGTTGGTGGAGGATTACAGACTCCAGGTTTTGTGGGTCATAGTAAGCACTATATCGGCAGTAAAAAATTTATATCAGCAGAAGGCGGTATACTCCGCTTAGCATGGGTGCCCAAATGCCTCAAAGAGGAAATAGGCGCCATGATAGATGCACGTGGTAAAGAACTTGGTGCGGATGATTTTCTCTCAAAGATTGCTGATGAGGATGTGGGCTCTACAGAGGAAGAGGTCATGGAGTTTATGCAAAAAGTGAATCATCCTGCACTTAATTTACCCCCTCTTATGTAATAAGGAGAACAAAGTATGGGGGATGAGAAAAAGGGCGTGAAGAGAGCGGACAGTCCCATAAAAGAATCTGGAAAGCGGAGTGCATTGGAAAGCGTGGTTGCTGAGTATAAGGGGAAAGAGGGGAATTTGATACCGGTTTTGCAAAAAGCCCAGGGTATATTCGGATACCTTCCGCCTGAGGTTGTGTTTTTTCTTTCTGAGAAGCTGGATATTTCTTCAAGCAGAATATACGGCGTGATAAGTTTTTATGCACAATTTCATACTGAGCCCAGGGGTAAATATATAATAAGAATGTGTCGCGGGACAGCATGTCATGTAAGAGGAGGGAAGGAAGTTGTCGATGCTTTTGAGG
The DNA here is from genome assembly GCA_049472395.1 of bacterium. GTDB lineage: Bacteria > SZUA-182 > SZUA-182 > DTGQ01 > JBLIRR01 > JBLIRR01. Next base: position 239,137 of record JBLIRR010000001.1, on the reverse strand, counting down.
AGCTGCTAGGAATAAAAGATGGGGAAACAACGGCTGACATGAAATTTGCATTTGAGACGGTAGCGTGCCTCGGAACCTGCGCCCTTGCTCCGGTCGCCCTTATAAATGATACCTACTATGGAAAACTTACTCCTGAGAAGGTGGGAAATATAATTGATAGATATAAAACCTAATCCACATAAAAAGTGATCTGTATGAAAAATAAAATAAACTCATTAGAGGGGTTTGATGAAAAGGTTGCAGAGCTCAAGAAGGCGATCGACCCCAATAAAATTACTATCAGAATTTGTATGACAGGATGCCTTGCATATGGTGCGCAGGAAGTACGTGACAGGTTTGTAGAAGAGCTTCAATCCCGAAATCTTACGGAAAAAGTATCTCTTATAGAGACAGGATGTTTTGGCTTCTGTTCTCAGGCGCCGGTAATAGCTATTGAGCTTGATAAGGAAATATTTTATCAGAAGGTTCAACCTGATAATGTGCCCACGATTATTGATGAGACCGTGTTGAACAGGAAAATTATATCCCGCTTAGTCTATCAGGACAGTAAAGAAAAGAAAGAATATCCATATTTACAGGACATCCCGTTTTATAAGCATCAAACAAAATTAGTCCTTAAAAATTGTGGCCGGATTAATCCCACTGATATTACACATTATTTGCGTGAAGATGGATTTTCCGCTCTTGCCAAGGTAATTCGTGAATATACTCCGGAACAAGTCATTGAAATCATAAAAGCATCAGAGCTAAGGGGCAGGGGAGGGGGAGGATTCCCCACCGGCTTTAAATGGCAATTTTGCCGTCAATCAAATAATTGGCCTAAATACATCATTTGTAATGCAGATGAGGGAGACCCCGGCGCCTTTATGGATCGTGCCATTTTAGAGGGTGATCCTTATGCAGTTATTGAGGGGATGTTAATTGCAGCCTATGCCATTGGTGCTGAGCATGGATATGTATATGTGAGAGCTGAGTATCCGATCGCGATAAAACATTTAAAGAGTGCTCTCTCAACACTCAAGGAATGGGGATTACTCGGGGAGCGTATATTGGGGGCTGATTTTAATTTTGATTTAATTATCAAGGAAGGCGCCGGGGCATTTGTGTGTGGAGAGGAAACAGCACTCATAGCCTCAATTGAGGGTAAACGAGGGATGCCAAGGCCTCGTCCACCCTTTCCCGCTCACAAGGGAGTATGGGGAAAGCCAACGAATATCAACAATGTAGAGACATTTGCCAATGTGCCTATAATTATAAGGGAAGGGGCAAAGCGATACGCGAGTATAGGAACAGAGAACAATAGGGGGACCAAAGTATTTGCCCTTGCGGGAAAGATTAAGAATACAGGTTTGGTGGAGGTTGCATTAGGAACTCCTATCCGAAAAGTTGTGTATGATATTGGAGGAGGCGTTCCGCGAGGCCGAACCTTTAAGGCCGTTCAGCTTGGTGGCCCCTCCGGAGGATGTGTGCCTGCCGAGCATCTTGACGTGCCAATTGATTATGATTCTCTGGTAAGTATCGGAGCTATTATGGGATCTGGCGGGATGATTGTCATGGATGATAAGACGAGCATGGTGGATATTGCACGCTATTTTTTGGATTTTATACAGAGTGAATCATGTGGAAAATGTGTTCCGTGCAGAATAGGAACAAAAAGAATGCTCGAGATTTTAAATCGTATTATTGCCGGAGAGGGAAAATTATCTGATATTGATACTCTTCTTCAGCTTTCAACCCATATTAAGGACACAGCCCTCTGTGGGCTTGGTCAAACAGCCCCCAATCCGGTACTTTCCACCATAAGGTATTTTAGAAAAGAATATGAGGATTCTATTAACGAACAGGCAGAACAGAATAAAGTCGAGAGAAAGAGGCAATGATTACATTAAACATTGATGGGAAACGTGTATATGCTGAACTTGGCGCCACGATTCTTGAGGTATGTCAGGAAAATAACATTAGAATTCCAACGCTCTGTCATTATCGCCATCTTGCTCCTTTTGGAGCATGCAGAATTTGTCTTGTTGAAGTGGAGAGAATTCCAAAGCTGGTCCCGGCGTGCGCTACTCCGATAGCTGAAAATATGGTAATCCATACGACATCCGAACGAATAATGGCAGCTCGAAAGACCAACTTGGAACTTATTCTCTCAGATCATTCTTTTGAGTCTATTGTCTGTGACCAGAGCGGATCATGCGAGCTTCAGGATCTCGCTTATGAATATAGGGTTGATATCTACAAATTTCAGGGAGAGAGGAATAAGTATCCGGTAGATGATACTAACCCTTTTATACTGAGAGATCATGGTAAATGTATTTTATGCGGACGATGCGTTCGTATATGTGATGAGGTCCAGGGAGTAGGCGGTATTGATTTTATAGAAAGAGGCTTTACGACAAGGATAGGAACCGCGTTTAATCAGCCTCTTGATTGTGAATTTTGCGGTCAATGTGTTGCCGTGTGCCCAACGGGTGCGTTATCTTCGAAGCTTGCCAAATATAAGGGAAGAACATGGCAATTAAAAGAAGTTGTAACGACGTGTCCCTATTGTGGGTGCGGGTGCCAATTAGCACTTCAGTTAAAAGATGATGAGATTGTTCGGATTACCTCCCCTGAGGAGTCAGTCAATGAAGGGTATCTCTGCAGTAAGGGGAGATTCGGGTATGAGTTTATTTCCTCCAAGAGGCGGCTAACCACTCCTCTTGGTAAATCCTATAAGGGATTTGACCCGATGGAGTGGAATGAAGCGTATATGAGGATCGCTGAAAGGCTCGTCGAGATAAAGGATAAATATGGAGCAGATGCCATAGCAGGATTAAGTTCGGCAAAATGTACCAATGAAGAAAACTATCTTTTTCAGAAATGGATGAGGGCGGTTATCGGCACAAATAATGTCGATCATTGTGCACGGCTCTGACACGCTCCGACAGTGGCCGGTCTGGTCGCAACATTGGGGAGCGGAGCAATGACAAATTCCATTGCCGATATTGTCGATGCGAACGTAATCCTTGTTATTGGTTCTAATACGACAGAGGCACATCCGATAATCGGGCTTAAGATAAAGGAGGCCGTAAGGAAAAAGGGCGCGAAGCTTATAATAGTCGACCCTCGAAGAATAGATCTGGCCAGATGGGCAACTATTTATCTTCGTCAGATTCCCGGAACAGACGTGGCGATGCTTAATGGTATAATGCATGTGATTGTCGAGGAAGGCTTGGAAGATAAAAAATTTATTAAGGAACGCACCACGGGTTTTAAGGAGCTTAAGGAAACATTAAAAAAATATACGCCAGACTATGTTGAATCCACTACAGGGGTTCCGGCTAATCAGATACGTGAGGCAGCACGAATGTATGCTCAGGCAGAATCTGCTGCCATATTTTATACAATGGGCATTACACAGCATATAACAGGGACGGATAATGTGAAAGCCGTGGCGGATCTTGCTTTAATAACAGGGAATCTCGGAAAACCGGGAAGTGGTGTTAATCCGCTTCGTGGCCAAAATAATGTTCAGGGAGCCTGCGATATGGGCTGCCTCCCGAATGTATATCCGGGTTATCAGGCGGTGAGCGATATAGAAGTGGCACAAAAATTCCAAAATGCGTGGAAAAGCACTCTTTCAACAAAACCAGGGCTCACGGTTATGGAGATGATGGAGGCAATAGACCGGGGTGAGATCAAGGCCCTTTTTATTATGGGAGAGAATCCCATGCTTTCAGATCCTGATATTGGGCATCTTGAGAAAATACTCAAGAAATTGGAATTTTTTGTGGTGCAGGATATATTTTTAACCGAAACAGCCCAGCGTGCAGATATTGTATTGCCTGCTGCCAGTTATGCTGAGAAGGATGGTACATTTACCAATACCGAAAGACGCGTCCAATTAGTCCGTAAGGCTCTTCCCTCCCCCGGCCAGGCAAAACCGGATTGGCAGATAATCTGTGATATTTCAACTGAAATGGGCTATCCTATGGACTATTCCCACCCCTCCCAGATTATGAAAGAAATCGCTTCAGTGACACCGATTTATGCCGGCATAAGTTATGACCGCTTGGAGAAGGGCGGACTGCAATGGCCCTGCACAAGTGAAAATGATCCGGGAGTGCCGATTCTCCATACAGCGGGCAAAAAGAATATTATACCTGTTGAGTATATACCGTCGGCAGAAGAAAGAGATGCATCCTATCCTTTTATTTTAACCACAGGGAGAATGTTGTTTCATTTCCATACAGGAACTATGACGCGTAAATCCGGACTGGATGAAATCTGTGGCGAGCCCTATATGGAGATTTCTGATTATGATGCGTCCTCTTTGGATATACAAAATGGGCAGATGGTGAAGGCAGTCTCCCGCAGGGGACAGATAACGCTCAAAGCGAAAGTTTCTCCTCGGGTTGCGCGTGGGGTGGTTTTTATTCCCTTCCATTTCCATGAAGCAGCGGCAAATCTTTTAACCAATTCCGCACGAGATCCTGTATCCAAGATCCCTGAATATAAAGTGTGCGCTATAAATATAGAAAAAATTAATGAAGGAGAATAACAAAAAAATGGAAAAAGATATATTGCGGCAATTAACATTTTTTTATAATTTCTTTGATGAAGAATTATCTCAGATTGCCTCAATTTCAGAATTAAAAGAGTATGAAGCGGGGACAATAATCTTTAAAGAACATGAGCAGGGGGATAAGTTCTTTATCATCTATAATGGCAAAGTAAGAATCAGCCGGATTCTCTCAAACGGAGAGCGACAAACCCTCGCCTTATTGGAAAAGGAAGATTTTTTTGGGGAGCTTTCTTTTTTTGACAGAAGGAGCCATTCTGCAACAGCTGAGGTTATTAATCCAACGAAATTAATAGTGATAGAGCGGGAGAAGTTTGACAAACTGGTTGAGGACAATCCCCTTTGCGGGTATAAAATCATGAAAAAGGTGGCCCTTACCATGAGTTCTTTGCTCCGCGATATGAATGATAAGTTTGCAGAGCTTTTAAATTATATCTGGAAATAATACATACCTGTTCTTAAAAGAGTGATCGATATAGTGGGACCACTCATTTCAAAGATATCAAAAGGAATTGTGGTTCGATAATAACTTAAGGTGGATACACATAAATAAAGAAGGAGGGAAAAAGTAATGGCATTAGATCCAACCAAACACGCAGATTGGGAAATTGCAGAAGATGCAGAAAAGAGTATGAAGACAGTGAACCAATTGGCAGAGGAACTGGGGCTTACTTCTGATGAGCTTATTCCGATGGGTCATTATCTTGGAAAGATTGATTTTATCAAAGTATTAGATCGGCTGAAAGACAGGCCACAAGGTAAATATATTGATGTGACGGCCATTACTCCTACCCCATTGGGGGAGGGGAAAAGCACAAGCTCCATGGGCTTGGTGCAGGGGCTTGGAAAAAGGGGGAAAAATGTCACAGGAGCGATTCGCCAGCCTTCCGGGGGCCCGACATTTAATATTAAAGGAAGTGCTGCAGGGGGAGGCCTTGCCCAGTGTATCCCTCTTACACCATTTTCTTTGGGGCTTACCGGAGATATAGATAAGATAACAAATGCTCATAATCTTGCAATGGTGGCTCTCACCTCACGTCTTCAGCATGAATTTAATTATAACGATGCCGCCCTTGCCAAGAGGAATCTGAAGCGGCTCAATATTGACCCGAGAAATGTCGAGATGAGATGGGTAATGGATTTTTGCGCGCAATCCCTGAGAGATATTACCATTGGACAAGGCGGGAAAATGGATGGATTTATGATGAATTCAGGATTTGCCATTACGGTGAGCTCTGAGATTATGGCTATCCTTTCTGTCTCAACAAGCCTTAAGGATATGAGAGAAAGAATGGGCAAAATTATTGTGGCTTACAGCAAATCGGGTGATCCCATAACCACCAAAGATCTTGAGGTTGACGGGGCAATGACGGCATGGATGGTGCAAGCCCTAAATCCGAATCTGCTTCAGTCTATTGAGGGCCAGCCTGTGATGGTACATGCAGGGCCATTTGCAAATATTGCTATAGGACAATCATCTATTATTGCGGATCAGGTAGGATTGAAGCTTTCGGATTATCATGTAACAGAAAGCGGATTTGGGGCTGATATAGGTTTTGAGAAATTTTGGAATCTTAAATGTCGTTTTAGCGCTCTTAAACCTCATTGCGCAGTAATTGTCGCGACGGTTCGCGCGTTAAAGATGCACGGAGGCGGGCCTGCAGTGAGGCCGGGAGCGCCTCTTGCCGCGGCATATACGAGTGAGAATTGCGCATTGGTAGAGAAAGGGTGCGAAAATCTCATTGCTCATATAGAGACGGTTAAGAAAGCAGGGATTAATCCGGTTGTATGTATTAATAGTTTTTACACTGATACGGACGCAGAGATAGGTATTGTAAGAAAAGCTGCGGAGGGAGCAGGTGCCAAAGCAGCAGTGTCTTCTCATTGGCTAAAAGGCGGAGATGGGGCTTTGGAATTTGCTGATGCGGTAATTGATGCCTGTGATGCGGGAAATGAATTTAAATTCCTCTATGAAGACACTACCCCGATGAAAGAGAGAATAGAGCTTATTGCAAAAGAGGTGTATGGGGCAGATGGAGTGCACTTTGCACCGGCAGCACTTGAGAAACTGGATAATATCAGCAAAGACCCTGAGGGATCAAAGCTTGGTATCTGTATGGTGAAAACGCACCTCAGTTTAAGTCATGACCCTGATATCAAAGGAAGGCCGAAAGGATGGACATTGCCGATTCGTGATATCCTGACGTATAAGGGAGCTGGATTTTTAGTACCTTTGGCAGGCTCTATTAAATTAATGCCTGGTACGGCGTCTGACCCCGCCTTTCGACGAATTGATGTGGATGTAAATACTGGTAAAGTGAAGGGGCTGTTTTAATAGCGTTTAAGGCTTAACCTGTGTGAGTACTATATGCCCCGGGGCGTTTTCCCCGGGGCAGTTTTATTGTATAAGTGAGCTAAGATTCTTTGGATAATCAAGGGTAATGATATTAAAAGCGACTATTTGATAAAAGGAATTGTAAACTATGGTGATTATAAATAATAATTATCTAAAGCTCAAAGATAATTATCTGTTTTCGGAAATTGCAACGCGTGTTATGGAATATAAAAAATCCAATCCCTCCGCAGATATAATAAAACTGGGAATTGGGGATGTAGTAAAGGCCTTGCCAGAATGTTCGATAAAGGGCCTGCATGAGGCTGTCGATGAGATGGCAGATGATAAGACCTTTAGGGGGTATGGTCCTGAGCAGGGATATGATTTTCTGCGAGAGAAGATTATCCAATATGATTATTCTCCTTACAATATTAATCTTGAGCGTGATGAAATATTTGTAAGTGACGGGGCAAAATGCGATACAGGCAATATTCAGGAGCTATTTAGTGCTGATGCGAAAGTGGCTGTCTCCGATCCTGTGTATCCTGTATATGTCGATACGAATATAATAGCAGGGCGGAATATCCATTATTTAGCAAGTACGGAGGATAATAATTTTATTCCCTCTCTTCCTTCTCAATCAGTTGATCTGATTTATTTGTGTTATCCTAATAATCCGACAGGTATCACCATATCAAAAGAGGTATTAAGAGAATGGGTGAAGTATGCACAAGAACATCAGGCCATAATTCTCTTTGATGCTGCGTATGAAGCATATATAAGGAATGAAGAGATCCCGCACAGTATTTTTGAAATTGAAGAAGCTCAAAGTGTGGCCATAGAGTTTCGTAGCTTTTCGAAATCCGCGGGATTTACCGGCCTGCGGTGCGCCTATACTGTTGTGCCCAAGGAATTGTTCGGATATGATGAAAAGGGAGGTCGCCATTTGATCAATCACTTGTGGCGGAGGAGACAGGCGACAAAATTTAATGGCGTTTCTTATCCCGTACAAAAAGCCGCGTTATCCCTCTATACAGAAGAGGGGCAAAAGCAAATCAAAGCCTTAACCGATTATTATATGGATAATGCACGGATAATTATCTCCACGCTGACGAGTCTCGGCTTTACCTGTTATGGCGGAAAAAATGCTCCTTATATCTGGCTAAAAACACCGCACGGCCAGAAGTCATGGGAGTTTTTTGATTTCCTTTTAACCAGGCTCAATATTGTATCAACCCCCGGTGTTGGCTTTGGCGCGTGCGGAGAAGGATTTATCAGGCTATCAGCCTTTGGAATTCGCTCAGATATTGAAACAGCCATGAATCGTTTTAAAGACAACGCTCATACATTCTTTATTTAACAACATAAAAGGTCGCTATAGCTTTTAGGAAGAGCCTCGGCCGATCTTTTTCGTCTGCAGTCAGGACATAACATTATTATTTCTTTAAGTGATTTCAGGGTCTCATCAGGGTAATTATCTGATAACAATTCCATTACTTTTTCACCGACCTTGGAACTGGCAAGATGTTTGCCGCATTCACGACACCGGGGCATGGGCACCTTTGACTTAAAAGGTGAAATCTCTATCTCTTCATCATGCATTCTGATTTGTATGGTACCAACGGGGCATATGGACGCACATGCTCCACAGGCAATACATTGATCAGATGCCAATTGAAAAGGGGTCGACACAACTCTTTCCACTCCGCGGCCTGAGAGGCTGATAGCTGACTGCCCTATGACCTCAGCGCAGACCCGTGTGCATAAACCGCATAGTATACAATTCCTTTGTGATTCGGTCACCTTCGGATATGAGGTGCTATATATTCCCATTCGCTCAGCGAGTGTCTTGAGTTCTTGGCTGTCAGGACTGCGGGCCAGGAGCAACTCCATGACTCCCTTGCGAGCCTTAAGGGCGCGCTCAGAATTTACCCAGGCTTTTATATCTTTGCGTATAGGGTAATTGCAGGATGTGACGATTTGCCGCCAGCTCCCCCGGTCAATTTCTACCAGGCATAGGCGGCAGGCAGCATATCCCCTCAAGGATGGATGATAACATAATGTCGGTATCCAAATCCCTTCCCGTATGGCGACCTCTAATATTGTTTCGCCTGTTTTTGCCTCATAAGGTTTGTTATCAATAATAATCGTCGGCATAATCTCTCCATCTCATTATATTTTTTTTATTGCTGTAAAGGGGCATTTTGAGAAGCAGGCCCCGCATTGAGTACATTTTTCCTGATCTATTGTATGTGCTTTTTTCTTCTCCCCCGTAATGGCATCCATCGGACATTTTTTAAGGCATATCCCGCATCCTTTGCACAGTTCCGCAACAATCTCATAACGGAATAGTCCCGGACACTCAAGTGCAGGACAGTGCTTTTTGCGGATATGCTCTTCATATTCTTCACGGAAGTAGCGAAGTGTGGAAAGAACCGGGTTGGCCGCACTTTTCCCCAATGCACATAAAGAAGCATCCGCTAAAAGTTCTCCCAGGGCCTCAAGCCTTTCAATATCACCCTCCTCTCCTTTGCCTTTTGTCAAACGCGTGAGGATATGAAGCATCTGTGCGATGCCTTCACGGCAAGGAGTACATTTCCCGCAGGATTCTTGTTTAAGAAAATCTAAAAAATATTTTGCCACATTAACCATACAGGTCGAATCATCCATCACAATCATGCCGCCTGAACCCATCATGGAGCCTGCTTCGGTAAGGCGGTCAAAATCAACCGGCAGATTTATTAATGATTCCGGAAGACACCCTCCGGAAGGACCTCCTGTTTGAACGGCTTTAAAGGGGCGTCCGCCTTTTACACCATCGCCTATTCCATAGATAATCTCTTTGAGTGTCATTCCCATAGGTACTTCGACAAGTCCTGTATTATTGACTTTTCCAACTAGGCTGAATACCTTTGTGCCTTTACTGCGTTCTGTGCCAATAGAGGTAAACCACTCAGGTCCATTGCGCACAATCGCCGGTATAGTTGCCCATGTTTCAACATTGTTAAGGGTTGTCGGACAATCATAGAGCCCATATTCTACCGTATGGACATATTTTGCACGGGGTTCTCCGACTCGGCCTTCGAGAGAGGCCATTAACGCCGTGGATTCTCCGCAGATAAATGCACCACCACCACGGTTTATTGTGACATCAAAGTTAAAATCCGTGCCTAAAATGGATTCACCCAAAAGTCCTATTTCTCTGGCTTGATCAATAGCCATTTGAAGATGTTTTACCGCAAGAGGATACTCGTGACGGACATATATAAAGCCCTCTTGAGCCCCAATAGCATATGCTCCAATAATCATACCTTCTAAGACAGCATGAGGATTCCCCTCCATGATTGAACGGTCCATGAATGCGCCTGGATCACCCTCATCACCATTACAGATCACATAACGGGGACTGCGGCCTGTCTGAACACAGGTACGCCATTTACGGCCCGTAAGGAATCCTCCCCCACCTCTGCCTCGTAATTGAGAGCGTTCTATCATCTCAATGATCTCTTCCGATTTGTAAGTAGTGAGTACCTGGGCAAGGGCCTCATACCCATCATGCGCTATATAGTCATCTATACTGGTAGGATCGATTACTCCGTTGAGCGCCAATACAATCCTTTTTTGAAGATTATAGAAGGGTATCTCGTGAGGGGTTTTATATCTGGCCCCTTCAGCTTCCTTTTGATAAAGAAACCGTTCCACCATATGTCCCAAGAGAACAGTTTCTCGAAAAATTTCAGCCACATCGTGCGGTTGTACCCTGAGATAGATGATCTCTCCTGGATCTATAATCACAATAGGCCCGAGCTCACAAAGGCCATGGCAGCCTGTAAATTTGGTCTCAATTCGAATATCGGATTTGTCGGATTCCCGCACAGCCCTTTGAAACATTTTTAAAACATCTAAAGAGCCTTTAGCCTGACAGCCTGTCCCGATGCACACTCTTATACTACGTTCTTTCCCACTTCTTTTTTCTTTAAGGGCATTCCGGTAGGCATTAAGCTCTTTTGCACTTTGAAATATTGTGGTTGCTGTAGTCAATGCGTTCCCCTTTTCTTGGATTTAATGCTACTTATGCAGTAGCGTAAATGATAGTAAAATGTATAAAATTATTGTGTTCATTTATGCTCCACTTGCCGTCATGCTGGCAACGGTCTTGCCCTCTGCAATATCATGCAGTATGGAAATAGCAGAATCTGGCGTCACTGCATCATAATAAGCCCCGTCAACTATCATAACAGGAGCCAGTGCACAGGCTCCTACACAGTTTACAAGTTTAAAGGTGAATTTTCGGTCCGGACTTGTGCCGCCAGCTTCTAAAGAAAATTCCTTTTGTATGGCTTCGGCTACTTTGCCTGCGCCTTTTAAAAAACAAACCGTTCCCATGCACAGGGTAATCTGATGTTCCCCGGGTGGTGCCAAGCGAAACATTGCGTAAAATGTTGCCACAGAATATATCTGACTTAATGGAATGTCCAATGTTGATGATAATTCCTTGAGGTCCTTGACAGGAAGATACCCAAATTCTTCTTGAATATCCTGCATCATCGGGATTAACATACCTTTTTTCCACTTGTAGTGCTCGCAAAGTTTTTGAATAAACGAATTTTTTTTATTGGTTTTCTCTGGCTTTTTTTTCATTCATTTCCCCTTCTACTATTAAAAGAAATCTATGGAACATTCCTTATTCATTTTTTTTAAAGCATCCTGAAGTTCCCTGGCAAGCTCTGTTTTAATTTCTACCGGGAGTTTCGGATCTTGATGCGCTGGATTTTTTGCTTGTCCCACAAGCAATCTGATGCTGTCCGCCTCTGTCAACATCCTCAGCAAGGTACTTGAGCTATCTATTGAAAATTCCTTTGAATCTGCAGAGACCCCATTTTTGAGCATTGAGACAAGATGAGTCATGGTCAAAACGCCCTCGGTCACAAGATCGAGGCCTTCCATATGCCCCAGAGGCGGCACTTCATCTGTGATTGTCTGAAGGTCCACGTGCAGCGGCTTACCTAAAAATCGGGATACAATATTTGCGGTAGTGCCTCCACAGACTACCCGGCAGCCGGGGGATTTCATCAGCTCTTCTACCACAATGGGATCAGCTTTAGAATTAAGCGGAGGGCCGAATAATATTGTCAAGTATCGTTTAGAGCGCACCTTAACCACGGCCACGGTGACATCATCCCCAGGAGGACCTACATAGAGGTTGCTTACCGCTTCTAATACAGTATCTACAATTTTCTGAGCTGATGTCGTATCGACGAGATGATTATGCAGGTATTGGGCAACCTTCTCCCACCCCCATCCTAAGGAATAAAGACCGCCTATGCCCGCACTTATTACTCCATCAGACACGAAAATGAGCCAATCACCGGCTTGTAATTTTAGGGAGCATGCCTTAATATTTTTTTCTGATATGGTAGTGGATTTCCAACTCAATTTTTCAAGATTTTTGTTTTTAAAATAAAAAACTGATGGATTATCAAACTCTACTAACCGGCCTTCTCCGTTGGAGAAAAGCTGGGCAACTGAAAAGGTGCTATATGCAAGCCCACGTATTTTGCACACAGGCAGGGTTTCAGTCACTGTTTTTACAACCTCGTTTAAAGGCAATTCATTATCTAACATATGGGTAAGCATGCGCGTCGTCAGTGTTGCGAGAATATTAGCCTTAACGCCGCTTCCTAGACCATCGGAAAGAACCATAATCACTTTATCGGGCTGAAAAGAAAATGCTATACTGTCGCCACACAATTCTTCATGTAACTTAGGTATTTGGCCATGGGCGCACTCATAAAAGAGCTTCACCTGGAGATTCCTCCTCATTAAAGAGGTTCATTAGTTTTACAAGTAAAACTTTCGTTTCAGCAGTTGTCTCCCCTAGTAGCCCGGCAATCTCCTGTGCTGTTTTCATTTGACGTCCAATAACCTCTTGAGCCCTGTTTAAGGTCTCATCCTTGACTTTGTCGAATTCTCGCCTCGCATTTTCTTCTTCCGATATATCGTTTATGATCCCGCAGTAAAGAGAGGCTCCTTTTATTGGGAAAATACACGCGCGGTAGCTAATGCCCAGTTTAGGAATTGTTCTTTTAAAAAGAGAGCTTATATTATTGTTTATAGCCTCTTCAAAACAATGGGAGTGGATGAAGTTGGCTATTGGCTCACCGAGTATATCTTTTCGTTCACATTTAAACATTTTTAAAAATGATGGATTGGCAAAGCGTATCCGAGTATCCGTGTCAATGAGGATGACTCCGTTAGGTGTATACTCCAAAATTGAGAGCGTCTCTTGTCCTTGCGTTCGAATCATTGGCATACATATCTCAACGTCAGCCATTCCTTCGCATACTGCTTTTGCCTTCTGAAAGCACGTTTCATAACCACACATTCCGCAATCAAGGTGGCTCGTATAGTGGCGCAGAACATAATCTATTTCTTCCGGATTAGTCTTTGGGGCTACAAAGGGCCTGGCTTGAGGTTTTCTCGTAAGGTTCACCTGTGATACTGGTGCGGGGATACGAGAAGGCTTATTACGAGATAATAAAAATTTCCTACTCACTATATCAAATTTCGTTCGAAGAAAAGGGCCGCCGATACACCCGCCATGGCACGCCATAAGCTCTGCAAATTCAAAGCCCATTTCAGGAGGAGGCAAATTTTTCAGAAATTTCAAACACTCTTCCATTCCTGAAATACAAATACTGTTTCCTCCAGCTGCTGCCTCTTTAAGCTCCAAGAGTGACAACAGACCTCCGGAAACAGAAAGAAGTCCTGCAAAGGACTCTGCTGGTAGTATATCCTGAGAGGTCATAATGGGGATCTGAATATCAGTTTCCTTAAACCAGTTATCCATTTCATTCAATGTTAATACGGCATCCAGGGCATCTCCTTCTCTGGTTCTCTGAGAAAGACAGGGCCCTATGTAAACAACGCGGCTGTCCTCTCCTTGTTGTGCTTTGATAATACGAGCATGAGCAACTGCAGGGTCAATAATGGGCGCAAGATAATTCAAGGCATTTGGGACAAATCTTTCCACAAGCTCACAAATAGCCGGACAATGGGAGGAAATGAGGGGCTTTCTTACCTTGGATAATAATTGACCATATTCCAAAACCAGTGAAGCCGCGGCATCCTGCATATATACTACTTCCGAAAAACCGAGGGTTTTAAGGGCATCCTCGAACCTTTGAGCATCACTAAAAGTGAGTAAAGTGGTCGGTGACAAACTAGCGATAACTCGGATACCGGAATCCAGATATTTTTTTACCTTATGCAGTTCACCAATGGCATGGATGGCGCCTTGAGGGCAGATATTAATACAGAGTCCTTCAGCAATACAACGCTCTTCCACTATTTCCATTGTGCCCTTGCTAATTTTTATGGCTTTTAGAGGGCACGAACGTAAACACTTATAATAATCTTTATCTTTGCAGTCAGGATGGGAGATAGTGAGCAAGGTCATTCTTCTTTTCCCATGAGAGGTTCTATGATTTTTTCCCGAAAGATTTTTTCCGCCTCCTTGATATTCTTGCAGCTTATGATTTCTTCACCGATTTTCCAATTAAAACCCTCTGCGCAATGTTCAAGACAGAAGGACCCCCTCAGTGCCACTTTCTCTTCAAGTTTATATTCGCTAATAAGATTATTAAACAACTTAATCAAATCACGAGAACCTTTTACATGGCATGAACTGCCAACGCACACTGTAACTTCAATCATGGTGGTTTCCTCGCTCTGAAGGCATTACTACTCCCTAGCCTTAATTTTGTGGCCGAGGGTCGTAATTCATGACTTTCAAATAATTGATCTAAGAAACCTCTACACACGTAATGGCCGCCACTTCTTTCTGTGCCGCCTGCCTGCGTTTTTCCGCATTTATTTCATCAATGCTCAAAAACTTAATGGCATGAGTAGGACATGCTTCAACACACGCAGGGAGCCTCCCCTCCTTTTGACGGCTTATGCACCTATCACATTTAATGGCAGCTTTGCCGTCGTCAGTAAGGGAAATGACGCCAAAAGGACATGATACTATGCAAAATTTACAGCCAATACACATTTTGTTATCAATAATAACCGGTTCTTGAGGGCCAAGTTTTTTTATTGCCCTTGTCGGACAAATAGCAACACAAGGTGCATCTTCGCAATGGCGACATTGCAAGGGTATAGCCATTTTTTCCACAAAAGCTATATGAACTCTTGATCGCGGTCTAGGGATTTCTGATAAAGCTCCAATTCTGTTTTTAGAGCTTGAATGCTCAACCGCACACGCAAAAACACAGCTTCTGCAGCCCAGACATTTGCTCACATCAATATATAGTGCTTTTTTCATAATCAATTCCTTCACCTCAAATAATGGTAGTGCTCTTTTCTTTAAAGTATAGTAGTTCCTAATTTTTTGATTATAATAACCCAATTTATAAATAAAGTTGATAATAGCATATATACTGGTCTCTTGTCAAGGATACCGGCAATTCTAAAATTTAAGAATAGAGTTATTTGAAGCAATTATAATTATATTCCGATATACGAGGTAATATTTATTTTAGTATATACGACGAAATAAAGTGAACAACAGATATACCTATTGCCATGGGAAAGGAGGGAGATATTAATGAATACATTAGTGGTTGACGATGATTTTTTATGCAGAAAACTTCTGCAGAAAATCTTGTCCCCTTATGGAGAATGTGACATTGCAGTAAATGGTGAGGAAGCCCTTTCTGCGTTTGAAATAGCACTTAATGAAGAAAGTCCCTATAATCTTATCTGTCTCGATATTATGATGCCAAATCTCGATGGGCAGGAAACATTAAAGAGAATAAGGCAAATCGAGTCTGAAAGAGGTATAGGAGGGCTTGATGGAGTTAAGATTATCATGGTGACGGCTCTTAAGGATGGAAAGAATATTCTCGGCGCATTTAAGGCCGGATGTGAAACCTATATCATTAAACCGATAACGAGAGAGAAGATACTCACAGAGCTTGAAAAATTAAGGCTTATAGCTACCGGCATCCAATAAGATTAAAATAAGAGTAAAAGAAGAAAGGGAAGTGATGAATATATTAATAGTGGATGATGATTTATTATGTCAAAAACTGCTTCGCAGTATTCTAAAGCCTTATGGAGAATGTTACATCGCTTCTGATGGACAAGAGGCAGTCTTGGAGTTTGAGAAGTCCCTTGAGAGGGACAATCCCTATGATCTTATTTGTCTTGATATAATGATGCCGAATCTAGATGGCCAAAGAGCACTCCAGAAAATTCGTAGAATCGAGAAAAAAAGAGGTATAAAAGAGGATCTTTTGGTAAAGATTATTATGATCACCGTGCTAAAAGACAAGAAGAATATGGAACAGGCATTTCAATCAGGGTGTGAAGCCTATATAACCAAGCCAATAAGCAAGGATAAAGTTATTGGAGAAATCGAGAAATTAGGCTTATTAGTTGCGTAAAAAAATCAAAGAAATAAGGTAAGAATTAAAATGATGCCGAGAGAGAAAAAGAGAAGAGAGGTTGCCAATTTTACAGACGCAACATGACGCTGCAGAATTTCAGTAAGCTGCTCTGATGAAGTACCAATATATGCAGTGATAAAGACAATAATTAGAGGAAGTATAAACATAAGGTTATAAAGGAAAAGATAAGCGAGCCCTTGAAGGCGCAAATGCGCTACGCGTGATGCAAAGATAATGGTAGGAAGATACACTTGGCCGGTACAGGCAAGTTCTAAAAAAGAGACAATAAAGCCTGCACTCAACGCACCAATGACATATCTTCTTATCCGCGTTTTTTTACGAATTGTTTTGTGTATCATTTTTTTTAAAAAATCAGGGAGTTGAAGCTTCATATCTTCAATATCTCCGCGCCTGCAAATAAAATAGTCCTTCAGACTAAGGATCCCTAAAATAATGACAAATATGGCGGTAAGCATATAAATAATGCGAGATAGGAGCGGCAGAAATTTTAACGAGCGGACAAAGGATAAGACCCCTACACCGACTAATAAATAGGTAACAAATACGGCAAGAGAAAATGCACTTCCCACAAGGAGTATTTCAACCCCCCGTCTTCCGATATATTGCAGATAGGAGATAAAAAAGATGATCGTCACGAATGCACAGGGATTAATCCCATCAAGGAGCCCTGCAAAAATAATAGTGGGAAGATTGAGCCCTTTAAACCGGGTGATAATATTTTTTTTTGCCTCAGATTCCATCCCTTTTATCTTTTCCCATGGGGGAAGAGAGGATTTTTGAGCGTAGGCATGGATAAGGGTTTCCATGTTTTTGAGCGTTACGTCACTGCCCACAAGATAATCATCGCCTATAAACACAGATGGTGCGACTAATCTTTTGTTTTCAGGAAGAGAATAAAGTTCTCCCATGGCTTCATTGAGAAGCTTGTTTTCTTGGCTCGTAGTATCAATATTAAATTTTTTTACTACCAGGGTTGGATATTTATTTTGGAGATACTGTAAATCATAATAGGCGCGGGAACATTTCTGACACCCCTGTTTTGTAAAAAAGGCCATATAAATATTGATGGTGCCTGAGATGGCCGCATCTTTATTATTTGGTTCATCAAATGGCGGAGTCGGGAAGTTTGTCAGTGAGCCGGACCTCACAATGTCTTCGATAAGAGTATACAGGTTTTCAATAATCTCCTGTTTTCCGCTTAGGACGTTATTCCCGATAAATATTGCAGGAATTTCAGTTTCGCTGTGCCCGTAAAGCTTCTCCATTTTAAGAAGATATTCATAGTGATCAACAATATCATACGCTTTTATGGTAATGGGATACTGACTCTCCAATCCATCCAGAATATTTTCTTCTATATAGTCGCATTCTTCACATTCACTTGAGTAGAAAAAAAATAGTTGAATGAGCTCCTGGTCTTCTGAGGCACGTACGTGAGTGATATTATAAGGGGTAAAGAGAATCACACTCATCAGAGTAAAAAAAACGATACACACGCACAAATTATTTTTACGTATTATTGACATTTACTTAGGTAATGAATAATTGAGTTAATATTTTATGGCTTGCATCAAGTGCCTTGTCTATTAATTCGGGGTAGTTTCCCCCGGCTTGTGCCATGTCTGTCCTGCCGCCGCCCTTTCCTTTGAGGATACTCGCAAGTTGTTTAATAATTTCTGAAGCAGGTATGTGTGTGCTTATATCCCTGCTTACCTTCACAAGAAGAGCGGCTTTATTCTGGATTTCCGTACCCAAAATAACGATACTTTTATTTCCCATTTTATCGAGAAAAGTATCAGCCATTTGTCTGAATCCGTTAAAATCAATACTTGATTTTTTTAGATGATAAGTAATATAGCTAATCCCTTTTCCCTTAATTTCTTTTCTATGTCTATTGATAATATCAGTTGATTGAAGATGAGCAACCTGTCTGTGTAATTCCTCGTTTTGTCGGACATACTCTTTAAACTCCCCGCACATTTTTTCAATTCGTTGCACTATCTCCGCCTCAGATGATTTAAGAGAGGCACTTATCTTTTTTCTCTCCTCCCGTAAGCTTTTTATATAGTGTAGTGCTCCTTCACCTGTTAATGCCTCGATTCTTCTTACTCCTGCCGCAATAGCGCTTTCGCTTGTGATTAAAAATATGCCGATGGTGCCGGTAGAGTGAGTATGGGTTCCCCCGCAGAGTTCTTTGCTAAAATCCCCTATAGATATGAGTCTTACCGTTGCCCCATATTTTTCTTCAAACAGTGCCATTGCTCCTGTTGAGAGTGCTTCTTCAAAGCCCATAATTTTTGTATCAACGCATAGGTTTTCCCGAATTTTTTCATTGACAATTCGTTCCACTTCATCTCTTTGCTTGAGGCTTAGGGGCGCGAAATGGCTAAAATCAAAACGAAGCCTATCAGGTGCTACCACAGATCCGGACTGCTTTACTTGTTCTCCAAGCACTTCTCTTAAAGCAGCATGGAGAAGATGGGTTGCAGTATGATTGGATGTGATATTGGTACGCCGTGTCTGATCAAGATGTCCTTTAACCTGCATGCCAACATGGAGGCTTCCCCTCTCGATCCGAAGATGATGGATAATCAATTCAGGCAAGGGTGATTGAGTGTCCATAATAATGCCGTAGAAAGGATTTTCTCCTGTGGCGGAGAGCGTGCCTCTATCTCCCACTTGTCCTCCCTTTTCACCATAAAAAGGGGTTTGATCAAGAATTATCTCCACTGTATCCCCTGCCTCGGCTTTGTCTTTTTTCTCCTCGCCTTGTATAATAGCCATTACCCGTGAGCAGGGAATCCCCTCTTTTCTCAACTGATCCGGATATCCTATAAATGATGTGTTTTTAATGTGTGAGAGGATCTCTTTATATATTCCTTTAATACTTTTTTCTCCTGAACCTTTCCAATGCTCCCTGGCTCGCCTTTTTTGCTCATTCATTATTGCGGAAAATTCACCCTCATCAAAATGCATTCCATAATCACGGAGTATATCTTGGGCAAGATCCACAGGAAAACCAAAGGTATCATAGAGTCGGAAAATTTCCTTGCCGGAAATTATATTTTTCCCGACCTTTTGTGATTTTTCAATAGCTTCGTGCAATATATCCAATCCACGTGTTAATGTGGTATGAAAGCGTTCTTCTTCTAATTTTGTAATACTCGATATATATGCAGATTGATCAGCAATTTCAGGATAGGCATCTTTCATGCTTTTTATCATAGTCGGGACGATCTCATGGAGAAAGGGTTTGTCGAGGCCGAGTTGCTTGCCGCATCGTGCTGCCCTTCTGATTATGCGCCGTAGCACATATCCGGGCCCTTCATTTAACGGCATTACTCCATCAGAGATCAAAAAGGTTATTGCTCGAATATGATCGCTAATAACGCGAAAGAACACATCAAAATCCCTCTGGCTGTTATAGGATTTCCCCGTTATCTTTTCAAGATAATGGATAATATCACTAAACAGGTCCGTATCATAGTTTGTCGGGACACCCTGAACTGTGGCGGTAATTCGCTCCAATCCCATCCCTGTGTCAATACTTGGCCGTGGCAGAGGGGTGATCTTACCGTCACTATGCCGTTCATACTGCATAAATACTAAATTCCACAGTTCAAGATAACGGTCACAGTTGCAGCCAACACGGCAGTCAGGCTTTCCACAACTGAACGTCGGCCCTTGGTCTATAATTATCTCGGAGCATGGTCCACAAGGCCCCACATCACCCATTGCCCAGAAGTTATCTTTTTCTCCCAAGCGGACAATTCTCTCTTTTTGTACACGCGCAACATCCGCCCATAAGGTGGCTGCCTCATCATCATCTTTATAGATGGTGATCCATAGATCCTTTTTAGGAAGATTCATGCACTCGGTGAGAAACTCCCAGGCAAAGGCAATAGCCTCCTTCTTAAAATAATCTCCAAAGGAAAAGTTGCCCAGCATTTCAAAAAATGTATGATGTCGTGCCGTATAGCCGACATTTTCAAGATCATTGTGTTTCCCACCCGCGCGAATACATCGTTGGCACGTAGTGACTCTTGGATATTCTCGCTTTATCAGACCTGTAAATATATCCTTAAATTGTACCATCCCTGCATTTGTAAAAAGGAGTGTAGGATCATTGGCAGGCAGTAAGGAAGAGCTTGGCAGAATAGTATGCTTTTTATTGTGAAAATAGGTGAGAAATTTATTTCTTATTTCATCTCCCCTCATCTAGTCATGTACCTCCATCATAGCCGAAAGAGCGCGCCTGGCAGCCATCTTGAGATGATCAGAAATTTTGATTACTGGCTGCAAGGTCTTAAGGCATTTTTCTAATTTTTCTATAGTGATAACTTTCATATCATTGCACAATAATTTTCCGGGAAAATAGAAAGAGCGCTCTGGAAATTCCTTTTGTAAAGAATAGATCATTCCTCTCTCTGTTCCGATAATAAAGCTTTGAGCCTTTGATTTTTTAATATATCCTGCCATGCCGCTCGTGGATGAGATAAAATGAGCATATGCAAGGACATCGGGACTACACTCGGGGTGCGCAATAAACTCTGCCTCAGGATGCATCGCCATTTCATTCAGAAGCTCCTCTTTGGTCAGATTATTATGCACCGGACAGGTGATTGAAGAAAGAATAACTTTTTTATCCGTATGAAGGCTTACATACGAACCAAGATTGCGATCAGGAATAAAAATAATCTCATCATACTGGGTAAGGCTATTGACTATGTCAACTGCATTTGCGGATGTACAACATATATCACTTTCAGCCTTTACCTCAGCCGATGAATTGACATAACATACAACAGCTGCCCGAGGGTTGTTCTTCCGCAGCTCTCGCAGCTCCTCTATGGTAAAATCATCGGCTAAAGGACAGCCGGCAGCCAGATCAGGAATAATTACGCGTTTATCTTCACATAATATATCTGCGCTCTCAGCCATAAATCTTACCCCGCAAAAACAGATTATTTTGTGTGTGAGGGTTGCCGCTATTCTGCTAAGACCCAGTGAGTCCCCTCTGTAATCAGCCAGATCCTGAATATCAGGGAGCTGGTAGTTATGGGCTAAGATAGCAATATTACACTCTTTTTTTAATTCTATGATACGTTCTTTTACTTTATGTAGAGAGTGTGCGTCCATTAGAAATTTTCAACCCTCACAGAGAGGGTTTTATCCATTACAAAGGCAAGTTTATCAATCTCATCCAGCGCTTTCTTAAGATCAATTTCTCTGACCTCGTGCGTCATCATAATAATTGGCACTGCTTTTTTCTCTTCCCTCCCCTTTTGAATCACAGAGGAAATACTGATATTATTTTTCCCTAAGATTCCGCTTATTGAAGACAATACACCTGGTTTGTCTATTGCGGTAAAGCGGAGGTAGTACGCAGACCTGATATTGGAAATATCTTTCAATACAAGTCCCCGTAAATTTGGGAGGGGATAGAGGTATGGCCGAAGGTGCTTTCCACCTTGTGTGCAAATATTTCTCGCAATATCGACTATATCGCTTAATACAGCACTCGCTGTGGGAATCTGTCCTGCTCCCTGGCCATAATACAAAGTAGGCCCTGCATTCCCCAATAAATAAATCGCATTATACACACCATCCACTTGGGCCAGTAAGCTGGTGCAATCAATCATGGTTGGTTGCACCCTGACCTCAAGCTCATTCCCAACTTGTGTGGCTATTGCCAGCAACTTTATTTTATATCCTAATTCAGCCGCAAAAACAAGATCAAGGGGGGTGATCTGATCAATTCCTTCAGTATAAATATCATCAAGATTAACCCTCATTCCGAAAGCGAGTGAGGAGAGTATTGAAAGTTTATGTGCTGAATCCAAGCCCGAAATATCATAGGAGGGGTCCGCCTCAGCATAACCGAGCTTCTGGGCTTCAGCAAGCGTGTCAGGGAAGGTTTTGTTCTCTTCGTGCATTTTGGTCAGAATATAGTTTGCAGTGCCATTTATAATGGCATAGATAGAATGGATTTGATTGGCAACTAATCCTTCTGTAATAACCCTTATAATTGGGATGCCACCCCCAACGCTCGCCTCAAATCCCACATCAACATTATTGTTCTGAGCTGAGGAAAAAATTTCATTGAAGGCATGAGCAATAAGAGCTTTATTTGCAGTCACTACATTCTTTCCGTTATGTATGGCCTTTAAAATAAAGGATTGCGCCGGTTCAATTCCCCCAATAAGCTCTATTACTATCTGGATCTCAGGATCATCCAGAATTTCGTGTGCATTTTGGGTTAACAAGCCGTGGGGAATATCACAATCCCGCGGAGTCGAAATATCGAGATCTGCTATTTTTATAAGCTCTAATATTATGCCATGGCTTTTAAGTTTATCACTGGTTTGAGAGAGTAATTTAACAACACCCGTGCCAATAGTCCCAAAACCAATGAGCCCTAATTTAATGTGATGAGATGAATGTGTACTATTCATGGTCTTATATTCCTTTTATGTGTTTGTAGACAATCAGGATCTCCGCTATGATAGCAACTTCGAGCAAATGGTGCCGACTCAACGTGCATAAAGCCTAACTTCTGTGCAAATTCTTTATATTCTATAAATACTTCCGGCGTCACGAATTCCTTGACCGCTATTCTGTTACGGCCTGTTTGGATATAATGATCAATATTGAGAATATCACACTTTGCCTCTCTTAACTGTTGGATAGTCTCGGTTACTTCCTCTTTGGTTTCTCCTAATCCGACCATAAGACCTGATTTACTGATAATGTCGGGATTAATACGCTTAATCGCTCTTAATAGTTTCAATGATCGATGATAATCCGCTTTGCTGCGGATGGAGGGGTAAAGCCGTGGGATAGTTTTAATATTATGATTTATAATATCAGGATTCATGCTTATGATTGTTTTTAAGGCTTTTGTATTTCCCTTAAGGTCGGGGATAAGCACTTCTATGGATGTGGGCAAGCCAAGACTTTTTATCTCATGCATACAGGAAGCAAAGTGATATGCACCGCTATCTGCCAGGTCATCTCTGCATGCTGAATTCAAGACTGTATGAACTATGCCAATTTTTTTGAGGGTTTCCGCAATCCGTCGGGGTTCACCGAAATAATGATTGTCAGGAGTGCCTTTCTTCAAACTGCAAAATAGACAATTTCGGCTACATTTATCGCCTAATAGTATAATGGTGAGTGTTGGTTTTGTAAAACACTCCCCTATATTCGGGCATTTAATTATCTCACAGAGAGTGGAAATATGATTTTGTGATAATAATCCCTTGATATGTTGAACCTTGTGAGTTGCTATTTTTTTTTTTGGAGGCATAGAATAACCTTGTGTAACGCTTTACCGTCCTTTCTTCGTCATTTCTTCTTCATATAATTTTTGATACATGATGTCCCACTCAGTACTGCCCTCAAAAAGCTTTTTGGAATAACTCTCCAATTTTTGTCTCACTATGGTGTCCACTTCATCATCTATTTTCATTTCATCATTTATTATGCCGACAATATTAAGTCTAATTATATTTGGCTCCTGAACACATGTTATATTGGAGTCCTCTTCCATGCCTTTTATAAGAAGATGAGAGATATGATTAACTTTTCCACGACTTAAGCGCATAGTCATTTAACTCCTTTTTATGTTACCGACTATAAAATTTGCTGTATTATATATGGGTTTTTTATATTAACCATCACACAGGTTGAGCAAAAAGATCATACGTATCTGAATCATATATCTGCATTGGCGCAATATCTCCATAATGAAAATCGGATGGCCCTGTTTTAATTAACACACAGCCATCAATATCCGGGGCCTGTGTTTTTGTCCTGCCTAATAAGAAGCCCTCTCTCTCCGGGTGCGGGCAATCAATGATTACTTCTTGGATAGTGCCGACAAATTGAGAGGTTTTCCGGTTTGATATCTCAGCTTGGATTTGCATGAGAATATCGTACCGTTCTTTTTTTTTTGAAAGAGGAACCTGTTTTTCTAAATAATATGCACTCGTATTCTCTTCCCTTGAATAGGTGAAAGTACCGAGATGATCAAAGTATCCTTCCCGAACGAAATGAATAAGCTCCTCAAATTCAGCATCCCCCTCACCAGGAAAACCAACCATCAGGGTAGTCCTAAGACTTGCCCCTGGCAGTGTTCTCTGTATTAAGGAAATAGTATTTTTTATCTGCGTTTTGCTGCCTGAACGATTCATGGCCTTAAGAATTTTATCGTTAATATGTTGAATAGGAATATCAATGTAATTACATATGTTGTCGTGAGCACTCATCACATTAAGCAATTCTGCAGTTATACCGACAGGATATGTATACAATATACGGAGCCATACAGGGTATATCTGCTCAGCTATCTGCTCGACTAAAGAGGGCAGCTTTGGATAGGCTGTCGTATCCTGGGCGATAAGACATATCTCTTTAATCCCTTCTGCTGCGAGATTTCTGCATTCACAGAGTATTGATTCCCTCTCTCTGTTTCTATAGTGGCCCCTTAAACGAGGGATAAGACAAAAAGAACATTTATGATCGCATCCCTCGGATATTTTTACATAAGCCAGATGGGGCAAGGATAACCTTTTTCTGGGTATAGTATGATCATAAAGAAAGAGAGGCTCATCAATGTAATACACTCTTTTGTGCCCAGAGGAATCCTTGATTTCATTGAGGATTGTGTCTATTTTATAAAATTCTCCCGTCCCAACTATAATATCTGATTCTGGTAATAAATCGAGTAATTGTTTTCCGTAGTTTTGAACCAAGCAACCGGTAATAATAAGCCATTTGCAATTGCCTTTATGTTTAAAGCGTGCACTGTCTAAAATTGTCTCTATTGATTCTCGTTTGGCCGGTTCTATAAAGGAACACGTATTAATAATTATGGCTTCAGCATCCTCAACGTTTTGAACCAGCTCATCTCCCTGTCTTTGAAGAACACCGGCCATAACCTCCGTATCTACCAGATTTTTTATACATCCAAGGCTTATTATTCCTACTTTCATTAGCTAAATTTTTTTTCTTCTTTTTCTTGTTCATTTTTACAGTTAATACAGAGTGTCACCACAGGCCGTGCTTTAAGTCTTTTAATATTAATCTCATTGCCACATTGTCCGCAAATTCCGAATGTATTTTTTTCAATATTTTCTAGAGCTAAGTCGATCTTATTTAAGAGCTTGCGGTCTCTGTCTCGAAGTCGCAGTAAAAAGTCGCGGTCTGACTCTGAGGAAGAAAGGTCAGCAAAATCAGAAAGATCGTCGACTGCTTGAGTTAATCCGCCATCTTCTATAGTTTTTCCCCCTTCCCTTAAGATCTCCAATTTCTGAGCTAAGAGCTCCTTTTTGATTTCTTCCAAGTCCTCTTTTGATATAGCCATTTCCAATTCTCCTTCTGAATAACTTATTCTCTAATATTAGTTAAAAAGTTTGTATCAATTTTCCCTTCCCAAAAGAGATGGTGGTTTAATACGGATAAATGAAAAGGTATAGTAGTATCAATACCTTCGCAAATAAATTCTTCAAGCATAGTTTTCATTTTTAAAATCGCCTCTTCCCTATTGGCTCCGTAAGCGATGAATTTAGCAATTAACGAGTCATAGTAAGGTGTAATTGTGCTATTTGAATATATTCCCGTATCTACCCTCATCCCTGGCCCATTCGGAATATGCAAAGAAGATATCTTTCCAGGGCATGGGAAAAATGTATTCGGATTTTCAGCATTAATCCGGCATTCAATAGCATGACCTTTCACTGTTATCTCTTCTTGTTTATATCGGAGCTTTTCATCATTCGCTATCAGGATCTGCTCTTTCACAAGATCTATGCCTGTGACCATTTCTGTAATAGGATGCTCAACTTGAATTCTCGTATTCATCTCCAGAAAGTAAAAGTTGTTATTCTTATCTACTAAAAATTCAATGGTTCCTGCACTATAATAATTGACTTGAGATGCCGCATGCAGGGCTGTTTCCCCCATTTTAGCGCGAAGCGTGGGGTCAAGAGTTTCACATGGGGCCTCCTCAATTAATTTTTGATAACGTCTCTGAATAGAACAATCCCTTTCTCCTAAATGAATTATAGAGCCATATTTATCACCCAAGATTTGAAATTCAATATGTTTTGGGTTTTCAATATATTTTTCTATATACACATTAGGATTATCAAATGAACTCATAGCCTCAGCTTGGGCACTTAAATAAGAATTTTTAAAATTATCACCATCATGCACTATTCTCATCCCCTTGCCACCGCCCCCTCCTGCTGCTTTGATTATTACTGGAAATCCAATCTGCTGAGCAATATCAAGGGCTTCATTTTCATCTATCACTCTGTGTTCAATCCCAGGAACCAGAGGAACCCCCGCGTTTTTCATTAACTGCCTCGCCATTACTTTATTGCCCATATTATGAATAATCTCCGGCGAAGGCCCAATAAATTTTATATGACAGTCTTCACATATCTCAGCAAAACGAGCATTTTCGGCGAGAAAACCATATCCAGGGTGGATAGCTTCGGCGTCACTTATTTCCGCAGCACTTATTATTGCAGGGATGTTTAAATAACTTTTTGTTGCTTCCTTGGGTCCGATACAAATTGCTTCATCAGCAATACGAACAGGAAGCGTATTGGCATCAGCCTCTGAATAGACAGCTACTGTCTTTATAGATAACTCCTTACATGCCCTTATAATACGAAGGGCAATCTCTCCCCTGTTCGCAATTAATATTTTATGAAACACGCTAATTTTTCTCTATTACAAAAAGAGGTTCTCCATACTCAACCGGTTGAGCATTATCAAGAAGGATTGACCTTATAAAGCCATCAGTTTCACTTTCAATTTCATTCATTAATTTCATTGCTTCGACAATACAAAGGACTTGCCCGCTTTTTATATAATCACCCGGTTTGACAAATGGTTCACTGTCAGGCGAGGGGGCACGATAGAAAGTCCCCACAAGAGGAGATTTTACCACAATACTGTTCTCATCATATGCGATCTCATCATTATCTCTTTGATCTATTGCTTTCATAACAGGTTCAGTATAGTGTGCGTGCTGAGCGCTCTTTTTTTTCACTCTAATCTTAAACTCCGCCTCTTCCAATTCAACTTCTTCAAAATTGCTATTCTCTACTAAGTCAAAAATTTCTTTTATTCTTTCTATTTCCATAAATTTACCCCACCCATATATTATTCCAGGAAATTTCGGTTAATAATTCATACCCAGTGTCAGTAACCAACACCATATCCTCCCATCTTATGCCAAATTTTTCAGGGATATATATGGCTGGCTCCACTGTAAAAATCATGCCTGCGGCAAGCGTCGTAGGTTCTGTCCGGCCAGATATGCTCGGAGCTTCATGCACTTCCAGACCTACACCATGACCGGTTCCATGACCAAAGTAGTCTCCGTATCCTGCCTTTTCAATAACCTGACGGGCTTTATAATCAACTTCTTTGGAGCTTACCCCCGGTGCAATAGCCGAAAAAGCTGCCTCTTGAGCCTCTCTCACGATGTTAAATATTTCATCAAATACTCTATTCTTTCTCCTTTCACCCACTACTAATGTTCGTGTCTGATCTGAATTATATCCATTCATGACCGCGCCTGCATCGACAAGGAGAATCTCACCATCCTGTATCGGGCAAGATGAAGGGGCGGCATGGGGATAGGCAGATCGTTTTCCTGACGCAACGATCGTCGTAAACGCGGTTTTATCAGCGCCAAACCTTCTCATTGTAAGATCTATCTCTAAGGCTATCTCTTTCTCTGTGATATGGGGATTTTGTGTAATAAGACGGGGAACATCCTCTAGGATATTCCCTAAGAGTTTTATACTGCTTTTTACAGATGCAATCTCATTTTCATCTTTTATCATTCTTAATTCCTCAACCAATCTTTTACAGGGAACTAGCATCGCGTGAGGAAAATGTTGTGACCAGTTTTCAAAATCACTGTATGATGTCCTCGATGATTCAAATCCAATTCTTTTTATTCCCCTGTTTTTCAGCCATTGAGCGATTTCTATATATTTTTGTGTATACTCAATTATCTCGATCTGCGGATTTTTATTTTTTATATCGGCAAAATAGCGAAAATCCGTGAAGAAAACAGCCTTATCCTGATACACTATATAGACACCTTCTATAGAATCGTTCTCTTTCGCAAGATATCTATTATGGAGAGAATCAGTAATGAGTAAGGCATCTAATCCTTTATTACTACACATACATTGAAGTTCTTTTATGCGGCTATTTTTATCATACATGTCTAATTATCTTTTTTCCTTAAAAAATTAATCATGGCATCTAAGGCCATGATATATCCATACGCTCCGAATCCGCAGATTTGACCCAACGCGACCGGTGTAATATAGGATTTGCGGCGAAATTCCTCCCGTGCACTGATATTTGAAAGGTGTACTTCTATAGTGGGTATATTTACTGCTGAAAGAGCATCCCGAATAGCCACGCTTGTATGGGTGAATGCCGCAGGGTTAATAATAATTCCCTCAATATCTAATTGTCTCGCCTCATGAATTTTATCGATAATGGCAGATTCGGAGTTTGACTGAAAAAAAGTAATCTTTGCACCAATCTGCTGCCCTGCATTCTCAAGAGATTGATTGATCGCTTCTAAGGTTGTTGAGCCGTATATTGCAGGTTCTCTCTCTCCGAGCAAATTTAAATTTGGCCCATGTATTACAAGAATTTCAATCATCCGCGTTCACTCCTGCGCTCCCGTAATCTACGGATAGTATCTATCCAGAATTGAAGAACTATTAATTTTTTTTCATCACTCATAGTATTTTTTACATCTTCATCCGGTGGTATTTCACAATGTGGAATCCCCAAGGAAAACTCTTCTTGTTCAATCGGTATTTCTCCATCCACTAGGGAGCTTTCACTCTCTTTTTGGTTATCTGCGTGTGCATTCGGCGAACCTTCCGTTTCCATGTAGGAGCTTTCTGTTATCTCTAAAGAAGATTCTTGCTCGAGCACTTGTTTTAATTCAGTCAGTCTCGTATGCCATGTCTCATTATCGGGCTCTTTTTTCAAAAGCTTTGTATACACATCAATAGCCTTATCTATTAATCCTTGAGAATAATAAAGCTCAGCATATGTTTCAGTGACGCCTTCTTCTTCGCCTGAGGGGCTTTGGGGCGTTTCTGTCCCTGCTTCATGTTTTAATTCATTAAGTCTTCGATTAAGAGCTTTATCTTGAGGCGCTTTTTCCGAAAGCTTTGTATAAATATCAATAGCCTTATCTATCAATCCTTGAGAATAATAGAGTTCAGCCAACGTTGTGGTAAGTATTTCATCGGTGCCTGAATCTGCCTTTGTCTCCTCTTCCTTGGATTCTTTCTCTTTTTTTTCTATATATTTCTTTTTATTTTTCTTCTTTCTTTCTTTCTTTTGTGTTAACTCTTTTTCTTCTGCCTCCTCTTTTGTGAGAGGCGTAAACCTTTCCACTAAGTAATCAATGGAGGGTGTTTCCGGATGATCCGGAGTTATGAGGGTGGCAACGCGCAATTGTTCATCAGCTAAATCTTTTCTTCCTTGCTGTGTGTAAATCTTCGCCAGTATTCTGTGAGCCAAAAGATTTTCAGGTACTTTTTTTATAACAGCCTCTAAATGAGATTGTGCTTCTTCAAATTCATTGTTTTTATAAAGAATTTCACCTAAAAAAGCCTTTGCACCATAATAGTGAGGGTATTTTTTAAGACCATCTTCCAATATTTTTTTTGCTGTATCCAATTCCTCCACCTTTTCATACAACCGTGCTAAAGGAAAAAACAGCTTTGATTCAGGATTTTTTCGATATTCTGCTTTTAGTTTGCGAATCTGTTTAAATTCAGGCTTTTTTCTACCCATTTTACTTCCTCGATTAATTTTTTTCCATTATAGCAGAAAATAATAACATTGGCTATGAGTAGTATAAAAAATTAGAATTGCTGAGAGGTCTCTTTTTTATTGACATTACTAATAAATTTATATAAAATCTATTAAAAATTAGACACTTTGAGCTATAGGGAGAAAAACAATGAAGAAACCTTCAATAAAACCTGTGAGAGCTTTTTTTAGCTCTGGTCCGACTGCTAAAAGGGCTGGTTGGAATAGTACGATACTGGCAGATTCTTTAATTGGAAGATCGCACCGCTCAAAAGAAGGGAAAGCCTCTTTAAAAAAGGCGATAGATTTAAGCAGAAAATTAGCTGAAATTCCTGATGACTATATGGTAGGCATAATGCCGGCAAGTGATACCGGTGCTTTTGAGTGTGCTCTGTGGAGTCTGCTCGGTGAGAGGGCGGTGATAGTTCTTGTATGGGAAAGTTTTGGAGCAGGATGGGCGACGGATGTAAATAAAGAATTAAAGCTTAATGCCACTGTTTTGAAGTCTGAGTATGGCCACATACCCGATTTTTCCTCTATTGACTGGAGTAATGACATTGTGTTCACCTGGAATGGGACGACAAGCGGGGTTAAGGTGCCGAGTGGAGAATTCATTCCGGATAATCGTCAAGGTCTTGTTCTGTGTGATGCGACGAGCGCGGTTTTTGGGATGGAGATTGCGTGGGAAAAACTTGATGCCATAACCTATTCATGGCAAAAGGTTCTCGGAGGTGAAGCAGGATTTGGCATATTAATTCTTTCGCCCAGAGCAGTTGAAAGAATAGAAAATTATGATCCTTCATGGCCGTTGCCTAAAATTTTTCGATTAAAGAAAAAAGGCGCGCTTAATAAGGGTATATTTGAAGGCGAGACAATCAATACACCTTCAATGATTTGTGTCCAGGAATATATCGATGCGCTTGAGTGGGGGCTTTCTTTTGAATTTAATGGTGCACAAGGTGTGCAGGCACTTATTAAAAAGAGTATGACAAATCTTGCTACCATTGAATCCTGGGTAGCATCCCGGGATTGGATCGAATTTTTAGCCGAGGAGAAAACTATTCGTAGCAATACCTCTGTATGTCTTAAGATTGTCGCACCATGGTTTACCGCAATGGATACCGGAGCCCAGACCGCTTTTTGCAAAAAAATAGCCAGCACTTTGGATGCGGAACAGGTTGCGTATGATATAAATTCCTATAGGGACGCTCCTCCGGGATTTCGGTTTTGGGCCGGACCGACCGTTGACAGCGAAGACTTGCTCGCTGCTCTTGCGTGGTTAGAATGGGCATATGAAGAAAGCTGTGATTCTCACTAATCATGACTCAAATATTTCAATGTCGACTTGTGAACAGCCCATTTCAGGATCCTGCGTTATTTGTTGATTTTTTTTTTGAACGACGGGCCCTTTTATTTGATATAGGGGATGTTTCCTCATTATCCATACGGCATATTAATAGGATTACCGATATATTCATATCTCATACCCATATGGACCATTTTATGGGTCTTGATTATATCATTAGAATTTTTCTCGGAAGAGAAAAAACACTCCGTATTTTCGGCCCCTCTGGCATTATTCGCAATGTTGAGGGAAAATTATCTTCATATACATGGAACCTTGTAAAAAACTATACGAATTCTTTTCGTATAGAAGTGTATGAAGTAAATGAAACATATCTTCGTAAGGCAAATTTTCTCTGTAGCGAAGGATTTAAAAAGAGAATGGAAAAGGCTCACAGGGACTATAATGGGGTATTGCTCAAAGAAGATGATTTTACTCTCTCATGCGCCATACTTGATCACCTCACCCCCTCACTTGCGTATTGCCTTGAGGAAAATCTTCATATTAATATCAATAAAGATAAATTAATGAAGATGGGGCTGCCGATAGGGCCTTGGTTAAAGGAGGTTAAAACCTCAATACGACAAAATAAGCCAGATAGTTATCTCATTACCCCCACGAAGGCAGGAGATAAGAATACATCGAGTGATATATTATCGTTAGGAAAAATAAAAGAGGAACTAGTCATTATCACTGAAGGACAGAAGGTTGCCTATGTGGTCGATGCAGCATATACTCATGAAAATATTGAAAAGATTCTTTCACTCATAGAGGGTGCGACGTATTTTTTTTGCGAAGCTGCTTTTTTAGAAGAAGATCGGGAAAGAGCGCGGGAGCGTTATCATCTCACAGCTTATCAGGCGGGAAAATTAGCACAATCCGCAAAGGTCAAAGAACTTATCCCCTTTCATTTTTCGCCGCGCTATCATAATAAAGAAGAATTATTGCATAGAGAAGCTCAAATGAGTTTCAAAGGACAGCTATGACCCTTAAAAGACTCATTGTGTATCTGATTGTGTGCGCTATTGCCGGTAGTGTTGCCGGCGAATTCATGGGAGCAGTGCTCGTAAGAAATAGCACGAAGTCGTTGTTGAAGGAGCAAGCATGGATTGAGAAGAATGGGTATATCGGGGTCCCTGGCACGCGGTTGAGGGAGGAACAAAGCTCGTCTGCTACCTATTTTAAAGCTGGTTTATTTTTCTCTCTCTCTGTGGGATTAGCATATGGTATATTGTGGGGAATTTTGTATATAGTAAGCTTTACACTTCTGGCAGATGCGGTCTGTAGTATATCCCTTCGGTTAAAAGGTCGTGTATCAGAGGAACTTAATGGTAAAGAGAGGGAATTGAATACGCAGAGGGTGAGAAACGCATTCTCTTTCCTCTTTATTTTATTATGTGGTGTAGTAATTTTTTATGTGAGGAGTATCGGATGGAGAATGCTATGGCCATTCGGGATTTTTCTCTTCATTATACCCATAGTGTGCTCTCTGACAGGGTATTATTTTTTTGAGGTTAATTCATATTATAACTATAAGAATATTCTAATTTATTTCATAGGTTTTGTCATCTTTTTTAGCCTGACTCATTTTTTATTTACTTCATATTTATCTGCCCGTGATTTTATCAGAATACGAGATCAAATGCTTTTAAAAACTCACTGGGGGAAAAAAGTAGATAAATTTTATTATCACTATACACTCTATGCCGCAGAGGTAATAAAATCTTTTAATAAAAAGTTGCAGGTTTCTCTTAAAACAGATGAGTCTTTTGGAACGAGTAAAGAAGCAGAGCCCATTAAGAAGATACTGGCACGGCATGATATTTTTTCTGGCCCTGATGCCCCTTCAAACTCCATTTTAAAAAAGGAGGGGGACACGATCCAAATGATATCGACCACTTTTGGGAAGGCGATGATAGAGACTGATGCGGGTAGCTTTTTGGCAGATGTCACGACATTTTTAGATGAGTTTGATAAAAAAACCGATGGCACACATTTTTTAAGATTCTGTATACGAGTATCACTTTTTTTTCTTCTTCCACTCTTTCTAATTTTACTCATCTATCTTATTTTTTTGATACTTGTACAGACCATATATTCGTTTTTTCTCACGCAGAATGCATTATTTGTCACTATAGTGACAGTAATATTGCTGGTAATTTTGCTGATTACAGGAAGGATCGGGTTCTCGCATCCCTCTTCAAAATTAACTATAGCCGAACAGATGGAAATAATCGTGGGAAAGAGAGAAGGGGACCGTGCCGGAGCTATTTTTTCCATAGTAGAGAAGGGGATAAGAGAAGAGAGTGAAAAAATATTATCACCCTATATTCCGGATATAGTCTCCATGCTTAAGGACAAGGACCCGCTTATTCGAAAGTGGGGTATTATCTTTCTTCGGAAAATAGAGTATAAAAAAGCTAGTGACAGCCTTATCGCAGCTCTTAAAGATTCAGACTTTGACGTGGCATATAATGCTGCCCGGGCACTAGGCTCATTGGGCTCCAGGAAGGCTATTAATCCTTTGCTTGAAATTTTACATGAGAGCTCTCACTGGTATCTTCGTTTAAATGCCTATTGCGCACTGAAAAGGTTGGGATGGAGGCAGGGATAAAATAATACATTTAAATTACTCTACCTCTTGACAAAATAAAAAGATGTTTTATATAGTAAGATTTATTTTAATTGATAATTTTACCTACGGTTCATATAATATACACGTAAGTTTTTAGGATTTGGATCATTGGTATGAGCGCTTTATTGGCGCGTGAGCAGGGAGTTATAATTGAGAAGCCAGATAATTCAATTTAAGGAGGTGATATAATGCCAGCTGAAATAGATGTGGATAAGTGTACAGGATGTGGAGTATGCGTTGATGCATGCCCGGTTGAAGCTATTACAGTCAATGACACAGCGTCGGTTGATGCCGATACTTGTGTTGATTGCGGCTCTTGTGTTGAAGAGTGTCCTAATGATGCAATTACGTTAAATTAATAATTTAAAAATGGTGGGAATAAATCTCCTATGCTTTATTCCCACCCGTTTAGATTCCTAGGGATCCGTTTATCACCGATTCGTAAGGTGATCCCTTCAGTGTCAAAGAACTCAAGAAGAGGGATGGCATATTTTCGGGATATTCCAATGAGGTCTTTAAATTTGCTTATATTAATATCTTTTGTGTGCTTAAAAAAAGAGAAGAGTTTATGCTTTATAGAAGTTATAGCCGCATGATGAAATAAAAAATCTTCATTTATACGGATTACCTCTCCCCTGTCTATTAATAGCTGAATAAGCTTTTCCGCTTCATGTCGAGCAATCTTCATTTGAGAGCAGATCTCTTCAAGTTTTGGGGGATGGATACTCATATCTTTATATATCTTTAAGATAGCTTGATAGAGGGATTCCTCTTTGGCTGACAGAGAAATTTTATACCCTTGTAACTTAATCAGTTCTTTTTCCACAGTGATTCGATTATTTTTTTGGAGATTCTCTATAATCATAGTGTATAATTTTGAATCCACGCTCGGGGAAAGTTTCTCTTTTAACTCTTTTCTGGAGACTCCCGCACTTAAAGGAAATTGTTGGTGATAATAAGTAAGAAAGGCTGTGAGGCTATTACATAATTTTTCGTATATGCTCGTATGGACAACTTTATAGGCAAGAGGATCTATGCTGATAATTCGTTTTTTAAGCAATAATTGATTAAGGATTTCAATAAGTTCCCGTTGAGTATTATTGCTCCTCATAATAAGATTCTTAAGATCAATGCATTCTTCCCCGCTTTTTTTGATATAGTATTCGATTTTTTCCTCATTTGAACCCTCATCGAGAAGGATTAAATCGTTTATCAGAGATTTTAGCTTCGTCCCTTTGCTTTTTGTTGCAATATTTTCTACGATATGCCCTCCGCCTGCAAGGATGATAGGTGAATAGGTGCGAATGACGAAGTTATCAAAAGGAAGGACTGCTATTTTTTTTTCCAATCTAATTTGCACATACGCAGCCTCCCCACCCTTAAGCTTTTCTCTATCTAATAAAATGATTCTGCCTAAAATCTCATTCGTTCCGGAATGAAATCTAATCCTTGTTCGATTTTTTAGAGGGGGGCTGTGAGGGACTAATGAGATATGGGTATTGAGAATATAAGAAGCTTTGAGCGTATGGGCTAGGGCGACTACATTACCCCGTTCGATTTTATTTTTCTCAATTCCTTGTAAATTAATCGCTGCGCGCTGTCCTGATACTATACGGTCGGTTTTTTTATTAAAAACATGTAATCCTCTTATTTTAACAGGTATTTTTTGAGGCAAGATTTCTAATGCCTCCCCGACTTCTGCTCTTCCATTTAAAACCGTCCCTGTGACTACCGTGCCAAAACCCTTCATGGTAAATACCCTGTCGATAGGGAGACGAAAATTACCATCATCTCTTTTAGGTATTATGTGCTCGGCTAATTGAGTAATGGTTTGGATTAATGTATCCAATCCCTGTTTTGTTTGTGAACTGACCGGAATAATTGGGACATTGGCAAGAAAGCTTTTTTGCGTAGAAGAACGGATATCATCTATAACTAATTCAAGCCATTCGTCGGAGACAAGATCAATTTTTGTCAGGGCAATGATTCCTTTTTTGATTCCGAGTAATTCACAGATATCCAAATGTTCTTTTGTTTGAGGCATTACACCTTCATCGGCCGCAATAACAAGCAATACACAATCTATTCCTCCTACACCCGCAACCATATGATGAATAAATTTTTCATGGCCAGGCACATC
Organism: bacterium; assembly: GCA_049472395.1. Lineage (GTDB taxonomy): Bacteria > SZUA-182 > SZUA-182 > DTGQ01 > JBLIRR01 > JBLIRR01. The sequence goes on along the minus strand of JBLIRR010000001.1, from coordinate 202,761 downwards.
AATTATGCCAATGTGAAGGTGATTTTGAAGGCGTAAGGAAGTGAATCCGAGTTCAATGGTGATTCCCCTTCTTTTTTCTTCCTTTAGTCGGTCACAATCAACACCGGTAAGGGCCTTAATGAGAGTCGTTTTTCCATGATCAATATGACCTGCAGTACCAAGGACAATAAATTTGTCACTCGTATTGTCCATATCTCATGCTCTTTTTAATAAATCAAACATTTTGAAACCCATTATCATGTTGTCCGAAAATTAGATTTTAAAATTATTATCATTTTTTAAAATATCATCTCTCTTTATCTTATGATTACGTTATAACATAAACTTTGTTATTCGGCAATTCCAAAATCACTTGCATAGAGAGAAAATGCATATTATAATAAGAAAATTCTAATCAAAACAAGCCAGTAGGCCTTATTTTTCTATTACAGTGTAAAAAGAATTTAATAGGTAAATGAAAGGAGGGAAACATATTGACTATTAGATCGGTTTATTTGACAAGAGAGGGTTTTAATAAAATAAAAAAGGAGCTTGATTATTTAAAGCATAAAAAAAGAAGGGAAGTCATCAAGGATTTAGCTGAAGCAAGGGCCCATGGCGATCTGAGTGAAAATGCTGAATATGATGCGGCTAAGGAAGCCCAGGCGCAAACAGAGGGGAAAATAGCCGAACTGAGTGATTTAATATCACGGACCAGGATCATTGAGGATGAAAATATACCTGATGATAATAAAATCTATATCGGCACAACGGTTCGGCTCGTAGATTTAAACACAGATGAAGAAATCTCGTATCGACTTTTATCAGAATACGAGGCTGATATTTCACTTAATATAATCTCCACTACTTCACCTATAGGAAGAGCCCTTTTAGGTCATGAAGTGGGAGATGAAATAAAAATCACTGTCCCCTCAGGCACTAAGGAATATGAGATATTGGAGATTACACGATAAATTGATTATAATGGTATTTGAAGAGGTATAATCTTTTCAGCACAGCCAGTTACACCGCTCACGTGTATGAGTGCACCATTAAGTCTCAGATCATGTTTAGCCATAGGAAATTTTTGGGGCATTTGAGTTAAAAATCTTTTAAGCGCGACATTTTTTTCTATACCGATAACTGAATCAAACGCCCCGGTCATTCCCACATCCGTTAAATAGGCTGTTCCATGAGGAAGGATTCTTGCATCAGCGGTCTGAATATGTGTATGCGTGCCTATTACGGCGCTGACTCGTCCATCTAAATACCAACCCAGCGCAACCTTCTCTGATGTGGCCTCAGCATGGAAATCGATGATTATTATACGACATTTAGGTTTTAATTGAGCAATTATATCATCTGCTATGCGGAAAGGACAATCAAAATTATTCATAAAGACACGGCCACACAGATTGATCACTCCTATGCACGTCCCATTATACTCTTTGATTGCAAAGCGGTATCCGGGGACAGAGGGTGGATAATTGGCCGGGATAAGTAAAGAAGGTATTGTATTAATTATTGGAATTAACTCTTTTTTATCCCATATATGATTACCGGATGTCAGGATATCAATACCACGCTCTAATAGGTCGCAAATAAGTTTTTCAGTGATACCGAACCCACCCGCAACATTTTCTCCATTTGCAATACAAAGATCAATCTCGTACTGGGTGATTAATCTGGGAAGTAGTTCTTTAATTACCTGCCGTCCGCTATTACCAATTATATCTCCAATGACAAGGATTTTTATTTTATCGGGCATATTCAACTACTCTGCTCTCACGCACTAAAGTAACTTTGATTTGACCCGGATATTCCATTTCTTTTTCAATTTTTTTGGTTATATCTTTTGCCACATGCCGCATTTCTTCCTCAGGCAAATCAGAAGGCTCTATTATCACACGGACTTCCCGTCCGGCCTGGATTGCATAGGTATTTGAGACACCCTTAAATTCCCGAGCAATTTTTTCAAGACCCTCTAATCGTTTAATATAGGCCTCAAGGCTTTCTTTCCGTGCTCCTGGACGGGCTGCTGATAATGCATCAGCAGCCTGTATCAGAATTGATATAATGCCTGTGGGCTCTTCATCTTCATGATGGGCTACAATAGCGTTGATTATTTCTTTGGATTCGTTATATCTTTTAGCTAAATCAGCACCGATTTTGGGGTGACTGCCTTCTACTTCGTGATCAACTGCCTTCCCGATATCATGCAGCAGCCCGGCGCGTTTTGCCATTTGCTCATCAATGCTCAGCTCCGCTGCCATAATTCCGGCTAAAAACGCAACTTCCTTTGAATGCTGCAATACATTCTGACCATAACTTGTGCGATATTTTAATCTGCCCACTAATTTGATGAGGTCCGGATGCAGATTATGTACACCTAATTCAAAGCTTACTTGTTCCCCTTCCTCACGTATAGCACTCTCTAAATCTTTATTGCACTTAGCTACGACTTCTTCGATTCTGGTTGGATGGATGCGGCCGTCGACAATCAACTTCTCGAGGGCATTTTTGGCGACCTGTCGTCGGATGGGATCAAATCCTGAGAGAATAACCGCTTCCGGTGTGTCATCAATAATTAAGTCAATTCCAGTCGCCATCTCTAATGCGCGAATATTCCTGCCTTCACGGCCGATTATTCTTCCCTTTATCTCATTATTTGGAAGATCAACAACAGACACAGTTGTCTCGAGCACATGATCAGCGGCATATCGCTGGATAGCCAGGCTTAAAATTTCGGCAGCTTTCTTTTTCGCCGATTCTCTGGCTTCATCTTCAATCGCCTTTACCATCCTGACAGCTTCATGCCGTGCTTCCGATTCCATATGCACAAGGAGAATATTTTTTGCTTCTTGAGAGGTCATACCAGAAATACGCTCTAATTTTTTTAACTCATCAGCAATTAACCGTTGATATTCTGCATCTTGTTGTTTGAGTTTGTTTTTTAAGTTCGTAGTCTGGGTAAGGCGATTATTTAGTTCTGCTTCTTTTCTTTCCAATAAGTCCAGCTTACGATCTAAATTTTCCTCCTTTTGAGCAAATCTTTTTTCTTTGTTCTGGAGTTCATGTGTACGTTCTTTTGTTTCTTTTTCAAACTCAGCCCGTGCCTTAAATAACTGATCTTTTACCTCAAGATCGATTTCGCGCCGTTTATTCGCAACTTCTTTCTCCGCATCGCATATAATCTTCTTGGAAACTTCTTCGGCGCTCGTTATCTTTGATTCAGCTATTTTTTTTCGCGAAAAATATCCTACAATAAAGCCAATTATTCCAAAAATAAATATGAAAATAATTGATTGCTGATCCATGCTCATCCCCTTTAATTACTAAATAGCTTTAATTATTAATAGGAAATGGCTGATTGCAATGAATTGAAAATAGTGATGAGACAACTAATACACTAATATATATAATGTTCCCCGCGCTGTGCCGTGTGAAGCGTATATTTGAACCCTGTTTCCAGGTGGGTGTCCTGCTGGATAGTCTAAACTTTCTACCTTTCTAGACCTGTTTGTTATACCCAAACACAGACTCCCTCATAATATACTGTTGGATCAAACTAAACTCTCCATCACGAACACGGCAGGGATTCTTATTCTTTCTTTAATCTTTATATAAATAAAAACAATAATTTGTGTGTATATACATATAATTTTAAAATCTATATTAATCAGCCTCCATAAAATATAAAGAGTCTGAAGTAAAAAAATAATCAGCCACGTCCCTTATACATCTTCTAACATTTTTAGAATATTTTTTGTCTTGTCCTCCATTATTTTTTTGGTTTCTTTTAGTTGAGCTTTAGTTTCAAAAAGCTCTTCTATATTATAAAAAGCAGCTAAAATTACCGCCTTTACAAGAGAAATATTTGGTAATTTCTGCCTTATCTCCTTAAGCTTGGTGTCCAAATAATGAGCTACTCTTTTTACTTCTTCGGAATTTGCCTCACTTCTAATAGTATATTTTTCATCTAATATTATAACTTCTGTTAATTGAGTCGCTCTATTCATCAATTTTTTCTTCTATTTGAACATATTATATAGTATAAATTTTTTTAAAAAAAAATCAATGCTCACGTCGGTATTTTTTATTTTATAATATATCTTTTAGGTTATTTCCCATATCTTTTACATATTCGGCTATTTGTTGATGTTCATTTTTTAAGCGATGATTATCTCGTTCAATTTTTAAAAAGTTTTCTTGATTTTTTCTATTCTCTGCTAATTTTTTTTTCATGAAGTGGTTTTCCTGTCGCAACAATCTTAGCTCTTCCACGATTTTTCCTATTTTTTGCTCTATTACGGTGAGCCGTGCAATTGTTTGATCTTCCTTGGTTTGATGAAATTTTTCGTGGTTGTGCATTACATAGGACTCGCTTATTTTTCAGCACTTTCATTGTGACCACACAGCGCATATGGCGCGCAGGAGATACCCCTTAAACCCTGACGGCTATTTAATTTCCTTGGTACTCGATATATACTATATTTAGATAATAATACATCCTTTAAAATGCGACTGTCAATAGGCAAAGATTCTACCTATTTTATTCTGGCGAGTTCTCTTATCGTGTCACGTTTTCCTGCACTGCTCATCTCTTTTACATGCTTCACCAATTCGGAAAATGCAGAAGGATCTGTCATTGCCATATTCGCAAGGATCTTTCGATTGATTTTTATGCCTGCCTTGTTTAATCCATCCATAAATTTACTATAACTCAATCCCATTGTAGTAAGAGCAGCGTTTATACGGATAATCCATAATCGCCTGAAATTTCTTTTTCTCACCTTTCTGTCACGGAAAGAATAGGCGAGGGCTCGATTCACTGCTTCCTTCGCACTGCGGAATAATTTGCTTCTCCCTCCACGATACCCCTTTGCCGCTTTTAATACTCTTTTATGCCGTTTTTTAACATTAATACCTCTTTTTACTCTCGCCATCCTTTAAAATCTCCTCATTTATCTGTTCGGCAGTAACCGTCTAATTTTAGCACAATCAACCGATGATACGTATCTTCCCTTTCGTAATTTTCTTTTAAGCTTGCGGGACTTTTTGGTTAAAATGTGGCTTGCATAGGCCTTGCTTCCTTTAATTTTCCCCTTTGCTGTAAAGCGAAATCTTTTTGCCGCAGCTCTATTTGTTTTTATTTTGGGCATACAACCTTGACTCCTTGCTCTCTTTAACCTTGTTAATAATAATTGCTTTCTCTAATGTCTATGATTCTCTTTTAATATTATGAATTATTTATATTTTTGATTGTTTTTATTTTTGTGTACTTTATCACTGCCATGTATATTTTTGGGTCCTGCTATCATTATCATATTTCGGCCTTCTTGTCGAGGCTTTTGTTCAATATTGCCCACATCTTCTATTTGAGATGCCATTCTTGTCAACAGTTCTTCGCCGATTTCCCGGTGGGCAAGCTCTCGGCCTCTAAAGAGTATGGTAAGTTTCACTTTATTGCCATCCTGAAGGAATTTTCGGGCATTTTTTAATTTAAACTGAAAGTCATGTTCTTCAGTTTTAGGCCGGAGTTTTATTTCTTTTACATGAATAATTCGTTGTTTCTTTTTAGCGTCGTGAAATTTTTTATGCTGCTGATACTTGAATTTGCCATAATCCATCATCTTGCATACAGGGGGATTGGCATGCGGAGCTATTTCAACAAGGTCAAGACCGGTTTCTTTGGTAATATTCAATGCTTCCTCTAATGAATAGGTGCCAATTTGATTTCCGTTTTCACTAATTAAGCGTATTTCTTTTGCTGTAATCTCCCCGTTAATACATATTTTTTCAATTTTTTGACTTATCTTTTATCACCTCCATTCCATAGATTCTTTAATTTTCTTAATTCTTTAATTGTGTGGATTCTCTAATTTCTTTATCGATAGATTTAATAAATTCATCGATCGTTAAGGAAAATGTTTTCTTTGTATGCCGGGCTCTCACATTTACCGTTTCCTCTGCTACCTCCAGATCTCCCACTACTAACATATACGGTATCTTTGCCATTTGGGCCTCTCTGATCTTGAAGCCGATCTTTTCGTTTCTCATATCAGTCTCAACGCGAAATTCCTGCTCTTTTAATTTCTTTTCAATTTTTGCTGCGTACTTTGCGTGTTTATCGGTAATAGTTAAAATCTTGATTTGTGTCGGTGCGAGCCATAACGGAAATGCACCGGCATAATGTTCGGTTAATATGGCAATAAATCTTTCCAGAGATCCCAGTATTACCCGATGGAGCATTGCAGGTCTTTTTCTTTGACCATCCTCTGCAATATAGGTAAGATCAAATCGTTCCGGAAGAGTAAAATCACACTGTATTGTGGCGCATTGCCAACTTCTATTCAATGCGTCTTTTAATTTCACATCGATCTTAGGTCCATAAAATGCACCATCTCCCTCATTTACTTTATACGCAATGCGGGCTTCCTTCATAGATTGAATAAGTGCAGCTGTTGCTCTTTCCCATATCTCATCAGAGCCGATTGAATTTTCAGGTTTCGTGCTTACTTCCATTTCGAAAGAAAAACCGAAAAGATTCATCACATCGATAACAAAATTTAATACCCCTTTTATTTCATCGTTGAGTTGTTCAGGAGTACATAAAATATGAGCATCATCCTGTGTAAATCCTCTTACACGCGTGAGTCCATGAAGGACACCTGATTTTTCATGCCTGTGTACTGTCCCCAGTTCAAAATATCGTAAGGGCAAATCCCTATAACTTCGGATTTTAGCTTTGTAAATAAGCATATGAGCAAGACAATTCATCGGCTTAATCCCATAGCCTTGCTCTTCAATCTCAGTAAAATACATATTTTCACGGTAATGATCATAATGCCCTGATTTTTTCCATAAATCTAATTTCAAGATTTGAGGACCATACACAGGGAGATAGCCTCGCTTAAGGTGTTCTTTTTTTTCAAAGTCCTCCAATATCATTCTTAATAGCGCGCCTTTAGGATGAAAGATAACAAATCCGGCACCTGCTTCATTGCTTATGCTAAAAAGATCCAATTCCTTTCCCAATTTACGATGATCCCTTTTTTTTGCTTCTTCAATTTTTTCAATATAGTCGGAAAGTTCGTCTTTTGAGGGATAAACCGTTCCATAAATTCTTTGAAGCATCTTGTTTTTTTCATCCCCACGCCAATAGGCGCCTGCAATGCTGAGGAGCTTAAAATTTTTAGCAAGTTTTAGGGATGGTATATGCGGGCCTCTACAAAGATCTGTAAATTCTCCTAGTTTATATATACTGACTGTATCATCAGGGATATTTTCAATAAGTTCTATTTTATAGATTTGCCCTTTTTCTTGAAATATTTTTATTGCTTCTTCCTTGGGTACCACCGTGCGCTCGAAAGGCAGATTCCTCTTTATAATATCCTTCATCCTTTTTTCGATTTTTTCCAAATCATCAGGGGTAAATGGTTCTGGCAGATCGAAATCATAATAGAATCCATCTTCAATAGAAGGCCCGATCCCAAATTTAACATCTTTAAACAAATCCATTACCGCATGGGCCATTATATGGGAAGTGCTATGTCTTAACACGTCACTGCCCTCACTATCTTGAAAATCTAAGAGTTGTATAGTACAATCATTTTCAAGTGAGGTATTAAGATCTGTGAGCACATTATCCAGTTTGGCCGCAAGGAGAGGAGCATTGTGTTCATGTATTATATCAAGGAGAGTAATTCCTTTAATATAGTTCTTTTCTAATCCTTCTTTAAAGGTAACTGTAATATTCATCATATTTTTAATTTTTTTTCTAGGTAAAAATTTTTATCACCCTGGGAGGTAAATTTTTGACTTTTTTCAAAATACATAGGCACGGGCGGTTTCGAACCGCCGACTTCTACCGCGTCAAGGTAGCACTCTCCCCCTGAGTTACGTGCCTATTCTATAGAGAATGATTTTATAAAAAAATTTAATTTTTGTCAAGTTCTAGCTAACAAAGGAGCAAGGAAATGTTAAATTTTAAACCGGAGAGTGTATGGAAATGGTTTGATGAATTGTTGTCTATACCACGCTGCTCTAAAAACGAAGAGAGAATACGCTTTTATTTACAAGAGATTGCTGAAAGAATGTCTATACGCTACGCTACCGATACCATCGGCAATATTGTGTATTATATATCGGCGAGCCCTGGTATGGAGAGCAAAAAAAAATTAATTCTTCAAGCGCATATGGATATGGTATGCAATAAATTGGAAGGGGTAGCACATGATTTTTCACAAGACCCAATAAAAGTAAAGGTTGAGGGTGACTATCTCATAACCCAAGGTACAACTCTCGGAGCAGATAACGGCATTGGTATGGCCATTATGTTGGCCCTGCTTGAGGATGCCTCGTTATCCCATGGCCCTTTGGAATTTCTCTTTACCGTTGATGAAGAAAGCGGTTTAACAGGGGCTTTTAAGCTCGATGCCTCTCTTCTTAAAGGGAAATTATTGATCAATCTGGATAATGAAGATTTAGGGAGTATTTGTATTGGAAGCGCGGGGGGAGTAGATATTATATGTCGCGTGCCACTCAATGATAGGGTGCCGATTGAGGATATGATCGTGTATAAAATAGCCTTAAAGGGATTAAAGGGGGGGCACTCTGGCGTCGATATACATCTGCCGCGACTCAATGCAATTACAAGCAGCATAGATATTTTAGAAGATACTAAAAAGAGGGCACCTGAACTCCTTCTTATTTCCATTGATGGAGGCACCCAGAAAAACGCTATCCCGAGAGAAGTCTCCATGAAGATAGCCCTCTATCCTCAAAGTCAGATACATATTAGGGAGAGTATCATAAAGAACACGGAAAAGGCGAGAAGCAGTGAGCCTGACTTTTCTCTTTCCCTTGAAAAGATTGATTATACAGGGCACATAGAAGGAATTGATCCAGTCCCATTAATAGAGACGATAAAGTCGATTCCCAACGGAGTCATAAAGATGTCGGAAGAAGTAAACAATTTTGTAGAAACAAGTAATAATATTGGTTTGATAAGGGTGACGGATGATGCTATTATTATCACTTCTCATGCGCGTTCTTGTAAAACAGAGGAGCTCCCCACGATTTATCAACAAATAACTTCACGTGTAAAGGATCGTGACGTTCAGGTTGACATAGGAGGTCATTATCCAGGATGGGAGCCGGATCCTACTTCTTCCTTGCTTCACCTATGCAAAACCATCTGGGAACGTATGAAGGGGGAGTCACCAAGCATCAAGGCATTGCATGCAGGCCTTGAGTGTGGGATATTGAAAAATAAAATTAAAGGCCTTGATGCGGTGAGCATAGGGCCTCAGATTGATCATCCGCATTCACCTGATGAACGAGTCAATATAGGTTCTGTATATGAAATTTATGAGTATCTGAGACAGATAGTACAATCATTACCGGATGAGGAAGCGAAACATGTAGGCACATGAAGGGAGATTCAATGATCTTAGTACTGCAATCAAATCATACCCCATCACTATTTTATGTTCTTGATTTTAAAGACCATAGCTCTTTTAGGGAGGAGATTGGCTGGCTTTTTCAAGCGTCGCCTACTTCATTGAGAAAAGGATCTTTTATTGGACCTTTAAGCTCTATGGTATCCCCATGGGCAACAAACGTTGAGGAGATATTAAATAATCTTAATATTAGGAATGTGCGCAGAGTAGAGCAATTTCACCTGGTAGATGAAGGAGGTTTCTTATCTTTCGACCCAATGCTTCAATCCACGTATGATAGATTATCCGATACTATTTTTGTAAACAGGGCCGAAAAAAAGGCAACAGAGCATATTAACGATATATCATCGTATAATCTTAAAGCAGGTCTTGCCTTGAGCACGGAAGAGATCGAGTATCTCAGTAATTATTCACGCCAGAGGGGAAGATCGCTTACGGATGCTGAATTATTTGGTTTTGCACAAGCCAATTCCGAGCATTGCCGTCATAAGATTTTTAATGCGCGCTATATCATAGATGGTATTCCCAAGCAAAAAAGTCTTTTTGATATGGTAAAAGAAACATCTTCCCGCAGCGGTGATTCTATTATAAGTGCTTATACCGATAATGTGGCCTTTTTAAAAGGGCCTCCACTTTTTGAATTTGCTCCACACAAGGGTATATTTGGTGTTCGTCAGATACACAGTGTTATAAGTTTAAAAGCAGAGACGCATAATTTTCCTACCACTGTATGCGCCTTCCCTGGTGCAGCCACGGGGAGTGGCGGGGAGATCCGTGACCGACTGGGAGGTGGCAGAGGATCAATACCAGGCATTGGGATAGCAGGATATTTGACATCTTATGCCAGGGTATCGGATCTTCCATGGGAATCAGCTCTGCCTGCCCGCAAATATATGTATCAGGATCCTGCCACTATTTTAATACAGGCCTCACACGGTGCATCGGATTATGGAAATAAATTTGGCCAACCCCTTATTGCCGGGACAGTGACCACTTTCGAGCATCAATATAACGATGTTTTTATTGGATGGGACAAGGTGATTATGTTGGCAGGGGGTGTAGGACATGCCAATAAAGAGCATACGAAGAAAGGAATTCCGCACAAAGAGGATAGGGTTATTTTACTCGGGGGTGATAATTACCGGATTGGGATAGGAGGCGGGAGCGTGTCATCGGTAAACACCGGCGAATTTTCCTTAGGATTAGAATTAAATGCGGTTCAACGATCAAATCCCGAGATGCAGCAGAGGGTGTATCGCGTGATAAGGGCACTTGCAGAGGACGCAGATAATCCGATTATCTCTATTCATGATCATGGAGCGGGCGGGCATTTTAATTGCCTCTCTGAATTATTAAGTGAATCAGGGGGAATCATCTTTATAGATCAATTGCCCATTGGAGATCCTACATTATCGGATATGGAGATCCTGGGGAATGAATCGCAAGAGAGAATGGCTCTCGTAGTGCCTGCCTCATCGGTAGATATGATTTTGAAAATTGCCGAAAGAGAGCAATGTCCCTGTTTTGTGATTGGTGAGTGCACAGGGGACGGAAAATTTGTTTTTGAGCATGGCAATGGAGAAAGACCTGTTGATCTAGATTTTAGCTTTCTCTTTGGAAGACCGCCCAAAACCGAGATACGCGCCACCTCTGTGTCTTCGGATTTACCCCCTCTCATTCTCCCTGAAGAAGATGTTGAGACCCAAATTATGAAAGTATTACGCCTCACCAAAGTTGCGAGCAAGGAATGGCTTACTCATAAAGTTGACAGGTCAGTGACAGGGCTGGTGGCGCAACAGCAAACCGTAGGGCCTTGTCAGGTACCGTTGTCTAATGTGGCAGTAAAATCAATGGATTATACCGGTAGATATGGCATTGCCGTAGGTATTGGCGACAGGCCTATCCCTGGTATTGTCAATACTGACGCAGGGGTGAGGCTCTCAGTGGGAGAGGCTTTACTTAATATTATATGGGCTCCTTTAGAGGATGGATTAAGCTCTGTGGCATTGAGTGCCAATTGGATGTGGCCGTCTCATCAGCCTGGCGAAGATGCACGGCTCTATGAGGCAGTCCACGCCCTTTCCCATCTGTGTAGTGAACTTGGCATTCCAGTGCCTACGGGAAAGGATTCTCTTTCCATGACTCAGAAATACGCGGATGGGATGGTAGTGAAAGCTCCGGGAACAGTCATCATTACCGCATGCGGTTTATGTAATAATTTAAATAGAATAGTGACACCTGATATAAAAAAGGAGGATGACACAACGCTCGCCTATATTGCATTTCAGGATCTTCCCGAAAATCCTTCTGACTTTTTAGGCACGAGTGCTCTCGCGCAGGTTTATAATCAGCTCGGCGGAGGGAAAGAACATGTGCCCACCATTAGGTATCCTCATTTTTTCAAGGAAATGTTTAATTCCCTTCAGAGGCTCATTCATAAAGGGATCATATACGCGGGGCATGATGTATCTGATGGAGGCATCGTGAGCGCCCTGTGCGAGATGGCTTTTGCAGGTAACTGTGGATTGCATATCAGTTTGAATAAAAATGCCTTTTTTTATGAAGGACTCGGCGTTATTATCCAGTATGCTCGAAAGGACAGGGATTATATTTTGGAGACATTGCCGCCAAAGGCAAAGATGTATGAGGTTGCAGAGCCCGATTTTCATACAATGAGAATATGGGCAGATGGTATATTCGTTACAGATATGAAGAAGCTGCGGCGTGTGTGGCAGCATACCTCCTATGATATGGACCTTCGTCAAATGGATAAAAAAGTGGCAGAGGAGGGATTTGACAATTGCCATGTCCCCTTAAAGCCCTATACTTTTCCTCGCTCTTTTGATCCTTTTGAAAATGGCGCATTATCTCCTTCTGTTCATAAAATTCAGGCAGCGATTCTTCGAGAGAAAGGCACAAACGGGGATCGTGAGATGGCGTATTGTTTATATCATGCAGGATTTGAAGTTCGGGATATAACAATGACGGATATTACCTCTGGCAGGGAAACTCTTAAGAATATTAATTTTATTGTATTTTGCGGAGGGTTTTCAAATTCCGATGTGTTAGGCTCTGCAAGAGGATGGGCGGGAGTATTTCAATATAATAGCAGGGCGAGGAGGGCATTGGAAGAATTTTATGCTCGATGTGATACATTATCTCTTGGGGTATGCAATGGATGCCAGTTGATGACATTATTACATCTTCTCTATCCCGACTATGATAAGGGAAAACAGCCTGTAATGCTCCCTAATGGATCGGGAATTTTTGAATCAAGATTTATCTGCTTAGATATAAAGGAGAGTCCTGCTGTGTTATTTCATCATATGGAGGGCGCTACGCTAGGTATTTGGATTGCACATGCCGAGGGACGTTTTTCTTTGGCCGGCACGCGGGATGAGTATTGTATCCCCTTAGTGTATTCAGGTGATGAATATCCCTTTAATCCGAACGGATCGCGGTTTAATGCAGCTGCCCTTTGTTCACATGATGGACGACATGTGGCTATGATGCCGCATCTTGAGAGATCAATTTTCCCCTGGCAATGGGGGTATTACCCTGATAAAGGAAAAGTATCGCATAGAATTACTCCCTGGATTATTCCTTTTAAGAATGCGAGGGAGTGGATTTGTAAACAAAAAAATATGGAATAAGGTGGGGAAAGAGTATGGAGATTTTATGGTTGGATGAGCCGTCAGTAACAAAAGTGCCGGGTTTTCTTGCAACAGGAGTGGCCTGTGGAATAAAAAAGAGCAATGATCTCGATCTGGCTTTAATTCTTTCAGAAGGGGCGTGTGTCGCTGCGGGGGTTTTTACTTTGAACCGGGTGCAGGCTGCGCCTGTGCGTGTGAGCAAGGAGCGTATAAAAAGCGGAGGCGAATTTCGGGCAATTGTGATTAATTCTGGTATCGCAAATGCCTGCACTGGCCTGCAGGGAGATATAGATGCCGTATCAATGGTTACAACGGTTGAGTCTGTTCTGGGACTGCCGACCGGGTCAGCGCTTGTTATGTCCACAGGTATAATCGGCCACTATTTACCTATGGAAAAGATCATACAGGGCATAAAAAAAGCAGCAGGGTCACTTGCTTCCCATAATGATAATTTGGCGCAGCGAGCTATAATGACTACCGATACGAGGCCAAAAGCCGCTGCTGTGCACTGTGAAATACAAGGCCGCAAGATAACCATTGCAGGGATATGCAAGGGTTCAGGGATGATCCATCCTCACATGGGGACTATGTTGGCTGTATTGGCCACGGATGTGGCGATCACCCATGAAATGGCTCAATGTGCTCTGCAATGGGTGGTTGATCGAAGTTTTAATATGGTAACCGTAGATGGTGATACTAGCACCAATGATTCTGTATTCCTTTTAGCGAATGGAGTCGCAAAAAATCCTTCTTTTGAGAGGAATTCGGAGGATTTTTTACATTTTCGCGCAGCACTTTCTCGCGTGGCGACTTCTCTGACAGAGCAGATTGCCCGGGATGGTGAGGGAGCGAGCAAATTCATTGTGGTCAAGGTGAAGGGAGCCAGAGATTTTTTCTCAGCCAGTCAAGTTGCCAAAAGTATCGCATCATCAAATTTAGTGAAAACTGCCATATATGGTGAGGATGCCAATTGGGGGCGCATACTGTGTGCTGCAGGTTACAGTGGTGCCGATATTGAGCAGGAACGTCTCTCGTTATGGCTTGCCAGCAGTGCCGGATCAATACAACTCGTGAAAGAGGGTTTACCCTTTGAGGAGAATGCCTCTGTTTCAAAAAAAATTCTTCAACAGACAGATATTGTTGTGACCATGGACCTTGGCCAGGGGGAGAGTGAGGCGAATTCCTGGACGTGCGATTTTACCCATAAATACATTGATATAAACGCGCATTATCATACATGAAATTTTTTACTTTTTTAGATAGTTATTTAATCAATAAATTAAAAATTATTATTTTTAGATTAACAAAGAATTGTCTGATTGACATAAATAGCTTATTATTATATAATATTAAAGATAATCTATGCAAAAAATATATTTAGTGGAGACGAAAAAAGATAAATAATAATAATGAGTTAGAAATTTTTGAGTGGATTAAATAATAATAAAATAAAAATGAAAAGAAAAAAATGAGGAAAGGGGGTGTAAGGCCTAAAATTTATTTTTTTTTCAATTGGAAATTTAAGAAATGAAACCTAATAAGCTAATAAATTTAGGAGCGAGGGATTAGATGAAAAAGAGAAGGTTACTTTATATATTTGGCCTTGTGACAATGATAAGTTTCCTGGTAATAGCCATAGGGCCTGCGACAGGAGCTGAAATTATCAGTGATATAACAATATCTAACCTTAATGAGATTGGATCAGCGACTGTTTCCTGGATTACGGATGAGCCATCAACGGCCTCTGTTTTTTATAAAGTTCAGGGAGGGACCTTTAAGCAGGCTAATGATACCAAAAATAGTCGTGTTCACTATGTAGAAATTAAGAATTTAACCCCGGATACGCAATATTTGTATTATATTACATCAGGCAGCATTGTGGAGGACAATGAAGGGACGTATTATTCTTTTATAACGTTTCCCTATGGTGCCCCGACATTGCCCGGAAATGAGCTGAGAATAGGTTCAATAGTAAGTGCCGGCGGTTCTGTAACAAATGATGCCCTATTATTTTTAAGGGCGGAGCAGAATGGCGATATGGAATCGTGTGTCGTATCTGCCAGGATAACCAAGGGAGCTGGATGGGAATATGTTTTGGGCAATATGCTCACCGTCGATGGTGGCCCCTATTTATGGCAAGAGGGGCAGGATATTCTTATTATTGAAATTGACGGAGTTGATGAAGGCAAACCGTTTATGGAGGTTGCCTTTGAAAGCGGGCTTGTAAACATACCAACTATTACCTTGTCGATACCGCTTAATGATAGTGATGGAGATGGTGTGGCAGATGAGATTGATAATTGCCTCAATGTAGCGAATCAAGGCCAAGAAGATACAGACGGAGATGGTGTAGGAGATGCATGTGATTCTTGTCCCAATGATCCCGCAAAGACAGAAGCAGGTATATGTGGCTGTGGCATCGCGGATACTGATAGTGATTCAGATGGGACTGCTGATTGTCTTGATAATTGTCCAAATGATCCCGCAAAGACAGAAGCAGGTATATGTGGCTGTGGCGTCGCGGATACGGATAGTGATTCGGATGGGACTGCTGATTGTCTTGATAACTGCCCCAATGATCCCGCAAAGACAGAAGCAGGTATATGCGGCTGTGGCGTTGCGGATACGGATAGTGATTCAGATGGGACTGCCGATTGTCTTGATAACTGCCCAAATGACCCCGCAAAGACAGAGCCAGGGGTATGTGGGTGTGGTGTCGCAGATGTTGATACCGATCAGGACGGCATCATGGATTGTGAGGAAGTTGACGGATGTCCTGATGATCCGGCAAAGACAGAACCGGGAATCTGCGGCTGTGGTGTCGCGGATACGGATAGTGATGGAGACGGAACCGCTGATTGTCTTGATAATTGCCCAAATGATCCGGCAAAGATAGAAGCAGGAGTATGTGGGTGTGGTGTAGCAGATACGGATAGTGATTCAGATGGAGTTGCCGATTGTCTTGATAACTGCCCCAATGATCCCGCGAAGACAGAAGCAGGGGTATGTGGGTGTGGTGTAGCGGATACGGACAGCGATTCGGATGGGACCCCTGATTGTCTTGATGAATGCCCGAGTGATGCAGCCAAGACAGAGCCGGGAATTTGCGGGTGTGGCGTCGCAGATAGTGATAGTGATGGCGATGGAATTGCTGATTGCATTGATAATTGCCCGACACTGCCAAATCCGACCCAGGCTGACGCAGACGGTGATGGAATGGGTGATGCATGTGATGATGATTGTTTCTTTGAATTAGATGTGAATGTCCTTCAGGCTAATCAAACAGCGGTAACCATTGGTATCTCAGATGTTTCTGTCACTTCGGAAGATCCGGCAGCGTGTTTTTCTATTCTGACAAATAATAGTAAACTCGCAGAAGATATCAGAGTCACCGGAGCAACGGAATATAAGTGGAATTTTACGGTATGTAGCGATGTAGCAGGTTCGGTAACCATTGAATGGGATGCTGACTATTTATCTGAATGTGGCTATTTTCAATTATTTAAAGGGACTAATACAGGTAATACGGCCAATATCGTGGTGAAAGATATGAGAGTAACAAACTCTTATCCGGGAACGTATGCAAACCTACAGACCTTTACTATCCGTTATACGAAACAGAAACCAGCCGAACCCTCCACAAAGCCATTATTCCCTGAGCCTTATCAATGGAACTGGCCGACGAGCTGGAGCAGGCCATCATTCTCGATACTACCGCCTCAGTGGGGTACATGGCAAACACCTCAGCAATCGACCAATTGGATGAGCGGCAGTGCATGGACATCATTTTCTAATGATTGGTGGTCACCTGCACCCACAAGTTCCAATGTGTTAGACCAACTGCACTGGTGGTAAAATAGTAAAAGCGGTTAAAGCCGCAAGTATTTAAAAAAGGTGCGGGGGACGAATTAAAGCGAATTCGTCCCCCGCTTTTGTTTTTGTTACGAGGGAGATTCTTATATTCTTGCTACCTCTGTGTTCTCCTTCAGCAAAATACAGAGAAATAGATCCTTCAAAACTAGAAAAATATTACTTCATCCTTAAAAATTTTCGCAATGGAAAATGAAAGCTTTTTAAAAGCATTTTTATGCTCATCCCCATTGATAAAAATTTGAATCTTGAACTATCCGAAAGAATCGTCTTAACTCTATTCTTATCTTTTCTTAGTAAAATATTAAAAAATGCAAATATATTTATTGATCTTTTCATAAATTTATTATAATATTATATAATTATGTTTTTTAATACGAAATTAACAAATAATACTAAAAAATTTTTTTTGTCAACGGTTCCCGATTAAATTATTGGTATTGATTGATAGTGCTCAAAAGCTCCCTTAAACTTCACATAAAAAAGAGATATATATTGCAAACTCATTTATAAGTGGTCCCAATGTAACGATAGCTGGAGGAGCTAAAGTTATTTTTAATGCTGAACAATCAATTTCAACAAGCTCTTATATTGTATACTTAATAAAGGAAAGGATTAAGAAATGAAAACTTCCACTATTATTAATGCCTTATGTGTAATGGTCATTCTATTTCTGTCAACTACTGGTGTGGTGATGGCCCAAATACATTATGATTCCAGCGGCAACTTTGGCATCGGTACTATGAGCCCGGATAGTAAATTAGAAGTGGATGGCACTGTGACCGCAACAGCATTTGTAGGTGATGGTTCTGGCCTCACGGGAATAGGTGGTGGTAACGGCGATGGGTATTCTCTGGATGCAGCAGATGGGAATCCTGTAGATGCCGTTTATGTGAATAATGAGGGTAACCTCGGTATCGGGACAACGGCACCAAAAGAAAAACTTGACATAGATGGTGACGTCTATATCGATGGGAGTGGTAGTACCATCGGAGGCACTACCCTTGCTAATGGAGCGTTAAAAATAGGTAGTACTTTAGCTATGGATAATAACGAGTTTTATTACGGTATAGATGGATATATTGGAACAATCGGTCCTTATAATTTGATTTTTAAACTTAACGGGAGTGAGAGAATGAGGATACAATCAAACGGCAAGATCGGTATTGGTCCCAAAGCGCCAGAAACCGATTTGCATATTAGCGACACAGGTTTAGCAGGTATTAAAATATCTGGCGGGAGTTTAGGCTATTTTCCATACATTCAGCTGGATGACGAAGATACAGGTGGAGTTGCATGGAATATTGAAAATGGGCGTGAAGCTGGTGGAGTTCTGGGCTTTTACTATGATGGGACAAAGATCGTGATTAAATCAAACGGCAATGTCGGTATCGGGACAACGACGCCAAATGCGAAGTTAGATGTTTACGAAGCAGGTGATGGGTATGGAGTAATAATTAGTGGACCTAATGGCTATTCTGTAAGAGGAGGTAGTTTGAAACTATCAAGACCTGGTAATGATGCTGGAGATTCCGATATGGGTTTTGCTAATCTGAATGGAACAATAGTTATAGATGATAATGCTGTTGAAGCTGGCTTAACGCATAGTACAGCACTATTTGCATTTAAGAGCACAGGAGATTTATTAGTAAATACCGGTAATCTTGGAATTGGTACGACGAGCCCCGGGGAAAAGCTAGATGTCAATGGTACAGTGAAAGCAACTGCGTTTAATCTAAATGGTGATGTTATCACTACTTGGCCCTCGGGAGGTGGCAGTGGTGATGGGCATTCTCTGGATGCAACAGATGGGAGTCCTATAGATGTGGTGTATGTGAATAATCAAGGCAACGTCGGCATTGGGACAACGGATCCAGATTACAAGTTACAGGTTAATGGCACTGCTTATGCGACAGGAGCAGCAGGAGCGCTTTCGGATCTTCGCCATAAGAAGAATGTCAGTAATATTTCCTTTGATGCGATCGAGGTAATTAATCAACTGCGTCCTGTGTCTTTTGAATGGAAAGAGCCGGAAGACAGTGGTATGGAGGGTACACAGCTTGGCTTTATCGCGCAAGAAGTTGAAGAAGTGCTTCCGGAGGCCGTTCTTACCCAGGACAATGAGGAGCAAACAAAAGGTTTGAAGTACAATGCCTTGATAACCGTGTTGGTCGAGGCTATAAAAGCTCAGCAAGTTCAGATTGAGGAGCTTAAGACCATAAATATTGAGCTTAAAGCCAGAATAGAAAAGCTGGATATATAGTGTATAAGAAGAATTCTGGAAAAAGATTAAATGCTGGTGCAACTATTGTTTTGGATATCTAGAATTCTCTCGCTAAAGGTTAAGCTTCATCAATAATATGCCTGATCAGATTGTCCAATATTTTCAAAACAATTTGATAGAAAGAATCTTGAACTATCTGAAAGGATCATCTTAACTCTATTCTTATTAAAATATTAAAAAAATGAAAATGTATTTATTGATCTTTTCATAAATTTATTATAATATTATATAATAATATTTTTTGATATGAAATAACAAATCAAGTTATATCTTTATTAAATATAATAAAATAGCAGAACACAAAAATATAAGTTGGGAATCCTAATTTAGGCAGAGGAAGGTTCAATTATTTATACAAAAATTTTATGTTTTTCTTCTTTGAATTTTACTAATTTTACTAAGTACTAAGTAAGGTATATAATAAAAAATTTTTTTCTTTGTCAACGGTTCCTGATTAGATTATTGGTAATTAATTGATAGTGCTCAACGATTCTCTTAAACTTCACATAAAAAAAGGGGATATATATGTATTTCAAAAGAAAATTATTTATAACATTTTCCTTTCTCCTTTTTCTATTCATTATATCCCCTTCTTTTGCCGGTAGCCTCAACTACCAATATGACGCGCTTAATCGGCTCACCCGGATCGGATATCCCAATGGCACAATTATAGAATATGCATATGATAAAGTTGGAAATAGGTTAACCAAGACTTTTATTGTTTTAAATATGTCAGATCAGATAATCCAATCAGGTACTTATACAGCAAACTCATTTACAATTGGTCCCAATGTAACGATAGCTGGAGGGGCTGAAGTTATTTTTAATGCTGAACAATCAATTTCAATAAGCTCAAATATTCTTATTGATGAATACGCCCAAGTTACCTTCCGAGCAACATCAATTACAGCAGAAGACAATTTCGTTATCAGAAATGGTGCGGTAGTAGTCTTTGAAACATCAGATCAAATGACTCTTGGCCCAAATTTCATTATCAGAAGTGGAGCAGCAGCAATCTTTGAAGCATTGGGCCACATGACACTTGGCCCTGATTTCATAGTCGAAAGTGGGTCAGAGGCTCTTTTTCGAGCCGGAGATTCTATTACTATATTACCTGAATTTACCGCTGAAGAGGGATGCACTCTTGAAATTACTACATTGTAGTTTCTTTTATTAATAAATTGAGAATATTTTATGCTAATTATACATATAATATTTTTTTATATATAAAAATGTTATTCATATCAAAGGGGTAGAAAAGAGTTTTACTACATCAAAATATTGAACCGGAGAAGTTATTGTCACGCGTTTTACATTATTTTGTAGCTAAAAGGAGATGGCTTGTGAAAAGAAAGTATAATTTATTTGGCTTAAAATTCGCTGTTTTAATAACTTTTTGGATAGCTCTCTTAGGTGGTTCCCCTAAAACATTCTCTAAATCCGCAAAAGAGAAACCCTGTCCATGTGAAACAGGTCATCCATATTCTTCTAAACAAAATTTAGATGAACACCTTCAAGGTGAAGCATGTAACGACTTTCTAAAAGCCCAGAAGGATTGGAATGCAAAAAAATGGGAGAAAGCTTTAGAAAGATATTATTATATAATAGATAATCATACCCAAAGCAACAAGGATCATCCCCTGAATTACTTGCCGGCACGATCGCATATGAATATTGGGCTTTATTTAAAATATATTAAACATTGGGACGAGGCCATAGATGAGTTTCAAAAAGGAATAGATTTTATTCCCGACTCAAGGGCAGCTCAGGATGCCAAAACAAGTATTGCGTGCATCCATACTTTCCGAGGAAACTATGAAAAGGCCAAGAATATACTCAAAAGTATTCTCGCCGAGACAAAAGATTGGGATCAAGTGAAATATTGTTCGTATTGGATAAGAAAAATCAATAAACAACAAGTGTGGGAAAGAGATTTCCCAAGAGTATCATGTGGACCAAAGGCTTTATCCACCTTATTAAAGCTTAAGGGAATCAATACCTCACCAAAGGAAATAAAGGATTTATGTTCAAATGAAAATAATATTGTCTCTTTGTTAGATTTAAAAAATGCTGCTTTGTCTAAGGGCATAAAGACAGAAGGTATGAAAGAAATTAATCTGGATCAATTAAAGGAGATTGCATTACCTGCCATCGCTTTTGTAAATCCGGGACATTATATTGTGATAAGTGAAGTCAACAAAGATGAATATATAATTAGTGATCCCTATATTCGAGGGGGGAAGCCCTTTAACATTTACAATAAAAAACTCCTCGACAACATTTGGACTGGTTATCTGCTGATTATTACTGAACAAGCATCTCCTTCCAATAGCTATATTCAATTAACAAAAAAAGAGATGGAAGATATTAAAGGAGGGGTTTGTTTTTGTTGTCCGGAAAGTGACCTTGGCGGAGGAGAAGAAAATCCAAATACTGAGTTTGATGATGGAGGCGATCCTTGTGCTTTAGGAGGAGGACAAAGTCCCGGCATGCCCTCCATAAAAGTCAATACAGTCAATTTGAATTTAATTATCCAGGATGTTGATCTTTCCTTTGGGAGCTTGGGACCAAAGGCTATCATCAAAAGGACGTATAACGCTGATGATCATAGGGAGTCAGCATTTGGCCGAAGTTGGACCTTTAATTATAATCAATATCTAATTGAGTCTCCTGGTGATAATGTAAATGTAATAATGGCAGAAGGAGCTACCCATGAATATATCCCATATGGTGATGGGAGCTATGCACCTCCCCTTGGAGTGTATAATAATCTGACAAAATATGATGATGGCACCTTTTCTTTATCAATTAAAAAAGACAAGACTATACAGTGGTATAATTCTAATGGAATACTACAGAAAATTAGTGATCATAATGGAAACTCTGTCCTCTTTGAATATGATCCCAATAATAGTAATAGGCTTGATGCAATTATTGATGCAGCAGGGCGCACAACATTCTTAACGTATAATGAAAATAATAAAATTATAGCAGTTACCGACCCTTCAGGAAGGCAAGCAACATATTCGTATGATGAGCAGGGAAATCTCATTTCTACCACAGATATGGCTGGAAATAGCGTTACCTATACCTATGATCCAGATAGTTACATAACCTCCATCATTACGGCTAAGGGGACAACGAGTATTACTCACACTTCTTCTGGTGAAGGCAATGCCCTGGAGTCAATAATTTATCCCTCCTGGAATACCTATACATACGGTACTGGAGATAGCCACTATAAAATAGAGGTGACCGATCCTGAAGGGGGAGTAACTACCTATTTAAATGACTATGATGGATTTACAGAGGGTATCACGGATCCGTTAGGTAATATTACTCAATATATTTATAATGACCAAGGTGATCTTGTGACTATCATAGATCCTGATAATCATGCTACTCAATTAGAATATGATCCGGACAGTTATGGCAATATCACGAAAATCACTGATCCCCTTGGAAATAGCTATCTATATACTTACGATAGCAGGGATAACTTGACGTCAAGGACTGATCCCTTAGGCCGAACATACACCTATACCTATGACCCCAATGACAACCTTATCAGTATTCTTGATCCCCAAAATAACCAGGTGGATCTTATTTATAATGCCCAAGGTCTTCTCACTACAATGACTGATCCCCTTGGCCATAGTACCACTTTTGTTTATGATGACCAAGGCAATGTAATTTCTGTACAAAATCCCTTAAATTATACTACAACTTATGCTTACGATAACCTTGGTCGCATTATAACCGTTACAGACGCCAATGGTCATACTATTTCCTATACTTATGATGGCCTGGACCGTGTAGAAAAAATTATTTACCCAGATGGAACTTATGAAGACTTAAATTATTTTTGTTGTGGATTAGAGAGTGTGATAGATAGAAATGGCAATTCAACCTGCTTTATGCGTGATAATGATAATCGCCTAATCGGCATCCTGGATGCCCTGAATCATCACACCATCTACCAATATGATAAGGCCGGCAATAGAATCGCTGTTATAGATGCTGAAAATCAAGGAACATTTTATGAATATGATCTAGCGGGAAGATTGATTATCGAAAGAAAAAGTAAAGAAGCTTCTCTTTTATTCTTTGATGATCTTGAAAATGGCCAAACAAATTGGACAGCAGATTCACCATGGGAGCTTACGGAAAGTGTCGCTAAAAGTGGCACTTACTGCTTTACAGATAGTCCCGGGGGAGATTATCAGAACAATGTAAATACATCATTATATTTAAAACCCCAGGATTTTTCCCAATATTGTGATTATACTTTGATATATTGGACACGATATGATATAGAATTTGGTTTTGATAAGGGATATGTGGAAGTCTCAACTGATGGAGGAATAAGTTGGGATAGAGTGGATAGTGTAACTGGATGGCAAGATGAATGGAACGAAAGAAAGATTGATTTAAATTTTTATGGGGGATTCCCGGAGGTGAACATTAGATTTAGATTAAGTACTAATAATATGTCTACTCATGATGGTTGGTATATTGATGACGTTAGAATTGATGCTAAATGCTCTTCTCTTCTATTATTTGATGATCTTGAAAATGGTGAAACAAATTGGACAGCATATTCACCGTGGGCGCTTACGGAAAGTGTCGCTAAAAGCGGCACTCATTCCTTTACTGATAGTCCTGGGGGAGATTATCAGAATGATGCAAATACTTCCTTATATTTAAAACCCCAGGATTTTTCCCAATATCCTGTCTATACTTTAACTTATTGGACACGATATGCTATAAGAGATTATTTTGATAAAGGATATGTAGAAATCTCAACTGATGGAGGAATAAGTTGGGATAGGGTGGATAGTGTAATTGGATGGCAAGATGAATGGATCGAAAGAAAGATTGATTTAAACCTTTATGCGGGATTCCCGGAGGTGAACATTAGATTTAAATTATGCACTAATAATACAGGTACTGATGATGGTTGGTATATTGATGATGTTAGAGTTGATTATTCTTGCCCTGATATTGCTTATTATTATGATGATAGGGGAAATCTTATCCGTAAAAAAGATAAACAAGCCAATAATCTTTACTATAGTTATGATGACATTAATCGCTTAACCGGGATTACTTATCCCCATGATCCAAATGTTTCCTTTAGCTATAATGAAGTTGGGAATCTTATTAACATGAGTGATAGTACAGGTATCTCAACTTTTGAGTATAATGAGGGAGACAGGTTAATAAGTTTTACAGACGACTTTAGCCAACAGGTTTCCTATGGATACGATGCTATTGGGAATTGTACATCCCTTACTTATCCTGACTCAAAAACAGTTTCCTATGTTTATAATCCTGTAAGAAAATTAGAAAGAGTTTGTGATTGGCTTAATAATGAGATTACCTGGATTTGGGACCCTGTTGGTAATCTAAAACAGATTATTTACCCAAATGGGGTAATTACGACTATGGATTATGATTCATCGAATCGGCTTATTACCCTTAATCATACGAATGGTTCAGCAATAGCGAGCTACCAGTACACGCTGGATGGAGTGGGGAATAGAGTAGCTATTGATATGGATCAATGTCTTTTCCCAATTCCTCCAATGAAAGAGCATACTTATAATTATTCTTCTATGAATCAATTAACCTCAGTCGATGAAACAACCACTTACTCCTATGATGATCATGGTAATATTACCTCAAAAATATCAGCTGGGCTCACGACTACGTATACATATGATGGTGAGGATCGGCTCATCCAGGTCCAAGCAAGTGAGGACATCACGCAATACTCTTATAATGGCTTAGGACACAGGATATCAAAGCAGGAAGACTCTCAAACCACACGTTATGTTCTGGATATAAATGGTCCTCTCTCTCGGGTGATAGCCGAAACCAATGAAGTCGGCCAGATTACATCATATTATGTGTATGCTTCCCAAATAGGTTTGGTGTCTAAAATTACCCCTGATAGGCAGGCTTATTATTATCATTTTGATGGTTTAGGCAATACAATCTGTATAACAGATGGCTCCGGAAATATAGTCAATAAGTATGCTTATGATGAATTTGGCAATCTTACTGATTATGTTGAGACAATCCCTAACCCCTTCCGTTATGTTGGGAAGTATGGTATTATGGATGAAAAAAATGGGTTGCTTTTTATGAGAGCCAGATACTATGATCCTGAGATTGGCAGGTTCTTAACCCAAGACCCTATCGGTTTTGCAGGCGGGGATTTGAACCTTTATGTGTATGTTCGGAATAATCCGGTGAATTTCATTGATCCATATGGCTTATGGAGCCTGACCGTTCAAGTTGGGACAAGTCTTACTGGAGGTATGGGTAAAGGGGGAACTATTGGAGGTGGTGTAGCATTTGGATATAACAGTGAAAATGGATTTGAGTATGGATCATATGAGGTTATTGGAGCAGGAGGATTTGGAGGCGCAGAAGTTTCGCGAACATTGGACTTTACTTTCTCAACAAATACAAGTATTAGTCAATTAGAGGGATGGGCTCATACAATTGGTGGTTCTGTTAGTCCTACCCTAACCCCTATTAGTCTGGGGCCAACATTTGGTTTAGAAGCTAATATACCAATTGGAGATGCTAAACCATCTTTTACCTTTAGCCCTGGCTTTAGTTATGGAGCTCCCGCGGAGGTTCATGGATTTAAGACTTACACATGGATCCAATCGAAATCGAGATGCCAAAATTAAATTTCAAATTTTATTGGAAGGCAGAAAATTATTTATTATTATATATATAAATATTTATAAAACCTCGTTTTTATATAACAATAATAGTAGAACTAACATATTGTATTCATAATAGATATGGGTATCGCTTATTATCTCTTTTAGTGATAATTATGATCAATTATATATTTAAATATATAGAATAATATTATTTATGAAAAAGAAAAAAATTTTATATATTTTCTCTCTGGTTCTTTTATTATTTGGTATAGTTACATATAGATGCAGAGGTCATACGCAAGAAAATATATTAACGGAAATAGCATCAGAATATTTTAAGCTAATTAAAAATAAAAACGTTAATGGTGCTTCTAAATTATTTCATTACCCTACGGATCATACAGAACAAGAGATCATTAAAGATATGAATGTTATCGGTCGATCTCTACAAATATTTATTAATGAATTCGGTGCTGTACTTAGGGCAGATCTAGTTGAAACCCGAGATATTTTCTATCATGTATCAATTGGAGGAGGGGATCTTTCTTATTGGAAAAAGCATCCTAATTCAATAAATTTAACTTATAAGGTTAAGTTCAAAAAGGCAGGGCAAGGATATATCGATATAATGTTTTGTAATATTAATAATAAATGGGATATACGTCAGGTTAGTTATGGGTTACCTCAATCTCGGCCTGATTCTAAAGAATATATTTTAGATATTACACAAAAAATATTTCAGCTTATTCATTAAAGGAAGAATGGGGAGATATTAATTTTATAGATGTGAAGCTCAAATTAATTTATTATAATAAATTTTAATGCTTAATTTGCAAGAAAAGAAGTTTTACAAAAAATAAATTAGTGTAGTGCCATGATTTTCCTAGTTCGTGGATCTTTTACTAAATGCGCTTGGGATATACATGACTATATCATTTATACTTAGATCCAAAAAAATCGTTTTATAGAAATAAATATATAAAAAATAGCAATCGAATGTCCATCACGATGTCATTATTTATTTCTTTAATTATTTCTATATTTATATCTATTGTATTATATTTTTATACAGCAATTAAAGGATGTAACCTTTACACATATCTTAATAAAAATAAATTAGAAAGATGGCAAGAATTAACTTCAATAGGTGGATGGGGACCAGGAATGTTCAATTTTTTTGAATTAATTTCATACAGTTACAGCACTATTGACAATGATGATAAAAATATATTAAACCTAAAATATTCTCTTCGAAATGGATTAAAATATTCTCTATTATTTTTTATTGTAATAATTATAATCTGTTGTCTATTAA
Source organism: bacterium (assembly GCA_049472395.1). GTDB lineage: Bacteria > SZUA-182 > SZUA-182 > DTGQ01 > JBLIRR01 > JBLIRR01. The sequence continues at coordinate 175,510 of JBLIRR010000001.1, read as the reverse complement.
TCATATCCATAAAAAAAGGATTATGAAAGATGAAAAAGTTAGGGGCAAATTATTTATTATTATAAGGTTTTTACAAAAACTTTGAGTAATTTCGTTTATTATCGTGGTAATGTTATCCTATATCTTTGATACTTAAGATGTGCTCACAGTTCATTATTTCTTCTTTTATAGTGGAGCCTCCTTTTTTAAACCACCCTTATCATAAAATGTTGCGAGGACCCAGAGAGCATTCCCTTCGCAGTGTATGCCAGGCGGGTCATCTGATACATCGCACATTATGTAAACCGCTAAGGGTCCCATCATGTTTTCACAACTCAATTTTACGAAGCATGCTCCGCTCTGGAGCCCGGTGAAAACCTGTGGGTCCCTAAGAGGCAGACATAACGGCGATTATCAGACAATCCGCCTGGCTAAATTAAGGTTGCTCTGGGAATGCTCTCTGAGCCCTCGCTGTTTTTTCTTAGACCCCCGCCTACCCAGCTCCGGCGGTACGCAGGGCTTCGCATCTCCGCTTCCTCCGGAAGACAGCACCTACCTTTTTCTCTTTTAGCAGCCTCCTTTAGCTGTCTTCCTCCAGTCACTATGCCGCTTCGCCCACCGTGCCGCCTCCGCTGCCCATCCGCCCCTGTTGGGGCTCCCTTTTTCTAAAGATTTCCAACCTTTTCTTTAGAATTGATCATGCATACCTTTATATAAATTTCTTTCCAGCAATAAAAACTTTGTCCAATAATATCAATGTCCGATAAAGCTTGAGGCCGCCAGGCGATCGATAGGAAGGAAGGTTCGTAAAGGGATCAAGAGTCAGGCCCAGGTAATATAATGAAGAAAGAGTGGTGATAATTCTATGATCGCACATCTTCTCCTTTAATTATTCGCAAGCCTAGCATTTACCTACTTTGATTTTGATTCATTACGCTTTTTTATCCTTGAGGGCCATGGTTAGAAATCATCTATTCTTTTCTTTATTAATACTGGACTTCTTTTGGTATGAATAATGGCCAAAATTATGATCCTTTCTCCCTCAATGATATAAATTATTTTGTAGGGGAACCTTCTGATGAGATGCTTTCTTGTTTCTTTATACTCAGGGAGGAAAATCTCCGGATTTCTTTCTATGAATCTCTCCTTAGCCCGGCATCAACCTGTAAAAGAAAATCGTACCCTAACCTTCTCTCCTATCTTCATACCAGGAAAAGGCTTATCTAATGTCATTCTCTGCCTCTGGCTGGACAATAATCTTATATTTCATTTTTTTTCGCTATTCTTTTGAAAACATCCCCCCATGGAGTGCCTAAATCAGGATTTTGATGGTAGGCCTCCAACCTTTCATCGATTATCTTCTTCTCTTCTTTCCTCAATTTTACAGAATCTGCTTTTGCGGCTATTGTATCCCAAATATCTTCGACTAATTGAATCCTCTCTGAGATTGATAATTCAAGGGTATCAGATGCTGTTATTTTACTCATAATTAGAAACCTCCACATTTCTCTCATTTTAAATCTTTACGATTACGAGGAAAACCCTCCTGGGTGAGAGCCAAACAAACCAAGCTCTGTTTTTTTCATTGTTTACTTTATTAATATAGCTGAATTTCTATATTTATTATAACATTACTTTTAAAAGACCTGTAATGCTAGTTATTTAGACACTACTTTTAACTTAGAGTAATGGTCTTCTACAGAGATGATTTATAAAGATAGCCATGCTCACAAAGGGAAAGCCTCTGTAGTAGAAAATTATTATAATCTGAAAGGAGCACAATACCACGAAATAATTCCATCGCCATATATGAGAGAAATGAGAGCGCCTATGCAAAGGAATGGACCAAAAGGGATAATTTCACTTCGTTTCTTTTTAAGCGCTAAGAAGACCAGAATAAGCCCGGTTCCCCATACAGAGCCCAACAGCGAAGCACAGAAAATGGTAAGCAACGCCTTTTCCCATCCCACAAAGGCTCCAATCATAGCAATAAGTTTGACATCTCCTCCTCCCATCCCCTCTTTTTTTAAAATTTTTAGGCTTGCAATAGCAATAATTTTAAAAAGGACCCAGCTTGATGTCAAACCAATTAAAGAAGAGATAAAGGTAACGGGCATTTGAGGGACAATACTCAGCAGTAAACCTACAATCATGCCAGGCAGAGTAATGACGTTTGGAATAATCTTATAATCATAGTCAATGAAACTCACTACTATTAATGATGCGACAAACAGACAATATGGAACGAGCGGGAATGATAATCCGAATTTATATCCCATGAGAATAAAAAGAGCTGCGGTAAGTATTTCAACGAAAGGGTAGCGTAAAGAGATTTTCTTTGCGCAGTATCTGCACGATCCTAACAGAATAAGATAGCTTACAACAGGAATATTATCATACCATTTGATGTGGTTATCACAATGGGGGCAGTGAGAGGAGGGAAATACAATAGATTCTTGACTGGGGATCCTATATATGCATACATTTAAGAAGCTCCCAATGATTAATCCCAGAACCGCTAATAGTATATACATTTAGAATGACAACATTGTTATATTTTTAATGATTCAAAAAATTGTGGGAATAGTCTTGTCATTTCTTCAGTAACAAACTTCTTGATTTCGGTAGAAGTAGAGAACTTCATAACTTCCTGAGCTATATCACGCGCCTGTTTAAAATTCACCAAGCGAATTATTTTTTTTACTATAGGAACAGCTGATGCATTCATGCTAAATTCATCTAAGCCTAATCCTAGGAGAACTAAAGTATATAGAGGAGCACCCGCCATCTCTCCGCACATGCTCACTTCAATACCTTCCGAATGAGCAGCTTCGATACAGAAACGGATGCTTCTTAATACCGCAGGGTGAAGAGGCTCATAAAGATAAGCAACATGTTCATTGTTTCTATCAATCGCTATTGTGTATTGGATTAAATCGTTCGTCCCAATACTAAAAAAATCCGCCTCTTTACTCAGCAGGTCGGCTGTCGCAGCTGCAGAGGGTATCTCTATCATAACACCCACAGGAATATCTTCATTAAAACTAATATGTTTCGCCCTCAACTCCTGCTTTACTTCCTCAAGTACCTTGTTAGCCTCCCGCAACTCTTCCAGACCGGAGATCATCGGATAGAGTATTTTTAAATTACCATGAGTACTGGCCTTCAGAATGGCCCTCAGCTGCATTTTAAAAATATCTTTATGTTGTAAGCAAAATCTAATGGCCCTAAATCCGAGAACAGGATTTGCCTGATGTATCGCATCGAGATGCAGTTGAATCTTATCTCCTCCCATATCCAAGGTCCTGATTGTTGCGACAGAAGGTTTTATTTGTTCCGCAAGAACTTTATATGCTTGAAAATGTTCCTCTTCAGGCGGTAAATCTTTTCTGCCCATATATAAGAATTCTGTTCGATAAAGTCCAACTCCTTTGATGCCTCTGCTGATAATTTGCGGGATTTCATCGATAAATTCTATATTGGCGTGGATCTTTACTTCGTACTTATCCAAAGTTTCCGCAGGTGTGTCTTTTTCTTTTAGTAATTCTTGTATAACATATTTATAATGGTTTTGTTTATCAAGATAGGATTTAAACTCTTCAGGTGTCGGATTGATAATGACTATACCTTCATTGCCATCAATAATCACAGGATCACCTGTCTCGACAGATTCACAAATATCCTGAACCCCAATAACTGCTGGAATTTCTAAAGATTTGGCAATAATTGCGGTATGGGATGTCCTGCCCCCCATAAAAGTGGCAAATCCGATTACATCACCATGATGCATCTGGGCAGCATCAGTTGGTGTGAGATCATGGGCCACTATAATAACCTCTTCGTTAAAATTACCAAGTTTGCCCATTTCCTTTCCAACCAGATTATATAAAATTCTTTCCCCCACATTATCAATATCTATCTTTCTGCTCTGAAGGTACGCATCATTTACCCCCTCAAAAATTTTAGTGAACTGATTAATTACCGTTCTTAAGGCCCATTCAGCATTTACCTTGAGTTCTTTGATAGTTTTTATTACTTGATTGATTAGTGTCTCATCATCAAGCACCATTAAGTGGACATCCATTATATTCAAAGGAGCCTGTTCACCTAATTGTTTTTTAAGATCACGTTTCAGAACGATTAATTGTTCTTTTGAGGTAGCAAGTGCTCGTTTGAATCGTTTTATCTCTGCAGGGACAGAAGATTTAGAGGATTTAGAGATATCATATCTTTCTACTTTTATCATGCTCTTATCAAGGAGAAAGCATCTGCCGATGCTAATTCCCGGAGATACGGGTATGCCTCGAAGAATCTTGCTCGTATGTTTTTGAGTATCTTCTCCCAAAGAGGGTTTATCTAAAAATTCTACAATAGCATTTAATAATTCCTCTGCATCCGAACCCTCGGTCGTAATCTCCAAGCTCGTTCCTTGATTAGCCTCTAACGCCAATAATCCCAATATGCTCTTGGCGTTGACAGTTTTATTTTGATTTCGAAATGTCAACTCAGCCTCATATCGCCGTGCGAAGTGTACAATTTTAGAGGCAATTCGTGCATGTATTCCTGGTATATTTTTTATTGTAATTATGCGTGATGACATTTAGTTTCCTTATAAAAGCTGATTAAAAATCCATTTAAGAGTATATGTCTTTGTTTCTTCAGGCAGCAGCAGGAGATTCCAGTGGGGAAAAATAACAGAGGATTGATATACTCTCTCGTAGCCGCTTTCTGAGTTTGACACTGTTTCAATAGGAAATCGCCACAATGTCCCGACTTCAGATAATTGCATGCCAATTTTAAGCTTCATATATTCATCTATCATGAGTATCTCATGTACATTTTTTAATTCCCCGGCACTGGCAAGCCTGGGATCTGTAGGATATTCTCCATTTATTTGATAGTAACGACTTGATGCATTACCAGCTAATAAATTTTGATTAAATTCGATTCCAAAAACACACTCAAGAACCATTGAGGATAGATTTTTTATCCTATATTCAATATCAATTATGTTATGAGCAGGTATAATATAAAGTATCTTTTTTATCTCGGCTTCAATGCACTTATTATCAATTTCTATTTTTCCGGAGCGCTTTAATATAAGAGAGTTGCCATTGGGCTTTTCATAGGAAAATTCATAGGCATTTTTAATAAAATCGCCATATTCATTGTAACAAACATTTTTAAAATTATTTAAAGTGGTGTTGCATGAGAAAAAATGATCTAATAAACAATTTCTGGGGTAGGAATCATAAAACAGGAAACTATCAAGCCCCTCTTCTTTTGCGTCTACTATCTCGTGAATAGTTTTAATAGTGGTTGCATCATTAGTGCTCTCAGTTTCTTTTGAATAAATGCCAGCTATATGTTTATGGTAGAGTTCATTTCTTCTTATAAGAGAATTGACCACATTATAATGTAATGGCCTAAAATCCAGCTCATAAATAGAACCACCTTCATTGGGGCTCACATATACAATAAATTGATCCGTATTGATTTGGATTTCTTGAAAGCCATCCTGATTAAGATCACACGCGGATATCTTAATCCAGGAATTATCCTTGGCATTATGCGTATCTACTTTATTTTGAGCACGAATCAAATGCTCATAAATAGAAAATCTTAAATGAGGGGAATACACTCCTCCAAATAATCCATGCCAGAACGCGTCATTACACTGACCTTTATATAATTCATCCCGAGCATCTATGAGCCAGTCAGGCAAAGGATTCCCCTTTTCTTTTTTATAGTATTCAATCTCACGGTTGACCATGGCGCTTACTTCTAACATTTTGCTATAAAGGTTGTGTGCTTCAGAGTATTTTCCTAAGAAATTACGCCATGTACCACCTCTGATATATTTTTGAGGCTGTTGATCAGCACATTTTTTACTTACCCATTCTATACAACGGTGGTAGGTCTCTATGGAGGAAGGACTTTGTGTCCATTCTTCCATCTCCGCATAGGATATGGAAGGTAGATAAATTCTGCCTAAAGGTCGGTGTGAATCAATATATTCGGCGCACGTGCACATGCAAAGCCAATCCTTATTCTCTTCGATGAGAGAAAAGAAGGTTTCTAACCATCCCTCTTTGTATACACGGTTATACGTGCAAGGCCACACTCCAAATTTTTCTCCATCGTCAGCCATCATCGCGAGATCACCGCAGTTTTCATTTTTACCGATTTGGTAAAGAAAATCTATTGTTTCTTGAGGATGTTTAAAAGGGATGGTATACCGTAATTTTTTTCTCCCCGGAAACAATTTAATCACTTTTCCTTCATCCTCAGTAAGGTAATAGCCATGAAGATCCTCATCATTTAATCCCGCAGCCAGGAAATGGAGGTCATCCACAGCCAGATATTCTTGGTGTGCATTATATATATATTTAGGAAGACTAGGCTCCCATACTCTTTCTGTAAGCCATAGCCCCCGTGGTTTCACATTAAATGTGTTATATAGAAATTGATTCATATTTGATAATTGACCCATTTTATCCTGATCAGGAATAATAGATAATAAGGGTTCATAATATCCGCCGGATAAAAGTTCAATTTGTTGAGATACAAGGAGCTGGTGACACAACTCAATCATCTGAGGCTTATTTTCCTTTAACCAATCCCATAATATACCCGAGTAATGGAGACATATCTTTATATGTGGATGCCTTTTGATTGTTTCTAAGAATGGGAAATAAGCATGGGTATATACATGATCCATTATATAGTCAAAATTCCCGATAGGCTGATGATTATGGATTCCCATTATAAAATATACTTTTTTCATTCTGACTTTCTCAATGCCTTTACCACACTCCTCTAATAATTACTCTGCTCCTTTATTATGACTTAATAAGTCACTGGCTACCACAATTTTCTCCCGTCCATACCTGCATATAATTGTTTTAAGATCCTCCAATTCATGACTTTCTCGCAAGCTCGGCAATTTTAAAAGCATGGGGAGATTTATCCCTGTTACCACTTCTATTTTTTTTTCTTTTAAAAAGGATAAACTTAAGTTTGAAGGGGTCCCTCCAAACATATCAGTTAAAATGATGACGCCTGATCCACTATCTACTCTCCTAATTGCCTGTTCCAGATCTTGTCGTGCCTGCTCAAATTTATCAATAGAATCAATAGAGATAATTTCAAAACCTTCCTGCGGACCTATGATCATTTCCATAGTTTGCAGAAAAGCCTGAGCCAAATTGCCATGCGCAACAATAATAATTCCTATCATGATCTCACTATTCTCCTCATACATTATATCTCTTTAGGGACAAAAATTATGGATAATTTTTTTTTCCAACTCTCGCGCTGGATTAATCCCCTTTTTTATTAGAAGTTGTCTTCGGACTCCTGCTTCGATAATTACGCCAATATGCCGTCCGGGAGCCACAGGCAATCTAATAAGGGGTAATGTGACACCTAGAAATTTTATCCATAATTGATCTGAGCCGAGACGGTCATATTCATGATCATTAACCCATTTTTCCATAGATATGATAAGGTCAATCTCTTTTTTCTCCATTACTGCATTACTGCCGAAAAGCTCTAAAATATTAATAATTCCTAATCCCCTGATTTCCATATGATAACGGATTAAGGAAGGCGCCGTTCCAACTAATGTATAGGGATGAAGTACACGGATCTTTACAACATCGTCAGCTATAAGTTGATGACCTAAGGAAATAAGAGCAAGGGCACCTTCACTTTTTCCGATGCCGCTTTTGCCAATAAGAAGCACACCTAATCCCAAGATATTTAAGAAAGTCCCATGAACAAAGATTTCTTTTGACAATTGGGTTTTAAGGTAAAAAATAATCTTAGGCAAGATAAAGGCGAGTTTTTGGTCTCTTATATATAAGACAGGTTTTTTCTTCTTTTCTGCTATTTCAATCAACAGGTTACAACTCTTTTTATTCTCTGTAATTAAAAAACAAGATACCGGGATTCTACTCAATGTAGTAAATATATCAACTTGTTCACTCTGCTTCTGTGTATAAATATGGGCTAATTTTTTTTTCTCAAGCAGCATAATACTTTCTGGGATAATGGTTTCATTGTAATGCGCCACAGGAAATCTCAATCTTTCTATTTTACTGCTTGAAATTTTATTATCCAAACCTGATTTTTGTGAAGTTAATAAAGTTAATTGTAATTCTTTGTTGTCAATGAGGTTATGAATTGTAATATATTCTTTTTTCAAATAAGGCTCTTCTGAGGAAGAAGCTCCCGTATTATGGAAGCGCGTCCCCATTATTATTCCTCTTCTTCTTTACGAATAACTTCTAAGATATCGCGGGCATCTCTGGCCTCTAGAAGCTTTTCACGAAAGCTTTCTCTCTTTAATAAGCGTGATATTCTCGCAAGAATTCTTAAATGAAGATTTGCCGCACTTTCGGGAGCCAAAAATAAAAAGAATAAGAAGACAGGCTTTTTGTCTTCTGCTTCAAAATCTACTCCCTTCATAGATCTGCCGAAAGCTGCTACAAGTGTTTCAATGTCATTATATTTTCCATGAGGAATTGCAATTCCTGCGCCTATTCCTGTACTTCCAAGTTTTTCCCGCTCAAGTAATATATGAAGAACCTTCTCTTTATCCTTTATTTTATTATTTTCGTATAAAAGATTTACGAGACTTGATAAAACCTCTGTCTTCGTATCTACTACTAATTCTGCATTTATAACCTCTGGTGATAAAACATCTAGAATCTTCATAGGCTAACCTCCAATTGACCATTAGTCAGACTCGAAAATCTGGCTCAAGTACGATTAGTTTTCCCTCAGGATTTTTATAAATAGTATTGATTTCATTGGTTCTGATATTTATGAACATAAAACATTGGAAATTATCAGAACCGATATTATTTATGGCATCATCGACCGTCATATGCTCCAAGTTCACACGCTTTGTCTTTATTAAGTCTATTGTACTATCTTTTTTCTCTAAAATTTCAGCGCTCATAAGCTCTGAGGTGAGGTGCATTTCCTTGGAGGGAATTTTATGCTTCTGTTTGTGTTCCTTTTTTTTCTCCTTAAATTTTTTGACTTGAGCCTCAAGTTTATCTATTACCCGATCTATGGATGAGTACATATTATCTGTCGTATTTTCACTATTAAAGGTCATTCCTCGCGCGGTGAGGGTAATTTCTGCAATATGCCTATGTTTATTTTCTACAGACAGAATAATATTGGCATCCAATATGTCATCTAAGTATTTGTTTAATTTAACTATCTTGCTTTTGACATAATTCTTTAAGGCTTCTGTTAATTCCATGTGCCTAGATGTCACCGATATCTGCATTACAGAACCTCCTAATTATAATTTTGAAGAGTATATTATCTTTCTTTTCTGAGATGGGAGAATTTTTAATTCTTCGCGGTATTTTGCAATGGTCCTTCTGGCAATATTAATACCTCTTTTCGCAAGGAGATCTAATAATTGACTATCACTATAAGGCTTTTTCGGATCTTCATTTTTAATCATCTCAGTAAGTAAATCTTTCACTCGTAGGGAAGAAATATAGTCACCCTGGGCCCTTTTAAATCCAGAATTGAAGAAAAATTTTAAACTATAAATACCCATAGGCGTGTGTGCATATTTATTAGTAGTTACTCTGCTCACGGTGGATTCATGCATATTGATTTCATTTGCCACCTCAACCAATGTTAAAGGTCTGAGATAGGCCAAGCCCTTATCAAGGAAATCCCGCTGATAATTAACAATGCTTTTTGTGACGTTATAAAGAGTTCTTTGTCGTTGCTGGATACTTTTTATAAGCCATATTGCAGAACGGAGCTTTTCCTCGACATATTTCCGTGTTTTGGGTGATCCGTTATTTCCTTTTCTCAAAATTTGCCGATATGCATTGCTTATTCTTAATTGAGGAAGCCCTTCATCATTCAAACTAATGACATAGTCATTGTCTACCTTATAGATATATACATCGGGAATGATTGTAGTGGCGATGTCAGGATTAAAACTACGGCCAGGTTTGGGATCATAACTTAAAATAATATCTATCAATTCTTTTAATGTGTCAATGGAAATTTTGAGATCAGACGCGATAGCATGATAATCCTTTGACTCTAAACTCTTTAAATGCTCATTGATAATTTTTTTCAGAAGCTCAGCCTTACCAGGGTCTTCTTCCTGAATTTGAAGGGTAAGGCATTCTTGAGGAGTTCGTGCCCCTACCCCTAATGGGTCAAAACCTTGTATGGTGGTAAGGATTTTTTGACACAATTCTATTGGTTTGCCTGATTCATGGGCAATTTCTTCAAGATTTGTCTGTAAATATCCATTATCATCTATATTTCCAATAATTAACTCCCCTATCTCAAATTCCTCGTCAGTCATCCCATACGACATTCTGAGTTGCCACATGAGATGGTTGTAAAGGTTTTGGGACGTTGAAAGCATATTCTCAAGAGCAGGGTACTCTTTGTCATCCTGTGGAGTTGCCGGTATTATTTCTTGCCTGCTGTCATCCAAATAATTTTGCCAGTCAATATCATCCTGTGATTTGAATAATTGTTCACCATCGCTTAATTTTATGTCCTCAGGTTTGATATTCTCTTCATCGAATTGGCCCTTATCTATCTCGCTCATAGTTGAATTGTTATCAGTGTTCACAGTGGTTACTTCTTCAAGTAGTGGATTCTCCTGCAGTTCTTGATGCACAATTCCAGTTAACTCAAGACGTGATAACTGTAACAATTTTATAGACTGCTGGAGCATAGGAGTCATCATTAGCCGTTGAGTGAGTTTCATCTGCAACCCGAGAGATGGTTTCATATCAAAGGCCATGATTGTTCCTCCTTGTTTTTTTTGGCCAAATTCTCAACAAGAACACTTCATTTATCTCCTTTTTCCTTATTCAGATCTTTTTCTACCTATTTTATTAATCGGTAAAATGATTACATATCAACCATAGTTCTTAGTTCTTTTCCTGCTTTAAAAAAGGGAACTTTTTTTTCAGGGACATTGACGATTGTCCCTGTTTTTGGATTTCTCCCCTGTCTGGCCTTTCTGTCTCGCACGCGAAAACTACCAAATCCTCTTAATTCAACCTTGTCTCCTTTAGAAAGAGCATCTGTAATACTATCAAAGACTGTTTTGATAACAAGTTCTGTTTCCTTTTTTGTTAATTCAGTCGATTTTGAGATTTCATGCACCAAATCTGCCTTTGTCATCTAGGCCTCCTTTCATTTGAAAAGCGAATTAAGGTTACTTTGCATTTGATATTTCAAAAAATATGTAGATATAACAATAACATAATAGGAATATAATGTCAAGTGTTAATTATCACTACATTGTAAAATTATCTCCTAGATACAATTTTCTCACTTCCGGATCATTAATCAAATCATCGGAGGTCCCTTCGACCATAACATAACCATTATAAATTATATATGAACGATTGGTAATTTCAAGGGTTTCTCTTACATTATGATCAGTAATAATTATTCCAATGCCTTGCTGGGTAAGGCGCGCAATTATACTCTGAATCTCATCCACAGCAATGGGATCAATACCGGCAAAAGGTTCATCGAGGAGAATAAAAATAGGAGATATTGCAAGGGTTCTTGTTATCTCCAATCGTCTGCGTTCTCCCCCAGAGAGAGTCCCTGCTTTCTGGGAAGAACGAAAGATAAGATTAAATTCTTCCAATAAAGTCTTCAGCCGCTCTTTCCTCTTGTAACTATCCAGGTGTGTGGTTTCCAGAATAGCCATTATATTTTCTTCAACCGTTAATTTTCTAAAAATAGAGGATTCTTGAGGTAAATATCCTATTCCTAATCGTGCCCTTTTGTACATCTGAAGATCAGAAATTATCATTTCATTGAGGAGTATATCCCCACTATCCGGCTTTGTATGGCCAATAATAATATTAAATGTGGTGGTTTTCCCTGCTCCGTTGGGTCCTAACAGACCGACCACTTCTCCTCTGTTTACCCTTAAGGATACACCTTTTACTACCTCTCGCGCGTTAAAAGATTTGAGGATGCATCTGGCTTCCAACCTCTCGAAGTTATGATTATTAACGGTCCTGTTCATGAGAGAAATGTGTGCTTTTCTTATCAATTATTGTTTCGACACTCCCTTTAACGATAACACGCTCCTCTGAGAGTAAATAGGTGATACTTTCTCCTTTTACCCAATTACCACCTTGTTTTATTTCAGGATTACCTGAGAGAGTAATTTCTTGTGTTTGATTGTTATAAATACATACGTCGGCGTGAGCCTCATACTCTTTCCAATTAATATGTACCTCTCTCGTAGCCTTTATTAAGGTAAGTTCACCCTCCTTATCACCAAAATATATTTCTACTTTTTGTGCGGTCATTGAAAGCTCACCTTTACTGACAAGAACATTGCCGGAATAGAGGGCTACTTTCTTTTTATTGTCTATTTCAACTTGATGAGATGTTATGGTAATAGGTTCATCTTTTTGCGTGGTTTGAGGATATACCATTTTTATAAAAAAGAAACAGAAAGAGATTAGGGTAAAAGAAAGGTAATATTTAATTAGTGAATTAGTAAATAATTGTCTCAACTTTTTTTTTTATGTTTAGTTTCTTAAGAGCGATATCAGCGTGGAGTCCTTCACCTGAGAATTCCATATCCGACCTTGTGAGATGGATAGAATTTTCAGTGGTTATAATTCTCTTTTGTGCATCCCAGACAAGGGCTTCTGTTTCAAAATCAATGCCTTGGTTAGATGTGGCTTTAATATTCCCCCACACGGAGATTTTATTTCGAAGTAAATTGGCTGTGCCGGAATTGCCTTTCAGTTGAATTTTTTCCCCAGTGAGAAGCTGATAGGTTAATTTGGGTTTATCAAGGGTAATAAGCTGCGTGCTTTCATCAATAATAGCTTTGTCAGCACACAGCTCCCACGTAAGATCGGCCCCCTCAGTCTCCTTGACACATAAATTTTTTATTGTCTGCAGTTGTGTGGAAAGACTTTCTCCCCATGCGCCATTAATAAAAGAGAGAAAAAGCAACAACGATATAATGATGGGAAAAAGTCTTATAATAACCATAAAATTTTATTCTATAGCATTTTTTAATATATTGGCTTTATCCGTTTTTTCCCATGTAAATTCAGGTTCCATCCTGCCAAAATGCCCGAAAGCAGCAGTTTTTCTGAAAATAGGCCGTCTAAGGTCTAGAGATTTAATCATTCCCTCAGGTGTTAATTCAAAATGTTCTCTAATTAATTCACTGATTCTTTTTAAGGGAAGTTTTCCTGTGCCGAATGTATCTACCATAATGGATACTGGTTCGGCAACACCTATGGCATATGCCAATTGTACCTCACATCGTGTTGCAATGCCGGAGGCGACAATATTTTTAGCAATATATCGTGCCATATAAGAGGCGGTTCTGTCGACCTTTGAGGGATCTTTGCCGGAAAATGCGCCGCCCCCATGACTCCCTATTCCACCATAGGTATCGACAATGATTTTTCTTCCTGTCAATCCGCAATCCCCCTGAGGTCCGCCAATAACAAACCTGCCAGTGGGATTAATATGAAAAATAGTGTCATTATCAATAAGCCCGGGAGGAATTATATATTTGATAACCTCTGTAATGATGCCTTCTCTTATTTCTTCCATTGGCACGTCCGGACTATGCTGGCAGGAAATTACTATATTATCTGCGCGAAGAGGTTTATGATCTTGATATTCTATGGTTACTTGGGATTTACCATCGGGTCGTAAATAATTTAATGTTCCCATACGTCTTACTTCAGAGAGCCTTTTTGTTAACTTGTGAGCTAAAATAATTGGCATCGGCATATATTCCGGTGTTTCATCACATGCATATCCGAACATAAGGCCTTGATCACCTGCGCCACCGATATCGACTCCTTGCGCAATATCTGAAGATTGTTCGTCAATAGAGGTTAAAATGGCACACGTTTTATAATCAAATCCGAAATTAGCATCAGTATAGCCGATCTCCTGAATAGTATTCCGAGCAATTTTGGGTATATCAATATAGCAATCAGTGGTGATTTCTCCCGCGATAAAAGTAAGACCGGTTGTGACAAGGGTCTCACACGCAACTCTTCCTCTGGGATCCTGGGCCATTACATTATCGAGAATTGCGTCCGAGATTTGATCTGCAATTTTATCAGGATGTCCTTCAGTAACCGATTCAGAGGTAAATAAAAAATCTTTCTTTCTCATAGTATCTCCTGTTTACCCTTCCTTTTAGATGATTTTGTAAAAAATTTTGACATTCATCTTGATTATGTTTTATTATATTTTTATGAACCTATTGTATAATTAAAACTTACGTAATGTCAATCCCTGAATGCAGGAAATATAAGCCTTATTGACTTTAGATAAAAAGATTGATATATTTTTAGTACCAAAGGTAGAAAATAAGGAATGAGTAAGCTAAAAAAAATATCATTGACCGCCCTGATTATAATTCTGTGGGCATATCCCCCTCTATTAGCCCGTGAAAAGAGGTCTTCTTCTGTTATTGAAAATTATCCGCTTCGCATAATCCGCCGTATTTATGGAGTTGATTCCACAGGGAGACCGGACACAGAGGAGCGGGGAGGAAGCCCCACGTATATTGCGCAAAATAGTAAAGGTAACCTGTATGTTGCCTATACGGGAAATCGCTGTGAGATCCAAGTCTTTGATACAGCAGGGAAATTTCTTTTTCGTTTTGGAAGGAGGGGGGATAAGCCCGGTGAATTTTCTGAATATATTGCAGGGCTTGCAATTAACAGCCAAGATGAGGTTTTTGTGTGTGATGTAAAAAAGCGGGATATAATGGTTTTTGATGAAAAGGGTAAGTTCAAATATGATTTTTCATCTGTGAAGGGCCTTTCTTCTGATGATGTGAAACAAGACACGTATCCTGCCCATATTGCCGTAGGACCGGATGACAGGCTTTATGTGAGTGATGGCAAAAACGGGCATATTTGGATTTACACACGCAAGGGCACCTATATCGGGAGCCTCGGAGGATCAGAGATGGGATTGTATCCCTCTGCTGCCCATATCAGTTTTGATAAAGCAGGTAATATCCATATACTTGAGGGATTGGCAAATGAAGTAGTAAAGATTGCACCCACAGGAAGCAAAATTTTAACCATAGGCGAGCGTGGAAGCAAAGCAGGCCAATTCTTAAGACCTTCAGGATTGGCAGTTGATTCGGCTGGGAGAATTTTTGTAAGCGATATTGTGCTCTCGGTAATCCAGATTTTTGATGAGAAGGGTACTTTAATCGGTGTGACAAAACAGATAATGGATGAGAAAGGGAGCGCGTGTTCCATGAAGGGATTGAATCATATATTTATTGGCAGGGATGATACAATCTATATAATCGAACTTCCTCGCCATACAATAACCGCATTAAAGAAGTGATTGAACATGAGAAAATATAACTGTCATCGAGTAGTATTACTTTCTATTTTTGTAATAAGCTTACTGTGCATGAGTATGAGGGCAGGCAGAGAATTATCCGCGTATACCATCCAAAAAGATGGGGTTGTGTCGGGGAGAAAAATTGAATTTCTTTATGATATATATTCTTATAATGTTGAAGAATCCCGGTCCTTAAAGGATGAACATAAGGGGTTGCCGAAAGGCATTGATATTGGGCCGGACGGAAAGGTGTATACGATTTTTTTAGATCGAATGAAAGTTCAGGTTTTTACGAATGATGGCCGATTTCGTTTTGAGTTTGGTGAGCAGGGCGAAGGGAAGGGGCAGTATACATTGCCCTTGTGTATTAAGATATCAGGGGATAATGAAATATTTATTTTAGATGCAAAGCAGAGAAAAGTGCTAGTATATGATGCAAGGGGCAGGTTTGTTTCCGAATTTTCTGTGGCTATACCATTAGAGCCTGGGGAAGAGATGATTACTGCATCGAAAATGGGCCTTGATCGCACAAGGAAGATTCTCTATGTAGCTGATACTACCAATTGTGTTATTCGCCGTTTCACGTTGGATGGGGGGTATGTTGATAAATTCGGTGGAAAAGGGGATGGCCCTGGCCAGTTTATTTTTCCGGGCGCGTGTGCGTTTGATAAATCTAGCAACATTTATGCATTGGATATGGCTAACGGGAGGGTCCAGGTTTTTGACAAAGAAAAAAAATTTAAATTTAGTTTTGGCAAATTTGGCGATTTACTCGGGCAATTTGCGAGGCCAAATGCGATTTCTATTGATAGCAAGGGCAGAATATATGTGCTCGATCGTTTGATTTCTGTCATTCAGGTTTTTGACAGTAAGGGCAATGTACTGGGAGTAATTAAGGACCTTAAAGAGCAGGATGAGTTGAAACATGCGGCTCCTTTTGATATGGCCATTGATGGAAATGATCGGATATTTATTGCGGCCCAGGATTATAATTCCATAAAAGTTATTAAGGATTTAGAGTAAAAAGAATGTGGGAAAATGTTTAAGAACAAAAGGGGGTAGGTTTTAAGTTATGAGAGTGAGGGGAAGATATAAAGTGATGAATGCAAAAAAAATATTAATTATAGGTTTAGCATTTATTCTATGTAAAGTCTGTGTGGTACGAGCGACGGTAACCGGCCCGCATGGAGATGAGAGAATTATCGGGCCAAAGGGAGTGTGTGCCAATTGTCACGTGCCTCATGAGGGTACCGGCCCGAAGATTTGGGCTCAGCCCTTGAATAATATTTTTAATGGTGTACGAAGTCTTTGTTATAGTTGTCATGATGGCACCTTTGTTGTGGTAGGTACGGGAGACTATGATATGGCCGCCGGATTCGGAAAATCAGTCTCAGGCATAGGAGATGTATTCGATCCTGATAAATATGAAGACCATGTAATGCATGCAGGAGCGAGCCTTGAACGCGACCATTGGCTAGGATTCTATGATATGGAAGTATTTCCTGTTGATGAAAACGATAAAGATAACGTTCCCAGAGGAGCGAGCCTTGGTAAATATAGAGAAGGCGGGAGTGGCTTCTATTGCGGAAGCTGTCATAATGTGCATCAGGAGCCGGTGGTTAATGGGACGCTCGATCTTAATGGAGATTATCTGCGCACCAAGGAAGGCAAAAGTGTCGGTATCCCAGGGATACGAAAGGATTTTTGTATTCAGTGTCATGATCCGGCAACCACTGCGGATAAAAATACCCATCTTGAAAATACGCGATGTCTTACCTGTCATCATCCTCATAAAGGGGACACGCTCTTGAGTGAGGATGAGGAGATAGGACGTTCAATTTTTGCGTTTGAAGTCATCCCTGTTGATTTTGTCACACTGCCAAATGTGGTAAAGATTGAAGATCAAGAGGATGATTCCGATATATTCCCTTCATCAAAGTGTTATGCGTGCCATCAGCCCAATCATTTAAAGAAGGTTACAGATCCCTATGTGTTTCTAAATGCAGGGGCAGCACCGATTTTTGCCGACTATAGGGCAGATGAGAACGGTGCAGAAGTTGCTTCTCAAGAACGCTCAGAACACCATCCGATGGGGGATCAGGCGAGACTCACAGGAGGATATTTCCCCAGGGCTCGTGGAGCTGCGGCCACGCAACACCTTAATGCGAATAACGAGTTGACCTGTGTGTCATGTCATGCGGATGTTCATGGAGGAACAGAGGGGGATGCAGGTGTATGGGGATATGGTGAGAGCAAGAAGAACAATTTTTTGCGCTGGAATTTTATCAATGATAATGCAGAGTTTTGCTTAAAGTGTCATCCGAGCAAGGCAACTCTTGTGGAGGGAAATGAAGATTTAAGGCATTTTTGGAAAAATAGCAGCCGGCTCACAAGAAGAGTGTTTGACCCGGAGACCTTCGATAGAAATAATCCCGCCCGATATTGGAAAGAGGAGAAGTGTCGGCAGTGTATGCTCTGTCATTTTATTCACGATGGAAAAAGGACTACTGACGTAGAGGTGCTGAGTCCTGACCTTGACGCATTAATGAGAGTCCCGCCCGTTAATCCTTTTGGTCAGCAAGATAAATACCGTCCATCACGACAGGCAAATAAAGTATATTATGAAGATATGTGTTTTGGCTGTCATACAAATAATACCTATGTGTCAACCTCAGGAAAGGATGGTTCTCTGCTTCTTTTTCCCTCTGATCAAGAGATGTTTTCGCATCGTTATTCCGTGAACCCGAATTCTCAAAAACCTCCCTATAAGGCGATGATAAGAACAACACAAATAAGAATAGAGGGCAAAGAGTATACCATACGAGATTTTCCCATGTCAGATGGGGATAACGCAACTGTAGTCGCGGATGATTATGGAGCAGAGGCAGGACAGATGTATTGCGGAAGTTGTCATGATGTTCATGATTCTAAACGGGCACCATATCTTAATTATAACAGAAGCGAGGAGAAGGATGTAGCGGATACCTTATTTAAACCGTATGGATTCTGTGAGGATTGCCATAATGCTGGTTCTGATGGAGTGAATCGTGGAGAGTCGGGGGATTTTATAGGGAGGACCCATCCGATAGATCGGGCACCTAATAACAGTGCTGCTGAAGGTTCTCCAACGGTAGCCTCATTTCCTTCCCTATTTTCGCAGGGAGGAAGTGGCGAAAAAGGGGGAGTGCTCTTTGATGAAAAAATTATATGCCTTACATGTCATAATACCCATGCGGCTAAAACAGCATATGAAGGGGCTCGCACAGGAGATAATAAATTTCATGGTCAGCTTCTTGTAATGGATAATTATAACGATATAAACGGGAAAGGAAGCGAATTTTGCAAGGCATGCCATGAGAGTTTAGTAACAAATAAGAGTGATTTTCCATCGGGAGATCATGGTCTCGGGAGCTTGCCGATCAAATACGGCACTCTCAATGGCGGTACATGCAGCGCATGCCATATCCCCCATAGTGCGAAAGGACCGAAAATATGGTCCCGCAGCGGTTATCCGGCGTATGACGGATATAATGAGTCAGGGGCGCCTTTCTTAGGGTATCGTCAGCTCTGTTTTACCTGTCATAATGGTACAGAAGCCGATGATGGTCTTACGTCTGTTTTTAAAGATGCAGTTCTAGGGCGATCCCCAACAAGTTTTGATCCTAATAGTCTTTCCATGGACCATGTGATGCATGCTGCAGCCGATTTAGTTGTGGACGAGGGGAGAGTTGATCTTAAATCATTTGACATTGGGAGTATACCCAGAGATCCGGATGATAAGGATTCTATTCCTCTTGGTATGGAGTTTAAAGATTACAGGGAGGGAGGACTGTTTTATTGCGGTTCATGCCATAATCCTCACGAGCAACCGCAAAATTCGGGCGATTATCTGAGGAGATTCGGTACCACGAATACTGTGGGTGATCCCGGCAAACGCACCGCGTTCTGCACACAGTGTCATAATGCCATAAGCCATCAGGGGACAAGTCCGTGTCTTGATTGTCACATTGTACATGATGGCGTGACGCCTGTGGCGAAATTTGAAAGTGAAGCAAGATCGATATTAAAAGAACCGCCTATAGAGATAAAACCCGAGGATGTTGGGCCATTTAATCCTTTTGTCGGGTCTTTTAATCCTTTTATGGCTTCTAGTTCAAGCCTTTTAAGGAGGTTCCTCGATACTACCTCAGAAAAAAAGATGGATTGGCTGGAATGCTATCGCTGTCATAATCCGGGAACAACAATAGAAAATGCATATCCTGTTAATTTCTCTCAACTGCACCATCCGATGGGAGGGCTTGCCGAATCACCATTTCCTCAAGCCAAAGGGACAAACAGTAACAATCTTATTAATAACCAACTTACCTGTATTTCCTGTCATGATGATTTTCATGGCTTAGGCCCTTATAAGAACATAGGTCTTAGTACTGAAGCAGCGGTAGCACGCAGTCGTGCCAATTATTTTCTCCGCGGGAAATTAATTACCACCGAGGAAAAAGATATGGTTGATTGCTGTATTGACTGTCACAATGATAAGAGCGCCAAAAGAAATGTGTCTGAGGGTATTGAAAAACTGGACGGCAAACATCTTGTGTCAAGAGAGGATTCCCCGAACGGGAGAGGAGGGTGTATGTTCTGCCATTATATCCATAATCAGAACCCTCCTGCAAGCTATAAACTTGGACAAAAATTAGCGGAAGTGGAGAGCTTGATGAGACTGCCGGCAAAAAATCTATGGTGGGGATCACAAATCAAAGGACAGGGCCAGGATAGGGATACGGCCGATTATGAGGATTTATGTTTCGGTTGCCATGGCGATCCGACAATCGTTGGCTCTTCCGGTGCCAATGGATCTTTGCTAAATCTCAATATGGCAAGTCATAGATTTGCTATAAAAAGCTCATCTATAGGAAGTAAAACAATTGTTAATATGAGTTCAAAAAAGGAGGATATTGATAATAGGATGAAATTCCCCTTAGCAGATGGACCTGAGGGAAAAGATATTTTAGATGATTATGGGACCGAATCCGGGCAATTCTTCTGTGGAACCTGCCACAATGTTCATGAGGGGCGAGCGAAGCCGTATTTGCGACAAATCAATCGTCCTGGGTATGGGTCAAGCCCATATCAAGATAAAGGCTTTTGTGAGTCATGTCATGATGATGGAGAATTCGGTGACGCAATTCATGGTAAAATTCATCCTACGGGGAAGGGGCCGAATTACCCTGTGACCGTGGCCACATGGCCTGAAAAATATATTAAAGGGGGAAGTGGTGAAGCAGGAGGATTAACTATTGGCTTTGATCCAAGCAGTCCTCTGAGACAATCCCCGGAAGACGGAGAGATAATATGTCTTACCTGTCATAATGTTCATGCATGTGCGACCACGTGGGATGATAAGTTGCCCATGAGCCAGGATGATAGTCATTTGCATGGCAAATTGCTCGTGGAGGATAACTATTCCGAATCTTCGGGAAGCAATATGTGCATCGATTGTCATAGTCCTACGGTAGAGAGTAGTCATTAAAAAAACAAGGCGCTATTCATAGAGAGGGCTTAGCCCCTCTCTATGAATAGTCTTACAATTCTTATCTAAAAAGTGGCATGGTAATTGCGTGAACTCACATAGGGAAGAGAACTGTACAAAAATGGAGAAGGGTGAGTAAATGTTCTTTGGGGTTCAAAAGCGCAGAATAATATATTTTTTTATAATATTTTTATTTTTATCCTGCTTTAGAGTATATTCAAAAGAAGCAAAATTTCTTTTCTCCTTTTCCACAAAAAAGATAGTCAATGGAAGAGAGGAGGTTATCGCCAAAGGAAGGACCTTATATTTCAACTCGAGTGAGAAACTTTATGTGGTTGTTCCTGAGGTTCGGGAGATATGGGTATTTGACAAGAAAGGGAATTTTATCTCTTCCTTTGGAGAGGGCCTTTTCATTGAACCCTCCGGTATTGCTATTGATCATAATGATATGGTCTACATAAGTGATCTTGGCAAGGATATTATTTTTGTGTTTAGTGAACAAGGCCAACTGCAACGCCAATTTCCCCTTGTGAGCAGTAACGAAAACTTGAAAAAGCCATGCGCTCCCTTTATTGCATTTAATAAAAAGGATAAAAGGCTGTACAGTGCAGATGCCTGTAATCATAAGATATCTGTTTACTCTCCTGATGGAAAACTGGTGGAATCCTTCGGCCGCATGGGAGCAACTTTAGGTGAATTCAGCGGGCCTGCGAACATTGCATTTGATGGAGAAGGGAGTATGTATATCGTTGATCCGGGAAATTTTAGAATACAGTCTCTTACTTCCACCCATACACCACGATTTGGATTTGGAGAAAGTGGTGTGAGAGAAGGCAGGTTTATCCGTCCCTATGGAATTGTAGTGGGGAAAGAAGGCTCTATTATTGTAAGTGATTTTGTAAAAGCTGATATTCAGGTCTTTAATACTGATGGATCTTTTCGTAATGTATTGGGAAAGGGAACTGTCTTCGGGAGTGTCTTTAAACAACCCCTTGGCATTGCTCTCTCAAAGGATAATAAGCTGTATATAGTAGACGGGGAACAAAGAAGGATATATGTATTCCAGATATAGTATACTCATAACTCTTCTTCTTGTGTATTCGTTATGCGGTTATGTTCATGCATTCAACGGACCGCATAATTTAAGCGAGAGCCCTTGCAGCGTGTGTCATATACCGCATCATGCAGCGGATGATCTTTTATGGGCACGAGACTCGTCAGGTGAATTTGAAGGGGTGAAAAAATTGTGTGCCACCTGTCACGGTACAGGTGCCTACGGAGCAAAGGATCGCTTTGGTATCTTTTCTTCATCTCAAAGCGACAGCACATTTGACCATGTCATGGGAGTGGATGCCTCTATTATAGGAGAGAGTGTGAAGAGGAGGGATTGGTCTCAATTCCCCTTAAGGGAAAAGGAGGGTGGTGATGGATTTTACTGCGGAAGCTGTCATAATCCACATCAGGACCCTTATGAACCTAATGGAGGGGGGGGCGGTGGAGATTATCTTAGGGAAGAGGTAATGGGTACGCTTGATAATCCGACCACTAAACTCTCTCAATTTTGCAGTCAATGTCATGAAGATTTAGTAAATGGTGATGCATATGGTCATGGGAGCAATGAGGCATGTTTTGATTGTCATCATCCCCACAATTCACCAAACCCGGGCTCAAAGATTATCATTACTTTAAATCAATCATTTAAGGCGATACCAAATGTACCCGGATTTTTAGACGATGAATCCGCAGCCAGTTGTTACGGATGCCACAAAGCAGGCGGAGGGGGACCGGGATCCATCAACGCCCCTATAGCGGGAGATGATTGTGGGCAGCCTTATGAACACCATCCCATGGGTGTGGGGGCCGATATCTCTATTTCAGGGCATCAAAAGACAGCAGCCGGTCCATTGAATGAGAGCAATGAGCTCTTGTGTCGATCATGTCATGCTGTTCATAATGGAACGAATGATCGTTATTTAAACAATAGTATAATCAATAGCTATGACCCCAAAAATAGCGGATTGTTTTGCATTGCCTGTCACAGTGATAAGGATATACTCTCTCTTGGCAAAAGAGGGACCAATCATCATCAAGAGGAACCCCCGAATAATCAATGTTTATTTTGTCATTCCATCCATATGTGCCAAAATGACCCTGCAATTATGTATCAAACGGATGAAGACAGAGCTACAGAAGAGAATAGCTCTGTGAGTGTTGATGTAATAATGCGGGTGCCACCTATAAATCTAAAATGGGCTGATAAAAATCTAGATTTTGACAATCGAGATTATGAAGATGCGTGCTATGGGTGTCATAGCAATCCTGACTTAGTAGGGCCAAAAAGCTCTTTACGAACCCTTACGGACAGTGATGTTGATCTTAACAAGGTAAAGACAAAGGAATTGTTTGATACAGATTTGGACGAGGATGCACTTTTGTTGGATAATGTTGAGGATGGATATTTTTCTCATCGTTTTGATGCCGAAGCATCAGATGCGATTAAAGAGCTAAAGCCTTTTGATGATCATCTGCCTGTTGTCTCTGATGGGAAGGAAAAGGGGATTTTAGATGACTATAATGTTGAAAAGGACCACATCTGGTGCGGAAGCTGTCATAATGTGCATAAACAGGGTGAATATTTCTCATATTATACCGAATACTTTATTAAAGAGCGAACAGCCTATCTGAGAGAAGAAAATATATCCTCTGCATTATGCAAAAAATGTCATTTTGATTATGGAGGCCATCCTTCTAATCATCCGATGGATAGAGGGCCCAATGATACATTACCTCATTTTCCCACGAATAAATCATTTCCCGAGTTATTTTATTCCGGCAGGAGTGGTGGCATCGGGGGGCAAACATCTGATGATACGGGATATGGAGAGATTATTTGTCAAACATGTCATAGTGTCCATACCGCAGTGACGAACTGGAATGGATATAATAGGAATAATAGACCGCAATCAGGGTATTTACTGGTCATAACTAATAACTACACTCAAGGTCAGGGGCAGGGAAGTGGCTTATGTTTATCCTGTCATATGAGCCAGGCTTCATTATAAACCGACAATGATGACGTTCGGTTTTTCACCATTAAGCTAATCCAATTTGTGTTAAAAAATGTACAAGGTATGAAAAATATGTAAGAATGTATGCTATAAGGAATGAGGAGCCCACAAAAGGGAGATAATGGAGGGGGATAAAAGAATGGTAGGTTATAAATTGTTTTGTATTCCGGTTATAAGTGGATTAATAGGCTGGATCACCAATTATCTTGCAGTTAAAATGATATTTCGTCCCTATAAACCAATTAATTTATTTATTGTCAAAATTCAGGGATTGATGCCAAAACGAAAAGATCAGCTTGCGGCTAAGATCGGACAAACTATCTCCGTGCATTTAGTAACGCATCAAGATATAGCGGATTCAATTAAAGGTAACAATTTGAATGAGTCGGTAAAATCCATGCTTGATGAAAAGCTCGAGGAATTTATTGACAGAGAATTATTTGCCTTTAGTCCTCTTATTGCATCATTTGTTACCAGTGAGATCAAATCAAAAATAAAAATGGCCATCAACAACGAAATCATAAGACTGTTGCCTGATCTTGGTGAAAGGATTTCCGGGGCTATAGAGAGAAATTTGGATGTCAAGGGATTGATTACCGATAGAGTAAAATCTTTTGATCTTCATAAGCTGGAAAAAATTATATTAGAAATTTCTTCAAGAGAGCTCAAAGCAATTGAAATATACGGTGGTGTTTTGGGATTATTAATCGGTATAATACAAATTATAATAATATTACTATAACTTTCCAATAAAAGGGTAAGTAAAAAAATGGCAGGCACAATATTTGCTTCTTTATTTAATTAATTGAATTCTAATGGAATTTATTTTATAATGTAAACAAAGGTAGGCTGTAAATTGAAAGGGAGTATATCACGTTAAGAGCATGAATTTATTGAAATTCCAACTCTATTTAGTAATTTTCTTTCTTTTTTTCCCTCTTATTCTGATTTTATTACTATCACCTCTATGGGCAATGAATGGTCCCCATGCAGGTGAAGGGATAAGAAGCCCTCAAGGTGTGTGCGCCAATTGTCATGTGCCACACGAGGGTACAGGCCCTAAAATTTGGGCTCAACCATTGGATAATACCTTCGGAGGGATCAGAAGGCTATGCTTCAGCTGTCATGACGGCACATTTACGATAGTAGGGAATAGTAATCAAGGGATCGGCAACGCTATCTCAGGCATTGGGGATGTGTTTAATCCGGCCATTTATGAGGACCACGTAATGCATGGAGGAGCCGATATAGAACAGGATTATTGGCTTGGATATTATGATGAAGAGACATTTCCTTTACAGCCGGAGGATGAAGATATAGTGCCCACAGGTGCAGCGCTTGAGCAGTATAGAAAGGGAGGTAAGGGTTTTTATTGTGGGAGTTGTCATAATGTTCACCAGCAACCACCGAGCAAAGAGCTTGATGGTGATTATCTTCGGACCAAACCGGGTAAATCCGTTGGAACTCCGGGAGATAGAGGTGAATTTTGCGTGCAGTGCCATGATCCGGAAACAACCACTGAAAGAAACACACATCTTGAAAATAGTGATTGTCTTACCTGTCATCACCCGCACAGGGCTGATACATTATTATCAGAAGATGAACAGATTGGAAGGTCCATATTTGTGTTTGATGTGGTTCCAGTTAATTTTTCTGCCCTGCCTAATGTACCTCACATAAATGATACGGATGACGACCCTAAAATACCATTATCATCCGCTAAATGCTATGCGTGCCATCAGCCTAATCATTTAAAAAATGGTGATGATCCGTTTATATTTTTAAGGGCCGGGGCAGCACCTATTTATGGGGATTATAGAGCGGATGAAGAAGGAAGAACAATATATTCGCAGATTAGAAGGGAACATCATCCCATGGGGGATCAGGCACGACTTAATGGAAGTTCTTTCCCAAGAGCCCGGGGCGTGGCCGCAACGCAAAATCTTAATTCCAGAGGTGAGCTGACATGTGTATCATGTCATGCTGGTCTTCATGGAGAGACTGAAGATGAGACAGTGAAATGGAGCAAAGCTGAGAGTAAGAAGAACAATTTCCTGCGATGGAATTTTAAGGATGACAATGCACTGTTTTGTGTAAAGTGTCATCCCGGCAAAAAGGCTCTTATTAAGGAGAGTCAGGATAAAAAACACTTTTGGACAGTTGGCAGTCGCTTGACACGAAGAGTGTTTAGTGCTGAGAAATTCAATAAAGACACTCCTGAGAACTATTGGACAGAGATTGAGTGCAGGCAGTGCATGCTCTGTCATTTTATTCATGATGGACAACGGGATCAGGATGCACATGAATTAAGCGCTGATCTTGATGCCTTGATGAGAGTGCCGCCTGAAAATCCTTTTACTCGGGGAGACACATACCGCTTTGGCCGGGAAGGTGGAAAAGTCTATTATGAGGATATGTGTTTTGGCTGCCATATAAATAACACACTTGTGTTAACCTCGGGTAAAAATGGATCATTCCTGGACTTTACAGCAGCGGGCTCTATGTTTTCGCATCGCTATACAATCGAGCCGGACCAGAGTAAACCGCCCTATAGGGCAATGATAAAAACTACCAAAATAGATATTGAAGATAAAGAATATTCAATAAGGGATTTTCCCCTATCAGATGGCGAGAGCACAGAATATGTAGTGGATGATTATGGCACAGAAAAGGGACAGATGTATTGCGGAAGCTGTCATGATGTGCATGATCCTTCCAGGGTCCCGTATCTGAATTATCCGAGGGATACTCAAGATGAGTTGATAAAAACAGCATATGAGCCTTATGGATTTTGTGAAGATTGTCATAATGCCGGAGCGGATGGGAAAAACCACACAACGTCAGGTGAATTTATTAAAACGACCCATCCAATAGATGAAGGTCCCAATAACAGCCGTGGGGACAGTTTTCCCACAGTAAATAGTTTCCCTGATATATTTCAGGACGGGGGGAGCGGTACGGAAGGCGGTGTGTTATACGAAGGAAGGGTAATATGTCTTACCTGTCACAATGTCCATGCTGCCGAAACCTCATGGAACGGTTATGTTGAAAATGATTTTGATCCGTGGGATACGAGGCTGCATAACCACGGCTCCCTTCTGGTGGTGGATAATATGCAAAACAAAAGTGACCATAGCGCGGGCAGTGAATTGTGCAAAACCTGCCATCCTATTATGGAAACTGGCGATCAGTATAGATTCCCGGAGGGTAATCATGGGGATTCCAGTCTGTCTTATTTCTCTTTTTATGGAGAGCAGTGGGGCATATGTAATGCCTGCCATACTCCTCATAATGCACAGGGCCCAAAATTATGGGCTATTCCAGGTGCTCTTCCTAGGGATGGATATACACCACTATTTGGTGGCTATAGGCAACTGTGTTATACATGCCACAATAATTCAACCGCTACCACGGGTTTTGAATCCGTATTTAAGGGAGGATCTTTAAAGGGCGATTATACGCAGGACCACATAATGCATGAGGCAGCTACCACAGAGGGCAAAGACACTATATGGTATAAACCCGGCATATTTCCTCTTGATGAGGGGGGATGGGATAAGGATACGATCCCTGACCCAAAAGTTGTGGGCCCGTCATATAGTTCAGGCCCCGGTCTTTACTGTGGCTCCTGTCATGATCCGCACAGACAGGGGTATATTCGAGGTGAAGATCCGCCTTTTATTTGTCTTGAGTGTCATAAATATTCTTATATACGCTCCTCTAATTTAGTGCATTCCCAGAAATTTATACTAAATGAATCAGAAATAGATGACTCTTTAGATATATTTAAGGAGGAGCACGAGGCCAAAAGGGATTGTTTTGAATGTCACCATCCGCATAAAGGCAGAACCAGGATCGAAGAGGATCAAAATTACGGGAAGAAAATATTAACTGTCGAATATGAACCAAGGCTTTTCAGGGCACTTCCCAATGTCCCTGAAATCACGGAATCAGAGGAAGAACCTCTTACCTCCTCATTTTGTTATGGGTGTCATGGGCCTTTCGATGATGCTGATAAATCTGTATTAGGCGCTCCTCAAATTTATGGGGATGATGCATCTTTAGAATTAAGGAGAGAACATCATCCTATGGGAACCGCTACGAGAAAAAGACTGCGGGCACTAGGCACTCCTGCCGAGTTCCTGAATAATGCAGGAGAGATAACATGTATCTCCTGCCATGACGGATTTCATGGAAAAGGGCCTTTTGACAACAAAGATGATGCAAGAAAGAATAATTTTTTACGCGGGGATTTTATCAACGATAATCCTGAATTCTGTGTCACGTGCCATACAAATAAATCCCCCGAGGATCTTGGGGCTATGGGTGCGCACTACCAAACTCAAGATATATCTCCTGTGAAGAGGAAGGTTATATCAGTAGGGAAAGCAGAAGATACCCCTTGCGGAGGGTGCATGTTTTGCCATTTTATCCACGATGGAAAAGAGCAAGGCAATGAGAGTATTCCTCAACTTGATGCATTGATGAGGAAAGAATCAGGCTCGGATACATACGTGAGTCTTTGTTATGGCTGTCATCTCGATAGAAACATTGTGGGAGGACAGGGATCGGAAGGGGCCCTCTTGAAACCAGAGGAATATTTCATGCATCCATTGAATAGAGCTATTGAAAGTTCACGGCAAAAGGTTACAAGCGCAACCTTCGTGACGATTTACCCCGTATCTGATGGCGTGGAAGAAGCTGTCCTTAATGATTATGGGGTTGATAAGGGACAAATGTACTGCGGGACATGCCATGATGCTCACAGGGCGAAGAATCTTTCGAAGAATCCCGATGAACCTGAGTATTTACCCTATTTACGGGGTGATAAATCACCTTACGAAGTAAATGGTTTTTGTGAGGAATGCCACGACAATAATGGTGAATTTTTAAAAAATAGCCATTCGCTCGGGAAACCTCTGACTGCCACAATAGCTGGAAGATTGAATCTTGGGAGGCCTTTAGAAAAAATTCCTCTTAATAGGGTTGAGATATTCTATCAGGGAGGAAGCGGAAATGAGGGGGGCGTGACTTCGCCATTCAATCTGAATCTTGGGACCTCAGCGAAAAAATATGAGGGTGAGATGGTATGTCTTACCTGTCATAGCATACATACAGCAGTGACTTCCCCGGAGGGAGCGACATTGTCGGATGAGAGGGAGATTCACGGAACACTCTTAGTGGATGATAATTTTTCTTCAGATTCGGGTGATGATTTGTGTACTGCCTGTCATAATATGAATGTTGAAGGCCCCCATAGATTGAAAGACAGACCGCGGGATTTGGGAGTGTGTTCTAATTGTCACAGCATCCATAATGCCAGGGGGGATTCTCTCCACCGTTTATCATTAGTCATGCCTGAAGGTTTTGGAGGGACACGCAGTGAGTGTAATGCATGTCATACTAAGAATGGCTTATCCATGATTGGTGTTGATACGGTGTTTAATAAAGGTGCCTATCAGGATCACGTAATGCATGGTGCGGCCTCGTTAAATGGCGATACTCGATTTCGACCCATCAATCAGGATACTTTTACCCTGAATCTTGAACCTGATGATTGGGATACTGTGCCATTATTGACAAATGGCCAAGTATACGGAAGAGATAATGTAAACTATAATTCCGGGGGCGAGGGCTTTTATTGTGGGAGCTGTCATGATCCTCACACCCAACCGGGCTTTGAGAAGATTGGGGGGAAATATTTACGCTATCCCTCGGGCGTGAGTGAGCAAAAACCTGGTGAGAGACGCAGATTCTGTATAAGCTGCCATCAGACATTTGAAGAGCGGCATTTTCAAGATGAATGCTTAAAATGTCATCATCCTCATCGGGGAAGAGTACCGGTCAATGAATTAGCCGATGAGAGGGAAGGAAGAAAGATATTAACCATAGCGTTGCCGGATGAAAGAGGATTTGTCGCCAAGCCGAATGTCAATTTTATAATCGATAATCCGGCTGATCCAAGCTCCTCCTCCCGCTGCTATGGATGTCATGGGCCTTCGGGGGCACGCAATTGGTATAAAATGGGTGCATCGCTTATTTGTGGTGATGATTCCCTTGATCCATCATTTCAAGACCTTCACATTACCCCCAAAGAGCATCATCCCATGGGAGATCAGGCACATTTTGAGACCTCGCTGCGTGCGCCGGGTGCGGCACCCTATTTTAATGAGGCAGGCCAATTGACCTGTACCTCATGCCACATTGATCATACGCGATTTCCCGTGTCCGATAGATCCAATAATTATTTAAGAGGAAATTTTATCAATGATTTTCCCGAGTTTTGTACCATGTGTCATCTGGACAAGGATGGTATAAAGTTGGGCCCGCCTGATAGAGGGCATCACCGGACCCGCGCGAGTTCCCCACTCACCAGGATCGTTACTGAGTTGGTGCTTGAAGAGGGAAGGGTATACACTGTATCGAAGATTGTCCCATGCGGGGAGTGCATGTTTTGTCATTATGTTCATGATGGCAGTGATCAGGGGCCTTTGAATAATCCCGCTGTGGAAGCCCTGATGAGAGTCCCGCCGCTTAATCTGCGCTGGGGTGATAAATGGGATGACACGATAACAGGTGATTATGAGGACCTCTGCTTTGGGTGTCATAGTAATGAAAGGATTGTGGGAGGGCCAGGTATGGCGGGCTCACTGTTGATTCCTCCCCCTATACTTAATGCACCTATGTCTGGCCCTGTTAATTTTACGCACCGGTTTGCATCGGTCCCGCTTCGCGGAAGCTCAACAGAGCAGGCGGTTATTCCGGGCGGTATTTTTCCTTTGTCCGATGGCCCCGGAGCCTTCACTGTGAATGATTATGGGACGCAACCGGGACAGATTTTTTGCGGTAGTTGCCATGATGTGCATGATCAACTTAAGAATCCCGAAGGGCCTTATCTAAGAGGCTTTACTTCGCCCTATAAACCGGGGGGATTTTGTCCTGAATGCCATTTAAATCAGGGAGGAAATCATCCCCTAGGAATTGGGCCTTTACCCCCAATTACCCCGCCATTATGGCGTGATATTTTTTATAGCAATACCGATCCCTTGCTCCCGAGGGGAACTGGATCTCAAGGGGGCTTTATTGCATTTGTTCCAGGTGGAGCAGTTAATCAGGGCCTAATTACCTGTCTTACCTGCCATAATATTCATGCAGCCCGGACTACCTTTGACGGGTACGTGGATCGGCCAAGCTGGCCCATAATATCGGATGGGCGGCATGGAAACTTGCTTGTAATGGATAATGGAGATGCTCCGGCAGGTAGCGCTCTTTGTATTAATTGCCATCCTGAGCATGCCGGTATTGTTGGGTCATTTCATGATTTTTCCTCTCGTGGCCTTGATGGAACAGGAGGAGGAATTGCGGATCATGGAGTTTGTTCAGCCTGCCACAAAGTCCATAATGCCCAGGATACAAGATTTTTATGGAGCAGACCATTAGTGGAAGAGCGGAGCGTATTTGTTCAAAATGTTTCCCCTGCCTATACATTGGGAAGCACACTTTACTGTTATGATTGTCATGCGGGGGTAATGGCTGATCCGGACCCGCAACCTGAGGTATTTGGGGCATTTATTCCCCAGGATATTGCTGGTGCTGATGGACCAGGGGGCATGCGCGCGGGTTATTATGAAATTTTGCCTGAATGGACCGTTGATGTTCCCCCGTATGGGCCGAAAACAGGCGGGCATTTCGTGAAAAGCCCTCTCGCAACACCCGGGATCTCTCAGTATGATAAGCTTCCCTGTAATGACTGTCATAACCCGCATAGGGGTGTTACAGAAAATGGGGTCTTAAATCAGGCGTTTATTAAAGCCATGATAGGCGGGAAACCGGTTGGAGCGGCAATAGCAAGCAACAATATGAGCTATCATCCGGAGCTTAGGAATAATAGCGAGAGCAAAAAGATTTGTATTGCGTGTCATGGCGTTTCATATAAAGATGGGTCAGTGGTTTCTCTTTCAGTGCCATTTAATCAAGTAAATCCGACATATACACTGCAGATTAATATTATGTCTCCACCTCCGAATATATATGACCATTCTGCGCTTGGCACGTCAGCATGCACAGATTGTCATCGGCATAATAGAATCTCGGTCCTTTGTATTGATTGTCATAGTTATCCTCCTCTTCGGGCGGGAGATAGCTGGCAAGGGCCTGGAGATCTTGGTGAGAATTATCCGGGCGGGGCGGGTGCCCATAGAGCTCATGTGGCAGATTATGGGTATAGTTGCTCTACCTGTCATGTGGGGTGTTTGCATAATCCAGGTGGCGCGACATTGACGAATCCCCTTTTTAAACGCTCAAATATTAATATAACATTTGACCCGACAGTGATTTTTCCAAGAGGGACACGGGTCGGATATCCTGAATTGGGCCTTATCCCGACCTATAATCCATTAAATCAGACATGTTTTGTCGGCTGCCACAATCCTGTGATAGGAGATCAAGACAGGATCAACCTGAGTAATCCTTCGCCCAGTTGGTCGTTAGTTGAAAAGAATTTGCTTACTGTGCGAACAATGGGCGAGCCTCAGCTGCCTGTATGGATGCCAACACCGGTACTATATCTGCCACCCTCCCCGGATGTACTGCAATCATGGCAGATCCCGTGGCCATTTTAAGAAGGTATAATGGCCCATGAGAGGAGAAAGTAATTAGAGCGGTGATGAAAGATAAAATAACGAGCCAACAAGAAAATTTAATAGCAGCCCTTGTGGGAGCACTTATAGTTATTTTCTTAATGTGCACCCTTCCGGCATATGCACAATCCACGATTCTTTCTGCTCCCCTTATCTCCTGTATTGACTGTCATAAATCACAAGGACAACGGTTCAAGCGCTTAGTGTCTCATCATCCTAATATCATCTCCTCCGGGGTGCAAATGGAGTATTCCCTGTTCATCTCTTTATCCAGGGCTGATTGTACGATCTGTCATCTGTATGATCCTAAAAGCCATACGAAAGGTCTGAAGCTTTTGATAGATCCTGATCCCACAGATCCCTTTATATTTAATGCCCAATCGCCAAATACCAATAACCTGTGTCTCAGTTGTCATGATACGGTGTCTGAACAAACAAGGTTTTTTAGCACAGGTGATTCTCCTCCTGAAATTGCCTCTATGTGGATGTCAGGGGCAGTCCATAATAATCCTCCTATAGAATGTAAGAATTGTCATAATCCTCATGGTTCAGTGCAGCCTTCCCTGCAAATAAAGGAGGAAGAAATGATATGTTATAACTGCCATGCGGATATGATTTCAAAGTTTGATGCCCTTGCAAGCTCGGGTCATAGAGTAGAGGGTGTTGATCTCGCGGGTATTCCTACTGATATTCTCAATTGTGCTGATTGTCATAATCCCCATTTAATCACTGCCTCGTCCTCTCTCAGTAATCCATTTTCCCCAAGGAGTCTCTACCTCCAGTTTCCATTTAAACTGGCCACCGAAGCCTTAATCGATCCCTTGGTGCCGGGGCGGATACTTTCGGGCAATGCATATTATTTGGGTAATGTTGCTGACGCAGAAGGAGTGCCTCTGGCTAATCAATTTTGCCTTGAGTGTCATGCTCCTCTCCTGCTGGTTCCTCCGAGACCAGTGTGGCAAGGGGCAGTTGATATATCTTTTGAACTCTTGAACAAATACTGGGATCCCCTTAAAACAATATCAAATTTTCATTATAATCATGATCACGATGAGAGCAGATGTTCTACATGTCATGAGAGTTTTCCATCGTTTACAAGGACATTTACACGTGAGATAAATGGCCATTTTACCCATAATGATAATGCATCCTGTACTTACTGTCATGACCCTCATGGAAGCAAGGGGAGCTTTGTCGGAGAAGGAATAATTAATACGTTATATGAGGGAGAATCGCCGGGCCCTGTTATAGGAATTCAGAGAGGGCATTTACTTCCCGACTGGATATTGGTGAATAGTGCAAATGTTGAGCCTCTCCCTTATAATGATATGGGCTATAAATCACTTACAAAAAATGGAGCGAGGAGCTGCTTTATAAATGATCCGCTGCATAGATGTCATGATGTATCCTATAGGCATGCTCCCATAATTAAAGATATAGAATTTGGCCCGGAAGCTATGGCGAGTTGTAATACCATGACCTGTCATTCTTCATTTACTCCTGCGGTAGCCAATAATAATGGGATACTTATAGATAGAATTGCACCAGCTCCTCCATATTGATGGTGATTAATTTTGGGTAGTATCAAAAATTAGCATTGCTTATGGATGGTTTTTTTATTTTGAAATACCGACGAGGTTTAGTATAATGAAAAAAATCTTATATTGGATAGGGGAGTAAAATGCAAGGGCATAGAACAAAAAAACTTTCGGTTATTCTGGCTCTTTTTTTATTTAGCAGCTTCTTTTTTTCTCATTATTTATGGGCAATAGGAATTGTGCCGGGGGATGGGGAAATCAAGGTATCCTGGTCGCCTCCCACTAAAAATGAAGATGGCACGCTGTTGACTGATCTTGCGGGATACAATGTATATCGTGCTGAAGAGAGGGGAGAATTTATAAAAATAAATAATGAGCTGGTGAAAAATATTATTTTTACTGATCAATCCGTGGTGAATGGACACCTCTATTATTATAAAATAACTGCTGTTGACAGCTCTGGAAATGAAAGCAGATACTCAGAGCACATTTCTGCCATCCCCAGGGTTCAGCCTCCGGATGGATTTAATGCAAAACCACAGGATGGATATGTTGAGCTGTTTTGGCAATCTTATAAAAAATCACCTCTTTCCGCATTTAAAATTTATAAAAGCAGAACACCTCGTGGGGCAGATGACCTGGAACCAGGTAAATCTCAAGAGTATGCTATTGAGACTGTTGAGCTTGATCCGGAGTCCCATTATTATAAAGATGAAAATGTGGGGAATGGAATCAATTATTTTTATTCTATTACCTCTGTAAATAAAAATGGACAAGAGAGCCAGTTTTCTCCGGAGAGGGGCGTAACGCCACTTGCTTCGATTCCATTTATGCCATCTGGTGTGACGGCGCGCTATGAGATGGGAAAGGTGGTTCTTTTCTGGGAAGCTGTGGAGGATGTAATAGGCTATAATATATATCGAAGGCAGCTTGATGAGGGGCATACGAAGGGAATGAATTATACAAAACTCAATTCCCACACCCTCCTTACCACAGAATATCGTGATGAGGATGTGACGGAGAACCAAGTCTATTTTTACTCAATTGTGGGAATAAATAAGGGGGGTATGGAGAGTAGCTATCCGTTGGAGGTGGAATGTCGTACCTCATCTGTGTATATATCTTCTTTTACTCATAACGGAGGAGTGAATCCTTTAAAAAATGGTGATGTAGTGGTTTTCACGCTGTTTGGCACACCCTCCTGCAACGCGAGGGTGCGGATAGAATCACTGAATAAAGAGATACCATTAGAAGAAATAGAGGAGGGAGAGTACCATTCTTCGATGGAGATTAATGAAACACAGTCAATAACCGATGCCGCAGTCACTGCATATTTAACAGATAATAAAAATAATATTATTTCATGGACAGCGCAACAGACCATAGATATAGATACGAGCATCCCTCCTCAAGTGGTCGGGGGGGAGGCGACATGGGAGGAAAAGAGCAAGAGCATTAAAATCAGGTGGCAATCGCCTTTGGGAGAGAGCAGTTCTCCTGATGAATTTTCCTATTTTGATATTTATAGATCCTCGAATTCAACTTTTGAAGATCCCACCCATATTGCCCGGATAGCAAAAGAAGAGAATCGTTATGAATTCAATGATTATAGTTATAAAAAGGGAAATGTTTATTATTATGCATTAGAAGTAGTTGATAACGCAGGAAACAGAAGCCCTCGTTTCATTTTAAATAAAGAACCGATACATCCTTCTCCTGAAGATTTTTCAGGGCCTGATATTACAAGCCTTCATGAGAATACAGGGGGCTTGACCCAAAAAACCGGGGATACTATTAGGGTGACGATGCTTGGAGAACCCGGGTGCAGTGCGACGTTTTCTCTTGCCATAAATACTGAAAACGAAATTTCTATGAAGGAAGAAGAACCAGGGCTTTATCGGGGAGAATACAGGGTACAATCATCAGATAGTACGATGAAGACATTAATTATCGGTACGCTTAAATATGATGATGACCACATAAGCATTGAGAGGACAAAAACATTTTTTGCCATTAATGCTGCACGTGATGATACAAGCCCCCCGCACATTGAGGTTGCTGAGAGTAATTATAATCTCGTGGTGGGATTTTCCGGCACATTGGTGGGTGGTGATACACTTACCCTCACTTGTCAGGGAGATCCAGAGTGCGCTGCGAGTTTTATAATCGCTGACAAGGAGATACGGGATATATCAGAATTTTTGCTCCATGAGCCCAAATACATCATGCAGGAGATTGAGCCCGGATCCGGATCATATCAGGGGAAATATACGGTTGAAAAGCACGAGGATATATCGAGTGGCTTTGCCTATATCGCATTATCAGATCTTGCAGGAAATAAATCTTTGGCTCACATAAATGAGCCTCTCACTATTGATACCAGATCAAGGATTTCAGTAGAGATACATGAGAGGGAATTTTTAGTAAGCGATGGCGGAGCAACAGGTATTATTGCGAATGTGAAGAATGCAAATGGGGATCCGATAGAGGGGCATGATATAGTATTTGATATAACAACGACGGATGAATATACTGGCATGGTGGGTGCCGGAGAAGTTGAGATAGATGGAAGTCTTGAGACAGACTCGTTTGGAGGCATCTCGGATAGAGAAAAAGTGGTTAAATCAGATAGAGATGGGGTGGTCGAAGCACGATATACGGCAGGTGCTGCCGCAAAAACGGCGATAGTCCTTGCGAAGGACTTAAGCAGCGGGAGCGTTGGGGTAAATTATATTATTAATAGAATTGAAGCGGAGACGATAATTACGCTGATTCCTGTCGGGAGGGCCCGGTACCGTGCGGCAAATCAATATAAGATAATCGTAAGCGCTGATCCTGACAGGATCACTGCCGATGGGGTAAGTATTTCAAGGATAGTTGCCCAACTTGCAGATTTGAATAATCAGCCGGTTAAAGTTGCCGGATGCGTGATTAGTTTTTCTTTACATGCTGTCGAGGGAATGGATGATCAGGGTGGATTTATATTAGAGGCCCCTGCAATAGGCGGTATGAATAATGCAGCAGTAACGGATAACGAAGGGCAGGCAGTGATCAATTATCAAGCCGGAATTCGAAGAGGCCAGGTTAAGATTACCGCGACAGTGGATAAAGTTGATAGCCCAGCTTTAAATAAATATCTAAAGGCAACAGGGAGCACCCATATTACATTAATGAGCGATGCACCTGCAAAAATTTATGTCTCTGCAGATCCTCAGACAGTGCCGGCCGATGGTCGATCTCGGTCCAAAATCGGGGTAAAGATCACGGATTTAAATGATAATCCAGTACAAAATGCGATGGTTGAATATAATATAATAAAAGGCATTGGCTCTTTGATGTGCCGCAGTGTGGCAACAGATAACAATGGCCAGGCACAATGTGAGTATATTCCGGGGAGAATTGCTGAAAGCAGTTTTAATAGCGATGACCTGAGTGTGTTGATTCGCATGGGGGTATCATCGAGGGTTCCGAGTGCAGATGAGCTTGCAAAGGCCGGAGGAACCATTTTTATTCCTTTATTATACCCTGATTTCGGAGAGCATGATGAGGTAAAAATTGTCCAATGGCTCAAGAGAGAGAATGGGACAATAGAGAAGAATGAGCCCCTTGTCCAAGTAAAAGCGCCTGATGGAAGGTATTACATGATCAACGCGGCTGTTTCAGGAATCCTTACCGATATTAGAGCCCATAAACTTGATAATGCCCTATTGGGACAGACTATAGGTATTATTAAATCTGATGATAATGGTAATTTATCACAATAATAGGGGAATTACATGATTAGAGTAAATGGGGCCAATTATACTATAGAAAAACAACGATTAGCAAAGCACCGAAGGAACGAGGATTTTCTTACAGAGGATTTTTGTGCGCAGAATCAGATTGAGATTGATATAAGCTATATGTTTAATACTCCGGGAGCTGCAAGGGAAAGAATCTGTAGGAATGATCTTGAAAAAATTATTCCCACGGTTGTTGATACACATCAACAGCTCAAAGAAGGCCG
This sequence comes from bacterium, assembly GCA_049472395.1. GTDB lineage: Bacteria > SZUA-182 > SZUA-182 > DTGQ01 > JBLIRR01 > JBLIRR01. Next base: position 137,351 of record JBLIRR010000001.1, on the reverse strand, counting down.
TGGTGAGTGCAAAGACAAGGGTATTCCGATGCTTGGCTGGCAGACTTTGCCTGATGAAATTACCCCTCAGCATATTCAGTCTATATGCACCATTGCCGATGAGTTTGCTGAAAAAATAGATGCGTTTATATCGCTCGGTATCGGAGGCTCGTACCTTGGCATTGAGGCCACCTTTAAAGCGCTTAGCCATACCTATTTTAATCAACTTGATCGAGGGCAGCGAGGCGACAGGCCGCAGGTCTATTTCTTAGGCCAGAATTTGGATCCTGATTATTTTCGGGATACGCTTGATATGCTCAATGGAAAGCGTATCGGGATAAATGTAATATCAAAATCCGGGACCACAACGGAAACGGCCATAGCTTTTCGGATTATGCGTGACATTATAGAGAAATGGGCAGGAGAGAAGGCAAAAGATTTTATTCTTGTGACAACAGATGCCGAGAGAGGCGTATTAAGAGATCTTACGAACAAAAAAGGGTATCAGTCGTTTATCGTGCCCTCAAACATTGGCGGGCGATATTCCGTGTTGAGTGATGTGGGGCTTGTGGGACTCGCGGTGGCAGGAATAAATATACAGGAATTGGTAGCAGGCTTTCGATATATGAAGAAACGATGTTTTGACAATGATGATTTTTGGAGTAATCCATCCATGATTCATGCTGCAATGCGCCATTTAGCCTATGAGAAGGGGAAGAAGATAGAGGTTGTGGCCACGAATAGTATGGCATTATATCAGGTTGCCCGGTGGATGGAACAACTTTTTCCTGAAAGCGAAGGTCATAACGGGAAGGGGATGTGGGTGTCTCCCTCACTGTATTCGGAGAAGCTGCATGCAAATGGGCAGTTGGTGCAGGATGGGGAGAGAAATATTGTCGAAACATTTCTTCAGTTGCTTAATCATGACAATACCCTGCGCATACCTTCTCAGAAGGAAGACCTTGAAGGACTGAATTTTTTGCCTGATAAAGGGCGGGATATGAATTTTATCAATCAGAAAGTTATCGAAGGTCCTGCGTTTGCTCATTATCAAGGCGGAGTGCCAAATATGACCATCAGGGTCCCAAGACGTAATGCTTTTAATATGGGACAGCTTTATTATATGTGTGAGCGTTCCGTGGGCCTTAGTGGGTATCTGCTTGGCCATAATCCATTTATTCAGCCGGGGGTTGAAGATTATAAAAGGGCAATGTTTGCCTTAGCAGGGAAACCGGGTTATGAGAAGACAGCAGAGCACATAGAAGAAGCAATAAAGAATATTCCCTCTGTGACGTCTAAACCTTTACTATGAAATTAGATCCATTTATTATTATTCAATTTACAGCCCTTATTTTTTCAATCACAATTCATGAGGCAAGTCATGCATTCATAGCGGATAAGTGTGGCGATCCGACAGCACGGAATTTGGGAAGAGTCACTATAAATCCCCTTCCCCATATGGATCTGCTTGGAACTATAATAATTCCCTTGACTATGATGATTTTTAGCCCTGGGATAGCGTTAATAGGCTGGGGAAAACCATGCCCTGTAAATCCCTTAAATTTTAATAATCGGGAACGGGATGATATGTTAATTTCTTTCGCCGGCCCATTTTCAAATTTCCTGGCAGCATTGGCAAGTGTGCTCATAGTAAAGATTCTTTTGCTCATCGGAATTCATTCAACAGGCACGTTTGCTCTCTTCAGGGCCCTTATTAGCATCAATCTTATATTGATTGTATTTAATCTAATACCAATACCTCCCCTTGATGGCTCTCATATACTCAGACAGTTGCTGCCTGAAAAACAGAAAACGATTTTTGATATGCTGGATCGATGGGGGATTCTCATTTTGTTAATATTTGTAAATACACCCTTATTTGCACTATTTTATAGGATTCTCGCAAAGCCTATACTCTCTTTGTTTAATTATATCATTTTACTTTAATTATATAAGGACAGGTTCCTTAAGTGAAATATCCGGAGTATATGATATGGGAAAACGCACCCTTATAGATTTATTTCGCACTAGTGTTGCTTCGTATCCTGATAATCCTATGATATGGGAGCACAGAGATAATTCGTATAAGAAGTACACTTACAGAGAAGTCGAATATTTAGTTCACATCACCACAGCGGGTCTTAGGGATCTGGGCCTTGAAATTGGAGATCGAGTAGGCATTCTTTCTGAGGGCAGAGGGGATTGGGTGGTCTCAGAGTTAGCCGTGCTTCATGCAAAGGGCATATGCGTGCTCCTCTCAACAAAAATTAATGAGCTGTCCGAATTAAAATTCAGAATAGCGCACTCCGGGTGCAAGTATCTGATTGTATCAGGTTTGAATATGTCAAAGATTATGAAAATCAAATCTGATCTTCCGGATCTTGAAAAAATCATTACACTTGATCCGATTGCGCTCAATGATGAGGATATTATTCATATGGAATCGCTCCGTGAAAGGGGAAAGCTCTATTTCAATAAGCATAAACAAGAATGTGAGGATATCTGGCACTCAGTTGAAGAAGATGATATTGCTACGATTCTCTATACCTCGGGCACAATAGCAGACCCGAAAGGAGTGACCCTTCTCCATAAAAATTATTACCATAATGTAGAGCAGCTCAATGGGATAATAGATATCAAACCTGACTGGGTAACGCTTCTGATATTGCCATGGGATCATTCTTTTGCCCATACGGCAGGGATTTATATGGCACTTTCCAATGGCACTGCGTTGGCCTCAATTAAGATTGGAAATACAAAAAGAGAGACCATGCGGAATATTCCGGATAATATAAAGGAGATTAAACCTTATTATTTATTAGTGGTCCCAGCGCTCATAAAGAAATTTCATAAAAATATTTTGAAAAAGATCAATGAAAAAGGCTGGCTCATAAAGAAATTATTTTCCCAGGGGCTTTCAGTCGGCATTACCTATCAGGGGGATGGATTTAGATCCGGCAAAATCAAACGATTCTTTTTGTATCCACTGTATGCATTCTATGATAAAATAATCTTTTCAAAGATCCGCTCTCAATTCGGGGGCCAGCTTCTTTTTTTAGTGAGCGGGGGGGCATGCCTGGATAGGTACTATCAGCAATTTTTCACTGCACTTGGTATACCGATTTATCAGGGGTATGGTCTCTCAGAGGCAGCTCCCGTGATATCGGCCAATACCCCATCAAAGTGTAAAATGGGCACCAGCGGAGCAGTGCTGCCCATGTTGGAATGTAAGATTATCAATGAAGATGGTACTCCTGTTGCTTCAGGAAGGAAGGGTGAGATAGCGGTAAGAGGTGATAATGTCATGAGTGGCTATTGGGAAAATCCTCAAAGCACATATGATACAATCGATGATGATGGATGGCTTCTCACAGGTGATATGGGCTTTCTTGATGATGATGGATTTTTATCAGTGTGCGGGCGATATAAGAGTTTACTCATAAGTGATGATGGTGAAAAATTTAGTCCGGAGGCAATAGAAGAGAGCATATTGGGACATTCGCTTTTGATCGACCAGATTATGCTCTATAATAATCAAAACAGATATACAGTAGCACTGGTTGTTCCAAATAATGAAGCAGTGCGAACCTTATTATACAATGCGGGCAAATGCCAGCATGAGATGCAAGGCCAGGATTATGTAATTGATTTAATTCACAAGGACATGCTTTTTTTGAGAAAGGACCGGCATATGCGCGCCTCTTTTCCCGAAAAATGGGTCCCAAGCTCATTTGCCCTTTTGGGAGAGCCATTTTCTGAAGAAAATAGATTACTTAACAGCACACTGAAGATGGTAAGATCGCGCATTGCAGATTTTTATAAATCGCGCCTTGAATATGTGTATACTGAAGAGGGGAAGAATGTGTTTAATCATAAAAATAGAATGATAATTGCCCGATTATAGGTATATAAGGAAATGTGATAATGCGTGGTATAGTAATTATTATAGGTGCTATTCTGATTGCATTCTCCCTATGGTGGATCTATTGCCCACGTGGGAGTGCCGGTTTAGTGAATACGCAGATGAATAGTGCAGATCTTTCACAGAGGAGCAAAGATCCCAATATTGATCCTAATATACAGAGTGGTTCTCATGTGACTATTGAATTTACAGAGGAAGGCGGACGTTTTATAAAAATAGGTTGTTTTGTGTATTCTCATGCTCTTGAGTGAGCACCTTAATTTTTAGTTCCGAGAGAAAAGACGTAAAAGAAAAGGGCCCATAAAAGCGATTTTATGAGCCCTTTTTTCCTTTTCAAATAATCATCAATTAAAATAATAATCCGCTTATCGTGGCAACAGGTGCGGTTGTGGTGGGTACGGTTGCTGCCGGAGCAGGACTTGTCGCACTTGGTGCGAGTGTTACTCCTTGTTGTCCCAATAGACCAGGGAACATCTGAGAATACATACCGGCCATGCCAAGCAATGGAGCTATCTGCATGAAAGGAATCTGATAGGTGATTCCACTGCCTGTGTCAACAGGATAATACATATTGTATAGATTGAACATGCTGCCTAATCCATACATGCCGCCATACATGCCGTACATGCCGCCATACATACCGTACATGCCGCCGTACATGCCGTACATGCCACCGTATAATCCGCCATACATGCCGTACATACCATACATGCCACCGTATAATCCGCCGTACATGCCGTACATGCCGCCATATAATCCGCCGTACATGCCGCCATATAATCCGCCATACATGCCGCCATATAATCCGCTATACATTGATGAATAATATGCACTCGCAGGTTGTACACCTAAACTTAAAGCAATTGCGATAATTGTAACTATTAAACCTAATTTAGTTAATTTGTTCATTTCCTCACTTCTCCTAAAAAACTATAATTACTGTAGTCTTTACATTTTAAAAACTATAAAGATACCCTTTACTTAAAAACCTTTATATACATCTTATCTTCTTCTTTTCTATCACCTCCTTATAATGGTTATCTCATGCCTTTTTAATACCGTCAAAAAAATGAACAATTCATTATACGTAATTCTTTTGATTTTTAATCGTACTTCTCTCCCCTACCACCTCCTCCCCATAAAAAAAAATTTCCTTAATTATTAGACACTCTTGATACTAAAAGCCTTACGAATCATAGAAATAAAATTAAGTTATTGATTATAAAATTTTTTTATAGTTATTTATTCTTTACTAGTATATCATAGAATCCTTTTTTTTTCAATAGAAAATGGAGCTATACAGAGCAATTGCATAAAGGATTTCATCCTGTAAAAGATTTTTCTGAGAGTATCTAAAGTTCTCACTGAACAAATCAAAATCTTACATGTGATCGCCCTGTCCTGCTGGGTAACCTTATTGACTTTGAGCTTCTTGCGCGCTATAGTGGTAATGAAATATTTTCTCAAAGCGCACTACCTAGTCCCTGTGCATATTATCACATTATACTTTAAAGGACAATTAATTAAGGAGGAAAAATGGAAAGGGCTTTAATTAGTGTATCGAATAAAGAGGGTATAGTAGAATTTGCTCTAGGATTACAACGACATGGGATTGAGATTCTCTCTACCGGTGGAACCGCCCGTCTTCTAAAAGAGAAAGGTGTTGCTGTGTGTGATGTGGCACATTACACAGGGCATCCGGAGATGTTAGAGGGGAGGGTAAAAACGCTTCACCCAAAGATTCACGCGGGCCTTCTTGCCAGAAGAGATAAACCTGAACACATGGTACAATTAAAAGAATATAATTATCCTCTCATTGATATGGTGGTCGTCAATCTATATCCCTTTGAGCAGACAATCGCCAAAGAAGGTGCAACGTTTGAGGAAGCAATTGAAAATATTGATATAGGCGGGCCGACGATGCTTCGTTCGGCTGCGAAGAATTTTGAGCATGTGGTCGTTATCGTAGCCCCTGAAGATTATCCGGTGATACTAGAGAAGATGGATCGGCATGACGTAAATATCGATAGGGAAACGCGTTTTTCATTAATGAAAAAGGTATTCCAGCATACTGCACATTATGATAAAGCAATCCGAGACTATCTTGACACTATCCGATAAGCCAAAGATTAGCGTTATTGGCGCAGGGAGTTGGGGAACAACACTGGCCAGTATTTTATCGCAAAAAAAGTATGAAATAACCCTGTGGGTGTATGAAAAGGAATTGGCAGAAATAATAAGGTCTCAAAGAGTAAACACCTATTATTGTGCTGAGGCAAGGCTTCCAGAGAATGTCACTATTACAACGTCTATTGCCGAGGCTGCCGAAGAAAAAGATATTATTCTTTCTGTCGTACCTGCCCAAGCGGTAAGATCGGTAACGGAAAAATATATTCATAATGTAAGGCCGGGGACGGTAATAGTATCAGCAAGCAAAGGGATAGAAAATAAAACAGGAATGAGAATAACGCAGATTTTTGAGGAATTAATGCATGCGAGACATATTCCACTTGCTGTTCTCTCTGGTCCGACATTTGCGCATGAGATTATAAAAGGACTTCCTGCAGCGGCTGTGGTGGCATGCAATAATAAGATACTGGGAAAGCAGCTTCAAGAAATCTTATCCACAAGAACCTTAAGAATCTATCTCAATAATGATCCGATAGGTGTAGAATTCGGGGGAGCAGTGAAAAATATTGTGGCGCTCGCAGCGGGCATATCCGATGGCTTAAGGTTTGGGTATAATACAAGGGCAGCGTTAATGACGCGGGGGCTGGCAGAAATGATTCGACTTGCAGTATCAGTAGGTGCAAAGGAAGATACATTGAGAGGCTTGGCCGGGCTTGGCGATTTAGTCCTCACATGTACGGGTGATCTGAGCAGAAATCGCAGTGTAGGAATGAAGATAGGGCAGGGAAAGAGTATAGATGCTATTTTGTCTGAGATGAATATGGTTGCTGAAGGTATTGAAACTACCCGTGCCGTATACACTCTTGCCAAGAGACACCAGATAGAGATGCCAATCACGGAGCAGGTATATGCGGTGCTTTTTCAGAATAAATCTCCGGCAACTGCGGTATCTGATTTAATGAACAGAAGCTTAAAGTATGAATGAGAAAACATAGTATTCTGCCTTTCTTTATTCCTCATCAGGGGTGTCCTCACCAATGTGTGTTTTGTAATCAGCGGTCGATAACAGGTTATCGAGAGCCTGTTCCCTTGGAAGAAATTGAATCTATGATAGAAAGCTTTACCAAAGAGCGGGAAGACGCTTCATTGTGTAAGGAAATTGCTTATTATGGAGGAAGCTTTACCGCCCTGCCGAAGGAAAGACAAAAGCAGCTTTTAAGACCAGCGACAAGAGCCATCAGAGAACATAAAATAGAAAGAATTAGGGTTTCAACCCGACCTGATTATATAAATAATAATACAGTGAATTTTCTTAAAGAATATAATGTCACACTTGTGGAATTAGGCATTCAATCCCTTGATGAAGAAGTTCTCTATAGATCGGGGAGAGGGCATGGAAAAAGCGAGAGCCTTGCCGCAATAGATCTTTTAAAAAAGAATGGATTTCAAGTTGGCGCCCAATTAATGATCGGTTTGCCTTCTGATAGCTACAGCAAATCTATTGAGACGACACAAGAAATAATAAGAAAAAGTCCTGATTATGTGAGAATTTATCCGACATTAGTGATTAAAGGAACATTATTAGAAAAGATGTACTATAGTAAACAGTACCTTCCTCTGGACCTTGAGAGCTCGATGACTCTTTGTAAACACATGGCGGTATTATTAAGAGATGCGGGTATTACACTTATCCGTATAGGGCTTCATCCTGACTTTGAATTACAAAAGAGCGGATTAGTGTGTGCGGGGCCCTTCCACCCTGCGTATGGAGAGCTTGTAAAATCTGCCCTTGCCCTTGATTTACTTTTACTCATCATGAAACGCAGTGCAATCAGGGAAAAGGGGACTCTCACAATTGATGTACCCTCATCTGCTCTCTCGATTTTTATTGGGCATAAAAAACAGAATATACACTCTCTTTCCTCCTTATTTCCCAAATTAATGATAAAAATTATTGGCTCCTCTTTTCATAATATGATAAAGATAAATATAATAGAGCATAAGAGACAATTAATCGCACGGTATGCTGAGGGATTTAAGTTGAGAGAATTACACGACAATGATTAACCTAAAAAAATTTTCTACTCGGTTATATATATATATATTCATTATACTTGTTGGGGTGACCATATTTTTTATTGTAAATTTTCCTCATTTGGAAACTTATATAAAAAATCAAACTGAAGCCTGGATCAAACGGGAGTTAGAAGCAAAGAAGGGTATTAAAGTACAATGGAGTGACCTGCGGGTAAATATTGCCCAAAACCGAATAATTATATCAAATCTTTGCTTGATTCCAAAAGATAGTAAGCAAACCTTCTTTATTTCAAAAAAAATTACCGCATATTACAGCCTTCTCCCATTGATCAGAAGGCTCCTATATTTGAGGAATGTTAATATTCAGGGGCTTTTTTTATCACTTAATGAACCTGCGGCTATCTGGTCTGCACTCAAGGGGACTGAAGTTGCGTATGAATGGAAGATTCGATGCAGGCGAATAGAGATACAGGAGGGGAAAAGGATTGAGATCAAGATCCCAGATAAAGAGATATTCATAGATACTGCAGGAGTGTACTTTTGTATTGATAGGCTCAATAAGAAGAGTAGCCATCCATTTACCCTGTTGGTTAATAATGGGACTGTTAACTTTAAAGACATCGCCCGCACCATGACCTATGGAAAAATCAAAGGGGAAGTGGATTTAAAGAAGCTGTATGTCACAATGAGCAGGGTAGATATTAAGGAAGATGACGGATATCTTGAATGGATTGGAGATTTGACATATAAGGATCCATTTGTCATCTCGGGAAATTATTCAGGTTCAGTGAAGTCAGCAACACTGGCATATTTTTGGAAATGTTTTAGGCAAATGGAAGGACAGGTTATCTCACGGGGTAGATTGACTATTCATGAAGGAGAGAGAAAGGTTGAAGGGAACTTGCAGTCTCCTTCTTTTCGATGGTGGAGATTTCTCTTTCGAAGAGTTCATGGAGAATTTTCTTATATGAGTAAAGGTAAGAATTTAATTTTTAAGAATCTCAGGGGATTGTATAATCAAGCAAAAACAGAGGTTTCAGCACAGGTAAATCTTGCACATCATAAGGCGAATGTCGATATACATACTGAAGATATTAATATAACATACTTTAATAACTCTATTGCATATCCTAAGGCAATAAAAGATCGCTTGTGGAAGGGAGACCTTATATTAAATCTAAATTGGCCGAATAAGTCCCTTACCACAGAAGGAAAGATTCAATTGGAGGAGGTGTGCTCAGAGGAAAATAACAGCGAGCCTATTCGGCTTCAGGGTAGTTTTGCTCAGGCGAATAAAAATATTTATTTTAAGCCTTTGAATATACTGCAGGGAAGAGATTATGTGAACTGCATGGGGAACTATAATTTTTTCGAGAAGCAGGCTGATTTGACATTTAAACTTTCGTGGGCTGATATTTATCCTTTTATAAAGAAAGCTCATGGGCGCGCAACTATATCCGGGTATATGCAAGGAGTATGGCCTCATTTTCACTTGAGTGGGAAAGCATCGGTAGATGATCTGATATGGTCAGACTATTCAGTCGATCATGTGCAGGTTGATTATGATTTTGACGAAAAGAAACTTCTTTCCTTAAGAGATATTATTTTAAGAAAAAATAGAATAAATATAAAAGGGCAAGGAGATCTCATTTTTCAGGAGTCACAAAGAATACTCCCTGAGGTTGTCTCTGGAGGTTCAATTAATTGGTCTGGAAAGAACATTCCAGCTCAAGAGATTATTGAACAGCTTCATGTATCGGATTATTTAGGTATGAGAGGTCATTTAGATAGTTGGGGCAGGGTGAATATTCTTGAGGATGGGAATATTCTCCTTTCAGGAAGTATTAATTCGAAAAACTTTTCTTTCCTTGGTCAGCACGCGAAAGATATGAGGGCATCCTTTACTTTTAATAAAAATAATAAAGAGATAACGCTCAAAGAGATTAAATTATCTCAAAGCGCAGATCACATTATTAATGCAAAGGTCCGTGTTAAAATCGGAGATTTGACGGTTTTTGATGTGAGTTGTCCGGGCTGGCAGATTGAATCAATTATGTTATCCTCCGGTAGACGTATCCCACTATCGGCGGATTTAGTATCCTTTACCCTGAATGGCACGTTGGACGATTGTTATGGGCATGTGAGGGCAGAGGATCTTCTATGGCAACGAAATAAAATACCTGATTTCCAAACGGATTTTAACATTGCTCAAAAGCAATTAAAAGCATATATATGGAATCAATGGGGGGAGTTCGATACATTGCTTGATTTAACTTCTGATTATGCTTACACACTTAAAGGTCAGATAGAGGGTTTTCAAATCTCTGATTGGATCGGAAATAAAGGGATTCTCCATGGCGCTGATATAAAGCTTAGCGGGAGTGGTAGTGCCCATGGATCAATAAAAACCTGGAAACAAAGTAATGCTCAGTTTTCAGTACGCAAGCTTTTTTTAAAAACCACCCATGCCTCTTATTGGAATGAGGAATTATTTTTTCTCTCCTACCAAGATAAGACATTACTCCTGCCCTCCCTTTTTCTCAAAGGAGAAGAAGCGGATCTGCTTATAACCGGAGAATTATCAAAAGATAAAGGATTAGATATACGAGCATCGGGATTAGTGAAATTGGAATTTCTCAAAAGATATGTGTCGGAATTAGAAAATATCACGGGCTTTTCTCTTATTGATTTTGCTATTAAGGGTGACGTGAGGGGGCCGGGAATGAATGGTGATGTGATTATATCTCAGGCAGGGTTTCAATTGCCCTTTATTAATGACCGATTTGAAGAGGTGCGAGGGCAATTAAAAGTTATTAATAAGAACATTGTGGTAGATCAATTGACAGGAAAATTAAGAAATGGAGGAGATATTTCTGTTAACGGGAATATACAGTTGGCCCAAGATCACTTTAAATCAGCTCAGCTCAGGCTCAGATTGCATAATCTATTTTTATTCGATTTAAATCAATATAAAATTTATTTTGGAGGAGACCTTTTCTGGCACGCTGATCTGAATTCATCTGGAGTAAGTGGTACACTGAGAATAGACGAAGGGCGATACTATACTCACAAAGATATTGTAGCCATATTACTCACAAAACATCGCGATGTTGCATTGGAAAAAAACAATTGGATTGAGAAGATAACTAAATCTGATTACCATAAGATTTTTAGCGCACTAGACCTGGCGATTGAGTTTGATATAGGCCAAGATTTTAGAGTCATTAGTCCCTATTGTGAGGCAAAACTCACAGGAAGCCTTAATATAAAGGGCACTGCACTTGAGCCATCAGTAACAGGGAGCATCAAGGCGCTTGAAGGCGATATATATATTGGCGGGCATAAATTTTCTCTTGCCTCAGGTAAGATCATATTCCCTGCTCACTCTCAAACAAAGCCAACGGTTAATGCTTTAGCCCTTAAGGATATTAATGAGTACCGAATAAGATTATCAATATTAGGTCCTATAGATAGCCCCAAATTTCAATTTAGCGCAAGCCCTTATTTATCCCAGAGCGAAATAGTGAATATGTTATTTTTTGGGTTTGTGATAGGTGAAGGACCTACAACCTATCGCGAAAGACACGATATTGTGTCTAAAATAGGCGAAACTACCGGTTTGCTTATTGATAACGTGTTAGGAAGAGAAATATCCCATTATAATGGATTTGATATATTAAAATGGAATATTTTTTCTCAAAATTTATTTCGTCTTGATATCTTCAATCTTAAACTTCAGGAAGAGGGGGGGGCGGTTGAGAAAGTTACGCTGGGGAAACAACTATCGCCTAATTTAACCATCAAATATTCAGAAAACATAGGTGATGATGAATATAAAATAACAGAAGCAGAATATACAATTACGGATCATCTCACTATTATCAATTCTCAAGATGATGAAGGGGTCTATACATTTGATTTAAATTTTGGTTTTGATTTTTAATGTAATGATGAAGGAAGACATGGGTATGGAAAGATTGAAAGAAGCATTAGAAAACGCAGGAAAAATTCATGGACATATTTGTCCGAGTCTTTTTTACGGGGTGTCTTTAGCCCTAAAATTAAAGGATGTGATTCATGCCGAAGAGGGAGAAGATTATACTCTCGTCCTTGAAGGTAAATCTGTCTGTATTCGAGATGGAGTACAATCAGTATTTGGACAGATGTCTCATCTCACGGTCAAGGATACAGGTGAATGTGCCATAGAAGCCTCTTTTGACCATAGAAAATATAGAATAAGGCTTCTTGATAGTGTACGTGCAAAAATAAATGAATTTCACAGCCAATATCCCTTGCTCGAGTTTAGGAAGAAGGGGGTAGACTACCTTTTTTCTTTAAAAGAGGAAGAATTGTTTCATTTTTAAAAATTAGTCGACATTTTTGTCGAATAGACAAAAGAAAAAGAGTTAAGTTTCGACAAAATTGTCGTGAGATGATTATAGAACGAAAGGGAATATTTATATATCTTCTTTGTTTACAAAGCATTAATGTGCTTAATAAAAATTGGTATGAAGCTTGCTTTCTCTAAGGTAAGTGAATAAAAAAATTAAAAAATATAAAGAGCGGGGGGTTTGACCCCGTTTTTTTTTAGAAGTCTAAGTATTGAGGAGAGAGCGCTATTACATATGAAAGAAGAAAAAAAATTCAATTTTTTCTGGGCTTACGCAACCGCAAGTATTTTTTTATTGATAATCCTTGTGGGCTTTCATAGCCTATGGCAGATGGAGAAAGGCAAAGAGGCCCTCTATAAGGGTCTTTATGATCAAGGGGAAGCTCTGGTTGAAAGCCTCCAATCGAGTGGGAAAAATGCTATTATTTCAAATAGGCTTGTCCAGGAGATGTTAATAGCACGATTATTAGATAACGCTAAATTAATTGATATATTAATTGGTCAAAATAATTATAATAGTATTCTTTTGAAGGATATTGCCGTGAAAAATAATTTATTTCGTGTGCAGGTCGTGGATCAATGGGGAAGGATAAGGCTCGACACTATAGAGCCCTCTTTTCCCGATATATTAAGCCGATTACCATTTCCACAAGAATCTTTCGGAACAGGGATCAAACCCATTCTCCAAGGAGAGAAACATATTATAATTGAAGGGGCATATCAGGATCAGCCTTTATTGGGTAATCTTTTCTGGATTGCGATGGCACGAAAAAATTTTCAAGGAGCCATTATTATTCATGTCGATGCATATTATATGGAGGGATTTCGTAAAGAAATCGGGATTGGCAAATTGATTAACGATATAAGCACCCAAAAAGGAATACGTTATATCGCTTTTCAAGGCAGGAACAATCTCTCCATTTCTCCTGAGGATATTTCTCTGCCGGAATTACACAATGTGCGCTATGAGGCTGATTTTGTTGAGGCGGGATTTAATAAACTTGTATCCGGAGAAGAGGTGTATGAAATCGTTAAACCTTTTATTTTCCAGGATAATGTGTTGGGATTTTTTCGTGTGGCCCTTTCTTTAGATGAATTTACGCGAAATATTCGAAGATCCCAGAAACATACCATATGGTTTAGTTTATTGATTATTGGGCTCGGCAGCATCGGTCTTATATTTATTTTTTATCATCAATACATTCAATACAAAAGGCAGAAAATGCTTGAAGAGAATCTCCATAGGACTGAACGCTTAAATTCAGTTGGAAAATTGGCAGCGGGTGTTGCTCATGAAATTCGCAATCCTCTTAATGCTATTGGAATGACTATTCAACGATTTCAGCATGAGTATCTTCCTGAACAGGAGGAAAATAAACAAGAATTTATTCATCTGACAAATGTTATCAGAGAAGAAGTAAAACGTGTGGATAAAATTATCGGCAATTTTCTTGACTTTGCTCGTGAACCTAAGCTTGAACTGCACTACACGAATATTATATCAATAATAGAAGATATACTAGCAATCTTTGCTGTTGAGGCTGAAAAACAGCATATTATCATTCAGACTGAATATGAGCATTCCCCTCTGATGTGTCTGTGTGATCCGAGAAAGATGAAGCAGGCGTTGATCAATATTATAAAAAACGCTATTCAAGCCATGCCTGATGGAGGCACTCTTTCTGTCAATGTCGGTCAACGACGTGATATACTATTCATTTCAGTAAGGGATGAAGGGATAGGTATCGCCGATACAAGCAAGATTTTTGAATTTTATTATACGAGCAAGGAAGGAGGGGTAGGCATTGGCCTTCCAATTTGTCAAAAGATTATTCAAGAACATGGCGGAAAGATTGAGGTGCAATCCGAAATAGGGAAAGGTACAGCATTTCACATTGCCCTTCCCCTTAAAATTACAGAAAGAAGTAGGGAGATACAAAAGGCATGATTAATATTTTAGTAGTAGATGATGAAAAAAATCAACGGGAGATGTTGAAGGGTTTTCTCTTAAAAAAGAAATATACTACATTTGTATGCAGCAATGCTCGGGATGCACTCGCCCTTATTAGAGAGAAACAAATAGATATGGTCTTGACCGATTATCAAATGCCCGGCATGACCGGACAAGAATTATTGGAAGAGATAAAAAAAATTAATCCTTCTATACTTATAGTAATATTTACCGCGTATGGAACAATAGAGCGTGCAGTAGCTGCCATGAAAAGTGGTGCGTATGATTATTTGAGCAAACCGATTGATCTTGATGAATTGCTTATTGTTATTAAACGAGGAAGTGAGTATATGCAGCTTATGAAGGAAAATCGCGTATTGCGTCAAATGCTTTCTGATCGATATTCTTTTAATAATATTATAAGTGTGAGTGGGAAAATGGAAGAAGTGTTAAGCATTGTGAGCAGGGTAGCAAAGGTAGATTCTACCGTATTGATCCGTGGTGAAAGTGGAACAGGTAAAGAATTAATTGCTCACGCCATTCATTTTAATAGCGCAAGAGCACGCTATCCCTTTGTCAAAGTAAATTGTGCAGCCTTGCCTGAAAATCTTCTTGAAAGTGAACTATTCGGCCATGAAAAGGGGGCGTTTACAGGGGCGATCCAGCGCAGGGCAGGGCGTTTTGAAGAAGCTCATAAAGGTAGTATCTTCTTAGACGAAATTGGGGATATGTCATTGAATTTGCAGGCAAAATTGTTACGTGTACTTCAGGAGAAAGAGATTCAGCGTGTGGGTGGCAACAGTAGTCAAAAAGTTGATGTTCGGATTATTGCTGCCACTAATAGCGATTTAGAGAAGGGAATTCATGAAGGGAGTTTTCGTCAAGACCTGTATTACCGTTTGAATGTCGTACCTATAGTGATCCCTCCTTTACGTGAACGCAAGGAGGATATTCCAAAATTAATTGAGTTTTTTCTCGCAAAGTATAACAGGCGGGCTCAAAAGAATGTCAAGGGTATAACAAAAGAGGTGAATGATCTCCTATTTAAATATGATTACCCGGGCAATGTCAGAGAGTTGGAAAATATGATAGAAAGAGCTGTTGTTTTAACCCGTTACGAATATATTACGCTGCAAGATCTTCCCCACAATATTTGCCCGTTCTTGCATGAAAAGGATGTATCGGTTGAGTCTATTACAGGGGGTCTGGCCTTAGAGGAATCAGTGACTGCTCTTGAGACAAAATTAATTGAGACAGCGTTGCGCGCCAATGAGGGAGTTCAGACAAAAGCAGCCGAGGCTTTGGGCATAAATGAAAGGGTTCTGCGTTATAAAATGAAAAAGTATAATATTATGAATTAAGATACCAATAATATGGCAGTAAAATTGCACAAAATTAGAGATTAGTGTTCACCGTTATGCCATACAATCATGTGGTGGATATAATAATGATAAGAACATATGAAAAAAACAGGAAAAGAGATAAACAATAGGGAAAGTAGTTAAAAATTGAACAATGCCATAAAAGAGCACAATTGACTTGGGTTTTGATATGGACTATAATTCCACAGGGGTGTATATATAAAAAAAACAAATAGTTTAGGAGAATTTGATGAATATTTTCTCTCATCAAAAAAGAATAGGGGAACTTCTTATAGACAAGGGGCTCCTTTCTGCCGAGGATGTGGAGGTTGGATTAAATCAACAAAAGAGAACCTCAGAAAAATTAGGGAAAATACTTATTAACCTTGGCCTTGTTTCAGAAGATAATATGTATAAAACGTTGGGCGAGCAGTTAGGGCTAAAATATCTTTCCATGGCTGATTATCCTGAAACACCCATAGTGGATATTGATTTTTCAGTTAAATTCATGAAGCAGTATAAGTTTTTGCCCCTAGAAGTCAAAGATGATCATATTCTTGTTGTAGCTATGGCTGATCCGCTGGATTTTGATACTATAGGGCAAATAAAGCTCTATACTGATCATAGGGTTCATATATATGTGTCTAAAGAGAGTGATATTTTAAGCGCAATTGAAAAATATTTCGGAGGAGATTCGTCCTCTATGGAAAAAATAATTGGAGATATGGATGAGGAAGAATTGCAGCTTGTAGGGTCAGGGGATGATGAGGATATAGACCAATTACGCGACATGGCCTCCGAAGCGCCGATTATTAAGCTGGTTAATCTTTTTATTTCGCGAGCAGTAGAGGATGAAGCCAGCGATATTCATATCGAACCCTTTGAGGATAAGTTATTGGTCCGTGTACGAATAGATGGAATCCTGCATGATATAGAATCACCGCCCAAGAGGCTTCAGGCTGCAATAACGTCGCGCGTTAAGATTATGGCAAACTTAAATATTGCAGAGAGACGATTGCCTCAAGATGGGCGTGTCCGGCTAAGGGTAATCGGAAAAAAGATCGATTTGCGTGTATCAACAGTCCCGACCCTGTATGGGGAAAGCGTCGTCATGAGAATATTGGACCGTAGCAGTGTGATGCTTACATTGGAAGAATTAGGCTTTCCGGATAATCAGTTGAAAAAGTTCAATAGGCTTATTAATCTGCCACATGGGATTATTCTTGTTACAGGTCCGACTGGAAGTGGCAAGACAACAACATTGTATGCAGCGCTTGATAAGATAAATTCTCCGGATAAGAAGATCATTACCGTCGAAGATCCTGTAGAATATCAACTCTCTGGGGTAAATCAGATTCAAGTGGCGGCTAAAATTGGCCTTACATTTGCGAGTGGCCTTCGTTCTATCGTCCGGCAGGACCCTGATATCATGATGATTGGTGAGATAAGGGATCTTGAAACCGCAGAAATAGCTATCCAATCAGCCCTCACAGGTCATCTTGTTTTTTCTACGCTGCATACAAATGATGCCCCAAGTGCTATAACGAGATTATTGGATATGGGCGTTGAGGGGTATCTTATTGCCTCCTCTCTCGAGGGCATACTGGCCCAGAGATTGGTGAGAAAAATTTGTGACAATTGCAGAGAGGCGCTTGTTATTGATGCGGGCACCATAGCTCAATTAGGAGTGAATGCTGATAATAAAATGGTTACCTACCATGGCACGGGGTGTGAAGAATGTAAAAATACAGGGTATAAAGGAAGAACAGGGATTTATGAGCTTCTTTTATTGAATGATGAAATTAAGAGGATGATTCAAGAGAAGATAGGAGCGCATATTATTCGCCAGAAGGCAGTTGAACAGGGATTAATAACTCTTCGTGAGGATGGCTGGGATAAAGTAAAACGCGGTGTGACAACCATAGAAGAAGTCCTGCGGGTAACTCAAGAAGAAGATTTATTGAATGTTATCGAAATATAAGGGAACATTACATTATGCCAGTTTTTCTATATAGAGCCACAGATAGAGAGGGGAAGATTATAACCGGTACAATGGAGGCAAAAGATAAGCCTATGGTGATAAACAAATTGCAGGATCTTGATTATTTCCCCCTTACAGTAAGTCTCAATAAAGTGGCTGGAGGCGGATTTTCGGAGATATTGAAAAATCAACGAATCTTTGAGCGAATAGGTCAAAAAGATATACTGAATTTTACTCAACAATTATCCACACTGGTCGGGGCAGGAATACCTCTTGATAAGAGTTTGACAACATTGAGCCAATTGACAAATAATCAAAAACTCACTGATGTTATCGAGGATATTCATAAAAATGTCCATGGAGGCAGCCAATTTGCCGATGCGCTGGCTCAATATCCAAAGCTTTTTTCAAAACTTTATATTGGCATGATTAAAGCAGGTGAGCGAGGGGGGGTGTTGGAGGCGGTTTTGGCCCGGTTGTCGGACTTTCTGGAAAGCGCGCGGAACCTTAAAGAAAGTGTAATAAATGCCTTGATATATCCTTTGCTTTTGACGTTTGTAGGAGGTATTGCCGTAACCGTCCTGCTTATTTTTGTTGTGCCAAAATTTAGCACCATTTTTGCGGATATGGGGACAACACTGCCTCTTCCGACAGCAATTTTATTGGAGTTTAGTCAATTCCTTGCTCAATTTTGGTGGGCCCTTTCAGGCCTTTTACTCATAGCCTATATGGTGTGGAAATATTATATCGCTACACCGACAGGCAGGTGGAAGTGGGATGGATTTAAATTAAAGATGCCTCTTTTTGGCACCCTTGTTCAAAAGATAGAGATTGCCCGTTTTACAAGAACGTTGGGAACGCTCATAGAGAGTGGCGTTCCAATATTACAATCACTTAAGATAGTAAAGGATATTTTAGGGAATGTTGTCATCTCAGAAGCTATTGATAATGTCCAAAGCGGTATTAAAGAGGGAGAAAGGATATCGGGGCCTTTAAAAGAATCAGGCCTTTTCCCTGCGCTTGCTGTCCATATGATTGATGTGGGGGAGGAAACTGGTCAATTGGAGGAGATGATGTTTAAGGTAGCGGATGTATTCGAAAAAGAAAGCAGTAATGCGGTAAAAAGAATGGTTGGATTGTTGGAGCCGGTATTGATTTTAGTCATGGGTGTGCTCATAGGGTTTATTGTGATATCCATGCTTTTAGCTATATTTAGTATAAATGAATTACCTATATAAATATTAAAATTTAATTATTAAAGAGGGGGATACTACACTATGAAAAGAATAAAACAAAGAATTGAGAAAGAATTATGCAGAACAGAGCAAGGTTTCACCTTGATTGAACTGTTAGTAGTAATGATTATTTTAGGCATGTTAGCGTCACTCGTCGGGCCAAGAATGTTTAAGAAATTAGGTAAATCCAAGAGACAGGCTGCTCAGGCCCAAATTTCGCTTTTTGAGACAGCACTTGATACCTATCGCCTTGATCTTAATAAGTATCCTTCTTCGCTCGATGGACTTATAAATAATCCCGGGGAAGATTACTGGGATGGCCCTTATTTGAAAAAAAACATTATTCCGAAAGATCCATGGAATAATGATTATTTTTATGAATCAACAGGAAGTGATTTTACACTCAAATCTTACGGGGCTGATGGACAGCCTGGGGGAAGCGGTGAAGATGCAGATATACCGGATGAGGCAGAGTCATCCGACGCAGGTTTTGGGAAAGTTATCCCTTTAGGTTAATTGTTAATAATATAAATTATATGAAAAGTAATATTATACATTCAGGATTCACATTATTGGAGCTTCTTGTGGTAATGGCAATTATTGGCTTTATTTCAGCGGTTGCTGCACCACGTATTGGCTCTACAATTGATAATGTGAGGCTTCGGGCTGCGGCCAGAAAATGCGCAGCTGTCCTTCGATATGCACGCAGTATGGCGATCGCTACTCAAAAGGAATGTACAGTGACCTTTACTCTTCATTTCTCAGAAGGAGAACAGGATAGTTATTCCTTTGATAAGGTAAGTTTCAAAGAAAGGACAGATGATGGTGAAGAGTCAGAAGAGGAGGGATATGGAGAAGAGAACAGGCATACGAAAAATGCAGAGAGGATTACAAAAAAGGTTACATTGCATGAGAATATAACCCTCGATTGGCAAGCTCATAAAGATGCAGAATGGAGCAATTCAGGTGATTATCCGGTTATTTTCTATCCCCGTGGTTTTACATCAGGTGGTGAGATCCTTTTTTCTCGAGTCGAGGAGAGCAAGCGTAAATATATTCTTTCTGTTGATCCGATAACAGGCCGCATAAAAATTTTAGAGGGCTAAATGATCGTTTCTGAGAAGCACACCAGGCAAGGGAATAAAGGATTTACACTCCTTGAAATAATGGTTGCGCTTGCCATTATGGCTGTGGGTTTGGTGACGGTAATGCAACTTTTCGCAGGTGCTATGAGGTCTGCCAAGGTATCGTATGATTACTCTTTGGCAGTTATCGCTGCCAAAGAGGTTATGAATAGGGCATTATTGCCTACGACAGTGAATGATTTTGAAGAGCTTGAGAAAGCAGGTGAATTTGAGAATGAGTTTCTTGCTGATTTTCGTTACGAAATAGAGGGCCCAACCTTATATGAGCTGCCGGAAGCATTTGTAGAGAACATAGAGGATAAAAGCGGTATTTTTGATGATCTTGAATGGCAGTTATATCAAATATCAGTGAGAGTGTATTGGGAGGTCGGGGATAAAGAGAAAAAAGTAGAATTTACAACCCTTAAATTATTAAAGGAAGAACGTGGATTATAATGTTATACACAGGAATGAAAATGGATTTACTCTTTTGGAGCTATTGATATCTATTTCGATCCTGGCCATGATTTTAGCGATTATAATGGGAGCAATGCGTCTTGGTTCCAAAGCGTGGGATAGCGGGGAGAGAAGGATTGAGAAATATCAACGGGTGAGGGTTGTGTATGACCTTATTTCTGAGGATATTAGATCAATGGTTGGCATGGAAATAAGAGGACGAAGATTAAGGACTATTACAAAAAGCATATGTCCCGGTGGGAAAGGATGCAATCAAAAAGCGCCCTTGTTTATCGGAGAACCATCGAGAATAACCTTTGTGAGTGCAAATCCGGGATTGGAGCATAGCCTTTCACGATATCGATACAGGGTGGTCACCTATTACTTGGCAGGGGAATCTCCATTTGACGATGAAGAAGTGGCTGCCGAGAATGGAATTGTTATGCGGGAAGAGCCATGGCTTTTTGATGATTTTTTTAAACCTTTATGCAGCCCCTGTGATAGTGAGGAAGCGCCTGAACATGATCATTATACCCACGTACTCTATCCGAATGTGAGGGAATGTTCATTTGAATACTTTGGGAAAAGAAACCTGGATGAAGAGGAGAGTTGGGATGATACCTGGAATCCCTTGGAAAAGATATGTGAGTGCGATCGAGGAAGTATTGAAAAGGAGTTACCGGTCAAGATACGGGTAACATTTGTGAGTGCAACGGACAATGAAACAGAAGATGAGGAAGCACGCCAGGAGATCAGTTTTGAGGTGCCTCTTATGGTGCCAATAACAGATTCTCCTGTGAAATCTGTTATAAGCACCGATCAGCGTGAGGGTGAAGGAGAGGGTGAAGGAGAGGGACAAGGAGAAGACGCACAATGACAAAAAAATATACACGAGTATCCACTGAGCAGGGAGTGGCCTTAATGATGATTTTATGGGTGATGATGTTGCTTGACATAATAGTGCTTCAATTTGCATCTTCAATGAGAATAGAGGGGGAGATTGCCCGCAATTTTAGAGATCGCATCGAAGCATACTATTTAGCAAGGTCAGGGATAGAAATGGCTCGGCTTGAGCTGATGTATGTGGCTAGCAAGACAAAAATCCATAGTGAGATTGACGGCCGCATTGATTTCAGGGCAGGTGAAGAGGATATTGTTCCAATAACAAGGGAAGTATCTCTTGGAAGGGGAACATTTTCCTATGAATTTTATAGCATAGAATCAAAACACAACTTAAATGATCTTGCAAAACCATCTAAAAAATCAGAACTTGAAGAGGTGCTTGAATATTGTGGGATTGAACCGGAAAGCGCTGAAATGAGTCAAATTAGCAGTTCCATTATGGATTGGCGAGATAAAAATCATGAGACCTCTGGGCCGGATATTGGAGCGGAGGATGAGTGGTATAAAGATAATTGGAAGGGGTATGAATGCAAAGATGATGAATTTTCTTGTGTCAATGAACTTGAAATGATTAGGGGCCTTCGCATAGAGGACTCTGATACAGAAGAGGAGCGGGAAAGAAAAAGAATGATTATAAAAAGGCTCTATAGTGTCGTTGATGTGGATCTTATAAATACAAGCAGTAGCGTCAATGAAAATTTTGTATCAGAGGAATACTATTTATCCAAAGGAATGGACTCTTCGGAGATTGAGGATAAATTCAGACAAAAAGAGGAGCAAGGATATATCACATCAAAAAAGTCAGATAATTATGATGTCAAATCAACCGGCCATATTCATGGGAGTATCGCTGACCGGCAAATTGTGGCAACTTTTAATATAAAATCACCAGGCAAAGCCCAACTTTTCAAATGGATAGACACGTGGGTGGAAAATGACGATAAATAAAAATAAGAATACTATAATAAAACAGGAAAATAAATAATGTTTCTTGAGCAAAGCATCGGCATAGATTTCCGGGACGATACAGTGCGCCTAGTTCGACTGGGGAAAGGCTTCCGCACTGTTTCTCTCGTTGATTATATCATTAAAAAATATCCCTTTACTCTTGATAAAGCAATGTCTCCGGATAATATGGATGAGCTGGTAAATGATATAGGGGAGTTTGCCCTTCGCAATACAAAACCAGATCATGTTGTCCTTGGAATACCGCGGCAAAAAGTCATACTACGCCAATTAATCCTGCCGACAGTTAATAAACAGCAATTGCAGGAGATGATTGGCTATGAAATAAAGCGTCATCTTCCCGTTCCAACGCAGGAGGTCTATTTTGATTATCAATTAACCTCTCAGGAATCAGAAAATACCAATAGGATATTTCTGGGCCTTGTCAAAACAGAGGATCTTGACTTTTATCTCAATGTATTAAATCGAGCCCAGCTTGTCCCAACCTGCGCTACTGTCTCTTCTTTTGCCTTATGTGGCAAAATAGTAGGAATTAATCAGGGAACAGTAAAAGAGGCTAATCTTTACATAGATATTGGGACACGGTTAATTGAATGCGTGGCTGTGCATGGTGATAATTTGCTTTTTACCAGGTCTTTGGAGATGGAGGAGGGGCATCTTGTTGATGATTTTTCCATATCACGTATAAAGGAAGCGGCGCGTATTCCAGAAGAGGAGGAAATCGGTGAAGAGGCAAAACTCGATGAAAATGTACGAAGATTAGGGGATGAATTGGTGACATTACTCTCTCAATCGTTTGCCAACGTCAATGCTGAAGATGATATGGATATTAAAAGGATCTCCATGAGCGGGCAAGGAGTATATGATATACATATTGCAGATTATTTTAAGGATACAACAGAAGTATTGATTCCTAATATATTTGGGGATTTGACAGATAAAAGCATCCCGGGCAGAACGAGCAGCGCCCTTGCTGTTGCAACAGGCCTTGCAAAGAGGGGATTTGAAGAAAAATACAAGGATTTGAATTTATTACCCAACAGACTCCGTGTGAAAAGAAGCTCAAATTCTCTTAAATTTACAATTATTCTCCTTATCCTTTTGTTTGTATTGGGAATAGGGATTGCGTATATAGGAAACCCCCTCGCTTTTCCTGACAATGTTAAGCTGACAGAAGACATGAAAGAATTTCAATTGCCTACTTATTGTTTTTATTTGCCAAAACTCTATAAATTGAAAGCAATAAACAGTATCAGGGAGCAGATAAAACCAAAGGTAAAGGAGGTTAAGGAGATTGACAAGAACATTAAATCAGTTGAAGAAGAAATTGGGAGAATACACGAGGTGATGAGTACCCGAACAAGCAAGCTTGAGATTCTGCGGGAATTAACAGATATTATCCCTGATGATGCATGGCTTGACCGCGCCACTATTACAAATGAAAAAATAGAGATACGAGGAGTGGCTGATGCTGCAGCTGATTTAATAGGTATTATAGAAAAGTCGGTTTTTTTTGAAAATGCCATATTTCCCACTACTATTTCCAAAAAAAGAGGGACGAATAAGGAACAATTTCGCATAAATGCTGATATTGAGAAAAAAGGTGAAAAAAAATGAATGCGTCTAAATATAAGAGATTAATGTGGGCTGTAATGATTATTATATGTTGTATCGCAGTAATCTATGTAATGATTTTATTGCCTTACTCTTTAAATAGTCAGATTACTGATCAGCTTGATTTAGAGTATCAGAAAATGGAGATGGATCGCAAATTGATTGCTCAAAGAGCGCAAAAACTGAAACAGTTGGAACAACTTAAGAAATTAAAAGAATCGTATTATAATCTATTAATGGCATCGGCAAAAGTTCCGGTTGTTGCGGCGAAGCTTCAGGGGGTCTTGAAAAATATGGCTGAAGAAGAAGGGGTAAAGATTATCAGGGAAAAACAATTAGATCAGATAGAGCACGGGATTTTTTTAGAGATACCGGTTCAATTTACTATAGAGGGGACAATAACAAAAGTATCGAATTTTATCTATCGAATAGAGGATCATACGAAATTTCTTGATATTTCTGACCTTAATATAAAAGTGAGAAATATCCGTAATCCGACGCTTGTGAATGCTGATATTACAATCTCAGGCTTTATCATTGCAGGACCAGCAGTTGAGGAAGGCTAAATAATGTTTAAAAAATTTTCATATATCATCAATTTTATTCTTATTCTAGTTATACTATATATTATTATAAGTTTCAATAAGATCGCAGGGCCAATGTTTGCCCAACTGAAATCTGCGAAAGAAGGGGAATCTTTAGCTCAACACTTCATGGAAGAGAGAAAAGATATAGAGGCGGAAGAGTTAGAATCACCTGATTTTACGCCAGCATCGAGGTCTCGGTATGCCCTCATTGCGGATAAGGATCTTTTTCGGCCTGAAAGGGAGGAATGGTATCCGCCTCCACCACCAGAAGAAATGGGGGAAGAACTTGAGGTCTCAAGTTCCATTTACGGGAGAGGAAGGAATCTTCAAGAGCTGCCTAAGCCGACCTTATCAGGGATTGTTATTATTGGAGAGAATAAAAAGTATGCAATTATGCAAGGTCATGTCAGGGAAGAGGTAGAGATTCCTGAGAACGCAAAGGGAAAAAGCCGCATACGCCGCCCACCTCGTCAACCTCGGTTAAGAATTAAGCAGGATAAAGCAAAGCCATATCATATTGGCGATGAGGTATCAGAATATCAAATTGTTGATATATTAGCTAATGCAGTAATTATAGAAAAAAATGGAGTAAAAGAAGAACTTCTTTTACGACAAGATTTAACTATTGCGGGATTAAATGAACAAGGGGAACAAGAAGCAGGGAATATGCAAGGATTTCCCCAGGCAGGTTTTCCTCCTGGGTATAATCCTCAGATACCGCTTCCTCCGGGATACAATCCTCAGGGTGCATATCCACCCCAAGGATTTGGCCTGCCAGGGCAGATGCCAGGGCAGAGATTTCAACCTGGCTTAGTCCCAGGGCAAATACCAGGCCAGGGCTTTCAGCCTGGTATTCCTCCGGGACAGCAGATCCCTCCCCACGTCAGGAATTGGCAAATTCAAAGGCAGAGGGCATTGGCACAATCTCCTGCATCTGGTCAGCCTTTACAAAGGCCCGGGAGATTCCCTCAATCTCCGCTTGCACCTGGTTTTCCTCCTCAGGGTGGTATGCAGACACCATTTTATCAGCCACAGGGAGGAGTGCCGCAAGGCAATGTGCCAGCGGGGATGCTACCGAATAACTATGATTTAGATCAACCATTAGAGCAGGAATTCTCATATTGAATTAGGAAGGAGTCTCATGAAATTATCTGTTAAATTGTTTTTATTGATGTGTATCATTATGAATTTACACGCGTGCGCCTCTTTTAGAAAAGGACGTCGTATGGAAACACAGAGGCCAAGGCGAAAACTCGTTGTGGTTTCTGAGGATGAAACCAAGGAAGTAAGGTCCCGGAGAGAGTTGGTTGCAAAAGAGGAAAAGAGTGCGAAAGCACCTAAGGAAAAGAAGGATATATCGGAAGAAGAGACAATAAGAGAAGAAGAATTAGACTATGACCTTACAGAGCCAAAAAAGGGGCTTGATATTCCAAAAGAAACGGTAAGCATTTTTAAACCGTATGATCCGGAAAAAGATAAAGAAGAGATTCAAATACCTCCAGAGGGCCCAATACCTCCTGAAATAAAAGAAGAGCTTCTCGGTCGCGAGGTTTTTCCTGAGGAGCCTGTAACCCTTAATTTTGAAGACGCACCTATAGAACAGATACTCAACGCCGTGAGTGAGACCCTTGGGATTAATTTTATTATGGCCTCAAATGTAAAGGGGAGCACTATTACCATGCAGACAACGAAACCAGTGCCGGCAAGTGAGTTATTCACCATTCTTCAGTCTGTGTTGGAAGTCAATGGAATTACCCTTGTTCGCTCAGGGAGATATTATAAGGTGGTTAAATCGCAAGAAGCGAAGCAATATCCTATTGAGGTGC
Source organism: bacterium (assembly GCA_049472395.1). Classification (GTDB taxonomy): domain Bacteria; phylum SZUA-182; class SZUA-182; order DTGQ01; family JBLIRR01; genus JBLIRR01. The sequence continues at coordinate 110,889 of JBLIRR010000001.1, read as the reverse complement.
TCACAGGAAAGGAGAGCGATATATTGCTTCCGGAGGATACATTCATTACCCAGATTGTCCCGCTTGATTATATACCGGTAAAGGAAATGGTCGGCATTATCAAGCCCTTTTTATCAAAATCAGCGCCTGAGATTATTCAACATGAAGATTTGAATATAATGATTATTAATGATCTTTCTTCCAATATTCGGCGGCTGCTTACCTTTGTGAACGAACTTGATAAACCGATCTATCAGCCGGATGAAAAGGTGTATGTATATTACGTAAAAAATGGCGATGCTGAGAAGCTTGCAACGACATTAAATAGTATTTATAAGGATAAACAAAAAACGAAAACCAAGGAGCCCCAATTCCAGACTGTCCAGAGGCGTCTTCCTGATGGGAGTGTGCAAAGCTTCAAGGTCCCGGTTGGCGGGCCGTATGCTCATCTTATGCAAGGGCAGGAAGTTACAGGAACAGTCCAGATAGTTTCTGATAAAGAAATAAACGCTCTTATTATAATCACTTCACCCAAAGATTATGAAGCGGTTATGAAAACCATAGCAAAGTTGGATATTCTTCCAAAACAGGCGCTGATCGAAGCGATGATTGTTGATGTGGCACTTGATGATACCACTGAATTCGGTATAAACTGGAAAATGTTTCTGGAGGGGAAGAATCCTGATATTGGTGTTGGTGGTGAGACCCAAACATTACAGCTTGGTACAGATAGTGAGTTCCTCACCTATAATGTAAACTTGGATAATTTTTTAGGGGCTCTTAAGATGCTGAGTAAAACGAATAAGATGAATATCGTATCACGGCCCCATATTATGGCCTTAGACAATAATGAAGCACAAATAGAAATTGTTGAGGAATTCCCCATTACCCAGACAGAATATAATGTCGATGCAAAAAAAGAGGTCACTACAACAGTGTACAAAAAAGCGGGTATTACCCTGAAAGTTACCCCTCATATCAATGAGAATGAGATGGTTACCTTGGATATTAGACAGAAGGTGAGCGAACCCTCATCTGTTTCTGATGGCAGCTATATTAACCGTGAAGCAACATCGAAAGTTGTGGTCAAGGGGGGAAGCACAATAGTTATCGGGGGATTGATTCAGAAAAAACGGGAGAAAATAAAAAGCGGGATTCCTATTTTATGCGATTTGCCAATCCTCGGCTATTTGTTTGGTGAAACAAAATACGGGTGGAGCAAAACAGAACTGCTCATTTTTATCACTCCTCATGTCGTCACCACACAGGAAGAGATACAACAACTTACCAATGAATATAGAAATAAGACTCAAAAGTTGAAGGAGATGATCGAGGAAACTCAAGAAGAGACCGAAATGCCGCATTCTTCATGGGTGAGATAGCATTGGGGATCCTCCATCCACGGATCGTTGTAAAATCGAAGGGCACGCACACGGAATGATCCTCCACAGGCATCTATCCATTTGCATTGTGCGCATTTTCCTTTAAGCAGGGGTTTGCGACTTTTTAATCCAGCCATAATGGGATCTGAGATGTCCGTCCATATTTCTGAGAAAGGTCTCTCCCGAATATTCCCAAGAGTATAATCAAGCCAAAATTGGTCGGGGTGCACATTCCCAGTGAAATCGATCTCCCCGATACCGACACCTGTTGAGTAAAGCCCTCCTCCATTCCATTTCAAAAGAGACATAATGTGTTCTGCTCGTTCAGGGTCTTTCTCTTTAAGCTTCAGATAGAGATAGATACCATCCACATGATTATCTACAGTGAGGATCTCTTTGGCCATATTCCTTTGAGAGAAATCAAGAGACCTCTCCAATATTATATCCATTGCATCGCGGGACTGCTCGTGAGTTAAGTCATCTGTTTGGATATCGGAGCCGCGGCCTGAATAGACAAGATGATAAAAACAGGCGCGGTCAACATTTTCTGACTCAATAAAATCAAATATTTTATGTAAATCCTGATAATTCCTTTTTGTTAAAGTGAGGCGCAGCCCCACCTTTTGGCCCACCTCCACACAATTTCTAAATCCTTGCATTGCACGCTTAAAGGCACCTTTCACGCCCCGAAATTGATCATTCACATCCCCAATCCCATCTAGGCTTATCCCAACGTACACCGTCCCACTTTTTTTGAGTTCCAAGGCATATTCTTTGGTAATTAATGTGCCATTGGTAGAGATAGTTGGTTTTACTCCGTGCTCATTGGCATAGGCAGTCAACTCGAGGAGGTCCTTTCTCAGTGTCGGTTCTCCGCCAGAGAATAAAATTGCGGGTACCTTGAAAGCGCTCAGGTCATCAATAACTCTCTTTGCCTCTTCTGTAGTAAGTTCTCCGGTATAGGAAATATTCTCAGAATTTGTGTAACAATGTACACACTTTAAATTACAGGTTCGTGTAGTATTCCAGACAACGATTGGCTTTCTGGATGAAGCGCTGGCAGGGACATCTCGCTCGGCGCCCTTGAAAATTTTTTGGCCATAGCGAATATCATCCCCCGGTGTGTTTTGATTGCAATATAATTTAGTAATGTTTATCATTTCTTTCTTGTATCATAAAAAAGGTTAAAAAACAAAGTATCTTCATTTATTTTATTCTTCGATAAGGCGGATAATTTTTTCTGTTTTAATCTCATCCACAATCCATTTTAGAGCGCTGAAAGCAGATGTCCTTTCAGGTGTGCACACCCCGGCAAGCATAATATCATCCTTTGGAAAGGCTAATCCGATACGATGTATAATCATTATATTTAAAAGACCGAAACGGGTTTTCGCGGATCGGGCAATCTGCTCAAGAGCTTTGACCGGTTCAGGTATCTGCGCTTCGAGCCTTATGTGCGTCATAGCAGGATTCGTCTTTCCCGGAAGCTTCACCCGGCCATGATGAAATAAAATAGTTCCCGCGGCAACGCTTGCATTTTTTAAAAAATCATCAATAGAGCGTGCCGTCTCAAAATTGGATGAGGCTACTTTGATTATCATTATAATAGTCTGCTTTTTTTGATATTGATGTCAAATCATGATACTCTTAATCTATAATACTCTTTTAGAAAAATTTTTCAAATTATTTATTAATGGTGACTTTTTTGTGGTTTTTTATAAAATTTATATGTACATGAAGGTATTTCTTTATAATTTCAAGCCTATTGTTATGATATGAAGTCCTTGAAAATTCCCCTGCTTATCTCAATAATATTCCATATCCTCAGTTTCAAGCTGGGAGGGATATTGCTAACGAGACCACGTCCACAGAAAATAATGAATGAGTATCAGGTAAATCTTATCCAGCTCCCACGACCGGTTGAAAAAATACCTCCTTCCCCTAAAATATCACCAGAAAAAAAGCATTCTGTACAAAAACAAAACAATAATAAAAAAGCAACAAAAAAAACTATAAATACAGAAGTCAAAAAAAGAGTGGCTGCAAAAAAAGAACAGGTCATAGTAGGGCAGAAGCACCAAAAACAGGAGGAGGCGAGGAGAAAAGAGGAGTTAAAGAGGCAGGCTCGCGAGGCAATTGCCTCTATTCAAAAAGAATTAGCGCAGAAAAAACAGGAGAAAGAGAACAAAGAAGAATTCTCGCCGCCTTATCGACTCGCCCATTTAACGCCTACTAAGATTGAAATGGATTATTATGATATGGTGGATATGGCTGTGAAGGAAAACTGGAATTTACCTGAGCACGAGAACCTTCTTACCCTCAATAATACAAATTTAATAGCTACAATTGTTATCGAAGTCGGAGAGAATGGACTTGTGAAAGATCCATTTTTTGAAAAACGATCAGGCAACGCTCAATTTGACAATGACGCTCTTGAGGCGATAAAAAAAACAAAATTACCTCGCTTCCCGTTAGCGTTAAGACAGGAATTGGCCACACAGGGAAAGAGGACTATAGAAATCGGGCTTAGATTTAGCAAGTAATGAGATATAATAAGATATTCGCAGTACTTATTTTTTTGTATATTATTTTTTATGCAGGGCTCTCTCATGCCAGGATTTATATTGATATTGGTCCTCCCCGAATAATTCCTTTTCCAATTGCGATTAGCAGATTTAATGTATTCGAAAATCCCAATTATGCATTAGATACGGATAATATTAGATTGGCGCTGGAGGCAGAGAAGATATTGTTAAAAGACTTGAAACTAACGGGTTTTTTAGAAATTTTCTCTTTTGAGGATTTTCCAAAAAACGTAAGGGAGAGTTTTTCTATAGATAAAGAACAGAATATCAATTTTGATTTTTGGAATGAACATCCGGCTGAGGCACTAGTTTTAGGGAGTGCTTTTACTGAAGATGGAGAGAAGATAACAGTCCAATTTAGACTCTATGATTTAATAAGGAAGGAGTCCCTTACCGGTCTTCGTTTTCGTGGCCACATGAATGACCTTTATCAAATTATTCATAACATTGCAGATGAAATTATCTTTCATATTACCGGCATAAAAGGGGTATTTCAGACAAAGCTTTGTTTTTGCACAACAAAAAGTGGGAATAAAGAAATCTGCTCTATTGATTTTGATGGAAGGAACTGGACGTCTATTACGCAGAATGGCTCTATAAACTTGTCTCCCTCATGGTCCCCTGATAGCACTAAAATTAGTTTTACTTCATATATGAAGCGAAATCCTGATTTGTATGTCCTTACTCTCTCTGATCAGAGTACCCAGAAAATATCCTCAAAAGAGGGCTTGAATGCGGGAGCATCATGGTCCCCAGACGGGAAAAGTATGGCCGTAATGATGAGAGATGGTGATTATACAAAAATATTTCTTATGAATCAGGATGGTTCTCATCCTACGATACTCACCACAAAATCAGGCAACGAAGCATCACCTACATGGTCACCTGATGGTAAATCGATTGCACTTGTGTCTGACCGTTCAGGTACTCCCCAGATTTATATTGTGGATTTGGATACTCGGAAAATGCATCGGCTCACCTATGAAGGAACATATAATGTTTCCCCTAGCTGGTCACCGAATGGAGAAAGGATCGCATATTCCAGTATGGAAGAAAATTTTAATATATTTACTATAAATATTGAGGGGAATATTATTTGGCAATTAACCGATAAGGAAAGAAATAATGAAGACCCAACATGGTCACCTGATGGGCGGTTTATTGCGTTCACCTCAGATCGAACAGGGAGGAAGCATATTTATGTTATGAATACAAACGGCAGCAACCAGAGGCAGCTAACCTTCTCTCACAAGGAAGAAATGGCCCCTGACTGGTCATCATATTTGAATAGTAAGTAAAATTATAGGTAAATAAGTTGAAAAAAAAATTTGGTTTGGTACAATATCTTTCAAATGATATTGAAAATGTGTAATCTTTCGAAAGGAGAAGATGATGAATCTGAAAAAAAAGTTTTACTTCAAGAGTATTTTTATCATCGTTTTATTATTATTTATCTGTGCATGTTCAACCCCAAAAAAGAAGAGTGCCTATGAACCTTTTAGGGAAGAGATTATTGAGCCTACGAGAAGAGAAGAGCCGGAAAAAGAGGAATTGGTGGAAGATGATACGCATGTTTTAAAAAGAGAAGTAATAGCTGAGGGAGGCGAGGAAAAAGAATATCCCGGCATTGAAGGCAGGTTTATGGAACTTCCCAAGCTCAAGGATATTTATTTTGCCTTTGATAAATATGAATTAACCAAGGAGAGTCGCCGAGTCTTGGCTGATAATATTAACTTGTTGAAGAATCTCCCCAATAGCAGAATACAGGTTGAAGGGCATTGTGATGAACGCGGAAGTGTTGAGTATAATCTTACACTTGGGGAAAAGCGTGCTCAAGCAGTTGAAAAGTACTTATCCTCATTGAATTTCCCCTCAATGAATATATCAACAATAAGTTACGGGGAAGAGATGCCTGTTGATCCGAGGCATAATGAAGAAGCGTGGTCTAAAAACAGGCGAGCACATATTATAATCTTAACCGACTAAAAACCTTAAGATAAAAGGGGGTAGTGAAGAAAATCAAAGCTTGGAGTGTACTTATAATCTTGTTATCTCTGGTTGTTGGATGTGCCAGCATGCAAGATATTGTTGTTCTGAAAGGAAATCTTGAATCTCAAAAACGGCAGATTGCAAATATTAAGACAGAAATGGACGCAGTACGGGGTGAGCTGAAAACGGGTTTTGTATCTCAAGAAGTTGAAGTGCAGACAGATTTTCAGGGAATGAGGGAACAGATTGCCAATCTCCAGGTGATGGTTGACCTATCTCGTGATGAAAATAGAAAGCTGTCTGCAAAATTAGAGGATTATAATCAATTAGTTAATCGGCAGGTTGACACAATCGCACGCTTTAAAAATCAGATAGAACAACTAAGGTACAGAGTTGAGAATTTAGAAGATCAATTGGAGGGATTTTTAAAAAATTTTAGTCAGACATCCATGAAGGGAGCCCTTCCCTCGGAAGGGTCGGAAACGAAGCAAAAAGAAGAGGAAATATACCAGGCTGCTTATCAGAGTTTTATTTCGCAAGATTATTTGAATGCCCAAAAAAAATTTAAAACCTTTCTTGAGGATTTTCCTCAAGGGAAACTCGCTGATAATGCCCAATTTTGGATTGGGGAGTGTGAATATAAAATGGGTAATTATGAGCAAGCAATAATAGAATATGAGAAGGTTAAAACAAATTATCCGAAGGGTAATAAGGTGCCGGCGGCAATCTTAAAACAAGCGAAGGCATTTCTTCAACTAGAAAGGAAGAAGGATGCGAAGGCAATTTTAACCCAGCTTATTGAGGAGTATCCGGATACAAATGAAGCAGAAAATGCCAGGAAGCAGATGGAACAGATAAAATAATACTCTATGAAATAATACTAAATAGATAGATAGGCCAACAATGTATGAAACATCAGATATAAGAAAGAATCTTAAAATACAAATTGAGGGAGAGCCTTATATAGTAGTTGATTTCCAATTTGTAAAACCAGGAAAGGGCGTTGCCTTTACCCGTACAAAGCTGAAAAACATGGTCTCAGGAAATGTATTAGAGCGTACTTTTCGCTCGGGAGAGAAACTTGAGCCCGCAAATATAGAAGAGTCACACATGCAATTCTTGTATGCGGATAACGCATATCACTTTATGAATACTGAGACATACGAGCAGATTGAATTAAGTGAGGAGCAGGTGGGTGATGACAAGAATTATCTTGTTGAGAACATGGAAGTGGAGATTTTGTTTTTCAATAACCAACCAATAGGAATTACGCTGCCCAATTTTATTGAACTTCAGATAATTGAGACAGAGCCGGGATTTAAAGGGAATACGGTTACTGGAGGCGGTAAGCCAGCCACTATGCACACTGGTGCTAAATTACAGGTCCCCATATTTCTTAATGAGGGAGACTGGATTCTTGTGGATACGCGGACAGGAGAATATGTAGAGAGGGTAACAAAAAAATAGAGCGCAGGGACATTTTTTTTCTTCGGCACGAGCTTTTAAAAAGTATTCGATCCTTTTTTTATAAACGCAATTATATCGAGGTTCAAACTCCCCATGTGGTGTTATCCCCTGGTATTGATCCCCATATTGAGGCTGTGTGCGTAGAAGGCGGTTATTATTTGATAACATCCCCAGAGCTTCATATGAAAAGGGTAGTGAGCATGGGGTGTGAAAAAATATTTCAGATAACCCATGCCTTTCGCAAGGAGGAGAGTGGCACTTACCATAATCCTGAATTTTGTATTCTTGAATGGTATATAATAAATAAAGAATACACCCATCTTATGAAGGAGGTGCTGGACTTAGTTCAATGGATTTCGCAGGATATTTCATATGCAAGTTCACTCTCACTTAACCATGTACCCCGCATTTCCATTGATGATTTATTTATAACGCATGCAGGATGGAAACCCTCATCTTCCTGGGATGAGATGCGTTTTTTTAGTGATTTTGTTGATAAAATAGAGCCTGCCTTAAAAGAATATGAAGCGGTTATTATTTATGATTTTCCCTCCCCGCTTGCAAGTCTGTCAAGGATTAAAGATAGTGATCCTCTTTTTTGTGAGCGGTTTGAATTATATCTTCGTGGTTTTGAGATAGCCAATGGATTCACTGAATTGACGGATGCGGAAGAATACCGCACACGATTTAAAGAAGCAAATAGGCAAAGAAAAACCACGGGCAAGAAAGAGTATCCAGTGGATGAGAGTTTTCTTTCTGATATACAGTCGGGATTCCCCTCATGTGCGGGTATTGCCTTGGGAGTTGACCGCCTGCTCATGGCCATAATCCAAGCCTCTTCAATTGGTGAAGTTATGCCCTTTGCGCAGTATCGGTAATACTTCTAGGTATCTGTGACCAATACAACATATGGTTTTGAGTTCAATGGATTTTGCTTCACGAGTACGACAGTCTTATAGACCTCTTCAATATTTTGGTAAGTAAGCACCTCAGAGGGAGATCCTTTTTTAAATATTTTCCCTTGATTTAATAAAATAAGTCTATTACAATAACTACTCGCAAGATTTAGATCATGCAAAATTATTATTACAGTTATTTTTTTTTCTTTATTCAATTTTTTTATTAGATTTAAGGTTTGTACTTGATGGGTAATATCCAAATGAGCAGTTGGTTCATCCAAGAAGAGTACAGAAGGCTCTTGGGCAAAGCCTTGGGCAAGCACCACCCTTTGTCTCTCTCCGCCAGATAACTCAGACATATTCATCCTCCGCAAGTGGGAAGTATCGGTCAAGGAGAGCACATTTTCTAAGATCCTATAGTCGTTCTGTCGCAAGGATGTAAATCGTCCGTTATGAGGAAATCTTCCCATTAATACAAATTCTTCTACAGAGTATGAGAAAGGTATTTCTAAAAACTGGGGTATGACCGCTATTTCTCTGGCAAAATCAATGAGGGAAAAGCTGTATATATCTTTATCTTTATACAATATTTTTCCAAAGAAAGGTTTTAATATTCGCGTCATCACCTTAAAGAGCGTAGTCTTGCCCGCGCCGTTAGGCCCGATAATTCCCAAAAAATCCCCTTTGTTTACAGAGAATGATATATTATCCAGGATATTTTTCGTATTATACCCACAGGAAAGCGCATCAACCTGAAATATATTCATTTAGAAAATTTCCCATCTTGTGTTGCTTATGATTAGAATACTTAAGAAAAAGAGGCCACCGAAGACTCCCGTTATAACCCCAACAGGTAATTCCAGAGGTCGAATAATCGTTCGAGCAAGGGTATCACAGAGGATCAGAAAAATTGCCCCTCCAAAACAGGAGGCGGGTATAAGGTGTTGATGATTAACACCCACTGTTTTGCGCATAAAGTGAGGCACTATTAAACCGACGAATCCGATAATTCCGGAGGCTGCAACACATGCGCCGGTCATGCACGAGGCGATGATAAAGAGCACTTTTTTAATTCGGGTCGAATCAACGCCCAGATATGACGCCTTCTCATCACCCAGTGTTATAATATTAAGTTCCCTGCAAAAGATGAGCGTTACTCCAATGCCACTGATAATAAATATTGAGACCATCTTTACTAAATCATTCTGACAATTTGAGAGGCTTCCCATAAGCCAAAGGAGTATCCCGTGGACATTTTCAGGTTTTGCTAAAGAAAAGATCAGATACACCAGGGAAGAAAAAAGAAAGCTGAGAATTACACCTGCAAGAATAAGAGTTGCATTAGAGAATTGGTTTTTTGAGGCGATAAAATATACGAGAAAGACACTTAACGCCCCTCCGGCAAAAGCAAAATAGGGAAGATAAATTGCGCTGATATTGAGAATGAATCCTAGTGCTACTCCCAGCGCTGCTCCTCCTGAAATCCCCAAGGTATAAGGTTCAGCCAGTGGATTTCGTAAAAGTCCCTGAAATACTGCTCCACAGCATGATAGACCTCCTCCCACAACAGCTCCTAAAATAATTCGTGGTATTCGGATGAGCCATATAATATCTCTATCGATTCCTGTTTTGGCCGGATGAACAAGATAAAATATTACTGTTTTTGGCTCAATATACCCGCCTCCAAAAAGAGATGCAAAAAGAAAACTCACCCCCAATATAAGGAATAAGCAAGGGAATATAATTCTATTTTTTCTCTTCAAGAGTTATTTCCCTGACGAGAAGATTTCAGGATGGAGAAGGCGTGCGAGTTCTTCTAATCCAGCAAGAAAGCTTAATGGCGTTGGACGGCAAAGTTTATCCCCATCAACCACGTAAATTTTGTTATTTTTTACTGCACTCAGCTCTTTGAATGAGGACCATGCATCTTGTTCATGTTCCGTCACATCCCCCATAGGAATCAATATGATAATATCGGGATTTTTTTTGAGAACTTCTTCCCTGCTTACCCGTGGATATTTAATTGCTGTTATGTCAAAAATATTTTTCCCCCCTACGTAAGTAATAAAATCATTCACAAAGGAATTTGTTCCTATGGTGACTAAAGGATTTGTCCCTACTTGCCAAAAAATTTTTTGTGGTGGATCATTGTGAAGCGCGCCCTTCATAATATGCATCCTCTCCTTGACGCTTTGTATGATCTTTTCTGCTTTATCTTGTGCTCCTAAAAGCAGGCCAAGCTGAAAAAAATTCTCAAAGATTTCATCAATATTATTCCCTTCATCAAAGGCCACAACATGTAAATGCAAACTTTTTAGTTTTTCAACTGTATGCAGTTGATTTATGCCTTTGCTCGCTACTATTAAATCAGGAGCAAGGGAATATATTTTTTCAAGATTTGGATTAAGCATTTCTCCTATTATTTCCTTATCTTTCACCTTCTCAGGATGATTACAGTAAGAGGTGACGCCTATGAGCCGGTGTTCTTGTCCCAGATGATAAATACTCTCAGTAATGGAGGGAGCTAAGGATATTATTCTATTAAATTCAGTGCCTTGGCAATCGGGAAAAGACCATAAAAATATTAATAAAAAAATAAAACAAATTATAAAATAATGGATGCATTGAGAGCATTTTTGTTCTCTGTTGACATAACCTTTCATACATAAATTGTAATCGTATAAAAGGTACTCTGTCAAATTTAACCAAGTGCCTCCAAGAGTTCTGTATTATCCCTTATTATGTATTTTTTAAGAAATTCTTTTAAATCATTTTCTTGTTCTTCTGAAAGATTATGAAATTGTGCCCCCACTGCATATTCTTTCTTCCCGGTTTGTGGATCACATACTTTTTCTGTCCACCTGACCAAACCTTGAAGCAGGATGATACACTTATTATTGTTATCATTATAAGATATTTCGATTTCAAGTGGATCATTAATTGAACAGGAATTACTAGAATAAAGCAATACACCTCCAAAACTAATATTCCCAGAGTAAACGGTTTGAAACTCTTTGCTATCAAACCACCGAAAACGAATACAATAGTCTGTAAGATACTCAAATGGAAAGCGTTTGTGACGTCTGCGTTCAGGCCCCTTATATTCTTTATCCATGATTTCTCCTCAACCTCCTTAAAGATTATATTGATGTTATTTCCTTGGTGCTCCTAATTTATTTGCCATCCCCTCTATATCAAGCAAATCTATATTGACTGTTGATATGGTCGCATCTGTAAGATTAAGATTTTTTGCAGCTTCAAGAGCCACTATTATTTCTCCTCCCGCTCCTTGCATAGCCTTATTACGTAGTTTTTCACCCTCAGCCTCTGCTTTTTTCACTAAAAGATGACCCTCAGCCTTTTTTTGTGCGGCTATCATATCAGCCTCAGCTTTTTTTTCAACAGCATATTTATCATATTCGGCTTTGATCTTGGCAATATCTTTATCTGTTTCAGCTTCCATACGCACTAACTCAGCTTCTTTTTCCTGCTTAATGATATTTATTTTTTTCTCTGTTTCAGCTTCAATAAGCTGGGTTTTCCCCTTCATCTCGGCAGCCCCTGCCATGGATTTATTGAGTTCAACCTCTTGATCAGCTAATTTTTTTCTGCGTATTTTGTTTTCATATTCAGGATCAAATTGGACATTGCGAATCAAGACATCGATTACATCAACAAAATTATCTGCCAGGGATTCAGTTAAAAGCTCCTTGACCTCTTTCTCTTTTTTCATTCTCTCTTCAGGATTATAAAAATCCTCAGTTTTCATTTGGCCAAAAAGACCCATGCATGATCTTTCAGCCTCATTGCGTACTATTGTTTTGTATTTGATTCCGCTTCCTGTATCCTCATATAATTTATGGGCCCTGTTATTTTTAATGCGGTATTTTACTGTGACATCGACCGATACCGCGTACCCATCGGCTGACTGGACCTGCACATCATCCCTGCCTTTAACGCTTCCATGTTCAGGATCTCTGGTCATTTCTAATGTTTGCACAGTGCTGTCAAAAAGGACCCAGGAATCAATAGGCCCTAAATTACGATGCCAGCCGGGGCCAAAATCTTCTTGCACTATACCCCTTTTACTCAGCAATGAATATTCCTGAGTACGCACTCCAATTTGACCAATAGGAATATAAATGGTGCAGCCTTTAAACAGGATGTAGCTCCCTACAATGGCTATGATAATAAAAATTGAGCAGAGTTGGATGGTTTTCATCATAGTCCTCCTTTTTTTATTTTGTGCGTGCAACACTTGCTGCTGCGTCGCTTAGATGTTCAAACCGCGCGATGTTGCCCTCAATGGTAAATGGTTTTCCTGTCAATGTTATCTGTTTAAGCTTTTTGGCATACTCCAATTTAACCATATTACGGCCGCCTTCTCCCTGAAGAGCTCGCTTTAGAGCTTCTATGCCTTGGGCTTCAGCTTTTTTCTTTGCTAGAATACCTTCAGCAGACTTGGTCATTTCAAACAATGTCGCCTCCGCACCAATAGTTGTGCGTGTATAATAGGCTTCTCCTTCTTTTCTTATTTTCTCTCCTTCCGCATTGGCTGCGATGATTTTTTTCTCCATAACACCTCTAAACTGTTCTATTGCTACATTCTTTTTATTTGTTTCCTCTACAATAATAGTAAGTTGACGTTGCTTTGCAGCCTGGGCTTTTGACTGCTCTTCCAATACTGCTTGGTCAGCCAATTTTTTTTTCTTAATCATATCTTCGTATTCTTTATAAAAATGGGGTTTTCTGGGAATGACGATGCTATCTATTGCTATACCGAAGGGATTAAGTCTTTTATTGGCCTCTTTTTGGGCAATAAGGATTTTTACCTCTCGCTTGGATGCGTCGTAAAATTCTTCGGTTGTCAACTCTCCTAAATAGTTTCTGCATAAATTCCTCACATAATCTCGTGCCCATTTCTTTTTAAAATTATCATCTGGCCCTGAGATTGTTATTACCGTGTCGGCCATATCAGGATTTATTTTATACTGAACCTTCAGGTCTACATATACATCGCTTCCATCCTCTGTTTTGATCTTTAGGTCGTCCTTCTCCTTTCTATCGCCCCTTCCCTTTACCGCCGTCATATCTAATGTCTGAAGCGTTTTATCAAGCACATAAAAATCACTCGTAATACCATTATAGATTTTTACACCAGGCTTAATTATGGTGATATTTCCCGTCAATTTATTTAATAGAATTCCCACCTCTTCACCCGTCACGCGACCAATGCGAACAGAATTAAATAGAAAGAGTGTGAGAAGAAGAAAGGCGAACGCAACCAAAATTAAGGTGCTCCCTGCATACTGCTGCAAGGCTTGTAAATTAACCGATTTCAGAGCCTTCATTATTGGTCCTCCTTTTTGTTTATTATTCCAGGCTGGCGCTTCTTTTATGTCGCCATATTAATATGCTGGTTAAGGGTGTGGCAATACATAACAGGAGAACAAGAAAAGGGTATGGTATATGAAACAGGAAAGCCATAATCATTGATCCTAAAAATATTAATCCAAGACTAAAGAGAATTCTTACAATTTTAAGTTGAACTTCCTCCATCACGGATGCGGGGTAGGAGCGCACTATTCCGATATTTCTGAGATAGTCCTCGATTGAATACCTGATCGGCGGAAAAGAATAGGTGATTATCCCTGTTTCTTGATCAACCTCCTCTTTTAGATAACCTTCGATACTCATTGTATTCAATTTTTTTCTCATCCTCTGAATGGGGTACTGAGAGCGGCCCGCAAGAGATTCAATTGGGAGAGGACCTTTTTGAAGAGCGGCAAGATAGAGTATTTCATGCTCATATACAGCCTGGGCAGGCCAACCGATTGATTCGGCTAAGACGCTTAACTCCTTGTTCAAACTATCGAAACAGTGGGGGCATAAAACCTTCTTGTCATGTTGCAAAAGTTCTTTGCCACAGGAAATGCATGAATCAACTTCAAGTTCACCTTGTTGTATCGGCATATTTTTGTATGCTGTGCATTCATATTCAGTAATATTGTCTTTACGTTCACTAAATACCGATGTCCCATCTACCATGGAATCAAGGCAGGATTTTATTAGTCTCAGGGACATGGGCAAATAAGGCATTAAGTGATTTGGCGTAATTGTGCCTCCGTTTTTCTCCGAGATACGACAAGCGAGATTTTCAATGATATTTTTTGTTGATTCACTAAGGTGATTCTCGATCTCAATGCTCATAGGTCCATTTCCTTAAATAGCAGGATTAATAATCTATGTTATTATTTCGGTCTTTTTATGAAATTTATTCCTCTCTTGTAATTTTATTTTTAACCTCGCGTAAGATACGTTCAATATGCTCCTGCTTCTTTAAGCCCTCGAATGTTTCATTAAGCGAGGGGGATATATTTTTTATTTCATTCATAGCTTCGACTTCACCTTCCAGGATTAAGACCTCTTCATTCATTGATTTAAGGAGTAATTCACCATCATCTGTCACACCATCAAGTAATATATCTGCCCTCCTCGATATGTGATGGAATTTATCTGATATACCAATTACGGACTTCTGGGCTTGGGCGCTCTTTTTCCGGGCAATTAAAATTTCCTTTTTTCTTCTCACCTCCTGAATTTTGTTTTCTAATGTCTGCAAATGTTTTTTGATTTCTTGGCTGGCAGACAATGCTTTTTCATGTTGTTTTTCAAGTTGTACCAGTTGATTTTCTTCTGTGAGCCTTCTGCTTATTGCTTCTCGTGCTAAATTGTCATTCCCGTCTCGTACTGCTTTCTCAATGTTTTCTTGCCATGTATGAATAATGTCCTTCACTTCTTCTACTCGACGGCCAAGTCGTTTTTCAGTAGCAATGGCCTTGGCGACTTCCATTCTTAAGTTTATAATATTTTCATCCATTTCCCTGAGGAGCTGTTTAACTATCTTTTCCGGATCTTCGGCTTTTTCAATTAAATGATTGATATTCGATGTTATTATTTGTTTAATTCGTGTTAATGTGCTCATTGTTATATACTCCTTTCTCCTTTATCGGTTTTTATGAGAGCTTTTCTTTTTCTTAAGGCAATCCTCATGCCGCAGGAGAAATACCTCTCTGTTTTTAATAAAAGGAGCAATGAAACAATTACTTATCTGAGAATAGGAGGTCTCTTCCTCCTCCATGACATTCTTCTTTTCATGGTGATTTTTACTATTTTTTGGTGAATTTAGCCACTAGATAATTAAGGAGATAGATTTTTTAAATGATATTTACGAAAATAATGGCGAAACTGATCATAACTCATCCCTAATGATAAAGCGGCTCTTTTTTGATTAAACTGCGAATCTCGAAGCGCACTATAGATTAAATGTTTTCTATAACCCTCAACCTTTTCCTCAAAGGTATCCCCGGTTGGAGTTGTTGCGGCAACTTTGGGAGGAAGATCAATTGTGCGGATATACGTATCTGTCTCTTCTAATTGAAGCCGTTCTACAATGTTTTTTAACTCCCTTACATTTCCTGGCCAGTAGTACTCCTTCATCATTTCAAGAGCTTCAGGCGAAAATTCCCTCGGTTCAATATAAGGGATTTCTTTTATTAAAAGGGAAGTAAAATAATCAGCGAGCAAAGGAATATCCTCTCGCCTCTGGCGAAGTGGCGGGAGCGTCAGGATTTCAAAGGCTATCCGATCATAAAAATCAGGCCGGAAGAACCCATTCTCTATCATGGATTCTAGGTTGGCATTTGTTGCAAAGATAAATCTGACATCAATATAATGTGATTTCTCTGCTCCCAATGGCTCAAAACATTTTGTCTCAAGCACTCTTAACAATTTTTCTTGAAACCTTATTGACATATTCCCAATTTCATCGAAGAAAAGTGTTCCTCCATGCGCTCTATCAAGACAACCAATATGCCGGGATAGTGCGCCGGTGAAAGCTCCTTTTTCGTAACCGAACAATTCGCTTGCTAAGATTTCGTCATTATAGACGGAACTATTAATCGCAATGAAGGGCCCTGCACTAAATATGCTTGTAGTATGAATAAAAGAGGCCAATAATTCCTTGCCCGTGCCTCTTTCCCCGCGTATCAAAAGAGGTCGTGGTATTGATGCCAATCTTTCTGCCTTGTGCAGAATATCTTTAATGGCTTGGCTTCTCCCGATAAAAGCACCATTACCGCTCATATTAAGAATCCTATGTTATATATACCCTACGTAGTTATATTCCTCTATAAATTAATTCGGTTATATGTAAATAATTGTATGAATTTATTTTTAAGGGAGTTTAACGCATAGGCATGAAAATACCTATGATACGTTCAACGGTATCTCATAAGTCCCAAAATGGTGAATGAATAAAATAACTTTTTTGATGGGAGTCCTTGTAAGACATTGTAAAGCAGAGTCTGGTGCTTAGTTTTTTAAAACCGGTTTATATTTTCTCAAATACCAATTCATCCCCTACAATTGATCCGAAATTAAAATACAGTAAGTCGTATGAGATTTCGATGATGCCCTCTATGAGACATTCTGTTGATATGAGAAAACGCCCACCCGTAACTTGGCATGTTTCGTTATTGCAAGCTTTGTATGTCCCCCCTCCTGTAATGATTCCTCGTGAATTTATGGTGAGGCTGCAATAATCGCAACATCGCCCACCCCCTTTATCTTTGTTATAAATTTTTACTTTCCATGTTCCTTGTAAATCACTTTGTTCGCAAGATAAACAGATATGATTATTAAAAACAATCATACAGACTATGGAAATCATAACAAAAATTAATATTTTTTTTAATATTATATTATTAATCATGGCTATTGTTTCCTACTATGAACTATGTTTTAAATAAAGAGTATTCATAATAAAATGAATCCTTCTCAATTAGGTTGAGGTTTACCTTATACTGCTCATTATTTTTTAAAGGGAGCATTATACAAATAGAGCATAAAATATGCCATTTATCTCTTTATTTAAGATAAAGTCTCATTGCGTAAGGTGCCTATATAATCTATGAAAATTAGTCCTTATGGTTATGGAGAGCGGTATACAGTGCCGGTAACATTATGTTCTAAAATTGTACAAATTATATGGACGCTGATCTAAAATGTTACTATATTTTTCTATAGTACCAGCAATTCTAATTTTGTATACATAACATGTGGCGAGTGCGGTCAGGTCTTGAAATATGAGAACGGAGATACAATATATTCAAGGATTATCCTTCGAGTCGTTGTCAATATTTCAAGACCTGACCCCGCGGTCGAGGAACCTAACAGTCAAAATTAGAATTGCTGCTATAGTATATGTTGTATTGATTTATAATAATTTGTATTGTTATACAAAATACTTCGACAGTAAATTGCAGTACTATATAATATACAATATGAATATTTTTGGTCTTGTTTAAAAAGCAAATCCCGGTTTGGTTTATTGAGCTGAAACGGGCCACTGTTCTTTATTCTGCTCCCACCAGTTTTGCCACTCTTCTATCGGGTTGTCCTCAAATCTTTGATTACAAATCAAGGTTAACGCCTTCATGACATCCTTTTTCGCGCTATGTTGAGGATCAGATAAAGCCGTAATTAACAATGGGACCGCACTACGGGCCTTTAAAAAATCTAATCCTCCTACGGCCCTTTCTCTTACTTCCTGGATTTCGTCATTTAAGGCCTCGATCAGAAGCTTGATCGCACGATCATCATGAATTCTTATAAAATATTCTACTGAATGTCCTCGGACTCTTTTATCCTGATCATGATGAAGAGCGTGAGCAAAATGATCAAACGCCCTGATATCTTTCAAGTTGCACAAAATGGACGCCGTTTTCCGGCGAATATCATCGTCATGGTGTTTTAATAGAGGGAGCAGCGGTTCAACCGCTCGGGGATCATTTATCTCAATCAGGGCGGATACGGCTGTTCTTCTATCATTCTGATTACCCTCCTTCAGTTTTCGCACAAAATGCTCAACAGCCCGAATATCTTTTATTTTGGATAAAGCAATAATCGGGCTACTTTCATTATAAGTATTATCTGCCATTGCAATTAAAGCCATCACTGCCCGTTCGTCTCCAATTTCACCTAAAGCAAAAGCCACCTCATTTCTCACACTAAGATCTTTATGGTTTACATACGCCAATATCGGTTCTACGGCCCTTGGATCTTTTAATTTACCGAGTGCTCGTATTGCAAGTGGTGGATAGCGTGGATTCGTTTCAAGTAAATTGATTAAAGGCGTGACAGCGCGGGGATCACCTAATTCCTCTAATGCAAGAATCGCACTGAATGCCACTTCTTTATCCTGGAGTGCCTCGATTAAAGGTCTAACTGCTCTTCGATCCTTTAATCTCCCCAATGCCCCTGCTGCTTTCATTCGTACGATACGATTGGAATCGCTTTTGAGTAAATGAATCAAAGGCTTGACTGCCTTGGGATCTTTGTTGTCTGATAGCACCTGGATTGCCTTTTCTTTAATCTTGGGATTCTCTTCTTTATCTTGAATAATTGAAAGCAATACATCGATGCTTATTGTCTTTTTGCTGTGCCTCAAAGCCGTAAAAACACATCCCCTGACTTCATTATCTTCGGTTTTATTTTTTATAATGTCAATCAGACTTTCTTCTATCAGAGGATTGTCGAATTCACATAAGGCCCGTATTGCAGCACAATGAGATTCAGAATTTGGATTTTTAAGTATTTCCAATAAAGAATGAATCGCACGCGGATCTTTTATTTCTCCCAATATGTTTGCCGCCAATCGGGCTGAGATATTATTTCTCTTAAGCAAAAATATCAATGGGGCGACGGTTCCGGGATCTTTGCGCTCCATCAGCTTATCTGCAGCATTTACTTTATCTTCATATTTCCCCTTGCTGAGGTCCCTTATCCATATTTTCACTTCATCGGACATATTACCCTGAAGAAGTATTTCTTCTAATCTTTTTTCCTGCTGAATAGCCTCCTTTTCTTTGATATCCGCTAACTCGAGCAATTCTTCTTTTAGAAAGTTCTGTTTGTTTTTTTCCCACCATTCTTGCCATAATTCATAATTTTTCCCAAAGGATTCTTTGGTGATGGAGGTTAATGCCTTTTGAATATCTTTCATCAGGAGACATCTTCCCTCTTCAATACATCTTGAGAATAATTCGAATAAAGGCTCGACAGCGCGGGGATCTTCAATCTCTCCCAGGGCCTCGATTGCTCTCAATCGAGTGTCCGCATTCTTATGGTTAAGCACTGTGATCAAGGGCTCAACCGCACGCGGATCTTTGAGTTTTCCCAAAGATTCTACCGCATACAAACGGACATTATAATCATTATCCTGAATAAGATCGATTAATGGCTCAACAGCGCGCGCGTCTCTCATATTTCCCAATGTCTTGCCGCTTCTCGTTGCACATAACAGCTTTTATCTTTGAGAGCCGTAATGACGGCATCAACGGACCGGGGATCTTTGATCCGTCCCAGTGCATTCACTGCAGTTTTTCGCACATCGGTGTGGTCATCAGAAAGTGCAATGACTAAAGGCGGAATAACGGTTTCGTCTCTTATCCGTCCCAATAGCTCAACGATCAAAATTCGGTTCTTATCATCTTCATTATGATTGATTTCTGCAGTAAACAATTTAATCGCTTGGGCATCTTTGAATCGATATAAGGCTTTTTTGGCATTCATTTGAACAATGGGATCTGCATCATGCAGCGCATCGAGTAAAGGCTTTACTGCACGCCCATCTTGAATGTCTCCCAATGCCCATATGGCACATTTTCGTATATCGGGATTTTTATCCTTGAGCTTATCAACCAGAAGTTCAACAATACGGGGATCTTTGATCTGTCCTAATTTATACGCTGCCATTTCACGGATCCGAATATTGTTCACATGGAGTTGTGTGAGCAAAGATTCCATGGCTTCCGATGTCTCTGAAGATATTGTATTCTCCGAAATAACGACGTCTGTCTGCTTGGAAATATGAATATCGGGTTCCTCAATCTGAATGGAATCGACCCTTCCAGAATGGTTTTTCAGAAATTCCTTCTGATTCTCCTTCCACCATTCTTCCCATACTTGGGGGTCTTTTCCATAGATTTGATTACAAATGAGTCTCAATGCGAGCATGATATAATAATTATCAGACCTCTTAAGGGCATCGATAAGGGGTTCTATTGCCCGGACATCATTCATCTCTGCCAGTGCTTTTGCCGCAACGCTTTGAACGAGAGGATTGTCTTTCTCAAGGGCTTCGATGAAAGGATCCACCGCACTGGTATCCTTTATTTTGAGCAGCGCTTCTTCTGCTTCTCTTTGGATGCGGCTGTTTTTCTCTTTGAGGATCTCTATAAGGGGTTTAACAGCCCGGGGATCACCAATATTTCCCAAGGCTTCGACTGCTTCTTTTTGTACATATGGACTTTTTAGTTTCTCGATAAGGAGGGGGACCACACGGGAATCCCTGATCTTCCCTAATGCGATTGCGGCAGACTGTTGAATTTTATAAATATTTCCTTGCAGTGCATCGATCAAAGGATCAAAGGCACGGGTATCCTGCAACTCGCCTAAGGCACGAATGGCTGTCAATTGCATATGTTGATCTTTATCTTGGATTGAACTTATTAAAGGTGCTACGGCCCGGTAATCCTTTAATTGTCCCAACATTGAAGCGGACTCTATCCGAATGTAAGGATTTTCATCCTGAAGGGTATTAATCAAAGGTTCTATCACACGGGGATCTTGAAATTTTCCGAGGACCGATATGGTATGCTTTCGAATACTCGCATTTTCATCTCTTAATTTGCAGATTAAGGGCTCAATGGCACGCTCGTCCTGCAATTCTCCCAAGGTCATTATCGCATTTTCTCGAATCATTGAGTCCTCATCCCAAAGGGCGCCTATAAGAGCTCCTACGGCACGAATGTCCTTTCGTTCTTTTAAAACCATCGAGGCATATTTACGAACATTTGGATTATCATGCTTGAGGGCAATGGTCAAATATTCAATGACATCCGGATTTTTGATACTTTTTAACTTATCCAGGGCTGTTTGCTCGAGTGTATAATCATTGCTACCAAGGTGATCGATCAGGGTTGCTATTTCCTCGGGTGTCTCCATCTCTTTCGGGGCTTCCACTGCTTTGGCTTCTTCGGCGATTGGAGTGTGTCGGGTCTGATTTGTTTTTTTTGGGCCGCCTTGAAATAAATCAGGTCGGCTTGACTGATTTATTATTTCTTCCCGCAGTAATTCTTTTTCGATTTCCGGAGATAATTTGACTGAATCTAAAAAACGATTTTGATGGATATAAATCCATTCCAGGGCCATGATTAGAAAAATGATCATAAAGATGACGAATAGTTCCATTCTTCTCATTTCATTCTCCGTTTTTCAATATAGGGAATAATATCAAATTCATACACACATCCCCTCCTTCATAAATGATAACCTTTCACTCTATTGAAGGTATCAAATCCGTCTAAAGTAAAGAAATGTGTTCATAACGCAACATCTTTAAATTCTGTGTTGTTTGCGGTGAACTATGACCATTCTTTATTGAACGGATCATTTAAAATATAGTTACTAATCGGCAATCCGATTAGTCAAATTTCAATATGGATGATAAATGCGGTCAGCCGATATAGGAATAGCGTATATAACTATTTATTATATAATGTATATTTATTAATATGACGAAAAAGTTAATATAGTGATATAATTACAATCAAGATTAGAATAATTGCTTATTTTTACAATGATATCAGGCTGAAATGCCGTCTCATGAAAGCTTAAATCTGAAAGGTTATTGTATGAATTGTAAGAAAGCAAGATGGATTTTTATATTAGTTATATCTATGCTTTTGATTGGATGCAAGAAGATCTTTGAATTTCACGGGAAAAGCAGTGAGTTTCAGATTAATTCCTATGCAGTGAATCGCCAATGGAATCCCTGTGTCGCAAAATTAACCAAAGGTGGTTTTGTTGTGGTCTGGCGAAGTGAAGGCCAAGATGGGTCCGGCTCGGGGATATTTTGTCAAATATTTGATTCTATAGGTAAGAAGGTCAAAGAGGAGTTTCAGGTGAATCTCTACGACTTAGGAAATCAATGCTCCCCTTCGGTGACAGGTCTATCGGATGGCGGTTTTGTCATTGTCTGGCAGAGTATAGGGCATCAAAATGAAGCTTTAGGAACCGGATGTTTCGGACAAGTATTTGATGATATTGGAAATAGAAGGGGGAATAGGTTACAATTTGTTGATTCTTCTATTTATCCATTGGTAGCCATGCCATCAGTGGCTGCACTGAATAACGGCGGTTTTGTTGTTGTTTGGGATATCTTTTCAGGCCTCCAAAAATCAGGTTGGGACATCTATGGGCAACGATTCGATGCGATAGGGAGAAAAATCGGAAGCTGGTTCAGCGTCAACTCATATAGAAAAGATGTTCAATTCCGGTCAAAAGTAATTGGTTCAAAAGATGGGGGTTTTATTGTGATATGGATGAGTCATGGTCAAAATGGAGTGAGTCGGAGTATTATCGGGCAATTGTTTGATGAGAAAGGGATGAAGCTCGGGAATGAATTTATTATTTTTGCATTACCTGAAAATGCTCGCCCGGATATCGCTTGCTTGGATAATGAAAATTTTATTGTGGTCTGCGAAAGCGGGCGAAATTGTAATGTTTCCGGTCAATTGTTCGATTCCCATGGGAATAAACTGGGAACTGGCTTTAGGGTGAATACTTATAATAAATCCACGCAAGGGAATCCTGCTGTAACAGATCTAAAACATGGAAAATTTGTCGTTATTTGGGAGAGTCTCAATCAAGAGAATTCGGCTGAATCGATATTCAGGGAATCCAAATTACCATGGAAAAAAATCATTCACCACAATCAATATCGTTTTGACAAAGGTATATTTGGCCAGGTCTTTGATTCAAATGCCGAGAAAAAAGGCAAGGAATTCCGGGTGAATTCTTTTATTGAAAATGACCAAGAATCTCCCTCAGTAGCAAATTTGGGGAATGGTCGGTTTATCGTTGTGTGGCAAAGTGAGGGGCAGGATGGAGATGATTATGGCATTTTTGGACGAATCTATAAAGATAATGACAGAAAATGGTTCTGAAATCCTGAGCTCCGCAAGATTTAAAGATATAAGCCTTATCGGTGAAGGTGTTTCATCAACGGTATACAAAGCCATTGATCGTAAAACAGATTCAACGGTTGTCATCAAAGTCCTCAATCCACACCTCAATACGGATGAAATCAGTATCGAGCGCTTTAAGCGAGAGATTCAAATCACAAGACATATCGGGCATCCCAAAATTGTTTCCATATATGAGCTATTCGATACGGAGGGACATTTAAGCCTGATTATGGAGTATATCGATGGCCTGTCTCTAAAGGAATATGTCAAACTCAGTCATCCGGTAAAAATCGAGGTGATCCTCTCCATACTTCGGCAGCTCATTGATATATTAACCGCTTGTCACTCCAGGGATGTCATTCATCGTGATCTAAAATCACAAAACATCATGATCGACAAAGACGGACATGTCAAATTGCTTGATTTTGGAATCGCGAGAATGACAAGCCTCAGTGATCTCACAAAGACTGGCACTTCCATTGGTACGCCGGAATATATGGCGCCGGAGCTTTTCGCAACAAATACCTATGATCCAAGAACGGATATCTATGCATTAGGGATTATCCTTTTTGAGCTTTTGACAGGAAGACTTCCGTTTCAAGGTGATTCCATTGCTATATTGTTTCATCAGCATTTGCATAGTCCTGTTCCTGACATGGCGGAATATCGAAAAGACGCCCCCGAATGGCTACAGGATGTCATTCGAAAAATGCTTGCCAAGCAGCCGGGTGAACGATATCAAAGTGTCAATGAGATTCTATTTGATGTTGAGAACGAAAAGGTCATATCCAAATCACTCCCCAAATTACCGAAAACCAACTGTTTAAACTGCTCAAAAGAGACCATAGAAGAATTTCCGATTTGTATCCATTGCGGATTTAATTATTTTGATATTTTTCATTCTGGGAAATTCAGCCTTGTATGCAATGATGAAAAAGGGCGGCAAAAGCTGCCTGATTTTTTTAAACAAATACTTAAAATAAAAATCCCTCTGCCCAAAAGAAACCAAAACAGACTGATTTCCAAAATTGACCGTTTTTCTGCTGAGATCCTAAAAAAAAGCGCCCTAAAACATCAGATCCATCTCCAGATCGAGAAAAATTCAATTTCTCAGTTTTTAGGCAATATTGGGTTCGGATTATTGTCGGGCTATCTCATGTTTGAGATGGTGTTGGCATTTTTGGAACTTGTCCTTAGATTATCATTGCCATTGTTTCGCCCTAACGACATGAGATTTTTGGGCTTGAGTATAACATGGCATTCTTTTCTGACGCAAATTTTCATGATATCCCTCTTAGGATATTTCTCCTTTGCCTCTTCCAGGGCCCTGTTCAAAAGGATACGTCCGCCATTGATAAAGGATGCTAAGGATATCCAAAAAAGACTAAATCAGGCGCATGCATGGATCAAATCCCTGGCTGGTGAACTCAAAAAAGAACGCAGTGAGGAAATGAATCAAGCCCTCTCTCTTTTTTTTGAAAAATATTTAATATTAGCCAATTTTTCAAAGGATTTAAATCAGGAACTGAAAGATAAAATGCAAGGCCTTGTAAAAACGATCGTGTCATTAGCAAACCTGATAGAAGAGATGAATGCCTCTCTGTCCAAAATGAATATTATTAATCTGACCTATCAATACTATCCAAACAGCGATAACCAAATAAATCATGCATTAAAAGAACAAATATGCGAATATAATCGTATTGAAGAAAAATATTCTCAAATCATGAATCGATTCATTTACCTCCAGTTCCTCTTCAATCTGCTTGCCGGAAAGTCTTTGGTTCTCAATGCATCCCCCAGTGATTTGGAGGTGGGAAATCTGTTTGGTTGTGTCAAAGAGCTTGAGAAAGAACTGCAGGTGGCAAGAGAAACGAGTCATGAAATCAAAAGGGCATTATGATTAATTGCCATTTACTACCGAAAGACTATATCATTTCAGACAGATATATGATTTGGTCCAAAATCGGTCAGGGCCATAGTTCAAGTGTTTACAAGGCGTTAGATTTTAACACCAAGACAGAGGTGGCATTAAAAGTCCTGGATCCTTTTCTGGCAAGGGACACTGTCAATGTCCAAAGATTTGCCCGTGAAGTCCAGATTATCCGGAGTCTTAACCACCCGAATATCATCAAAATATATGATTTTTTCAAGGACAAAGATTTTTATGTCATTTCCATGGAGGCATTTAATGGTATGGATGGAAAAGCCTTTCTGGAAAAATTCGGCAGATTGAACATGACTGGCTTTCTCATCATAGCAAAAAATATCCTTTCGACGATTTCTGCGTGCCATGAAAAAGGAATCCTGCACAGGGACTTAAAGCCACAAAACATTTTGATTAATGATCTTCTGGATATCAAGGTTCTGGATTTCGGCATATCAAAGATGAATACCATGTCTGATCTGACCAGGACAGGGACGGTTATCGGGACCCCTGAATATATGGCTCCTGAGCTTTTTCACTCCATTAGGAATGCGGATCCGCGCTCCGACATCTATGCATTGGGATCTGTCTTCTATGAATTCCTGACAGGCAGGCCGCCATACCGGGCAACCAGCTTATCCGCCATTATGACACTTCACATGCAAGGAAAGATTGAGAAGATTTTGGATATTCGAGAGGATATCCCGGAATGGCTGGATGCCGTTATATTAAAATGCTTAAAGACGGATTCTAATCATCGGTATCAGAGCACCTATGAATTATTTCGGGACATAGAAAAACAAGAGCATAGTGACGCTTTTGTTGAAAAAAAAAGAACTCCTGCTCTCTGTTTAAGCTGTAAAAGTGAAATGATTTCCGGCCTTAACTTTTGCCACATTTGCGGGAAGCTTTATGGGGAGGTTTTTGAGAAAGGAAAATACTCAGTTATCCTCAATCAATGTGAAGATACAAATAAACTTAAACAATTTTTGCTCAGCATTGATTCCTCGCTTTCAGAGAAAAGGATTGACTGGGCATTAAAAGCACTGCCCGCAGTCATTATTCGAGGCGTAAACAAAACTGCAGCAGAGAATTTGTATCATGAGCTTTCAGGTTATCCATGTGAGTGTTCTGTGACGAATAAGCTCTCTTCCCATTTTAAGATCCCCAGGGTATATTTTTTGGCAACCATCCTGTGTTTGATTCTTTTGAGAGTGCCAATCGGACTCAAGGCTATAACCGGTTTTAATTTTATATCTCTCCTCCTTTTTTTACCCTTTATCATGTGTGAAGGCTTATTAATCTATGTTTATAAAGCGAAGACCAGACCGATCATCCATCCGACGGGAAGGAGAGCACATCAAGGTGAAACAGATGGAGAACACTTGGATTTTGCCAGGTCCCTTAGGGAATTGTCGGATGGAAATTTGAAAACGATTCTGGGACATATTGTTTTAAAGTTGCTGAACATCAAGAATGGCCTTAAGAGAGGGCAGCACGATCTTGAATCGGAAAGGCTATCGAAGATTGTCTGGCTGGCGATTCATTCAGCAAAAACCATTGAGACCTTTCAGGAATATCTTGCCTCAACCAGCTTAAATGAAATCAAAGATAAGATGGACTCGGTCAGTCTGAAACTGAAATATACCAAAGACACGAATAAAACGGAAAATCTGATTGCTTTGCATTCAAACTTAAAAACGGCATTTTCGAATTATCAAAGGATTCAGGAGGAATATGCAAACCATTATATCGCCACTATCAATCTCAATGCAGTTCTAAAAAAATTTGAAGATAATTTTGAAAATAGCAATGCAAATCAAATCCTTGAAGACCATATCGAGAAATTGCAGAATGAGTTGACTATCCATAATGGGGTCAACCTTACCCTCAACTGATCGGTCGCTGATTTTTGTGTTTTCCAACTTTGTTTGTTTATAAGGGCTTTTTGTTTAGACTCTTGTTTTTTTTAATAGGCCTTCCTTTGCCAAATCTTCATCTCCAGATTCAAGGGCCAGAATGGCCTTTTTTCCCATTCCTCTACCTGATGACTAATTTCGTCGAATTCAAGCTTAAGGCGTTTCTCGTCTGCAATGGCTGAAGCGGCCGCCCTTTGTGTATTCTTTACTTGTTCATTCAATTCTTCGACTGATGACTTTCTCGATTAATTACTCCGTAACAGCCAGAGGTTAACAGTAGCTAATTTATTAAAAAAAGAAGAAATCGAATGTTATTTTTTATTTAAATCGGGCCCAATAAAATTTCTGGGCCCTCTTTGGGGCCTCAATTTTTAAGGTAAGTAGAAATTATAAGTTATTGATATATAAAAATTTAGTAGAGCGGGCAACGGGATTCGAACCCGCGACTCCCAGCTTGGGAAGCTAGTACTCTACCACTGAGTTATGCCCGCTTTTTACTTTAGCCCATTCTATACCAGAAATTTTTCATAGTCAACTTGGAGTGGCAATTCTGAGCAATATTTGTATGAAAATGTTCTTGTGGATAATTTATGAATATACTGTTGCGTATCGGATAAAAACAGTATGTATATACCTCTATATAATGAACAATCAGAATAGCAATAAAGGGTCCATGGCACTCCTTTATTGAAAAATGTTATAATTCATGCTATAAAGAAGGCATACATAAAGAGAAGGCAGGAACCATTGTTCAAAGAATTGCAGAATGTAAGAAATGATAAGGTGAAAACAGGGCAACCTTATGAAATTAAAAGATTTTGAAAAAGAATGGCAGAAAGATTTAATCCCGCACCATCACTCGGATATGCTGTATGAATGCATCGGATGCGGAAAAACATATAGCCTTGATCAATTTTTCTATATTTGTCCCTCGTGCAAAAGTTTGCTTAATCTTAAGGATAACAATTTTGATAAATTAAAATCATGCCCTGGCAGTAGGTGGCAAAAGATTTTTGATTATCGAAAGCTTCTGAACAAGCCGGTAGGCATAAAAGGGATTTTTCTTTATCATGAATTAATATTGCCCTTTATTCCACTTGATAAAATTGTGTATCTTGGGGAAGGCCATACTCCGATAGTGGCTGCCAATAAATCATTAAAAGAGAAAATCGGCACTGAATTTTTTATTAAATATGATGGATTAAATCCTTCTGCCAGCTTCAAAGACAGAGGAATGGCCAGTGTGGTATCCTTTATTAATTATTATTTGCATACTGCAAATATTCATCAATTATTAGGAATATGTGCTTCAACAGGGGACACATCTGCCGCCGCAGCTCTTTATCTGGCATACCTTGATCATGAAAAAGTAAAATCAGTAGTATTGCTTCCTGAAGGGAAAGTAACGTCTCAGCAACTTTCGCAACCTCTGGGAAGTGGCGCCAAGGTTATCGAGATACCAGGGGTATTTGATGATTGTATGAAACTTGTTGAGGAGCTTTCAGAGAAGTATGCAGTGTTTTTGCTCAATTCAAAAAATTGTCTCCGGATAATGGGGCAAAAAACCTATTCATATGAGATTGCCCAGCAATTTGATTATGATACGAATAATCTGGCAGTAGTTGTTCCCATTGGGAACGCCGGTAATATTACTGCAATTATGCAAGGTTTCTTGGATTTTTACCATTTAGGTATTATTGATACATTGCCGAAGATAATCGGCGTGCAAAGCTCGCATGCGGACCCTGTATATAAATGGTACAGCACGGGCGATTATATCCCCACCAAAGTAAAACCTAGTGTTGCCCAGGCTGCAATGATTGGAGATCCGGTATCTTTTCCCAGAGTTAACCAACTCGTTAAAAATTATTTTAAGACGCAATTCGCCGCTGTGCAAGTCTCTGAGCAAGAAATAATGGAATCAATGCTTTTAACCAATAGAGAAGGGCACATCGTCTGCACACAGGGGGGAGAATCAGTAGCAGGTCTTAAAAGAGCTCTCCAGGTTGGACTCATCTCACCTGACGAGAGAGTGGTGGTGAATTCTACCTCTCATCATCTAAAATTTGCCGGCTTTCAGCAGAGGTTTTTCGATGCGTCCTTGCACGATGAATATAATATTGAAACCACCCAGGAATATGTCAATAAACCTATTTCCCTGCCTCCCTCAGCGGAAGAAATAGCACACTATCTGGGACTTCAGAAGAAATAGCCGGGATTACAAAAATAGGACGTGCCTCATCTTTGGATCTTAAAGATGAGGCACGCTCTTTATGAAGAAATTAAAATATAATTCCAAAAGGGAAAAAAGGATTAAAAAAAGGATTAAATCCATTCAATTGAAATGGTGCAAACCCTAATGCAGAAACAACTGCGGGTACAGTAGTAGTAACCGGTGGAATGGGTAGTGCAGTAACTGCCGGCGCTACAACTGCTGTTGTCGGAGGTAGCACATTAACAAGGGTCGTAGCAGGCACTACTGTAGGAGGGGCTGGAGCAATTGTAGTTACAGGAGGCAAAACCGCTGTTGGGGGGGCAGGCGTAAGTGCTACTGTGGTAACTGGCGGATCTATCGGTGCAGGTGGCGCAGGGGGTACTATATAAATAGTCGTCGGTACGGCTATATTAGTTAACTTAGTTGGAATACCTCCCACTGTGAGCCAGAAATAAGCAGCAGGGATTGTTGTGGCACCTGTCGGAGCGATAAAGGTAATTGCTTCAGCTCCCAAGACAAAAGCAGGAGCGCTGGGAATGGGCGCGAGGGCTAGAGAAGCTGGAGTCGGCACTGGTGAAAACCACGGAGGGATTTGAGCATTGCCGAATGGGCTGAAAAGCAAGATAACACAAAATAGGAAAGCGGTTGTTATAATAAAAGATTTTTTATTAATTCTAAACATGAAACTTACTCCTCATTTTTAATCTCGATTATCTATTCATAATATCTTATTCTCCTCTCTATCCCAATCTCCCACTATCTTAACCTCATATTCCCCAAGTTTTCGTCATTCTTATTTCATTTATCTCCCCTTTAGCATTACTTTTTAACTATGTACTCTTAACGTTTCTGCTTTTATTCATTAGTTCATTACGAATAGTTATGCATATATAATACCGACATGGTAGCAGGGTTTCTTATAGGGGAGATGGATAGAGCGCAGGAAAAATGGAAGAAAAATTTCCATAAATATTATGAATGGTTATAGATTCTATGTGCTCACTATTGACAAGTAGGTATCTCGAATGCATACTTTGATATATGAAAGAGTTATTTTTTCAAATAGTTGATACCATAAAGAGATTTCATCTCATAACAGCTGGAGATCGTATTCTTGTTGCAGTATCAGGGGGGCCCGACTCCATGGCTCTATTCCATCTCTTATGGAACTTGAAGGATGATTTTAACCTTTATTATGTTATCGCTCATGTCAACCATCTGATACGTTCTGACGCCTATAAAGATGAGGAGTTAGTGCGCAAAGAGGGAAAGGAGCATGACGTGCGAGTAGTCAGTATCTCAATAGATGTGAAAAAGCTTAAAGAGGAATCGGGACTATCCCTGGAGACTGCCGCGCGGGAGGCCCGATACCAATTTCTAGAACAACAGGCTCGTAAACTCAATTTAAACAAAATAGCATTGGGGCATACGGCTAATGATCAGGCAGAGACAATCTTAATGCGAATTTTACGGGGAAGCGGCCTTCATGGAATCTCAGGGATTGCTCCGCTTCGTGGGGATGGGGACAGTATGTGCTATATTAGACCATTAATTCAAACATTTAGATATCAGATCATGGAATTTTTACATCAAGAAAAAATACCATACCGTCATGATACCACAAATTTTAAAGCAGATTGTCTGCGAAATAAGATTCGCTTACATCTTATCCCCCATTTAATTGAAGAGTATAATCCCAATTTAATCAAGTCTCTTCTCCAAACTGGCACGCTGCTGCGGGATGAATATGAATATTTGCAGAATAACGCTGAGGATAAATTCAAGGAAATCCTTATGAGAGAAAAGAGAAATAGTATGGCGCTTTCTGTGCCGTTATTACGAAATCTTCATCCGGCATTATTACGGGCCGTTATTCGTATCGGTATAAAGAAAGTGAATGAGGGAAGGCTTAGCCGTATCCGCTTCTCTCATTGTAGAGCCATAGAACAGTGTGTCTTCCAAAATAAAGGCGGTGTTCATCTAGATTTGCCTTTTAATATCAAAATTGAAAAAGAAGGTCAAAATCTTATTATATACCGCAAGGAAAAGCCAACTCAAGTGATGAGGGCGCAGTCTCACCTATATATTGTTAAAGTTCCCGGACTCATTCACCTCCCAGCATTATCGTTGACTATAGAGACCAAAATAATTCAACGAAGTTCCTTCCGAGGCATAAACAAAAATGATCTACACTCTGCTTATTTTGACTATAATTATATCTCGTATCCACTCTATGTTCGAACCCGGCAGCCTGGGGATCGTTTTCAACCCCTTGGATTACGCGCTCATAAAAAAGTGAAAGAATTTTTCATTAATCAAAAAGTTCCTAGATGGAAAAGAGACCATTGGCCGATATTATTATCAGGAGAAGAGATTATTTGGATTATGGGTTTAAGAATAGCCCATCCTCCGAGAATAACTGATAAAACAACATTAATTCTTCTTGTTCGCTGGGAACACTATATGCCTGCACATCATCAACACAGGGGAGAGTATGAGAATAAAAAGCTTAGTTGCTAAAATTATGCGAGTATGTTATTCTAAATATTAAGTCTTAATATATACATTAATCAAAGAGAGAGTGAAGTAGGTAAATAAATTATGCCGGGGCAGGGGGAAAGAAATTCTGCATCTTTTTATAAAAATTTAGCCTTATGGGTTATTTTTGGCCTTGTATTGATTCTTATATTTAATGCATTTAATGAAAGCCAGCAATCACAATCCAAGATAATCTTCAGTCAATTTCTCACTGCGGTAGAGGATGGAAGTATAAAACAAGTGACCATTAAGGGAAATGAAATCTTTGGCGTATATGCTGATGGAACGCGATTCAGAACATATTCCCCTGATGATGCGGACCTTATAGAATTATTAACAAAAAAGAATGTTCAGATCGAAGTAAAGCCTAATGAGGATTCATGGCTCACGGATATGTTTATTTCTATGATTCCCATCATTTTGTTTATAGGTGTTTTTTTGTACTTAATGCAGCAGATGCAGGGGGGAGGAGCCAAGGCACTCTCTTTTGGGAAAAGTAGGGCGAAACAATTAACAGAAGGAAAGCAGAAGGCGACGTTTGAAGATGTTGCAGGGGCTGATGAAGCCAAAGAAGAGTTGATAGAGATAATCGAATTTCTAAAAGATCCTCAGAAATTTCAAAAACTTGGGGGGAAAATTCCTAAAGGAGTAATGTTAATCGGTGCTCCTGGGACAGGGAAAACACTTTTAGCCAGAGCAGTAGCAGGAGAAGCAGGAGTCCCATTTTTTACCATTAGCGGATCAGATTTTGTAGAAATGTTTGTCGGAGTCGGAGCATCAAGAGTGAGGGATTTATTTGAACAGGGCAAAAAAAACGCCCCCTGTATTATATTTGTCGATGAGATTGATGCAGTGGGTCGTCATCGTGGGGCCGGGCTTGGCGGTGGACATGATGAGCGTGAACAGACCTTAAATCAACTTTTGGTCGAGCTTGATGGTTTTGAGTCTAATGAAGGAGTTATCATTATTGCTGCGACAAACAGACCGGATGTTTTAGATCCCGCGTTGCTCAGACCAGGCCGTTTTGACAGGCAGGTGGTAGTGAGCATTCCCGATGTGAGGGGAAGAGAAGGAATTTTAGCTGTCCATATGAAGAACGTGACGATTTCCAAAGATGTTGACAAGCAATTATTAGCGAGGGGAACGCCTGGGTTTTCTGGAGCGGATTTGGCAAATTTAGTTAATGAGGCAGCACTTCTCGCAGCACGCAAGAAGAAACCCGCTGTTGAAATGGAAGATCTTGAGGAGGCAAAAGATAAGGTAATGATGGGACGTGAGCGCAGGAGTCTCATTATTAGTGATGATGAAAAGAAGCTTACTGCATATCATGAAGCCGGACATGCCTTAGTAGCGAAAATGCTCCCCGGAGCAGACCCTATTCATAAGGTGACAATTATTCCGAGGGGCATGTCCATGGGGTCAACTCATTACCTTCCGGTGGATGAACGGCATAGTTATTCAAAGGAGTATTTAAATATTAATATAGCTGTTCTTCTCGGGGGACGGGCGGCAGAGGAGGTTATTTTAAATAGTCTTAGTAATGGGGCCAGCAATGATATTGAGCGGGCTTCGGATATTGCCCGTAAAATGGTGTGTGAATGGGGTATGAGCGAGGTTCTTGGCCCCCTGGCCTTTGGGAAAAAGGAAGAGCAGATCTTTTTAGGAAAGGAATTTGGTCAGCAGCAGAACTATAGTGAGGAGACTGCAAAACTTATTGATAAAGAAGTTAAGAAGATTGTCATAGAAAATTATGAAAAAGCAAAGTCGATTGTCACTGAAAATAAAGATAAATTAAAATTACTTGCAGAAGAGCTTTTGGATTCTGAAATTTTAGACGGAATGCAGCTGGATGAGATTCTCGGGATAACAAAAAAGAAAGACGATAAAGAAACAGATATACAAAAAGTATAAATGATTTCCCGCCCTCACTATACTCTAAAGTTACATGACAGAGAGGTAACTCTCGGAAAACGCACCCTGATAATGGGTATTTTAAATATAACGCCGGATTCTTTCTCTGACGGAGGTTTATTCTTCGATACTAAAGAGGCCCTTAAACAAGCCCACAGGATGATCGAGGAGGGAGCGGATATTATTGATGTGGGGGGAGAATCCACAAGACCTCAGGCAGAACCTGTTTCATATGAGGAGGAAATAAAACGGGTCATTCCGCTTATACGACAATTGCGAAAAGAGACAGATGTGATGATCTCAATTGACACGTATAAATCGGAAGTTGCAAAGCAGGCTTTAGATTTAGGTGCGCATATTGTGAATGATATAAGCGGGCTAAATTTCGATTCCCGCATGGGCCAGGTTATTGCAAGCTATAAGGCTGCTGTGGTAGTGATGCATATAAAAGGCACGCCGAGCAATATGCAAAAGAATCCCGAATATAAGAATTTAACGGGAGAGATACGCGCTTATTTTGAAAATTCTATAGAGCATGCAATGGATGCGTCGATTCCGAAAGAGCAGTGTATTATCGATGTAGGTATAGGATTTGGAAAAACTACCTTCCATAACCTCGAATTAATCAGAAGATTAGGGGATTTTCAAAATATGGGGTGTCCCGTGTTGATAGGACTTTCACGAAAGTCATTTATTGGCAATGTGTTAAATTTACCTGTAGATCAGCGATTGGAAGGCACAGCAGCGGGAGTTGCCGTATCTATTATGAACGGGGCACATATTATAAGAGTTCATGATGTTGGTTTTATGGGCCGGGTCGCCAAGATGACGGATGCGTTTTTAAGTCCTGAAAATTATTGAAGTGAATAGAGTATACAAGGGAAAAAAATAGAAAAAAGGGGGAACTACAGTGGCGAAACTAGGAGTAAATATAGATCATATTGCAAATATACGACAAGCGCGGCTTGCAAAGGAGCCAGATCCTGTTGCGGCTGCGATAATAGTCCAGATGGCAGGGGCAGATGGTATTACCATTCATTTAAGGCATGATCGCCGGCATATTCAAGATAAGGATTTGAAATTATTAAAGCAAGTCATTCAGATCCCCTTGAATTTAGAGATGGCTGGCACAGGGGAGATGGTTAAGGTTGCACTCACTGAAAAACCTGATACAGTCACGTTAGTGCCGGAAAAGCCCAATGAGGTGACAACGGAAGGCGGTCTTGACGTTATTGCCAATCAGCAAAACCTGCAAGATGTGATAAGCACCTTAAAGGGGGAGGGGATTCGCTGTAGTATATTTATTGACCCTGATCAAGCCCAGGTCGAAGCTGCAAAGAATCTTGATGCTGACTGTATAGAACTTCATACGGGGATTTATGCGGCTGCCCATGGATCTTCAAATAGGGCACATGAGCTTAAAAGAATAGCTGCCGCAGCCAAATTGGGTAATAGTCTTGGTTTGGTTGTGAATGCAGGGCATGATTTGACCTACCGCAATGTAGCTTCAATTGTAAGTATTGAAGAAATAAAAGAGTTAAATATCGGCCATAATATTATTGCGAGAGCCGTCTTTGTCGGACTTGAGAATGCAGTAAAAGAGATGCTGAATCTTGTTCGCGCCTAGCCTCGCTGCCGTGCGTGTATTATACCCATGGACATCGCACATGATGTGTGTTAGTGAGCTTGATGAGCAATGGCATATCGTGCTTACAACTTTCTTTGGCGATAGAACAGCGCGGGTGGAAACAACATCCGGAGGGGATGTCCAAAGGAGAAGGGATGTCACCTTTAAGCGGTGCGCTTCTTCCGCGTTGAGCGGGATCAGTCACCGGATTTGAGGATAAAAGCGCTTTAGAATAAGGGTGTTTTACACTTCCCGCAAGATCATCTGCAGTGATATCTTCGACAATTTGTCCTAAGTACATAATTAATACGCGACTGGCAATATGTTCCACAACAGCCAGATTATGAGCAATAAACAGATATGAAAGGGACATCTCTTTCTGAAGCCTCATCAGCAGATTAATAATTTGAGCCTGAATGGATACATCAAGGGCTGATACAGCTTCATCGCATACTATAAATGAGGGGCCGAGGGCGAGTGCTCTGGCAATACAAATCCTCTGCCGTTGCCCACCTGAGAATTCATGGGGATAACGATCCATATAGGAAGGCGAAAGCCCGACTTTTTCAAAAAGCTCTGCAACGATCTTATTTTTTTCTTCTCCCTTTGCAATATTATGAGCGCTGAGTGACTCGCCGACAATATTTCCTACGCTCATTCTCGGATTGAGTGATGAATAGGGGTCCTGAAAAATGACCTGCATTTTTCTCCGCATCTTGCGAAGAGCCTCGGGCTTTAAAGAGAGCACTGGGTGGCTATCAAAAAATATCTCACCTGCCGAAGGCTCGATGAGACGGAGGATGGTGCGGCCGAGTGTCGTTTTCCCGCAGCCTGATTCACCGACAAGCCCAACTGTTTGGCCAGCTTTCACATCAAATGATACATCGTCAACAGCCCTTACCCATCCCTTTATTTTACCCCATCCCCCCTTCTTTACAGGAAATAATTTTTTCAGGTTTTTAACCTCAAGCAGAGATGTATCATGGCTCTTCACGGGTGATGCATCTATAATAGGTGAGCGTGTTGACTCACACTGCGAAGTGCCGCCCTTAGTTATCCTCCAACATGCGGCATGATGGCCGGGGGCCTCCTCTCGTAATTGTGGCTCTTTTTCCTTGCATTTTGCATAGGCATACGCACAGCGTGGCCAAAATGTGCATCCTTGGGGGAAGTATAATGGATTTGGGACCTGTCCCGGAATATCTTCTAATCTCTTCTGTTTTGCCCCTAATTTTGGCAGGGATTTAAAAAGTCCCTGAGTATATGGATGCAGGGGATTATGAAACAGACCATGGACAGGCACATACTCGGCTATTTTAGAGGCGTACATTACTGCCACATAATCTGCCATCTCCGCGACGACACCGAGATCATGGGTAATAAGAAGAATGGACATCCCCATCTGTTGCTGTAGATTATACAATAATTCAATAATTTGAGCCTGCATCGAGACATCGAGGGCAGTAGTTGGCTCATCAGCGATTAATAAATCCGGCTGGCAACTGATAGCCATAGCGATCATCACACGCTGTTTCATACCGCCGGACATCTGATGAGGATATTCATCTATTCTCACTGACGGCGAGGGTATCCCTACCTTTGCAAGAAGATCTACTGCCATGCTTCGTGCCTCGGCCTTTGTTTTCTTTTGATGAAATATAATAGATTCCATAATCTGATCACCCACGGTAAATACAGGATTTAATGAGGTCATGGGTTCTTGAAAAATCATTCCCATGTTATTGCCCCGTAAATTCTGCAAGCGGCTTTCAGAAAGCCTCACAAGCTCGAAATCGTTAAAGGTAATTGATCCGTTGTCTGTTCTGCCTGGTGGAGAGGGAATAAGGCGCATTATGGACAGGGCCGTGACTGTCTTCCCGCACCCTGATTCTCCAATAATGGCAAGGGTCTTCCCCTTTGGAATATCAAAACTGACATCGTTTACCGCAAAGATCCTGCCCTGTTCGGTATGAAAACTCACCGTGAGATTGCGAACCTCAAGTACGTTATTATCCATCTGCCACATTCCTTAATTTTGGATTAAGAGCATCACGCAACCCCTCTCCTAAAAGATTGAAGGCGAGGACTGTTGCCAATATTGCCATGCCTGATATAAAGAATATCCATGGAGCATCAAAGATATAATCTTTTCCATCGGATAGTATGCTCCCCCAGGAAGCATCCGGAGGCGGCACTCCAAAGCCAAGAAAGCTCAATCCTGATTCGGTTAAAATAGCGGTTGCTACCCCTATTGTTGCTGAGACTAACACGGGCGCCATGGCATTTGGGATCATGTGTCGAAACATGATCATAAAATTCGATATTCCTAAAGACTTGGCCGCAATAACAAAATCCTGTTCTCGCAGTGAGAGGAAATCAGCCCTGACAAATCTCGTAATGCCGGGCCAGCTTGTAAGGCCGATCACAATCATGATATTCCAGATACTTTGGGGAAGGAGCGCAATAATAGTAAGGATAAGAAAGAAGGAGGGGAAACAGAGCATTATATCCGCGGCGCGCATAATCAGGGTATCGATACCTCCGCCATAATATCCTGCTACTGCCCCAAGAATCATACCTATCAGCACAGAAATTCCCACAGAGATAAAACCGACAAGCAGGGAAACCTTTGCGCCCTGGAGCATTCTGGAAAAAAGATCTCGCCCCAGTTTGTCCGTTCCGAAAAGATAAATCCCCCCCCTTGGCAGATCTTCTGAAGAGAGTGTTTCATGGTTGGGGTAACTAAGAGGAGGTTTTAACTTATCCGCAAGTCTGACTTTCTCAGGATCAAAAACAGGAGAGCCCCCTGAGGTAAGTACCCATCCTATAAGTGCGATGACCACAAAGAGCAGAAGAAAGATGAAGCCATAGATCGCCAGGGGATTTTTCTTTAAATTATACCAAAGCTCTTGCCGTCTGCCATAATGCTCAGGCATTGTACTATTCATTTCCACGTTATCAGACATTTTTGTTCCTTACATAGTTATGCTTTTACAATTCTATTCTGGGATCGGCAAACATATACAATACATCAGATATAAATGTTCCAAGCAAAACTAACACCGCACTGATAAAATTTAAAGCAAGGATCACTGGGTAATCCCTTGCCAGAATTGCTTCATATCCGAGACGCCCCATCCCCGGCCATGCAAATATTGACTCAATTATCACTGATCCACCGATTAATCCCGGCAGTATCAATCCAAACATGGTAATAAAGGGCAGAAGGGCATTTTTTAACGCATGCTTATAATACACAGTCTCCTTCGGCAACCCTTTAGCCTTGGCAGTCCGAATGTAATCCTGATTAATGGTTTCAAGCATTTGCCCTCTCACATACCTTGATAGTACAGCAATTCCAGCGGTTGCGCTTAATAGAGAGGGGAGCACAAGGTGCCATATGCGATCATTGAATTGGGATAGAAATGCGCTGCTCTCCATGCCGAATGTACGCAAGCCAATGACCGGGATATGAAATACCTTAACAGTGAATATTATAAGAATATAGGCCAAGAAAAATGAAGGCAGAGAGATTAAAAGGTAGCTTAGAAAAGTTGTTGACTGGTCATACAATGATCCCCGATGAAGCGCTGCCCTGATGCCAAGGGGAAAGGCGAGACACCATGTTAGGAGCGTTGCGACTACAAATAAGGGGAGGCTATTAAGAAACCTCTCATATATTTTCGCCAGCACGGGTTGATTGTCTTTATAAGATCGCAGAGTACCGCTAAAAAGTTTCTTATAAAAAAGATAATATTGAACATATAGAGGCTTGTCAAGATCAAGTGCGCTGCGCAGCCTTTCTATATCTTCTTTAGTGAACTTGGGATTCATGGGATCTATCTCAGATGGATCCCCTGGGGCTAAAAGTACGACAGCAAAGGAGATAATGGATATAAAAATAAGAGTAATGATCTTTTGCACTAAACTGCGAGAAAAAAAAGAAAACATAATCTCCTCTACATGGCAGTAAATGTTGGTACTTCTGGGAATTTAATCCATTTATTAAAATAAAATGTATAGCTGCCGGTTTTTGTTGGCGTTATTTTCTTAATTATTTCTTCTCCTTCAACTCCTTTTTCCAAAATAGCAATTTTTTTATCCAACAGGGCTGTCCATTGTGAGACGAAGAGAAAGGTATAGGGCTGATCATCATAAATAATTTCATGAAGGCGGTGACAATACTCTATTTGTTTTTTTTCATTATACTCCTGCCTAATCTTCACAATGAGATCATCAGCCAGAGGATTGTTATAACCGACAAAATTCAACTGGTGGTTTTGTGTCTGGCTGGAATGCCAAATTTGGTAAAGATCAGGATCAATTCCCATGCTCCATCCCAGAATAAGAGCGTCAAAATTTGCCACATTTACATGCTTTTGCAAGAAAACTGACCATTCGACCCGATCAGCAGAGACTTTTATCCCCAGCTTTTTCCAGGCATTTTGAACAATAATCAAAATGGCCTCTCTGATTGGATTGCCATTATTCGTGATAAGTGTAAATTCAAAGGGGATACCATCTTTTTTTAAAATACCATTCTCATCGTGTTCCCAGCCAGCCTCATTTAAAAGTGCAAGGGCCGCATCAGGGTCATATGGCAGGGGAGATATCTCCTTATTGTAATAGTCTGATTGTTTTACAAAGGGACCGGTGAGCTGTTCTGCTTCTCCATATAATAAATACGTGATAATTTGAGGAATATTTATGGCCATAGTCAATGCCTTGCGGATCCTTTTATCACTAAAGGGCTCCCTGCGCGCATTGTATCCTATATACGTATAGCCAAATGAGAGGCCGGAGAAATTCTGGTAGCGGTCGTCATATTTTAAACGGTTGACCTGGTGAGCTTGTGCGGAATATTGATCAATAGAACCAGCATAAAATTCGAGTTCCTGTGTGAGCATATCCGGAATTATGCGAAAGAAATATTCTTTATAATGGGGAGGGCCTTCCCAGTAATCTGGATTGCGCTCAAGCCTGATATATTGATCCGAACGCCATTCGGCAAATGTAAAAGGCCCGACGCCGATCGGGCGGCTTTTATTAAAATCACTCTCCCGCATTGTGAAGCTATTCGGATCAACCCCCTTATTAAGAGCTTCTTCTTTTAAGGCATTTTTATTCAAGAGATGCTTCGGTAAAATCCCCATTGACCATGCATTAATGGCTGGCTGGAAAAGCCGCTTATACACAATTTTTACTGTATACTTATCAATGACCTGCACCTCCTTTATAGGTTCAT
Source organism: bacterium (assembly GCA_049472395.1). Taxonomy (GTDB): domain Bacteria; phylum SZUA-182; class SZUA-182; order DTGQ01; family JBLIRR01; genus JBLIRR01. The sequence goes on along the minus strand of JBLIRR010000001.1, from coordinate 70,114 downwards.
AATCAGAGATCCTGGGAGAGCGGTTCGCCATATCCATAATAGCTTCATAGGTAAATTTCACATCGTCGGCGCTACATTCATGACCATCGGAAAAACGAACACCCTGCCTCAGATGAAAAACAATAATCGGATTATGCTCAGTGACGGGCATATAGGTGTTTAGATACTTATGTAATGAGTCGTTTTTATCCTCTGTTTTAATACGGCGGGCTATGTGCGCGTCGTCCCAGGTAAAATATCCCTCCCCGAGCACATCTTCAAGCGTGTGAAAAAGATCTTGATCTACCTTTGTTAAGGTCATTTTTATTCTCGGGGGGAAGTTGAGCACAACCGAATCGGTGGTCTCTGTTTTTTCAGGTATGATTTCTATACGCGTTATATAAGGCAGAGAAGCGTTTTCTATTCTTTTTTTAACATCACGTGCACTCGCCAATCCTTTTCTCCCCCACTCTTTGTTTTTATTGATATAAAAATAAGCCTCCTCATAGATTTCCCATTTTTTTGCCACACGGCCTCTGAGCTTTAAATCTTCATCCCGGTCAATGAGGCCTTCGAATATCAAACTGCAAATCTCACTGCTGGCGCTGTCGGAATTGAGAATCGGATTGAGAATAGAAGCATCGCCTATCGAACCGTTAATGTAATGGGTTAATCTGTCCGGGTTCCCTTTTACTTGATCTTCGTAAGTGGGGATCCAAAAATAAGACTGAAGAAGGAACACGACGATGATTAAAGGTAGAAAAATCAAGGAATATTTAATTAGCATTTATATCCATGTTCTGATCATTTTTAAGGGATATAATAAAAGAATATACCTTGTATGTCAATATTGCTCTACTTGACTAATAGGGTAAAGTATAATAAAATACTTTCATATAAAGGGATTTTAATACTTTTTATATCATTAAAAGATTTTAATTTACTATCCATTTACATAAATTAACTCCGGAGAAATTATGATAAAAAGCATGACAGGCTTTAGCAGATTTATCTGGGATAATGAACAGTACATAATCACTGTCGAGATAAAATCCCTTAATCATCGATACCTTGAAATTATACCTAAAATACCCCGGCAAATAAATCCTCTTGAACTTAGTCTTAAGAAACATGTCAGGGATTCACTCAAGCGGGGAAGAATCGAGCTATTTATTAATATGGAAAATAAAGAAAACCGGGCAGAGGAGCCACAACTCAATTTAGATTTGGCAAAACAATATTATGAGTGTCTCCAGTCACTCATTGATAATTGCAAGATAAATGGACCTATTGAGCTTTCACATTTAATTGCTTTTAACCAAATCTTTCAGCGCCAGAGCAATTCAGATCAAGAAGATATTGATTTGGAGAAAATACAACCATATCTCATCAGTGCCTTGGATGGGGCGTTAAAAAATTTAATACGCATGAGAGAAGAAGAGGGGAAAAATTTATATAATGATATTATTGAGCGGATTCATACTATAGAATCATATATAGAATCTTTTCAAAATCGTATCCCGGAAGTGATTACTCAACACAAGATAATGCTTCAGGAGAGGGCGAAAGAATTATTTGAGCAGACAATTGAACCGGAACGATTAGAGCAAGAGATTGTGATATATGCCGGGAAACTGGATATTACAGAAGAGATAATTAGGATTGGCAGCCATTTGGAAAAATTGAAAAATATGCTGAATAGTAATGATAATGAAGCTGCGGGAAGAAAAATGGATTTTTTAATCCAGGAAATATATCGAGAGATAAACACTACCGGCGTGAAAGCCTTGGATGCTCAAATTTCTCAAAACGTAGTAGAAATAAAATCAGAATTGGAAAAAATTCGGGAACAGGTTCAAAATATAGAGTGAACAAAGGAGAAGCCATTGAAAGATCAACTTATTAATATTGGATTTGGCAATGTGGTTATAGCCGAGCGTATTGTGTCCATAATAACTCCAGGTTCATCTCCAATGAAACGATTTAAGGAAGATGCAAAGAAGACAGGGAAATTGATTAATGCGACCCATGGAAGAAAGACAAGAGCAATTATAATTACTGACAGTGACCATGTTATTCTCTCTGCAGTCCAACCAGAAACTATCTGTCAGAGAATACAGCAAATACAGCAATCAAAATAATACACTGCTATTTTAATCGCATGGATGTGCTAAAATCTTTGCAAAGCAGAAAGTGCAATATTTTATTCGTAGTCTCCGCACCATCCGGAGCAGGGAAAAGTTCCATCTGTCGACACATTTTAGACAACACCACGAATCTCTCCTATTCCATTTCCTATACCACCAGAGAACCACGCCAGGGGGAAGCGGAGGGAGAGGATTATCATTTTATCTCGAAATCGCGATTTAAAGAGATGATCAGAAAGAATGAATTTGCTGAATGGGAATTGGTTCATGAGAATTTTTATGGAACAGCAAAAAGCGAAATAGCAAAAGCATTGACCATTCACAATGATCTTCTTCTTGATATAGATGTAAAGGGTGCAAAAAAGTTAAGAGGGTTATATCCGGATGCAGTTTATATTTATATAATCCCCCCTTCGTTCGAGGAACTGAGAGCACGATTGGAAAATAGAATGACTGAAAATAGCACGCAGATAGAAAAACGTTTTTCAAATGCCCTTGGAGAATTATCGTATTTTATTGATTATGATTATTTAATATGTAATGATAATCTTGACACTGCTGTGAATCAAATAAAGGCCATTATCGAGATAGAAAAATATCGCGTGAGCCGGATACCAAATCTTGCGGAAATAAAACAGCAAATAATGAAACTTTCTCGTTAATGGTATCGTAATAATGTCCCGAAAGATTGCAGTTGCATTTAGCGGTGGAATAGATAGCGCAATTGCTGCCTGGATTTTAAAACAGTCTGGAAATAGTGTGACTGGAATTTTATTAGATGTCCTTGATCAGAAGAGAAATGCAGAGCACGCAAAAATTATTGCGGACCAGGTGGAAATTCCCCTTAAAGTTCTTGACCTTCACGATGTGTTCACAAGAGAAATAGTTCTGCCCTTTGTCCAGGAATATGCGCAAGGAAGGACTCCAAATCCGTGCATTATATGCAACGCTAAAATTAAATGTGGCTGGCTTTTGGAATGGGCCTTAGATAACAACTTTCACTATCTCGCCACAGGGCATTACGCAAGAATAGGGTACAATGCGCAGAAGAAGGCCTATCTTCTTAAAAAGGGCCTTGATGAGAGAAAGGATCAATCCTATTTTCTTTACAGGCTTACGCAAAAGCAACTCTCGCATTTAGTGTTTCCTTTGGGAAATTTAGAAAAATCAACCATAAAAAAGATAGCGAACTCTCTTAACCTCTCTGTCTGTGCTCACAAGGAAAGTCAAGAAATATGTTTTTTACAGGGCAGTGATTATCAAGATTTTTTTAAAAAATATTCACCTGCAGCTCTTAAGCCGGGACCGGTATGTGATAAGGATGGCAATGTGCTCGGCACTCATAGGGGCCTTGCATTTTATACTATCGGGCAGCGTAAGGGCTTAAATCTTTCCAAGAAGGGCCCGCATTATGTGGTGACAATAGATAAGGGTGAAAATAAAATAATTGTCGGATCAGATAATGATCTTCTTAAGCGCTCATTAATAGCTGATAGCATTCATTTTATCATTGCTCCAAAAAGCAGAAAGGAGACTGTATACGCGCAGATCAGATACAATCAAACAATGAAACGAGCAGTTTTGGAATTGCTCAATGAAAAAGAAGCGCGAGTAACCTTTGAGGAGCCGATGAGGGCAATAGCCCCGGGACAATCAGTAGTATTTTATAAGGATACTACAATAATTGGAGGGGGCATAATTACGCGTAGCATACCTTTACATAACTGCACTCCAAAGAATCCTTGAACAGTAAGCTCTGAATCGGTGAACGGTTACTATAAAAAGTAGCCGTTCACCAGGTACAATTATAATAAGGGTGCAATGACCAAGGATACGACTGACACGAGCTTAATTAATATATTCATCGTTGGCCCGGATGTATCTTTAAAGGGATCGCCTACCGTGTCCCCAACAACTGCTGCTTTATGAGGATCGGAACCTTTTCCTCCCATATGGCCTTCTTCAATATATTTTTTTGCATTATCCCACGCTCCTCCGGCATTAGCCATCATGAGCGCTATAAAAACCCCGCATAATGTGGTGCCGGCAAGAAGACCTCCCAATGCTTCTGGTCCTAAAATAAAGCCAACCACGACCGGAACTACGACCGCTATAAGCCCTGGTATAATCATCTTTTTCAGAGCTGCTTTTGTGCTGATATCAATACATCGCCGTGTATCAGGCTTTGCTTTGCCTTCCATAAGGCCGGTTATTTCCCTGAATTGACGGCGCACCTCCTCAACCATTTCATAGGCAGCTTTCCCTACAGCCGTCATGGTGAGCGCAGCGATTAAAAAGGGTATAATCCCCCCGATGAAAAGGCCAATAACAACAAATGCATCAATTAAATTAATAGATTCTAAGTGTATCGCATTAGCATAAGCAGAGAATAAAGCCAGGGAAGTTAATGCGGCAGAACCTATGGCAAATCCCTTCCCAATAGCAGCTGTGGTATTTCCTAAGGCATCAAGGCCATCTGTAATCTTTCTAGTTTCCTTCCCGAGTCCCGCCATCTCGGTAATACCACCTGCATTATCAGCGATCGGACCGTACGCATCAACCGACATGGTTACCCCAACTGTTGCAAGCATGCCGACTGCTGAAATGCCGATGCCATATAAACCTGATGTTCGATACGCGGCAAAAATAGCTGAGCAAAGAGCAAGAACCGGCAGGGCAGTGCTTTCCAACCCTGTTGCGAAGCCGGTAATTATATTTGTGGCAGCCCCGGTCTTAGAAGCTTCTGCAATATTGATGATACATTTGCCTGAGGTGTAATACTCGGTTAAAAGCCCTATGAGAATACCTGCAATGGAGCCTGAAAAAACCGCCCAGAAAACACCTAAGGGAAGTCCTGATGCTTTTACTAAGAAAAAGGTAGCCACTAATAGTAAGATAGCACTTACGTAAGTAGAGAGGCGCAAGGCAGCAGCAGGATTTAAGGAAGACAAGACCTTGATAGAGACAACTCCGATAATCGATGCTACTAATCCGGCCATCACAACAAGAATAGGAAGGGCCATATAAGGCAGTCTCATAGACTCACACATAGGAGCGGTTGCTGCTATGGCAATTGTTGCAACAATAGCGCCAACATATGATTCAAATATGTCTGCGCCCATTCCAGCGGTATCGCCAACACAGTCTCCCACATTGTCGGCTATTGTTGCCGGATTTCTTGGGTCATCCTCCGGTATGCCCGCCTCAACCTTTCCGACCAAATCTGCACCTACGTCAGCGGTTTTTGTGTAAATACCTCCACCCATTCGAGCAAAGAGGGCTATTGAGCTTGCGCCCATGGCATATCCGTTTATGAAATTTGCTGTTTCAGGAACCTTGCCGAAGAAATAAAATAAAATACCAACGCCTAAAACGCCTAAGCTGGCGACAGATAAACCCATGACCGCGCCACCAAAGAAGGCGATAATTAAGGCCTTATCCTGCCCTTCTTTATCAGCACTGTAAGAGGTTCGTACGTTTGCCCGTGTGGCTGCCTTCATTCCGAAAAAGCCGGCGAACATAGATGAAAATGCTCCGGCCACAAAACAGATAGCGGTTTCTTTATTAATTTTAAAGAATAAGAGAAGAAACACGACTATAATAAAAATAGCAAGCGCTTTATATTCTCGTGCCAGAAATGTCATGGCACCTTCATGGATTGCATCAGAAATCTCTTGCATGAGCTGCGTGCCCGGAGGCTGCTTTTTAATATAAAAGTAAATAAAGAGCGCTACAATCAAGCCAAATAAACCAAAATACGGTGCTAAAAAAGAAAAATTAACCATAATCCCTCCCCTTTATTAATGATTATAGAATAGTATTACATTGGATTATATAGATTCATGAAACCTTAAAGAATTATACTGATTCATGGCACTTTGAATGCCATCCACAATAATAGTTAAAATCATATCATATGACTTCCGGATAATGGAGTCTACCCGTTGCTTTTCTTCATCGTGAAACAATGACAGAACATACTCTTTAGGATCATTCCCTTTTTGAGGATGACCGATTCCAATTCTGACACGAATAAAATCAAATGTTCCCACACACGCGATAATCGATTCAACCCCTCTATGTCCCCCTGAGCCCCTCTTTTCACAAATTTTGACACTGCCAATCTCTAAATCCATGTCATCATGAAATACAATAAGATGGAAAGGATCTATCTTAAAGTAAGAGATAAAAGAGTAAATTCCTTCCCCACTTAAATTCATATAAGTATAAGGTTTAATAAGCCTTATGCACTGATTCTTAACTGTCCCTCGTCCCCACCTCACATGAGAGTGAATATTATCACATGGTATGTTTAATCTTTCCGACAGCGCATCTATAGCCCAAAAACCTACATTATGCCTTGTTAATTCATATTTTTTACCAGGATTCCCCAGCCCTGCGATCAGCCATTCTTTCGTGTTACACACTCATTTAATAGGTATAATTTTTTCACTCATTCTTTAGGTTTCTTGCTCACGACTTCGGGTTCTTTTGCAGCCTCTTCCACCACTTCTTCTTTCACAGCTGCTTCAGTTGACTTTACTCTTGATACCATAGAAGCAATTACCTTTTCTTGATCATCCAAGGCTGTTACTCCCTGGGGGATAGCAATATCTTTAATATGGATCACATCCCCTATTCTAAGATTTGAAATATCAACCTCTATCTCATCCGGCATTTCCATAGGCAGACATTTTACCAATATTTCACGCACCGGAGCGTCTAACATTCCCCCCTGTTCCTTGATGCCTATGGCTGTGCCGATAAATTTAATAGGTACATGGACGTGTATGACCTGATCCATTGATACTTCAAAAAAATCCACGTGCAATAATCTATTGCGAATCGGATCAACCTGCACTTCTTTAATAACAACCGTCTTTGATTCCGGCTTTCCATTATTTTTTAAGGCAATTTCAACAATTATATTTTCAAAGGAATGCCCACGGGTTAATTTAATAAATTCCCTCATATCAAAGGATATGGCTTGGGGGCTAGTCTTACCACCATAAATTATTGCGGGTACTCTCCCCGAGGCCCTTACAGCCTTTGATCCCTTTTTCTTAAACTCATTTCTCTTAATAGCAGGTATGCTTATTTTAATTGACATTAAATCACTCCTTAACTATACTGGAATAAAGAACTTACTGATTTGTCTACATTTATACGGTAGATAACCTCTCCAAGCAGAGAGGCCACTGATCGGGTTTCTATTTTTTCAGAAGAGCATGCGCTTGATGATAAGGGGATAGTGTCGGTCACAATCAATTTTTCGATGACCGAATCATTTATCCTTTTTATAGAGTCATCGGAGAGCACGGGATGAGTACAACACGCGAGTACTCTTTTAGCTCCGTTATCCTTTAAAGCCTTTGCTGCTTTTGTGAGTGTCCCTGCGGTATCTACCATGTCATCGATTATAAGAGCATCTTTATCCTTTACCTCTCCTACAATATGCATTACTTCAGCCTCATTGGGAGTGCTTCTTCGTTTATCAATAATTGATAAACTCGCATTTACGAGCTTAGCAAATGCGCGCGCTCTCTCCACTCCTCCGGCGTCAGGGGAAACCATTACTAAATCATTTAAATGCAGGGTTCTGATATATTCAACCATGACCCCTGTTGAAAAAAGATTATCAACTGATATATTAAAAAAGCCTTGTATTTGTCCCGCATGAAGGTCAACGGTGACGACACGATTTGCCCCGGCGGTTGTAATTAAGTCTGCTACTAATTTTGCCGTGATGGGAACTCTCGGTCGGACCTTTCTATCTTGCCGAGCAAAACCAAAATATGGTATAACAGCGGTTATTCTTCGGGCGGAGGCTCGCTTTAGAGCATCAATAATGATTAATAATTCCATTAGATTGGTCGCTGCGGGGGAGCAGGTTGATTGCACGACAAATATATCCGCTCCTCTGATATTTTCATTAATTTGGATCTGTGCTTCTCCATCAGAGAACTGCTTTATATCCGCATCTACCAAGTCCAAATTTAAATAACTGGCAATTCCTTGCGCTAATTTAATATTTGAATTTCCTGCTATTACTTTAAGTTCAGGTCTCATAATGTATCCTCAAAATTTACTGGGGCGGGAGGATTCGAACCTCCGAATGCAGGAACCAAAATCCTGTGACTTACCGCTTGTCGACGCCCCACTAGGGTATAAAACATATCATAAAGGTTTTTGATATTTTTGTCAACTTTCTTAAAGCGACTAAACTGCCTAAAAAGGTATTGTTTTTATATCTTCATTTTCATCGAACCATGCATCGGGGGGGATAAAATCTTTCTCATTGATGGGATCATTTATTGTAACAGAGATGAATTTTATTTCCACCGAGAGATTATCTTTTTTTTGCCAAAAATGTACCAGGGAAGGAAGCCTGTATTCAACGATATTTTTATCATATATATAACTTATATCAAGGAGTAATTGTGCGGATTGATCAAGCAGACAAAATTCTAAAATATCCGGGGAAGGGGAGTCACTAAGTCGTGCAATCCATGTATGGTCAGATAATTCCCCCCTGATAAGATAATCTTTGCTGAATGAAACAGAATAGATATTTGTCAGGAAAGGATCAAAAGGTAAATTGGCGCTTATATAATCGATAAAATAGATGCTTTCCCAATTAAAATGCAGAATCCTGGCAAGATTGTCAGCGGTATTTTCTCCCTTATAGAGCACATTCTTTTGCGGTATGTATATGTAAAGCTGCTCAGGATTATATAATAGTTTAAAATATATGGTTGAAAAGGGGCCACATCCTTCTAATGAGCCATAACCATCCCTGGTAAAGCTGAACACTGCCTTAAATGTTTTGTCAATCCCTTTTGATGTGCTCCTCACTGAGATTTTCGCCAATCCTTTTATTGCGTTAAGCGAGCGTCTGCGCGATGAAAGCAATTTTTTTATTTCGAGATTTGAGAGTAGGGGCTCTCTGACGCTGGTTTTATAAAGACACCCTAACGTGAATAAAAAAAATGAGAAGAGAATAAATAAGCTTACAGTGCGCACTAATTTTTATGAAGAGTTTCTAATTTTTTTTTTATTGTTTCATTACTGACATCGAACTCTAATGCCTTTGTCCACATCTCCTTAGCCCGGGCCAAATCGCCTTTGATTTTATAAACATCCCCCAGATGATCATATATAACCGGATCATCTTTCACATAATTAATAGCAGCGTTTAATTTTTCAAGGGCAATATCAAGCTCACCCTTTTTAAAATATGCCCATCCCAGGCTGTCTAAATAAGCACCGTTATTTGGATCTAACGTAAGAGCCTTATTTATTTTATTTATTGCTTCATCCAGATTGACACCTTTCTCAGCATACATATACCCTATATAATTATAAGCATCTGCATAGTTCGGATTTATTTGTAAAGACTCTTCAAATGCTTCTATTGATTTTTTCATGTCACCGACTTTTTCATAATTTACCCCGAGATAAAAATACAAATCAGCATCCTTCTCATTTTTCTCAATTCCTTTATGCAAGGTATCAATAGCGACATTGTTCTCCCCTGTTTGATTATAGAGTAATCCCAAATAGAGATAGGCATCTGAGTTATTAAGGTCTTTTTCTAGGATAATCTTTAAATGTTCAATAGCCTTTTCATATTCCTTAATTTTTTGGTATAAAAATACACAATGAAAGCGTGTTTTTGTATCATTAGGATCTTGTTCCAGTAATTTGTTATAAATCCCTATTGTATTATTGTAATCTTCATCTTTTTCATAACTCATTGCCAGATAGAACCATGCATCTCTATCATCTATATTATTTTCAAGATACGCTTTAAACTCCTCGATTGCTTTTTTATAGTCTTCCATCTCAAAATAAATGAAACCAATTTTTACCCGTATTTTTAAATTGCCCGGATCTTTCTCTTTTATCTTAAGATATTCCTCTAGTGCTTTATCTAACTGATTTTGAAGAATATAAATTCGGGCACGTTGTTCATGAAATTTCAAATCATACGGGTATAACTCCAAAAGATGGGTGTAAATTTTTTCAGCCTCTTGATAATTCTGGTTTTTTATATGAATATAGCTTAACTTTTCTAAGGCCATTTTAAAATCTGGTTTGAGTTCCAGGGATTTGTTCAAATACGTTACGGCAGTATCCAATTTATCTAATTTTAAGTAGCAATATCCTATATAATATTGGGCTAAATGTGAATCAGGTTTATTTTCAGCCATTTGCGTATAGAGCTTAATTCCTTCCTCATAGTTCTCATTCTCCAAATATATTTTTCCAAGCAAGAGATAGATCATACTATTTTCAGGATCCATTTCTTGTGCCTTTTTATAAATAGAAATAGCCTCGGGGTCTTTCTCCATACGATAATAAATCTGTCCTAAAAGCAATTGATTATCAATATCGTCAGGGGCAAGAACTAATATCTCTTCACAGTATTTCGCTGCTTCTTCAAAAAAACCGTAGCGGGCCAATAATTGTGTCAGTTCTATACGAAGATATATAGAATCAGGATCAATCTCAATTGCTCTTTTATATTCTGAGATAGCATCTCCTTGCCTTCCTTCCTCCAAGGCAAGCTCAGCTAAAAGAAAATGATAATATCCATAGGATTCCTTCTCAAATTGCAAATCTGAAATTTGCGATTCCTTTTCTGCTTTGGCAAAAGGGAAGGATAAAAGAATGACAAAAATAAACACCACGCTACAATAAAATTTTTTCATCGTTACACTGCATACCTCATTTTACACATTATCATAGTCTATAATATACAGCATATCATAAATCGCTTAATATATCCAAAGCTGCCAGGGGGTAATTTCCTTTTTATTTATATATCGGTAAATATAAAAATCAGCATTTAAATTATAACGTGCCAATGCGCTTTTCCAATTTTCTCCTAATCTATGATAACTGTATAAAAGATGGCCGACGCGTCTATCACCGCGAGATAAAAGGCATTGAATGTATGACCATTTTGGAAGGCTAAAGATAATATTTATACCTTTTAAAGAATTTATCTTTTTTCTTAGGAATTTTATTTTATAATTTAATACAGCAAGATTTTCCATTGGCATTCTCTCAAACTGAGTATGCGGCTTCGGAACAAATGCATTGACGCTCAGGGTAATCTGTTTAAAGTGAGCCCTTCCTTGAGAATCTGAAAAAGCAGAATGTCGGATTTTTTTTGCAAAACCTACTATTGCTTCTATATCATGCATTGTTTCACCGGGCAGGCCAATCATGAAATAAAGTTTTATATTAGGGATACGCTTTTTTATGATCAGAGAGAGTCCATCAAAAAATTGTTCATCCGAGATATTTTTCCCAATGCTTTTTCTCAGCGTTTCGGTTGCTGCCTCAGGAGCCAAAGTAATGGTTTGTTGCCTGCTTTGTATCAAATACTCCAATAAATCCTCACTGAGGGCATCCACTCTCAGTGAGGATACTGATATACGGCCTCCTAATGTCATAATGTGGCTGCACAACTTATTTAAGTGAGGATAATCGCATATAGAGGCCCCTATTAATCCTATTTTATCCCTATACCTTAATCCTTTTTGTGCCGCTTCACTCACGCTCTCAAAGTCTTTAATCCTGAATGGCTTAAAAGCGTGATGTAAAACACAATAATGGCATGATCTCGGACATCCCCTGCTTACTTCCAGGAGGTACATATGCCCGAATTCTGTATTCGGGCTTACTATTCTGGTATGCGTAGTAAGCTTATCTCTATCTGTCTCTATTCTCGGTTTTATTGTATCAGGAGCGTGTGAATTATGTTCAATAGTAATAATCTTCCCTTCATTGTCAAAATGGTATGTGTAATATTTAGGGATATATGTTCCTTGAAGTGAAGCCAGATTTTTCAACAACCGGTCTTTATCACCATCCTCATAGCTACTTTTATATACGTCTATAAATTCGCTGCACAGGCTTTCTCCCTCTCCACACAGGAAAACATCTATAAAATCACTCATAGGTTCGGGATTAATAAACGTACATGCACCTCCCATAATAATGAGAGGAAATTCCTCTCCCCGATCTTGAGCGCGAAGGGGAATATCTGAAAGGTCTAAAATTTTTAGTACATTTACAAAGTCGCTTTCAAATGAACATGAAAAAGCGACAATATTGAATGATTTAACTAGTTTGCTGGACTCAAGCGTTAATAATGGTATCCGAAGCCTTTGGTACATTCGATATTCTTCTTTATCCGGCAAGAAAACTCGCTCACACACAACATCGCTGCGCCTATTGAAATGATAATATATAGTATGCACTCCTAAATTTGACATTCCAACATAATAGGTATTTGGGTAAGCAAGCGCGATTCCTATTCGTCCTCCCTTTTCCTTATATACAGTGTTCTGTTCATCCTTTAAGATCCTGTCATGAATTTCCCTTATTTTATAATATGCTTTTCCCATATCTGTAATTAATTAGTGATGTTTTTGAAATAATAATTAGTTATCTCATAAATCATTATATTTCGCAACTTATATGGTCCTTCAGCAGCAATTCTAATTCAAGAATTCCTGATTCGTATCTTAATCCTTATCTTATTCTTACTCATCCTCTTTTGATAAAATGCGCTCCTATATAGGGTAATGAGAATTGCTATACGATATATATTGAAATTTCAATGACTAATATGGTATATAATATTATAGAAAACCAAAATTACAGGTGAGGGGGGTAAAGATTAACGATCATACGAACATATGAAAAGTATACGATAGGTAATGAAATAGGATTTGGAGGCAGGAGAGCTCTATTGGGAAAAGAAGATCTAATGGAATCAAATGAACAGTTTCTTGATTTTTTAGATGATATAATAAATCAAGATAAGAAGGCGTGGGACCAGTTCGTTGAAAAATATGGGAATATTATTTATAGTTATATAAATAGGACCCTTAAAAGGTATCATTATTCTTTTCAAAATGATGAGATAGAGGAAATATTTGACAGAATATTTGTAGCTCTTTTGGATAGGGATTGTCGTAGACTAAGAAATTTTCGAGGAGAGAATGAACGTTCATTTGTTGCGTATCTTAGAGAAATAAGTTTTCATTTAACTATTGATTTTCTGAGAGAACAGAAAAGTTTTGTCGATCTTGAAGAGATCCAATACCGGATATCTGATGATAACAAATTTAAGAAAATAGAGACAAAGGACTTAAAAAAGTTAATCAATGAATTAAAAGATGGGTTATCTGAGAGGCATCATTATCTTTTTAGATTAATTTATGAGGAAGATCTGAGTTTAAGTAATATAGCTGAGATAATGGCCTTAAAGATAAATGCTGTGCATCAATTAAAATTCAGAATGGTCAATAATTTAGTAAAGATTGCCAAAAAGAAAAATCTCTATGAGGAATTAAAAAGTTTCATAAGTGATGGCTAATATTTACGTCATGTAAGATAAAACAACAATAAAAAATGTTGTTATTACCGATAAAATAAATAGGGCGAATAGTCCATTTTAGAATTAGTAATTATTAGGAAAAGCAGTTTATTTTAAGAAAATTTTAGGAGTCCGTGATGGAGAGTAATTTTGACAAACTGGAATTAGAAAGCCTGGAGAGAGTGCTGGCGAAAATGGCTAAGACGTATAACAAAAAAGTGAATTTACATTCTCATACCGGACAGGATTGTATTGATGAGGGCTCTTTACAAAATTATATTGAAAGAAAGGAGTCTTTTGAAGAGGCAGATATAATTAAGTTTGAGGAGCATCTTGGAAGATGTGATGAATGTTTTAACCGGTTAATGATTTTAGAGGAAATGTTACACGAGCCATTGATAAATGCCCCTTCACCATTAAAAGAGAGAGTAAAGAATCTTGTTTTACCTAAAAAGGCAAATATTTTAGATCTAGTGCTTAGCTTCACGGCGGATGCTATCCGGGTATTGCGAAATACAGGTAATTTTGCGATCCCGGAATTAGGGTTGCAACCAGTACGAGGAGGATTAAGCTCAGGTGTTGAGAGGTTGGGGGATTTTATTAAATTAAGTAAACAAATAGAGAATATTGGTGTAAATCTTCAGCTTGAGCGAATTGATGATTCTCTTAAGTTGATGATTCATACATTAGATTTAAAGACCCATGAAAGCCCCGCCGGAGTAAGATTAATGCTTTTTTCTAACGACCGGGAATTAAACTCGGTAGAAGAGAGTGAAGCAGTTTTTTATGTCAAATTTAAAAATTATTTCGTAAAAATTTACCTACATGGAAAGCAGATAGGTATAATTCAACTCAGATTAAAAAAAGAATATTAGTTATAATTTCCAGGAAGTGCTATAATATTTACAAGATGTAGGGAAGATAGCTCTGCGCAAGGTTTATTGAAATGGAAAAAACAATATATTTAGAAATAACAAGAAAGAGCAAAAATCTTGAATTGAGTCTATCCAAAAGTGAACAGACCCTTACCCATTATGAGGAGGTTCCGCTTAAAGATGGCGAATTTCAATGCCGAAGTAATGAACTTATGCATTTGCTCAATATGGTGGCAAAAAATGGGCATATCCCTCAATCCATCCTTCAAGAGCTTCAGCAGATAGGCCGAGTACTATATAATGAAATTTTTTCTCTTTCCATAAAGGCGGAACTGGAAAATAGCCCTTCGAGTGATCTTATTTTTCGCATTGATAATAGTCTTGTTCAGATACCATGGGAATTGCTGTTTGACGGCAGACAATTTTTATGCGAAAAATTTAATATCGGACGAATGGTCAAAACCAAACAGATGGTGGTAAAACGAGCGGATGGCAAACCTCAAATACCCTTCCGCCTTTTGATAATCGCGGACCCAAAGAGTGATCTAAAGGCAGCATATGAAGAGGGGAAGCGAATCAGGGATGAGCTTGACTCGGCGCAGGTTAATATTACCTTGGCTACCAGCGAGGTTGATGTGGGGTATTTAAAGAAGCGGTTATTTAATTATGATTTAATTCATTATGCAGGCCATGCGGACTATGATTTATCAAATCCGACGAGAAGCGGCTGGCTCTTGGAGGATGGAAAATTTACCGCTGGTGATATCAGAAAAATGGGTGGAAGTAATCCGCTTCCCTGGTTGGTCTTCTCCAATGCATGTCAATCCGGGACTACGGAAGAATGGCACGTTGATGAAGAAGGGGAAGAGAAGATATATGGATTGGCAAATGCCTTCTTATTAGCGGGAGTGCAGCATTATATCGGAACATTTTGGAAAGTCCTCGATAGACCAAGTACGGATTTTGCGCTTAAATTTTATGAAAAACTTTTTTCCGGATATACCGTTGGCCAGTCAATGAAGGCTGCACGGGGTGAACTCATGCAAAAATATGGCAAACTAAATATATTATGGGGGAGCTATTTGTTGTATGGTGATCCGGGTGTACGTTATTTTGAACCGAGCACACAGGCCAAAGACAGCGTTGATCTCACAGAGAGTCCTATAGATCTTTCCGCAATTGTTGCTTCTCAGCAAAAGGTCAATTTATATCAGAACTTGAGAACACGGTCGGGAGATGAGGAAAAGGCAGAGCCGTGGTATGAAGAGAAAAAGGATGTTTCTTCTAAGGGAAGAAATTTTCTAGGCGCAGCAATCCTTGTTATTCTCATTGTGTGTCTGGGATTTTTCATTGTGCTTCGCGGAAATGCCAATAAGAAAGAGAAAGACTTTGAAGAAATTAGTATCAAGGCTATTAATGCTGGTCTTGCCGCTGCTGATGATGAGAAAATAGCTGAATTTTTTCAGAAATTGGTGAAAAAAAATAATGCTCTCACGACGAATATAATGGCTGATAAGGATGAATGGACATCAAAACCTTTAGCTGTATTTTTTATTTCGGGCAATAAAGAGGGGGAAGAGAATGTTAAAACTCAGGCAGAGATGGAATTGTTGCTTCATAAATTGATTTCCATAATAGGAGAAAAGGAGCGATTTACGGTTGTTGAGAGGGAGTATTTGGAAGCGCTTCTTCAAGAATTGGACTTAGGGACATCTTCTCTTGCAAATCCTGAGTCAGCACTGAAGCTGGGGAAAATTGTGACAGCCAATCTTTTTACTGTATGCAGAGTAACAAATTTTAAGAATCAGTGGACTGTTAATATCCGGATTGTTGAGAGTGAAACCTCGATTATTAAAACTGCCTTGACTGAAACATGTACCCCAGAAGATAACCTGGAGGATATTGCCAAAAGATTGGCCGAACAACTCATCGGAAAGGTGAATAGTGCCTTCCCTATACAGGGAAGAATAAAGAATGTCTTGAGCAAAGATAAAATAATAATTAATATTGGACGTAAGCAGGGTGTACTGCCTGGGATGAAATTTCATCTGCTTAAAGATAAAAAGATAGTGGATAAGGAAGGTGTTATTGCGGGATACGAGACAGTAAAAGTTGGTGAAATCATTATTGAGGAAGTCAAGCAGGGATGTAGTTATGCAAATATTACTGTCCAACCTGAACAATTAGAACCTGGAATGAAGGTTGCCTTATAACCTTAAAATAATATCTTCCGGCATCAAGCGAGAGTGGTGGTAAAATGCAAAAAAAAGGGCAGTTATATCAATATTTACTTTTATTATTTATCCTTCCCTTAGTCCTTCATTGCGCTGTTCCACAATGGAAAATCTATGAAAAAGATGGTCATGTGTATGGAATTATTGAAGGGAACTGGCGGGGGCAATGGTGGGATTATTATTTAAGAGGCCTTTCCTATTCACAAGGGCAGTATTGGGAAGAAGCAATTTCTGATTTTGAGAGTGCATATAAACTGCGCTTTAAAGATCAGCGGCGAGTAAGGACCCATGGACTGCATATCCTTGATGAATATTTTCCCCACAGAGAAAAAGGTATTGTGTATTATAAAATTAATCGTTATCAAGAGGCAATTTCCGAGCTCGAGCTTTCTCTTGAGCATTTTGAATCCGCAAAAGCGAAATATTTTTTAAATTTAGCACGCGAAGCATCCCTTAAGCAATCCGGTCTCGATATCCATCCGCCGGAAATTTTCGTATCCTCGCCCAAAGATATTTATACGAATCAATGTGAGATCACGTTGGAAGGCTATGTTACTGATGATCAATTCGCAAGAGAGATTGTAATTAATGGAGAGAATGTGTCTGTTGAATTGGCATTACCACATCTTGAGTTTAAAAAGATACTCGCCTTATGCAAGGGGAAAAATGAGATTATACTCAAAGCAGCTGATCTGGTGGGACGTCATAGCGAAAAGGCCTTTGAGATAGTATGTGATCGCGATGCACCTATGATTTATATAGATGAAATAGAGCCATTACATGAGGGGCATGGATATTTTATTAAGGGCTATGTTGATGATGATATCGGGGTAAAGCTTTTTACCTTTAATGGCCAGAACGTGGCTTTAGAGAAGGGTGATAGAGGCCTTTTTTCCGTCGAAATCATTGCTTATTCCCGGGAGAAGGTGGATTTTTACATTGAAGATAAGCTGCACAATAGCACCTCAGGAGAAATTAAGCTTACACATGGGGCACAATGTGAGAATAAATTAGCATATTTAAGCCGTGATTTATCACAGATAATTGGGCAGAAACGGGATGCAGCAGCAGAGGATTCGATCCCACCGGTCATTACCTGCAAGAATTTGCCGAAGGCGATGAGAGTAAATTGGGATGAACTCTATATTGAAGGAGAGGTGAGGGATGAGGAGAAGGTTGCGTCATTAAAGATAAATAATAGTCCTTTATTAACGAGGGCATCTTCTCGCGTATTCTTTAATTATCATATTCGATTAAATGAGGGTATTAATAAGATTACGATCAGCGCAATGGATAATAATGGGAATATGAGCAAAGAGCAGATAGAGGTGTATCGGGAAATCGAATCTATTTATAAGGTCGGCTCACGATTATCTCTTGCGCTTATTCCCTTTAAATATATCGGGCAGCGGGACGAATTGAAAAATTTGATCTATGATCAATTAATTCAAGTGTTTATCGAGCAAAGACGATTTCAATTTGTTGATCGTGAAAAAATAAGCTCTCTCTTGAGTAAGATGGAAAGCGAAGAATGCTCTTCCATGGAATTAGGCCGTCTTGTATCCGCCGAGGGTGTGATCGTAGGGAGCGCGTATTTTTATGATGATTATTTAGAAGTCATTGCCCGGCTTATTGATACGGAAACGTCCGTGGTGCTTGACTCGGAAGATGTATTTGGAGAGGTGGAACATTTATCAGATGTTATGCTTCTATTACAAGGATTAGCCCTGAAATTCAAACAGGCTCTCCCTTTAACTGAAGGAGAGGTGACTGCCATGGCAAATGGCGATATTCAGCTCGATCTTACTTCAGGGTGTGGGATAAAGGAGCATATGAAGGTTATTTTTTATAAAGTAGAGAAGAAAGGCTCCATGGATAGTCCTATTATTATTGGGGAAGGTAGGGTAACAGATGTATATGACGACTGTTCGCAAGCCAAATTGACTGAGCAGCGAGATGATATGCTCTCCGTAGATCTTAAAGATAGAGTTATTACAAAATGAGAAAAATTTTATTATTTCTAATTATAAGTATTCTCTGTATGGGCGCTCCAGAGCGTGTAAGTGCTCAGGAATTGACCTTACCTGTGTGCCCTCCAACCATTGTAGGGTCAGGAGCACGGGCACGTGGCATGGGGGAAGCGTTCGTGGCAATTGCCGATGACGCTACGGCTGCTTCTTGGAACCCCGCTGGGCTCGTGCAACTTCAAAAGCCGGAGATGTCGCTGGTCCTTTCGTATGAGCGTAGATCCGTACGTTATGATTCAAAAGAATATGAGGAGAGCGGGGGAATAATTGTAAGAGAAAGGGGGTCGGATGAGTCTTTAACACTTAATGATATTAATTATTTGAGCGTTGTATATCCGACCTGCATTGTGAGAAGAAATGTGGTGTTTTCTTTAAATTATCAATATCTCTATGATTTTTCTAGAGATTTTGAAACAGAGCGTGAATGGGAATACAGTGGAAGCGGAACTTCCTTTTTATATTCCTATCATGGGGAAGGGGGACTCTATGCGTTATCGCCTGCTGTTGCTTTTCAGGTTACACCAAATTTATATTGTGGCCTCACCACCAATATATGGTCGGATGAATTGACCGATCATTGTAATTGGACACATACCTCAAGTTTTGACCCGAATACCAATATACCAAATAATAGTACAATAACCACTGAAAAATATCATGATTTTGAAGCCTTTAATGCTCATATAGGTTTTTTCTGGATGGTGAATTCTTATCTGACAGTGGCGGGGGTATATAAAAGCCCTGTAAGGGCTCGCCTAAAAAGGGAGATTGATTCACAACAACACGGAATCTCTATACCCGACTATCGTGATTCTTATGGTGATATAAATAGAATAAGATTTCCTGCGGTTTATGGATTAGGAATAGCCTATCGCTTTTCAGATGCGCTTACTATTTCGACAGATATCACGCGAACCGAGTGGGATGACTTTTCATTGAAAAATAGAGAAGGAGAAACCTTCGGGCTCTTTACCGAATTCGATTCCATCACTAATAAGCCGTTCTCGCCAAAGATTAAACCAACATATGCGCTTAGATTTGGGGCCGAATATTTGAAAATCCTTGAGAAAACGGTGATTCCATTGAGGGTCGGCCTCTTTTACGATCCCATGCCTTCACTAGATAATCCGCTGGATTCCTATGGGATAACGCTCGGGTCTGGGATAAGTATAGGTGATTTAGTGCTGGATGTAGCATACCAGTATCGTTTTGCGACGAAAATACCTGGTGCAGAAGCAGGCCTGTCTGAGTTAGATCAGGAGATTAATAAAAAATCTCATCAAGTTTTATTATCTGGTATATATTATTTTTAGTATAAATTTGAATTTAAAGTGATAACGAGTTAATATTTTATAGAGGATTATATTAAATATCGAAATATAAATCTATTAAGAGGTTATGAGAAAATATGGGAGCTGAGAGAAGTATAATAAGGCTTTCCATTGTGCTTATTATATCATGTCTATATATTATTAGCGGAATTCATTATACACAAGCCCAGAACCAAAATGCAGAGCAGCAACTTTTAATGGGCCGAGCTGATCCAATGCAAATGCTCTATGGCGGTATGGGCAATCCTGCCACTCTTATAGAGCAAGCACTCCTTGCCTCTACTCTAGATTTAAGGATCAGCCAGGCGAGCCTTGCCAACTTGGGGCCAGCCACCACAGTTTTAGATGCTGGCATTGGAGCTTATCTCTCTGCCCATATCCCAAATCCCTTAAGTTATGCCTCTCCTTATGGTAATCTAATGGGAAGCGCTAATCCAGGTATGATTCCCGTTAATAATCTTAATCCTATGGGAGGCGGTAATGTAGGTATGCTCCCTCTTCAACAGATGACCTCTATGGCATCTTCTCCTTTGCCTTCACTACCGTATCAAGGATATGGCCTCAAGATGCAAGAGTCTCTATTATTGCCTTATTCAGGTGGTGGAATTGGCGGCCCTTCCTTCTTAGCTCCTATGCAAGGCACTGGTGTACCTGTTATTCCTCCTTACGATCCTTATATGTATGAGAGTTATTTTTTGCGGTCAGCAAACAGGCCCTCAACAGGAGACTATTACGCACCCTATATCGGAGGGCAATATCCGACGGTAGATATGTATCCCCTGCCTGGGACTGAATACTATATTGATACGTATGGTTTAGGCCTTGATTTATTTAATCCTCAGATGGATTTGCGTATCCGCACACCTATACCGGGTGGATTTATCGTGGCTGTAACTGAAACTCCGGAGAATGGTGAAATGCCGATCGACGATGTGGAGATTTATCTATATGATGAGCGTATTACTCCTGAAAGAGGGAGCAATGGGCTTTATTTTATTCTTTTGCAGCCAGGCATCTTTCAATTAACATTTAAGAAAGAAGGTTATATAGATTATATATATCCTCCTGATCAAGAAGGATATATTACAAGCAGTATACCACAGTATCTTCATATTAGGATGGAACAGCTGCAATCACATTCGAAACCTATATCGACGTCTCATTCTCCCGAACTTGAGTATATCCCTGATATTGAGGTTATTGCAGGGGAGAGAGTTGTAATTGAACCGATTGTCCACCATCCTGATGGTGAGAGAACATATATTCGCTATTCCGGGTGGATGGATGGATATATGAGGTTTACCACCGATAATGATGTGGGCTGGCATCAAGTACATGTGACCGCCATTGATGAGAAAGGATATAGTGATACAGAGGTAGTGAATATATATGTATATTACCCTTACTATTTATATCTCCATACCGGCCTCAACCTCATTGCATACCCATTTGAAGATGGGAATCCGGAATTTACTGCAAAAGATCTTTTAGAATATCTGAATACAATATGCGGATGTGTCTCTAAGATTTCGAACAGGATTGATTCATCGAGCGGCTCATATAAAGAAGTCAAGATAGATAGCACCGGAAATGCATCTGGAACCGATTTCCACATTGAACTTGGCAAAGGATATCAGCTTTATGCCTCTGATGACTTTGAGATTGCGGTGCCTATAAAGTATAATGGGGAACTGAGCTATATTATCGATCTTAAAGAAGGTTTAAATCTTATCGGTGTGGTTGAGCCTAAAACAGAGGGATATACATCCTATGATATGTTGCGGGATTTAGAGCCCAATGTAAACGCCATTTATAGATATAATGCCGGTACAGGGCAATTTGAAATGACGTATTGGCTTAACGGCAAACCGGCTGGCACAGAATTTGAGATTCTACCCGATGAAGGGTATAGGGTAGAGATGCAAAGCGCCCTCTCCTGGAACCCCAGGAATTAAGATTTATCGTAGATTTTTCCATTCTTACCCGAGTATTCGCAATTCCTTCATGTTTTTTTTTAGACAGGATTAACAGGATTTACAGGATAATTTTGAAATTCTGTTTATTGCTTATTCCATATCACTTCTTTCCGGTCGTGATAAATTTTTTTGAGTAACAGGATATATATCATGTTAATCCTGTTATCCTGTCAAATATTTTTGATTTTGAAGCTAAAGCACCTCTGTGATCTCCGTGTCCTGTATGGTTAAATAAAAATCCCAATAGGTGATTATCCTAAGTATAATTCAAATTTTTTGCATATTTTTTTGCATAAATGATCCAAAATGTATAATATTAATTTTTTTAGTGCCGATATAATAGTTAAATAATCATACTGAATTAAAGTAAAGGGATAATTATAATTTTAAAATGAGGAGACCTATTATGCATCAACGGATTATCAGCTATTTCATTCTTATATCAGCAATTGCAACGTTACTGGCATTACCGACTCAAGCTATAGAATTTCCATCTCTGGGTTTTGAAGCTGCATCCATGGGAGGCGCCGGAGTTGCCTCTGCAAACGGAAGTTTTGCTCCATATTATAATCCCGCTCTTCTGCCTGAGCATAGTAATGGATTTGAGATGTCCGTTTCAACAGGTGTAGGCATTCGCGAGGTCAATGTGGTTGATCATATAGATAATTTAGCAGAAATAGGTATTGAAGATACTTTTAGTCAAGTTGAAGATGAGGCTTTTGCCGATCCATGTATTGATTGGAGTTCAGGCACCTTAACATTTTATGCTGGCTTAGATCCCAATGTGCGGGAAGATATTAGAGCTATTAAACATGAACTAGACTCAATTGCAAATGATATGAATGGTATTCAAATTATGCCTAGCCTCACTGTTGCCATGCAAGTATGGAATTTAGGATTTGGAGTTTATGGCATATCAGAAGCGACGGCTTATGGGATTATTGATCCCGAGAGAACTGATTTTATTGTTGAAGATTCAGGAGTGTATGTACGATATGATCCCAACACTGATCAATTAATCCTTACTGATCCGAATGACTACAGAAATAATTCACTTCAATACGCAGTCGAGGGAGATCCTAATGATCCTGATGTAAATCCTACGACCTATCTGAAGCTTGCCGGTCTTGCCTATATGGAAATCCCCATCTCATATGGACATAAGTTCATTACATCTGATTGGGGAGATATTAACGTAGGCGCTTCCTTCAAATTAATGCCGGGGTATACGTATGATCATGAGATAAAATTAGACACAGAATCGGGTGATCTTGAAGATCAAATGGAAGATGCTCAAAAAAGTGATATGAGCTGGGGGATAGATCTTGGTGTATTATACAAACCTGTAGTTTTGCCGAATCTTACCATAGGTCTTGCTGCAAAGAATATTAATACGCCAAAATTCGAAACAGCAACTGGAGGTCATTTTGAGGTAAAGCCTCAGATACGGGCTGGATTTGCCTACAAATTATGGGAAAACCGAATCACTATGGCCTTAGATATGGACTTAACTAAAAATGAAACCTTTATTCCTGACTATGATTCTCAATATATCGGTGGAGGAATTAATTTTCATCCCCTTAGCTGGTTTTCTCTGAGAGCGGGTGCCATGAGTAATATTCAAGAGAGTATCGAAGGAACTGTGCTGACGGGTGGACTTAGTTTAGGTATAAAATGGCTTCAAATTGATGTGGCGGGACAATACTCCATGAAAGAAGGAGAGTTTGATGGCAGTAAAATCCCCAGATACTCAAAAGTGCAAGTTGCCCTTGTATCAAAATGGTTTTAACCATACGAGGCGTATATATGCTATAAATTTTACCTCGGTGTGAGTCTGAGCTTTGTGAGAATTTTTTTGTGAAAGGAGAGAAGTCAATGAAAAAGATATATAAAATTATATATACTTTTTTTTTAATGGTTCTTTTCTTATTAGCCCTTGGGTGTGCAGGAGCACCAAAATATTCAAAAATTTATCCGACAGAGAAGGTTTTTCACCCTAGAAAAATTGTAGCATTACCCTCAATTACAGAGCATTTAGAAACAACGGGAGTCTGTCTTGATGAATTAATTGTGACATCATTGCAAAAAAAAGGAGTATTCGACCACGTACTTGAATCATATACAATAAAATCGTACCTTCAGAGTGATACTGATCTGTATGCCTCTGTTGAAGACTTGTTGAATAAGCTTTCCGATTCTGATACCTGCCCGGCGGAGCTTGCTCAGCAGATAACTAAAAAGCTTGATGTTGAAGCAATCTTAGTGACCGGAGTAACAGACTGGTCTTATGGTACACCAAAAGAGGAGAAGATTGCCAAAACGGGCTTATGGTTTAAATTGATTAATCCGTCAACGGGAAAAATATATTGGGATGCACGTCATGCGATAGAAAAAAAATATAGTTTTAAGAAGCCCCCCTTATGTGATATGAGTAAAGAGTTAATAGAAGAACTATTTAACGAAATGCCCTTGTAATTAAATAAAATTTTAAATTCACACAGAAAAAATAATATCATGTATATCCTGTTATCCTGTCAAAAAGTTTTAACTACATAGGTTAAATTTTTTCCACTTGTAAAATAACTACAGTCTATGGTATAACTTGAGCGTAATAAGGGGTGAGTTCCTTTATTGCTTACCACATAAGATTTTAGAAAGATTATAGCAAAAGGGGGTATTGTAATCATGTTATCAACTTTTTTTCCTATTTTCATAATTATAATTGTTATTGCTGCTATTGTATTATTTACCTATCTTATTCCGGTTCCGTTATGGATTGCAGCGTGGTCTTCCGGGGCATACGTAGGTCTTGCCAATCTCATTGGTATGAGATTTAGACGTGTGCCTCCCCATATTATAGTAAATGCGCGTATAAGTGCAGTAAAGGCAGGGATTAATATCAATACAAATGATCTTGAAGCGCTTTATTTGGCAGGGGGGCATGTTGGTTCAGTGGTTGCCGCTCTTATCTCGGCGGATAAGGCAAAGATCAAAATGGATTTTAATATTGCCTCCGGTATTGATCTTGCGGGAAGAAATGTCCTTGAGGCTGTAAGAATGAGCGTTATTCCCAAGATAATTGAAACCCCTGTTGTGTCAGCAGTGGCAAAGGATGGGATACAGGTTATGGCTAAGTCACGCGTTACAGTGCGAGCTAATATGGAACGTCTTGTGGGTGGTGCAGGGGAAGACACCATAGTTGCCCGGGTAGGTGAGGGAATTGTGACGACAATAGGTTCTGCCCCCTCATATAAAGATATGCTTGAGAATCCTGATTCTATTTCGAGGACTGTCCTGGCAAAAGGGCTTGATTCGGGGACAGCATTTGAAATTCTTTCCATTGATATTGGTGATGTGGATGTCGGTGAAAATATCGGGGCACGTCTTCAGACAATGCAGGCCCTTGCTGATAAAGAGATAGCACAAGCAAAAGCGGAGAGCAGGCGAGCCCTTGCCGTTGCTGCAGAACAAGAAATGAAGGCCCGTGTCCAGGAGATGAGAGCACGGGTTACTGAAGCCGAAGCACAAGTTCCTCTTGCTATTGCTGAGGCATTTAGGGCGGGTAATTTAGGTGTAATGGACTACTATAATATAAAGAATATTATGGCGGATACGAAAATGAGAGACTCTATTTCGGGCATAAGTCCGCAAAAGCCATTGGGAGCAAAAGAGCCATCACCCCCGATAAAGCCTAAAGATAAATCAGAGGATTAGGTTTTATGGAAATAATTATTAATTTATTGATTGTTTTTTTCGTTATAAAGATAATCTACCAGGCGGCGCGGCGATTCGAAAAACAGCAAAAGGAGCAGATGCAGCAAAAAAGGGAGTTTACCCTGAAAGAGAAGAAGCGTAAAATTGATCTCATGAAAAAAGAGACCTCGAAAAAGACTAAGCTCACCTATACTAAGCTCAAGGAAGGAAAGGTCATTGAATCAGCTCTGGCACGCAACCCTGCTGCTTCAGAGTCTCTTAACAAAAAAGCCCCCTCTCCAGACTTTTCAAGGGAAGAGGAGTATACATTTGATTTGGTACAGGGTATTATCATGAGTGAGATTCTCGGCCCGCCTTTAGCTAAAAGGCAGCATTTTTGGGCGTTCTCGCAAAGGGGATAACATCACGAATATTACTCATCCCTGTGACAAACTGAACCAACCTGTCAAATCCAAGCCCAAAACCGGCATGAGGGATGCTGCCACATTGTCGTAATTCAAGATACCACCAATAATCATCCTTATTCAGATTCCCCTCTTCTAATCTGTGCAGTAACATATCATATCGTTCCTCACGTTGGGACCCCCCAATAATCTCACCTATTTTAGGGACAAGAACGTCCATGGCAGCCACTGTTTTATCATCACTGTTGAGCCTCATATAAAATGCTTTTATATCCTTGGGATAGTCAACGAGGATAACGGGGCTCTTAAATTTTTCCTCGCAAAGATAGCGTTCATGCTCAGACTGTAAATCCACGCCCCAATGAACCTTGAATTCGAAATTTTTTCCGGATTTTTCAAGACAGTCTATGGCTTCAGTGTAAGTAAGGATCACAAATTTAGTATCTATTATGTGTTTAAGGGTCTCAACGCATGTTTTATCAACGAAATTATTTATCAGATTTATATCATGCGGGCATTTCACGAGGACATCTTCAAACAAGACCTTAAGAAATTCTTCCGCAAGGGCTTGGTTTTCCTCAAGATCACAAAAAGCCATTTCAGGCTCTACCATCCAGAATTCTGCGAGGTGCCTTGATGTATTTGAATTATCAGCGCGAAAAGTCGGGCCAAAGGTATATACTTTTCCTAAAGCGCTGGCATAGATTTCACCTTCTAACTGGCCACTGACCGTTAAATACGCAGCTTTGCCGAAGAAATCTGCAGAATAGTCAATGTGACCATCTTTGTGAGGGATATTGTTAAAATCTAGTGTTGTCACCTTAAACATTTCTCCTGCACCTTCACAATCGGCACAAGTAATAATAGGGGTGTGAAGATACACAAAATCGCGTGCTTGGAAAAAATTATGAATACTCATACTCAGGCAATTTCTAATTCTGGTGATAGTACCAAAGAGATTGGTTCGTGGCCGAAGATGAGCTATGGTGCGCAAAAACTCGAGTGAATGTCTTTTTTTCTGCAAAGGGTAGTTATCTGCTACCGAGCCTATAATGACGATCCTTCGTGCTTTTATCTCCACAGCTTGCCCCTTGCCGCATGATTCTATGAGAACACCTTCCACCATAATACTTGTTCCTGTCATAATCTTTTTAATCTCTGATTCATAATTTAAAAGCTCTCCATCAGCAATCACCTGCATATTTTCAAGACAGGAACCATCATTAACCTCTATGAAGGAAAATCCCTCCTTCGAATCCCTGCGGGTTCTGGCCCACCCACAAATGGTAACATCCCTCTTCAATTCAGGAGAGCTTAAAAGTTTGGCAATTAAATCTCTTTTCATCGTGCGTACTTTCTCACTTCTTGAGGAATAAATAAATAATCCTGGCCTTTTACAATGTCGAGGAGTGATACATCTGGTTTTTCAATCATTTTCAAGGCATATTCTATCAATATGATAATCTCTTTCTCATTGATAGTATATTTTTTTGAATTTTTTAATTCTTCCTCTTGTTGTTGTAAAAATGTATGATCCTCCTTGAGTCTTAAAATGCCCATACAAGGTATAACCTTCTTAAATTCATAATATAATTCTTCGGGATCATCATAGGAAAATTCTATATCATGCAAACAACCTATTATAGTGCTTCCTATATAAGCAATTTCCTTTTCTATACTTTTCTTTTCCTCTTTACTCGATTCTCGCATATACAAGAGCAACATTAATTCTAAGTGGGTAGTTATTTTTTCAAGGTCCCGTAAAGAGGTTATTTTTTTTGAGTCAGGCAGGCGTTGCGATAAATCCTCCTCGATGGCGTCAAATACCTCATTAATAAACAACTCATACTCTTGTGTAGAAGTAAATTGCCGATGCGCTGCCATTTCAAGATGAGAAAAAATTGTATATATCATATCTTTTAAATCAGGACGGATGAAAAGATATCCAATAAGACAGCCCATGCTAAAGACCACATCATAGGACGCAATAACCTCGGAAAGCCTCATGGTGTAAACTTCTTTTGTGATTTTGTCGAGACTATAAAGAATCAGATACATTATATCTTCTTTCAGAGCTCTATTGTCAGCGATTATCTCTTTGGCGCACTCATATATTTTTGGATCATCTGATGAAAGAAATTGTATCCACGTTGCGACATCAGATTCTTTAAGTTTTTTGTGGGCTTCATTAAGGTATGACTCCCTGGAGAGGAAGAGGAGCTTAAGTGCTTGGAGACCAGGGAAAAGATCGAGTTTTCTTTTTCTCCATTTTTCGGTTAAATCCTTTTGATCTATCTGAACAATCATTCTACCATTTTGTTATTCAATTTAGGAATATGAGTGGTTTTTATTCAGCAATTGATCGTGGAATGTGTGTATATAATGGTGCCGAAGACGGGACTCGAACCCGTACGGAGTTACCCACTGCCCCCTCAAGACAGCGTGTCTGCCTGTTCCACCACTTCGGCATCATAAATAGCATCCTTATTAAGTAATTGTCTCACATTATAACATTATCAATAAAAATTTCAATATGGAAATTTAAAAATAGCATAATATCATGAGAGAAGGCTCTATTATTTGACGATTATATAGTTGATATGGTAATCTTTTTAAAAAATCATACTCAATAATTTCTTTGTAACCGGATTGTAATGAAGAAAAACGGCTATTTTTTGTTTGATTTAATAATAATTATCGTATTGATCCTCATTATGGGCGCTCTCGCCTTTAGACTTGTCATTTCCCAACAAAAGAGGAAGAAGCATAATATCGAATTATTCGAAATGCAGAGGAATATAAGAATTTCCATGGATTTCATTAAAAGAGAGTTCCAACAGATTGAATATGAAGGTACAAAGCAAAATTTTCCGTGCAATTTGACTCATTGGATTAATATAGAAAAGATGTCGTGGAAAGAAGAACCAATGTATTTAACACTCAATAATCAATTGATTATCACCTTTGTTCCCGATAACAGGCCTGATATACTTACTTTTTTTAAGCCTACTGACAAGGTGTTTGCATTAGCTCCTAAAGATGGCAGCGAGTATCATGGTGCAGAAAAAAATGATACGAGAATAACCTTAAGGCTCTCCCCGTCCCAACTCAAAAAGAATATAAAGGTTGGCGATATTATCCGAATAGGGAAAAAGTGCTGTTTTGCCAAGGTAAAAGATATTGTGAGTCAATCGCTTACTATTGATACAGATCCGACAACAGTAGGGAACCAGAGTCTTGCCACGTATTATCCTCCCAATGAAGAGGTTGCAAAGATAGATATAATAACCTATGCATTATTTAATGAGCATAATGATCCATCGTTTAAGCATCATGATGAAGGGCATCCAAGATTTGTACGGAGGTTTAATAATGAGAAATATGAGTCTATTGGAGAAGATCTGACAGATTTTCAAATAAAAGCGATTAACAGAACCCACTATAAAATTTACTTAACCGGTGCGACAAAAACAGGGGAGCATCCTCAAGTTTTTTCCCTTAATAGTACAGTTGAATTGGGGAAGCAGAAAAGAATAAAAAAGGCGGCACCGGTCAAGAAATCATCTGACACATGCCCACTGCCTGCTCGATGTAACAATTTTAAGGCACTCAGTGAAGATATGTCTGGAATCGGAAAGATTCATCTTAGTTGGGACCCTGTTACTACGGATGTGGATGGAAATATGTTGCGTGACGATTGTCGCGTTATCAATAACATTATCTATTATGGATCGGAAGTTGGTGAGTATGACTTTCATCACAAAACTGGTACAAAAACAGAGGTTATTTGTACTCCCAAAGGAATCACCTCCTGTAGTGTGTACATTACCGTGGCGGCTCAGAATAGGGGGGGGATAGGAAGCAAAGCTTCGCCCGTAATGATTAAGGCGAATGAGAATTTTGTTCCACAGCCGCCGAGGGGGCTACAAGGCACCGTAGGAAGGGACGGAATATCGATCGATTTAGCCTGGGCGCAGAGTGCGGAGAAGGGAGTAAGGGGTTATAATATTTATCGATTGACGAGCGAGAAGAAGGATTTTAAATTGATAGGTACAATTGAGCACCCTTATGATTCTGATTTTCCGCCTTCCTATCATGATGCAAATTTTTATGATCTTCCGATTTTATGCAGGGCATATTTTTATAAGATAACAGCAGTAGGATGCCCGCAAGAAAGTGATTTCTCGGAAGTGGTCTCCGTGTACCTTGAAGATAAAAAAGCACCGACAAGCCCAAAAGAATTAGTGGTGAGAACCCAAGGGATGACAGTAAAATTATCCTGGGAGAAATCTCTGGATGACGGGGGAGGGGATAATGATGTAGATGGCTATAATATATACGGTTATGATGCAGCCGGTCCTCATAAGATTGGTTTTGTCGCCGCAGGTTATACCTCATATGTGAGAGATAATGATTTTAAGAAATATGGGGTGTGCGTTCTTGATAAATGTGGGAATGAAAGTAAAATTGTAACAATAGAAAGGATCGAATAAAGTGGACGTATATCCAACCGCTATTAAGGACGTAGTAATTATTAAACCTACCATATTTAAGGATAGCCGGGGTTTTTTTATGGAAACCTACCATGAAGAAAAATACCAGCAGGCGGGTATTCCTCATGTATTTGTTCAAGACAATCATTCTCATTCTGTAAAGGGAGTGCTTCGTGGTTTACACTATCAACTGAATCGTCCTCAGGCTAAACTTATTTATGTTCTGCAAGGCGAGATTTTTGATGTTGCTGTTGATATTCGGCAGGGCTCTCCAACCTTTGGAAAGTGGGTGGGAGTTACCCTCTCATCAGAGAATCATCACCAACTTTTCGTCCCTAAGGGATTTGCTCATGGTTTTTACGTACTCAGCGATTGCGCGGATGTTCTTTATAAATGCACGGATTTTTATAATCCGGGCGATGAATACGGCATTCGCTGGGATGATGAGGACCTGGCAATCAAGTGGCCAGGCAAATCGCCTTTGTTGTCGAAAAAGGATTCAGCCTACCCCATGCTTTTCCAACAACCAGCTTCCTGTCTGCCATCACTAAAGCAGGATAAAAAAGAGCAATTCTAAAATTGCTAAACTCACTTTGCTCAAACAGTTGTAATTTTAAGGCTCTGCTTCACAAGGAAGTTAAACTTTCTCAAACCTGTTTTTGGACATTTCAATAAGTTGTGTGATAGTGAAACTTTAATATATGTTTCGGAGGGTATAAGCAGCAATTCTCAATTTTCCGGGTAGAGCCGTCGGTTACCCCGACGGCTTTACCCGGAAAATTAGACTAAATAATAAAACTTTTAAAATACAAATAGTAAAACTGTATTTTTTCAAAATAAGAATTGCTGAATTGTCAGAGTATAAGTTGCAAAATTCATAAAATATTAGTATAGTAAATGGGTTTAAATAAGTAGCAATCAGATTAGTAGTACACTTTTAAATCGAATGTGATGAACGTAATCGAGAGGGCGGAGCTGTGTTAATCGCTTATATACTGTATAATAATAAAAATTTTATTCTGCATCCCTCATAAGGTAAGGAAACTTAATAAGTCATGCGCCTGATCAGGTGCTGAGATGATGAAAGTTTAGTTTATAAATAGTTTTAAAGATTCGTATCTATGACTATAATCCTGTGTCATGGCTGCCGGCGAGCATTATGCAATGGAAGAACCGCAAACAACCTGATTTAAAATTTGGGCATTCTGCCTGGCTGACTTGGATAAGCTATCCTATAGGAGTACTTGCCTCTAAATAATATGATATTTCAATTGGTTTGAAAGAACAAGTTGGCAGACCTGTTGATGCAAAAAACGGGAAGACCGTCTTTAGAGTTGACTCGTCAACAAAGAGCTGTACTGAAAAAGGGTAGGAAAAAAAATGGTAAAAGAAGATAGCGCACATAATATTGCGTTTTAAAATGTTTGGTTCACATATGTTAAAATAGTAAATATGGAGAATTGGAGGTGAAAGTATCCATAA
Organism: bacterium; assembly: GCA_049472395.1. Taxonomy (GTDB): domain Bacteria; phylum SZUA-182; class SZUA-182; order DTGQ01; family JBLIRR01; genus JBLIRR01. The sequence continues at coordinate 38,054 of JBLIRR010000001.1, read as the reverse complement.
TTTTTGGCACACGGCCAGAGACAATTAAACTTGCGCCGGTAATTCTTGCAATGCGAAAGCATCCAAAGATTGATTGTCATGTATGCGTCACAGCCCAGCATCGGGATATGCTCGATCAAGTATTGAAGGATTTTGATATAAAGCCTGATGAAGATTTAGATATTATGCGTCCAAATCAAACCCTTGCAGAGATAACAGTCCGAGGTTTGAAGGCTATAGATGCTTATTTGGATAAAGAAAAACCTAATATGGTTTTGGTCCAGGGTGATACTACTACGACATTCGTTGCCTCTCTTGCTGCTTTTTACTATAAGATCCCGTTAGGTCACGTTGAAGCAGGGCTTCGTACATGGAACATGCATTCACCCTGGCCAGAGGAAGCAAACCGTGTGTTAACAAGTCGCCTTGCTGCCCTGCACTTTGCACCTACAGAAAACAATCGACAAAATTTATTGAAAGAAGGGATTCTTCCTGAAAATATTTTTGTTACGGGAAATACTGGTATAGATGCATTATTTTATGCAATAAAAAAAGTACAGGAAAATCCTCCTGATATCCCTGGAATCGATTCCAATATTATTAAAAAATCTGGAGATTCTAGGACTGTTTTGATCACAGGACATCGCCGTGAAAATTTTGGAGAAGGATTTGAATCTATTTGTAAGGCAATTGTCCAATTGGCTAATGATTTTCCAAAAGTCCAATTTATTTACCCTGTTCATATGAATCCAAATGTTCGTTCAATTGTATTAAGGATGCTTGGTTGCAATAATAAAAAGAGAAAACAGTCAAAAAATGTTCATATCATTAATCCTATACCATATTTACCATTCGTGGCTCTCATGGATCGCTCAACATTGATCTTGACAGATTCCGGGGGAATTCAGGAGGAGGCTCCAAGTTTAGGTAAACCAGTTCTCGTGATGCGTGATACTACTGAACGTCCTGAAGCTATTGAAGCTCAAACAGCTAAAATTATTGGAACTAATTATAAAAATATTGTAAAAGAGGCCACACGATTGCTTACAGATCAAGAAGCTTATAAAAAAATGGATTATTCACATAACCCATATGGCGATGGGAAAGCTAGCGCGAGAATCATAAAAATAATATCAGAACAACGATGCTTGTATAAGCTTTCTTGAATATGTATCTATGAGAGAAATCTTGATCCCAGAAGCTAAGATTATTGTTACAGGAGTAAGCCCGTACCTTGGAAGCATATTGGTATTATATTTTCTGGAACGAATTAAAGCATAAATCGCATGGGTATTGACTTTGTTTAAATTAATTAAAATCGTTTGATTATGGATTCCCCAGTGGATATAAAAGCAAATGCCTATAATTTAATTCTATAATTTTTACCAGATATGAAAGCACTTATCGTTGGTCTAGGGTCAATCGGAAAAAGACATGCACGTCTGCTTAAGGAGTTAATGCCCATTTCCATAGCTGCGCTGGACACAAGAAGCATTTCCTGTGATGCCTTTGTGGATAAATATAATATCAGCGAATTGAATTCTCGGGATCATGCAGTTTCGTGGAAACCTGATTTCGCAATTATTGCAAATCCTTCTGCGTTTCACGCAGATACAGCTCTATGGCTTGCAAAGGAAAATATTCCATTTCTAATCGAAAAACCGGTTTCCACTATTTGCGAAGGATTGGATATTCTAAAGCAAGTAGTTGAAAAAAGGAACCTTCCAGTAATGGTCGGTTTTCAATTGAGATTTCACCCAGGACTTGTCGCTGTTCAGCAATGGATAAATAAGGGTGAACTTGGAGATATCTTACACTGTTTAGCCTTTGTCGGGCAATATCTTCCTAATTGGCGACCATCGGTGGATTATAGGAATATATATTCTGCGCATAGGAAGGAAGGAGGCGGTGTCATATTTGACCTCTGCCATCAAATAGATCTGAACCTTATGATAATGGGGCCATGTACTAATGTCGCAACGATGAAGGGCCATTCCAATGCAGAATTGGAGATTGATTCTGAGGATGTAGCAGACATTCTGCTTGAACATAGAGTTGGTATTTTTTCTAATATACACCTGAATTATCTTGAACGGAATTACATCTGGACTATGCATATTACAGGAACCAAAGGGAGTGCAATATGGGACTATGGTCTTGGTGTTAGTACTTTGCATAGATCTGATGGAACAAAAGAGGAATATCGTTTAGCAGAGAATTTCGAGAGGGATCATATGTTTTCTGCCCAGCTCAAGACTTGGCTGTGCGTATTGGATGGAGCAATGCTTCCTCCTGTTTCATTACGACAGGGAATTGAAATAACACAGATTGCGTGTGCCTGCCATGAATCATATAAACGAAAACGGATTCTTAGTTTGTGTGTGAAGGAATGGTAGTAGCTCTTATTCCTGCGCGGGGAGGTTCCAAGGGTGTTCTTGGGAAGAACATCAGAATTGTGCATGGTAAGCCCCTGATTAGTTATGCAATAGAGTGTGGAGCCTCTTGTCCATTTATTGACCATGTTGTCGTTAGCACGGATAGTCAGCACATCGCATCAGTTGCGCGTAAGTATTGTGCCGACGTGCCTTTTATGAGGCCAGCGGAATTGGCGCAGGATGATACGCCTATGCTGCCTGTGATCGAGCACGCGATTGAACAATTGGAAAGTATACATAAACAAAAAGTAAGGACACTTATTCTTATTGACCCAACAGCTCCGTTACGCATTCCTAAAGATATTGAAGAAGCGTTTCGACTTTTTGGTGAAACGCGCTGTGATGCAGTTCTCTCTGCCTGCCTTGCTCATCGAAATCCCTATTTCAATATGGTAAAGGTTAATGAAGATGGGCGCGCTAGCCTCATTCTCGAATCACATATTCCAATATATCGACGCCAGGATGCACCAGAAGTATATGACCTCAACACAGTTGTATGGATTTTCTCACGCAATGCGATTATGGTAGAGCGGGCAAGGATACCCATGAATTCTCGGATTTATTTAGTCCCACCAGAGCGCTCATTGGATTTGGATACCGAATTTGATTTTGAGCTGTTGGAATGGATTTTTTCGAAGGATAAGAACAAATGACAGAATACAATTCTGACAAATTTTCAAAACCTTTAAAGACAATACACGATCTTTTCGATCTTTCGGGACGGATTGGGATAATTACTGGTGGTTCAGGGAAGATGGGAGAGCAATTTGTTACTATTTTAGTCGAGGCCGGTGCGACCGTGATTATTGCTGATATCGATAAGAAGCGTTGTCAGAATTTGGAAAAAGCTTTTAATAAACGGAATCCTGGGTGCGTTACCGCATATCAAGTTAATGTATCTTCAGAAAGGGAAGTTCATAAGTTTTTTGAGTGTATCGATGAGCGTTACGAGCATCTAGATTTTCTGGTGCATAATGTAATGGCAAAACCGGCAGGTTATTACCGTTCCTTTGAAGAATATAATACCGATACGTGGGACGCTGTCTTGAAGGGTAATCTAACAGGAGCTTTCCTGGTATGCAAGGAAGCTGTTCGTCGTATGCGTCTCAACGCTAAGGGTGGAAGTATCGTTCTTACTTCATCTATATATGGAATTGTAGGACCCGATCAACGGATTTATGATAGATGTACTTCAAAGAATAATATCTACAGTGATTTAGACAAGTTGTATACTCCTTCATGCTATTCGGCTTCAAAGGCTGGACTAATTGGTTTTAGCAGATATCTGGCAACAATGTTTGGCAAAGACAACATTCGGGTAAATGTACTTACACCGGGTGGAGTTTTTGACGGGCAGGAACAATCGTTATATGACGCATACAGGATGAGGGTTCCATTGGCACGAATGGCCGAGTGGTCCGATTATAATGGCGCGATCCTCTTCATGGTGAGTGATGCTTCCCGTTACATGACTGGCGCTAATCTAATCGTTGATGGGGGTTGGACAGCTTGGTAATATTGAGTTATTGTTTATTTTTCATCGTCTAAACTAGGGGGAGTATTTCTATGATGTCAATATGTATTGGGAAACGTTGGATAGGACCTGGATATCCGCCTTTTGTAGTGCCTGAAGTTGGCATCAATCATGAAGGGAACTTCAAGAAGGCAATTCAATGTGTGGATGCCGCTGTAGGGGCCGGTGCTGAATGTATCAAATTCCAGTGCCATATTACTGAAGCAGAGATGATCCCGACAGATATGAAGCCGGGTAAGATTTCTAAAGAGCGGCTTTGGGATATTATCAAGAGATGCGAATTGAAAGAGGAAGAAGAGCGTAAAATAATGAAATATTGCGAGGAGAAAAAAATCATGTATCTGTCAACACCATTCTCGAGGGAGGCTGCCGATCGGCTTGAGAGAATGGGTGTGAAGGCATTCAAGATTGGGTCTGGAGAGTGCAATAATTACCCTTTGATAGATCATATTGCGCGTAAAAAAAAACCTGTTATTTTGTCAACTGGCATGAACAATATACCAGCTATTCGGAAATCGGTTAATATAATCAAGAAGCATAAGTGCCCTTTTATGCTAATGCATTGCACCTCGATGTATCCGACACCATACGAGAAAGTGCGGCTAGGCGCCCTAAATGAGTTGCAGCAGGAATTCAATGTTCCGATCGGGCTTAGCGATCATTCAATCGGAATTTATACATGTTTAGGGGCGACTGCCCTTGGCGCTTGTGTTCTTGAAAAACACTTTACAGTAACCCGGAAATGGCCCGGGCCTGATATACCCATTTCAATAGAGCCGCAGGAATTGGCAGAGTTGAATAAAGGTTCCCATGCCGTTTGGCAGGCAATAGGCGGGAAAAAGGAAATTCTAAAGGAAGAAAAGCCAGTTATTGATTTTGCCTATGCATCAGTCGTTACTATCAAGGATATTAAAGAGGGAGAGAAATTATCATATGATAATATCTGGGTAAAACGGCCAGGTACAGGGGAGATTCTTGCAGAACAGCTATATAGGGTACTTGGTAAGACAGCAAAACGTTCGCTTTCAAAGGATAAGCAGATTTCCCCCCATGATATCACAAATTGGTAATCTGGCGAGTAAAACCTTTCTTGTTACCGGGGTTAATGGTTTTCTGGGACGTGCAGCGACGAAATATCTTAGCGCCCTCGGTGCGTATTTGATTGGTGTAGACACGGTTCCCGTTCCAGATTGCTGGAGGAAGGAAGATTTTTTAGGGCCGGGTACTGTCGAAAGGGTAATCGGGCGATTTGAAGACTGTACATTAAAACTTGCCGACCTTCTTTCTCGTAGAGATCTCACAGAAACGACTGTGCTACACTTTGCAGGTCTTGCCGACCGGGAGGAATGTGAGAAAAATATTCCAGAAGCTTTTTATATTAATGTTCATTTGGTATGGAAGGTCGCTACATTTTGCATGGAATATGGTATCCCACGGTTTATTTTCCCTTCAAGCGGGTACGTCTATAGTGAGCAACTTGACAGGCCTGCACATGAAAAAGATCCTATCATTGTTTCAAACACTTACGTTGAGACAAAAGTTACTGCAGAAGCACTCCTGTGTACATTGTCGGAAGCCTTTGATTTATCGTGTATCGCTGCAAGATTGGGAAATGTCTATGGTTCGCGAAGCAGAGCTAATACAGTTGTCGGGACAATAATAGAACAGCTGCGCTATGGACAGTACCCGAAAGTGAGGGATGTCACTCCGGTAAGGGACTTCATCTTCATTGAGGATGTAATCGAAGGATGCCTTCGGCTGTCAATGTGTCAAGTTAATAGTAAATATTCTATTGTAAATTTGTCGACCGGAGTAGGTATGTCTGTGGGCCAGGCGGTGCGTGAAGCGGCAATGGCATTTAAGATCGAACCTTCTGGACCAGTCAATGAATATGGCAGCAGTCAACCTTCATATATGGTTCTTGACAATACAAAACTGCTGAAAATGACCGGATGGAAACCAGAATACTCTTTTTATAATGGAATGGTAAAAATAAAAGAGAAGGAATAATGGGGAAAAAACGGAAAATTGCCATTTTTACCGGAAACCGCGCCGAATATGGGTTACAGTATCCAATAATCAGGGCAATCGTGGCCCATCCACATCTTGAATACTATCTTCTAGTTTCTGGGGCGCACTTGCAGCAGGACTTTGGATTTACAAAGAAAGAAATAGAGAAGGACGGGTTTGAGGTGTTCGCAGAGATAAAAATGGATATGAAGCAGGACACGCTTTTTTCGACTGTGCAGGCGATAGGATCAGGTATTTTGAGCCTGAGTCGTACGCTCGAAAATCTTCGGCCCGATTTTCATGTTGTTTATGCGGATCGTTTTGAGGGATTTGCGGCCGTTATTACAAGCACCCAGATGGGGATACCGACTGCACATATCGAAGGAGGAGATATAACTGAAGGCGGTACCCTTGATGATATGGTGCGTCATGCCATGACCAAATTGTCCCATCTTCATTTTGCAACGAATGAACAGGCGGTCGAGCGTTTGCTAAAGCTGGGTGAGGAACCATGGCGAGTATTTAACGTGGGATTCCCTGCCATTGACCTTATTGCTGATGGACTGTATGCATCACCTGATAATGTCATAAAGGACTACGGCCTGGATGCGGCAAAGCCTGTTATTCTTTTTACGCAGCATTCAGTTACTACCGAGTTTGAATTGGCCGTTGAGCAGGTTAAACCCTCACTTGATGCCTTACGTATGCTGAGCATGGATGATTGTCAGGTCATTATAACATATCCTAATAATGATGCGGGTGGTCGACGCATTATTGCAGAGATTGATGCTTTTATGGAAGCAAAACCGAAAAATATACAGGCCCATCGAAGCCTTGGAAGATATAACTATCACGGTTTAGTAAATCTCTGTGGCAAAGTGGCTCGTGGAGTGTGTGTCGGGAATTCCTCAAGCGGGATTAAAGAAACACCAATATTTGGCTGCCCATGTGTAAATATTGGGACAAGGCAGCAGGGGCGGCTAAGAGCCGAGAATGTCATTGACACCGGATACGATACTTACGAAATTATCCGTGCATGTAATACATCCATAAATGATGATACATTTCGTAAAAAATGCTCGTCATGTCGTAATCCCTATGGAATTGGCGGTTCGGGGAAAAAGATTGCCGCGGTACTAGCAGAAATAGATATTGACAATAGACTTCTCCAGAAGAAAATGACTTACTGAGGTTTCCACAATGAAGCATATCGATACAAATCAGTTTTTAGTAAAACCAATGATGACGATCAAGGAGGTAGTGGCAGTTATTGATCGGTTTAAAGAGGGTATTGCCATGGTTGTCGATGAGGAAGGCAGGTTAGTCGGAACTATCACTGATGGTGATATACGGCGTTTTATGCTGACTCAACGTTCACTCGATGAGACGTGCGATCGTGTTATGTGCAAACGTCCTACAACAGCCCATGAAAACAGTTCGTACGACGAAATTAGGCATATTCTCATACAGCAACGATTAAGGAATGTTCCCCTTGTTGATGATGCAGGGAAAGTAAAAGGACTTATTAGTTTACGCGACCTTATCGAAGAAAAGCATGATAAAACCGTTGCAATTATTATGGCTGGTGGTGAGGGTAAAAGGCTCAGGCCTATTACAAAGAACGTTCCAAAACCTATGGTTGAAGTCGGAGGCAAACCAGTGATCGAAAGTATCATCAATATCTTGGCATCCTTTGATATTACAACTGTGGTCCTATCAGTTAATTACAAGGCTGAAATTATCGAAGAGTATTTTGGCGATGGAAGCAGATTTGGTGTCGAGATTAGCTACCTAAGAGAGAAAAAGAAACTTGGAACTATCGGTTCACTATCGCTCCTTAAAGATATTCCCCATTCCCCGTTCCTTGTGCTTAATGGTGATGTAATAACAAATATTAATTTTACACAATTTCTTGACTTTCACAGACGCCACCGCTCGGTTCTGACTATAGCAGCATCACAATACCATCTAAGCATACCGTATGGAGTGCTTGATCTTGTCGGCCATTTCGTTCTCAATATCAAAGAAAAGCCAATGCTGCATCTATTCTGCAATGCGGGTATGTATGTACTTGAACCCGATATTGTATCCCTTATACCGAAGAGCACAAACTTCGACATGACAACACTTATTACCGAACTCATAACACAAGGCCTTCCGGTTACCGCATTTCCTATCCGTGAATATTGGGTGGATATCGGCAGTAAGAATGACCTGCAGCGTGTGCAGGATGATATACAGGACAACAATCCGACAAATATATAAGGAGACTCTCGTGGCTGAATTTTGGAAGGATAAAAAGGTTGTTGTAACAGGTTCTGATGGTTTCATAGGAAGCCATCTGGTCGAACATCTCGCCCGGGCAGGGGCATGGGTCCGCGCGTTTGTCTACTACAATTCATTCAGTCGGTGGGGATGGCTCGATGAAACTGATGAGGAAATTCTAGGATGTATCGAAATTTTCCCGGGGGATATACGCGATGCACTTCGTGTAGCCAAGGCGATAGAAGGGCAGGAAATAGTATTTCATTTGTCTAGTTTAATTGCGATTCCATATTCATACTGTGCGCCCGACAGCTATGTCCAGACCAATGTTGGCGGAGCGCTGAACGTGCTGAATGCCTGTAGATTGCAGCAGGTGACACGCCTTGTCCATACTTCCACTAGTGAAGTATATGGTACTGCCCAGTATGTTCCAATCGATGAGAAACATCCACTTCAGGGACAATCCCCCTATTCCGCATCAAAGATAGGAGCTGATATGCTGGCAGAAAGTTACTATCGATCGTTTAATCTGCCGGTGGTTATTGCACGACCATTCAATACTTATGGCCCCCGGCAATCTGCTCGTGCGGTCATTCCAACAATCCTAATCCAATTATATAAGGGAGCGAGTCAACTGAGCCTCGGATCACTCCAGCCGACAAGAGACTTCAATTTTGTGCAGGATACGGTATCAGGGTTTTTAGCGCTGGGGCAGACTGATGCCGCTGTCGGAAATGTGGTCAATATCGGGAGTGGGCAGGAAATAGCTATAGGTGATCTCGTCCAACTATTGCTCAATATCAGCGGCAAAAAGGCCGATGTTGTCTGTGATGATGACCGGTTGCGACCCGAGAAGAGTGAAGTTAACAGGTTGCTGTGTGACGCATCGCTTCTTAAAAAGTTAACCGGCTGGTCCCCACAATATAGCCTGGAAAAGGGTCTCGAAATAACAGCTGAGTGGATAAAAAGAAAACTTAACATGTTCCAAGGTAAAACTTACACAATCTGACATATAAAGGTTTCTCTGCACAAACGTTCTATATAGACAACGTCCTTTATAGCGATACTAGATTTTCTTTTTTTAAATAAAGCGTTGGATTTTTTAATGTTTAAATTAAGGTAAATAATCTTAAATGCTTATCTAATTCTTTGGTGGGTTGAAATTGAAAAGAGTGTGTCGAAAATGGCTTAATTTTAGAAGCATTTGACATATTAAATTACCTCAAACTTTACTTATGGAAGTATCATAGAATCCGTTAGAATCATGATTTATCACGGAAAATTGGAGAGGAATCCGACGGTAGGGGGCATTGAGCAGAAAACGGAATGTCAAAAATATTATATATGAGGGGCAGCTCTTTATGACTTCGAATTCTTACAAGATCCTGTTGCCAATAGAAACAACATCCCGCGAGCTATTGTATAAACTCGTTTTAGGGGTAAAGTTTGCAAAGCAGGGTTTTCAATCTTTTGTCGGGGCAAAAGAAGATATCTATAGACTATTTGGGCAAATATCTCCATTTGTATTCTTCGATAAAGGCTATCATGCAGGTATCTCAGATAAACTTTACAATCTCCTCAATAATTACGATAGTCTTCTGGTAAGCCTTGACGAAGAGGGTGGAGTCGACTTTAAGGATATGTCGACTATCCTGGCGCGATATCCTGAGCATTTTTTTGAGAAAGCGGATCTCATTTTTATATGGGGTCGGGCCCAGTATGATTTTCTTAAAGCCAATCGTTTGAATTTTTGCAAGAGCCATACGGTTGTGTCTGGTCATCCACGATTTGAGTTGCTCAAACCGCAATATCACAGCTTGTATGAGCAGCAGGTTTCCGAGATTAAAAGAGAGTTCGGACGATATGTGCTTTTCTGTACGAATATGGGATTCGGTAACAATATCCGCGGGAATGATTTTGTCCGATCAAATTATGGATCTCGAATTCGCGACTTGGGGAAAATAATAGCTTTTGACAAAGAAAAAGTGAAATCCTACATATCATTAATTATGAGATTATCAGCAAAGCTCGACTGTAAGGTGATAATTCGCCCACATCCTGAGGAGGACCATGATACCTACCGGAAGGCATTTAGCGCCTTCAGTAAAGTGAAGATTATTTTTCGAGGCGCGGTTATTCCCTGGATCCTTGGGGCTGAGGTCATGGTACATCCCGACTGCACAACAGGAATCGAGTCGTGCATGATGGAGAAACTGCCTCTTTCGTATCTTCCACGATTTGACGAGACTCTTTGTCCTTTTGTTCCGGTTAAAGTGAGCCGATGCTTCACCAGTGAAGATGAGATAGTTAAGTTTATTGTGGAAGGTAAATATGCGGATATGGCCGTGAGAGAAAGGCACCAGCTGATGCAAGAATATTTTTCAATTAACAAGGGCTCTATCGATTGCATTGTGAAAGAAGTATGTTCGCTGGTCAAAAAAAATAAGCTATCGAATTTTAGAGATATCTCGATATCCGCTCAAGCGATTGGCAACACACGCAAGTGTTTGGGGAAGGCTCTGAGCCATATGCGATCTGTGTTTGCAAATAGCGGCCATGCCCTAATGCAAAATAAACGCGCCGGTCTAGATGTGGCGAATTTTTCATTGATGTTTAATTCCACCAGGAAGTGTCTGGGAGTTGATGAAAGCGTGAGTATGGATTGTGTCTGGCCCGGTTTATATCGAATTGTGTGCCGAAAGTCCTGAACATCGAGAAAAATGAAACTTAAAAATATTATTCTCTTCAATGTTTTAACTGGATGGTTTGAGCGGGTTGTTTCTATTGGTCAGAAAATTATTCTGACTCCGTTTATCCTTTACCATCTTGGCAAGGAACCTTACGGCATCTGGGTGACCATTGGTCAGGGTGCCTCACTTATGATGCTGCTTGATTTAGGGATCGCGAATACCATTGCACGATTCGTTTCAAAATATGAGGCATTAAACGAAAGGGGGAAGATTTCCGAAGTAGTCTCGGCAGGCATTTTTATTTTTTTGATTGGTAGTATTCTTGTGCTTTTAAGTGCGGGAGTTTTGTTTCCCTTTGTACCTCCGCTATTTCGTATCAGTTCTGCTAATAGGCATATCGCGCAGTGGGTGTTTCTGATTACTGCAATGGGGATAGCTTTTACCTTTCCCTGTCGGGCAGGCCCCGGCCTTCTGCAGGCAAAGAACAAGTATAGCACCATTTCATTAATTAATGCTACAAGGACAGTATTAGTCTTTTTTATGATATTAATTCTGTTCTCGATAGGAAAAGATAGCGTATTGGTGTTGTCCATTATATTTTCGGGTACAGGAGTTATCAGTGTTCTTGTCATGCTTTTTCAAGGGTGGTTGCTTTATCGTTTCAGATTTTTAAACTATAGTAAAATTTCAACTAATATTGTTAAAGAGATGTTTTCCCTTGGTTCAAGCGCTGTGGTCTTTACCTTTGCAGGTACAATTCAGATGCGATTGCAGATTATGCTTGTTGGCATTCTGCTCGGAGCTATTAACGCGCCGTTATTTTCAATTCCAGCAATGATAATTTATATGATGGGAGCGTTCACTAACCGTCTCGGTTCAACGTTCACACCATTAGCGAGTTCAATGCATGCCGTGGGGGAATCCGAAAAACTCCGTACTCTCAATCTTCTGGGTGTACGATATGGGTTGCTTCTTAGTATTCCAATAAGTGTATATCTTGTTTTGTTCAGCGGTGATATGTTAACCCTCTGGCTTAGCCGCAGCGGTATGGTTGAGGCTGACATTATGCGAATGTCTATTATACTCATGATTATGGCAATACCTTATAGCATTGCTTCTGCCCAGAAGGCAAGCAGTACTATTCTTGTGGCTACAGGTAAACATTGGGCAGTGAGTGTAAGTGCAATATCTGTTGCACTGTTTGGGCTTGGAACAAGTGCCTTTCTCTGTGTAAAGCCTTCGGTGGGCATTTTGGGTGCGGCTATTGGATTTGCTATAACAGATTTTTTACTTGGTTGTATTGTGTATCCTGTTCTTATCTGCAAGCACATCGAGATGAGTTTTTTCAGTTACATTGCATGTGCTTACAGCCGTCCCCTACTTACTGGTATATTGCTATTAGTAATCGGCAGGCTCATCAAGTTTATCTTTCCTGGACCATCGATCGCATTTTTTGCATTGCGTACTGGTCTTTATGGCATTGCCACATTGATTCTGAGTTATATTATCATCCTTATACCCGAACACAAGGAGTTCATAATTCGTTTGCTGAAGATATCCTTTAAAGCAAATTCTTTTGCGAAAAAGTATCAGAATTACGTGCAATGATTTCAAAATTCTTATTAGCTTTTGGAGAAATATAATTGAAAGATATATTTCAAGAAATACTTTGTCCTGTATGTAAAAGCGAAAATAATAATTTAAAAATTATTTGGCAATCAACACCCGATGAATTTTTAAATAATTATAGAAAAAATTATTATAACCTTAAGGTATTAGGTATTAATCTAAATACTATTTTCTATATTATGAAATGTACTAAATGTTCTTTTGTATTCGTAAATCCTAGATTTCGCAAGGATATATATGATTTAGTATATAATGAGGCGAAAGTTGCTCAAAATGATGATAAAAAATGGAGAGAAAGCGAATCTGATATCGCGTATTTAAACAACACATTTGGTAAATGGAGTGCTGCAAAGTTTTTAATGAGATCGATTTCATATTTACAAAAAAGATTTGATAAAGTGGAAAATAAAGATCAAAAACGGATTAAGTTGCTCGATTTTGGTTGTGGTTTTGGTCATATACTCGAATTATGTAAACCTTTTGGAATAAATGGTGTTGGTGTTGAGATAGATAGATATCGATTAGAATATTGTAAACGAAAGGGACTCAAAGTTTTTAAACCTAATGAATTGAATAAAGATGAGAAATTTGATATTATTATATCCACATCCGTTTTAGAACATATAAACGATTTACATGAATACTTTAATTATATAAAGAGTCATTTAGAAACAGAAGGATATCTTTCTCTAACTGGTTTAACTCCGGCAATTATAAAAAAAGAAAAAAAAAAAGGAGTTTATCATTATGTTATGCCGTTAGAACATATTAATTATTTTACACCGAAGTCTTTTGATATTCTTGTAAAACAATATGGTTTAAAAAGAGTTAAGATTTGTAATTCATTTCAACCGGTGATAAAATCTTTCGATTATATTGCTCCATTTCTAAAGAATATTATATTTCATGGTTTTTATCCTAATGGTGGGATGGAAGTAGATCTCATTAAGCTTTAAAATATGATCAATTCTGATAAAACTTATTATTAAATCATTCTCTCCAATAGATCAAAAAGCCAATGCCTATAATTGATTTTAAAGAGTCGCTCGGTCAAAAAACTATAAATAAAGTAGTATTCTTTAGATATTTAATAAAGGTTGTATTAAATCGAACATATAGGAAAATATTTTCAGGGCAAAGAAGGCTATCTCCATATCACATGAGGACTTTTACAGAGAAAAATAAGCATGTTTTTTTTGGCTATTATGATATTACTCCCTTTAGCCTGGATGATTCATTGCTGCTCGCAATGCATGCTCCGTTAGGAAATAAAACACCTAATCCACAGAGCAGTGTAAAAATAGGCTTCTATAAACTAGCAGATGAAAAGCCAGTTTTTAATGAAATCGGATACTCAGTGACATGGTGTTGGCAACAGGGTTGTAGATTGCAGTGGTATCCGAGAGATAGCAGCCAAACGGTGTTATACAATAATATCATAAATGGTCGTTATGGCTGTATTATACAGGATATTCATAAAAAAAAAATTATCAAGAAATACAATCGGCCTATTTATGCAGTGAGCAATAATGGCAGATGGGGATTATCTCTCAACTTCTCCCGATTACAAAGGCTTCGACCTGGATATGGCTATAATGTTATTCTAGATGAAACACAATGTGATTTGAGGCCAAATAATGACGGAATATGGCGGATTGATATGGATACTGGTGAGGAGAAATTACTATTCTCTCTTGTTGATATAGCTGATATCAGGCATGTAAAAAGCATGCAAGGGGCGGAACACTATTTTAATCATCTTCTTTTTAATCCTGATTGTACACGCTTCTTATTCTTTCATATATGGGTGGCCAATAAAAATAAAAGAAAAATAAGGCTTTTTACAAGCGATATTGAAGGGGGAAATATCTATTTACTTAACGATAGCGGACATACATCTCATTATTGTTGGAAGTCTGCAGAACAATTACTGGCATATTCAACTCATAAGGAAACCGGAACACATTTTTATTTATATGATGATATAACGAAAAAGAGACAAATAATAGGAAATGGAGTGCTTAACGAAGATGGTCATCCATCTTTTATTTTTAATAATAGAGGTATCATTGTCGATACCTACCCAGATAAATATGGTGACCAAAGATTATTATTATATAAGGAGGACAGGGTGTTTGAGCTAACTCGCTGTTATAGTCCTCCTAAATATATGGGTGAGACAAGGTGTGATTTGCATCCAAGAATGAATAGAAGTGGTCAAAGTGTTTGTTTTGACTCGGCTGCTGCCGGAAAGCGGCAAATGTACGTAATGAAATTAGAAAATATAAGTTGAATAGAGAAAATTTATTAATTCGAGTGCGCGATCATATACTTTAATGATGGAAATGAAAATTATGTCCACTCTAATTCTATCTTATCGAAATGACCGTCATGAATTGGGCTTTCAAGCTACTTGGTTAGATTTTAAATTTAAATGAAGATATATTATTTATCAAACGTAGTCCAAGATACATTCTATGCAGGTGCAATACATGCTATGAAAATGTGCAATGCATTCGCACATCAAAATATGGAAATTTGCCTTATTGCTAAAGCATACAATAAAAAAATTTTAAAAAATAAACTGTTTGAAAGGTATGGAGTGAAGAATAATTTTAATATTCAATTGATAATAATTCCCAAAATTAAATATGGCGCTTTTATTTTTTCACTCCCACAATTATTTTTTAAATTAAGTAATATTAAAAAAGAAGAAATACTTATTTATGGTCGCGATATTTATGGAATCTCATGGGCAGCCTTCAAAGGCTTTAGAGTGATATACGAGTCTCATGGAACTCCTCAAAATTATTTGACTTATTATCTTGAAAAAAGATTATTAAGAAATAAAAAATTATTAAAGATAGTTTTTATATCTGAGGCATTGAGAAATATTTATAATGGTTTATTTGATATATCTTCAATTAATACGCAGGTATGCCATGATGCTGCCGATATACCTGAGCAATCTTACTGCAAATTAATTAATTATTGTTGGCCATCCTCTACACAAAATACATTACAGGTTGGTTATATAGGAAGTTTATATAAAGGGAGAGGGATTGAAGTAATAATTAAATGTGCTAAGCTATTACCCAATATCGATTTTCATATTGTTGGGGGAAATAAAAAATTAGTTTCTTATTGGCGAAGTCAAGTAGAGAAAATTAATAATATCTATTTTCATGGATTTGTTTTGCCAAAATTTACTAGTTATTTTAGAAGTAAATGTGATATTTTATTAATGCCTTATCAAACTGAATTAGCGATAGCTGGCAGGAACGTAAATACAAGTTCATGGATGTCCCCAATGAAATTATTTGAATATATGTCATCATGTAAAGCAATAATCTCATCTGATTTACCAGTTTTAAGAGAGATATTAAATGATAGTAATTCTATTTTGGTTGAGTGTAATAATGTCTATGCATGGATTGAGGCGATTAATTATTTACGTTATGAAGAGCATAGAATGAAGATAGCTCAAAAAGCATATAATGATTTTATCTCTTTTTATACATGGAATGAAAGGGCAAAAAGAATATTGGCTGATATAAAGTAGATGGTGCTCTTCCGCTAATACAAAGTCTAACTTATTTATCAATGAACCATTTTCAAATTCCGCCGAATAATTTACCTTTTTTCTATATCTTCTTATTTTTCAATAAGTCTGCCGTTGGAAGTGGTAAAGATTAGGCTATATGAAAATTAAAAAAAAATTTATACCGTTATTATTCATCATCATATTTTATATCTTGCTGCTATTAATTGATATTCGTGGAGGATACCGCACTCCGGACGAAATCGGTTTTATTAATTTATTTTTAGAAAGGATAGAAAAAGGGGTAAAATATGATTTTAAATATTTTATATGGGGACATTATATCGCTCAGTTAACAAAAATCCATTTGAATCTTCCGGTTTTTATTAATTTTTTATTTTTATTTTTATGTTTTTATTATTTTTATCAAATAAAGCTTAAAATATCAAACATTGGTTTACTATTACTGTTTTTTCCATCGGTATTATATTTCTCTTTAACTTATTTAAGAGATATTATTTTTTTTGCATCGTCAATGTATTTACTATATTTTTTATCGGTTAAACGGGAAATAAAAAATTATCTCATCTTTAGTGCTATTTTAATAATATCATTTATTTTTCGACCGGAATATGGATTTCTATATCTTGTGTCTTTAATTTTAGTATATATTAGCAAATATCGCCTTGATTTTTTTATTTTAAGTGGTCTTTTGTTGCTATCTTCGTTAATGATTATTAAACCAAATTTAAGCAATATATATTGGAAGAAAGTTTCTGTTCACGTTAGATATTCTAATAAGATAGGACTTTGGAGTTTTGATAAGTATAAGTTAAATGAATATAAAGCTTCATTCGGAATACTTTTTTGTTGGATAAAATATTGGTTTTATCCTCAATCGGTGGATATAGAAAAAATTTTTTCAATTTTAATGTTGTATGAGACATTATTTATTATATTAATGTTTATATATTTTATATTTCTCAATTTTATTAATAATTTTAATTATGATCTTTCGTATAAATTTTCGGCCTATATGTTATGGTTTTCTTTTTATGTTGCAGCATTTGAGCCAGAAATGCTAACAATAACGCGACATAGGCTTATTTTTTTACCATTTATTTTCTATTTAGCTTTTTCAAGAAAAAAGAAAAAAAGTGCTACGACGTAATGCACTTGAAGCATAAAAGAAGTAACGGTATTAATATTATACTACCGACGTTTCCCATTTAAAAATTATGCTTCTGTAATCCCTTTTTGTTAAAAGTTTTTGCGAGCAATGAAAATTTTTTCTATGCCCACCTGCAGCTTATTAAAGAATAATATCAGTTAAATCAATATAATAAAATATATATTAAAACATGAATTGTTTGTATATTATATTTATTTTGCTTTGTGTTGAAATTGCAGAAAGGAGGGCTGGAATAGCCCGAATCTAGGAACGTTCGACTTATTAAATTACCTCGCAATTTACTTTTTATGATTTTCAAATCCTTCTAACGATTTAACTGTATATTAAAATTTAGTTATCTTTGATCGCTTCCAATAATGAGAATCGCTATTCTTAATATAACCTCTGGTGGAATGAGCGGAGGTTATCAAAAATATTTGCAGGAAATTTTACCCCGAATAGCTGCACATCCAGAGGTACGTGATTTACTAGTTTGTATTCCTCATACAATTGACTCAGAATGTAAAAGGAATCTCTCTTCTATACCATGTGTATACATGAAACCAACACCATTTTTTTTTTCAAGACTAGATCAAAGAGTTTATGATATTATTAAATCATTTCAGCCCAATGTAATCTTTATTCCTACGGCAAGGTTTTGGAAATTGGACAGAATTCCGTGTGTTAACATGATACGAAATATGGAACCTTTAATATATACTAATCAGAATCCCTTTTCGGAAAGATTTATCAATTGGATAAGATATAAAGAAGCCTATAGATGTACGATAAATGCAGATCGTGTAATCGCTACTTCAGATTTTGTGAAATCATTTCTTATAAATAAATGGAATATTGATTATAAAAAAATCGGGTTAGTATATCATGGTATAAAAATCCCTGAGCATACTGATTTACAAAGGCCTTGCCAAGTTCCAGAGGATTGGAAAGGAAAATTTATTTTTACTGCTGGCTCAATAAGACCTGCCAGAGGCATAGAAGATGTATTCTTTGCACTTAAATGTTTAAAAAACTTTTCACAGATAGCTGGTTTAGTATTAGCGGGAACAGTCCCTCCAAGGATGCACTCCTATCGTAAGAAATTAGAAAAATGGATTGATGAGAATAACTTATCATCCATAATTCGTTGGACTAATAATTTACATCAGGATGAAATGGCTTGGTGTTACAAAAATTGCTTTGTATTTATAATGACCAGCCGGGTGGAGGCCTGTCCAAATATAGCTCTTGAAGCAATGTCCTATGGTTGTGTGAGTATTGTAACAGATAATAAACCTATGCCAGAGATTTTTGGAGATACAGCCAGGTATTACTCAGCAAAGGATGGAGATGGTCTGGCTAGAAGTATTCAGACTATACTTGATTGGAATGTCCAACTACGCAATGAAGCATCTGAAAAAGCAAAAAAACGTGCTAGTGAATTTTCATGGGACATTTGTGCTAATGAAACAATAGCTGAATTAGATACAGTTGTTTAGGTGAAAAAGGAGATATATATTTGGATAATTCCATTGTTTTTATTGAAAAGCTTGAACAACATCCGCAAGACCTTAAGTTACAATTCACTCGCTCCTTTACCTCTTTCGGGCTTATTAATATATTTAATAAAGCTAGGGCTATTTTTATTAAACCCAATTTAACATACCCCACATACAAAGAAGGGGTAACAACCCGAATAGAATATATAGAAAGCCTTATTGCTGCACTTAGAGAGATTAATTCCACAACAAAAATCTATATCGGAGAAGGTGAAGGTGGGTATAATAGTTTCTCCATGATGACCGCTATGCGAGTTATGGGTTTCTTTGATATTGAGAAGAGATATCCAAATGTAAAAATTGTAAATCTTTCAAAATTGCCATCACGAAATGTTAAACTAGAAGCAAAGGGTAAATCATATTTTGTAAACCTTCCGGAATTATTTTTTGATGAGATCGATTTTTCAATTACCTGTCCCCTACCAAAGATACATTGTATGACGAAAATTACCCTCGCTTTTAAAAATCAATGGGGTTGTTTGCCTGATACGATGAGACTTAAAAACCATTATGTTTTTAATGAAATCATAGGTCAAGTTTCTAATACACTTAAATTCCGATATGCCTTTCTCGACGGAAAATATGGATTGGATAATAGTGGCCCTATGATAGGTATTCCCAAAAAGGTTGAATGGTTTGTGGCTTCGAATTCCCTCGGCGCGTTTGATCTGATTGTCGCAGAAATGATGGGTATAGATTGGAAAAAAATATATCATATCGTTGAGGCAAAAAAAAGAGGATTTGTTCCTGATAGAGATCAAATAAAAGTTATAGGCGATATTGATTCTTTAAAAGTAAATTTTATTTTAAAAAGATCCTTCTGGAGTTATCCAGCTTTAATAGCATTTTATTCTAGGCACTTAACTAACCTTGTTTATTTTTCCCGTTTTTCAAAAATAATTCATGATATAATGTATCTTTTTAGAGAAAAACCCATAGAACAATGAAACAAATAATTCAAAATTA
Organism: bacterium; assembly: GCA_049472395.1. GTDB lineage: Bacteria > SZUA-182 > SZUA-182 > DTGQ01 > JBLIRR01 > JBLIRR01. The sequence continues at coordinate 18,275 of JBLIRR010000001.1, read as the reverse complement.
TCGAACAGGTGCGGTTGAACTTGCTGAAGTCCCGATTCCGCTTTGTTCAGCTAATAAAATTTTAATAAAAAATGTCGCATCTCTTATCAGTATTGGCACTGAACGTTCTATTATAGAACTTGGTAAAAAAAGCTTACTAGGCAAAGCCAAAACTCGTCCAGACCTTGTCAAGAGGTTTGTGGATAAGGCAAAGAAAGAGGGTTTTATTAAAACATTTAAAGAAGCCCTTGGACGGCTTGATAATCCAACTCCTCTTGGATATAGTTCAGCTGGGATAGCTGTCGAGGTTGGAAATAATGTTTATAAATTTTCGCCAGGAGATAGAGTTGCATGCATTGCACCAGGATTTGCTTCTCATGCAGAGTATATTACGGTCCCTGAAATGTTATGTTCACATATTCCAAAGATAGTTCATCGCTATGATTTAAATAATTTTAACAAACAGGAAAATAAAATAAATGATAATTTATCAAATAATTATATAAGCTTTGAAGAAGCTTGTTTTGGAATGTTAGGGATTATTGCTCTTCATGGAATACGTTCAGCAAAACTTGCTTTCGGAGAAAATGTAGTTGTGATTGGACTCGGACTTTTGGGATTATTATCAATTCAAATCCTAAAGGCTTATGGATGTAAAGTTATAGGAATGGATATTGATCCTAAAAAGGTCAATTTAGCAAAAATGCTTGGAGCTGATAATGTATTTGGCGTGGAGGATGATTTAAAAAGAGCGTGTGATAAAATAACTGAAGGTTATGGTATTGACGCGATTATTATAACTGCATCGACAAAAAGTGACTCTTTAATAAATACTGCTATTGATATTGCAAAATTTGGAGGACGTATTGTTTTAGTTGGTGTGGCTGATATTCATCCGCAGAGGAATGAAATGTGGCATAAGGAGGTAGAAATTATTGTTTCAAAAGCAGGGGGACCAGGGACTTTTGATCCATGTTATGAACATAAGGGAATTGATTACCCCCTGGGCTATGTAAGATGGACAGAGAATAGAAATCTTGAAGAATTTTTACGGCTTATATCAGAAAGAAAGGTAAATATAGATCCATTAATATCTCATAGATTTAAGATTGACCAAGCTGAGACAGTTTATAAAAACATCCTTAATAATCAGGGGGGACCATATATTGGAGTTGTTCTTAAGTATTCTGAAGAAAGTAATAAGGCAGAGGAGCAAGATAGTAAGTTGATAAAAAATTTAAAACTCCGTACTTCCCCCTTAGAATCTAAAACTTCCCAGATATCTATTGGCGTAATAGGTGCGGGGCTTTTTGGAAAGGCCTTGCTTCTTCCTGCTTTAAAAAAGATAAAAGGATTAAGATTTCATACTATATCTACTTCTTCAAGCGCAAATGCATCTCATACAGGAATAAAGTATGGATTTGAAAATTACACAACTGATTATAAAAAAATACTTGATAATAAGGAGATAGACGCAGTTGTAATACTCACTCCTCACAGCCTCCATTGTAAAATGGTTATTGAATCATTAAGTTCTCATAAACATGTATTTGTTGAAAAGCCACTTTGCGTTAATACTCGAGAACTTGAAGAGATAATTGAAATTTACAATGAATCGCTAATGACGAATAATTTAATATTAATGGTTGGGTATAACAGAAGGTTTTCACCCCATATAGTGAAAATTAGGGAATATTTAAATAACCGTAAGGATCCAATGGTTATTAATTATAGAATCAACGCTGGTTTTGTTCCTTCTGATCACTGGGTTCACTCAGAAGAAGAAGGTGGTAGTAGGATTATTGGAGAAGTATGTCACTTTATAGATATGCTGCAATTATTAACAGTTAGTAATCCTAGCAAAGTATATGCAGAGAGAATTTCAGGAAATAATAAGTCAGCACTAAATAGTGATAATGTTGTGATTATATTAAAATTTTTAGACGGCTCTATTGGAAATATTATATATTCAGCTTCTGGTGACAAAGCATTCTCTCGCGAACAAATTGAGATTTTTTGTGAAGGGAAAACAATAGTCCTTAGTGATTATAGAAAGACTGCCTATTATGAATCGGGTAAGAAAAATATTTTTAAAACTTTAAATCAAGAGATGGGGTATCAAGAGGAATTACAATGTTTTTTTAATGCTATTAAAGGTAAAGCTATTTCAGCACTTACTACTAAAGAAATATTTTTGTCAACACTTACTATATTTCAAATAAACGAAGCATTAGCCAGAAATAAGCCGATTATGATAGGAGCTATGGAATATCAGAACTATCAATAAATAATAATGCACATTCTTTTAATTACAGATTCATACCCTCCTGAGATACGATCTGCTTCCCATCTTATGCAAGAATTGGCTGAAAGTCTGCTAGAGAGAAGGCATAAGGTTAGTATAGTAACCTGCTTCCCCAAATATAATCTAATCTCTAATAGAAAAAACTCTTTTCGTAAGTTGACTATTAAAGATAATATAACAATCTTGAGATTGAAAACTTTGCCACACCATAAAGTGAATTTTATTGTAAGAGGTTTATCCCAATTGACCCTTCCATATATATTCCTTTGGAATATTAAGAAATATATAACTCAAAAAATTGATGTAGTAATAGTATATAGCCCCCCCCTCCCTTTGGCAATTGTTGGTAATAAAATAAAGAAACTTCATGGAGCAGAATATATCTTAAATGTTCAGGATATATTTCCACAAAATGCTATTGATCTTGGTATATTAAGAAATAAGCTCTTAATAAAATTTTTTGAAATACTTGAAAAAAATTCATATAAATGTGCGGATAAGATAGTGGTTCACTCAAAGGGCAATAAAAATTTCCTTATAAAAAAAAAGGATATCCCAGAGGATAGAGTTCATATTATTCATAATTGGATAGATATATCGCCATATATTAATTTACAAAGGACAGGGGAATTAAGAAAAAAGTATGATATTGAAGACAAATTTATTTTTTTGTTTGCGGGAATTATTGGACCATCACAGGGACTTGATTTAATTATAAATATAGCATACAAAATAAAGGAAATTTCTGACATTTGTTTTTTATTTATTGGTGACGGAACAGAAAAGGAGAAATTGATAAAGAAGGCCAAATGTTTTGGTTTAAATAATATTCTTTTTAAAACTTTTATTTCAAAAGAAGACTATCCAAAGCTTTTGAAAAATGTGGATATTGGAATGGCATGTTTAACCAGTAAAAATAAGACGCCTGTAGTCCCGGGGAAAATCTTAGGGTATATGGCTGCTGGCATCCCTGTAGCTGCTTTTCTTAACCGAGAAAGCGACGGACATACTATAATAAAAGAAGCTGCCTGTGGTTACACGGCAGATTCAGATAATGAGGCGAAAGTATTAGAGATAATCCTCCAAATTTATAACGAAAGAAATAGACTAAAACAATATGGAGAAAATGGGTTCAAATATATATCAGCTAATTTCGAAAAAAATATTTGTATCGATCAACTAGAAAAATTATTTTAATAACAAGGAATCAAACTATGAACGAATATATGGAATATTACAAAGGCAAAGTAATTTTAGTAACAGGAGGAGCGGGAGCAATAGGAAGTAATCTTACAAGGGCACTTGCTGAGGCAGGGGCGAAAATAGTTATAGTATTGGACAATCTTTTTTCTTCATTTGAATGGAATATCCCTTCCTTGCCAAATGTTATGTTTGTAAATGGGGATATCACTAATGATGTGGCTCTAAAGAGGGTGTTTAATGAAAAACCTGAGATAGTATTTCATCTTGCGACCTTTTTTGCTAATCAGAACTCGATTGATTATCCTGAAATAGATTTGCACATAAATGGTCTCGGAACGTTAAAGGTATTGGAGTATTCAAAATACTGTAAGGTTGTGAGATTCGTTTATGCATCATCAGGTTGTTCTATTTATGGAAGTAGCGCTCCTTTGCCTTTGAAAGAAGAGTATATGTCTTTGAATCTTTCCACCCCATACCAGATTACAAAAATGGTAGGCGAGTTGTATTGTAATTTCTTTTATAACCATTATCATCTACCTGTTGTAAAAACCCGATTTTTTAATTCTTATGGTCCTGGAGAAGTAGCGGGCCAATATAGGAATGTTATTCCTAATTTTATTTATTGGGCAATAAAGGGAGAATGTTTGCCTATTACTGGGACGGGTGAAGAAACGAGAGATTTTACTTATGTGGGGGATTTGATTGATGGTCTGTTAAGAGCTGGATATTTTGAACCTGTTATTGGACAGGAATTTAACTTAGCCTCGGGCAAGGAAACAAAAATTATCGATTTAGCTAAAATGATAAATGAGGAAATTGGGAATGAGTCAGGAATTAAATTTATTCAGCGAAGGAAATGGGATACTAAAAGTCGTCTTCTTGCATCTATTGATAAGGCTAAAGGACTTATTGGTTATAATCCTAAGACAGAGTTCAAAATTGGTTTAATGCAGACAATAAATTGGTTTAGGAAAAATTGGGATAAAATAGAAAGAAGCGCCTCTTTTGGCCCGGGAATGTCTTCAGCAGTAAGGGATAAATAGGGGAATTGCCTGAAGAAAACAATAGGTGAGCCCTTTTTACAGTTCGGGCTTATAGAAAGAAAATAATGCTTTTTTAAAAAGCCGAGAGGATATAATTTCCCTGGCTTTTTTGCAGTCCTTTCCCTTTTACTTTGAAAAATATTTTAATAAATAAAAAATAGTTTAAATTCTCATTTACGCTTGAAACATTTCAATTGCTTTTGTAGAATATAACGATTTCGGCAAAGGATATTTCCGAAGCAGCAATAGATTTAGAGGAGAATATTATAGCATGAAGAATATTGTTCCCTTTTTCATAATGTCCACTGTTACTTCAATTATTATTACTCCCTTTATTGAGAAATTGGGGCAAAAGATAGGCGCATTAGATTTTCCGGAGGAGCGAAAGATTCACAATGGCGTTATCCCCAGATGTGGGGGTATTGCCATCTATTTGGGATTTTTTCTACCGTTTCTTCTCGCCTTTATTTCTCAAAATGAAATAGTTAAATCCATTCCTTTGAATATTAAGGCCTTTGGATTTGTTGCGTGCAGTCTGCTCATTATGCTGGTAGGACTCTGGGACGATATTAAGGGGCTTGCAGCCTCAACTAAGTTTATTGCACAGATTATTATTGCAGCCATCGCCTGGTGGTGCGGTTTCCGTATAGAGAAAATTATTTTGCCTTACTTTGGGATTATTGAATTGAACTTTATGGGTTTGCCCATAAGCGTTCTTTGGTTCTTAATGGTGATTAATGCAATTAATCTTATTGACGGGCTGGATGGCCTTGCAGCCGGAGTGTCATTATTTGCTTCGATTATTCTGGCTATTATTTCTGTAATGCGAGGGGAATATTTAGGTGTTTTGATATTTATTTCTTTTGCAGGGGCTCTGTTAGGCTTTTTGCCTTACAACTTTAATCCGGCTAGTATTTTCCTCGGCGATTCAGGCAGCTATTTTATTGGTTTCGTCTTGGCCGCATTAGGATTAGGCATTTCGCACAAAAGTACAATGACGGTAGCTATCCTTACGCCGATAATAGCTTTAGGACTTCCTTTAATGGATATGATAATCGCTACCATTCGTCGATTTATATATGGCAGTAAAATTTTTGATCCGGACAAAGAACATTTACATCATAAGCTTATAGAAATTGGTTTTTCAACATGCGGAGCTGTTTTTCTCCTTTACGGAATGACTATTCTTTTCGGTGTATTATCTCTTGTAATGGTCAATGTTGCGGATGAGCGAGTGGGATCAGCTATAAGTATTATTGCCCTTGTATCAATTATTATTATCATCATGATACGGAAATTAGGCTATATAGAATATTTTTCTAAAGAAAAGCTGCGTGACTGGCTGAGAGGAATCAGTGATGAGACCGGTATCAGCCGAGATCGTAGACACTTTTTAAGAAAACAAGTAGCCATATCGGAATCTAAAAATATTTACCAATTTTGGTCAAGCTTAATCTCTGCGGGAGAAGAGATCGATCTATGTGCAATCTCGTTAAGCTTTCATACTGATTCCTTCTGTTGCCATTCATTACCCAGCTTGGAATGGGAAAATAAAATTTCAGTAGAAGGGGAAAGGAACAAAATCGCTGATAATCATTATCTTTATGTGGAATTCTCTATTGTGTCTAATGGAAAATATTATGGCTTACTGCGTTTTAGAAAATATTTCGGTAAAAACGGAAATGACCGTAATGTCTTGAAACGAATCGAATGTCTACGTCAAAACGTTACAATGTCTTTGGAGCGTCTCGCTGAAAAATCCTTTGTCGATCCGAGCATATTACTAAATAGGAATTTTGAGAAAAATGATATGAACAGCTCTATTGATACGAAAGTTAAAAAAAGAAATATTGGCTATATATCATTGCCGCGAGAAAATTAAGAATTAATTCCCCTCCAATTTATTCAATAAGATATAATACCGTTGAAGATTTTTTCTTCTAGCTCGAGAAATTAACAAGGAGAAAAGTTTTCTAATATATAGAGGCACCCTTGAAACATTTACTTCGCTTATATAAAATAAAGCAATCTTGAGAAAGGATATGAGTATGAGAGTAATTTCTCGAAGGAGCATACTATAGTATGTCAATGGTTGTTCCATTTTTTCTAATATCTGCCGTTATTTCAGTCCTCATCACACCCTATGTAAAAAAAGTCGGACATAAAATTGGCGCTTTGGATTTTCCTGAGGCTCGAAAGATACATAATGGGGTTATCCCTAGATGTGGCGGTATAGTAATCTATTTGGGATTCTTTCTTCCTTTTCTTTTTTCATTTATTTCTCAAAATGGTATATTTAAGTCATTTCAATTAAATAAAAAGATCGTTGGCTTTGCAGTAGGCGGCTCATTGATTATGCTTGTTGGTCTTTTAGATGATATTAAAGGTCTTAAAGCTTATACAAAATTTATTGCACAGATCTTTATCGCTATCTTTGTCTATTGGTGTGGTTTTCGGATAGATAAAATTATTTTCCCTTATTTTGGAATAATTGAATTCTCCAATCTAAGTTTACCCATTAGTACATTATGGTTTTTAATGGTGATTAATGCAATAAATCTTATTGATGGTCTGGATGGACTCGCTGTCGGTGTATCATTATTTGCTTCGATTGTATTGGCTATAATCTCAGTAATACGACATGAATATTTGGGATTTTTGATATTTTCCTCTTTTTCAGGGACGCTGGTAGGTTTTCTGCCGTATAACTTTAATCCGGCAAGTATCTTTCTTGGCGATTCGGGTAGTTATTTTATTGGTTTTGTTTTAGCCGCTTTGGGACTTGGGACTTCGCAGAAAAGTTCGATGACGGTAGCTATTCTTACTCCAATAATAGCACTGGGTCTTCCTTTAATGGATATGATATGGGCTACGATTCGTCGATTTATATTCGGCAATAAAATCTTCGCACCTGATAAAGAACATTTACATCACAAACTTATACAGCTCGGTTTCTCAACTCGTGCAGCGGTTTTGCTACTTTACGCAGTTACAATTGTTTTTGGCGCATTGTCCCTTATAATAGTGAATACTACTGATGTGCGCTTAGGTTTAGTCCTAAGTACGATTACCATCGTATCAATGATTATGATTGTCATGATAAGGAAACTAGGCTATACGAAATATTTCCCTCACAAAAAAATGCGTGATTGGGTAGCGGGGATTAGTGACGAAGCGGGTATAAGCCGTGATCGTAGACATTTTCTAAGTCAACAAGTGGCTATATTGGAATCGGAAAATATTCATCAATTCTGGTCACGGTTAATTTCCATTGGTGAGAAGATCGATTTAAGTGCAATATCCTTAAGCCTTAATAGTAAGTGCTTTTGCTGCCATTTTTTACCTAAGCTGGAGTGGAAAAAAAATGATTTTTCAGATAGACGTATAATAAAAAAAAATGGAAACAATAATTATATTTATGTAGAATTTTCTATCATTTCTAATGAAAAATATTATGGAGTACTTCGCTTTAAAAAAAATTTCAAGAGCAATGGGAATGGCCAAAATGTATTAAAACGAATCGAAAGTCTGCGCCCAAATATTGCGATAACCCTGGAACGTCTTGCCAAAGAATCTTTTTCTGATTCGAAAGTATTACGAATAGTGGATGATAAAGGCTGCGGCATGGATAGATTGATTAGTATGCAAACTAAGAAAGGAAATATAGAGTATACATCCAAACTATAGAAAGATAGTTTGACGAAAAGAGCATAATAAATCTCAAAATATCTAAAGAAGATGTTCATGCGCCCTCAGAGTCAAATCCTTATTCCTTTTTTGATTTTTCATATAGTCTATCTCACTATCACAGTTTAGAAAAGTAAAAAAGGTCCTATTGATATAGTTGTATTTGACATTCATAGTGAGTATGTTTATTATAAAAATAGTTATTTTCTATGATTGATCATATGTGTAAATATATCAGATTAAATAAAGAGGAGGCCAATCCATGAAGCATTCAAAAGTTATTTTTGGATTAAGAGATCTCCCGAGACCCCCAAAAATGGGATTCTTTTATTATAAACTTCCGCCTAAATCCAGTGAATTTCATATAAAAAGTGCAGCTACTCTTAATCTTTATAATACGGATGAAGAATATCTTACAAATATTTTTCGTAAAGGAATACAAAATATGCTTAAGGAAGAACATATTGTAGAAGATGAGGCGTATTTACTACTTGAAAATCACACTACCGAAAATATCAAAAAGTTTGCTCAAGAGATCTTAAAAAAGGTTATAAATGAATATACTTTAAAAATTCATTCATAAATAGCATATAATCATCACCACACATAAGTTATTCAAGATGAAATTTCCTTAAAAGGATTTCTTTAAAATCTCTTTAAACGACTCCAATGAGTCACACATCGAAGCCTTTTTTAATAATTTATGCAAGATTAGTACTTCGTCTATCTTTCTTACTGCTTTAATAATATCTTCAGGAACAAAATCAAAACGTGCGTCAAGGACCTCTATAACCGATTCTTGGGCGTTTTCTCTGGCGCCTTGCAAGGTTCCCTGCTGAATTCCCTGCTGAATTCCCTGTTGAATTCCCTGTTGAATTCCCTGCTGAATTCCCTCTTCGATCCATTCTTGAACAATATTAGCTGTTTTGATCATTTTCATCTCCTCCCTAAAATATTCCTTGATCCAGCCCTCCTTAAAATGATGAAAAGCCAGGGTCATGGCTATGGACAATAAATTAGCCCTTTCTTTCTCATCTTCTACTTGCATGATCAGCTCCTTTTCTTTATTCAACAAATTCTCATCAGGATGTTCGGAAAATAAAACCAAAAAAGGGGCTAATTCCTTTCTCTTACCACTTTCAATCTCTTCTTTATATTCCCATAATTTTATAGTCTCAAAGAGATATTGATTTTTGCTTCCATGAAATCTTACCTCGTATCCTTCCTGATATGAACCTTTCGTTAGATATAGGATTACGCCAATCACCGGAAGACCACTGGCTTCATGTAATAGGGCACATTTAACATAAGCACTCTTTAAGGCTTCCTGATATGCCCTGAGCTGAAATTCAAAAATAAAGTAGCCCTCTTGTTTCCCATCGCTTACCCTCCATGCATAATCTCCTCGTTTCTCCGGAAGATTAATCTCCGGATTTTCAACACTCACCTCTATCACTTCATCAAGGTCCATGACGAGACTTAAAAATATTTCAGGATAAAGTTTCGCCAATATTTTGAGACTGCGATCATATGGGTTTATCTTTTTATACATTTAATTAATTAGCGAACTCGTATTATTGCACTCACATTGCTATCTTGTTAAGCTCCTCTTCTTGACCTCAAAAAAGCAGTCTTAAAGGCCAATATATTCTTATTTTATAATATCTTGGCGAAAGATGCAAATCTCTCCCACACCATTGTATTGACGGATAAGCCTAAATTGTATATTGTATAAGTATATAAATTAATAATAACAGAAAAAGTGATTTATACAAAAATGCGTGAATTCAACACCTCCGGCCCCTGTAATCCGAAACTGCATTATACAGTGATGCGTGAAGAATTATTGAAGGTGGGCCTAAATATGGTTGAGAAGGGAAAATATTTTACTATCTGGGCGCCCAGACAGGCAGGGAAGACTACATACTTTAAGTTATTAATAGAAGAGATAAATAGAGGCGCTGGCTATCTAGCTCTATGGATAAGTTTTGAAAGGTATAAAAATATATCTTCCAGTGAAAGGTTTTTCCAAGGCGTAAAGATAAGTATCTTTGACGAGATAGAGAAAAGGGAGTTAAAAAAATTCATTGAAGAGGCTAATCTAAAAGACGAAGAAGATTTATTTTATCTATTCAGGGATATATATCATAATTTTAATCAAAAGCTCATTCTGGTAATAGATGAGATAGAAGGATGCCCTGATGCTGTTATTTCAGGTCTAATGCATACATTTAGAGAAATGTATCATAAAAAGCATCTTCATGCCCTCCACTCTTTGATTCTGGTGGGAGTGAGCAATATCAGCGGCATAATCATGGATTATGCCTCACCCTTTAATATTGCCGATGAGTTAAGAATCCCTTATTTTACAAAATCCGAGGTAGCAGACTTAATTAATCAGTATGAAGTTGAGAGTACACAGCGGTTTGCAGCTAAGGTAAAACAGAAGATATTTCAGGATACAGCCGGCCAACCTGGTCTTGTCTGTGGTATATGTAAGGACCTGGTGGAAAAATTTTGCCCTGATAAAATCAAACCTATTAATCTTAATGACTATTGGGAATGTTTAGATTATTATCTGAGAGAAAAAATTGATAAGAACATATCTAATAAAGAATATGTTATAGAAACTAAACGATATACGGATAATTCCTATTATCAAAAGGGGAAAAGGCAATTAATGGAATATCTGAAGAGTGAGCGGCTATCCGAGGGGTATTACGTTGTCTTTAGCAATGTCCATCAGGATGAAGATATCTTAAAAGAGAAAGAAGAAATAGAAGGAAAGATAATTCATTCTTATATTATCAGAACGAACATAAAATCGCCCACAAGATGAAATTTCCTATCTTCTTTTATATCTGACCTAAATTAATAAGGGATTTCTTTAAAACTTCAACAGGCTCGACAGGAGTATAAGTGATATAAAAAATTTACAAATTTGATAAAAAGTGATTGCGAAAATTTACAAATTTGATAAAATATAATAGTGATGTATAGAATTATAGAAGGAAAGTTAAAGGAGTGGAAATTAAAAAAAGATCGAAAACCTCTATTATTGTCTGGGGCTCGGCAGGTTGGGAAAACGTATTCTTTAAAAAAATTTGGGAACGAATCATTTATACGCTTACATTATCTGAATTTTGAAGAGGATGAAACGCTGAAGAAGATTTTTGAACGTGATTTAAAATCCAAGAGAATATTGGAAGAAATCAGTTTCGCTCTTGACTCTTCAATAGATATAAAAAATGACCTCATTATTTTTGATGAAATTCAAGAATGTCCAAGAGCAATAACAAGTCTTAAATATTTTAAAGAAAACCTTCCTGAATTAGCCATTTGTTGTGCTGGTTCACTTTTAGGATTACATCTTGGGGAGACAAATTTTCCTGTTGGCAAAGTTGAATTCATGCCCATGCATCCAATGTCATTTAATGAATTTTTGCTCGGAATAGGCGATAAAAAGGCAAGTGATTTCTTAACAAATTTTTCAAAAATTGAGTTCATACCTGAAATTATTCATTCTCATCTTTGGGAACAATTTAAAATATATCTCGTTATAGGTGGTCTGCCTGAAATTGTAAAAACATACAGAGATAACATAAATGATAAATTCAAATCCTTTCAGATGATAGGGGAGAGGCAACACAATTTAATCCTCTCATATCTTGCAGATATAGCTAAACATTCAGGAAAACAAAACTCCATGCACATAGAGAGAATCTGGCGAAATGTTCCTTCCCAATTATCAAGAACCAATGATGGCTCATCTCCCAAGTTTAGGTTTAAAGGGATAGTTCCAGGAATTAAAGGGTATGGCAGATTATCCGGGGCTATTGATTGGCTGGAAAAAGCAGGATTAATAATAAAATCAAATATTGTCACCAGCGCTCATTTGCCCCTTTCAGCCTATTCAAAGGAGAATTTTATTAAACTATTTTTATTTGATGTGGGAATTCTTAGGGCGCTCAGTCATCTGGCCCCTAAAACGATTCTTGATTATGAATACGGTTCTTATAAGGGTTACTATGCAGAAAATTTTATTACACAGGAGCTTAAGTGTATGGGGATTAAAGATATTGTGTGCTGGAGAGAGAATACATCTGAAGTTGAATTCTTAATCACATGGCAAAATTTAATAATTCCCTTGGAGATAAAATCGGGGTGGGTCACACAGGCAAAAAGTCTAAAGGTATTTATGGAAAAATATAGGCCAAAGATTCAAATAATAATGAGCGCCAGGAATATTAGTATTGACCGGGACAAAAAATTATATAAGCTTCCTATTTATTTAATTTCCGCAACGCACCTGTTTGAAAAACTTCTTCATCACACCTTCACTTTTGCTGAGTAATGAAGTGATATTATTGTCATTATTGTCAATCATATTGACGGATAAACCTAAATTGTATATTGTATAAGTATATAAATTAATAATAAGAGAAAAAGGAATTTATACAAAATGCGTGAATTCAACACCTCTGGCCCTTGTGATCCGAAGTTGCATTATACGGTATTACGTGAGGAGTTATTAAAGGTGGGCCAAAATATGGTCGAGAAGGGGAAATATTTTACTATCTGGGCGCCCAGGCAGGCAGGAAAGACTACCTACTTTAAGTTATTAATAGAGGAGATAAATAAAGGCTCCGAATATTTTGCCTTATGGATTAGCTTTGAAGGCTCAAGGAGCATCTCCTCAAAAGAAAAATTTTATAATAGCTTAAAGATAAGTATTTTTGATGAAATAAATCAAAAAGTGATAAAAAATTTCATAGAAGAATTTGCTTTAAAAGACGAGAAAGATTTATTTTATCTATTCAGGGATATATATAATAATTTTAAGCAAAAACTAGTTCTGGTAATCGATGAGGTGGAAGGCTGCCCGGAGGCGGCCATCTCTGATCTAATGCACACGTTCAGAGAGATGTATCATAAAAAGCATCTCCATGCCCTCCAGTCGTTGATCTTGGTGGGAGTAAGCAATATCAGCGGCATAATCATGGATTATGCCTCCCCTTTTAACATTGCCGATGAGTTAACAATACCCTATTTTACAGAGGCTGAGGTAGCAGACTTAATAAATCAATATGAAGTTGAGAGTAAACAGGGATTTTCATCTAAAGTGAAGCAAAAAATATTTCAAGATACGGCCGGCCAGCCAGGTCTTGTTTGTGGTATGTGCAAGGACTTGGTTGAAAAATTTTGTCCTGATAAAACCAGGTCTATAACTCTAAAAGACTATTGGAAATGTTTAGATTATTACTTACGTGAAAAGATCGATAAAAACATATCTAATATAGTATCTAAGGCCAAAAAAGAGAAGGAATTAATGCTCAAAATCTTATTCACGGAAGAGGTATTGTATACAATAGATGATGAGCGAATGACATATTTATTAGTCAATGGAGTAATTGCCAGATCGAGAGAGTATATAGATATTCCTGTCCCACTTTACAAAAAAAGATTAATAACCGCCTTTCGCCCTCTATTCAACGGGGAAGGAGAATATTATCCGGGTATTAAGGAGGATTTTAATCGATTTTATACAAAAGCTGGAATCAATATTGAGCTGCTTTTGGACAATTACCAAGCATACATTCGTAAAAGAGGCTTTCGGGCATTTGACGTAAAAAATCTCAAAGAAAGCGCCTGGCATTACTCCCTCGATGGCTACTTGTATTTTTTTATTGAAAGATTGGGTGGCAAGGTATTAGTGGAGGTTCCAACGGGTAGGGGCAGGGTGGATATTTTAATATTATATAAAAATGAAGAATATGTTATAGAAACTAAACGATATACGGATAATTTCTATTATCAAAAGGGGAAAAGGCAATTAATGGAATATCTAAAGAATGAGGGACTATCCGAGGGGTATTACGTTGTCTTTAGCAATGTCCACGAGGATGAAGATATCTTAAAAGAAAAGGAAGAAATAGAACGAAAGATAATTAATTCTTATATTATCAGAACGAACATAAAATCGCCCACAAAATGAAATTTCTATTTCCTTCCTGCTATAGTGCTGCCTCGCACCCCAGGGCCAGAGGTGTTACATTCCCTATGTCAAATGATCTCTATTATCAAGGCGGTCCATTTGTCTGTATTTGACCTTTAATAATTTTTTTTGTATAATTCAACTTCCTTTTAAAAGAAGAATCAATATTATCGGATCTTTGCAGTAGTTAGTGCGTATGAAAAAATACATTGTTTTTTTTATCATAATATATTGTGTGTTGTTCTCCTCTCTTTATGCGCAGACTCTCGCCCCGGGGCAAGTCGAACAGATTAAGAAATTATCACCTGCCCAGGTAAAGGAGCTTGCTGAACAATACAAAGTTCCTTTACCTGCTGATAGAAAAAAAAAGCACGAAGAGTTTATCACACCGCAGGTGGTTGAGCCACGCTCTTATGAAGACGCAGAACCATCTTCTATCGAAAAAGAGTTTCAGGATGAGGAGATTGAAGAGCAAGAAAAAGATGCTACTTCGGATGAATATAAGAGGCTGAAGCGAGCCTTTACCAACTTTGTCAGAGAAACAATACCTTCAACAATTTCTACTGATATTAAGCAATTCGGTTATACCCTTTTTTCTGGAACACCAAGCACTTTTGCTCCTGCCACAGATATTCCTGTCCCTCGCGACTATGTTATTGGTCCTGGTGATGAGGTATTGGTCCACCTCTATGGCGCTCGCCAGGAGCAATTATCACTTATTGTGACCCGTGATGGGACCATTAATTTCCCGGATGAAGGACCAATTCGTGTGGCAGGCCTGACTTTTTCCAGGATGACTTCTTTGATAGAAAAAATTGTGAAAAATAAGATGATAGGCGTGAATGCATATATAACAATGGGACAATTAAGGTCGATCCGAGTTTTTATCCTCGGTGATGTTGAACATCCTGGCTCCTATATGATCAGTGGTCTTTCCACCCTTTCTCATGCACTTTTTGTTTCGGGTGGCATTAAAAAGATCGGCACATTGCGGAATATCGAATTGAGGCGTTCGGGGAAAAAAGTCGCAACTATAGATCTTTATGATTTTATGCTCAAGGGAGATACGTCAAGCGATGTAAGGCTGTTGCCGGGTGATGTGGTCTTTGTTCCACCGATTGGAGACTCTGCAGGAATCGCGGGTGAAATTAGACGACCGGCGATTTATGAACTAAAAGGCAAAACAACGGTAGAAGAATTGATTAAGATGGCTGGTGGGATGCATGCTACGGGCTATAAAAATATGGCGCAGCTAGAACGAATTAATGATAAAGGAGAGCGTATTCTTATTGATCTTGCCTTAAATGATTCGGGGAACCAGAAGATATTGCAGGATGGGGATCTCCTTAAAATTTTTCCTGTCCTGGATAGAGAAGAGAATAGTGTCTATTTACTAGGTAATATCAAAAGGCCTGGTAAACGGGCACATAGACCAGGAATGACTGTCTCTGATCTGATAGGTAAAAATGAAGATCTACTACCAGAGACATTTTATGACTATGCTCTTATAAAGAGGGAGGCTGAAGGTAACCGAGAACCTGAGTTCATCCGATTTAATCTGGGAAAGGTCTTTGAAGGTGATAAGAGTGCCGATTTAATACTCAAACCGAGGGATACCGTATATGTATTTAATCGAGTTCATTTCAGAGAAACACCTATGGTGTCGATAGAAGGGCTTATACAATCACCAGATTTCTATGAACTAAAAAAGGGGATGCGGATTATTGACCTCATACTTGCAAGTGGAGGCCTTTTGCGCGATGCATATATGGAGCAGGCGGAACTTTATCGAATTGATCCTTTAACAGATGAGATGAGATTAGACAGGATTAATCTTGATAGGGTATTGAAGGGGGATAAGAGTGACAATTTGTTATTACAGGATCTCGATAAGTTGGTAATTCATTCCGTGTGGGAATTTGAGCCAGCATATGAAGTGACTATATCAGGCGAGGTGAACAAACCGGGTACTTACCCATTTGTCGAAGGGGCCACTATTTCAGACCTTATTTTTGCAGGCGGCAATTTTACTGAGAGGGCGTATAGAAAAAATGGAGAACTTACCCGTTATATTATTATTGATGGGGAAAAACGAGAATCAAACCATTTTAAAATTGACTTTGAGGCCTTAGAAGCAGGTGATCCTAATGCTGCCCTCAAGCTGCAACCCTATGATCATTTACATATTCAAACAATCACTAATTGGCGTTTCGCTGAACAGGTGAGTATTAGAGGCGAAGTGCGTTTTCCCGGGATTTATCCCGTAGAGGATGGTGAGAAGCTCGCCGACCTAATTGAGCGAGCGGGTGGTTTTACGAAGGATGCTTACCTTTACGGGGCTAGATTTACGCGTAAAGCAATCGCTGATTTTCAGTCAAGACAGTTTCAGGAGATGGCCGATAGACTTGAATCTGACATAGCAAGGGCAAGCGCAGCTCCAATAGCTGTTGGAGCAGAAAAGGATGTTGAAAAGCAGAAACTCGCCGCCGAAAGTTTAATGAGGTTAGTAAATAAGTTGCGCAGGACCGAACCGGAGGGTCGTCTTGTGATATTTCTCAAGGAGCCGGAGCAATTGCGCAAGAGTGAGTATAATATCATCCTTCAGGACGGCGATGCCCTTTATGTCCCGAAGAGACCCGATTCTATCCTCGTGTTTGGAGAGGTTTACAATCCAAGTGCTTTCTTGTATGAAAAATCGAAGAAAAGTGATGAATATATAAAGCTTGCCGGCAATGTGACAGACAAGGCGGATATTCAAGCCATTTACGTTATCAAAGCCAATGGCTCTGTTATACCAAACAGAAAGATTGCAATGGACCCGGGTGATGTTATAATTGTACCGGAAAAGATTAAGTATATATCTGCTTTAGAGATAACCAAAGATATTACACAGATCGTTTATCAGCTTGGTCTTGCTGCCGCATCTTATCATGCGGTTGGGGTGTTTGAGTAATGAATGATCATAAAGGCTTGCAGCCTCAGCCCTATCCTCAATATCAAAATGGATTCATAGAAGAGGAAGAAATAAATTTACTCGATTATTGGCGAGTGCTGATGAAGCGGAAATGGATGATTCTATCCCTAATTTTTGCTGCAATAATATCGAGTGTGTTCGTTTCTTTATTGATGCCGAATATATATCGGGCAGAGGTTGTTATTGCTCCTGTTGAAAAAAAGGGATCATCTGGAGGTGTTGCAGCATTTATGGGGCAGTTTAATGGATTGGCTTCTATAACAGGTATTTCATTAGGGAATGAAAGCAATGAGATAGATCTTGCCATCCTTAAATCCCGCACTTTTATTAAAAAGGTTGTTAAAGAAAATAATTTGATGCCAATACTTTTTATTGATAAATGGGATAAAGAAAATAACATATGGATTGAGACTGATCCGGAACTGCAGCCGACTTTATGGGATGCTTATAGACTGCTAGATAATATATTAACGGTTTCAACCGACAGAAAGAGTGATCTGACAAAAGTGGCTCTTGAGAGGACAGACCCAGAACAGGCAGCCTCCTTGCTGACACTTTTTATAGAAAGCCTCGGCAAACATTTAAAAGATCAGGCAATAAAAGAGGCAGAGGCAAATATCGAGTATCTGACTAAACAGATAGAAGACACACCGCTCCTTGAGATGCGCCAGGCTCTTTATACTGTTATCGCCGAGCAGACAAGACAAATTATGCTGGCAAAAGCTCAGCAGTATTTTTCATTTAAAATCATAGATCCTCCCGAGATCCCTGATAAAAAGTATAAGCCAAACCGTCGTATGATTGTTATACTCTTCACCTTGCTCGTAAACTTTATAGCCATTTTTATTGCCTTCTTTTTGGAATACCTTGAAAAACAAAAAAATATATCTAATTAACCGGCGATGGATTTCTATAATTGCTCGTATGTTTAAACTGATTTCACATAAGGAAGCTTAATTCACCCCTGGAATTAAAATTTATGCTGCTTTCGCAAGATTGAGATTATATTCATAAGCTTTTAATGACATCGGCTTACCCATTCTTATATAATGCTGTAAACTTACTTTCATATAGTTAGGGAAGGAAATA